>NZ_JACYOX010000059.1 GCF_015352955.1 Noviherbaspirillum soli
GCGCTATGGCGGCGCCGACGTACTGTCGTCGAGATTGGTTCTGTCATGAGGTGTCCACTTAACATAGGTGGACACGATCATCCCTATCTGCCCCGGCTGTCACAAGGTGAGTTCGCCAGGCGCTTACAGTTGTTCTTGAGTTTCAACGCCTTCAGCCACCACTTTTAAACCGAGTGCGTGCCCCATGGCAATAATGGCCCGCACTATGGCCACATCGTTTGAGTCACCTGGAATACCCTTCATGAAGGAATAATCAATCTTCATGCAATCAATGGGCAAGCGTTTCAAATAGGACAGAGATGAATATCCGGTGCCAAAGTCGTCCACGGCTAGCAAGACCCCCATCTTCTTCATTTGCCTCATCGCACCTTCGGCACCGTCTGGATCTTGAAGAAGTGCGCTTTCGGTCAATTCCAGTTCCAGCTGATCAGTAGGAAAAATTGCATTCTTCAATATTCTTTCAAGATCAGAGATCAATTCGGGACTATTGAATTGCCGAGCGCTTACATTCACCGAAACATGAACTCCTGGCCGAACATCTCCATGCAATCGATTTAAAAATTCGACTGCATGTTCAAGTACCCAAGTTCCAAGTGGCTGCATCGCATTGGTTTCTTCACACAGCGCAATAAACTGGCCAGGGCCAATCAGTCCAAAGACGGGATGATTCCATCTAACCAGAGCTTCTAATCCTATTACAGCCCCCGACTTTACGTCGGTCCTTGGCTGGTAGTACATAATTAATTCATTATTTTTGACCGCTTGGTGCAATGCCCGCTGCATATCCAATCTCTCGTCACTTTGGAATTTGTTAAATTCGCCCCGTGAGGCCAGATATCCAAGCGTCTCGCTTAGCCTACGGCTGATCATCAACATAAAGCCGACAGTCACTGCCACGATCGAAATTGATTGAACTGCAAAGTACGCAATCTGGGATAAGGAGGCGTTTTCGAGAAAGTGCGTTTTTTCCTCGCCAATAATGGTGGCGCCAAGGCGCGCGACGGATACGGCTCCCAACAATACAAAAACAACGAGCATGAAATTCTCGGTAATGCCTGTGTATCTCATTTTTAAAATGATCTGTGCACACGCAAAGCACAACAGAGCGATCGTGGCCATTGCCACTGCTACTCTTGCGCTATAGAAGCTGTCGATAAAACTGAACCAGGCCAACAGAAAAATTGCAACCAGGATCGCATACAACAGGTTTCGGTTTATTGGAGCACGGCCAGCAAACTGAAGGAGGCTGATATACATCTTCCAGAAAGCGAAGAAGAACGCAGCGTTGGCAAGTAATTGCGTAAGATTGGTAAATATGCCCGCGGGAAATATTCCTCTTGTGATGAACAAGGTGGCTGCGACTGTCATTAAGCCGCATGCCCATCCCCATTCCGAAACACCAGCTATTGATCGGGGGAAGTTTCGCCGGATGACGACGAAAAGAATTATAAAAGACAAAAGGCTCAGCAAGGCGGTGATAAAAAATAAGAACCGGGGATCGAACCTTTGCATGACCGCCTCCCTGCGTATCGACTACACTAGTATTGAATAATGAATAGCCATTGATGCCAACGTGGATGCAATATATGAATTTTAAAATGCGGACTTGTTTGGCTCGAAATTAAGAAAGGTTCTGGAAGAAGAATCCGCGAAAATCATTCCTTGACAAGGATAGTCTTGTTTTTCGTGACAATTTCTGCTGATACGCCGAAGCCGCTGTCGATGGCTACCCCTGGCTGCCCAGTTTTCGGGACAACGATCCAGCCGAGGTCTCGACAAATACTTTTGTGGTCAGGCAAAGGTCCTGGATTGATTCGGCGATTGAGCAACCAATCCCTGACTTGACTTTTGGTAGGCTGAATAATGCGATCCATGATGTTGTCCGTTTTGCCGCTGTGACTAATACATTCCTTCTCGGGACCGATCGTGCCGGGAAGATTGGATAAACAGATGCATCAGGCCGAAGGCAGGCCGCGAGTCATTGACTGACGCATCAATAGTAAAAAATTTCTAAATCGTCCAGCTAAACCTCTGCTTTTTTCGGCATGCGCACATCGTGAAAGCCGTAAGCATCGAGGCGCCGGTTCACCAGGGAACCCTCCGCCGACTGGCTCTACTATGGCGTCGTCCTTTTGCAGTTTGGCACCTTTCTTCAGCGCCCCGCCAAGCACGAACCTATCCTGAACGGCCCTGTGCGCCTCGATCGCGTGCCAGCTTCCAGGCTGCCCGGAAAGTCCATTCGCTGTAAAACTCAACCCGGCTGTCGTTCCGGAGAACTTCTGCTGTTCAACTAGCCTGCCCTTCTTGGTAATGCCCGATTGCCAAGAGCATTGTCGTAAGCCGCCACCGGATTGCCCTCCTGCAGAGAAGGGGTGTCCACGAAAGAACATCGGCACGCCGTGGTTCGCTCGACAGAGTGATTGACTCATGGTTTCTTTATTTGCATGACCCAGTTTTAAAACATAGTAGGCCAGCATGACGAGCAAGTCAAATATTTATCGACAAACGAGACATTTTGTTCCATTCTTTATCAATAGGTATGAGCAACCTGGTTGAAAGCTTCTCAGAGTTTGGCTTTTAACAACTTTGTGGCTTGTCTTTACATGATCTGAGCATTCGATAAATGAATGAAAAACATCGAACTATTTAATTTCCAAATCTATGAGCGCCGCCCTATTCTCGCTTCCATGCAAATCGAAGGTCAGGTCGCGAATGAAACCAGATGCTGTAGAGCCAATCCCTACCTTGACAAAAGGAGGCGACGCCTTTTCTCTCATGGCGGGCACGGCTAGAGCGCCCGCGGTCGCGCAGTCGGACGGCCGCACAACAAGCCTGGCATGGTTGTGCTTGATTGTCATGGTGGCATTGAACCTGCGGCCACTGTTGACTTCGCTAAGCCCCCTACTGCCTGATATACAGAGCTCGACTGGAATGACCTATCCAGCTGCTTCACTGCTGACGACACTCCCCGTGCTGATGATGGGTACCGTCGGCCTGGTGAGCAGGCAGTTGCAGGGCATTGTGCAAACACGCACCTGGATTGCCACAGGGTTAGGCGCGATCGGTGCAGCGTGCGCATACCGATTTTATGCAGATACTGTAGCCGGCCTCATCCTAAGCTCCTTAGTCGCAGGATTCGGCGTGGCGATTATCCAGGCGCTCATGCCAGGCATCATCAAGCACAATTACGGCAAGCGTACTTCTTCCGTCATAGGCATGTATTCCGCCGCTCTAATGGGCGGAGGCGGCTTGGGCGCGGTATTGTCACCATGGACCGCACAGCGCCTTGGAGACTGGCATGCCGGCCTTGCTGTCTGGGCTCTCCCTGCAGCCTGTGCGCTCCTATGGTGGCGCATCACGCGGATTCCGACACCTTTGCTCGGAGCACGTCAACTGGCGCATCCACGTTTCTATAAAACCCCACGTGCTTGGCTGCTGGCTATTCATTTCGGCTGGATCAACGGCGGCTACACCACCATGGTCGCCTGGCTCCCGGCGTTCTATGCAGAGCATCATTGGACAAGACAGCAAACTGGCACCCTGCTTGGCTTCATGACGGCAATGCAGGTTGTCGCCGCGCTTGTCCTGCCGTTCATGGCGAGGCGCAGCGTCGACCGCCGGCCATGGCTGATGTCGGGCTTGCTTGCACAATTCATTGGCTACACCGGCATGATTCTCAGCCCAGGCCATTTCGCCTGGCTTTGGGTTGCGACGCTCGGTTTTGGATTGGGAGGCACCTTTTCACTCTGCCTGATCCTGGCGCTGGACCACGTGAAGCAGGCCCAGCGTGCTGGGGAACTCGCAGCCTTCGTACAAGGCGCCGGCTTCATGATCGCGGCGCTTCCTCCGTTCGTGACAGCGCTGCTTCGCGACATGACCGGCAGCTTTCACGCCGCATGGAGCGTGTTGGCGGCCTCAGTCGCAATCCTTTCCATCATCACTCTTAAATTCGATCCGAAAACGCATCAACAAGCCATGGGCGGCGTGGAATGAAAAACATAAGCGGGACCACGACGTATACGACGCGATTGGAGCAATAAGGCCAGTCAACAAACCGTTATGTGCGGGCAACAAGCACCAGCATCTTCAACTAGACCACTCAAGGAGACAAACCATGCTGCATCATATTGCGACGGCGCTTAAACGCCGTCAGTATTTCAAACCCGCGGCTGCCATGCTCGCGATAGCCTTATGCGCCGGGCAAACCGCATTCGCAGCACAACCGACGAGCGGCGGCACTTTAACCATCGCCACCTTTCAGGCTCCGCGCCATTTGAATCCTGCCGTTCAATCCGGCAATTCGACCGGCGCTCCTGGAAGTCAGTTGTTTGCAAGCCTGTTGCGCGCCGATGGGAAATGGAACCTCCTGCCCTATCTTGCCGAAAGCTGGTCAATGTCGCCGGACGGGCTTTCGATGACCTTGAAACTGGTGAACAATGCAAGCTTTCACGACGGAAAGCCCATCACCTCCGCCGACGTCGCATTCTCCATAATGACGGTGAAGGAAAATCACCCGTTTCAGACTATGCTTGCCCCAGTGACGCGCGTCGAGACTCCGGATGTTTCCACCGTAATAATCCGTTTGAGCACGCCGCATCCAGCACTGCCGCTAGCACTGTCAACCCCGGCGCTTGTGCCGATCATTCCAAAGCATATTTATGGCGATGGCAAGGATGTCAAGTCGCATCCAGCCAATTCAGTCGGTGTGGTTGGGAGCGGTCCGTACAAGCTGGTCGAATTCAAGCCCGGCCAGCACGTCATCCTCGAGCGTTTCAATAAATTCTTCATCCCGGGCCGCCCCTATCTCGACCGTATTATTTACAGCAATAATCCGGATACGTCGAACGTGATGATTGCGGCTGAACGGGGCGACGTTCAGATGATCGGTTACTTGGAAAATGCGCGGGACATTCAGCGCCTTGCAAAGATGCCGCAAATGGCGGTGACTGCTGAGGGATATTCCGGCATCGGACCGTTGAGCTGGGTTGCATTCAACATGAAGCGCAAGCCGCTGTCTGAACGTCCGGTACGCCAGGCAATTTCATATGCAATCGACCGGAAATTTATTTCAAAATCACTCCAGGCTGGCTTGTCAATCCCGGCTACGGGACCGATCGTGCAGGGCACGCCGTTCTATTCGGCCGATGTCGCGAAGTACGATGTCGACCTGAAAAAATCGGAAGAGATGCTGGACGCCGCCGGCTACAAGCGCGATGCGAGCGGCAAGAGATTTACAGTAACGATTGACTACCCGCCTGGGGCAAACGAAAGCCAGAAAAACATTGCCGAATACCTGAAATCACAGTTGAAGAAAATTGGCGTCATTGTGGAAGTGCGTGCGTCGCCAGACCTTGCAACCTGGACCAACCGCATCGCCGCGCATGACTTCGACATGACGATGGATGCGGTATTCAATTGGGGCGACCCAGTGATCGGGGTGCATCGTACCTATCTGTCCTCCAATATCCGCAATATCATCTGGTCGAACACCCAATCCTATAGCAATCCGAAAGTCGACAGCTTACTGGCGCACGCTGCCAGCGAAATGGACCCGGTCAAGCGAAAGAGCGACTATGCGGAATTCCAAAAGATCGTCACCGAAGACGTGCCCGTGGCATGGATCAGCGTGATCCCATACCACACCGCATACAACAAGTCGCTTCGAAATCCGCCGACCACGATCTGGGGAATGCTGGCCCCTCTGGACGAGGTCTATCGGGACCAAGCCGCAAAATAAGGGCATTGCGCAGCTGCACTACGATGGACCGTCAGGCCGGCTGCTCCAAGCCGGTGAGCTATGGGGCGGTCCGTCGTACGCATCATTATCTTTCGTCCAATCAAGAGCGACCATGCAATCCATTAAATTTCTCTTACAGCGGCTAGCGGCTGCACTGATACTCGTGCTCGCGGTCATCGTACTCAATTTCCTGTTGATCCACTTTGCGCCTGGAGATCCAGTCGAAACGCTCGCAGGGGCGATGGGTGGCATGACCGAAGAACTGCGTACGCAACTGCGTCACGCATATGGCCTCGATCAAAGTCTGCTGCATCAACTCGGCGTTTATCTCAGCCACTTTGCCAGCGGTGACCTTGGTCACTCCTACTATTTCAACCTGCCTGTCACCGACCTAATTCTTCAGCGAGTGCCGGCAACATTGTTGCTGGTCATTACATCCCTGGTATTTTCACTCGTGGTCGGCACTTTGCTAGGCGTGCTGGCATCCCGCCGTCCGAATGGTTTACTGAGCCAAGCCATCAATGTCATTTCACTGGTCGGGTATGCCGCTCCGGTTTTCTGGACCGGCATCATTTTGGTGATCCTGTTTGCTTCCGTATTTCCAATTTTTCCGACTTCCGGAATGCAGGCCGCAGTTCAGGACGGCGGTGTCATGGCCCATGCGCTCGACGTCGCCCATCACCTTGTGTTGCCAGCGCTGACATTGGGAATCATTTATCTCGCCCAATTCAGCCGGATGGCGCGCGCCAGCATGCTGGACGTACTGGGTTCGGATTTCGTCCGCACCGCGCGTTCCAAGGGATTAAGTGAAACGACGGTGTTTTACAAGCATGCCCTGCGCAATGCGTTGCTGCCGATAATTACCATCACAGGCCTGCATTTCGGGAATCTGTTCGCGGGCGCAATTCTTGTTGAAACCGTATTCAATTGGCCCGGACTAGGCCGCCTCGCCTTTGAATCCATTCTTCGCCGCGACACGCCGACGATCCTTGGCATCCTGTTTCTGTCTGCCTGCATGGTCGTCCTTGCAAACCAGCTTACGGACGTGTGCTATCGCATCGCCGACCCACGCATCAAGAGGTAATCATGAATCAAGTTCAAACCCCCATGATAGACGCCGGCGGATCTGCTGCCGGGACCAAGGCTGCAGCCCCTCTCAAAGTGAAGGCGCCGCATCCAATAGTCGACTCCGCAAGGATGTTTTGCCGGAACTATTCGGCAATATGTGGCGTCATTTTTCTTGCACTAATACTCCTTATCGCCTTCCTTGGACCAGTGCTGTGTGATGCGGACCCGTTCTCGATTGTATCTGCTCCCCTCACACCGCCCACATTGGAAGAAGGATTGTGGATGGGCACCGATTATCTCGGACGCGATGTGCTAGTCGGCATTCTGTACGGCGGGCGTGCAACACTGGCCGTCGGCGCCACCGCTGCCTTGCTGAGCATATTCATCGGTATTTCACTTGGCGCCTACGCTGGCTACTACGGCGGCATGATTGATGAAGTGCTCATGCGGGTGACGGAATTTTTTCAGGTTCTTCCCGCGCTGCTGTTTGCGATGGTGTTTGTTACCCTGTTCTCTCCAACGCTTACTACGATTGCACTGGCGATTGGCGCGGTAAGCTGGCCAGGCGTGGCCCGACTGACGCGGGGCGAGTTCCTCAAGTTGAAGCAGATGGAGTTCGTCACCGCCGAACGGGCGATCGGTTCGAAAAACCAGCGGATCATTTGGTGCGTCATCCTGCCAAACGCGCTTGCCCCCCTCATTGTGTCTGCCACGATGAGCGTCGGTGTTGCCATCCTGTTCTCTGCCGGACTGGATTTCCTCGGCTTGGGCGATCCGAATTCCATGAGCTGGGGGCTGATGATTGGCGCCAGCCGCGACCATATCCTCGAAGCATGGTGGCCGGTAACCTTCCCGGGTGTTGCCATATTCGTCACTGTGCTGTCGGTAAGCCTTATCGGAGATGGGCTTAACGATGCCCTGAATCCCAAACTGAGGGAGCGCTAATGAACAACGAAAATGTGCTTGAGGTCTGCGGCCTCAAGGTTGAATTTTCCACCAAACGCGGCAAGGCGACTGTTCTCAATGACGTGAGCTTTACCCTCGCACAGGGGGAGATTCTTGGCATTGTTGGTGAGTCCGGGTGTGGCAAGAGCATCACCTCGCTTGCGATCATGGGGCTGATACCCTCGCCGCCAGGCCACGTTAGCAGCGGTCGAATCATGTTCAAAGGGGAAGACCTGACCAAGGCTACCTCACGTCGCATGCGCGAGCTGCGCGGCAACGAGATTTCGATGATCTTCCAGGAGCCCATGACATCTCTCAATCCGGTATTCACTATCGGTGATCAGATCAGCGAAACCTTGATACTTCATCTTGGCATCAGCGCTGCAGAGGCTCGCCTTCGTTCCATCGAGATGTTGCGCGCTGTCGGCATCCCCGGCGCCGAATACAGAGTCGACGAATACCCGCACCAGATATCCGGGGGCATGCGCCAACGCGTAATGATCGCAATGGCATTGGCCTGTCAGCCGAGCGTGTTGATCGCCGACGAACCGACGACTGCGCTGGACGTCACCGTGCAAGCGCAAATCTTTGATTTGTTGCGTAATCTAAAAGATAAGACCCGGACCGCCATCATGCTGATCACCCACGACATGGGGGTGATTGCCGAAATGACGGACCGTGTCGTGGTGATGTACGGCGGGCGAACTATTGAGTCCGGTTACACGCGCGATATCTTGTCGAATCCGCAGCATCCCTACACACGCGGCTTGATCGCCTGCATTCCGAAACTTGATCCCGACAGCCTCGACGCACGCAAGCCCCTGCCGGAGATCCCTGGAATGGTGCCATCGCTCTGGGAACTGAACCAGGGATGTCCCTTCGCGGCCCGATGCAGTTCGCGCGAGAGACGCTGCGACGACCACATGCCGCCCACGATAAACGTCGGCTCAAATCACCATGCAGCCTGCTGGCTGCATGCAAAAGAGGAGGTTGAAACATGACGCACAATGAGACATTGCTTGTTGTAAAAGATCTGAAGGTCCATTTTCGACGGCAAGGAAGCCTGTTTGCGAAGCCTTCCGTGGTGCATGCTGTAGATGGGGTGTCATTCAAGGTGCGGCGCGGCACGACGCTGGCCATCGTGGGAGAAAGCGGATCAGGCAAAACCACCACCGCGCTATCGATCATGCGGCTCGCGCCGATCACTTCCGGCTCGGTCGCAATGGCCAACCAGGAAATAACTCATCTGGAAGGCACGAATCTGCGCAGGGTGCGCCGGAACCTGCAAATTATTTTTCAGGACCCCTACTCTTCCCTCAATCCGCGTGTCCGGGTCGGTGCCGCAGTGCGCGCGCCGCTTGATCAGATGAACATAGGGTTACCCGCCGAGCGCGACGAACGGGTGGCGGCACTCTTCCGCAGCGTAGGCCTGCGCCCCGAGCAGCAGCATCTGTTTCCCCACCAATTCTCCGGTGGACAGCGTCAACGCATCAACATTGCCCGTGCACTGGCTTCAAAGCCTGACCTGGTCATCTGCGACGAGCCGGTATCCGCGCTTGATGTGGCGGTGCGGGCGCAGACCCTCAACCTGCTGCAAAAGCTTCAAAAAGAGATGGGCTTAACCTATCTCTTTATCTCGCATGACATGGCTGTCGTGGAACACATGTGCGACGAGATTGCCGTCATGTATATGGGACGCATTGTTGAAAGAGCGCCGAGGCATGCCTTCTTCGACCATCCGCTCCATCCCTACAGCTGGGCGCTGATGTCAGCCGTTCCCGCATTGGGCGGGTCGCGTACGCGCGTGGGTACGCGCATCCAGCTCAAAGGTGATCCGCCGAATCCAATTGACCCGCCCCCAGGCTGTCGATTTGCGCCGCGCTGCCCATTTGCCGTGTCGCGCTGCAGGGAGCGCGCCCCGGAGTTGCGCGCCGTCGGCCCGCTAGGCAGGGAGGTCGCCTGCCATCTCATCGACGACACCGGCGCAACGCCACATCCACGTCTTTACCTGTAGTTCGCTTCCTTGTCTACCTTACTGACTTCAAAATGGCAAACACAACAATTTTTTCAGCAAAAAAAATCCTGACCATGAATCCCCGCCAGCCGGTGGCGACTCATGTGGCAGTGCGGGAGGGGCGCATCCTTGGTGTGGGCACTCTCGATGATCTGAAGGGCTGGGGCGAGTATCACCTCGACAACCGGTTCGATCAAAAGGTCTTGATGCCCGGCATGGTGGAAGGCCACAGTCATATCCAGGAAGGCGGCATCTGGAATTTTGCCTATATCGGTTTTTATGATCGCCGCGGCCCGGACGGCCGTCTGTGGAAAGGCTTAAAGTCATTCGACGCGGTTGCCGAAAGGCTCTGCGCAGCCGAACAGGAACTGCACGATCCTCAGCAGGCTCTTCTCGCCTGGGGCTTCGATCCAATTTTTATTGAAGGACCGCGCCTGTCGGCCGCCGACCTCGACCGCGTATCGCCGTCACGCCCAATCGCCGTGCTGCATACCAGCGGCATTGTGATGACGGTCAACAGTTCGATGCTGAAAGCCGCGGGGATCAGCGCAGCGTCTGCTGTTGATGGCATAGCCCGCGATGCCGAAGGTAACCCTACCGGCGAACTGCAAACCTTTGCAGCCATGTTCATGGTATTCAGAATCATCGGCAACGCATTCTTCGCCGCTGCGCACGAAAAGGCTGGAATCTGGAACTTCGGTCGTGTTGCTCAGCTTGCGGGCGTTACTACTGCGGCAGATCTTCTCACCGAGATAACGCCTTTGAATCTCGCCAACTTGACGGCGGTTACGTCTGACCAGGACTTCCCGATCCGGATTGTGCCAGCCGTGGGCGCACGATACCAATCTCCGGAAGAAGGTGTCGCGCTGATCAAAAAACTCGAAAAAATGAATACGGACAAGCTCCGGTTCGGAGCAGTCAAAGTTGCGGTCGATGGCTCGATCCAGGGATTTACTGCGCGCCTTCGATGGCCGGGCTACTTCAATGGCAAGCCTAACGGGCTATGGATGGTCGCACCGCAACAATTGACGCAAATTCTATCGGTCTACCACAAGGCCGGTGTACAAGCGCACATTCATACCAATGGTGATGAAGCTACTGATGTGACATTGGATTCGCTTGACAAGATACTGACAGAGCACCCGTGGCGGGACCATCGCCATACTTTGCAGCATTGCCAAATGGCGGATGCCTTCCAGTTTCAACGCATGGCGCGGCTCGGCGTATGTGCCAATCTGTTCATCAACCATGTGTATTACTGGGGTGACGCGCATTACTCGACTACGATCGGGCCAGACCGCGCGAGACGAATGGATGCTGCAGGTACCGCGCAATCTAGCGGTGTCCATTACGCTTTGCATTCCGATGCACCCATTTCGCCTATCGGGCCCCTCTTCAGCGCCTGGTGTGCAATCAATCGCAAGACCGCATCCGGGCGTGTGCTCGGCGAAGCGGAACGGATTTCCATATCCGATGCCTTGCATGCCGTAACGCTTGGCGCGGCCTACACTCTCAAGCTGGAACATGAGATTGGCAGCATCGAAGTAGGCAAGAGAGCGGACTTCGCAGTGCTAGAGCAGGATCCGACTTTGGTGCCCCCGGATGACCTGAGGGATATACCCGTGTGGGGAACGGTGTTAGGCGGCACTGTGTTTGCCGCCCCTCAGCTATGAATTCCCCACAAGCGGCTATTCCGCTGACCATCGTCAGCGGTTTCCTCGGCGCGGGTAAAACGACGCTGCTAAATCACGTGCTATCTTGCCAATCCGGGCGCCGGGTCGCCGTTATCGTCAATGATTTCGGCAGCATTAACATTGACAAGGAACTGATCGTCGCGCAAGACGGGGAGACGATCAGCTTGGCCAATGGATGCATGTGCTGCACTATCGGCGACAGCTTGATGGCTACCCTCCTCGATCTTCTACAGCGGCCCGACCAGCCCGAACATCTGATCATCGAGGCGAGCGGCGTATCTGATCCATGGAACATTGCACAGATCGGCATGTCGAGTGACGCATTTAAGCTCGATAGCATCATCACCCTCGCAGATGCAGAATTGGTGCGTGAGCAGAGCACGGACAAGTACGTGGGTGATACGGTGCTTCGTCAACTCTGTGCCGCCGATGTGATCGTACTGAATAAAATGGATCTGGCGGGCACGGACGGACGAGCCCAGTTGCATGCCTGGCTTGCGACCACAGCGCCGGATGCCAACGTCGTGGACAGCATCAATGGAATTGTGGACCCAGCCATATTGCTCGGCATCGGGGGCGCACACATGCTGTCAGCTGACATAGTCCCTGCCGACCTGCATCCAACACATCGCCATGCCAGTCTTTATCGATCATGGTCACTCTGCACTGACGAACCGTTCCATCTGAAGGAACTCGAGGCGGTCATTGCTTCGCTGCCCAGAGCAATCATTCGCGCAAAGGGGATTTTATACACGGTTGAAAATCCATCCCGGAAAACCGTGTTCCAGCTTGTCGGCAAGCGCTGGTCCCTTAGCGACGGGCCATCCTGGGGATCCGCTGCGCCTGCGTCCCAGCTGGTCTTTATCTCACAGCAACGCTGCCAGGAAGAAGTGGTAGTCGACCAGTTTCTCTCCGCGCTTGCGCTACGGGCGGGCGCAGCCGACTGACCGCTCAACTTTTGAAAATCTGAAAAACATGAAAATCAAGGTCATTAATCCGAATACGACTCACAGCATGACCCGAAAGATTGGGGAGTGCGCGCGCCGCGCTGCGGCTCCGGGGACTGAGATTTCAGCAGTGTCCCCCATGATGGGTCCGGCATCAATCGAAAGCCATTATGACGAAGCTCTGAGCGTCCCTGGAGTGTTGGAAGAGATCCGACGCGGAGAGGCGGAACGTGTCGATGGCTATGTAATCGCATGCTTCGGCGACCCTGGACTCTTCGCGGCGCGCGAAGCGGCACGTGGCCCGGTGATCGGTATCGCAGAAGCCGCCATGCATGTCGCCAGCATGATCGGGAACGGATTTGGCATCGTCACGACACTGGAGCGCACCTGCGGGATCGCATGGGATTTGAGCGACCGATATGGCATGCGGCGCTTCTGCCGCGCCATTCGAAGCTGCGAACTGAATGTACTTGACCTGGAAGATACCGGATCGACTGCCTATCAAGTAATTCTCGCTGAATGCCGCCGAGCGATGAACGAAGATAAAATCGACAGCATCGTGCTTGGCTGCGCCGGAATGGCCGACTTATGCAGCAGTATTGAAAATGATCTCGGCATCACGGTCATCGATGGCGTGTCGGCCGCAATAAAGCTTGTCGAGAGCCTTGTCCAGCTCGGTCTGAAAACCAGCAAGCGCGGTGAATGGGCTGCGCCTCTCCCAAAGGCCTACTCTGGACTGATGAAGGACTTCGCCGTTTCTTAACGCCGATATGCAAGCCGGCCCGGCCGGCTTGCATTTTCACTGCCACCGGGCAGTCCACAGCCTGGTTCCAAATGATGATGCCAGACGTGATGGCGCCGCATTCAAGGGCTGTCCACTGCTGCATGGAACGGTGACTGCAGCCCGGGCCAGTTCCCGCCCAACCGGCTTCGGTTGGGGAAAACGCGCTGCTGGGCATGCTGCTCGCGCCGGACTGGGCTAGCTCGCTATCGAGCGCACCCATGCCGCATGTCGATCAAAATTTATGCCGGATACCGACATTGAACAGGTTGCCTGAGGTTCCGGACGGCGCGGTCTGATCGATGTTATAGCGTGCCGCTGTCTCATTGGTGGTGCGGGCGTAAGACGTGTACAGGTTTGTCCGCTTCGACAGCGGGTGCACGTAACCTATCGCTAGCTGCGTGGCGTTGCCGTCAGCAATTCGTCTATCGTTCTTGCGGATGTATGAGGCGATGACGGTCCCGCTTCCGGCGAGCACTGATACTCCCAACATGGCATCACGCGTGTCCTGCACCGTGTCGCCTGCCTGTGTATTCCCTTTGTTGACGGCAAACGCGGCATGGAGCTTTGCCAGCCCGAAGTTGTAAGTTGTCGCAAGCAAGGTGGTGCTTGTAGAGCCGCCCATGACTGCGGGGTTGCTCGCATTGTGATAGGTGACTACGGCAAGCAAAGGCCCCGACGCATACTGTCCCGAGAACCCGGTCTGGCGCGCCGAAGTGGAGTTTGCCGATAACTCTCTGATGCCATAGGCGAACTGCGCAGACAACCCGTTGAATGAGGGAGTAGCATAATTGATCGTATTGTTCATCCGGAAGCCACCCGCCGAAAAGATCCTTGACTGATCGCCTGCCAGTCCGGTTTCAAATGGATCGATGGTAAATAGCGTCGCAAATAACGGCGTGTTCTGACGGCCGAGCTTGACGGTCCCGAAATTGCCGCTTAGGCCGACCCACGCCTGGCGACCGAACAGCAGACCGCCTTGCCCAAGCGACCCGCTGTCGCCGTTGAATCCATTCTCCAAGGTGAAGATTGCGGCAAGACCGCCGCCAAGGGGTTCCACACCCTTAAACCCCAGCCGGCTTCCAGATTGGATGCCGCTATCCATCCGGGTGGACGAGCCGGCGGCGGCCCCATTTTTTTCGTGAGAGATGCCAATGTCGTTTATTCCATAAATCGTCATGCTAGACTGTGCAAGCGCAGGGAAGCTGGCC
The DNA here is from genome assembly GCF_015352955.1 of Noviherbaspirillum soli. Taxonomy (GTDB): domain Bacteria; phylum Pseudomonadota; class Gammaproteobacteria; order Burkholderiales; family Burkholderiaceae_D; genus Noviherbaspirillum_A; species Noviherbaspirillum_A soli. The sequence continues at coordinate 14,398 of NZ_JACYOX010000059.1, forward strand.
GCGCTTAAGATAGCAGTAAATGCAAGCATTTTTTTCATAGTGTTGTCTCCGGCTGGAAGGGTGAAACCCTTTCTTGGTTGGCTGATCTAGCAGCGAATGCGTAACCACTTGACGTGTGCAAGAATCATCACAAAGCACAGTGGTCCCGTACTATCTGAGTGTTTCGATACCCAGGACCGTTCGTCCAAATTGGTGATGACGAGAATAGGTTGATCACGAATACTTGTGAAATTAAATGCGAAGATTGATTCGATTCATCCTATGAATGTCTCGCCTTATCATGCGCAACCTTGACCTTGACTTATTGAGAACATTTATCTGTGTGGCCGAAAGCGGCGGCTTTACCCGTGCGGCTGAGCGCTTGCATCGCACGCAATCTACAGTTAGCCAGCAGATTCAGCGGCTGGAAGAAAGTACGGGATCAATCCTGCTAGACAGGAGCAACAGGATCGTTGTGCTGACTGAGGAGGGGGAGCGTTTGCTTGGCTATGCGCGACGCATCCTGAAGCTCAATGACGAGGCCTGCGATGTCCTTGCTAATAACTTGCGTGAGGGCGTGATCCGGCTCGGCGTGCCAGAAGATTTCGCCGCTGACGTGCTGACCCATGTGCTGGCTGATTTCTCACGGAACAGGCCGCATGTTCGGCTGGACGTCACATCAGACCTCAGCGCGCGCCTGCAGCACGCTTATGAACTGCAGGAATTGGACATCATTCTTGTGAAGCAAAAGGTTGGAAGCAAAAAGTGCGTTGCTTCGTGGCCGGAGCGTCTTTGCTGGATAGACAGCCAAAAATTTCCTGCACTGGAGCGGGATCCCGTTCCGCTGGTCGTATTCCCGCTTCATGGACTATATCGGGATGAAATGATGTCAAGGCTAAGCTCTTGTGGGCGCCGATGGCGCATCAGCTATTGCAGCACGAGCTTGGCGAGCATTCAGTCAGCAGTGGCAAACGGATTAGGCATTAGCGTGTTGCCAGCCCGTGCGGTAAAGGAAACGCACCGACTTCTCGGGCCGGAAACGGGCCTTGTTGCCATTAATACGATCGAGTTGGCGTTACATTGTCGTGAGGATGCCCGCACCACGGTAAAGCAGTTATCCGATTGCTTATATACCTTATGCCAGACGCTGCAGGACGGTTGTGACGTTGGATGGCTTTGACTTCCTCAACAAACGTTAGCTGCGATTGTGAGAGGAGTCGATGACCCGTCCCCGGGCATCGTCAGTGCTGTCGGCCACGATAGGGACGGCTAGCATGGCTGGCAAGAAGGCATCGGCAGCTGGCGGATCAGGCCGCTGTTCGGGCGTCAAATGGCTGTTATGGATCTCGGGCGGTGCCTGTGGTCCTCCTGCACCTGGCCGGTTGCGGCAATATCCAGGCGCCTTCCGAGGTGCATAACATCCACCAGGCGGGACACTCATGGTGGAATTAATGACTGCCCTTAATCAGCTACCGCCAACATGCCTGAGATCTTGATCCAGGAAGATTGGACGGACAAAGGTGACCATTATCCCGGCTCCGAGCCTGGTTTGTGATGAATGCATCGCTCTTTAATCTGATGAAACGTAGCCAAATATACAATTAAAGTGACAAATGTTCATTTCCTGATTGTTATATGAATGGTTTGACAGGACTGTCAGAAGTACCACTCGGCCCGCAAAGATAATATTAAATTCACTTTACGGAATATTTTGTTCCGAAATAAGAAAATTGCGACAAAATTGGCGCTCCTAGTGTATTATAAAAACCGAGACGCACTGTACCGATTTCCGTATAAGACGGATATTTGTCTCATGCAACCTTTCGTTTGTTCACTTCGCGGCCCTCCAATATGAACATACCTTATCTTTCATCGACCATTGCAATCTGGCGTCCGCAATCTGTAAGACGAAACTGGCCAGGGATCGCAGTGGCGACGACCATCGCGCTGTCCGCCACTTTCATATCAAACAGTTACGGCGGGCCGCAATTGCTCTATGCCTTGTTTTTTGGCCTTGCATTTCACTTCCTGGCGAAAGACCCGACCGCTCAGCCCGGCATTGAGTTCTGTTCAAAAGTCTTGCTGCGGACAGGGGTTGCGCTACTGGGCGTACGCATTACGTTTGGACAGATCGCTTCTATCGGTATCGCACCGCTCGCTACCGTCATCTGCGCGCTTATCACAACACTTTGTTTTGGATATCTGCTGGCGCGGTGGCTCAAGCGCCCTGTCACCGAAGGACTGTTATCGGGCGGCTCGGTGGCAATCTGCGGCGCATCGGCTGCACTCGCTATTTCAGCGGTGCTTCCCCAAACCAAAGAGAATGAAAAATTTACTCTGCTAACGGTGGTTGGCGTGACAACGCTGTCGACACTGGCAATGATCGTCTATCCACTGGTGGTCAATCTACTTGGCCTCGACATGACCGAAGCGGGAGTATTCATTGGCGGCACTATCCATGACGTTGCTCAGGTCGTCGGCGCCGGTTACCTGATCTCCAACCACACCGGGGATGTCGCCACGTTCGTCAAGCTCACGCGGGTTGCCTGTCTCGTACCCGTTGTATTGATCGTTGCCATACTCTTTAAAAACAGGAATGGCAAAACGGAAGTTGGCGCGCCTCCACTGGTTCCGTTCTTCCTGATCGGCTTCGTCTGGCTGGTGACGGCCAACAGCGTCGGGGTCATTCCACACCAGGCGACCAGCTTGATCAACGATGCCTCCCGTGCATGCCTGGTCACTGCCATTGCCGCCCTTGGTGTAAAGACGTCCTTTCAATCACTAGCGTCGCTGGGATGGCGTCCAGTGTTCATGCTGGCGATGGAGACCGTCTGGATCGCAATGTTTGTCGCTTGCTCACTGCTGTTGAGCCGCTGAGTTTAGCAACCCTGTGAGGAACTTCCATGAAAGTCATCGTTCTCGGCTCGGGCATCATCGGTACGGCGTCTGCCTGGTTCCTGATGAAAGGCGGACACGATGTGACTGTATTGGACCGTCAACCGGGGCCGGCGATGGAAACCAGCTATGCAAACGGCGGCCAGATCTCGGTATCGCATGCTGAACCATGGGCAAATCCCGCAACAATCCTGAAGGTGCTGAAATGGGCGGGACGGGAGGATGCCCCGCTTCTGCTGCGCTTGCGGTGGGACCTGCAACAGTGGAGCTGGTGCTTGCGATTTTTGCGAGAATGCATGCCGGGGCGCGTCGCTGAAAACATTCGACAAATCGTGTCGATCGCCGAATATAGCCGCCAAACCCTGCAAGCAGTTCGAAGTGAAACAGGAATCGCTTATGATGCCCAGCAGCGCGGCATCCTGCACTTCTATACGGATGAACAAGAGTTTCGCAAATCGCAGCATGCTGCTGCGCTAATGCGCGAACTGGGATGTCCGCGGAATTCACTTGACGCGGATGGCGTGATTCGCGTGGAGCCGGCGCTGGCACATCTTCGGAAAAAAATCGTCGGTGGCGATTTCACGTCGACGGATGAATCCGGCGACGTCCATCGATTCACTACTGCGCTGGCAGCGAGGGCCGCTGCGGCGGGCGTGGACTTCCGATTCAACACGATGGTCACTCGTCTTGTAACTGAAAGCGATGGCGCGGATGCAAGGGCCGGCGGCGTGGAGATTATCGACCCCCGGGGACGGCATGAGATTCTGCGCGCAGATGCTTACGTCGTGGCGGCCGGGAGCTTTTCCGCGCCGCTGCTCAAGCCGCTCGGCATTCATCTGCACATTTATCCCGGCAAGGGTTATTCGGCGACCTATCGGATCACTGATCCGCATGCCACGCCAACCGTGTCGCTCACTGACGATGGCTTCAAGCTGGTATTTTCACGACTGGGCGACCGGCTGCGCGTGGCTGGCACCTGTGAACTCAATGGCTATACGAGGGAATTGAACGACGCCCGATGCCAGGCAATCACGCGCCGCGTAAGCGAACTCTTCCCCAATGCCTGCGATTACGATACGCCTGCATACTGGTCGGGCCTGCGTCCGCTCACGCCCTCAAATGTCCCTTATATCGGCAAAACCCGGTTCAGCAACATCTTCGTTAATACCGGACATGGGACGCTGGGCTGGACTATGGGTTGCGGATCCGGACGAGCGATTGCCGATATCGTCAGCGGCCGCGAGCCCGAGGTCGATTTCGCTTTCACAGGGATGCCTCGTGGCCGCCCAAGACCGGGGATGCAGACGAGCACAGCATAGATGACTTAATACTATTAGCGCCGGCACACCGGGAACGGTCTGCCGGCAACGCTAGGGGTCCTGGCATATCTGATGTTTTTTAATCAGGCAACTGCCGGGTGAGAAATACCCTTAAACCTGATCTGGATAATGCCAGCGAAGGGAAGCAATTGGAATGCGCGCCATCTTTCCCTTGCTCCTTCGCTTCTTAGTTTTCGCCAAGGAGCCATATGAACGCCAATCCGCACTTTCTCGCCGCCACCGCCCAGGTGGACGAAGCCGCAGTCCAGCCGCTGCCCAATTCCCGCAAGGTCTATGTCGAAGGCTCGCGCCCGGACATCCGCGTGCCGATGCGCG
>NZ_JACYOX010000060.1 GCF_015352955.1 Noviherbaspirillum soli
CATGTTGGCCTCATCAAAATTTGCAGGAAAACGCATATGACACCAGCCGAACCTTGCAAATTCCGCACCCTCATATCAAGCTTCCGCCCGCATCGTGACTCGGTCAAAACGATTTTTCAGCGCGGACTAAGTACGAAAGCTTTGCCGTTGTGAAAGGCGATTGAACAGTGCGTCGAATTGCACTGCGTAATCTTCAAGAGGTCCAGGTGCAGAGGGACAGGCACGAGAACTCGACATGGCAGCGGTACCTCCTGCCCTTATTTTGCATCAGCTTTCTCAAGCTGACAAAGTAGCGATAACAAGAGCAACCTTCACCATGCAGAAGGATAAGCAAGGAGCGGGAATTGGTCCACCGGAAATTGGTGTGTCGCTGGACGAACCGGTGCGCCCCGTGGCGCGCGGCAAGTTATTCAGCAAGTCATTGACATAGAGCCAGCGGCGCTGCTGGAGCAGTATCCCAACGTCAGAACCCTGTCAGGCACAAGGGGCTTGTGCGCCATGGCTATCTGCCCGAGCGTGACGTGTTGACGGCAGCCAGCCCCGTGGCGGTCAAGGTACCCAAGGTGCACAACCGCTCCGGCACGGGCGTGAAGTTCCATTCGATAGTGTTCCCACTCTATGTCAGGAAGGCGCTGCGTATGTCGGCGGGGGTTGTGCTACATCATCTAGTATGTTCTTCGCTCGCTGGCATTCGGCGCTCCCCTAGTCTAAGGTTTCTTTATATGGCGTATCGCGCGCAGCATGTCTATGCTCAGGAAGTGAGATAAGACGCTACGAGCATAAGAGAAATAGCACTTCACCGTTGAAAGACCAATAGGAGGAAGTCCATGTCAAAGCTCGATCTTATAGCCCACGCTTCATTTCTCGCCGCGTTATTGACTTTATCAGGAGGCGCGGCTCTGGCGCAGGATCCAGCCAAGGTGGCGCCAGAGGCTTACAAAGTAACGTCGGACAACCAGTATGTACGCGTGTTAGACATCCACTTGAAGCCCGGAGGCAAGTCGCCAATGCACTCTCACCCTGGCTACGTGGCGGTTGCACTGACCCCTTGCAAGGTGCGGTTTTCTGCACCTGACGGCAAGAGCCAGGAAGTGGAATTCAAAGGGGGTGAGGCGAGTTGGCGTGATTCTGAGAGCCATAGCGTAGAAAACCTTGGCACGGTTGAATGCCATGTTATGAATATTGAGGTAAAGAAGGCCAGCAAGGAATAGAAGAAATAGACACGCTGCCTAACGAGTTTCAGCGAGCGACCTGGCTTTCGCTCGGCCGTCTCAGAATCCATTCGGTGAATGGCCGCTTTGCGGAAATCCCATGTCCGCTATACAGGGTCATAACGCCAGTTGGGGTCAGACGGAGTTCGGCTGAAAGCGGTCAGTCATGATTGATAGTCGGGCAGACCCTATTTAGCGCCGGATTAATCTGGAGGGGCAGGAGCACTTGTGTTTAATAAAAAAGCAACTACACTTGATAAGTGTGATCTCGAGCGGCATTCAGAATGTTTCGATAACTGGATACTTCCATGCCTAAATATGTCAACGAACGCGATTTTCCCGGCGCAGGCAAATTATCCACCGCCGAGTTGCAGCAAATTGCGCAAAAATCTTGCGATTTCCTTCGCAGGCTTGGACCGGAAATCCAATGGCAGGAACGCTATGTAACAGACAATAAGATCTACTGTGTCTACATTGCGCCCAACAAAGATATGATCCTCGCGCATGCGCAGCAGGACGATTTTCCTGTTACGAGCGTCGCCCCGGTACGGCGCGTGATTGAGCCGACTACTGCCGAAGCGCTGAGATAGAAAATATTTCACACGTTAGTTGGCAACGCACGCCAGAGGCGCTAATGACACGATTAGTTAAGGAGAATGTCATGACACAGGTTGACTGGAGATTGGAAGGTGAGTGGCTCAAGAGTTGTAATTGCGCGTGGGGGTGCCCCTGCGATTTTAACGCCAGGCCGACGAACGGTGAATGCAAGGGTTTCCTTGGCATGCATCTCGGAAGTGGTCACTTCCAGGCCATTAAACTTGATGGCCTGACCTTTTTCGTCGTCGTGCATTTTCCCGGCGCGCTGCATGAAGGAAATGGAGAAGCACAACCAATTATGGATGAAAGGGCAACGCCTGAGCAGCGCGACGCACTGTTCCAGATCATGTCGGGCAAACATTCCGCGGAAGGCACCTTGTTTCATATCTTCAGCCTGATCGTCACGAAAATGCATGATCCTGTTTTTGCGGCGATTACTTTCGAGTTCAACAAGGATGCACGTACTGCCCGAGTAGTTGTACCGGACATCCTGGAGTCGAGCACGAGCCCGATCAAGAATCCTGTGACCGGGTTGCCGCACCGCATTAGGGTCGTCATGCCAGAGGGTTTCGAGCATATCGAAGGCGAGATCGCCTCGGCGGATATCCGAAGTACCGGCGCAATCACATTTGACAGCAAGGCAAGCCACAGCACTCTTGCCAATGTAATACAGACCCCCGAAGGGGTAGCTGCATAAATAAGCAGTGATTGGCATTTGCGAATATGTTAGCCGTCCCTTCCCTAGCCCCCGCCCGGCAGCGAGAAAAGCTTGTGGTATGGCTGGCTCTGGCCAGCGTCATCATCCTGAGCTGGGCCTATCTGATAGCAGGCGCAGGGACTATGCAGGAAATGGGCGGAATGACCATGGCCATGAGCATTTGGCCCTGGACGATTCCACACGCGGTGACGATGTTTTTCATGTGGCTAGTTATGATGACAGCAATGATGCTGCCCAGCGCGACACCTGCGATTCTTCTTTATAGTCACATTTGCCGGCGCGGCAATACGGGAGGCTTCGTTGCCCCCATGCTGTTTGCTTTGGGATACCTGGCCGTGTGGGCAGGCTTCAGTGTGATAGCCGTTTGCCTGCAGTTCCTGTTGGAATGGACCGGCTTTCTGTCATCCATGATGGAAGCGACTAACATTGCTCTGTCCGGGGCGATGCTGTTCGCTGCAGGTCTTTACCAAGTAACGCCGCTGAAATATTCATGTCTTCGGGCCTGTCGGTCGCCGCTTGATTTTTTGATGCTGCACTGGCATACAGGTAAAACAGGCGCGTTGAAAATAGGAATGTGGCATGGTGCCTATTGCGTCGCGTGCTGTTGGGCGCTGATGCTACTACTGTACGTCGGGGGCATGATGAATTTGCTCTGGATCGTCGGGATTACCATTTACGTCCTCGTGGAAAAACTGGTGCCGGGTGGCCGTACTATCGCAACGGCAGGAGGTGCCGCGTTGATTGTGAGCGGAGGTCTTCTTCTCATCACCTCTCTCCGTTGAAACTGAATATTTCCGTGCCGGCAGCTGGGTGACCACGGCGAAGTAGCGTTCTGGAAGACTTGAGTATGTCATTTTCTTCTCATTGACAATTAAACATTGGAGGTTGCGATGGTTACGAACCCGCAAACAGGTACCAGTGTCAACGAAGTCGCCACCGGTATCTACCGGATCAATACTCCTGTCGATTTGCCAGGGGGCCAGAGTTTTAACTTCAACCAGTATCTCGTCGTCGACGACGAGGCGTTGCTGTTCCATACGGGACCCCGCGGGATGTTCCCCGTAGTCAGCCACGCCATCGCTCAGGTGATCGACCTCGGTCGCCTGCGTTACATCGGCCTGTCGCACGTTGAGGCCGACGAGTGTGGGGCTATGAACGAGCTGCTTGCCGCTGCGCCGAACGCGGTGCCGCTGTGTGGGCGGATCGCGGCCTTGGTCTCAATAAACGACCTGGCAGATCGCCCGCCGCGTGTTATGGCTGACGGTGAACTTCTGGAGCTTGGCGCCCACACGATGCGCTGGTTCGACACCCCGCATGTGCCGCATGGCTGGGAAGCTGGGTTGATGATGGATACGCAGACACGCACGCTCTTCTGTGGTGATTTGTTCACGCAGCCGAGCAGCGGCGCGCAGGCGCTCACGCAGACGGACATCTTGGGACCCAGTGAAGCGTTTCGTAAGACGATGGACTACTTCGCCCATGCGCCGACCACGGCGGCTACACTGGCGCGTCTGGCAGCCGAGAAGCCAAGCACGCTTGCCTGCATGCACGGCTGCGCCTGGGGCGGGGACGGTGGAGCGCTATTGCGACACCTCGCAAAGGCGTTGGTCGCAGCCGATTAGTCTCATCGCTTGCGACCTCTGCCTGTGGAACGCCGGATCAGATTTATGGAGTCAACAGCCAGCTATTCCGGGGTTTAACCCCTTGTCGTCCTCAGACATAGAGGAGAGCAGTTAAAACCGGATGCAACCGTTCAACCGAATGTGGCGGTAAATTTATTGTTTTAATAACAATAATTGCACAGTGATGCGGATGGTTATCGAGGCGAGCCTAGTAGTCCGTCACTCTTCAATTTTCGGATAAAGGTGTTTCAGCTTTATCCGTGCATCGGTGCCTCAACCACCGCGCGCACTTGATGGGCCCAATCCATCGCAGTCTTGCAAAGCGTCACCGATGCGGCACGCCATCCTGCCAGCGGCTCGACAAACATTCACACCACGCACATGCCGTGCCGAACATACTCGACATCTTCCCTGGCCGCCGCGCCCGGCTGGCTGGCGTCGGCATGCGTACTTGATCAATCAATTGCTTGGGTTGTTCATCCATCTGCAAATGACCGGATGGCGTGCCTCGTCCGGCCGGCAATACCCTTCCAGCACTTGCTCCATCTGGCCCGCAAAGTCGGCATCGCGCTCCGGCGCGATGCACCATTGCTGCTTTAGCCACGGCTTGGGGTCGTTTTTTTAGCGTGCGCCGCACCGTTTCACGCGAAATCGACGTTACGACATCCAATTCCACGAGCTTGTTGGACAACAAATTCGAGGTCCAGCCGGTGTGCTCACCCGGCGCTTGCGAACACGCCAGCTTCACCAATTACACTTCGGCTTGCCCATCGAGCTTGCGGCACTGGGGACGGGTCGGATAGTACCGCTCCAGCACTTCCCGCGGTCCTTCTTCGACCGCCTGCTTGCGTCAATTCTCCAGGACGCGCCTGCTCATGCCAAAGGCTTCGGCGATGCGAGCATCTTTCCAGGCCGGTCCCTGCTCGCCGCGATCCATCTTCAGAAATGCGTTGGCATGCCGAGTTTTCCACGCGGCCGACTTGGCGGTGCGTACGATGCCTTCCAGCCAGCCGCGCTCGTCCGCTGTCAACTTCAGCACATATGTTCGGTTCATTGCGATCTCCTTCACGACAGTCTTCCGTTAGATCGCTTCAAAACCGAAAAATGTCCCCTGTCAGGCTACTAGAAGACAATGCCGGCGGTAGCGTACCAATCCGATTAGCTGAATTTGAACGCGCCGATGGTGAACTGAACCAGTTGGGGCTGAGCTTGGCTGAAGGCAAACGTCTGATGTACGAAGCGCAGCGTGCTTTGGTCACCGAACAAGCGCACGGTTCCGTGACCGCTTCCCGAAATTTTCTGCAGTGCGACGCAGCCTTGTCGATCAAGGCCAAGTATATGATCCGCTATCGAACGGTGTTTGGCAAGATGATCATCGACAGCCCTCAGCTGCATGTCTGCAAATGTATTCAGGACAGGGGCAGCAAGCCATTCAGCCCGTTTGCAAATGCACTTCCGGGACGCCTCAGTCCAGAACTGAAATACCTTTAGTTCAGGTGGGCTGCGCACCTGCCGTATGGGGTCGCCACGGCACTCTGGTAAGAGACTCTGCCGTTCGATCAAGCGATCTCCATCTCCGGCTTCAGGAAGTGCGTATGGGCGGTCGGTCAAGGACTGGACGACGTCACCGAAAGGGCGATTCGTGGAGAACGCGCCCGTCCGCCTGCAAATAGCAGGGTCAAGATTTTCCCCCTGGCAGTGGATTCCGCATGGTTACGCCACCGCCCGTCGCCCGAGGAGCAAGACGAAGCCAAGCTTGCCCCGTATTTTCCGTCGAAGCGGGTTCCGGCCACTGGGCGACACGTAGATGTCATTGCCGGTCGGGCGGTCCGCCACAATGGCAGCCGGAAAGTGTATGGCTACGTCAAGCGGGAAGTGAAATCGGCAGCGACACGCCTGACAATTTTTTCTCGAGCAGGGCGCTGCGCAGGACCAAAAGATCACCATCGTCTCAGACGGCGCAGGCGAGTTTGAAAAAGCAGTCGGCGGGTCCCATAGACCGTTGACCCGCATTCTGGACCGGTTTCACATCGCGATAAAATTTCGTGCGATCGAACAATCGGCGCAAAAGTTTCCCAATCTGGCAGCATCCAACGGGCGCTCAGTACAAGATGAGATCGCGTCGGCGAAATGGCTGACGTGGCATGGCAAGAGTTGCGAAGCAGTGGAAAGACTGAAAAGCGATCATGACGCGATTAGCCTCGCGCCAGAGGACGCACAGTGCAGGGCATTATGGTGGAGTCTGCGGAGGACGTATTGGTACCTCGAATCCAATGCCCAATACCTGGTTAACTACGGATGGCGTTATAGGTGCGGCATGCCGATCTGTAGCAGCATTGCTGAATCGGCGGTCAATGAAGTTGTCAGCTTGCGTTGTGCGAAGAAGCGGCCGATGCGTTGGACAAATAAGGGGACACACCTTCTTGTTCAGGTTCGGGTAGCGGTGCACAACGGCGAATTGAAAATGCGTGACATGCCTGATCGACGACGACCCATCACAGAAGAAACGAAGGACGATCACTGCCAATGCGTAGCTTGGCGGTGCCTCCGGTTTTAACTGCTCTCTTCACGCGTGATCAATTTCATGGCCATACCCTTTCGAATGTGGTGGCGACTGGCATTTCTACACCGGCCCATTTCCTGACTCGCGTCAGCCATGCGCGTAGCGCATTCACAGGTTGAGAAGCGCGCTACCATGGCCTTACCCTCACGGGGAGATCTTGGTCGAGGTTAAACTGACTGCTGCGCGTACCGCCTTGGCGAGGTCCTGGGCCTTTCCCTGTCCCCAGTAATGAAGAAAGAGTGTCCTGGGCTCTTCATTAGTCATGTGCTGGTGGATCGCCAGAATATTGATGCCTGCGCTTCGCAACGATTTCAGCACCGGCTGCAGTTCATTTTCTAGCACGGCAAAGTCACCATCCACAACAGCACTGTCATCCGTTCCGGCAAACCCAGCCCAAGTGTTGACACCCATCGCATCCCCCATGGTCACGCCATGCATCTTGACAGGGCGGCCATAGCTCACTTTGAACATGCCGTTATTGCTTTCTCCTTTTTTGCCAAGAATGGTTTCAAGAGGGCCGCCGGTAATGTGACTTTCCGCCGGCGCGGGACTAGCCGGAAACTTTGCTGCAGGCGCCGCTTGGGCTGAGCGGACGCGCTCAGGAGCATCCAGCACTTTCTTGACGGCTGCCGCTAACTGGCTCGCGTCACCCATGCCACCAATATGCATGAAGTAGAGCTTGGGCTGATCAAAGAAGAAATGGTTGTGCAGGGCCGTAACTTCCAGGCCATTTTCCAGGGCGGCGCTCATTGTTGGCCCGACTTCGTCTTCGTTCAGAACGTTGTCGCCCATGACCATGACCTGGTTGTTCCCCATGGGTGTAAAGGCGGCATAGGAACTGACCCCGAGGAACGGCGGGATTTTCCAGCCATCTATGGCGGCCAGGTTCGGGCGCGGCTTTGTCACTTTGTAGACATTTTCAGCAGCGTTGTAAGTGCCTTTCATTCCTGTCGCCTTCTCGATGGGCGTTGTGTCAAAGGCCGATGCGTGGGCAGAGGCGACAGAAGTGAGCGAGGCAAGTGCAATCGAGACAGCAGCGCGAGAGAACATGATGGAACTCCTTCAGATTAGGTATGCAGCAATGGATACAGCACGAGACCGAGTAGGGCTGCAGCGACGATGATGACCGGCTCCTGCAACTTCTTGAATCGCCACAGAAGGGCAACCGTGGCAAAGGCAATGAGTGCGGTAGGAATATCAATGATGGAGCGCTTGGCGATGACGATGACAGAACCAGTAATGGCGCCGATCGCCGCGGCGGTAATGCCCTCAACGAATGCGACAACGCCCGGTAATTTTCCGTATTTCTTGAAGTACGGTGCCGGGATGATGGTGAACAAGTAGCATGGAATAAACGTGGCCAGCGCCGCTACTATCGCGCCGGACAGCCCGGCAACTAGGTAACCAATGAAACCGACGGTAATGACGACCGGTCCGGGCGTGATCATGGCCACGGCGACCGCGTCGACGAATTGCTTGTCGTTGAGCCACTGGTGTTCGGTCACGACGCCGCCATAGAGAAATGGGACGATGGCCAGCCCGGACCCGAAAACGAAGGCGCCGGCTTTTGCGAAGAATATGGCAATCTGTGTCAGAAGCGAAGCGTCCATGGAACCCAGGAAGCCGCCCGCGAGCGGAACTTGCGTCAGCGCGGCTGCATGAACACTGGACTTGCTCAGCCATTTCGGCGGCGCGCGCAGGAACCAGACCAGAACCCCGCCGGCGATGAAAAGCCAGGCGACTTCGGACTCGGTGATCACTGTGACTGCAGCAAGCACGAGATAAATGGCCCAGAGCAACTTGTCCTTGCCGACGCTTTTTTGGGTCAGCTTCTTTGCACTCATTGCGATGATGCCGATGACGGCCGCACCGACCCCGTAAAAGACCGCCTGCATCCAGGCCAGGCCGCCGAACTCGACGTAGGCCCATCCCAGTGCCACCACCATCAGAAAGGACGGCAGGACGAACGCGATGCCGGCGAGCGTAGCGCCCCAGATCCGGTAATGGACATAGCCCATGTATATGCCCAACTGCGCGGCCAGTGGCCCGGGCGCCATCTGCGCCAAGGCAAGTCCTTCCTTGTAGTCTTCCTGCGTGATCCATTGCCGGTCTTCCACTAGATCCCTCTGCATGTAGCCGACCAACGCCACCGGCCCACCAAAGCCCAGCGCACCGAGCCGAAGCATATACAGGACGATCTGCCATAGGGTATAGCGCGGCGATTCCGGGACATGACTCATGAAGTGCTCTCTTTGCCGTAATGAATGTGTAATGAATCGAAGACGCCACCCATCTCTTCCAGGAACTGGTCATCGTCTTTCAGCCGTGACCTGGCGCCGGACAAGATCGCTTCAAAGCCGATCGTTTCCGGGGTTAAGAAGCCACCCGTGTCGAGTGCGTGGATTAGCAGCCCGAGTTTCGCGAGTCCGCGATCATGTTCAAGGCCAAAGCTCGTCAGCAGGACTTCAAACGTCACCTTGTCCCCGACGTGGGTAAAGGAGGCTCCATCAAAGTCAAACCCAAGCGCGTGGGTCGGACAGTGCGCAGGATGATCCAGCCAGAGGAATTTGGCATCCTGGTCGACGAAGCGCCGAATTAGCCACGCACTGGCTACCCGGTCGGCCCAGAGGTGGCGTCGGGTAGCCCACGTTCTGCCCTGGTAGTGGCGACTGTCCAGCAGCGCGATCGCATGGTCCTCGGCGTGCGGCTCGTCGGGGGAAAGTACGGCATTGGCAGCTTCCTCAAAGTCAGACCATACGGCCTGTACATCGAGCGACGCCTGGGTTGCGAAAAAGTCGATGCGCTGGACCGCATCCAGTTCCTTGCGCATGCGCTTGACCGTCTTCGCGATGGCGCTTGCGCTGAGCGACGCTAGAGATCTCCTTGCTTGCACGAGATGGGCCGAAATCTCAGCGTAGTCGGTCGACCGATCGAACATGGCGATGAAGGACTCCTCATCGGCTTTTGATCGGGGCGTTATGTTCACCAGACAGGCGTTTCCACCTTCCCGATTCGTTAAATCCGCCAGTTCCGCGAGTGCCGACGCATGTTCGTCCCGATCAGGCAGCAGATAAGCGCCATCGCGCAGGGGCGCGCAGCCCAATGCCTTAATCGAGCGCCAAAGGCGCATACGAGCAGTTGCCCCAGCAGTAGGCAGGCTTACAACGAGGAGCAACCAAGAGTTTTGCACAGGAAAACCCGACAAGTAAAACGTAGAAAACGATAAAAAAATAATAAATCCATGTAATGGAGTCTACACGTCGTAGATTTTATTACAAGAATAATATTGGCTATTCCATTGCTTAAAGTGAGGTTAGTAACGGATTTTGAGCCGAACCAAATTTTACCATCAGTGTCATAACATTTACATGGATGTAGCAAAACCTACGTTCATTGTAGAGGAAAGTCAGCTTTTAACATCTGACTAAGCGCATTTAGCTTAAGGAGAAGGAAATGAAATGTTCTAATATCAGTAAATCCGCAGGTTTACTCGTCTTGGCGGTTGGATTACATGCAACATTTATTCCGTCATCAGCCTTCTCGCAGCCGATCGCGGGCCAAGGGTCGACATCCGGTTCAACAACGGAAAGTGGAAAGGGAAATACGTTGACTGGCGGTGCAGAGGGGGCGCCAACGGATCAGGCAACGCCAGCACCTTCAAGCGGCAGTGCTGCAACTTCATCCATGTCTGGAGAAAGTGGGAAGGGAAACACGCTCACCGGTGGAGCAGAAGGTGCACCAACGAATCAAGCGACGCCGTCGTCGGCAAGCGGCAACGTGGCTCCGGAATCCCCCTCTCGGCCGGGCGATCCGCCGCCGAACATGAAAGCCTCCCAGTCTGAATAGCTGTCCGCTATAGGGTAGGGGTCGTTCGTCGCGGACCTGACTATTTAAGCCGGTATTCACCGAAGCGAGCATGCTCCTGCGAGCTTCGCCGTAGGCTAAGCAGGGCGTCTTATCCCGGTCGTGCTGGTGAGTGTTGCACATCATCGAGACGTTCCTGCGCCGCCAACTGATCCGCGCGCCATCGCATCCACGGAATCCAGCATGACCCATGGCATCGCTCCCACGCCAAGCTGTACATCGGTTCCGTGTTCGCCATTGAGGATCGCGAAAGGATTTGCCTTGCGCTGCAATGAGGCCGATTCCTACTGCACCGCCCCCCAACGAATCCCCGATCACCATGCCTTCGCCAGGCATCGGCAGGACATCGCTGTGCGAAGTGCCTGTCGACTCGCGGCGTTCAGCCCGGCTGAACGCCAACAAACCCCATAACCATCGCTGCTGTACCAATCGCACCGGTCCATTCCGCGGTTTTCTCCCTTGTATCTTGGGTTTGAGAGGTTTGTATTCATAATGATGACGGCTGTGGAGATTGTGGGCAAAGGTGGGCGCGGTGGATAACGGCGTTATCGTTATCCACCGCCAGGCCGCCGGTGCGCGTAGCGCATCGTCCATAAATCCACAGCCTGGTGTTGGTTTTTTGGCAAAGCTCGTGCAGCCTGATCCTCCCTGGGGTCTGCAAGCCCGCCCTCAAGCATATGGCGCACGAGCCGAGCCGCTTATTTGAAACCCGAACAGTTGTTTGACCTTACTTCGCATGTACAAGGAGGGGTAATGATGAGCCTGCCAAATTCGACTCCAACACCCGTGACCGTTGGTATTGATGTAGCCAAGAGCAGCATTGAGGTGGCTATTGGCCTGGATTTGCCAACGCTGAACTTTAGTAACGACTCCAATGGTTTTGATACGCTGTTGACGCAGCTCGCTGCTCACCGAACTGCATTGATCGTCATGGAGGCCACCGGCGGCCTCGAGTCTGCTTTGGCATGCACGTTGCAGGCCGCAGGCTATGCCGTGGCGGTGATCAATCCAAGGCAAGCGCGCGACTTCGCGCGAGCAATGGGGCAACTGGCCAAGACAGATTGTATCGATGCGCGCATCTTGGCACAGTTGGGTGACGTCCTGCAGCGCTGCCCCGACCGGAACAAATTCATTAGGCCGCTCCCGACCGCTGAGCAACAGCAACTTGCAGCGATGGTCATCCGCCGCCGCCAGCTCATCGCCATGCTCGGCGCAGAACGCAATCGACTGGAACAGTCTCACCGAACTCCAGGAAGAGCCTGAACACGATCATAAAGGCTTTGACAAAGGAGCTGGCGCGCATTGAGGAGAGCATGGCCGAATACATCCAATCCAAGTTTCCTGATCTGTCGGACCTGCTTAACAGCGCCAAAGGCGTAGGCAAAACAACGAGTTCGACATTGATTGCCGAGGTGCCCGAGTTAGGTAAGCTGTCTCGCCGCGAGATCAGCGCGCTCGTCGGCGTGGCGCCCATCAATCGCGATTCTGGCCTCATGCGAGGTCGGCGCATGATCTTCGGTGGACGCAGCAGCGTGCGACATGTGCTCTACATGGCCGCGCTGGTCGCTTCGCGTCACAATCCAGTGATCAAGGTCTTCTATGACCGCTTGGTTGTGCAGGCAAACCCAAAAAAGTCGCCCTCGTAGCCTGCATGCGAAAGCTGTTGACTATCCTGAACGCCATGGTCAAAGCGGGTAAATCCTGGGACGCGACGGTTCATCATCCCAAGCCAAAAATGGCTTGATTTTTAAGACAGTTGCTTGAGGCTTGTACGACGCCTGCCCGCGTGGTTTGCTGGTACCGCGTCTGTCCTTCCCTAAGGGCAGGCATTCTACAACCTTCAACGCAAGCCGTTCGTGGCAATAATCGTAACAAAGATTTCTTACAGCGGATTAGCGGCTGTTCTATTCGATCTATTTAATAGATCACTTAATATTTCATGCGTAGACAATTTGACTGAAATGTTGAACCGCCAAGGATGATGATTTTCCCGCATGCACCGGAATCCGCCCACCTCACAGGAACTAATGGCAAGCCCCTGACTCACATCTGGCCGAACTGTTCGCTACTGATCTTGTTTTTTGAAAAGACGAACTTTGTTTTTTCGTTGTATTTGTTGCTTGAGGAAAATATGACACCTGACTCACCTTTGCTGCACCCGATCAAGATCGGCCCCCTAGTGCTGAAAAACCGAATTGCTGTGGCACCAATGACGCGTATCAGTGCTACCGAAGATGGCGTCGCTACTGAGGATATGCAACGGTATTACGCCCGCTTCGCGAAAGGTGGCTTCGGACTAATCATCACGGAGGGCACGTATCCAGATCTTAGCTATAGCCAAGGCTATCTCTACCAGCCGGGCATTGCCAATGAACAGCAGGCAGAGGCGTGGCGACCAGTGGTCAACGCGGTTCATGAAGCAGGGGCCAAGATCGTATTGCAACTAATGCACGCAGGGGCGCTTAGTCAAGGCAACCGATGGAAGGAAGGATCCATAGGGCCGTCGGCGGTGCAGCCGAAAGGCGAGCAGTTAGCGTTCTATCGGGGCGCGGGAGCGTACGCCATGCCGCGTGAGATCACGCTCGATGAAATATCGCAACTGACTCAGGATTTCGCCACGGCGGCAAAGCGCGCGCAGCATGCAGGGTTTGACGGCGTCGAAATCCACGGCGCAAACGGGTACATTCTCGACCAGTTCCTCACCGACTACACTAATCAGCGAACCGACCGCTACGGCGGCTCGACAGAAAATCGCGTGCGCCTCCTTGTCGAGGTCGCACGAGCGGTGCGCGCCATGGTCGGCGCGGACTACACTGTCGGGATGCGCATTTCTCAGGGGAAGGTCAACGACTATGTCCATAAGTGGGCCAATGGACAGGCTGATGCGCAAATCATATTTCAACAATTGGCTGCCGCCGGGGTGGACTACCTGCATACAACGGAGCATGAGGCCCAGGCGGCCGCCTTCGGAACCACCAATAGTGATGGCGGCACACTGGCCGGCTATGCAAAGCACTTTGGCAGGGTCCCTGTAATTGCCAACGGCAAACTCGGCAGCCCGGAAGCAGCGAATGCGATACTCGCGGACGGTAAGGCCGACATCATCGCGCTCGGCAAGACAGCGCTTGCCAACCGGGATTGGCCGCAGCGAGCGGCAAACCGGCAACCGCTGGAAGAATTCGACTTTGCCGTGCTGCAGCCTCTTGCCCATATCAAGCCGAGCGAGTTGTAGCTCGGATGCCGACATAGATGCCGCGGGTAATTAATGGCTATTCCGGATTCTTTGAAATGAAAATTTGGCTTGTGGCAATGAACACGAACAGACGCGCCCATTGCCGTTTCGCTAAACTTGGCAACAATATCCCTTAATGCGCAGGTCTGAAGTTATCCTGCACGCAGCATTTTCGCTGCAGCCACCATGTTGCTCAGTGCCGGAATTGCTTCAGCCCACTGTCGGGTCTTTAGGCCGCAATCCGGATTGATCCACAGGCGCTCCGCCGGAATGCGCTCGCCCGCCTTCTTCATCAACTGCACGATATGCTCCTGCGTCGGAATGTTAGGCGAATGAATGTCATAGACCCCAGGGCCGATCTCGTTAGGATACTTGAAGTTGTCGAAAGCATTTAACAGGTCCATGTCCGAGCGTGATGTTTCGATAGTAATCACGTCGGCATCCATGGCGGCGATCGAGTCGATGATATCGTTGAACTCCGAATAGCACATGTGGGTGTGAATCTGCGTCTCATCTTTCACACCATTAGCGGCGATACGGAACGATTCAACAGCCCATTCCAGGTACTCTTTCCATTCTGCGCGGCGAAGCGGCAAGCCTTCGCGTAATGCTGCCTCATCGATTTGAATCACACGTATCCCGGCCTCCTCCAAGTCCAGCACTTCGTCCCGTATGGCCAATGCTATCTGCCTGCACGAAACCGAGCGTGGCTGATCTTCGCGCACGAAGGACCAGTTGAGAATCGTTACTGGGCCGGTCAGCATGCCCTTCATCGGTTTTTTCGTCAGCGATTGAGCGTAGGTAATCCACTCCACCGTCATCGGCTTCGGGCGACTGATGTCGCCGAAAAGGATTGGCGGCTTCACGCAACGCGAGCCATAGGATTGCACCCAGCCAAACTGGCTGAAAGCGTACCCTTGTAGCTGTTCGCCAAAATACTCAACCATGTCATTGCGTTCGGCTTCACCGTGCACGAGCACGTCCAGCTCCAGCGCTTCCTGTTCGCGCACGCTGCGCGCGATCTCCGCCTGCATCGCTGTCTTATAAGCGAAGCCATCCAGGCGACCAGCCTTATACTCGCTGCGTACGTGGCGGATCTCAGCGGTCTGCGGGAAGGAGCCGATCGTAGTTGTCGGGTAAGGTGGTAGCCTCAGCAGTACCGACTGTTTTTTAATACGATCGGCATAATTACTGTTGCGCTGGCCGTACCTAGCATCAATTTTGGCGATCGCCGCTTGTACGGTTGGGTTGTTCACACGCGGAGAGGTGCGGCGCGTAACCAGCGCAGCATGGTTTGCTATCAGCTCTGCCTTGACCGCATCACGTCCTTCACGGAGCGCCTTTCCCAGGATCCGGAGTTCGTCGAGCTTTTGCAGGGCAAACGCGAGCCAGGATCTGATCTCGTCATCAAGCTTCTGTTCACTGTTCAGGTCGACTGGAACGTGCAGCAGCGAGCACGACGGCGCGATCCACAAACGATCCCCCAGGCGTTCAGCCAAAGGCTCGATCCAATCCAGCGCAGCGCTCAAGTCTGTTTTCCAAATATTGCGACCATTGACCACACCAAGGGACAGAACTTTGTGAGGAGGCAGCAGATTCATTAAGGCTTGTACGTCTTCGCGGTCATTGACAGCATCAATGTGCAGGCCAGCCACTGGAAGGTTCGCTGTCAGATAGCCGTTCTCTTTGAGTTGACCAAAATAAGTCGCCAGCAACAGCTTGATCTTGCAAAGCTTAAGATGATGATAAGCAGTGTTGAAGGCATGCTGCCAATCAACATCAAGTTCCGTGACTAGGATAGGCTCGTCGATCTGGACCCATTCCACACCCTGAGCCGCCAAAGTATCCAGCAGTGCGGTGTAAACAGGCAGCAGACGCGGCAATAAAGTGAGCTTATTGGAATGATCTTTGGTCTTGCCCAACGCCAGGTAGGTGACTGGCCCGATGATCACGGGCTTTGCCTTCACACCTTGCGCCTTCGCTTCGGCGAGTTGCTCCAGTAGGCGTGACGCGTCAAGTTTGAACTCGGTAGCTGTACTGAACTCCGGGACGATGTAGTGGTAATTAGTGTCGAACCACTTGGTCATTTCTCCAGCGGTAATACCGCCGCAGCAGCTAGCATGCCCTTCCGTATTTTGTGCAGAACGGCCACGCGCCACACGGAAGTAGTTATCTAGGACGTCGCCATGGAAGCGCTGTACCCGTTCCGGCAGATTCCCTAGCGTGAAACTCATATCCAGTACCTGATCATAGAAAGAGAAGTCGCCGACGGGAATGAGATCCAGACCAGCCTGATCATCCCAATGCCGTCCGCGCAGTTGGATTCCTACCTCCGTCAATGTTCCGGACGTAGATTCTCCTCTCCAGTAAGCCTCTAGGGCATATTTCAGTTCACGCTTCGCACCGACGCGTGGCATTCCTAAGTTGTGAATCGTGGTCATGATTTCCTCCCAAAAAATAAGAATTGGCGCATCGTAAGGATGAGATGCCATGAAGTAAAATGGTTTTATCTCACAGTTATATGAATTTTTCTCATTTATTATGCTAGAACGTATTCATTTGGCAATCGTGCAGCAGGTAGAGCGGCAGGGTTCGCTAACCGCAGCCGCAGGTGTTCTCCATGTAACTCAGTCGGCGTTAAGCCACAGCATGAAAAAGCTGGAGCAGCAGTTGGGCACGGACATTTGGCTGCGTGAAGGCCGTAGCCTCCGGCTAACACAGGCCGGGGAGTACTTGCTTGCTGTCGCCAATCGAGTGTTGCCGCAGCTGGACTTCGCGGAAGAGAGATTGCATCAATTTGCGCGAGGCGAGCGTGGCGCTTTGCGCATTGGAATGGAATGCCATCCTTGCTACCAATGGCTGTTGAAAGTAGTTTCGCCCTATCTGGCGACCTGGCCAGACGTCGACGTGGACGTCAAGCAGAAGTTTCAGTTCGGCGGCATCGGTGCACTCTATGGCTACGAGATTGACTTGCTAGTTACTCCTGACCCGGTTTACAAACCCGGACTGATCTTCGAGCCGGTCTTCGACTACGAGCAAGTTCTCGCCGTAGCCGCAGTCCACAAACTGGCGAAGGAAAAATATGTTAAAGCGCACCAATTGACCGACGAGGTGCTGATCACCTATCCGGTGCCAATTGACCGCTTGGACATCTATAACTTGTTTCTCAAGCCGGCTGGTGTGATGCCGAAGCACCACAAAACCATCGAGACGACCGATATCATGCTGCAGATGGTCGAAAGCGGGCGCGGCGTAGCGGCCCTGCCGCGCTGGCTATTGCTCGAATATGCCACCAAAATGGATGTCGTTCCCGTTCGCTTGGGAAAGGACGGGGTTGCAAAGCAGATCCATTTAGGAATGCGCGAGAACGACATTGGGGTTGACTACCTCAAGGCTTTCCTAAAACTGGCGCGAGGACCGGCCGCACCAATTGGTTCTTGATATATCGGCGCTCATCATTTCAGTTTTGGGTGTTTAGCCATTTTTATTTTAAAATGCCGTCTGAGGTTGAGAGCTAGTCGGCCCTGAAGAATTCTAGTTTTCAATAAGCGGGCACTTGCGATGAGCAGGCCCTGAGTTTATTGATGATGAGTCGGATGTTATGCCCTGCACCGCACAACACGGCATTGAGGGCATCGCCGA
>NZ_JACYOX010000061.1 GCF_015352955.1 Noviherbaspirillum soli
GCAGGCTGAAAAGCCTGAAGCAACCGCCCCTAAAGGGCTATAAATAAGGCGCTAAACCGTCCTTTTTATCCAGATCCGACCATATAGATCAGTGTCACCGAAAAAAGAAGGCTTGTTCAGCGTAGCCTTAGGTTCTTGGGATGACCTTTACGGTATGCGACCGCGCTGCAATGCCCTTCGGGTATTGCACCCTACGAACCGCTGATCATCCCTGGGCGGCTCTTCCAAAGGCAATCCTGCTTGCCTGGTTAATGCCACTCAGGCTGGAAATGCGCTAGCGCAGCACCATCACCGGCACCGGGCTGTGCGCCAGCACCTTCTGCGCCTGGCTGCCGAAGAAAAAGCGGCCCAGCGGGTCGCCGCCATGCATGCCGATGAAGATCGCATCGCAGTTCAGGCGCTGCGCTGCGTCGAGTATCTCGCGGTGCGGTTCATACGAGGTCACAGCGGAGCCTTCGCAGGCCAGGCCCGCTTCGCGGATCAGGCGTTGCGCCTGTCCGATGCGGCCGCGGGCATGCGCCAGTGCGCGCTCATTGAAATCCTCGGAAAGCGGCGCCAGGCTTTCCGGATAAGGCTCCGCGACTGCCAGCGCAATCACCTTGGCGTGCAGGGGCCGGGCGAACGCGATCGCCGCCGCCAGCGCCTTGTCCGACAGCGGCGAGCCGTCGACCGGCACCAGCACCGTGTGAAATCGGGGCGTGCCGGCGCTCATGGCTACATGGTGGGACGAGGCGGCGCATCGGGCCGCTGTTCCAGCTGTTCCTGGCAGGCGATGCAGCGGCGCGCGGTCGGTTGCGCTTGCAGCCGGGGCGCGCCGATGTTGCCGTCGCATTCCTCGCAGGTGCCGTAGCTGCCATCGGCGATCCGGGCCAGCGCGGCATCGATTTCCTGCAGCTCGGCGGCATGCCGCTGCGCCATCGAAATGGTGGTGTCGGTTTCCAGGTCGGCTTCCGAGCGGTCGCCGGCATCGCTGGGTATCTTTTCCAGCGACAGGTCGTCGGGATCGCTGGTGCGCTGGATCTCTTCCTGCACCGTGCCCAACGCAGCGGCGCGGTCCTGCTGCAACCGTGCCTGCAGCTTGCCGATCTGTTCCTTCGTCAGTGCTTCCATGCTTGCTCCGTCAAGTGTTTGCACTACTGTAGCCAGCACGATTGCAAAGCCGGTTGACTTCAATCAAGCGGGCCCGGCTGCGTTCGGCCTGTCAGCGACGCGGTTTCGAACCACGTAAGCCATGCATCCGGACAAGGAACTTTTCCCCTGTTGCATTCTCTAGTTTGTTGCCATTAAAAAAACATCAACATAAGAAACCATGAAAAATGCCCTGATCAAGGCCGGCGTGGCGCTTGGCATGCTTGTCCCCGCCATCCACGCGTATGCCGATGAAGTGAAGGATCTGGAGGAGGATCTGTCGCTGACCATCGAGGATGCCACGCCCAGCCAGCCCGGTTCGGTGCAGTTCAACGGCATTGCGCGCTACCAGCGGGTGCGGCCTTCGGAGCCGGGCGGGGGACGGAATGAATTGCAGCTGACGCCGCGCATGCAGTTCGGCGTAGCCCGCGACTTCCAGATGTCGGTGGCCGCGCCTTACCGCGTGGGCAATGCCGAAGACACCAGCCAGGGCGAGTTCAGGATCGATGGCCTGTACCGGTTCAATACCGAGAGCGGCAAGCTGCCGGCGTTTGCCGTCAGTGTCGGCATCGAGCGTCCCTATGGCGCCGACAGCGGCGGCACCGAGGTGATGGTCAAGGGCATCATGACCAAGTCGCTGGGCGTGGTGCAGGATGCGAACCGTCCGGCCCAGCTGCATCTGAACGTGATGGCGCGCCACAATCTGCGGCCCGATGTAAGCGAACGCCGCGACCGCTACCTGGCCGGCGCGGCATTGAGCAAGCAGTTGAACCAGCGCTGGCTCCTGGCCGGCAGCCTGTTCCGGGAGCAGCAGCGCGAGCGCGATGCCGCGTACAACATGGGCGAGGTCGGCGCGCGCTGGAAGCTGTCGGAAAAGCTGATGCTGTCCGGCTCGTTGGGCCATGGCTTCAACCATGGCGCGCCGCCGTTGCGGCTAGTGGTGGGCTTCCAGCGCTCGCTTGATTGACTGCGGACTGCCAGGCCGTCAGTCCAGGTAGTCCAGCATCTCCGGGCCGAACACTTCACGATGAAGCCTGGCCGCCGGCACGCCGGAACTCAGCAGGTTCTTCCACTGCGCCCGCATGAAGCCGATCGGCCCGCACAGATAGACCTCGGCTTCCTGCCGCGGCCAGTCGGGCAGCGCTTCCACCCGCATGAAGCCCGGCTCGGCCTGGTCTCCGGCTGCCATGTGCTCGTAGAAGGTTGACACCTCCAGCTGCGGCATCACGGCCTGGGCCGCCTTGATGTCTTCCTGGTGCGGATGATGGCGGGCGTCGCGCGCGGCGTGTCCGAACACGACCCGGCGTTCCGGATGGACTTGCGCGATGCGCTTCAGCACCGAAATCATCGGCGTGATGCCGACGCCGGCTGACAGCAGCACGATAGGGCGGCCCGACTCGGTATCCGGCGTGAATTCGCCGAACGGATGGGTTACCCGCAGGATGGCGCCCGGCTGCACGTTGTCATGCAGCCAGTTCGACACTTCGCCCTGCGGCGTTTCATGGCCGGCCGGCTCGCGCTTGACCGAAATGCGCAGATAGTCCGCGTCCGGCGCGTCCGACAGGCTGTACTGGCGCAGTTGCACATGGCCATCGGGAAAGCTGACCGACACGCTGATGTACTGGCCCGGCTTGAAGTCGAATGCGGCTTCGCCGTCCATCGGCGTGAGCGTGTAGGAGCGCACGTTCTCGCTCTGCTGGCGCACCTCTGCCACCCGCATGTCGCGCAGCTGGCCCGGCTGCACGCCGGCCTTTGCATACAGGTGCCGCTCGGTGTCGATCAGCAGGTCGGCCAGTTCGCCATAGGCTTCGGCCCAGGCATTGATCAGCGGCTCGGTGGCGGCGTCGCCCAGCACCTCCTTGATCGCGCCCAGCAGATGCTGGCCGACGATGGGATAGTGCTCGGCCCGTATGCCTACCGATGCATGCTTGTGCACGATGCGATTGACCACCGGCCCCAGCGCCGCCGCATTGTCGATGTTGGCGGCATAGGCGAACACGGCTGCGGCCAGCGATTGCTGCTGCGCCCCGCTGGCCTGGTTGCCCATGTTGAACAGGTTCTTCAGTTCGGGATGGGCGGCAAACATGTTGCCGTAGAAGCGGCGGGTGATCGTCACGCCATGCTCGCGCAGGACCGGGACGCTGGCATCGATATAGGGGCGGGAAGCGGGTGTAACCATCATGACTCCTGATATGTTGCATTAAAGATGCATGTTTAACGGCAAAAAAAAAGCGGCCTAGCCTGCGGCCGCTGCGGAGAGGGAAGAGGCGGTAAAGCTGCGATGCATCCGGATGATCTGCTCGCCGGTATTGCCGGTGACCAGGTCAGCCAGGCTGTACCGGTTCATCGCGTCGTAAAACGCGTCCATGCCGGTCCGCAGCGCGTCGCGCAGCAGGCAGTCGGCGCTCAGGCGGCAGGACAGGGCCTCGCAATTGACCAGTTCCGGATCGCCTTCCAGTTCGCGCAGCACCGCGCCGACGCGCAGGCTGGCCGGCTCGACCGCGAGGCTGATGCCGCCGTTGCGGCCGCGCAGCGCCTGCACCCAGCCCGCTCTTGCCAGATGGCCCACCACCTTCACCAGATGGTTTTGCGGTATGTCGAACTGGCTGGCGACCTCGGCCACCGTCACCGTGGCGCGGCTTGCTTCAGTGCGCGACAGATAGATCAGGACGCGCAGTCCGATATCGGAAAAACGGGTGAGGCGCATGGGGTGACTGCTGCTCCAGAGCATGAACGGCCGCCATTCTAACAAATATGCATAAAATATGCATATTTAAATTCAGGCGTCGCCAATGATCTTCACGATGCGTCCGCTGCCGCCGCAATTGACGCAGGCGGATTGTCCCTGCCGTCCGCTGCCCTGGCATTCGGGGCAGATATCTTCCGCGGTCTGGGGCGCGCCGGGTTCGGATTCATCGCCCGGATTGCGCTGTGCGGCCGGCGCCGTAATGCCCTTGCTGTTGCTGGAGTCCATCGCTGCTCTCCCGAAATGAATGGCGGTTCGACAAGCCGTTGATGCAGGATGTTCCGGAGCAGGGAACGACAATGCGGCTTTGCCGGCATAATCGTGCTCCATTCCTTGCCATCCAATCACGATTCCAGGAGAGTTTGCGATGCTGTTGTCCCGACTGCTGCGTTCATCCCTGTTCACCCTGGCAAGCCTGCTGGCCAGCGCCGGCCATGCCGCCGCGCCCATGGTGAAAACCCAGGCGCCCGGTTTTTACCGCATGATGCTGGGCGATTTCGAGATCACCGCCTTGTCGGACGGCACCGTGGCGCTGCCGGTGGATCAGCTGCTGACCAATACCAACCCGGCCCGGGTCGACCGCGCGCTGGCCCGTTCCGGCCTGTCCAGCCCGCTGGAAACCTCGGTCAATGCCTACCTGATCAATACCGGTGAAAAGCTGGTGCTCATCGACGCCGGCGCGGCCGCGCTGTTCGGCCCGACCCTGGGCAGGCTGGCCGCCAACCTGAAGGCGGCCGGCTACCAGCCCGAGCAGGTCGATGAAATCTATCTGACCCATCTGCATGCCGACCATGTGGGCGGCCTCACCAGCGACGGCCGCATGGCCTTTCCCAATGCCGTCGTGCGCGGCGACGGCGCCGATGCCGACTACTGGCTGAACGACACCAACCTGTCGCGTGCGAAGAAGGAGGACAGGCCGGCATTCGAAGCCGCGAAGGCGTCGCTGCAGCCGTACATCGAAGCGCATCGCTTCCGTCCGTTTCGCGGCGCAACGCCGCTGGCGGCCGGCATCAGCGCCTTGCCGCGCCATGGCCATACCGCCGGCCACACCAATTATCTGGTGCAGAGCCGCGGCCAGCGGCTGATGCTGTGGGGCGACCTGATCCACGTGGCTGCGATGCAGTTCGATCAGCCCGCGGTGACCATCTCCTTCGATACCAATGCCCGCGCCGCTGCCATCGAGCGCAAGCGCGCCTTTGCCGATGCGGCAACCGGCAACTATCTGGTCGCCGGCGCCCACCTTTCCTTTCCCGGCATTGGCCGGGTGCGCGCCAGCGGCCGCGGCTATCTGTGGCTGCCGGTCAATTACACGGTGCCCAGGTAAGTGAATGGTCTCCAATGGCCACGGTCTGAACGCTGATGAAAGCTTCGCCATCCATGCTGCCGCCGTGCCCGCTATGCGGCCGTGCCATGGTGCCCGGCCCTTCGCTGAACGAGCATCACATGGTGCCGAAGAGCCATCGCGGCCGCGACACCGTGACCATGCATCGCATCTGCCACAGCAAGATCCATTCGGTGTTTTCCGAACGTGAACTGGCCACTTACTACCACACCATCGAACGTTTGCTGGAGCGTGACGAGATACGCAAATTCGTCGGCTGGGTGAGGAAAAAAGACCCCGAATACTTCGACCGCAACCGCAAGCCGTCGCATCGGCGCTAAAACATCGAATAAATCGAACTATATTTTCGATTTGAGGTATTGGCTGCTGTATTTTTGTGCAGCGTTCTGCCAATATTGCACTCCCTTTTCAACCTCCTCTTTCCCTGATCGCCGCATCATGGCCTCCAACAAAGCACACCACGCCACAGGCTGGGCGGCGGGACTGATGGCAGCGGCAGTCGTGGCGCATTCCGGCGCCGGCGGCGACTACCATCTGGGCACCCTGATGGCCCTGTGCATGGGCGTCTGCGGCGGCACCGCGCCGGACTGGATGGAGGTAGCCTGGTGGACCCGCAAGAGGCGCCTCTGGATCGCGCACCGCACCCTGACCCATTGGGGCGTGGGCTGGCTGGCCCTGCTGTACTGGTCCTATCATGCGCTCGGAGAGCATGTGATGGCGGTGCCCGCATTCGGCTTTGCCGCCGGCGGCCTGATGCATCTGCTGGCCGACTGGCCCAATCCGCTCGGCGTGCCATGGATCGCCACCCGCCATTCCCTGAAACTGTGGAACAGCGGACGCTGCGACATCATCATCGTCGGCCTGGCCTGGCTGGCGGCCTTCATGGTCGGCGACCATGTCTGGTTCGATGACATCCATACCCTGCACGCGATCAATTTCGTCAAGACCCTGCCCATCCATGCCTGGCTGATCCGCGCCGGCTATCCCGCCTTGTCCTGAAAGCGCCGTACCCGGGCCGCGAACCCTGTGCGCGGCCCGACAGTCCCTTTTGATTCGAACAATGTCGGGCGTTGGATAAAATGCGCCCAACAACAAGCTATCGAGAGAAGGATGCCGCGCACCCATGTCCCATGACATTCCCCTGATTACCACCATCGTCGCCGGCCTGGTCCTGGCCTTCCTTTTCGGCAGCATCGCCCATCGCCTGAAAATGCCGCCGCTGGTCGGTTATCTGCTGGCCGGCATTGCCATCGGCCCTTTCACGCCGGGCTTCGTCGGCGATGTCGATCTGGCGCAGCAGCTGGCGGAAATCGGCGTGATCCTGCTGATGTTCGGCGTCGGCCTCCATTTCTCGCTGAAGGATCTGCTGGCGGTGAAGGGCATCGCCATTCCCGGCGCGCTGGCGCAGATCATCCTGGCCACGCTGATGGGCATGGCCATGGGCTGGCTGATCGGATGGCCGCTGGGACAGGGGCTGCTGTTCGGCCTGGCGCTGTCGGTGGCCAGCACCGTCGTACTGCTGACGGCTTTGCAGGAACGGCGGCTGGTGGAAACCCGGCGCGGCCAGATCGCGATCGGCTGGCTGATCGTCGAGGACATCGCCATGGTGCTGGCGCTGGTGCTGATCCCGGCGCTGTCGGGCATCCTCGGCGGCAGCGGCGAATCGCTGTCGACCGATGCGCTGCTGTGGACATTGGCCGCCACGCTGGGCAAGGTGGTCGCCTTCATCGCCGCGATGCTGCTGGTCGGGCGGCGCCTGATACCGTGGACGCTGGAGCGGGTCGCGGCCAGCGGGTCGCGTGAACTGTTCCGCCTGGCAGTGCTGGCCATTGCCCTCGGCTTTGCGCTTGGCGCTGCCTATGTGTTCGGCGTGTCCTTCGCGCTTGGCGCCTTCTTCGCCGGCATGATCCTCGGCGAGTCCGACCTGAGCCATCGCGCCGCCGAGGAGTCGCTGCCGCTGCGCGATGCCTTCGCGGTGCTGTTCTTCGTCTCGGTCGGCATGCTGTTCGACCCGTCCATCGTGGTGCGCGAACCGCTGCTGGTGCTGGCAACCGTGGCCATCATCGTGGTCGGCAAGTCGCTGGCGGCGCTGGCCATCGTGCGCGCCTTCGGACATCCTGCCAGCACCGCGCTGACCATTGCCGCCAGCCTGGCCCAGATCGGCGAATTCTCCTTCATCCTGGCCACGCTGGGCGTGTCGCTGGGCCTGTTGTCCCAGACCGGGCGCGACCTGATCCTGGGCGGCGCCATCATTTCCATCCTGCTCAATCCGCTGCTGTTCGTGGTGCTGGACCGCCTGCGCAGCCGCAAGGGCAGTCCGCATGAGCAGGCGCATGCGGCCGACCCGGCCGGGCCGGCCCTGCCGGAGATGACGGGACATGCGGTGCTGGTGGGCTTCGGCCGGGTCGGACACCTGGTTGCGCTGGCGCTGACCGAGGGCGCGCAGGACTTCGTTGTGATCGAGGATGACCTGTCCGTGGTGCAGGCGCTGCGCCGCGACGGCGTGCCGGCGCTGTATGGCAACGCGGTCGCGCCAGGCATGATGGAGCTGGCGCAGGTGGCCAGCGCGCGCTGGCTGCTGCTGGCCATTCCGGATGCGCTGGAAGCGGGGCATGTGATCGCCCAGGCCAGGAAGCAGAATCCCGGCATCGACATCATTGCCCGCGCCCACTCCAACGTGGAGCGGCTGCACCTCGAGAAGCAGGGCGCCAACCAGACCATCATGGGCGAACGTGAGATCGCCGCCGGCATGGCGGGTTGCGTGCTGGGGGAAGCGCTTTCGGAAGCGGGCAGCTAGGCCGCCCAGGCCAGGGGCAGGGCGCTGCGATGCAAGCGCCTACGCCATGTTCAGGTCGACATTGCCGGCAAACAGCTCCGCCACCCATTCGACGAACGCGCGCACCGTGGCCGACAGGTGCCGGCTTTGCGGATACACCACATGCAGCGGCACCGGGGCGGTGTCCCAGTCGCCCAGCACCCGCTCCAGGAGGCCGCTGCGCAACGGTTCATTGACCAGGAACGACGGCACCCGCATCACGCCCAGGCCAGCCAGGCCGGCCATCATCAGCGCCTCCGAGCTGTTGACGGCGAAGCGGCCGCCATGCGTCTTGCGCAGGCTGACGCCGTCCCGCTCGAAATCCCAGGCCAGCGCCTGCTTGCTCGTCGACACGATGTAATTGATGCACTGGTGCCGGGCCAGGTCATCCGGATGGGCCGGCCTGCCATGCGTATCCAGATAGGCCGGCGTGGCGCAGGTGACGAAGTGCAGCACGCCGATGCGGCGTGCGATCAGGCTGGAGTCGGGCAGGTCGCCACCGCGCACCGCGCAGTCCACGCCTTCCTCGATCAGGTGGATCGGACGGTCGCCGCAGCCCATCTCCATCGTGATGTCCGGATAGCGCCGGTAGAAGTCGGGCAGCGCCGGAATGATCAGGCGCTGTCCGATGCCGCTGGGCACTTCCACCCGCAGCCGGCCGCTTGGACTGGCATGGGTGCGTGAAAGCGTGTCCTCGGTGTCGCGGATGTCGGCCAGAATGCGCAGGCAATGCTCGTAGTAGGCCGCGCCATCCGCAGTCACATTGACCTGGCGGGTAGTGCGGTTGAGCAGCTTGACCGACAACGCATTCTCCAGCGCCTGAATCAGGGTGGACACGGTTGCCTTGGGCATGTGCAGCTGCTCTGCGGCGCGCGTGAAGCCGCCGGCGTCGACCACATGTACGAACACTTCCATCGCCTGCAACTTGTCCATGCGCACTCACTGTTTCCGATGATTGTTCACAGATGTGAACAGTCAATTCCAATTGTTAGTCTTTATCCGATGATAAATCAGTCCTATAGTTTGTGCTATGCAGCAAATTAGCCTGCTTCCGGAGTGCCTTCATGATGTCCGAACACGAACCCATCGCCGCCCTGTTTGCCATTGTTGTGCTGCTTGCCAGCCTGGTGCTGGCGGCTGCGCTGACTGACAACGTTCATGGCAGTCAGCAGGTCCAGGCGGAATACGCCGGTTTCGATGCGCTTGCCCAGCAGCTCTTCGGTGGCGTCAAGGACATTCCGGCAAAATGACGGAAAAGCAACAATTGCAGTGCAGCAAAATAGCGATAAGGGAATTACAGGCACAGGGGTCGCTGGGAAAGTTGCCTGCCCGGCTGTACCGTCCCGCGAACGCCGAAAAGCCCGCGCCTGGCCTGATCGTCTTCTTCCATCAGGGCGGATTCGTCGGGGGCAGCCTGGACGAGTGCGACGAATTCGTTCGGGCGCTGACCCTGCGCGCCGGACTGCCGGTACTGGCATCGAGCTACACGCTGGCCTGCCGGCAGCCATTTCCCGCTGCGGTCGAGGATGCCTATGCCGTACTGCGCTGGGTGGCGCGCCGGCCGAATTCCCTGGGCTGGAATGGTGAACGCCTGCTGTGCGCCGGCATCGAGGCAGGCGGCAACCTGGCCGCCGCATCCGCGCTGATGGCGCGCGACCGCGGCGAGCCGGCGCTGGCCGGACAGATCCTCATCATGCCCATGCTCGACCCGGGACTCACCACCTGCTCGATGCGCGCAATGAACAGGAACCCCGACGTGGCAGGCGTGGCCGACGCCTGCGCCGCCGCCTACCGCGGCTATCTGCCGCGAGTGGCCGACCGCCTGCATCCGTATGCAGCGCCGCTGCAATCGAGCCGGCTCAAGGGGCTGCCGCCGGCGCTGATCCTGTCGGCCGAGGAAGATCCCCTGTGCGACGAAGCCGAGCAATATGGCGCGCGCCTGATCGCCGCCGGCACCCGCACCCTGGTGCGCCGGCTGCCGCCGCTGCCGCTGCAAGACGGCGCCGCCCGCTGCAACTGCGCCCGCGAACAGACGGCGCTGGAAGAAATCGCGGCCTTCATCGGCGCGCTGCGCATACCCGGCATTGGCGACTGAGCCGCAGCGCCCAACCAACCATCACCGATTCCAGAAAGGAGACAGGCCATGGCCGTCTTTTCCATCCTCGACCTCTCACCCATCGTCAAAGGCGGCGATGCCGCCGTCGCGCTCGACAACACCCGCGACCTCGCCCGGCATGCCGAGCGCTGGGGCTACCACCGGTTCTGGGTGGCCGAGCATCACAACATGAGCGGCATCGCCAGCGCCGCCACGGCGCTGGTGATCCAGCATATCGCTGCCGGCACCAGCACGATCCGGGTCGGCGCCGGCGGCATCATGCTGCCCAACCATGCGCCGCTGATCATCGCCGAGCAGTTCGGCACCCTGGCGGCGCTGTACCCCGGCCGCATCGACCTCGGCCTGGGCCGCGCGCCCGGCACCGACCAGCGCACCGCCCGCGCCCTGCGGCGCAACATGGGCGACAGCGGCGATTCCTTCCCGCAGGACGTGCTTGAACTGCAATCGTATTTCCGGCCGGTGCAGCCGGGCCAGGCGGTGCGCGCCGTCCCCGGCGCCGGCCTGGACGTACCGATCTGGCTGCTGGGCTCCAGCCTGTTCAGCGCCCAGCTGGCGGCGGAGCTGGGGCTGCCGTTCGCCTTCGCTTCCCATTTCGCCCCGGCCTACATGCAATCGGCGATCGACATCTACCGCAGCCGCTTCAAGCCTTCGGCCCAGTTGCAGAAGCCGTACGTGGCGGTGGGCGTGAACCTGTTCGCCGCCGCCGACGACGCCACCGCGCAGCGCCTGTTCACCTCGCTGCAGCAGCAGTTCCTGAACCTGGTGCGCGGCGTGCCGGGGCAGCTCAGCCCGCCGGTCGACAGCATGGACGGCCTCTGGTCGCCGGACGAGAAAAGCCATATCGACCGCTCGCTGTCCTGCTCGGCGGTCGGATCGCCGCAAACCGTGGCGGCGCAACTGCGCGCCATCGAGGAGAGCACCGGCGCCGACGAACTGATGCTGACCGCCCTGATGTACGACCATGCGGCCCGCCTGCGCTCCTTCGAAATTGCTTCCCGGCTACGGGCGGCGTGATGCAATGCGGCGTGATCGGTTAGTATTGACGGTTTCGCCGAATTCCCGTTAATCACTCAGTCAAGCGCCATGCAACTCCAACCAGATACCAGCGCGGCCAGCAATGCGCCCGAAACGCTGGAATACGTTACCTCCTGCGAACTGCCGATGCCGTGGGCCACTTTCACGCTGCATGCATTCGTCGAGTCGAAATCCGGCAAGGAGCATCTGGCGCTGACCCTGGGCGACGTGGCCGACGGCAAGCCCGTGCTGGGCCGCATCCATTCCGAATGCCTGACCGGCGATGCATTGTTCTCGCAGCGCTGCGACTGCGGCGCCCAGCTCGAGAGCGCGCTGCGCAGCATTGCCGCCGAAGGCCGCGGCGTGGTGCTCTACATGCGCCAGGAAGGGCGCGGCATCGGCCTGATCAACAAGGTCCGAGCCTATCGCCTGCAGGACGCCGGCGCCGACACCGTCGAAGCCAACCATGAACTGGGCTTCCAGGCCGACCAGCGCAGCTATAGCCATTGCAAGCCGATGCTGGAAAAGCTGGGCATCGTCAGCCTGCGCCTGATGACCAACAACCCGCGCAAGATCGACGCCGTTACCCAGTACGGCGTGGCGGTGGCGGAAAGGGTGTCGCTGATCGTCAACCGAAACCCGTTCAACCGGCGCTACCTGCAGACCAAGGCGTCCAAGCTCGGCCACCTGATCCCCGACGAGGATGTCTGAGCGCATGAACGCCCTGAAGCATGAACTGTCAATGACGGTGCTGATGACGCCCGACATGGCCAATTTTTCCGGCAACGTGCATGGCGGCGCGATCCTGAAGTATCTCGACAGCGTGGCCTATGCCTGCGCCAGCCGCTATTCAGGCAGCTATGTGGTCACGCTGTCGGTGGACCGGGTGGTGTTCCGCCAGCCCATCCACGTTGGCGAACTGGTAACCTTCCTGGCCGCGGTGAACTATACCGGCAGCACCTCGATGGAAATCGGCATCAAGGTGGTGACGGAAAACATCCAGAAGGGGCTGGTACGGCATACCAACAGCTGCTATTTCACGATGGTGGCAGTGGATGAAGACCGCAATCCGGTCAAGGTGCCACCGCTGCAGGCCGACACCGAGGCGCAGAAACGGCGCTTCGCGGAAGCCGAGAGGCGCCGCGCCTACCGCAAGTCGCAGGGAAATTAATCCCGCAGCACAGCGTCGCTCAGGTTACCGCGCGCACCAGCTGCAGCGACGGCGACACCAGTTCCTGCAGCCGGTCGGTGCGGTTGCGCTCGATCGCTTCGAGCACCAGTTCATTGATGCCGCCTACCACCGCCATCGCCATGTCCGGCTGCAGCGGCAGCTTGTTGCGCCGCGCCCGCGCCGGCACATTGATCACCTGCAGCATGAAGTCGGCCAGCGCCTGATTGACCCGGCGCCGCGCCGCCAGTCCTTCCTCCCCCAGCCCGAGTATCTCGATGAACAGCGTGCGCAGCAGCACCGGGTTCTGTCCCAGGCAGCTGAAGTAGGCTGAAATCGCGTGCTCGACCTGGGTTTCCCAGTCATGCGCCGGATCGATCGCGGTGCGCAGCACGTCCAGCGCATTGCTGCTGGCCGCTGAATAAAGCGCGATCAGGCACTGTGCCTTGGTCTTGAAATGCTCGTAGAAAGTGCGACGCGACACGCCCGCGGCGGCCACGATATCGGCAATGGTGGTATCCGCATAACCCTTTTCCGCGACGGCCTTTCCCATGCCTTCCAGCAATCGCCTGCGATGGCTGTTGGCTTCCTCCGGAATGACTGGTTTTTCTTGTTTCATAGCTGGTCCATGCTGCTGGTACTTGACAGTACCAATGTTTGAGAACATCATTGCCGACACATTAAGCACCGGCAGATAAAGCCGTTATTGCATCCCTTTCCGATTGAATCCGCCATGACCGATCTCGTTGTTCGCCGTCTTCTCATTGACCTGGAAAAACCGTTCGCCCGCCACTGGTGCGGCGGCGATGCCTTCCGGACGGCCTTCTTCAATGCGCTGTCCATGAGCTTTCCCATCGGTGAACAGTTCTTCATCGATTCGGTGCGCAACGGCTACAAGGCGCTGCCTGCCGCAGAGCAGCCGAAGTATAAGGCGGAAGTGCAGGGATTCGTAGGCCAGGAAGCAACCCATCGCCGCATTCATTCCCTGTTCAATGCGCACCTGGAACAGCAAGGCCTGGTCAATGCATGGGGGCCGCGCGCCCAGCGCCGCCTGAAGCTGATGGAAGGCGTGCATCCTCTGCACTGGCTGGCCATTACCGCGGCCAATGAGCACTTCACCGCGATCTTCGCCGAGTGGATGTTGAAGAACAGCGATCTGCTGGACGACGCCGAGCCGCGCCTGAAGACCATGTGGCTGTGGCACAGCGCCGAAGAGTCGGAGCACAAGAGCACCGCCTTTGATCTGTATCAGGCGCTGGGCGGCAACCATGAGTGGCGCATCCGCTGGTTCCGCCGCATCACCTTCATTTTCCTCGGCGACACCTTGCGCCAGACCATCAACAATCTGCGCCGGGACGGCACTTTGTGGAGGTGGGGCACCTGGAAGAGCGGCATCGGCTATCTGTTCGGCCGTCGCGGCCTGCTGCGCGACAGCTGCGGTCCATGGCGTGACTATCTGCGCCGCGATTTCCATCCCAGCCAGCAGGAAAGCGATCTGTCGCGCCGCTGGCTGGCTGACAACGCCAGCGCCTATACTGCCGTCGGCGCCTGATAGCGGCGCCGGATCAAGCTTGCTGCCCGCAACAGGCAGGCGCGCCAGCCGGCCCCTGTAAAATGGTCCGCTCGTTACGGAGCGAGCGCTGACAGAATGGAAATTGCGATAGTACTGGGCCTGGTCCTTCTCAATGGACTGTTTGCCATGTCCGAAATCGCCTTGATGACCGCCCGCAAGGCGCGGCTGCAAAAGCTGTCGGAAGCCGGTGACAATGGCGCCCAGGCTGCGATCCAGTTGGGAGACGACCCCAACAAGTTTCTTTCCACGATACAGATCGGCATCACCTCGATCAGCATCCTGAACGGCATCGTGGGCGAAGCGACCCTGGCGGGGCCGGTGCGCACATGGCTGCAGGCACAAGGCATGGAAATGCCCTACGCCGGTTATGTCGCCACTGGCCTGGTGGTCGTCATCATTACCTATTTCTCCATCGTTCTGGGCGAACTCGTGCCCAAGCGGCTGGGCCAGATTTCGCCGGAGCCCATCGCCCGCCGCGTGTCCCGCCCGATGAGCTGGCTGGCCGCTGCCGCCAAGCCGTTCGTCCGGCTGCTTTCTGTCTCTACCGAGGGCGCGTTGCGACTGATGGGCGTGCGCGACGCGGGCCGACAGGCCATGACCGAGGAAGAACTGCATCTGATGCTCGATGAAGGCACCCAGTCGGGCATCATCGAGCGCCAGGAGCACCAGATGGTGCGCAACATCTTCCGGCTGGACGACCGCCAGGTATCCTCCTTCATGATCCCGCGCAGCGACGTTGAATACTTCGACATCAACCGCAGCCTGGAAGAAAACCTGCAGCGTTTCGGGCAAAGCCGCCATAGCCGCTTCCCGGTGCTGCGCGGCGGCTGGGACGACATCGTCGGCGTCGCCTGCGCCCGGGAAATGCTGGCCCAGACGCTGCGCGGCCAGCAGCCCAGTCTGCTCGACAACCTCCAGCCGCCGGTCTATGTGCCTGAAATACTCACGGGACTAGACCTGCTGGAACAGTTCCGGAACTCGGCGGTGCAATTTGCATTCGTGGTGGATGAGTACGGCGAAGTGCAGGGCATCATCACGCCGCAGGACATCATGGAAGTCATCGCCGGCGAATTCAAGACCCAGCATGCCGAAGACGCCTGGGCGGTACAGCGCGAAGACGGATCGTGGCTGCTTGACGGCCTGATTCCCATCCCGGAACTGAAAGACCTGCTCGACCTGAGCCGTGTGCCCGAGGAAGGGCGCAGTCATTACCATACCCTGAGCGGGATGGTCATGCAGTTGCTGGGCAAGCTGCCCCAGACCGGCGATTACTGCGACTGGGAAAGCTGGCGCTTCGAGATTGTCGACCTTGACGGCATGCGCATCGACAAGGTGCTTGCCATTCGCAAGCCTCAGGACGCGGCTGCCGCTGCAATGTGAAAGAAATGTCCATCTAGGTCAGGCAGTAGTTTACCGGTCCCAGCGGCGGTGGCACGTCGGCATCACCGAGGGCGGACCGCAAGTTGATCTCGATGGTCCTGCACAATGCATCGAGCGGCAAATCATTCTCGGACGTGCCAAACGGCTCCTCGATCTCATCGCCCAGCGCATCCAGCCCGAAGAATGTATAAGCCACGATGGCTACCACGAACGGCGTCATGAACTCCAGCGTGTCCACCAGGCCGAAGGGCAGCAGGAAGCAGTAGAGATAGGCGGTGCGGTGCAGCAGCAAGGTGTAGGAAAACGGAATAGGCGTGTTCTTGATGCGATCACAGGCAACCGCCCGTGCTGTCATTGAAGAAAGCGTGTTGTCAATCGTCGCTGCCAGACAACCTTCCGTCCAGCCCTGTTGCAGGCACTCCTGCAGATCCCGTCCCATGCGCAGCATCAGGAATGCAGGCAAGTTTTCCTGGGTTGCCGCCATGCTCCACTCGCTCGCCGCAAGGAACGGTTTCAGCGGGCCGGCATCCGTCAGCCGTCTCAGCCGCATGCGCAAGGCATGGCTATAGGCGATCGCCCGGTAAATCATCCGCGTACGCACATCGTCAAGCCGCACGGTGGCTTCATCCACCAGCCCAGTACCCGGACGGATCAGGGCCAGGCATTGCCGACACAGGTTCTGGGTATCACCTATTAGGCCGCCCCACAGCTTGCGGCCCTCCCAATAGCGGTCATAGGCAGCGTTATTCCGGAAGCCGAGAAAAATGGCGAGGGGCAAGCCGATCAGCGTGAACGGTATCGCCGTCAGCGTGATCTTGCGGTCGAATACAGTGCCATGCGCGGCGGTAATCAGCACGGCGAACACAATGTTAAACAGCAGCACCGCCTGTATGCGTTTGAGCACCGAGCCACGCAAGGCGAAAAACAATCTCAGCCCCGAAGGGCGGTCACGCAGGATCATCGGCAATTCCTTCCAGTGTGTTGCTCGTTGTCGTCCAGCCGGGCCATGCGCCGGTATCTGCGTCCATCCTAAAGAATTTTGCGCGCCACCCCTTGCATTCCAAAACCGGGCTTTGCTATAGTTCGCCTCCCGCCGCAGCACAGCGCGGCGGGGGCGGAAAAAGGCAGCATGCTGGTCCGGTTTTTTTGAAGCGAAGCGAAAAAAAACTGTTGACGCCAAACAGCAAAAGCCACATAATCTCGCCTCTCTGCTGCTGACGAACACAACGCTTCGCAGCAGCCGGCAAGTCCTCCGGGGCGGCTGGCAGCAGACTGAATTGCCCGGTTCTTTAACAACCAACAACCGATAAGTGTGGGCACTTGACGAAGTGCGCCGGCGGCAACGCCGGATGCTCAACTATTAAGCAAGTGCTCACAACAAAGAAGTAGAACGATTCGCAAGAATCGGTCTGTCAGTATTTTGAGTGAGCGACGGTTCTTCGGAACCTGCCA
>NZ_JACYOX010000005.1 GCF_015352955.1 Noviherbaspirillum soli
TGAAGCCGCGCTGTCTCATCGTGGCAATGGTAATTCGGTCCTCAGGCTGAAGCTGCTGATAAGTGGTCGGTTTCTGCATGTGCACACTTTACAAGAAATGGTGTTGCACTTCATATTTGAGGCCGCCGCTTGATACCTTTCCGGCCTGGCCTTGCGGGTTCTCAGCGAGCGGAAAAAATGCCAATTCAATGGCAGCAAGAGCTTTATTCTGGATGTTTTCTATCTCCTGCGGAGTCAGGATCAATTTTTCCAGAAAGAATTCGCCCCAGGTACGTTCACGCAGGTATAAGACCTCTTCATTTTTCCTACTGCGCACCTCGCTCAACCTTAACGGCGCCTTAGCCTTGTTAATAAGTCTTTGTGCGTTACGCAAAAAATCTTGGCATTGGGAGCTACTGACACCGCTGATCTTGAGTTTCATCTTTTCCTTTCTTACACAAAATAATTGGCACCGGCGATGTTGACCAAAGCCAACTTTCGGCACATCTTCGTACGCTTGAATAAAGGCAAAGTTCCTTAGGCAATAAAAAACGGTGAAAGCGCCTACGCGCTTCCACCGTTTCATTTGACCGCCTTGCTAACTTACTTCTTCTTCGGCACGTACAGATCCGTAATCACCCCCAGTCCCATCTCCGCCGCGAACATCGGCGTCTCCGACAGCGTCGGATGCGCATGCACTGTCAGCGCCAGGTCTTCCAGGTCCGCGCCCATCTCCATCGCCAGCACAGTCTCGGCCAGCAGTTCACCCGCATTCACGCCGACGATGCCAGCGCCAATAATGCGCCTGGTTTCCGGGTCCCACAGCAGCTTGGTCATGCCGTCGTCGCGGCCCATGGCCAGCGCGCGGCCGGAGGCGGCCCAGGGGAAATTGGCCTTCTCATAGGGGATGCCCTGCGACTTGGCGTCGTTCTCGGTCAGGCCCATCCATGCCACTTCGGGGTCGGTGTAGGCCACCGACGGGATGGTCATCGGGTCGAACTCGACCTTGTGGCCGCCGATCACTTCCGCCGCCACCTTGGCCTCGTTGGTGGCCTTATGGGCCAGCATCGGGTCGCCGCAAATGTCGCCGATCGCATAGATGTGGCCGACGTTGGTGCGCTGCTGGCGGTCCACCGGGATGAAGCCGCGCTCGTTGACGATCACGCCCGCCTTCTCGGCGCCGATGTCGCGGCCGTTCGGGCGGCGGCCCACTGCCATCAGCACCATGTCGTAGAGCTGCGACTCTGCCGGCGCGCTGTCGCCCTCGAAGGTGGCCAGCAGGCCGTCCTCGCGCGCTTCCAGCCTGGTGACCTTGGTCTTCAGGTAGATGCCCTCGTAGCGCTTCTCGATGCGCTTCTGCAGCGGCTTGACGATGTCGCGGTCGGCGGCCGGGATCAGGCCGTCGGCGAATTCCACCACGGTGATTTTCGTGCCCAGCGCGTCATAGACGCAGGCCATTTCCAGGCCGATGATGCCGCCGCCGATCACCAGCATGCGCTTCGGGATCTGGCGCAGTTCCAGCGCGCCGGTGGAGTCGATCACGCGCGGATCGTCATACGGGAAGCCGGGAATGCGCGCCACCGACGAGCCGGCCGCGATGATCGCATTCTTGAAGGCGATGGTCTTGCTGCCCTCGGCGGTGTCCACGGTCAGGGTGTTGGCCGACGAGAACGCCGCCTTGCCATGCACCACCTGCACCTTGCGCGCGCGCGCGAGACCCGACAGGCCGCCGGTCAGTTTCTTGACCACGCTGTCCTTCCAGCCGCGCAGGCCGTCGAGATCGATCTCGGGCGCGGACATCTTCACGCCGAAGTGCGACATCTCCTCGGCTTCGGTGATCACCTTGGCTGCATGCAGCAGCGCCTTGGATGGGATGCAGCCCACGTTCAGGCAGACGCCGCCCAGCGAGGCATAGCGCTCCACCAGCACCACTTTCTGGCCCAGGTCGGCGGCGCGGAAGGCGGCGGTGTAGCCGCCAGGGCCGGCGCCCAGCACCAGGGTTTCGCATTCGATGTCGGCCTGGCCGCTGAAGCTGGCGGCAGTCGGCGCCTGCACCGGCGCGGCGGCGGGGGCAGCAGAAGCTGCGGGGGCTGCGGCCGGAGCCGGAGCCGCGGCGGCGCCCTGCCCTTCCAGCACCAGCAATGGCGAACCCTTGGACACCTTGTCGCCCAGCTTGACCTTCAGCTCCTTGACCACGCCGGCATGGCTGGACGGAATCTCCATGCTGGCCTTGTCGGACTCCACCGTGATCAGCGACTGGTCGACGCTGACGCTGTCGCCCGGCTTGACCAGCACCTCGATCACTTCCACTTCCTTGAAGTCGCCGATGTCGGGCACCTCGACATTGATGATGCCGCCGGCAGCGGCCGGGGCGGCTGCAGCCGGTGCAGGTGCGGGTGCAGCGGCAGGCGCCGGCGCAGCAGCAGGCGCCGGCGCAGCAGCGGGCGCGGCTGCGGCAGGCGCCGCCTGCTGCGCTTCGCCTTCCGTTTCCAGCATCAGCAGCAGCGAGCCTTCGGCCACCTTGTCGCCGAGCTTGACCTTCATTTCCCTGACCACGCCGGCCTGGCTGGACGGAATCTCCATGCTTGCCTTGTCCGACTCCACCGTGATCAGCGACTGGTCCACCGCAATCCGGTCGCCCGGCTTGACCAGCACCTCGATCACTTCCACTTCCTTGAAATCCCCGATGTCGGGAACCTTGATTTCAACCAGGCTCATCACATAGCTCCATGTTCTGCCCGGGCCGCCCATCTGGCGCGCGCCGGGGAATTGTTATTGCTCCCTGCAGGGACAAAGCGGGAGGATGGGTGTTTCATTGCATCGCGATACTGTGGATCTGCATGGGTCCGGCCGAATTCTTGTCGAACTCGATGCCGGCCGCCACGCCCACCTCGGCGATCCGGCGCGCCGAGTCCAGGCTGTCGTAGACCGCATGCATCGCGCCCAGCGCAAAGTTGCGGCCGCTGCCTATGCCCCAGAAACGGTCGAAGGCAAATACCTCGCGGTACGAATAGACGCCGAAGATGCCATGGGGATTGGCGATCAGCGAGATCAGCTGCGACGACTCGTACGGATCGTCCTCGTCTTCCCGGGTGTTGAGGAAATACTTTTCCTTCAGGATGTTGTGCACCCGGGTATAGGTCTCGAAGACCTCGTCCTTGCTGCCCAGCCGGCAGTCGTCGCCCATCTCGGTCAGCACCTTGCGCATGACCGGAAAATGGGCGGTGGTGCCGGCCAGCGTGACCCAGGACGCGCCAACCTGGAAGATCTTGCTGTTGGCCTCGTAATTGCCGGGCAACCGGGTGTCGCCGAACGTCACCAGCGAATCGGCGGCGATCGCAACCTCTCCATTCTTTCTGACGACGACACAGGTAGTCATGGCGGATCTCCAAACGACGGGCGGCCGCGCAGGCTCCTCGGGCCGCCCTGCCCATTACAGCAGCGTCTTGCGCATGTCGCCCAGCACTTCGGACAGGTAGACCGTGAAGCGGGCCGCCATCGCGCCATCGATCACGCGGTGGTCATAGGACAGCGAGGTCGGCATCATCAGGCGCGGCACGAACTGCTTGCCGTCCCAGACCGGCTTGAACTCGGACTTGGACAAGCCCAGGATCGCCACTTCCGGCGCATTGATGATGGGCGTGAACGCCGTGCCGCCGATGCCGCCCAGCGACGAGATGGTGAAGCTTGCGCCCTGCATGTCGGCTGGTTTCAGCTTGCCATCGCGGGCCTGGGCCGACAGTTCGCCCATTTCCTGGGCGATCTGGGCAACGCCCTTCTTGTCGGCGTCCTTCACCACCGGCACCACCAGGCCGTTGGGCGTGTCGGCGGCGAAGCCGATGTGGTAGTACTGCTTCAGGATCAGGTTCTCGCCCTTGGCATCCAGCGAGGAATTGAAGACCGGGAATTTCTTCAGCGCGGCCACCGATGCCTTGATCACGAAGGCCAGCATGGTCAGCTTCACGCCCGACTTGGCCATCGCGGCATTGGCCGACTTGCGGAATTCCTCCAGCTCGGTGATGTCGGCCTGGTCATACTGGGTCACGTGCGGAATCATCACCCAGTTGCGGTGCAGGTTCGGTCCGCTGATCTTCTTGATGCGCGACAGCGGCTGCAGTTCGGTCGCGCCGAACTTGGAGAAATCCAGCGACGGCCATGGCAGCAGGTCCAGGCCCACGCCGCTGCCCTTGGCAGCCGAGGCAGGCGCCGCGGCTGCGGCAGCGCCGCCGGCGATCACGCCCTTCACATAGCCCTGCACGTCCTGCTGGGTGATGCGGCCTTTCGGGCCGCTGCCCTTGACCTGGGTCAGGTCGACGCCCAGTTCGCGGGCGAACTTGCGGATCGAAGGCGACGCGTGCGGCTTGATGCCGTTGGCCGAGGCCACCGGCGCGGCCGGTGCGGCAGCGGGTGCCGGCGCAGGCGCGGCGGCGGGCGCAGGCGCTGCCGCCGGTGCCGGTGCTGCCGGCGCGGCTGCTGCGGGCGCGGGCGCCGGTGCGGCTGCTGCAGGCGCCGGAGCAGCCGGCGCTGCCGCCGCGCCCTCGGTTTCCAGCATCAGCACCAGCGTGCCTTCGGCCACCTTGTCGCCCAGCTTGACCTTCAGTTCCTTGACCACGCCGGCCTGGCTGGACGGGATCTCCATGCTGGCCTTGTCCGACTCGACCGTGATCAGCGACTGGTCCACCGCCACCGTGTCGCCCGGCTTGACCAGCACCTCAATGACTTCGACTTCCTTGAAATCGCCGATATCCGGGACTTTGACTTCCACCATGCTCATTGTTCTAGCTCCGTTTTATGTCCGCCGCATTCCAAAAAAAGTCCGGGAAAGGAAGCGCCGCGGCATGGCTGCCGTGATGCTTGCGGTTCCCGGACCCGTTTGGGCATGACAGGGGATTCGTTAGTCTTGTTTACACTGTGACCGGATTCGGCTTGTTCGGATTGATGCCGTACTTCTCGATGGCCTGGGTGACGACACCCGAAGACAATACGCCTTCATCAGCCAGCGACTTCAGCGCGGCAACCACGACAAAGTAGCGGTTGACCTCGAAGAATTCACGCAGCTTGGCGCGGGAGTCCGAGCGGCCGAAGCCGTCGGTGCCCAGCACCTTGTAGCTGCGGCCTTTCGGCACGTAGGCGCGGACCTGCTCGGCGAACACCTTCATGTAGTCGGTCGACACCACGATCGGGCCGGACGTCGGCGCCAGGCACTGCGCCACGTGCGACAGGCGCGCCGGCTCGGACGGATGCAGCATGTTCCAGCGCTCGACATCGGCGCCATCGCGGGCCAGCAGGTTGAACGACGGCGCAGACCAGACGTCGGACTCGATGCCCCAGTCATTGCGCAGCAGTTCGCTGGCGGCGATGACTTCGCGCAGGATGGTGCCGGAGCCCATCAGCTGCACGCGGTGCTTCGATTCCCTGCCGCCTTCCTGCAGCAGGTACAGACCCTTCAGGATGCCCTGTTCCTGGCCCGGCTTGATGCCCGGATGCGCGTAGTTCTCGTTCATCAGGGTGATGTAATAGAACACGTCTTCCTGGTTTTCCACCATGCGGCGCAGGCCGTCATGCATGATCACCGCGACTTCATGGGCGAAGGTCGGGTCGTAGGACATGCAGTTCGGGATGGTCGACGCCAGCACCTGGCTGTGGCCGTCCTCGTGCTGCAGGCCTTCGCCGTTCAACGTGGTGCGGCCGGCGGTGCCGCCCAGCAGGAAGCCACGGGCGCGCATGTCGCCGGCGGCCCATGCCAGGTCGCCGATGCGCTGCAGGCCAAACATCGAGTAGAAGGTGTAGAACGGGATCATCACCGTGTTGTTGGTGGAGTACGACGTCGCCGCCGCGATCCACGAACTCATCGCGCCCGCCTCGTTGATGCCTTCCTGCAGGATCTGGCCGGCCTTGTCCTCGCGGTAGTAGCTGACCTGGTCCTTGTCGACCGGCTCGTACAGCTGGCCGCGCTGGTTGAAGATGCCGATCTGGCGGAACAGGCCTTCCATGCCGAAGGTGCGCGCCTCGTCCACCAGGATGGGCACCACGCGCTTGCCGAGGTTGGCGTCGCGCAGCAGCACGGTCAGCACCCGCACATAGGCCTGGGTGGTGGAGATCTCGCGGCCTTCCGCGGTCGGATCGAGCACGGCCTTGAAGGCTTCCAGCGGCGGCACCGGCAGGGTCTCGTCGGCCTTCACGCGGCGCTGCGGCAGGTAACCGCCCAGGG
The DNA here is from genome assembly GCF_015352955.1 of Noviherbaspirillum soli. Taxonomy (GTDB): domain Bacteria; phylum Pseudomonadota; class Gammaproteobacteria; order Burkholderiales; family Burkholderiaceae_D; genus Noviherbaspirillum_A; species Noviherbaspirillum_A soli. The sequence continues at coordinate 6,191 of NZ_JACYOX010000005.1, forward strand.
CCTTGCGGCGCTCGTGCAGGTAGACCATTTCCGGCGCGTCGTCGGCCGGCTTGAAGAACGGCACCTCGGCCAGCTTGTCGTCCGGGATGGGGATGTTGAAGCGGTCGCGCATCTCGCGGATCGCCTGGTCGTCGAGCTTCTTGGTCTGGTGCGCGGTGTTGCGCGCCTCGCCCGACTTGCCCATGCCAAAGCCCTTAACGGTCTTGACCAGCAGCACGGTCGGCGTGCCCTTGTTCTCGACGGCGGCCTTGAAGCCGGCATAGATCTTGTGCGGGTCATGGCCGCCGCGGGTCAGGCGCCAGATGTCGTCGTCGCTCATGTTGGCGACCATCTCCAAGAGCTTCGGATGCTTGCCGAAGAAATGCTTGCGCACGTAGGCGCCGTCCTTGGCCTTGTAGTTCTGGTACTCGCCGTCGACGGTTTCCATCATCACCTTCTGCAGGATGCCGTCCTTGTCGCGCCGCAGCAGGTCGTCCCAGCCCGGACCCCAGATCACCTTGATCACGTTCCAGCCGGCGCCGCGGAAGTCGGCTTCCAGTTCCTGGATGATCTTGCCGTTGCCGCGCACCGGACCGTCCAGGCGCTGCAGGTTGCAGTTGACCACCATGATCAGGTTGTCCAGCATCTCGCGGCCGGCCATGCCGATGGCGCCCATCGATTCCGGCTCGTCCATCTCGCCGTCGCCGCAGAAGACCCAGACCTTGCGGTTCTCGGTGTTGGCCAGGCCGCGGGCATGCAGGTACTTCAGGAAACGCGCCTGGTAGATGGCCATCAGCGGGCCCAGGCCCATGGACACGGTCGGGAACTGCCAGTAGTCCGGCATCAGCTTCGGATGCGGATAGGAAGACAGGCCGCCGCCGTCGACTTCGCGGCGGAAGTTCAGCAGCTGCTCATCCGACAGCCGGCCTTCCAGGTAGGAACGGGCATAGATGCCGGGCGAGGAATGGCCCTGCAGGTACAGCAGGTCGCCGCCATGGTCCGCGGTCGGCGCATGCCAGAAATGGTTGAAGCCGATGCCCAGCATGTTGGCCAGCGAGGCGAAGCTGGAGATGTGGCCGCCGAGGTCGCCGTCGGCGCGGTTGGCCTTGACCACCATGGCCATGGCGTTCCAGCGCATCCAGGAACGCAGCCGCTCTTCATACTCGAGATTGCCGGGGCAGTGCACCGTCAGGTGCGCGGGGATGGTGTTGACGTAGGCAGTGTTGCTGGAAAACGGGATGTGGGCGCCGCGCCTGCGCGCCAGGTCGACCATGCGCTCCATCAGGTAGTGGGCGCGCTCCGGGCCTTCGTTTTCGATAACGGCTTCGAGCGCGTCGAGCCATTCCTTGGTTTCCATTACATCGGGATCGTTGGCGGCTTGCGCCATTACCTGGTCGAGCTGGGCAGACATCGTGCGTCTCCTATCTTTGCCGGATTGGTTTAGACATCGCGGGCGTGGGTTTGTTACAGGCGTGACTTATGGGAAGAACAACCCGCGCATTTTATCAGCGAAATTTAAAATTTCAAACTACGATATACGTTTTCATAATGTGGAATTTAGTGTGCAGCGCAACATCGGCTGCGCCGTGTTCCCGGAGCGGCAAGCGCCCAAGCCCCCTTATAATCCGGTTTTCCAACCGCAACCTCCCTTCATCATGTCTGCACAAATCATCAATGGCACCCTGCTCTCCCAACAACTGCGCACCGACGTCGCGCGCCGCGCCGCCGCGCTGAGCGCGCAAGGACGCCAGCCGGGCCTGGCCGTGGTGCTGGTGGGCGACAATCCCGCCTCCCAGGTATATGTGCGCAACAAGGTGAAAGCATGCGAGGACAATGGCCTCCATTCCGTGCTGGAGAAATACGACGCCACGCTGTCGGAGGCGCAGCTGCTGGAACGCATCGCCGCGCTGAATGCCGACCCGAAGATCAACGGCATCCTGGTGCAACTGCCGCTGCCGGCCCATATCGACTCGCACAAGGTGCTGGAAGCGATCGCACCGGAAAAGGACGTCGACGGCTTTCATATCAGCAATGCCGGCCTGCTGATGACGGGCCAGCCGCTGTTTCGTCCCTGCACGCCCTACGGCGTGATGAAGATGCTGGAATCGATCGAGTACCCGGTGCGCGGCGCCCATGCGGTGGTGGTCGGCGCCTCCAACATCGTCGGCAAGCCGCAGGCCATGCTGCTCTTGCAGGCGGGCGCCACGGTCACCATCTGCAACTCCAAGACCCGCGACCTGGGCCACCATACCCGCCAGGCCGACATCCTGGTGGTGGCCACCGGCAAGCGCAACATCGTCACCGCCGACATGATCAAACCGGGCGCGGTCGTCATCGACGTTGGCATGAACCGGGACGACAACGGTAAATTGTGCGGAGACGTCGATTTTGAAAACGCCAAGGAAGTCGCCGGCTGGATCACGCCCGTGCCGGGCGGGGTCGGCCCGATGACCATCACCATGCTGCTGGTAAACACCATAGAAGCCGCCGAGAGAACCTGAACCCATGAATGCACAGACCAATCCCCTGCTCGACTTTTCCGACCTGCCGCGCTTCGACACTTTCGCGCCCGGGTTCGTCACCCCCGCCATCGACAGCCTGCTGAGTGAATGCCGCGAGGTGGTGGCGCGGCTGGAAGCCTCCACCGACCCGGCCAGCTGGACCAGTTTCGTGGAGCCGCTGGAACAGGCAACCGAGAAGCTGGGCCGGGCATGGGGCGTGGTCGGGCATCTGAACGCGGTGGTGGACACGCCGGAACTGCGCGCGGTATACAACGAGAATCAGCCCAGGGTCACCGAGTTCTGGACCGCGCTGGCGCAGAATCCGGCGCTGTTCGAGAAATACAAGGCATTGAAGAACAGTGCCGACTTCGCCACGCTGACGCCGGCGCGCAAGAAGATCATCGAGAATGCGCTGCGCGACTTCCATCTCGGCGGCGCCGACCTGCCGGACGACAAGAAGGCGCGCTTTGCAACAATCCAGGAACGCCAGGCGGAACTGGCCACCAAATTCTCGGAAAACGTGCTCGACGCGACCAATGCCTACGAATTGATCGTCGAGGATGAGGCACGCCTGTCCGGCCTGCCCGACGACGTACGCCAGGCCGCCCGCGCCTCCGCTGAAAAGGCCGGCAAGCCGGGCTACCGCTTCACCCTGCATTTCCCCTCCTATTTCCCGGTGCTGCAGTATGCAAACGACCGCGCGCTGCGCGAGACCATCTACCGCGACAACGCCACCAAGGCATCCGAACTGGGCGCCAAGCCGGAGTGGGACAACACCGCCCTCATCAGCGAGATGCTGCAGCTGCGGCAGGAGGAAGCCCAGCTGCTGGGCTACAGCAACTATGCCGAAGTGTCGCTGGTGCCCAAGATGGCCGAGACGCCGCAGCAGGTGATCGGCTTTCTGGAAGACCTGGCGCAGCGCGCCCGCCCCTTCGCCGAAAAGGACCTGGAGGAAGTGCGCGCCTTCGCCAGGGCGGAACTGGGCATAGACCAGCTCGAAGCCTGGGACCTGGCCTATGCCTCGGAAAAGCTGCGTCAGAAGCGGTATGCGTTTTCGGAGCAGGAGGTCAAGCAGTACTTCCCGGAGCACAAGGTGGTGGACGGCCTGTTCCGCCTGATCGAAAAGCTGTTTTCGGTGAAGATCGCGCCGGACAGCGCGCCGGTCTGGCACAAGGATGTGAGCTTCTTCCGCATCGAACGCGACGGCCGCCTGCTGGGCCAGTTCTACCTCGACCTGTATGCCCGCACCTACAAGCGCGGCGGCGCCTGGATGAACGACGCCCGCGGCCGCCGTCTCGCCGGCGAAGCGGTGCAGACGCCGGTTGCCTACCTGACCTGCAACTTCACCGAGCCGGCAGTGGTCGACGGCAAGGCGCGGCCGGCGCTGTTCACCCACGATGAAGTCAACACTCTGTTCCATGAATTCGGCCATGGCCTGCATCACATGCTGACCCAGGTCGACGAGCTGGGGGTGTCCGGCATTTCCGGCGTGGAGTGGGATGCGGTCGAGCTGCCCTCCCAGTTCATGGAAAACTTCTGCTGGGAATGGGACGTGCTGCAGAACATGAGCGCCCATATCGACACCGGAGCACCGCTGCCACGCGCGTTGTTCGACAAGATGACCGCGGCCAAGAACTTCCAGTCCGGCCTGCAGATGCTGCGCCAGGTCGAGTTCTCGCTGTTCGACATGCACCTGCACTACGACTACGACCCACGCGGCCAGCGCAGCGTGCAGGACGTGCTGGACGACGTGCGCCGCCGCTTCGCGGTGATGATCCCGCCATCCTTCAATCGCTTCCAGAATTCCTTCGGCCATATCTTCGCCGGCGGTTACGCGGCCGGCTACTACAGCTACAAATGGGCCGAGGTGCTGTCCGCCGATGCCTACAGCGCCTTCGAGGAAGCCAGCGGCAGCGGCGACGAGGAACATCTGGCCGAAGCCGGCCGCCGCTTCCTGGCGGAGATCCTGTCGGTTGGCGGCTCGCGCCCGGCGCTGGAATCGTTCAAGGCCTTCCGCGGCCGCGAACCCGAAATCGATGCGCTGCTGCGGCACAGCGGCATGACGGCCTGATGCCAAGGCTGGGAGCCAGGAAAATCACGATGACCAGGAACATCTCACTGCTGCCGATCGCCCTGCTGGCCTGCGCCACGCTGGCCCAGGCCGAGCTTTACAAGTCGGTCGGTCCGGACGGACGCGTCACCTACAGCGACACGCCCACCGCCAAGGCCCAGCCGGTCGATACCCGCAAGGCGCCGGCCGCTTCCGTCAGCGGCACCGCTCTGCCCTATGAACTGGCGCTGGTGGCCAAGGCGCACCCGGTGACGCTGTACACCTCAGACAAGTGCCCGCCCTGCTTCTCCGCGCGCAACCTGCTGGCCAGGCGCGGCATTCCCCATGTCGAGAAAACCGTCAGCAGCAATGAGGACATTGCGGCTCTTGCCGCCGTTGCCGGCGAGGCGCGCCTGCCATTGCTGACCATAGGCGCAGTCAAGGAACAGGGCTTCGAGGAAGGTGTCTGGAACCGGGCATTGTCGGCGGCAGGGTATCCGCAAACCAGCCAGTTGCCGGCCAGCTGGCGCAATCCGCCGCCCCAGGCCGCGGCGCCGGCCCAGGCCGAACCGGCGCCGCCTCCCTCGGCGCCGGTTGCCCAGCGTCGTGAGCCGGCCGGTCTTCCAGCCGAAGCGCCGCCGCCGGCCGGCAAGGCGCCGCCGGGATTCCGGTTTTGAGCCAGGCAACGGCAATGACCCGGATCGACTTTCACAGCAATGTGCCGGACAAGGTCGCCTATGCCTGCCGGCTGGTGCGCAAGGCGCGGTCGCAGAACCTGCGGGTGGTGATGCTGGCCGCCGATGCCGACCAGCTGCGCCAGCTCGATGAAAGCCTGTGGACCTTTTCCGACCTCGACTTCCTGCCGCATGTGACCGCCGACAGCGCGCTGGCGGCGCAGACGCCGATCCTGCTGATGGAAGCCGGCGCCGAGACGGACGACCTGCCGCATCACCAGGTCCTGGTGAATCTGTCGCAGCAGCCGCCGGCCCACTTCGCCCGCTTCGAGCGCATGTTCGAGATCGTTTCCGCGGACGAGGCCGACCGCTTGGCTGGCCGCGAACGCTATCGCCATTACCAGCAGCGCGGCTATCCCTTAACCCATTACGACGCCGATAAAGCATGAGCACACCCCCGCGCGACGCCGGCATCCCGATGCTGACCGAGGTGATCAACGATGCGGACATGGAGCTGACCGACCCGCCTGAACTGGTCGAGCCTCTTTCCGAGGCGGAGCAGCAGGCGGCCGGCCTGCTCGATCAGGAGGCGGCGCAGGCGGCTGCACCGCATGGCCTGCCGGCGGAAGAGCCGGCACCGGCGTCGCCGGCCGCTGCCGCGCCGGAGCCGAAGCCCGACCTGGCCTTGCCGCAAGCGCAAGCGCAACCGCAACCGCAACCGCAACCGCAATTTGCGCCGGCGTATCCGCTTCCGCTCAAGCCTGCCGCCGCGGCAGCGCCTGCAGCGGCCGCCCCGCGGGCTGTTCCCTCATCCTTCCCGCCGGCCGCCGAGCCGACGAGGCCTGAGACCCAGCCGGCGGCCATGAATGACGAGGAATGGCAGCGCATGGAACGCCGGGTGCGGGAACGCATCCTGGGGCAGCTGCTGTCGCGCACAGACGCCATGCTGGAGGAACGAATTCGCTCCAGCCTGACCGGCGTGGTCGAGCAGGCCGTGGAAGGCCTGGCGGCCAGCCTGCGGCTGAGTCTGCACAAGACGCTGGAAGATGTTGTGTCGCGCGCGGTGGCGCAGGAAATTACCCGTCTGCAATCTTCTAAAAAATAAAATTTCCTGGCGAATTTTTGTTTTTATAAACAAAAATCCCAGAACAACGCGGGAATCACAAAAATTTCCGTCTTGTTTTGTTCGCTCAAAAAAACTGGAATTTCTTACAATTCCGGCTATCGGATTGCATCGCATCGGGGAGAGCGAAATGAAGGTCATGGTTTTGGGTTCGGGCATTATCGGGACGGCATCGGCGTGGTTTCTGCGCCAGGCCGGTCATGACGTCACCGTGATCGAGCGCCAGCCCGGCGCCGCGCAGGAGACCAGCTTCGCCAACGGCTGCCAGATCTCGGTATCGCATGCCGAACCCTGGGCCAATCCAGCCGCGCCGATGAAAGTGCTGAAATGGCTGGGCCGGGAAGATGCGCCGCTGCTGTTCCGCCTGCGTCCCGAATGGCTGCAATGGCGCTGGGGCCTGCAATTCCTGCGCGAATGCACGGCCGCCCGCACCGACCACAACATCCGCCAGATCGTCGCCCTCTGCGAATACAGCCGCCAGACGCTGCAGGCAGTACGCGCCGAGACCGGCATCGAGTATGACCACCTGACCCGCGGCATCCTGCATTTCTACACCGAGCAGCGCGACTTCGACGAGTCGCTGCGCGCCGCCAAGCTGATGCGCGACCTCGGCTGCCCGCGCCAGTCGATCGATGCCGACGAGGTGGTGCGCATCGAGCCCGCGCTGGCCGCCTCGCGCGACCGCATCGTCGGCGGCGACTACACCGCCACCGATGAATCGGGCGACGTGTACAAGTTCACCACCGGCCTGGCTGACCGCGCCGAGCAGGCGGGGGTGGCATTCCGCTTCAACACCACGGTGACGCGGCTGCTGACCGAAGGCGCCGGCGCTTCGGCCCGCATCACCGGCGTGGAAGTGATCGACGAGCATGGCGTGCACCGCACCCTGCGCGCCGACGCCTATGTGATGGCGATGGGCAGCTTCAGCGAGCAGCTGTTGAAGCCGCTGGGCATCGACCTGATGATCTATCCGGGCAAGGGCTACTCGGCCACCTACAAGGTGACCAATCCCGACGCCGCGCCCACGGTTTCGTTGACCGACGACGGCTACAAACTGGTGGTGTCGCGCCTGGGCGACCGCCTGCGGGTGGCCGGCACCTGCGAACTCAACGGCTACACCCGCGAACTCAACACCACCCGCTGCGAAGCCATCACCCGCCGCACCCGCGAGCTGTTTCCGGACGCCTGCGACTACGACAACCCGGCCTACTGGACCGGCCTGCGTCCGCTGACGCCGTCCAACGTGCCTTACGTGGGCAAGAGCCGCTATGGCAACCTGTTCCTCAACACCGGCCATGGCACGCTGGGCTGGACCATGGGCTGCGGCTCCGGACGGGCCATCGCCGAGATCGTGTCGGGCCGCCAGCCCGAGGTGGACTTCGCCTTCACCGGCATGGAACGCCCGCGCGGCGCCGCCTTCCCCGGCAAGCAGGTGGCAAGCGCGTGACGCATTGACTTCCGCATCAGGGGCGCCGACAGGGCGCCCTTTTTTATTTCTGGCGTTCCGCCCTCACCTGCAGTTCCGCCGCCTTCTCATCGAATGCAATCCGGGTGACGAACTTGGCGCGCTTCATCGGGAAGCGCGACTGGAAATGCCGCACATTGCCCGACCCCGAAATGGCGCGGCGCACGAACTGGTAATACGCATCCATGTCCAGCACATGCACCACCAGGAAATAGTCGTAATCCCCGGACACGAAATAGCATTGCAGCACCTCGGCCTCGCGGTTCATGCGGGCCTCGAACTCCTTCATCTGTTCGTCCGACTGGTTGTTCAGCGACACTTCCAGGAAAGCCATCATGCCGTAGCCGAGGGCGAACGGGTCCACCAGCGCGACATCGGCGCTGATGATGCCGGCCTCGCGCAGTTCCCGCATCCGGCGCAGGCAGGTCGGCTGCGACACATGCACCTTGTCGGCCAGTTCCCTGGTCGGAATCTGGTTGTCCTTCTGCAGCAGGTTGAGGATCTTGCGGTCGACCTTGTCTAGCGGGCGAAATATGGGCATGGCGATGTGTGGTTGGGCTGACGGATGCAGGCGCTGCCGCGGTGACGGAAGAAAGAGGCGCGTGCAAGTCTAATGCCTGCGCGCCGGTTGCAGCAACCGTGCGCGACTGCAGTCGTCCTGCCGGCATCTTCCCGCAGATGCAAGGACACACGGCTACGCGACCCCACCGGCGCTTCCGCTTGCGCATCGTTATCGAACAAGGCGCGACCGAAGGTGACGAACCGGGGGCATTGCCACGCAACTGAACGCCAAGGCGAGGTCAGGCCATGCCGGCAGACGATTCATTGCAGCCCGGCGCCAGGCTGCAGCGCAGTGGCAAGGACGGTCATCTCAATCCCCAGGAGCCAATCCATGCTGTTCATCCCGAAAAAAGGTCCGGTCGTGGCCGCGATCGCACTCCTCTGCAGCGCTGCCATTGCGCAGGAAACCGTGGTCCGCCTGGGCCACGTGGCGCCCATGTCCGGCGAGCAGGCCCATTACGGCAGGGACAATGCCAACGGCGCCCTCCTCGCTGTCGAGGACCTCAATGCCAGGGGCATCACCATAGGCGGCAAGAAGGTCAGGTTTGAACTGCTCAATGAAGACGATGCCGCCGATCCCAGGCAGGCCACGGCGGTGGCCTACAAGCTGGTCGACGCCCGGGTCAATGGCGTGATCGGCCACCTCAACTCCGGCACCTCCATCCCCGCTTCCCGCATCTATCACGACGCCGGCGTCCCGCAGATAACGGGTTCGGCCACCAATCCGAAATACACCCCCCAGGGGTATGACACCGCATTCCGTCTCATGGCCAATGATGGCCAGCTCGGCAGCAGGCTGGGCAGATATGCAATCGACACGCTGCACGCGAAGAGCATCGCGGTCATTGACGACCGCACCGCCTACGGCCAGGGCGTGGCCAGCGAGTTCATCAGGAGTGCCAGGGCAGCCCTGCCCGGCGTGCGGATCAGCCAGGAGTACACCTCCGACAAGGCCACCGACTTCACCGCCCTTCTCACCACCATCAAGGGCAAGCACCCGGACATCATCTTCTTTGGCGGCACCGACAACGTCGGCGGCCCCATGCTGCGCCAGATGAAGCAGCTGCGCATCAACGCCAGATTCATGGGCAGCGACGCCATCTGCACCGCCGGCCTGCCCGAACTGGCGGGCGACGCGCTGATCGACAACCAGGTCGTCTGCCTGGAAGCCGGCGTCAGCGACACCAGTGAAAAGCGCATGGCGCAGTTCACCGAACGCTACAGGCAGCGCTTCCATATGGACGTGCGGCAGTATGCGCCCTATGTCTACGACGCCGTGATGACCATGGCGGCCGCGATGCAAAAAGCCGATTCAGCCGAGCCGGCCAAGTACCTGCCTGAACTGGCCGGGATCAGCTACGACGGCATCACTGGCCCGATCGCCTTTGATGCCAACGGCGACATCAGGGACCGGGCGCTGGTCCTGTTCACCTACAAGGGCGGCAGGAAGGAAAAGATCGCCGTCCTCAGGTGAGGCCCGCTGCGGCACATGCACCTCGTCCAGCCAGTTTCCCGGTTCACGGTCCACGTATCCCGTTTCCGTGCTGACTGGAGCGCTTTTAGCCCGGCTGGCTCAACGGGCCGGGATGGCAAGGACAGCGCAGCGCCGGACCTGGATACAGCGGCAATCATCATTGAATAGCTCACAAACCAAGGGAAAAAATCGATGCAATCCATTTCAAGAATGTTTACCGTCGCAGCCGCTATTGCCCTGCTCGCCGGTTCAACATTTGCACAGGAGGCGGTCATCCGGCTTGGCCATGCAGGGCCGCTGTCCGGGGGAGAGGCGCACCTCGGCCGGGACACTGCCAACGGCGCCATCCTGGCTGTGGAAGACCTCAATGCCCGTGGCATCGTCATCGGCGGCAGGAAGGCCCGGTTCGTACTGTTGAATGAAGACGACGCCGCCGATCCAAGGCAGGGCACCGCGGTGGCGCAGAAGCTGGCCGACGCCAGGGTCAACGGCGTGATCGGCCATATGGACTCCGGCACCACCATCCCCGCCTCGCGCATCTATCACGACGCCGGCATCCCGCAGATCTCGCCCTCGGCCACCAATCCCAAGTACACCCGCCAGGGTTACAAGACCGCTTTCGTCATGGTCGCCAACGATGCGCATCTTGGCGGCACGCTGGGCAGGTATGCGGTCGAGACCATGAAGGCCAGGAACATTGCCGTCATCGACGACCGTACGGCCTACGGCCAGGGCCTGGCCAGCGAGTTCGTCAAGGCCGCCAGGGTGGCGCTGCCGGGCGTGCAGATCACCCAGCAGTACACCACCGACAAGGCCACCGACTTCCAGGCCATCCTGACTGCCATCAAGGGCAAGAAGCCGGACATCGTCTTCTTCGGCGGTTCGGACAATGTCGGCGGCCCGATGCTGCGGCAGATGAAGCAGCTGGGCATCGATGCCAGGTTCATGGGCGGCGACGGCATCTGCACCACCGAGCTGCCCAGGCTGGCCGGCGATGGCCTCAGCGACAACCAGATGGTCTGCGCAGCAAATGGCGGCATCACCGACGACAGGGAAAAGGACATGGCCCGGTTCATCGAACGCTACAGGAAGCGCTTCAGCATGGATGTTCTGGCCTATGCGCCCTTTGCCTACGATGCGGTGATGACCATGGCGGCAGCAATGCAAAAGGCCGATTCGGCCGAGCCGGCGAAGTACCTGCCCGAACTGGCCAGCATCCGCCACGAGGGCGTGACTGGTCCGATCGCCTTCGACGCCAGGGGCGATATCAAGGACGGCATGGTGACCCTGTTCACTTTCAGGGGCGGCAGGAAGGAAAGGATCGCCGTCGTCAAATAGCCGTTCTGCAGACGAACAAAACGCCGGCTCGCAGCCGGCGTTTTCGCACGTGGCAAGCCATTCTTGCCGGAAAGGCATCCGTTTCGCTGCAGCATCTTCGGCAACCTCCCATGACTTCGTTTCCGGCGCGGCCCGGCCGACAATTCAATCATTCAGAAAATCAGCAGAAACCTGCATAATGACGCGGCACCAGGATCCCGCCGGAGACACTCACGACCGCCGAACTCCGGCATTGCGGCAACCATTGAAGACTTCAATCCTCAGGAGGAAATGTATGCAGTTCATTCCAAAAATGCTTCCCGTCGCAGCCGCCATCGCCCTGCTCTCCGGCTCAGCGCTTGCACAGGAAACCGTGGTTCGCCTGGGCCATGTGGCGCCCATGTCGGGCGGACAGGCGCACTATGGCCGCGACAATGCGAACGGCGCCATCCTGGCTGTCGAGGATCTGAATGCGAAGGGCGTGACCATCGGCGGCAAGAAGGTCAAGTTTGAACTGGTCAATGAAGACGACGCCGCCGATCCCAAGCAGGGCACCGCGGTGGCGCAGAAGCTGGTCGATGCCAAGGTCAATGGCGTAATCGGCCACCTGAACTCCGGCACCACCATACCCGCTTCGCGCATCTATCACGATGCCGGCATCCCACAGATCTCGCCCTCCGCCACCAACCCGCAGTACACCAAGCAGGGATACAAGACGGCCTTCCGCGTTGTGGCCAACGACGGCCAGCTTGGCGGCACGCTGGGCAAGTACGCGATCGAAACGCTGAAGGCCAAGAACATTGCGGTCATCGACGACCGTACCGCTTACGGCCAGGGCGTGGCCAGCGAGTTCGTCAAGGGCGCCAAGGCAGCCCTGCCCGGCGTGCAGATCACCCAGCAATACACCACCGACAAGGCCACCGACTTCAATGCCATCCTGACAGCCATCAAGGGCAAGAACCCGGACATCGTCTTCTTCGGCGGCATGGACAACGTCGGCGGCCCGATGCTGCGTCAGATGAAGCAGTTGGGCATCAACGCCAAGTTCATGGGCGGCGACGGCATCTGCACCACCGAGCTGCCCAAGCTGGCCGGCGATGGCCTCAGCGACAACCAGGTGGTCTGCGCCGAAGCCGGCGGCGTTACCGGCCCCAAGGAAAAGGACATGGCGCAGTTCATCGAACGCTACAAGAAGCGCTTCAACATCGATGTGCAGCTGTATGCACCATATGTGTACGATGCGGTGATGACCATGGCGACGGCGATGCAGAAGGCCAATTCGGCCGAGCCGGCGAAGTATTTGCCTGAACTGGCCAAGATCAGCTACGACGGCGTCACCGGTCCGATCACCTTCGACAGCAAGGGCGACATCAAGGAAGGCACGCTGACCCTGTTCACCTTCAAGGGCGGCAAGAAGGAGAAGATCGCCGTCGTCAAGTAAGGAGCATGCGGCAACGCTTCCCCGAATGAAAAACGCCGGCTGCAAGCCGGCGTTTTTCATGATTCCCCGACGCTTACTTCTGCGCCAGGATCCACTTCACCAGGGTATGCGCCTCAGCCTCGGTCACCTGGGTGTTGGCCGGCATCGGCACCGGACCCCAGACGCCGCCGCCGCCCTTCAGGACCTTCTGAACCAGCTTGTCCTCAGCATCCTTCTGGCCGGCATATTTGGCGGCCACGTCCTTGAAGGCCGGACCAACCACCTTGTTAGCCACCGCATGGCAGGCCATGCAATTCTTTGCTTTCGCCAGGTCGGCATTTGCCATGGCGGCATTCGATGCCAGTGCGCTGGCGGCAAGGCCGATGAACAACAGAGCTTTCATTCGATTCTCCTGGGTTTCCAAATGGGTTATTGTTGCGGGGCTACATTATCACACGGCCAATACCGACTTGTTGACCGTTACAGGGTTTAACAATATCCTGCCGCAAAGGAGTTTCCATGCTGTTGATCGTTCTCATTGCAGCCCTCGGCCTGCTGCGGTTTTTTGAAATCGGCCCGCTTGCCGATTTGTCATGGTGGTGGATCGTTGCCCTGTTCGTCGTCGCCTTTCTCTGGTTTGAATACCTCGAAAAGATGCTGGGCCTGGACAAGCGCCGCGCCCATGACCAGTCGGATGAAGCCAGGCGCAAGCGGGTCGATTCCACCTTCAGGAAAAAATGAGGTTCCTGAGGATAGACGTCCATTGGCTTTCCGGCATCTCCGCAGGCTGTCGCAGTTGTCGCTGAAGTCCGTACTAGGCTTTAAAAGCCGTAAGGTGCAATACCCCGAAGGGGCATTGCACCAAATCGTCAGCCCGAAAGTGCAATCAGATTGCATCATCCGGCATCGGACGACGGCAGGCTTGCCCTGCTTCCCGATTTCATTGTGCACAAGCCTGGTTGCTGCTTCGCAGCGACCTGTGACGGGTGCTGGCTTAACGCGATTGCACTACCGTCGCGACGGTTTGGTGCAATGCCCCGAAGGGGTATTGCACCCTACGACTGACGCCCACAAAAAAACCGCTTCCCGCGCCTGAGGCCAGACGCATGGAAAGCGGTTGTCGTTGATGCCGGAAACACACCCGGCAACGCGGCAATCAGCCCGTGATGGCGCCCTTGCTCGCCGGCGCGGCCAGTGCTGAAAATTTCGCCAGCACGCCACGGGTATAGCGCGGCGCAGGCTGTTTCCACTCGGCGCGGCGACGGGCAATCTCTTCTTCCGGCACGTTGAGCTGTATCAGCAGCGCATGCGCGTCGATGGTCACCGAATCGCCTTCCTGCACCAGCGCAATGGTGCCGCCCACGAAGGCTTCCGGCGCCACATGGCCAACCACCATGCCCCAGGTGCCGCCCGAGAAGCGGCCGTCGGTGATCAGGCCGACCGACTCGCCCAGGCCCTTGCCGATCAGCGCCGACGTCGGCGCCAGCATCTCCGGCATGCCCGGCCCGCCCTTCGGACCGAGATAGCGCAGGATCAGCACGTCGCCCGCCTTGATCCTGTCGCCCAGGATCGCATCCATCGCCGAAGGCTCGTCGTCGAATACCCGAGCCGGGCCGGTGATGACCGGATTCTTCAGGCCGGTGATCTTGGCCACGGCGCCTTCAATGGCCAGATTGCCTTTCAGGATGGCCAGATGGCCTTCGTCGTACAGCGCGCGGTCGATGGTGCGGATCACGTCCTGGTCGGCGCGCGGCACGTCGGGCACGTCAGCCAGTTCCTCGGCCAGCGTGCGGCCGGTAATGGTCATGCAGTCGCCATGCAGCAGGCCGGCCTTCAGCAGCACCTTCATCACCTGCGGGATGCCGCCGGCCTTGTGCAGGTCGGTCGCAACGTATTTGCCCGACGGCTTCAGGTCGCAGATCACCGGCACCTTCTTGCGCATGCGCTCGAAGTCGTCCAGCGACCATTCGACGCCGGCCACATCGGCAATGGCCAGGTAATGCAGCACCGCATTGGTGGAGCCGCCGGTCGCCATGATCACGGCAACCGCGTTCTCGATCGCCTTCTTGGTCACGATGTCGCGCGGCTTCAGGTCGCGCTTGACCGCCTCGACCAGCACCCGCGCCGACTCGGCGGCCGAGCCGACCTTCTCGTCGTCCGGATTGGCCATGGTGGAGGAATACATCAGCGCCATGCCAAGCGCCTCGAACGAGGACGACATGGTGTTGGCGGTGTACATGCCGCCGCAGGAACCGGAGGACGGGCAGGCATTGCGCTCGATGCCGTCGAAGTCTTCCTGCGACATGCGGCCGGCGGTGAACTCGCCCACGGCCTCGAAGGCGGAGACGATGGTCAGGTCCTTGCCCTTCCAGTTGCCCGGCTTGATGGTGCCGCCATACACATAGATGCTGGGCACATTGGTGCGCAGCATGCCTATCATGCCGCCCGGCATGTTCTTGTCGCAGCCGCCGATGACCACGCAGCCATCCATCCACTGGCCGTTGACCACGGTTTCAATGCAGTCGGCAATGACTTCGCGCGAGATCAGCGAATACTTCATGCCTTCGGTGCCCATCGACATGCCGTCCGAGATGGTCGGCGTGCCGAATACCTGGGGGTTGGCGCCTGAATCCTTGACTGCCTTGATCGCAATGTCAGCCAGCTTCTGCAGCCCGGAATTGCAGGGGGTGATGGTGGAGTGGCCATTCGCAATGCCGATCATGGGCTTGTCGAAGTCAGCCTTTTCATAGCCCATCGCGTAGTACATCGAGCGGTTGGGACTGCGGGCGACGCCCTGGGTAACGTTTTTTGAGCGGCGATTGAATGCCATAGTGCCTCCGGAAAGTGAGCCGCTACCTTGCCTTGCCTGGGGTGCGCTGTCAAATATATCATTCAGCCTTAATCAATCTTTTTTTCATATCGATGAACCTGGAGCTTCGCCAGTTGCGTCATTTCCTTGCGGTCGCCGAGGAAATGCATTTCGGTCGCGCGGCGCAACGCCTGCACATGACGCAGCCGCCGCTGTCGCAGAGCATCCAGGCGCTGGAAGCGCTGCTGGGCACGCCGCTGTTTTCCCGCACCAGCCGCAGCGTGACGCTGACCCCGGCCGGCGCGGCGCTGCTGCCGCATGTGCGCCAGCTGCTGCAGGATGCGCAGGCCCTGCCCGACCTCGCCCGCCGCGCCGCCGCCGGCGAATCCGGCCGCCTGTCGCTTGCCTTCGTCTCGACCGCCGACTACAGCGTGCTGCCGCCCTTCCTGCACCGCTTCAGGACTGCCTATCCGCAAGTGCAGATCGAACTGCGCGAGGCCACCAGCGACCTGCAGCTCGATGCGCTGGAACAGGGCGCCATCGATGTCGGCCTGCTGATTCCACCGCTGCCGGACCGGATGAAGGACATGCTGTCGTACCGGCCCGTGTTCTCCGAGCCGCTGGTGCTGGCGGTGCCGCAGGATGTCGGTGCGCCCGACAGCGCGGCGCCGCTGCCGCTGCATGCCGTGGCCGACATGCCGCTGATCATTTTCCCGCGCCGCATTGCGCCGGCATTCCACGACGCCATCCTCGATTGCTACCGCGAGGCGGGGCTGCCGCCACGCATCGGCCAGGAAGCGATACAGATGCAAACCATCGTCGGTCTCGTTTCGGCCGGCATGGGCATCGCTCTTGTGCCACAATCTGTGTCCAATTTAAAACGGCCGGGCGTGGCCTACCGCCAGCTGGCTGGCAAGACGGCCGTGATCGAGACCGGACTGGCCTGGCGCCGCGACAATGCGTCGCCGGTGCTGCACGCTTTTTTAGAACTGCTCGGAAAGACTCCCTTATGCTGATACACCCGATGCCCGACCCGGTCGCCATTGCGATCGGCCCGCTTGCGATCCGCTGGTATGGCCTGATGTACCTGCTGGCCTTTGCACTGTTCATTGGCCTGGGCCGGCTGCGCATCAGGCAGCCGCATATTGCCGCGGCCGGATGGAAGGCCGAGCATCTGGACGACATGCTGTTTTACGGCGTGCTGGGCGTGGTGATCGGCGGCCGGCTCGGCGAGGTGCTGTTCTATAACCCGGCCTACTACTTCAGCCATCCGCTGGAAATCTTCGCGGTCTGGAAAGGCGGCATGTCCTTTCACGGCGGCTTTCTGGGCGTGATGGCGGCAATGGCGATCTGGGGCCGGCGTCATGGCCGGCGCCTGATGGACATCATGGACTTCATCGCGCCGCTGGTGCCGCTGGGTTATGCAGCCGGCCGCATCGGCAACTTCATCAATGCCGAACTGCCCGGCCGGGTGGCCGACGCGACGCTGCCATGGGCCATGATCTGGCCCAATGTCGACCAGCTGCCGCGCCATCCGTCGCCGATCTACCAGGCGCTGGTCGACGGCGTATTGCTGTTCATCGTGCTGTGGCTGTATGCACGCAAGCCGCGGCCACGGCTGGCGGTGTCGGGCATGTTCGCGCTGGGTTACGGCTGCGCCCGCTTCTTCACCGAGTACTTCCGCATGCCGGACTATGAAGTGCATTTCGCCGGCTTCACGATCTCCGCTGGCCAGATGCTGTCGGTCCCCATGATCGTGCTGGGCCTGATCCTGCTTGTCATTGCCTATCGCCGCCAGGGCAGCACCGCGCCCTCGCCCGTCTGACCTCGTCCCATATCTCCGCATGAACGCCAACCTTTACGACCTGTTCCATTCCCGCTTTCCCGGGAACCGCGCATCCTGCTGCATCGAAACCGGCTGCGGCCGGCAGTACAGCTGGGACGAGATGGATCGCGCAAGCGCCCGCATCGCCAATCTGCTGGCCAGCCTCGACCTGCCGGCCGATGCACGGGTGGCGGTGCAAGTGGAAAAATCGCCGGAGGCGGTGATGCTGTACCTGGCGACGCTGCGCGCCGGCCTGATCTACCTGCCCTTGAATACCGCCTACCGGGCTTCCGAGATCGAGTACTTCCTGCAGGATGCCGCGCCATCGGTGGTGGTCTGCTCACCCTGCAATCTCGATTGGGTGCAGCCCCTGGCGCGCCAGGCCGGCACCATGCATGTGTTCACCCTCGATGAACTGCGCGACGGCCGCAACAGCGGCAGCCTGCTCGACAGCGCCGCCGCCTGCGCGGACCGCTTCGACACCGTGCCACGCGATGCCGACCAGCTGGCAGCCATTCTCTACACCTCGGGCACCACGGGCCGCAGCAAGGGCGCGATGCTCAGTCACGGCAACCTCGCATCCAATGCGCTGGTGCTGCGCGACTACTGGCGCTGGCAGGCCGATGACGTGCTGCTGCATGCGCTGCCGCTGTTCCATATCCATGGCCTGTTCGTGGCCTGCAATGGCGCGCTGGTCAATGGCAGCAAGATGATCTTCCTGCCCAGGTTCGACAGCGCCGAAGTCGTGCGCCAGCTGCCGCGCGCGACCGTGTTCATGGGCGTGCCGACCTACTACACCCGCCTCCTGGACGATGCCGCTTTCGATCGCGCGGCATCGGCAAACATCCGCCTGTTCATCTCCGGCTCGGCGCCGCTGCTGCCGGCCACCTTCGATGCATTCCGCGAACGCACCGGCCACACGATCCTGGAGCGCTATGGCATGAGCGAAACCGCGATGCTGAGTTCGAATCCCTATGACGGCAAGCGCATTCCCGGCTCGGTCGGCATGCCGCTCCCCGGCGTGACGATACGCACGGTCGGCAAGGATGGAGAGATTTGCGCCGTCGACGAGATCGGCGACATCCAGGTGCGCGGCCCGAACGTCTTCAAGGGCTACTGGCGCATGCCGGAAAAGACCGCGGAAGAGTTTACCGCCGACGGTTACTTCAAGACAGGCGACGTCGGCAGGTTCGATGCGAACGGCTATCTGTGGATCGTCGGACGCAGCAAGGACCTGATCATTTCGGGTGGCTACAACGTCTATCCAAAAGAGGTCGAAGCCGTCATCGATGCGATGGATGGCGTGCTGGAATCGGCAGTGATCGGCGTGCCGCATCCGGACTTTGGCGAAGCGGTGGTGGCAGTGGTCGTGCCTGATCCTGCTTCCGGCGTCGTCCTCCATGAGGCCGGCATCATTGCCAGCCTGAAGCAGACGATTGCCAACTTCAAGGTGCCCAAGCAGGTGCATGTCATCGACGAACTGCCGCGCAACACCATGGGCAAGGTGCAGAAGAACCTGCTGCGCAGCCGCTTTGCATGAGGGCTGCGCCAAGCCTTGCCGGCCTGTCGTGATCGTCGCAGTGCCGGGCAACCCGGCGCGCGGCGGGAGATCGGCTCACCGCACGCCGTCATGGGTGAAGCCATCGCTGAGCGCCACGATGCTGCTGTCATGGCAGAACATTGATTGAGTATCCGACAGCGCGCCGGTGGGATGATTGGCGCTCATGGGACGACGAGCGCCTGCAAGCCTCTAGCCCAGCAGGGTCAGTATGTGACGCCAGTCGGATGAGGTGACCGGCGTAATGGAAAGGCGGCTGCCGCGCCGGAGCATCATCAGCTCGGCCAGTGCGGGATCAACCCGCATTTCCGCCAACGTCAGCAGCCTCGTCTTGCGCAGCACGCGCACATCCACCATCTGCCAGCGCGGCTCCTGCGGCGTGGCCTTGGGGTCGTAGTAATGGCTGGCGGGATCGAACTGGGTCGGGTCGGGATAGGCGCTGCTTGCCACTTCGGCAATGCCGACGATGCCCGGTTGCGCGCAGCCGGAATGATAGAACAGCACGCCGTCGCCAACCTTCATTGCATCGCGCATGAAGTTGCGCGCCTGGTAATTGCGCACGCCGGTCCAGGGCACGACGCCGCCCGGCGCGGCGAGTGCGTCGTCGATGCTGACTTCATTAGGTTCGGACTTCATCAACCAGTAGCGCATCGTTGCCTGTTCCTGGGCGGCGTTGAAAGAAAAGAAGAAAAAACAAGGATAAAAAAAACGGCTGCATTTTCATGCAGCCGTTTCCGGTATTAAGCCCCGCCTGTGCCGCTTTGCCGGCATCCCGAACCAAGAGGTTCAAGGTGGTCACAGTCAGTTCAACTTCGGGTTCATCGGACTAGCGACGCTCACACCCGTCAAACAATTTTCCGCAACCTATGCACATAAATGGTTCAAGGATTTTATGGCAATCGCGAACACGGCAGGAGTGGCTAAGTCTACGCGAATCGGGCCGCATGTCAAACCTTTTGGGCCGAAATCCGGAAGTGTTTATTTGGACGCAAGGGCAGCATCCAGCACGGCATGCATGGCGCCCAGTTTCTGTTTCACTTCTGCCATGCTCTGGCCCGCAAGCGGTCCCTGCGGCGCCCGCGTGGCCAGCAATTCGGCTGCCATGCCAAGCGCGGCGATCACGGCGATTCTGTCATTGCCCTTGATCCGGCCCGCGTCGCGTATGGCCGACATGCGCTGGTCGAGGTAGCGCACCGCCTGCAGCAGCGCGCCCTCCTCGCCTTCCTTGCAGGTCAGCGCAAAGGACTGGCCCATGATCATCACGTTTAACTGGCTCATGCGGCTTTCTCGCCCTCGGGCTGGTCGGGCGCTTGCGGCTGCTCGGCCTCTGGCGCGGGCAACTGCTCGAGCACGGCGACGACGCGGTCATGCGCTTCGTTCATGCGCGCGGCGAGGGCGGCGTTGCTGGCGTTGAGCGCGTCGATCTGCTGATGCAATGTGGCATTCTGCTGACGCAGCGACTGCACCAGTTGCACCAGCTGGTTGATCTTGTCGGAAAGTTGGTCGAATTCTGAAGTCATCCCGCAACTATAGTTGCGGCGCCAAAGCAACGTCAATACATTCCGTTACAGCGCATCAGACAGCGACCTCGCCTGCGGTGGGCCTGGCCAGGCTGTCGAGCCAGTAGCGCGCAAAGGCTGCCTTGGTTGCGGGGACGCGGGATGCCAGCAGGCTCGCCAGCAGGCGCTGGAAATGGCGCACGGTGCTCGGCTCGAGCGCATCGCGCGGATGCAGGGAAAGTCGCGCCAGCGGCGCGTTGCGCTGGCCGATGGCGGCCCACCAGACCGCCTGCCGCGACAGCGCCCTGCCCCAGGCATTGCGGCTGCTGTAGACCAGGCTGGGCGCTTCCAACGGCGCTGCGTGTTGCAGGAAATGAAAGTGCCGCCAGGTGGTGGTGTAGAGCAGGCCCGATGCGCGCAATGCGCGCCAGCCGCCATCGCCGAGCAGCCATGCCGGCGGCACGAAGCCCCGCAGCGGCCAGCCGCGGCAGGCGAACCATTGCATGCCCAGCGCCAGCCGGCGCGCCGCCTCCGGCTCGGTCAGCGCCGCGAATTCCCCCTCGCCTCTGGTATAGACGTGGCGCGCATAACGCTCGCGCAAGCCGCGTGGCGGCGGGCCCTGGTCGAGATGCAGATAGCCGTGCAGCGCCAGTTCGTCGCCAAGCGCCAGCCGATGCTCCAGCTTGCGGTCATACCATGGCATGTCCCGGCTGTCGCCATGGTAGGCGGGCACCACCAGCAGGGTCAGCGGGACGGTGGCCACCGCATCCACCGCGGCGAGCAGTCTTTCGCACAGCTGCCAGGTCGCCGGCGCGACATCATGGATGGAGACGCACAGATGCTTGCGGAACTCAGCGGATGGCATAACCGTTTTCGAGCGCATGCCGACCGCGCCGCTCATCCGCCACCAGCTTGCTGTAATGCTGGACCAGCTGAGGCATCACGACATCCCAGTCATACTGCCGCAGCATGCGGCTGCGGCCGCACTGCCCCATGGCGCGCAGGTCGCGCCGCGCCATGTCGGCAATGCCCTGCGTCAGCGCTTCGACGCTTCGCGGCGCGACCAGCATCCCGCAGTCACTGTCAACCAGTTCGGGCACGGCGCCGGCTGCCACTCCCAGCACCGGCACGCCGCAGGCCAATGTCTCCAGCAGCACCATGCCGAAAGTTTCCTGGTCGCCGGGATGCACCAGCATGTCGCAGGCGCCGATCAGGCTGGCCAGCACGCCCGGCTCGCTCTGGAACGGCAGCTGGGTCACCCGCTCCATCGGGGCCAGGCGCGGCCCGCTGCCGATGAGCAGCAGATGAAATGGCGCGCCGAGGCGGCGCACCGCTTCCAGCAGCAGCGGCAAATGTTTTTCGCGGGTGAAGCGCCCGGCATAGACCAGAAGGCGCGCGTTGCCCGGCAGCCCCAGATGCTCACGCAGGTTCGGCGCGGCGCGGCGCGGTGCAAACACATCCGTGTCCACGCCCAGGGGCTGGCGCATGACGCGCTGTATGCCCAGGTCGCGCAGGCGCTCCACCATGACATTGCTGGGCGCGAGCACCAGGTCGAACTGGCGGTACAGCCGCGCGACATAGCGCGTGGCGAGCCGGCGCGCCGAAGCGCCGAAGCGCTGACCCACCAGCGACGGCAGATCGGAATGATAGAAGCCCACCACCGGCACGCCCAGATGGCGGCCGGCCCGCAGGCTGCTCCATGCGCACTGATAAGGGTCGCTGCATTCGACCAGGTCCGGATGCAGCCGCTCCACCACCAGCCGCGCCTGGCGCATCGACAGGGGCAGCCGGTAGCCGTGACTGCCCGGCAGGGGGAAACCGGCGATCGGCGTCACATTGGCAGCACGCGGCTCGCGCGGCGACATCGGTGCGACGATGGTGTGGCGGATCGGCGTATGGCGCGCCAGCCAGCGCGCCTTCGCCCCCAGGTAAGTGCCGACTCCGCCCGTGATCGCGGGATAGAACATGGTGAGATCGAGCAAGTGCATGGCCAGGCCCGCGCGATGGAGGAAGTGTCCTTAAATTAAGGGCAAATCCCGGCCTGCCGCTTGAGATCAGTCAACGCCGGGAAAGCCCTGAAAGCCTGCGCGGCAGAAGGCGGCCCTTCTGCCGCGCAGGCTCTCAGCCAAGCTCCCACAGCCGGCCATCGACCGTGATCAGCGCCGAGCGCAGACGCATGGCGGGAAAGACCGCATTCAGCGCCGCCCGGTACTGCGCAAGTTGCTGCGCATACTTTTCGCGCTCGACTTCGAGGAAGGCGCGCTTGTAGTCGAGTATCCAGACCTCGTCGTCGAACAGCACCACCCGGTCCAGCCGCAGCAGGCGGCCGCCGACGATGACTTCCATTTCATTGCGTCCCTGCCGATGCATGCCGGGGTCGAAGAAGCGCTGCAAGGCAGGCTGCGACAGGATGGTTTCGGCATGCCGGCGCGCCACATCGGCCAGCGCGGCGCTGCAGCCCAGCCAGCGCGCCACCATGTCCACCGGCGGCAAGGCGAGCGGCCAGGCGCGGCATTCCGTCAGCCGTTCCAGCAGGCCGTGCAAGGCCACGCCCTCGTCGATTGCGGCGCTGGAAAACTCGGCCGGCGCTTCGGCCGGCGGCACGCCAGGCATCGCGGCAGGCGCAAACAGGTCAAGGCAGAATTCCTGTTCGCCGCCCGGCACGCCGGCAACCGTGCCGGTGCCTGGCTCGACCAGCGGCGCCGCGCCCAGGCGCTGGTACCAGCTGCCATCCACGACGCCATCCGCGCCGGCGCCGCGGCGGCCGGCCACGCCGCTGACGACCAGCAGGTCCTTGGCGCGGGTCGCCGCGACATACAGCAGATTCCAGTCTTCCTGCTCGCGGAAGCCCTGCTCCTCCTGGAACAGGTGGTCGCGGGCGGCGCCGCGCTCGTCGGCGCGGGCGAACGCGGAGAAATGGCGCGGCGTATCCGCATCCTGCGGCCAGTCGCACAGGATGCCGACGTCGTCGCGCGCCGGCTCGCTGTGATTGGCGTCGAGCATCACCACGATGCGCGCCTCCAGTCCCTTGGCGCTGTGTATGGTCATGATGCGCACCGCGTCCACCGCGGCATCGACGCTGGCCTCGTCGGGCGCCTCGTTGTCCAGGCCGTTCTGCAGCACCCGCAGCGCATCGATGAAGCGCGGCAGGCTCGGATAGCGGCCCGCATCCAGGTTCAGCGCCAGCGCGGTGAAAGCCTCGATATTGCCCAGCACCTTGCCGCGCGTCAGCGGCTGCGCCGCTTGCGCGTAGCGCGCCACCAGCTCGCCTTCATGCAGGATGCGGTCGAGCAGGTCATGCACCGGCAAGCGCGGCGCGATCTCCAGCCAGCGCGACAGCAGATGCGCGGCGCGCGTCAGTGCGTCGGATGCGCCCTCGCATGCCAGGGCCTGCAGCCGGCGCCACCAGTTGCCTTCCCC
Source organism: Noviherbaspirillum soli (assembly GCF_015352955.1). Classification (GTDB taxonomy): domain Bacteria; phylum Pseudomonadota; class Gammaproteobacteria; order Burkholderiales; family Burkholderiaceae_D; genus Noviherbaspirillum_A; species Noviherbaspirillum_A soli. Next base: position 29,866 of record NZ_JACYOX010000005.1, read on the forward strand.
GCGCTGCGCCAAGGCGATCAAATCATTGTCCCCTGCTCCGATGATGGGGCTCTTCAGCACATGCGCCAGCGCACGGTTGTCGCCGGGCGTGATCAGGAAGCCCAGCAGCGCGATCAGGTCGGCCACTTCCAGCGATTGCAGCAGGCCGCCGCGCCGGTCGGACAGGAAGGGAATGCCGGCTTCGCGCAAGGCGCTTTCATAGGCCGCCAGGTTGGTGCGCTTCTTCACCAGCAGCATCACGTCCGACCAGCTGGTGCTGTCGATGGACTGCATGCCTTCGATGATGGCGCGCGCCACCATGCGGCCCTCTTCCAGACGGCGCGCATCCTCTTCCTCGGCGCGCGGCATGGTCAGCGGGTCGCGCAGCGCCATGCCGTCGGGCTCGGTGGCTGTTGTGGCCGGTGCGGCGGCGGGCGCCTCCACCAACGGCAGCCGCCATGCCATGCCGGCGCGGCCCGACAGCGTGGTCTGCGGCGCATAGATCGGATTGGGGCCGAGGCTTTCATTGAGCAGCGCGACGATGGCCTCGCCATTGCGCCGCGTCTGGTTGGTGCGCAGCACATCGGCGCCATTCGCCGCCAGCAGCGCGGTGGCGGCCGCAAACACGCGCGGTTCGGCGCGGCGAAAGCGGTAGATCGACTGCTTGGGGTCGCCGACGATGAAGACGCTGGGCTGCGCCGCATCGCCGCCATAGGCCGCCAGCCAGGCCCGCACGATGCTCCATTGCAGCGGGTTGGTGTCCTGGAATTCATCCAGCAGGATATGGCTGTAGCGGGCGTCGAGCCGGCTCTGCAGGTAGGCCGCATGCTCTTCATTGTTCAGGAGCCGCCAGGCCTGCCACTCCAGGTCGGAGAAATCCAGCACGCGGCGCTCGGCCTTCAATGCCTGGTAACGCTCGAGGTAGGCGGCGCCGACGGTAAACAGCGCCTCGTTCATCGCCAGCACCAGCGCCTCGCAGCTGCGTCGCTGCAGCGTCCACAGCGCTGACGACAGCGCGCCCAGCACCGCTTCGAACAATGCCACGCCATGTTCGCCAAGGTCGCTCTGGATGGCGGCCAGCAGCTTGCCGCGCTTGTGGTCATTGCCCTTGGGCCCGCCCTTGTCGTCGCAGAACTGGGCCAGCAGCTGCTCGAAGGCGGCAACCGACGGGCCGCTGCTCATCGCTTCCTCGATCAGCATGGCGCGCTCCTGGTTGCGCTTGGCGCCCTGTCCCAGCAAGGCGGCAATCTGCCAGATGCCCTGCTGCAGCGCGTCGTCTTCCCATACCGACAGGCGCGCATCGGGCTGGCCGGCGCAGCACAGCGTGTGCAGCCATTGCAGCGGCTGGCCGGCCTGGTTGGCGGCCCACCATTCGGCGCGCTTGTCGATGAAGGCATCGAGCAGGCGCTTCGTGGTCCAGTCGCCGAGCTGCTCGTACAGCGCCAGCAGCGCCTGCCGCACCGGGGCCAGTTCCGGTTCGTCGAGCGACTGCATCAGGCCGTTATAGGCCTCGGTCATCAGTTCGCCGCTGTTGTCGGCCAGCGCATAGCCATGCGGCACGCCGGAGCTCAGTGGCGCCAGTTGCAGCAGCCGCGCGAACCAGCTGTGGAAGGTGTCGATCGACAGCGACTGGGGACTGGCCAGCACCCGCTCGTAAAGGCTGCGCGCCAGCGGCATGGCCTGCGGCAGCGCATGCTCCGGCACGCCGCGCTCAAGCAGCAGCGCGCGCACCGCGGCCTCGGGCAGGAGCGCAAGGTCGCGCAGCAGCAGCATCAGGCGTTCGCGCATTTCCTGCGCCGCCTTGCGGGTAAAGGTAATGGCCAGCAGGCCGGACGGCTCGGCGCCCGCCAGCAGCAGGCGCAGCATGCGCGCCACCAGCAGCCAGGTCTTGCCGCTGCCGGCGCAGGCTTCCACCGCCACCGAGCGCGCCGGGTCGCAGGCAACCGCGATGAAGCGCGCGGCATCGACCGCATCGCCATTGACTTCATAAGCGCGGGCCGCCATCACCATGCTCCCTTGCGGCACAGGCCGCGCACGTCGCAGTACTGGCAGATGGTTTCAACGCCGTTGGCAGGCAGCGGCGCGCCGCCGGCGATGGCCTGCATGCTGGCCACGATGTGCGCCATCAGCGCTTCCTGCGACTCGGCATAGCGTGGCGCCTCGGCGTCGCCGGCACGGTCGCGGCTGGGCTCCAGCGCCACATAGCTGGCGCTGGCGATCGGCGCATCCGACAGCAGGCCATAGAAGGCCAGCTGATGATCCTCGCCCAGTTTTATCTTGGCGCGCAGGCTGGCGGCGTCGCGGGTCTTGTAATCGAGCACGGCCCGTTCGCCATCGGCATTGCCGTCGATGCGGTCGACGCGGCCATGCAGCGTGACGCTGCCGCCCGGCCAGGCCAGCGTGCGCTCGAAGCGCTGCTCGCCAAACAGGAATTGCCAGCCCTGCGCCTCGCGCTCGCCGGCCCAGGCCAGGTAGGCCGGCAGCGCCCTCTGCCAGCGCGCGTAATAGGCAATGGCCGCGCTGTTGCGCGCCAGGACCTCGCCGAACACCTGCTCGGAGCAGGACCGGAGCAAGGCCTCGCGCTGCTCGGGCGGCACGGCGCCGGCCGCCACGGCGCTGTGATAGGCATGCAGCACCTGGTGCAGCCAGTCGCCGTAGTCGCGTTTTTCGGGCATGTCGGAAAACTCGTCCAGGCCCGACAGGTTCAGCATGCGGGTGGCGAAGAACTGGTAGGGACAGGCGACGAAGGCGTTGTAGCCGCTGGCGGACAGGCGCTGCGGCAGCAATTGCGGCGCCGACGGCATTGGCCGCGCCGGCGGCGCGGCGCGCAGCCGGCGCGGCGGCGTATCGACCTGGTGCTGGCGCAGCGGCGCGCAGCCGGCGCGCGCCAGGCACAGCTGCAGCCGCTCGATCCAGGCGCTCACCGGATTCGGTTCGCCGTCATGCTGCGCCTGCCAGGACAGCACGACGTCCGGGTTGGCATGCAGCAGGCCGGCGAAGTCGCGCATCTGCTGGCGCTGCCGGCTCTCGCGGGTCGGCAGGCCCAGCTCGCGCCGCACCGCGCTGGCGAAGAACAGGGTTTCATTGTGGGCCGAAGGCAGGTGGCGGGCGTCGGCGCCCACCATCAGCACCGCATCGAAGCTGCGCAGGCGGGCCGCGGCCAACGGCAGCATCAGCACCCGGTCATCCACCGCGGGCGCGAGGAAGTCGGTGGCTTCCATCTGCAGGCCGACCAGCGCGCGCCACTCGCCAAAGGAAAACGCCGGCGCCACCCGCGTCGATTCCGACGCCAGCTGGTCCAGCATCGCAACCACCTGGGCGCCGGCGGCGTCGGCTTCCAGCGCGGCGCGCATGCCGAGCTCCCGCAGGATCGCTTCGGTGCAGGCGACCCAGTCCGCCAGGCTCTTGCGTCCGGCGAAGCGTTGCGCCAGCTGCTGCCATTGCTGCACCAGCGCCAGCCCTTGCGGCACCGCGCGCAACGCGCCGCGCACGGCTTCCCAGCCGCCGGCGACATTGGCCGCGCGCAGCGCCAGCTCGATGTCCAGCACCAGGCCCGGCTTGTCTTCCAGGTCGGCCAGCATGAAGGGCGACTTCAGCAGGTCCAGCAGGGCCGCGGTTTCCGCGCGGCCGGCAACCACGTCGAACCATGCCGCCAGCGACGCGGCGGCGCGGGTGGTGGAAAGCTTCCAGCCGGTCTCGTCGGTCACCATCACCTCCGCCCGTTCCAGCAGTGCGCGGATGCGGCGCGCCACTACCCGGTCCTGGGCAATGATGGCGATATGGCGGCGCCCTTGCGCCAGCCAGTCAAGCACGGTGCGCGCCCCGCTGACGGCTTCCTGCTCCATGCTGGCGGCGGCAAGCAGCGACACGCCCGGCAGCGACTGCGGCACGGGCGCGCGGTCGCCCGCGGCGCCGTCGTTCCCGTTGCCGCCGGACTCCAGCATCTCCGGCCAGGCGGCGGCGCAGGCCGGCAGCACCGCGCCGGCGCGCCAGTCGGGCTGCAGGCGCAGCACCGGCTGCCGCTCGGCATAGGCTTCGAGGAAGGCCAGCTCGTAGGCATCCGGCTCGCAGGAAGCAATCCATACCAGCGGCTCGCGGGCCTGCGCGGCGATCTGCAGCATGCGCGCGAAGCGTTCCGCGCAGGCGTCGTTGCCGTCGAGCTGCGACTTCCACAGCGTCCACACCATCTGCCCTTCGTCCGACAGCAGGGTGCGCGCTGACGGCGGCAGCTGCGCCAGCGCCGCGTGCCAGAGATTGTCGGCGGCTTCCACGCTGTGCCGCACCGAAGGCAGCAGGGTGCGGCTCAGTTCATCGAACAGGGTCAGCAGGGTTTCGGCCAGCGGCAGCAGGTCGGTGTTGCGGCGCGTGCTGAAAAGCTTCTTGAGCCAGGCATGCTGGCGCAACTCGCCATACAGCGCCATCAGGCGCTCGCTGCCGCCGCCGGGCGCCGGCCGCGCCGGGTCCGGCGGCAGCAGGTCGACCCAGGCCGCCAGCGTGCCGGTGCGCGGCGGAATGCAGGCATCGCCAAGCTGTTCCGCCAGCGCCCGCTGCAGCAGCCGCGCGTGCGCAAAGCCCGGCGTGAGCACCCTTAATCCGGACAGGTCCAGCGGGCTGACCCTGTCCTGCAACACTGTTTGCGAATGCGCAATGAGCGCTTGGGCAACATGCGGCCAGAATGCGGCATCAGCGGGAATCAACAGGGGAGCCAGGGACATTGGATGGGCAGCGGGGGATAGCGGACGGGAAAGCATTTTATGCGAGCCCCGGGCAAAACCAGTAGCATTGCCACACTTTTCTTGAAAATCGGTTATGATTCCCCGAAATCCCGCCGCAGCACCTCTTGCCATCCCGCTTTGAACTTGAATTTGCATACCTTGTCCGCAACTGCTTAAGGCATACCGGCAGCATGCAGCACAGGCCCGGAGCAGACTCGGCATCCATACTGCAGCGTTAACCCCTTACATCCCCTCACCTTGAGGAAACCATGAGCGAAAACATTAAACATATCTCTGACTCGTCCTTTGACGCCGACGTGCTCAAGTCCGACAAGCCGGTTCTGGTCGACTTCTGGGCCGAATGGTGCGGCCCCTGCAAGATGATCGCCCCGATCCTGGAAGAAGTCGCCAAGGAATACGACGGCAAGATCCAGATCGCCAAGATGGACGTCGACGCCAACCAGGCAGTGCCGGCCCAGTTCGGCATCCGCGGCATCCCGACCCTGATCCTGTTCAAGAACGGCGTGGTCGCCGCACAGAAGGTCGGCGCGCTCGGCAAGGGCCAGCTGATGTCCTTCATCGATAACAACATCTGAGACAAGCACTAGCCGCAGCGGCGCCCTCGCGCCGCTGTGTTTAACGACTATCCCACGCTGTTCCCTCCCCCACCTTTTACCTTCCCATCCCGGGACACATACACATGCATTTATCTGAACTCAAGGCGTTGCACGTCTCTGCCCTGCTCGAAATGGCAATCGGCCTGGACATCGACAATGCCGCCCGCCTGCGCAAGCAGGAACTGATGTTCGCGATCCTGAAGAAGCGCGCCAAATCCGGCGAACAGATCTTCGGCGACGGCGCCCTCGAGGTGCTGCCCGACGGCTTCGGCTTCCTGCGCTCGCCCGACGCCAGCTACATGGCCTCGACCGACGACATCTATATCTCGCCGTCGCAGATCCGCCGCTTCAACCTGCATACCGGCGACTCGATCGAAGGCGAAGTGCGCACGCCCAAGGATGGCGAGCGCTACTTCGCGCTGGTCAAGGTCGACAAGGTCAACGGCGAATCGCCGGAAGCGTCCAAGCACAAGATCCTGTTCGAGAACCTGACGCCGCTGCATCCGAACAAGCCGCTGATGCTGGAGCGCGAGATGCGCGGCGAGGAAAACACCACCGGTCGCATCATCGACATGATCGCGCCGATCGGCAAGGGCCAGCGCGGCCTGCTGGTGGCGTCGCCAAAGTCGGGCAAGTCGGTGATGCTGCAGCACATCGCGCATGCGATCACGGCCAACCATCCCGACATCGTGCTGATCGTGCTGCTGATCGACGAGCGGCCCGAGGAAGTGACGGAAATGCAGCGCTCGGTGCGCGGCGAAGTGGTGGCCTCCACCTTCGACGAACCGGCCACGCGCCATGTGCAGGTCGCCGAGATGGTGCTGGAAAAGGCCAAGCGCCTGGTCGAGATGAAGAAGGACGTGGTGATCCTGCTCGACTCCATCACCCGCCTGGCGCGCGCCTACAACACCGTGATCCCGGCATCGGGCAAGGTGCTGACCGGCGGCGTGGACGCCAATGCATTGCAGCGCCCCAAGCGTTTCTTCGGCGCGGCCCGCAATATCGAGGAAGGCGGCTCGCTGACCATCATCGCCACCGCGCTGATCGAGACCGGCAGCCGCATGGACGACGTGATCTACGAGGAATTCAAGGGCACCGGCAACATGGAAGTGCACCTGGAGCGCCGCCTGGCCGAGAAGCGCGTCTACCCGGCGATCAACCTCAACAAGTCCGGCACCCGCCGCGAGGAACTGCTGATCAAGCCCGACCAGCTCCAGAAGATCTGGGTGCTGCGCAAGCTGCTCTACAGCATGGACGAGATCGAGGCGATGGAGTTCATCCTCGACAAGATGAAGGGCACGAAGAACAATGCCGAGTTCTTCGACATGATGCGCCGCGGCGGTTCCTGACGCATCCCATGCAGCACAACGAAGGCGCGCCGCCGGGCGGCGCCCTTTCGCCATGCCGGCCTATCCGAATTGGCGGCCTGCAAGACATGCCGCCGAATTAGGGTATAATCCGGCCTCCATTTTCCGGCAAGTGATCGACAATCGGGTCAAGAAGCAGGCAGACCGACGAAGTGACGATTGGCTACCCAACCTACCGAGGCAAACATGAAAGAAGGCATTCACCCGAATTATCGCGAAGTCGTGTTCCACGACGTTTCCGCCGACACCAAATTCATTACCCGTTCCACGATGTCCAGCCGTGAAACGATCAATCACGAAGGCAAGGATTACCCGCTGATCAAGATCGAGGTGTCCTCCGAGTCGCATCCCTTCTTCACCGGCAAGCACAAGATCGTCGACACCGCAGGCCGCGTCGAGAAATTCCGTCAGAAATTCGGCAAGGTCGGTTCCAAGACCGCAGTGGCAGAGTAATCACGCTGCCCAGGCCACAAAGGCAGCTTCGGCTGCCTTTTTTGTTAGCGGCGTTCATTTCCATTTGACCGTCCGATTGACCGCCGAACAGACCAGGAATCCATGAAGCCTGTCCGCCTACCCGCTTCCGCCACGCTTGCCCTGCCGCGCTGGGGTCTGATCGCCCTGTGCCTGCTCTACATCCTGCCCGGCCTGATCCGGCGCGATCCGTGGAAGAGCGACGACGCCGCCGGCTTCGGCATCATGTGGACCATGGCGCGCGGCACCTGGCAGGACTGGCTGTGGCCGCATGTGGCCGGACTGCCGTCGCCAGGCGAAGGACCGCTGGCATTCTGGCTGGGCGCCCTGTTCATCCGCCTGTTCGGCTGGCTGCTGGGCGATGCGCTGGCGGCCCGCATTTCCACCATCGGCTTTTTCCTGATCGGCGCGCTGTCGGTCTGGTATTCGACTTACCTGCTTGGCCGGCGCAGCGAGACCCAGCCGCTGCGCCTGGCCTTTGGCGGCCAGCCGGAAGCGCGCGACTACGGCCGTACGCTGGCCGATGGCGCGCTGCTGATCTATCTCGCCTGCCTTGGCCTGCTGCTGCGCAGCCATGAAACCACCGCCGAGGCGCTGCAGGTTTCCATGATCGGCTTTGCCATCTATTCCGCGGTGCGGCTGTTCGAGTCGCAGTCACTGCGCTCGGCCATGGTGCTGGGCGTGACGCTGGGCCTGCTGGTCCTGACGCGCGGCTGGCTGGTGCCGATGGCGTTCTGGAGCGCGCTGGTGCTGGTGTCGCCACGGCATGGCGACCGGCTGCTGCAGCGGCTGGCGCTGGTGACGCTGCCGCTGGGCCTTGCCACCGCCAGCATCTGGCCCCTTCTCAATGCGCTGATGCAGCCTTTCGGCGGCAATCCCACGCCGGCCTGGCTGCAGTGGAACGCGGCGCAGCTGGCGCCGCCGTCGCTTCAGAGCGTCGTTTATTTTTTCAAGTACATTCCCTGGTTCGCCTGGCCCGCCTGGCCTTTCGCGGCCTGGGCCGTGTATGCATGGCGCAAGCAGCGCGGCGCGCTGCATATCACGCTGCCGCTCGGCCTGATCATTGCCTTCATCCTGCTGGTGCTGCTGCATCCGCATGGCGAGGAAAGCTTCCTGCTGCCGCTGCTGCCGCCGCTGTCCATCCTGGCCGCATTCGGCCTGCCGACCATGAAGCGCGGCGCCATCAATGCGGTCGACTGGTTCGCGATGATGACGCTGTCCACCTGCGCCGCATTCATCTGGATAGGCTGGATCGCCAAGCAGACCGGCTGGCCGCCGCGCCTGGCCCACAATGCGCTGAAACTGGCGCCCGGCTTCAAGCCCGAGTTCAACCTGCTGGCCTTCCTGATCGCCGCCGCCGCCACCATTGCCTGGATTCTGGTGATCCGCTGGCGCATTGCGCGCCACCCATCGGTGCTGTGGCGCGCCGTGGTGCTGTCGTCCGGCGGCGTGATCCTGTGCTGGCTGCTGCTGATGACACTGTGGCTGCCATGGCTGAACTACGGCAAGAGCTATGCCGGCGTAGCCAAGCAGATCGGCGCCAAGCTGCCGTCCGCCGACTACTGCGTCGATACCAATGTCGGCGCCGCCCAGCGCGCCTCCTTCGCCTATTTCGGCGGCGTCGAGTTCGCCCGTTTCGACCGGCACGACTGCGCCTACCTGCTGCTGCAGGACCGCGGCAGCGACCGGCTGATGACAAAGGACGAGGATGGCCGCCTGGTGCTGATGTGGGAAGGACGCCGCCCCTCCGACCGCGATGAACGGTTCCGCCTGTACCGGCGCGTGAAGCAATGATCGCCGTGCCCGCAGGCCGCACGCGCCGCATCGGCGCGCTGGCCTGGCCGCTGCTGATCGGGCAACTGGCGGTCATTGCCAACGGCGTGATCGACACCGCGATGACGTCGCGCTTTTCGTCCGCCGACCTGGCCGCGCTGGCGGTCGGCGCCTCGATCTATGTCAGCTCCTTCGTCGGCCTGTCGGGCGTGCTGCAGGCGGTGTCGCCCATCATCGGCCAGCTGTATGGCGCCGGAAAACATGAGCGCATCGGCTTCGAGATCCGGCAGAGCCTGTGGCTGGCGCTGTTCCTGTGCCTGGCCGGACTGGCGCTGCTGCTGTTCCCGCAGCCGCTGCTGGCCCTGGCCCATGCGTCGCCCGAAGTGGCAGACAAGGTCAGTCTCTATCTGCGCATCCTGGCGCTCGCCCTGCCGGCCACGCTGGCCTTTCGCATCTACAGTTCGCTCAACACCGCGCTGGCCCGGCCAAGGATGGTGATGGCGATCCAGGTCGGCACCCTGCTGATGAAGATTCCGCTGAACCTGCTGTTCATCTTCGGCGGCCTCGGCCTGCCGGCCATGGGCGGGCCGGGCTGCGCGGTCGCCACCGCGATCGCCGCCTGGATCGCGGTGCTGGCCGGCCTGTTCCTGCTGCGGCGCGACCGCTTCTACGACACGTTCCGGCTGTTCGGCGCCGGCTTCGAGCGTCCGCACTGGGCGGCGCAGCGCGCCTTCCTGAAGCTGGGCATACCGATGGGCCTGTCCTACCTGATCGAAGTCACCGCCTACACCTTCATGGCACTGTTCATCGCCCGCATCGGCACCAACGCGGTGGCCAGCCATCAGGTCACGGCCAACTTCGGCACCGTGCTCTACATGCTGCCGCTGTCGATCGCCAATGCCACCGGCACGCTGGTGGCGCAGGCGCTGGGCGCCAGGCAGCTGGACGAGGCCAGGCGCATCGGCCATGCCGGCATCCGGCTGGCCGCCCTGGCCTCGGTCACCGTGGGCGTGCTGGTCTGGCTGTTCCGGGGCTTGATCATCCGGGCCTACACGCCGGATGAGGCGGTGATCGCGGCCGCGATGCCGCTGTTCCTGTTCATCGCGTTCTACCAGTTGTTCGACTCGGTGCAGGTGACCACCGCCTTCGTGCTGCGCGCCTACAAGGTGGCCGTGGTGCCGACCGTGATCTATGCCGTCGCGCTATGGGGCGTGGGCCTGTGCGGCGGCTATCTGATGGGCCTGGACCCGCTCGGCATCGCGCCAGCCGCGGTGCGCGGCGCGGCCGGCTTCTGGCTTGGCAACAGCGCCAGTCTCGGCCTGGTGGCCATCGGCCTGCTGTGGTACCTGCGGGTAATAGAACGCCGCGCGACAGCCGCGGCTTAGCGGCTTGGCGGCTTGGCGGCCCGGCAGTTCATGGGCCTGCCGGCTCAGCCGCCGCCCACATCGGCCAGCAGGCGGTGCGCCAGCGCCTTGGCCTCCTCCAGCGCTTCTTCCGGCGTCTCCGACACACTATTGACAGTCTGGGGCGCGCTGTCGGATCCCGGGCTGCCCATCCGGGTCAACAGCACGACGCCTTGGTAGGTGCCGTCCGGCAGACGCTGTATATCGGCTTCGGCTTTCCAGTCCTGCTTGGTATAGGTCACTGCTGCCATGGTGTTTCCTTTAAGGTTTCGAGAAGGAAAATGCCTGCATCCGGCAAGCGTCGATTGCGACCGCTCAAGGGCCGCTGACGGGATTTGCGGATGATGATCAGGCGTGTCGGGAAGCGCTAACCATCCGGACGGAAGAAACGGCGGGATGCCGGAGCCGCAGGCCCTCGCCAGTCCTTTCGGACGGGCACTCAGAATTCATGCTCGTCCAGAGCCCGCTGCGCGCGTGCCTGGGCCGCCTGCAATGCCGACGACTCGTCGGGATGGATCCCGGCCGGGATGAAGGTCTCGGCGCTTTCCGGCTCACGGCTCAGTCGCACGAACACCTGGGCTTCATAGGTGCCGTCAGGCATCTGCTTGGTATCGGTGCGGGCGATATGGGTGCCGCTTTGCAGGGTGCTTCCTGTCATCAGTCCTCCTGGGCGATCGCGCACGACTGGGGATTATGGTCAGGCACCGGCTCCTCGTCGGGAGCGGGAACCCCCGGAACCGGAATGGAATCATCCTCTTCCATCGGTTCATGGTCCGGATGCGGCACAGGGGCTCGATGCATGACAGTCTCCGCGCTGAAATGGAACAAAAATGCTATCACGCATGCCTGGTGCGGCATTGCGTCTGATCACGCGGGCGAGCATCCCGCTTCCCGCTTCGTCAGGCGTGTACTGGCCTGCGCAAGCGCTACGGCGCGCCCGGCATGGTGAAGGTGAGGTTGCCCCAGAAGCTGTCCCAGTCGGCATCCGCCGTGCCCTGCGCCGGCTGCATGTGAACCGCGCTGACCATCCAGTCGCCGGCGTAAGGCAGGCCGAGGCCTACCTCCCCCGCGGCATCGGTGCGGGCACGGATGATCAGCAGCTGCGACTGGTCCCGGTGCCGGTGCCATCCCTTGACCAGCACACCGGATAGCGGCTTGCCGTCGAAGGTCAGCTTCAGGCGCAGCGTGGCGCCCGGAGCGGCCGCGAATGGGTCCGACAGCGGCGTGATCTCCATGCGCTGCCCGGTGCGCAGCGCATAGGTGCCGTCCGACATCTCGCCTGCCCGCAGCAGGGTCTTCACATGGCGCCGGTAGCGTTCGCGGCCGGGCGTGGCGTCCTTGCCGGCTGCCTTGCGCTGCTCGATGACGTGGTCCAGCCCTTCGTCATGCAGATAGGCGTGGAATTTGTCGGCGGACAGGGAAAACGTGATCGGCTGGCTGTCGAACGCGATCAGGCTGGTGCCGGCCGCAAGCGGCACGGCCAGCATGGGCACGGCGGTGCGGCGCGGCAGGCGGGCGGCGAGATCCGTCACCTTGCCGGCGGCGTAATGCCGCAGGGCGACCGTGCGCTCGTCGACGAAAGGCGTGAGTTCGCCATCGAAGTTCTCGCCGACCCGCAGCGTCAGTTCGCTGACGCCGCCGGCGGGAAGCAGCGACGGGCGGGCCTGCAGCCAGAATTCGTGGGCGGCGGCAGGCGGGGCCGCCAGGCAGCACAGTCCGGCAAACAGCAGGGAAGGCAGGCGGAGGCGCATGGGCTGTGCGAAAGGCATTGGCATTGGGATTGGGATTGGCATGGGATTGCCTGCCACTATCGCACAGGTGCCGTTAGTTATCTTGCCTGAGGACAAAAGCCGGTAAGCAACGATCAGCCACGTGGCCGCAAACAAGAACGCCCCGCAGCGCGGGGCGTTCCTTCACCGGAAAGGCCGGAGATTACTTCGCGTTCATCAGTGCAACCGTGGTATCGAGCATGCGGTTGGAGAAGCCCCACTCGTTGTCATACCAGGAAGACACCTTCACCAGGCGGCCGGATACCTTGGTCAGGGTGGCGTCGAAGTTGGACGATGCCGGATTGTGGTTGAAGTCGACCGACACCAGCGGCTCGGTGTTGTAGGTCAGGATGCCCTTCAACGCGCCTTCCGAGGCTTCCTTCATGATGCTGTTGATTTCATCGACAGTGGTGTCGCGCTTGGCGATGAAGGACAGATCGACGATGGAGACGTTGATGGTCGGGACGCGGATTGCGTAGCCGTCCAGCTTGCCGTTCAGTTCCGGCAGCACCAGGCCGACCGCGGCGGCGGCGCCGGTCTTGGTCGGGATCATGCTCTGGGTGGCGGAACGGGCGCGGCGCAGGTCTTCATGCATCACGTCGGTCAGCACCTGGTCGTTGGTATAGGCATGGACGGTGGTCATCAGGCCGTTTTCCAGGCCGATCTTGTCGTTCAGCGGCTGGACCAGCGGCGCCAGGCAGTTGGTGGTGCAGGAAGCGTTGGAGATCACGGTGTCCGAAGCCTTCAGCACCGAGTGGTTCACGCCATACACGATGGTGGCGTCGACGTCCTTGCCGCCCGGCGCGGAGATGATCACCTTCTTGGCGCCGCCCTTCAGGTGGGCCGATGCCTTTTCCTTGGTGGTGAAGAAGCCGGTGCACTCCAGCACCACGTCCACGCCCAGCTCGCCCCATGGGATCTCGGCCGGATTGCGCTGCGCGAACACGCGGATGCGGTCGCCATTGACCACCATGAAATCGCCATCGACTTCCACGGTGCCGGGGAACTTGCCGTGCGCGGTGTCGTAACGGGTCAGGTGCGCGTTCGACTTGGCATCGCCCAGGTCGTTGATGGCGACGATCTGGATGTCGTTCTTCTTACCGCCTTCATAGTGAGCGCGCAGCACATTGCGGCCGATACGGCCATAGCCGTTGATTGCAACCTTGATCGTCATTTCTACTCTCCAAACATAGTTAAGCAAACCGAATTCGCGACCTGGCGTCGTTAGGTCGTCCCATGGCGTCCTGAAGTCGCCAAGCAGGCCAGCCGCACAGGCGGCTGGCGCGGGACTCAGGCCAGCACCATCTTCACTGCGTCCGCCACCTTTTCCGGGGTAAAGCCGAAGTGCTTGAACAGCACGCCGGCCGGGGCGGATTCGCCAAATGTGTCAATTCCGATAACAGCGCCTTCGAGGCCGACATACTTGTACCAGAAGTCGGACACGCCGGCTTCGACAGCAACACGAGGTATGCCTTTGGTCAACACGCTGGCCTTGTAGGAAGCGTCCTGGCGGTCGAACACGTCGGTGCAGGGCATGGAGACCACGCGCACCGCGATGCCCTGCTGGGCCAGCGCATCGGCGGCCTTGATCGCCAGCTCGACCTCGGAGCCGGTGGCGATGATGATGGCCTTCGCGTCAGGCGCGTCGCGCAGCACGTAGCCGCCGCGGGCGATGTCCGCGATCTGGGCTTCATTGCGCGGCATGAACGGCAGGTTCTGGCGCGAGAAGATCAGGGTCGACGGGCCATTCCTGCGGCGCACCGACTCGGCCCATGCCACCGCCGATTCCACGGTGTCGCACGGACGCCAGTTGTCCAGGTTGGGGATCAGGCGCAGGCTGGAGATATGCTCGACCGACTGGTGGGTCGGGCCGTCCTCGCCCAGGCCGATGGAATCGTGGGTGAAGACGAACAGCGTGCGGATCTTCATCAGCGCGGCCATGCGCAATGCATTGCGGCTGTAATCCGAGAAGGTCAGGAAGGTCGCGCCGAACGGGATGAAGCCGCCATGCAGCGTGATGCCGTTCATGATGGCGCTCATGCCGAACTCGCGCACGCCATAGTTGATATGATTGCCCGGCTGGTTGTAGCGCACCGGCACCGATTCCTTCCAGTTGGTCAGGTTCGAGCCGGTCAGGTCGGCCGAGCCGCCCAGGAATTCCGGCAGCACCTGCGCCAGCGCCTGGATCGCGTTCTGGCTGGCCTTGCGGGTGGCGATGGTTTCCTGCTTCTCGACGCAGCTGGCGATGTAGCTGCGCACGGTCTCGTCGAAGCCGGCCGGCAGTTCGCCCTTCATGCGGCGCTGCAGTTCGGCCGCTTCCTGCGGATACTTTTCCTGGTACAGGCCGAACAGGTTGTTCCAGTCGCCCTCGACGCGGGCGCCGCTTTCGCGGGCATCCCAGTCGGCATACACGTCGGCCGGGATCTCGAACGGCTGATCGGACCAGCCCAGCGCCTCGCGGGTCAGCGCGATTTCCTTGTCGCCCAGCGCGGCGCCGTGCACCTTGTCGCTGCCCTGCAGCGTCGGCGCGCCCTTGCCGATCACGGTGCGGCAGCAGATCAGGGTCGGCTTGCCGGCGTCGCGCGCCTGGCGGATCGCCGCGTCGATCGCGTCCACGTCATGGCCGTCGACGGCGCGGATCACGTTCCAGCCATAGGCTTCGAAGCGCTTCGGCGTATCGTCGGTGAACCAGCCTTCCACCTTGCCGTCGATCGAGATGCCGTTGTCGTCATACAGCACCACCAGCTTGGACAGGCCTAGGGTGCCGGCCAGCGAGCAGGCTTCGTGGGAAATGCCTTCCATCAGGCAGCCGTCGCCGGCGAACACATAGGTGTGGTGGTCGATGACGTCCAGGCCCGGGCGGTTGAAGTGCGCCGCCAGCAGCTTCTCGGCCAGCGCCATGCCGACCGCATTGGTGATGCCCTGGCCCAGCGGGCCGGTGCTGGTTTCCACGCCCGGCGTGATCTCGTATTCCGGATGGCCCGGCGTCTTCGAATGCAACTGGCGGAAGTTGCGGATCTCGTCCATAGCCAGTTCATGGCCGGTCAGGTGCAGCAGCGCATACAGCAGCATCGAACCGTGGCCGTTGGAGAGCACGAAACGGTCGCGGTTGATCCAGCGCGGATTGGCCGGATTGTGGCGATAGTGCCGCGCCCACAATGCAACGGCGATCTCGGCCATGCCCATCGGCATGCCAGGATGGCCGGAGTTGGCTTTTTGAACGGCATCCATTGCCAGCGCACGAATTGCATTGGCCATTCTGTTGGTGGAAGGGGTGGAAGTCATGATGGATTCGGGTAGTGGACGAGACGCGGGGGCGGTTTGGGACATTGCTGCAAAGCCGCACATTTTAGCAGACTGGCGGGCGTTGATCGTAGTTCCCGGCTATTGCCAGCAAGACAAGCGCCAATGGCGCGCAATGCCGAACCGGGCAACGCAGGTCGCCTCCCGGCTTGATGACAGGACACCCGGCCTGGCCTAAAATCAGCCGCCCACCCTAACGGATCGACCATGCCCCGCTTCTACTTTCCCGATGCCCTGGCCGAAGGCGCCATCGTCGCCCTGCCCGATCATGTCGCGCATCATTTGCATGTGCTGCGGCTGGCCCCGGGCGACCGGATCACCCTGTTCAACGGCCAGGGCGGCGAATACCACGCCACGCTGGAACACCTGGACCGCAAGCGGGCGCAGGCTGAAATCAAGCTGTTTTCGCCGCAGGAAGCGGAATTGCCCTACGCGGTGACCCTGGCCCAGGCGCTGCCCGAGGGCAGCAAGATGGACTGGATCATCGAAAAGGCGGTGGAACTGGGCGCCACCGCGCTGCAGCCGTTGGCCGCGCAGCGCTGCGTGGTGCGGCTTTCCGCCGACCGCGCGGCCAGGAAAACGGCGCACTGGCAAGGCGTCATCACCGCCGCCGCAGAACAGTGCGGCCGCAACCGGCTGCCGCACCTGGCCGAGGTCGTCGACTTCGGCGCCTGGATCAGCCAGCACGACCTGCACAAGCGCATCTTGCTGTCGCCGCGCGCCGAAGAGTCGCTGTCGGACTGGGCGCGCCATCATCCGCCGCAGGCGGTGACGCTAATGGTCGGCCCGGAAGGCGGCTTTTCCGACGCCGAGGAAAAGGCCGCGCTGGAACACGGCGCGCTGGCGCTGGGCATGGGGCCGCGGGTGCTGCGCACCGAGACCGCCGGACTGGCCGCATTGGCGGCGCTGAACGCGGTCTGGGGCGCGATGTAGGGCGGCAACGATCGTGAAACTGTTCAACCGCCTGTTTCGCCGCGCCGCGCCGGCCATCGATGACGCGCAATGGCAACAGGCGGTGCAGGGCATGCCCTTCCTGCACCGCCTCGACGCCGACGAACTGGCGCGCCTGAAATCCCTGGCGGCGCGCTTCCTCGACAGCCATGCCGTCAGCGGCGCCGGCGGCTTTGAGGTCGGCAATGACGTGGCGCTGTGCATCGCCGCCCAGGCCTGCCTGCCGGTGCTCAACCTGACCCTGGAGCTCTATGACGACATGGCCGGCGTGATCGTCTATCCCGCCGCCTTCGTGGTGCGCCACAGCGAGGTCGACGAAGCCGGCGTGGTGCATGAATGGGAAGCGGCCATGGCAGGCGAAGCGCTGGATGCCGGCGGCGCGGTGGTGCTGTCCTGGGAAGACGCGCAGGAAGACCATCTTTGGGATGACGGCGGCAACCTTGTCATCCATGAATTCGTGCACAAGATCGACATGGGCAGCGGTGGCGCCAACGGCTGCCCGCCGTTCCTGGCGGCATTTCATGCCGGCATCGACCCGGCGCGCTGGAAAGCCGCATTCTCCACAGCCTACGACGACTTCTGCACCCGGGTCGACGCGCTGGAACGCCGGCTGCCGCCCGATTTCGATGAGGAAAACGAACATCACCTCGACCTGTATGCCGAACTGGCCCAGGCGCTGCCGATGGACCCCTACGGCGCCGAGGCGCCAGCGGAATTCTTCGCGGTTGCGTCGGAGGCATTCTTCGCAAGACCCGCCCCGCTGCGCGCCACTTACCCGCAAGTCTTTGAATTGCTTGAAAAATATTACCGTCAGCGCGTTCGTTGACCGGCCTTGTCCCGGCGCCTGATACGGAAAGGCAAAGGTTTGCCCGTATAATCCAAGGTTTTTCGACCGACTCCCGACCCGGCTTCTCCCAATGAAGGTATTTCGCGGACTTCCCAATGCCGAATCGCGCGCGCCCTGCGCGCTCACCATCGGCAACTTCGACGGCGTGCATCGCGGCCATCAGGCCCTGCTGGCGCGGCTGCGCGAGGCGGCGGACCTGCGCAACCTGGAAACCGCGGTGATGACCTTCGAGCCGCATCCACGGGAGTATTTCGCCCAGCGCGCCGGCGACCTGTCCAGGGCGCCGACCCGTATCGCCAGCCTGCGCGACAAGCTGCAGTCGCTGGCCAATGCCGGCATTGACCGGGTCATCGTCGAACACTTCAACGCCCATTTCGCGGCGCTGTCGCCGGATGAATTCGTCAGCCGCGTGCTGGTCGAAGGCCTGCATGTGAAATGGCTGATCGTCGGCGAAGACTTCTGCTACGGATCGCGTCGCGCCGGCAACATGGCCACGCTGATGGAAGCCGGCCGCCGCCATGGCTTCGAGGTCGAGGCGCTGCCGACGGTGAACAATGGCGGAAGCCGCATCTCCTCCTCCGCCATCCGCGCCGCACTGGCCGCCGCCGACTTCGACCATGCGCGCCAGCTGCTCGGCCATGGCTACACCGTCTCCGGCCACGTGATCCACGGCCAGAAATTGGGCCGCACCCTGGGCTTTCCGACGCTGAACCTGCGCATCGCCCATCGCCGGCCCGCCCTGTCGGGCATCTTCGTGGTGCAGGTGCACGGTCTGGCGCCGCAGCCGCTGCCGGCGGTGGCCAGCCTGGGCGTGCGCCCGACCGTGGACGACAGCGGCCGGGTGCTGCTGGAAACCCATCTGTTCGACTACAACGAACAGTGCTACGGCAAGCTGATCCGGGTCGAATTCCTGGCCAAGCTGCGCGACGAAGAGAAATACGACGGCCTGGCGGCGCTGACCGCCGCCATCCGCAACGACGAAGAGCAGGCCCGCGCCTGGTTCCGCCAGCACAACAGCGGCGCCGTGTCCGCCACCGACCGAATTTGACGCTGCCCAAGAGCGCCGTATCCGATTGCGCCCGGCGGATTTTCTTCGCCGGGCATACCGACAAGTCACCGATTCCAGCAAAGCCATTCCATGTCAGACAACAAGCCCAGCAAACCAGCCAGCAAGCCGCAAAGCCGTTATCCGGTCAACATGCCCGAGACGCCCTTCCCGATGCGCGGCGATCTCGCCAAGCGCGAACCCCAGTGGGTCAAGCAGTGGCAGGAGCGCAAGGTCTACCAGAAGATCCGGGAAGCATCGGCGCAGCGCGAGAAGTTCATCCTGCATGACGGCCCGCCGTATGCCAATGGCGACATCCACATCGGCCACGCGGTCAACAAAATCCTGAAGGACATGATCGTCAAGTCGCGCCAGCTGGCCGGCTTCGACGCGCAGTACGTGCCGGGCTGGGACTGCCACGGCATGCCGATCGAGATCCAGATCGAGAAGCAGTATGGCAAGGGCCTGCCGACCGCCGAGGTGCTGGCCAAGTCGCGCGCCTATGCGGCCGAGCAGATCGAGCGCCAGAAGAAGGATTTCATCCGGCTGGGCGTGCTGGGCGAATGGGACAATCCGTACAAGACCATGAACTTCAGCAATGAAGCCGACGAGATCCGCGCGCTCGGCGCCATCCTGGAAAAGGGCTATGTGTACCGCGGCCTGAAGCCGGTGAACTGGTGCTTCGACTGCGGCTCGGCGCTGGCCGAGGCGGAAGTCGAATACCAGGACAAGCGCGACCCGGCCATCGATGTCGGCTTCGCCTTCGCCCAGCACGACCGCCTTGCCACTGCCTTCAACCTGTCGGGCTTGCCCACCGACAAGGGCTATGCGGTGATCTGGACCACCACGCCCTGGACCATCCCGGCCAACCAGGCGCTGAACGTGCATCCCGAATTCAGCTACGCGCTGGTGCAGACCGAGCGCAACGGCGAGCCGCTGCTGCTGCTGCTGGCCGCCGACCTGGTCGACGACTGCCTGGCGCGCTATGGCCTGTCCGGCCGCGTGATCGCCACCTGCGCCGGCGCGGCGCTGTCGGGCATCGCCTTCCGCCATCCGCTGGCCACGGCCGACGCCGGCTACGACCGGCTCTCGCCCATCTATCTCGGCGACTATGTGACCCTGGACGCCGGCACCGGCATCGTCCACTCCTCGCCGGCCTATGGCGTCGACGACTTCCTTTCCTGCAAGGCGCACGGCATGAAGGACGACGACATCATCAACCCGGTGATGGGCGACGGCCGCTACGCTTCCTGGCTGCCGCTGTTCGGCGGCATGACGATCTGGGAAGCGTCCAAGCCGATCTGCGGCGCGCTGGAAGCGGCCGGCTCGCTGTTCAAGCTGGTGATGTTCGACCACAGCTACATGCACTGCTGGCGCCACAAGACGCCCATCATCTACCGCGCAACCTCGCAATGGTTCGCCGGCATGGACGTGGCGCCCAAGGCAGGCGGCGAGACCCTGCGCGAGGCCGCGCTGCGCGGCATCGAGGAAACCGCCTTCTTCCCGAGCTGGGGCAAGGCCCGCCTGCACGGCATGATAGCCAACCGGCCCGACTGGACCCTGTCGCGCCAGCGCCAGTGGGGCGTGCCGATGGCCTTCTTCGTCCACAAGGAAAGCGGCCAGCTGCATCCGCGCACGCCCGAGCTGCTGGAAGCGGTGGCCAAACTGGTCGAGCAGCAAGGCATCGAAGCCTGGCATGCGCTCGATCCGCGCGAGCTGCTGGGCGACGAGGCCGACATGTACGTGAAGAACCGCGACACCCTGGACGTCTGGTTCGACTCCGGCACCACCCACCAGACCGTGCTGCGCGGCTCGCACCGCCAGCAACTGGACTTCCCGGCCGACCTCTACCTGGAAGGCTCGGACCAGCACCGCGGCTGGTTCCACTCCTCGCTGCTGACCTCGTCCATGCTCAATGGCCGCGCCCCCTACAAGGCGCTGCTGACCCACGGCTTCGTGGTCGATGGCGAAGGCAAGAAGATGTCCAAGTCCAAGGGCAACGTGGTGGCGCCGCAAAAGGTGTCGGACTCGCTCGGCGCGGAAATCCTGCGCCTGTGGGTGGCCGCCACCGACTACTCGGGCGAGCTGTCGATCTCCGACGAGATCCTGAAGCGCGTGGTGGAAAGCTATCGCCGCATCCGCAACACGCTGCGCTTCCTCCTGGCCAACACCGCCGACTTCAACCCGGCCGAGCATGCGGTGCCGGTGGCCGACATGCTGGAAGTGGACCGCTATGCGATCGCCCGCATGCAGCAGCTGCAGGACGAGATCCTGGCCCATTTGCAGGCGTACGAATTCCACCCGGTGACCGGCAAGCTGCAGATGTACTGCTCGGAGGACCTGGGCGGCTTCTATCTCGACATCCTGAAGGACCGGCTCTACACCGCCGGCGCAGACTCGACGATCCGCCGCTCGGCGCAGACCGCGATCTGGCACATCACCCACGCGCTGCTGCGGCTGATGGCGCCCATCCTGTCCTTCACCGCCGAGGAAGCCTGGTCCTACTTTGCCGGCGAACAGGCCTATGCCGCCAGCGGCGAGACCATCTTCACCCAGACCTTCTACCTGCTGCCGCACGTGGAAGACGGCGCTGCGCTGCTGGACAAGTACAGCCGCATCCGCGAAGTGCGGGCCGAAGTGACCAAGGAACTGGAAGAAGTGCGGGTATCCGGCGCGATCGGCTCCTCGCTCCAGGCCGAGGTCGAGATCGCCGCCGACGACGAGCGGCGGGCCTTGCTGGAAAGCCTGGGCGACGACCTGAAGTTCGTGCTGATCACCTCCGCCGCCCGGGTCGGCCCGGCCGCCGACGGCCAGGCCGGCGTCAAGGTCACGCCGTCGGATGCGGAAAAGTGCGAGCGCTGCTGGCACTACCGCCAGGATGTCAATGCAGACGCACGCTACCCCGGCATCTGCGGACGCTGCGTCTCCAATCTCTACGGCCCCGGCGAAGCGCGCCGCTGCGCCTAGACCGCGGCACCAGCACCGGCATCCGACAACGCGGGCGGCGCAATGCGCCGCCCGCCTCTCCAACCGCACCGATAGCGACCTTCCATGGCCACCATCAAGAAAACCGTCTTCACTCCCAAACCCGCCGCCGGCATCACGCCATGGCTGTGCATCGCCGCCCTGGTGGTGCTGGTCGACCAGCTGACCAAGATCATGATCACCCAGATGTTCAGCTACGGCCAGAGCAAGCCCGTGACCTCCTTTTTCAACCTGGTGCTGGCCTATAACAAGGGCGCCGCCTTCAGCTTCCTGGCAGCCGAGGGCGGCTGGCAGCGCTATCTGTTCTCCGGCATCGCGATTGCCGCCGCCGCCTTCATCATCTACCTGTTGAAGCGCCATGCCGGCCAGCGCCTGTTCTGCTGGGCCCTGGCACTGGTGCTGGGCGGCGCAATCGGCAACCTGATCGACCGCATCGCCTACGGCCATGTGATCGACTTCCTCGATGTCCATGTCGCCGGCTGGCACTGGCCCGCGTTCAACATTGCAGACAGCGCAATATGCATAGGCGCTGCGATGTTTATCATTGACGAACTGCGCCGCGTCAACCGCTAGGCGCCGCCCCCCACGGAGCATGTTCATGGAACTCGACGGCAAGAAAATCGTTCTCGGCCTGACCGGCGGCATCGCCTGCTACAAGTCGGCGGAGCTGACCCGCGCCCTGGTCAAGGCCGGCGCCTCGGTGCAGGTGGCAATGACACAGGCAGCCACCCAGTTCATCACGCCGGTGACGATGCAGGCGGTGTCGGGCAAGCCGGTCTTCTTCGACCAGTGGGACGCGCGCATTCCCAACAACATGGCCCACATCGACCTGACCCGCGATGCCGACGCCATCGTGATCGCGCCCTGCTCGACCGACTTCATGTTCAAGCTGGCGCATGGCGCCTGCGACGACCTGCTGTCGACGCTGTGCATCGCCCGCCCGGCCAGCGTGCCGCTGCTGGTGGCGCCGGCGATGAATGTCGAGATGTGGCAGAACCCGGCCACCCGCCGCAATGCCGCGCAGCTGAAGGCCGACGGCATCGCCGTACTCGGCCCGGCCGCCGGCGAACAGGCCTGCGGCGAGGTCGGCATGGGCCGCATGCTGGAGCCGGAACAGCTGCTGGAAGAGATCATCGCGTCCTTCATTCCCAAGGCGATGGCCGGCAGGCGGGTGCTGATCACCGCCGGCCCGACCTTCGAGCCGATCGACCCGGTGCGCGGCATCACCAACCTGTCCTCGGGCAAGATGGGCTACGCCATCGCCCGCGCCGCCCGCGAAGCTGGCGCCGAAGTGCTGCTGGTGTCCGGGCCTACCGGCCTGCCCGCGCCCTACGGCGTCAGGCGCATCGACGTTCTGACCGCGCAGCAGATGCATGACGCCGTGATGGCGCAGGTGCCCGGCCAGGATGTGTTCATCGCCGTGGCCGCGGTGGCCGACTGGCGGGTGGCCAATGCCAGCGCGCAGAAACTGAAAAAGGACAACAGCGGCGCCATGCCGGCGCTGGTGTTCGAGCAGAATCCCGACATCCTTGCCTCGGTTGCCGCTTTGGCAAATAAGCCGTATTGTGTCGGCTTCGCCGCCGAATCAGACAACCTGCTGGAGTACGGCCGCGCCAAGCGCGAGAGGAAAGGCATTCCGCTCCTGGTCGGCAATATCGGTCCCAGCACCTTCGGCAGCGACCGCAATGAACTGGTGCTGTTCGACCAGCACGGACACACCGCAATGCCCGCGGCAGACAAGCTGCATCTCGCACGACAGTTAATCAGTGAAATCGCCAGTCGACTGCGCGCCTGACCCGGCGCATCATGCAGCGGGCTGCCGGTTTCCCCATCACCGAAAGCCATGAAAAAACTCGACGTCAAAATTCTCGATCCGCGCATGAAGGAAGTGCTGCCCGCCTACGCCACCGGCGGCAGCGCCGGCCTGGACCTGCGTGCCGCCCTGCGCGAGCCGCTGACCATCGCGCCCGGCAGCACCCATCTGGTTCCCACAGGCCTGGCCATCCATATCGGCGACCCGGCTTATGCCGCGATGATCCTTCCGCGCAGCGGCCTGGGCCACAAGCACGGCATCGTGCTGGGCAACCTGGTCGGCCTGATCGACTCCGATTACCAGGGCGAGCTGATGGTCTCCACCTGGAACCGCGGCCAGACCGAATTCGTGCTGCAACCGATGGAACGCCTGGCGCAGCTGGTCATCGTGCCGGTGCTGCAGGTCGAACTGAACGTGGTCGAGTCCTTCGACCTGAGCGAACGCGGCGCCGGCGGTTTCGGCAGCACCGGGAAACACTGAGGAGACATTCATGCCGATGAAACCCATTTCTCTGCGAAACCGCATCGGCCGTCAGGCCCGCCTGGCGGCGCTGCCCATGATCTTCCTGGCCGGCTGCGCCAGCCAGGTGCCGCTGAACATGCCCGCACCCGGCATGCCGCGCCTGCCCCAGCAGGACATGCCGCCGGCACCCACGGCCGTCGTGCCCGCCGCACCCACCCCGCAGCAGGCCATGCTGCGCGATATCGTCAGCCAGCAGGACCGGCTGTACCGGGTCGCCGCACCGCTCCTGGTCAACAATACCGAACTGTGCAAGGGCAATGCCCGCAACCTGCTCGGCTTCACCGCCAAGAACCGCTATTCCTTTTCCGATGAACTGAGCGAAGCCGCGCAGCAGCTGTACGGCATGGATGACAGGCTGCAGGTAATGGGCGTGCTCAACGGCAGTGGCGCGGCACGGGCCGGCATCCGCATCGGCGACAAGCTCGACATGGTGGAAGGCAAGCCGGTGCCGCCCGGCCCCGGCGCGGAGCGCCAGGCCGCCACCATGCTGGCGCCGCTGATCACCCGCAACGCATCGGCGAAGCTGACCATGCTGCGCAATGGCCAGCCAGTCCAGGTCACGGTGCCCTTCACTCGTGCCTGCGCCTACAGCATCGAGTTGGGCAATGCGGATAACGTCAATGCCTATAACGACGGCCGGCGCGTGCTGATCACCCGCGGCATGATGAACTTCGCCGCCAGCGACAATGAACTGGCCTATGTGCTGGCCAAGGAAATGGCGCACAACTCGCTCAATCATGCACGCGTACAGCGCACCACGGCGACCGCAGGCGCCATCATCGACAACCTGGTCCGGATCCGTCCCGACATGGCAAGCATGGCCGGCCTTTCCGGCATGAAGCCGATGCCGCAGACCATGGATGCCGCGTCCGACACCCTGGCGCTCTACATGCTGGCGCGGGCCGGCTACAACATCGACCAGGCGCCGCGTTTCTGGGAGCGGCTTGCGTCCCAGTATCCGCCCAGCGTCCTCAACGGCTACACCGCGCTGCATCCCGCCACATCCTACCGGCTGTCCGTGATGGACAAGATCCTTCAGGACGTGAAGACCAAGCAGGCTCAGCGCCAGCCGCTGCTGCCCTGAACTGTCGGGGCGCGGCGCTCCTTTGCGCTGCGCCTTTCCGGTCACCTGCTTTCGCATGGCGAGCGGCCAAATAAAAAGCCCGGACTGTTGCCAGTCCGGGCTTTTCTGATGCTGCTCCCTGAAGGCTTACTCGACTTCCACCGCTTCCGGCGTCGATGCTGCCGGCGGCACATCGCCCTCGACGAATTCGAGCTTGATCTGCTCGTTCTCGTCCAGATCCACCGTCACGCGCCCGCCTTCCACCAGCCTGCCGAACAGCAGTTCGTCGGCCAGCGCCTTGCGTATCATGTCCTGGATCAGGCGTGACATCGGCCGCGCGCCCATCAGCGGATCGAAGCCCTTGCGCCCCAGGAACTTGCGCAGGCTGTCCGAGAACACGGCTTCCACCTTCTTCTCGTGCAGTTGCTCTTCCAGCTGCATCAGGAACTTGTCGACCACGCGCAGGATGATTTCCTCGTCCAGCGCACGGAAGCTGATGATGGAATCGAGACGGTTGCGGAATTCCGGCGTAAACATTCGCTTGATATCCGCCATCTCGTCGCCGGCTTCCTTCTTCTCGGTAAAGCCGATGGTCCGCTTCTGCAGGCTTTCCGCGCCAGCATTGGTGGTCATGATGATGATCACGTTGCGGAAGTCAGCCTTGCGGCCGTTGTTGTCCGTCAGCGTGCCATGGTCCATCACCTGCAGCAGGATATTGAAGATATCCGGATGCGCCTTCTCGATCTCGTCCAGCAGCAGAACCGCATGCGGCTTCTTGGTGATCGCCTCGGTCAGCAGACCGCCCTGGTCAAAGCCCACATAGCCCGGAGGCGCGCCGATCAGGCGGCTCACCGCATGCCGCTCCATGTACTCCGACATGTCGAAGCGGATCAGCTCGATGCCCAGGATGAACGCCAGCTGCTTGGCCACCTCGGTCTTGCCGACACCGGTCGGGCCGGAGAACAGGAAGGAACCGATAGGCTTGTCGGTCTTGCCCAGGCCGGCACGCGCCATCTTGATGGCCGATGCCAGCGCCTCGATCGCCGGGTCCTGGCCGAAGACCACGTTCTTCAGGTCGCGATCGATGGTCTGCAGCTTGGTGCGGTCATCCTGGTTGACCGACTGCGGTGGAATCCGCGCGATCTTCGAGATGATGTCCTCGATGTCAGACTTGCCTATCGTTTTCTTTTGCTTGGACTTCGGCAGGATGCGCTGCGCCGCGCCCGCTTCGTCGATCACGTCGATTGCCTTGTCGGGCAGATGACGGTCATTGATGAAGCGTGCCGCCAGTTCCGCCGCCGAGGTCAGCGCCGAAGCCGAATACTTCACGCCGTGATGCTCCTCGAAGCGCGACTTCAGGCCACGCAGGATCTGGATGGTCTGCTCGACCGTCGGCTCGTTCACGTCGATCTTCTGGAAACGACGCGACAGCGCATGATCCTTTTCGAACACCCCACGGAACTCGGTGTAGGTGGTCGCGCCGATGCACTTCAACTGTCCGCTCGACAATGCCGGCTTCAGCAGATTCGACGCATCCAGCGTGCCGCCCGATGCCGAACCCGCACCGATGATGGTGTGGATCTCGTCAACGAAAAGGATGCCGTTCGGGTTGTCCTTCAATTGCTTGAGGACGGACTTCAGGCGCTGCTCGAAGTCGCCGCGATACTTGGTGCCAGCCAGCAGCGCGCCCATGTCCAGTGAATAGACCACGGCATTCTGCAGGATTTCCGGCACTTCGCCCTGCACCACGCGCCATGCCAGGCCTTCCGCGATGGCAGTCTTGCCAACGCCAGCCTCGCCTACCAGCAGCGGATTGTTCTTGCGCCTGCGGCAGAGGGTCTGGATCACGCGTTCCACTTCGGACTCGCGACCAATCAGCGGATCGATCTTGCCTTCGGCAGCCAGCTTGTTCAGGTTCTGCGTGAACTGATCCAGCGGGCTTTCCTTTTGCTGGGCTTCGGTCTGCGCTTCTTCCGAACCCTCGGGCGCCTTCTGCGATTCCGCCTGGCTGTCCTTGCGCACGCCATGCGAAATGAAGTTCACCACGTCCAGGCGGGTTACGCCCTGCTGGTGCAGGTAATAAACGGCATGCGAATCCTTTTCGCCGAAGATCGCCACCAGCACATTGGCGCCGGTCACTTCCTTCTTGCCGTTCGATGCCGACTGCACGTGCATGATGGCGCGCTGAATCACGCGCTGGAAACCGAGCGTAGGCTGGGTATCAACCTCGCTCGAACCAGGCACGGTCGGCGTATTGTCGTTGATGAAATTCGTCAGCGTCTTGCGCAGATCTTCGATGTTGACCGCGCAGGCCCGCATCACTTCCGCCGCTGACGGGTTGTCGAGCAGTGCCAGCAGCAGATGCTCTACCGTAATAAATTCGTGCCGGGCCTGTCGGGCCTCGACAAATGCCATGTGCAAACTTACTTCCAATTCCTGAGCAATCATGCTTCCTCCATCACGCATTGCAGAGGGTGCCCTGCCTTGCGCGCGTGCGTTAAAACCAGTTCCACTTTAGTGCTGGCGATATCCTTGGGATACACGCCACACATGCCTTTACCATCTCGATGAACCTTGAGCATGATTTGCGTCGCCGTTTCACGATCCTTGTTGAAGTACTCCTGGATGATCGCCACGACGAATTCCATGGGGGTGTAATCGTCGTTCAACAATAATACTTGATACATCGGCGGCGGTTGGAGCTTTTCCTGCTGCTCCTTGCGCTCTATTACAGTATCGTTTTGGTCCTTGGTTGCCATGCGTTTCTTCTACTGCCTTCATGTCGGCCTCCGTACCAGCGAGCCGATGGTCATTGATATAGGCATCGATATTACGCCCTTTCTTGTTGAAGCGCAGATGACGTTCGAATGCTCAAAATCAAGGGAAGTTCGCGTCAAATTTCAGACTTTTGGCCTGCCGGCAAAAAACTTGACTTTTTTAAAATTTCCGCGAACAATGTAGATTATCAATTAATGCAACCAAGCATTATTGATCGAAGTGAGCAGGTTATAAGAGGGGGCAGCGTTGCATGAAGCTTCTGCTTTTACGGCTCGTGTGATTGTTAATATTTGAAAGACGCTTTTATGGCAACTGGTACCGTTAAGTGGTTCAATGATTCCAAAGGTTTTGGCTTTATTACTCCTGATGACGGCGGCGAAGATTTGTTTGCACACTTTTCCGCAATCAACATGAGTGGCTTCAAGACTCTCAAAGAAGGTCAAAAAGTGAATTTCGACGTCACGCAGGGCCCAAAAGGCAAGCAAGCTTCGAACATCCAGGCTGCTTCCTGAGATCCAAACGGACATCATCAAAATCCCCGCACTGCGGGGATTTTTTTTGCCCTGCTTCCCTAAAAGCAAACATGTTCCGGTAGCTTCCCAACAAAAAAGAAGCCGGAGTGATCCGGCTTCTTAATCAGGCAAATCGCCGCTTTACATGCTCTCGATCATCACTTCCCCAAAGCCGGAGCAGGATACCTGGCTTGCGCCTTCCATCAGGCGCGCGAAGTCATAAGTCACCCGCTTCGAACTGATGGCCTTTTCCATCGAGGAGATGATCAGGTCGGCAGCTTCCAACCAGCCCATATGACGCAGCATCATCTCGGCCGACAGGATCAGGGAACCCGGATTGACATAGTCCTTGCCAGCATACTTTGGCGCAGTGCCATGGGTAGCTTCAAACATCGCCACCGAATCGGACATGTTTGCACCGGGCGCAATGCCGATGCCGCCAACCTGGGCAGCCAGGGCGTCGGAGATGTAGTCGCCATTCAGGTTCAGGGTCGCGATTACGCTGTATTCATTCGGACGCAGCAAGATTTGCTGAAGGAAAGCATCGGCAATCGAATCCTTGATGATGATCTCCTTGCCCGTCCTTGGATTCTTGAACTTGCACCACGGCCCGCCGTCGATCATCTCGGCGCCAAACTCGCGCTGCGCCAGCGCATATCCCCAATCGCGGAAGCCACCCTCGGTGTACTTCATGATGTTGCCCTTGTGGACGATGGTGACGGACGGCTTGTCATTGTCGATCGCATACTGGATCGCCTTGCGCACCAGCCTTTCAGTGCCTTCCCGCGACACGGGCTTGATGCCTATCCCTGAGCTTTCCGGGAAACGGATCTTCTTCACCCCCATCTCATTGACCAGGAAATTGATCAGTTTCTTGGCGCCGTCCGAGCCTTCTGCCCATTCAATGCCTGCATAGATGTCTTCCGAATTTTCGCGGAAAATCACCATGTCGGTTTTTTCAGGCTCGCGCACCGGCGACGGCACGCCCTTGAAATAGCGCACCGGGCGCAGGCAGACATAGAGATCGAGTTCCTGCCGCAGCGCGACGTTGAGCGAGCGGATGCCGCCGCCCACCGGCGTGGTCAGCGGCCCCTTGATGGAGACCACATAATCCTTGACTGCCTGCAGGGTTTCCTCAGGCAGCCAGACATCGGGACCGTAGACGCTGGTCGATTTTTCGCCGGCGTAAATCTCCATCCAGCTGATCTTGCGCTGGCCGCCGTAGGCCTTGGCGACGGCGGCGTCAACCACCTTGATCATTACAGGGGAAATATCCACGCCGGTCCCATCGCCCTCGATGTAAGGGATGATGGGATTGTCGGGAACCTTGAGGGAAAAATCTGCGTTGACGGTGATCTTGCTGCCCTCTGCAGGCACTTGTATATGCTGATACATCGTTGTCTCCGGAAGGAAGGCCGAAAAAATTTATTTCAAATACAAAACATGATGAAAGCTTGGAGCGTGAATTTGCTTTGGCGTTCTGACTGATTTCAAACCGTTCTTATATAAGACAGAAGACCTGTGTTGCATTGAGCATCACAATTCTACCCTAGACCGTTGCTGCGACTGACCAGTCGAGACGGCTCGCGCCCGCGCGGCAAGTACAATCCGGTGTCATACATCGCTGCCGCCATCCTTTCGCCATGCCTCTTATCCTGTTCAACAAGCCATTCCAGGTAATGTGCCAGTTTTCCGCCCACGCCACCCGACCGACCCTGGCGGATCACCTTACGATTCCAGGCATCTATCCCGCCGGTCGCCTGGACGCGGACAGTGAGGGCCTGGTGCTGCTGACCGATGACGGCCGCCTGCAGCATGACATCAGTCATCCGGTGCAGAAGCTGGCCAAGACCTACCTGGCGCAGGTGGAAGGGGTGGTGACCGACGAGGCATTGCAACGCCTGCGTGCGCCGCTCGATCTGGGAGATTTCATTACCCTGCCCTGCCAGGCTGTTCGCATCGAGGAACCCGGCTGGCTGTGGCCGCGTACGCCACCCATCCGGGCGCGGCTCGGCATACCGGCAAGCTGGATTGCACTGACCCTGACGGAGGGAAAGAACCGGCAGGTGCGCCGGATGACTGCAGCGGTTGGCCTGCCGACCCTGCGCCTGATACGTATCGCGATCGGCCCTTACGCGCTCGCCACCCACCCGCTGCTGCCAGGTGAATGGATGGAAGTCTCGCCGCTGGAGATACGGCGCAAGTAGCGCGTCGAATACGCTGAGCGTAACGGCGGCCGGTCAGCCGCAACGACGCCCAATACCTTGCGTGCGGCGCTGCTAGAAGCTCAACAGCCGGATATTGGCGGCACGCTCGATCAGCCAGATGGAAGCGAGGATGGCAATCAGGATCGATCCGCCAAGCAGCAGCAGCCGGCGGTACAACCAGCTGCGGCGCAATACATAGATCAACGGCAGAAAGGCAGCGACGATCGCAAGTTGCCCGACCTCGACGCCAACGTTGAAGCCGACCAGTGCCAGCACCAGCGCATCCTGCGGCAAGCCAAGGTCCGACAGAACGCTGGCAAAACCGAAACCGTGGATCAGGCCAAAGAGAAATGCCATCACCCAGCGCCGCTCGCGAAACAGGGGAAACACATTATTCAGCGCTGCAATCACCACCGATGCGGCGATCGTGGACTCCACCCAGCGCGATGGCAGGCTGACCACGCCCAGAGTGGCCAGCGTCAGCGTGATCGAATGTGCGACCGTAAAGGCGGTCACGATGCGAAGCACATTCCAGAATGCCGGCCTGAATGCCGATACCGGCTTCCAGGCCCCTGCCTCGCGCATGGCAACGGCAGGCAACAGCAGCGCAAGCAGGAACAGGATATGGTCGTAGCCTATCCAGATATGCCAGATGCCTTCGCGCAGATAGTCGAGGAACTGCTGCATGCGGCTTGGCGCGCTGAGCGAGAATTGCTGGTCAGCCTTGTCCGGGCTGAAAATGCCAGTGCTTGAAGCCCCCTCGTATTGCAGCCGCAGCAATCCCTTGTGCTGCGGGTCGATATCGAAAAACAGGCGGTAACGCACCTGCAGGCTTTCGCGCACTGCCGCGCATTGCGCCTGGAACTGCAGCACGGCATAGGCGCCGTCGGTGTGGTTATCGACTAACAGCGCATCCGGCCGTACAGGACATGGTGATCCCGCACTGGAAATCTGCAGCCTCGACAAGGCATAGGCTTCAATCTCGGCCCGACGGGATCGCAGTTCGCCCCAGGTGATGGCGCCGTTGGCATCGGTATCAAGACCGATGGCGAAGTCCAGGTCGCGCAGGGCGATATCCCATTGGCCGGCCACGACATTGTCCTTCACCGACAGGGACAAATAGCTGTCGCTGGGCTTGTGGGCATGCGCGGAAACGGCCCATATGAAGAACGCCAGCCCTATCAGTAGCCGCATCATCGACGTACCTCGCCGAGCTGCCTTGCAAGATCGCGCAGCCGCGTGTCCTCGATCCGGCTTTCCCTCAGCCATTGCACGACCGGCGCAGCGGCAGCCGGCGACTTGGCGGCCAGGGCCGCTTCGAGCAGGATGCGCGCATCCCGCGGCTCCTTCTGCACTTTCCAGTTTTCCCGGGCCAGAACGAGCGCGTTCTTTTCGTCGTGGTAGATCTGCAGACGGAAGCGAGCCTCCTCCTGCTGATGCACAGTATCGCCGCGCAACTGGGCAGCTTCATAGCGCGCGGCAAGAGTTGCGGCATGCGCCTCGGCGACCGGCAGGTTAAGCCGGGTTTCGGCCAGCACCAGACGCAGCAGCAATCCGTCCGATGGCGTCCTGTCTTTCAACATGGCGACCACTTCTCCGTATCGTTTATGGTCCAGCAGGAAATCGGCATAAGCGGCAAGGAGAAAGGTGTCGGTAATGCCAAGACTGATCGCCTGGCGAAAATAAGACTCGGCAGCCAGCGGACGATCCTGCCTCTGCGCCATTTCGGCCAGCCGGATCAGTACCCAGAGCTTCTCCGCGGCGGTGGCTTCCGGATGCGCGGCCAGGGTGTCGGCCAGCTTGTCATGGGCGCTGTCGAGCTTGCCGGTCAGGCCATCGACCATCGCGCTGCAGCCCACGGCAATGAGTTCGCTGGTAATACCGCGCAGGCGCAGGCAATCCGCCTTGGCTTCCTGATAGCGGGCCTGCACGATGTAAATCGTGGCGCGCAGGGCGCGTGCCTGAGCATGATCGGGATCGCGCCCCAACACACTGCCAAGGTCGTTCAACGCACCGTCAAAGTCATGCCGGAACTGGGCCAGGCCCGCCCGCAGCACCTGGACTTCCACTGGCGGCTCGGGCATGTCCCACCACGGCGCCAGCGCCGCCTGGGCGTAACCGAGGTAGCGTGGATCGCCTTCTTCTCCGACAAGGCCGTAGTAGCGGCTGGCCAGCGCGGTGGCAATGGTGACGTTGCGAGGGTCGGCACGCAGTTGTTCGCGCAACTGGCGCATTTCCCGCGCCACCGGATCGTTCGGACGCAATGGCAGGTTTTCCAGGACCTGGTCATCGGTTTGCGGCACGAAAGGTGCTGCCAGCGCGGCGCGATCGTAACTTGCCAGCAGCAAGGCGGCAGCAAGGAGAAATCCGGTCAGAGCAATGCGGGACATGGGTTACGGCAGAAATGATGGCAGTGCATGATAGCAAGCCAGCGAACATTCGCATCGGAACCCAATTTATTTCGTTTGATTATTTTTTTAGCGCTTGTCAACCATTGCTACGATGATGCGTTACTCGGAGTGATTCGCAAGAATCGTCCAATAATTAAACCAGACACCGAATTGAAGGATAGAAAATGAAAAAACTGATAGCTGCAGTCGTCGCAGGTCTGTTCTCGCTTTCCGCTTTCGCCGCAGCACATACCGCTGCACCGGCAACGCCGGCTGCGCCAGCCGCCGCTGCAACGCCGGCAACGCCTGCCGCACCCGCCGCGGCACCAACCACGAAAAAAGCCAAGAAGGCAAAAAAATCAAAAAAGGCAAAAACGTCGGAAATGGCAGCATCGAAGTAATGCAGCCAGCATTCCTCAGGAAAGGCAGACTCGGTCTGCCTTTTTTTGGTTTACACTGCTGCCCATGAAAATTTCGACACGAGTTTCCATTCTGGCCAGTGCCCTGCTGCCGCTTGGCAGCGTATATGCGGAGCCGCAATTCCCTGTCGTGCCCCTGACCGCGGGCATGTATGTCATACAGGCAGAAGTGGCAGCCACCGAGGCACAACGCCAGCAAGGCCTGATGTTCAGGGAAAAACTGGCGCCCAATGCCGGCATGGTGTTTCTGTTCAATCGGCCCGCCCAGGTTTGCATGTGGATGAAAAACACCCTGGTGCCGCTATCGGTCGCCTTTATTGACGAGGGCGGAAAGATCATCAACATCGAAGACATGCAGCCGCAAACGACCAATTCCCATTGCGCCGGCAGCCAGGCGAGCTATGCGCTGGAAATGAACAAGGGATGGTTTGCGCAGAAAAATATCAAGCCGGGCACCGTGATTGCTGGCCTGCCGAAGGCGCGTCAATAGTCAACTGCAACAGGCGACCCGCAGTACCCGTCACATTTTCCAGATCGAAAAACACAAAAACCCCGCCAGTTCAAAACTGGCGGGGTTTAGCTAGCCCTACAACTTCCGGCCAGTCGATGACTGACCAGAGGCTATTTAAGCCAATGCTTTCAGCGCAGCGGACAAACGGCTCTTGTGGCGAGCTGCCTTGTTCTTGTGGATGATCTTCTTGTCGGCGATGCGATCGATGATCGAGATCGAGGACTGGAAAACCTGGGTTGCTGCGGACTTGTCGCCGCCTTCGATTGCCTTGCGCACTGCCTTGATGGCGGTACGCAGCGTCGAACGCTGGCTGGAGTTGTGTGCGTTCTGCTTGACTGCTTGACGAGCACGCTTGCGTGCTTGTGCGGTATTTGCCATGAAATTCCCTAAACGTGGTCGGTTGCGTTCGCAACACCTACCAGTTGCGAAACCAATTCAATAAAGCCCCGGATTATAAACCGTTTTCCACCGGGCGGTAAAGCACTAAGCGCTTCGAGCCGGCACAATACCGTGGACTTGCCTGGGTTGCAACCCCTGCCGGGCTATAATGCCGGCCATGAATTTGCATAGAACCCTTGCCGCGGTGTCAGGCATGACCATGGTGTCCCGGATAACCGGCCTGATCCGCGAGTTTCTGATTGCCCGCGCCTTTGGCGCTTCCTCCTACACCGACGCTTTCTTCGTTGCCTTCCGGATCCCCAATCTGCTGCGCCGCCTGTTTGCGGAAGGCGCGTTTTCCCAGGCTTTCGTTCCTATATTGGCCGAGTACAAGAACCAGAAAGGCGAAGCGGCCACCCGCGACCTTGTCGACCATGTGGCTACCATCCTGCTCTGGACCCTGCTTGCCACCTGTGCGCTCGGCATTGTGGCTTCACCGGTGGTGGTGTATCTGATGGCAACAGGGCTGAAGTCTGATCCGGATGCCTTCTCCGCCGCGGTGACGATGACCCGCATCATGTTTCCCTATATCGTCTTCATGTCGCTGGTGGCGCTGGCGGGCGGCATCCTGAACACCTGGCGGCAATTCAAGGTGGCGGCATTCACACCCGTTCTGCTCAACCTGAGTTTCATCGCAGCCGCGCTGTTCCTCGCGCCCTTGCTCGATCAGCCGGTGTACGCGCTCGCCATCGCGGTGTTCATCGGCGGCGTGCTGCAACTGGCGATACAGATTCCTTCCCTCGTCCGGATAGGCATGCTGCCCCGGCTTTCATGGAATCCGCGCATTGCCTTGTCGGATGCAGGCGTGCGGCGGGTGCTGCGGCAGATGGTGCCGGCCACCTTTGCCGTGTCGGTGGCCCAGATCAGTCTCATCATCAATACCAACATCGCTTCCCATCTGCAAAACGGCAGCGTTTCCTGGCTGTCGTATGCCGACCGGCTGATGGAACTGCCAACTGGCCTGCTGGGTGTGGCCCTGGGCACCATCCTGTTGCCCAGCCTTTCCAAGGCGCATGCGGACCGCGACACGGCTGAGTATTCCGCGCTGCTCGACTGGGGATTGCGCCTGACTTTTCTGCTGGCCCTCCCAGCCGCGGTGGCGCTGGCGTCCCTGTCGGAACCAATCACGACGACACTCTTTCACTATGGCAAATTCGATGTGCAGTCAGTCAACATGACCGGCCGCGCGCTGATCGCCTACGGTGTCGGCCTGATTGGCCTGATCGTGGTAAAGATACTCGCGCCCGGTTTCTACGCGCGCCAGGATATCCGCACGCCGGTGAAGATCGCCATCGGCGTCCTGGTAGCCACGCAATTGATGAACATGGTGTTTGTTCCCTGGATCGCTCACGCCGGTCTGGCCCTGTCGATCGGCCTGGGCGCCTGCCTGAACGCCGTCTTTCTTTTCCTGGGCCTGAGGCGCCGCGGCATTTACAAGGTGCAGGCGGGCTGGGGCCTGTTCCTGGCGCGGCTGGCTGGCGCGCTGTTTCTGCTGGCCGGATCGACGATGTGGGTGGCAGCGCACTTCGACTGGATTGCGATGCAGGCCCATCCCCTGCTACGCATGGGCGCACTGTTTCTGGTGATGGCAGTGGGCGGCGTTGTGTATTTCGGCGCGCTGCTGCTGACCGGATTCCGTTTTGCCGACTTCAAACGCATTGCGCGTTGAGCAATGTCGGCCGGATTCGTGCAACGCCAGGGCCAGTCCACGGTCAGACAACCATGATCAAGAATCTCGATTTCTTCGCCGCGCTGGTGCAGCAGGACAATACCATTCCGCTATTTGAGGCGGCGTTATCGATTGCCCAGGATGCCGATCCGCAACTCGACCTGGCGGCAACCCAGCTTCAGGTCGATACCATGGCGGCCCGCCTGCGCCGCAGGCTGCCGTCGGATACTTCGTCGGTGCAGAAGCTGCGGCTGCTCAACCATTTCTTTTATCAGGAACTGGGATTCGCCGGAAACATCAACGACTACTACGATCCGTCGAACAGCTACCTGAACCGCGTGCTGGAATCACGGCGCGGCATCCCGATTTCCCTGGCGGTGCTTTACATGGAACTGGCGCACCAGATCGGCCTGGATATCAAGGGCATCTCATTCCCGGGCCATTTCCTGATGAAGCTGTCGGTGCAGTCCGGCGATATCGTGCTTGATCCGCTCAACGGCGCCAGCCTGTCGCGCGAAGAGCTGGAAGAACGGCTGGAGCCCTATCTTTCGCAGAGCCCGGACCGTGACAGCGCGCTTTCCGCCTATCTCCACGAAGCCCGGCCACGGGAAATCCTGGTGCGCATGCTGCGCAACCTGAAAGCGCTGTATTTCGAGCGCGCTGAATGGGAGCTGGCGCTGGGCGTGCAGCAGCGGCTGGTGATCCTGCTGCCCGACGACCTGGCCGAACGGCGCGACCGCGGCATGGCCTATGCCAACCTGGAGTGTCCGCAGGCGGCCCTGAAGGATATCGAAGACTATCTGGCGCAAAGGCCGCACGCCCAGGATGCAGGGATGCTGCGCCAGATGCTGCCTTCCCTGAAGGAAGCGGCGCGGCGCCTGAACTGAGCCCGGACGTGCATCAGGCCTTGCTTCTGGCTTCGATCGCTTCCCATTTTTCCAGGCTGGCCATCAACTGCTCGTCCAGTTGCGCATAGCGCTCATTGAGCTTCTTGACCTCCGTCGGCTGCTCGCGGTACAGGTTGGGATCGGCCAGCTTTTCCGTGATCGATTTCTGCTCGGCTTCCAGCGCGGCAATCAGGGCTGGCAGTTCGTCCAGCTCGCGTTGCTCCTTTGAACTGAGCCTCTTTGCCTTGGGCGCGGGTGCGGCCGTTGGCGCTGGTGCGCCAGGCTTTTCCTTTTGCGCCGCCCTGGCTTCCGCCTTCGGCGCATTGGCACGCGGCTCGGGTACGGCGCGCACCCGCTCCCAGTCGGTATAGCCGCCGATGTACTCCTTCCAGTTGCCCTCCCCTTCGGCCACGATCACCTGGGTCACAACATTGTCCAGGAACATGCGGTCGTGGCTGACCAGGAATACCGTGC
Source organism: Noviherbaspirillum soli (assembly GCF_015352955.1). Lineage (GTDB taxonomy): Bacteria > Pseudomonadota > Gammaproteobacteria > Burkholderiales > Burkholderiaceae_D > Noviherbaspirillum_A > Noviherbaspirillum_A soli. Next base: position 66,774 of record NZ_JACYOX010000005.1, read on the forward strand.
CGTCATATTCCTCCAGCAGTTCTTCCAGCAGTTCCAGGGTGTCGATGTCGAGGTCGTTGGTGGGCTCGTCCAGCACCAGCACATTGGCCGGCTTGGCAAACAGCCGCGCCAGCAGCAGCCGGTTGCGCTCGCCGCCCGACAAGGACTTGACCGGCGAACGGGCCCGCTCGGGCGCAAACAGGAAGTCGTTCAGGTAAGTCATCACATGCTTGCGCTGCCCATTGATTTCGACCCAGTCGCTGCCTGGCGCAATGGTGTCGGCCAGGCTCGCTTCCTCGTTGAGCTGGGCGCGCATCTGGTCGAAATAGGCCACCTGCAGCCGGGAGCCCTGGCGTATCGTACCGCTGTCGGCCTGCTCCTCGCCGAGGATCAGCTTCAGCAGCGTGGTCTTGCCGGCGCCATTCGGGCCGATCAGTCCAACCTTGTCGCCGCGCAGGATGGTGGCGCTGAAATTATCGACGATGACCCTGTCGCCGAAGGCCTTGCTGACCTCGACCAGTTCCGCGACGATCTTGCCGGAGCGGTCGCCGGTTGCCACATCGAGCTTCACCTGGCCCTGCTGTTCGCGCCGCGCACTGCGTTGAAGGCGCAGTTGCTCGAGGCGCCGTACCCGGCCCTCGTCGCGGGTACGGCGCGCCTGTACGCCCTTGCGTATCCAGACCTCTTCCTGCGCCAGGAACTTGTCGAACTTGGCGTTCTCCACTTCCTCGTTTTCCAGCAGCTCCGCCTTGCGGTTCTGGTAGGTGGTGAAGTTGCCCGGAAAGGACAGCAGGCGGCCACGGTCCAGTTCAATGATGCGTGTGGCGACGTTGTCCAGGAAGCTGCGGTCATGGGTAATGAACAGGACGCTGCCGCGGAAGTCGCGCAGCAGGCCTTCCAGCCACATGATGGAAGTGAAATCCAGATGGTTGGTTGGCTCGTCGAGCAGCAGCACATCCGGTGCACTGACCAGGGCGCAGGCCAGCGCCACCCGCTTCTGCATGCCGCCAGACAGCGTGCCCATCAGGGATGACTTTTCCAGGTTGAGCCGGTCCAGCGTGGTTTCGACCCGGTTGTTCAATGTCCAGGCATCGGCGGCGTCGAGGCGCATCTGGATTTCATGCATGCGCTCCATCAGCGCGTCGTCGTTGTCGCCACCGAACTGGGTGGTCAGGTGGTCGTATTCCGCCAGCAGGCCAGGCAGGTCGCCCAGCCCGGCCGCAACGGCATCGAACACCGACATGTCAGGCGAGAATTGCGGCTCCTGTTCCACGTAGGCGATTTTCAGGCCCTGCTGCATCACCATCAGGCCATCGTCCAGTTTTGATTTGCCGGCAATGATCTTCAGAAGAGAAGACTTGCCGGTGCCGTTACGGCCGATCAGCCCCACCCGCTCAGCCGGTTCCAGGGAGAATTCCGCATGATCCAGCAATGCGACGTGACCGAATGCCAACTGGGCATTGGAAAGGGAGATGACTGCCATGGTGTTCCAGAGAGGGGGTGATCGGAGGCCGCATTGTACCGCTTGCGTCGGCGGGACTGGAGATTGCCGCAATGTCAGCTATAATCTCGGGCGTAATTCAGCGCCCAGCGCTTTCTTACGCGCGTCTCGCCGTAGTTCAATGGATAGAACGAGTGCCTCCTAAGCGCTAGATACAGGTTCGATTCCTGTCGGCGGGACCAAATTCCAGTACAGCATCTACCATCGCCGGCCCACGCGCCCGCGTCTTGAGCCTCACTTGCAGGCAGCCCGTACAGCCCCGGAAAACGGAACCATAGAGTCGCAACAGTAGGACTTTATTCATGGCGATCGCCGCCTGCGCTCGCTCTGCAGGTATCTTCCCTCCATGGCGCACCGCCGGCAGTTGCAGCGGCACGCCATGGGCCACCGCTGAATCAGGCTGATCAATGCTCCGTCACTTTGCCGCGCCAGGCGCCGGTCTCCTGTCCGCGGCTTTCCAGCATTTCCTTGAACCGCTTCAGGTTGCCCTTGAGCTGCATTTTCACCAGACCAAGCGCGTCGCCCACCTTTTCATCCATGGTTTGCGGGTCGTAGTCCATCTGCAGCATGATGCGCGTGACATTGTCGGAAATCTTGTGGAAGGTCACCACACCGGCATTCTTCACGCCGCCGGTACTGCGCCAGGCAATGCGCTTGTCGGGGATCTGTTCCGTGATCTCGGCGTCCCATTCCTCCGGCTTGCCGGCGACGTCGGCGCGCCAGTGAAGATGGGTGTCGTCTGTCTGGCGGATTTCGTGAACGCTGTCCATGAACTTCGGGAAGTCCTCGAACTGGGTCCACTGGTTGTATGCCGTGCGCACCGGCACATTCACGTCGATCGACTCGGATGTAGAGGAGAGCATGCCTGATCCGCGCGATTTGCCCATCTGCTTGGACAACAACATGCCGCCAACGGCCAGCGCCGCTACTGTAACAAGTCTGTTTACCATCATCGTTCTCCTGAGTAGGCTCGGGGAGCCGTCTGACAAGCCGGCTGCAACATCACATCGATCAAGGCTAGACCGCGCGGGCTGTGCCGGCACTACCGGATGACACTGCGGCCAACCGATTGGTTCGTATGACGCATTCCGCTATTTAAATTCGATCAAACCCCCGGATTGCAAACTACTCCAGAAGCCCGCCAGCACAAGACAGAGATCCAAACCGGCAGACGTGTGGTTTTGCGGCAACACATGGAAAATTAATAGCGGGAAACTCCTCTGTTCAGGGATATGACACCTTTCGCTATCCTTTATTGTTTCACTTTCGGTTGAAAGTCCGCCAATCGGCTAAATAATCATGATGCATCTTGCAAGACCACGTTCCGTGCAAAGGCTATTGCTATGCGTTGTGGCTACTTCCAGCCTTCCGGCGCAGGCACTGGGACTCGGGCCGCTCACGGTGCAGTCCGGCCTCGGCAACCCGCTGCAGGCCACGATCCCTGTGTATGGCCTTCCCGGCGAAGAGCTGACTGCCAATTGCCTGAAAGCGCGTGTGACGACCCTGGATGGCAGCATGCTTTCCAGGCCAGCCGCTGCGGTGACGGGAAGCGGCGCCAATGCGAGCGTACGCATCAACGGCCGTGAAGGCATCGCCGAGCCGGCGGTCAGCATTACTGTGGAAATTGGCTGCGCGAACGCGGTCAGGCGTGAGTACCAGGTATTGCTCGACCCGGTACCGCCTGCGCAACTGACTGCATCGCCTGCTGCCGATGTCAGTCAGCCCGGCACGGCACAGCCAGCCCCGGCCAAAGCCAGAACCGCAAAGCCTGCAACTGAAGCGCCTTCCTCGACAGTGGCGCAACGCAAGACTGCCACGCCTTCGCCACACAAAAAACCAGCCGAAGGCAAAAGCATGCTGAGGCTGTCCACCGGCGATGCTGAAATGGAACAGGCGAGTACCAGCCTGGTTCTGCGTTACGCAACCAGCCTGTCCGAGCCGCGCGTGGATAACGATCCGGCCAGAATGGCTGCGCTGCGCGCCGATCAGCAACGCGTGGCGGCATTGCTGCGCGGAGAGAACCCGACCGTCGATATTCAGGCCCAGTTGCGGGATGCACAACTCGCACTGAAGACAGCCAGGCAGGACGCGCTGGAGGCCAGGCGCCAGATGGATGAGGAACGCAAGGCCCTGGAAGCGGAACGGCAGGACATGATCCCGGCGCTTTGGGCCAATCTGGTGGCAGCGCTGGCGCTCGTCGGCATGGCGGCCAGCGGCTGGCTGCTATGGCGTCGCCGCCAGGACCAGCGCCGCCACCAGGACGAACTGGCGATGCTTGCAATGCCGTTCGATACAGTGATGTCGGAAACCAATGCAGGCAACGTCCCGGCACCGTCTATTGCCGATCGGACGCACCCGGTTCCTGTAGCAATGCCCCCGGAGCCGGCGCCAGCCGCAACTGCGGCGCCGGCCGCCATCCTGCCCACGGCATTCGACTGGGGGGTGCATCTGCATGAAGTGCCGGTGGCGACTACGCCTCCGGATGCGATTGACATGCCGGCGTCATGGCAACTGATCGAACAACAGATAGATGGCCTGCGCGATGAAACTCGTGTCCCCGCCGAGATGGCGGTGCAGGTCATGGCGGACGGTCCTGCGCAGAGCCATGCCGCGCAGGTGGCCGACATGTTGCTGGCGGCTGAAAGCTGGATGGCAGAACATAATCCGAAACGGGCGGCAGACTTGCTGCAGCCTTATCTGGAACGCGAGGACATGCTGTCACCGGCGCCTGGCCTGTATCTTCTGACGCTGTACCGGACTATGGAAGACGAGGACCGGATACAAGCGGTCAAGGCGCAGCTTCAGCCCTGGTTTCCCGGGGAAGTCAGCCAATGGAGCGCAGGCGCAGAGGGGCGCCGCACCATTGCCGATTTCCCCAGCGTGCAGGCAATGATCGATACCCTGAAAGACAGCGGCGCCCTGCCGTCTTACCTGAGGGGATTGTTACTGGCGCCGGAGCCATTTGACTTTTCCACCTACCGCGAGATTGTCCGCGCCATCGGCATCGCCGACGTGGCCGTGAAAACAGACGGGATTTCGTCAATGACGCTGGACTTCCATTGAACAGTTCCTGCGCGGATGTACCATATGGTTTCCCTCCATCATCTACCTTGAATAAAACATGGTAATTTCCCACGTCCTCAAGCGGTGCCGGCGTTACGGTGTCCGGTCTGGCGCAGCCATCCTGCTCGTCGGCGTCATTGCCGGCAACCTCCAGGCCGGCCCGGTCGATGAGCAAGCGGACATTGCACGGCTCATGCAGAGCGGGCAGCTTGCGGAGGCACTGAGACGGGCGGAAGGCCTGCTGATGCTCAATCCCGGCAACGCCAAGATGCGCTTCACCAAAGCCATCATCCTTGCGCAGCAAGGCAAATCCCCCGAGGCGATCACGCTGCTGCTCAAGCTCACCGAAGACTATCCGGATCTTCCCGAACCCTATAACAACCTGGCAGTGCTCTATGCCGCAAATGGCCAGTACGAGAGTGCGCGCATTGCGCTGGACAAGGCGACTGCCACCAACCCCGGCTACGGCATGGCCTACGAAAATCTGGGCGATGTCTACACTGAACTGGCCAGCCAGGCTTATGAGAAGGCAGCCAAGCTTGACGCCAACGGCAATGCCAGGGCCAAGATGGCCGCACTGCGAGGCAATGTCCAGTCGGCGGGAGGCATCGTCAAGCCGACCGCCATGCCCGGAAAAGGCACGCTGGCGATGGCGGATAATACGACGCCGGTTTCCAGACCCGGCCAAGACAAGACAGCGGCGCAAAAATCCGCGACCGAGCCTGCCGCGTCCGCCAGCAAGGCCGAGCAGGCCGCCGTGCTCGATGCGGTCAAGGCATGGGCCGATGCCTGGAGCGCACGCAATGTCAATGCCTACCTTGCCGCCTATAGCAGCGACTTCGTGACGCCGCGCGGCATGAGCCACGAAAAATGGGCCGCCGAGCGTACCGAACGCATCACCGGCAAGCAGCACATCAGCGTCAAGGTGGAAGCGCCCAGGGTAATGTTGAATGGCGACCAGGCAACGGTGCAGTTCAGGCAGCAATTCAATTCCGACAAGCTGCGCTCGACCGACCAGAAAACCCTGATGCTGATCCGCCGTGACGGCGCCTGGCGCATCCGTGAAGAGCGCGTGGGCTAGCCGCTCGCGCAAAGGCCGTTGCCGGACCAGGCGCGCAGGCGCCTGAGGCTAACTGGCCAGGGCGCGCACCTGCTCCCAGTCGGTATAACCCTGCAAGACCTTGGCAATGCCGTCCTGGCGCAGCGTGGTCATGCCCTCCTCCATCGCCTGCGCCGTCAGTTCGGCCACGCTGGCCCGGTTCAGGATCATGCGCTTGATCGTCACGCTGTTGATCAACAGTTCATGGACGCCCAGCCGCCCCTTGTAACCGCTGCCGTTGCACTCCTCGCAGCCATGGGCTCGGTACAGCGTGAGCGTGCCATCCTTGCCGGCATGGCTGGCATGCCAGTCGGCCAGCACCTCGTCGGCCGCCAGCCTGGTGTCAAGACAGTATTCATAGGCCAGCATCGCCAGTTCGTCGTCGGAGGCAGTGTAGGCAATGCGGCAGGAAGCGCACAGGCGACGCGTCAGGCGCTGGCCGACGACGCCCAGCAGGGCATCGCCGAAGTTGAACGGGTCCAGCCCGAGATCCAGCAGACGCACGACGCTTTCAGCGGCGCTGTTGGTATGCATGGTTGAAAAGACCAGGTGGCCTGTCAGCGAAGCTTCGATCACCGTGCGCGCGGTTTCGGCGTCGCGGGTTTCACCGACCATGATCACATCCGGGTCGGCACGCAGGAAGCTGCGCAGCACCGCGGCAAAAGTCCAGTCGATGCGCGGCTGGACCTGCACCTGCCGCAAGCCTTCCTGGGTAATCTCGACCGGGTCCTCGACCGTCCAGATCTTGCGTTCCGGCGTGTTGATGTGGGCCAGGATGGAATGCAGGGTGGTGGTCTTGCCGGACCCGGTCGGTCCGCAGACGAACAGCAGGCCATGGGGCCGCGCAGCGATCCTGCGTATGCCTTCCAGCGCGTAGGGCGACAGGCCGAGACCGTCCAGCGACACCACCTTGGGTGCGCTCAGGATGCGCATCACCACATCTTCCAGGCCTTCGGTCGTGGGCATGGTCAGCACCCTGAGTTCGATGCGGGCCGGGCCGAACTGGGAAAAATCGATCTTTCCATCCTGCGAGCGCCGCTTTTCGGAAATGTCCAGGCGACTCATGATTTTCAGCCGGGATACCAGCGCATTGCGGAAGTTGGCCGGGATGTCGGAATAGTGGGACATCACGCCCTCCTTGCGAAAGCGTACCCGGGTTGGCCGATTGCCCTTCATGGTTTCGATATGAATGTCCGACGCGCCATCCTCGTAGGCATCCATGATGATCTTGTTGACCAGACGCACCAGCGTGTTGTCCGACTCCGATACATCATCCATCACGCTGATGGTGCTTGCCGGAGTGACCAGGTCGGCACTGCCCAGTTCGAACACCAGGTCTTCCATGCTTTCCCGGCTGGCCTGGCTGCCATAAAATTTCTTGATTGCGCCGTTGAGGTCGTCAGCCGACGCCATCACCGGGTCGATCTTCAGTTTGGTGTAGAAGCCCAGCGCCTGCAGGCCTTCGATGGCCAGCGGATTTTCCAGCGCGACGACCATGCGGCTCTCGGTACGGTAAAGCGGCATGATCTGGTGCTTGCGCACCAGATCGGCCGGCACCGATTTGATCAGGTTCAGGTCGAAATCGAACTTGCGCAGGCTGACCAGGGGAATGCCCAGCTTCTGCGCCAGCACCCGGCGCAGGGTATCGCGCTTGACCACTTCCATTTCAACCAGTATCTCGCCGAGATGGGTCTTGCGGTCGCGCGTCTGCAGGGTCAGCGCTTCCTCCAGTTGCTCCACCGAGATCAGCCCCTCCTGCAGCAGCGCTTCGCCAAGCCTGACGTGCGGCATTTCCTTCTGCTGCTGCAATGCCTTTTCAACCTGTTCCTGGCTGACGATATGCTGTTTCTGCAGATAGTCCCCCAGCCTCTGGGACCGCAGGGCTTCCTGCTTCTTCAGGCCGAGGTCGACAGCATCCTGGCTGACCAGCTTGCCCTCGACCAGCAACTGCCCGAGTTGCTCGCCGATCTGATAGCTGGTGATCGCGCCTGAAGGGATAAACCAGCGCAGCACATCGTCGCCATAGCTGCACAGGAAAAGGAACAGGCCGAACGGATGTTCGACATAGCCGATGGTTTCCGAAATCAGGCTGTCGCCATCCTTGAAATTGACGACGCAACGCTTGCGCAGGGAAAGGTTGGCCGGGTCGAACTGATCGCCCTGGTCCAGTGGCAGCGGCTTCAGCGCAATCGGGCGGGTCAGGCGGAGGCTCTTGAGTTCACGGAACCCTATCTGATTGGCGAGCAGGGACTTCTGCATCAGGAATTCGATGAGGCCGTTCTCGGGATCGAGCCGCACCAGCGTTCCCGCCGCCCGCTGGCCATCGTGCATTGCCAGCATTGCCGGTTCAGGGCCCGCCGCGTCAGTGGCAAGTTGAAAGTGCGGCGGTATGGGCCATTCAAAGTCAGTCATCATGGTATTTGCTGCCTGTTTTGCTTATTCAGCTGGAAAGCGGGGACGATGAAGCGCTATCGACGCAATTTACAGCAAGAATCAGGCAGGGTGAAGCAAAGAAACCGGACCGGCCAGGCAACGCAATGGAGAAGGCGCGGGAAGGTAATCAGCTGTAACAAGCTTGGCATCAGTTCGATCCGGCCGCATAGAATCGCCACTGGCTTGACGCCGCCATGCAGCCTATCCGGCCCGCGTCGGCTCTGTCCGATTCTGTTCGATGGCGTACAGACCCTCGCGACCGACCGGGATTAGGCTGTGGTCACAATATCAGGAGGTCATATGAAAACAAATCGCATCATCATCGCATCTGCTCTTGCCGCTTCCACCTTCCTGGCTGGCTGCGCGGCCCCTGGCTATCCGCCGGCCGCCTCGTCGCCCTACCCCGCTCCCGCCGGCCAGCAAGGCTATTACACCAGCTACGGCGTGGTGGATTCGATCCAGGTGGTCAACACCGCCGGCGGCAACAGCGGCATCAATGCGGGTACGGTCATTGGCGCACTGGCTGGGGGCATTCTGGGCAACCAGGTCGGCGGCGGCACCGGCCGTGCCGTGGCGACGGCCGCAGGCGCCGTGGGCGGCGCCGTGGTGGGCAACCAGGTCGAGCAACGCAATCGCCAGGGCGGCACCGCCTACCAGATCGGCGTGCGGCTGGACAATGGCACCTATCAGACCTTCACCCAGGAATCGATCGGCGACATGAACATCGGCAACCGGGTACGGATCGACAACGGCAGGGTCTATCGCTACTGAACCGGCCCTGAAAGAAAAACCGCTGCGACACCAGTCTGTCGCAGCGGTTTTTTATTGCCCTTGCAGGCTGTAGCCTGCAAGGATCGGATTTACTCCGCGTCTGGCTGCCTTGACGGCTCAGCCGTCGCAAACGCATCCACCTTCGCACAGTTTTCCGTGATGCGCAGCAGGGTTGGCATGCCCGACAGGTCACAGTCAAGCCGCCGCGCATTGAAGATCTGCGGCACCAGGCAGCAGTCAGCCAGCGTTGGCGTGTCGCCGAAGCAGAACTTGCCGGCGCGGCCATCGGCGTTGATCTTGGCTTCCAGCGCTGCCAGGCCTTGCTCGCACCAGTGGCGATACCAGGCATTCTTGTCTTCCTCGCTGACCTTCAGATCGCGCACCAGATAGCGCAGCACCCGCAGATTGTTCAGCGGATGGATGTCGCAGGCAATTGCCAGCGCAATGCTGCGCACATAGGCCCGGTCCAGCGGCGCGGCTGGCAACAGCGGCGGCTCCGGATACATCTCGTCGAGGTATTCCATGATGGCCAGGGATTGCGTCAGCACCTGGCTGCCGTTTTCATCCTCTTCGTCGACCAGCGCCGGCACCAGTGCCTCCGGATTGATGCGCCGGAATTCCTCGGTCAGCTGCTCGCCGCCCTGCTTGACCAGATGAATTGGCACCATGTCCACGTCCAGGCCCTTCAGGTTCAGCGCAATGCGTACCCTGAACGATGCCGAACTGCGGAAGTAGGTATAGAGCTTCAGGCTCATCAGATCACCTTGACGCGCAGCGGGGTCAGCCCTTCGACGCTGCCTTCCAGCAGATCGCCCTTCTGCACCGCGTTCACGCCTTCAGGCGTGCCGGTGAAGATCAGATCGCCAGGCTGGAGTTCGAAGTAGCGCGACAGGTGCTCGATGGTTTCAGCTACATTCCAGATCAGCTTGCTGATGTCGCTGTTCTGACGCGCAGCGCCATTGACATCGAGGCGGATGTTGCCCTTTTCCAGCAGGCCGGTTTCGGACAGCGGATGCAGGGGCGCAATCGGCGCCGACTTGTCAAAGCCCTTGCCGGTGTCCCAGGGACGGCCCAGCTTCTTGGCCTCGCCCTGCAGGTCGCGGCGGGTCATGTCCAGGCCGACGCCATAGCCCCAGATGTAGTTGCCCGCTTCCGCCGCGGGGATGTCGCGTCCGGCCTTGCCGATCGCAACCACCAGCTCGATTTCATGATGCAGGTCGGAAGTCATGGCCGGATACGGCATTTCGCCGGTGCCGCCGGCGGCCACCGGCAGCAGCGCATCAGCTGGCTTGAGGAAGAAGAACGGCGCTTCGCGACCGGTATGGCCCATCTCCTTGGCATGCTCAACATAATTGCGGCCGACACAATAAACGCGGTGAACCGGGAACATCCGGGTGCTTCCGGCAACTGGAACGACAGCCTGGGCAGGCGGCGTGAAGGTGTACTCCATGTTGGCTCCTTTTTAATAGTGCGAGGATTATGCCACTCTGATATGTATTTCGCCCAATCCTGCGATGACCGATGAAATCGATGCATCTGCCTCTTTAAATCCAGCTAGCGCCCCCAGATAGAGGGCAGCGCGGCGACCGGCCGTGGCGACTTTCCAAGGAGTATTTGACATGTTCAATCGTTTGCGCCGCCTGGCCCGGCTGGCTGGCCGCGAAGTCACCATCCTGTGGTTTGCCTGCCGCCACCCGGCAACGCCGTTGACGGTCAAGCTGGGCGCCGGCCTGCTTGCGGTCTACCTGCTGAGCCCGATCGACCTGGTGCCCGATGCACTGCCCGTGCTGGGATGGCTGGATGATGCAACCATTCTCGCCTTTGGCATTCCGGCCCTGCTGAAGCTGATGCCGGCCGGTGCGCTGACCGATGCCCGCAGCGCCAGCGAGCGTTTCCTGTCGAAATGGGCGTTCTGGCGGCGCGCCTGAGGCAACTGCCTATTCCTCGCCGAGATAGGCCTGGCGCACCTTCGGGTCATCCAGCATGGCTTGCGCCGGGCCGCTCATGGTGATCAGGCCCGACTCCATTACATAGCCACGGTGCGCGGCCTGCAGTGCCAGCCGCGCATTCTGCTCCACCAGCAGGATCGTTACGCCCCGCGCAGCAACATTGCGCACGACTTCGAAGATGCGCTCCACCATGATGGGCGACAGCCCCATTGACGGCTCATCCAGCAGCAGCAGGCGCGGATGGCTCATCAGTGCGCGCGCCATCGCCAGCATCTGCTGCTCGCCGCCGGAAAGCGTTCCGGCGAGCTGCGTGGAGCGCTCCTTGAGCCGGGGAAAAACGTCGTACCATTTGCCGATATCGTCATCGATACCCGCCTTGTCATTGCGGATATAGGCGCCCATCAGCAGGTTTTCGTGGATGGTCATGCGGGAAAACACGCCCCGGCCTTCCGGCACCATTGCCAGCTGCCGGCGCACCAGCTGGAACGAGGTCAGGCCGCGAATCGGCTGTCCTGCGTATTCGATGTGGCCTTCCACCCTGCAGTCCGGCAGTGTTCCGGTGATCGCCTTCAGCGTGGTGGTCTTGCCAGCGCCATTGGCGCCGATCAGCGTGATCAGCTCGCCTTCTCGCACTTCCAGACTGATGCCCTTGACGGCCTGGATGCCGCCATAGGCAACCGTCAGCCCGTCGACCTTCAATACGGTTGCGGCCATCAGTGCGACCCTCCCAGGTAGGCTTCAATGACAGCAGGATTTTTCTGGACTTCCGCGGGCGTGCCTTCGGCAATCGGTTTGCCGTAGTCCAGCACGGTAATGCGGTCGCACAGGCCCATGACCAGCTTGACGTCATGTTCGATCAGCAGAATCGTGCGGCCGTCCGCCTTGATCTTCAGCAGCAGTTCACGCAGGCCCAGCTTTTCAGTGGCATTCATGCCCGCGGCGGGCTCGTCCAGCGCCAGCAGCAGTGGATCGGTGGCCAGCGCCCGGGCGATTTCCAGGCGTCGCTGATCGCCGTAGGACAGGTGGCGGGCGGTGCGGCGGGCGAAGGCGCCGATGCCGACGAAATCAAGCAACTCCTGCGCACGGCGCCGGATCGCCGCCTCCTCTTCCCGCGCGGCCCGATGCCGCAGCACCGCGCCCAGCACGCCCTGGCGCGTGCGGACGTGGCGTCCGACCATCACGTTTTCCAGCGCGCTCATTTCGCCAAACAGCCGGATGTTCTGGAAGGTGCGGGCAATGCCGGCCTTGGCGACTTCATGCGGCGCCGATGGCGAATACGGTTTGCCATCCAGCTCGAAGCTGCCGCCGTCGGGCTGATACAGCCCCGTCAGCACGTTGAAGAAGGTGGTCTTGCCGGCGCCGTTCGGACCGATCAGACCATAGATCTGCCCTTTGGCGATGCGCATGTCCACGCCCGACAAGGCCTGCAGGCCGCCAAAGCGCTTGGTTGCCCCGCGAATGTTCAGCAAGCTGTTTTCCATTGCGTGGCTCCCTTACACCGGCGCGACGCCGGTGCTGGGCGCAGGCTTGTCGACATCGGCTTCGGGACGATCTTCATGCCGCGGCGCGGGCCACAGTCCTGCCGGACGGGTCAGCATGATGACGACCATCGCCAGGCCATACAGCAGCTGGCGCAGGATTTCCGCGTCGACCAGCACCTTGCCGAACAGCGCATGCTGCACCGGCTCCACGGTATGCCGCAGCACCTCCGGCAAGGCCGCCAGGATCACGCCGCCAAGCACCACGCCCGGTATATGGCCCATGCCGCCCAGCACCACCATGGCCAGCACGGCGATCGATTCGGTCAGGGAAAAGGATTCGGGAGAGACGAAGCCCTGAAACGCGGCAAACAGGCCACCCGCAACGCCGCCGAACGATGCGCCCATCGCAAAGGCAAGCAGCTTGACGTTACGGGTATTGATGCCCATCGCCTTGGCTGCGATTTCATCCTCGCGGATGGCGATCCAGGCGCGGCCCAGACGGGAGTCATGCAGGCGGTAGGAAATGAACACGATCGCCAGGCAGAGCGCCAGGAACAGGAAATAATAGGCATTCACCGAGGGCATCGAAAAGCCGCCTATCTTCACCATGGCGCCCGATCCGGCCTCGCCGCCGAGCGACACGCCAAAGATGCGCACCGGGTCGATCAGGTTGATGCCCTGCGGTCCGTTGGTGATGTTGACCGGACCATTCAGGTTGTTCATGAAAATCCGGATGATCTCGCCAAAGCCCAGGGTCACGATGGCCAGGTAATCGCCACGCAGCTTCAGCGTGGGCGCGCCCAGCAGCGCGCCGAAGACGCCGGCCAGCAATGCCGCTAGCGGAAGAATCACCCACAGCGACAGATGAATGCCCTGCTGCGCCACCTCCGGCCCGAAAAAGGCAATCGCCGCCTCGCCCAGCGGCTGGTACTGGTTCACCAGCGACTCGAGCAAGGTGGCGAACTGCGGCGAAGCCATCAATCCGGTCAGGTAGGCGCCGAGCGCATAGAAGGCGATATAACCGAGATCGAGCAACCCCGCGAAGCCGACCACGATATTCAGGCCCAGCGCCAGCATGATGTAGAGCAGCGCCAGGTCGATGATGCGCACCCAGGAATTGCCAAAATTGGAAGCGATGAAAGGGAACGCCAGTACGACGACCGCCAGCGCGATCAGGCTGGCGCGGCTGCGGGTTGGGCGCGAAGAAATGGTGTAGGCCATAGGATAGGGTAGGTTCCGTTCAGGCGCGATCGGCAACGCGCTCGCCCATCAGCCCGGAAGGACGCAGCGTCAGCACGATGATCAATACGATGAAGGCAAAGATATCCTGGTAGTTACTGCCGAGGAATCCGCCGGTAAGGTCGCCGATGTAGCCGGCACCCAGGCTTTCGATCAGGCCGAGCAGAATACCGCCCAGCATGGCGCCATAGATATTGCCGATGCCGCCAAGCACAGCGGCCGAAAATGCTTTCAGTCCGGGCACGAAGCCCATTGCAAACTGGGCCGAGGAATAATTCGCGCCCCACATCACGCCAGCCACTGCTGCCAGCGCCGCGCCCACAGCAAAGGTGACGACGATGACACGGTTGGCATCCACGCCCATCAGGCCGGCAATCCGCGGATTCTCGGCCGTGGCCCGCATTGCGCGGCCCATCTTGGTCTTCTCCACCAGCAGCACCAGCAACAACATCGACAGCGCCGCCAGTGCCAGCAGCATGACCTGCGTCGGCGTGATCAGCGCACCCATCAGGTTCAGCGACTCGGAAGGCATCACCTGGGGGAAAGGAAGTGGATTGCGTCCCCACACCATCATCGCGATCGTTTGCAGCAGGATGGAAACACCGATTGCCGTAATCAGCGGCGCCAGACGCGGCGCGTTGCGCAGCCGTCGGTAAGCAACGCGCTCGATCACGATATTGACGATGACACAGACTGGAATCGCGCCAAGGATGGCAATGATCAGCTTGACTACCCCTGGAAGGCCCGGGGCGGCACTGTTCACCAGTTTCAATATGGTCAGGCCCGACATCGCACCGATCATCAGCACTTCACCATGGGCAAAGTTGATCAGATTGAGAACGCCGTAGACCATGGTGTATCCCAAGGCGATCAGGGCATACATGCTGCCCAACACCAGGCCGTTGACGATTTGCTGCAGGAAAATTTCCATGGCCGGCCATGATCAAAAGTAGTTATATTTTTACGCCAGAACGGCAATCGGTCATGGCGCGCTTTTTATTCCGTACCTGAGGAATCAACCAGGTTCGGGCAGACCATGCAAGCCCTTGGGCAGGGGAAACGTCACATTCTCTTCCACACCTTCCAGTACCCGTACGCTACGCGCACCGAACACCTTCAACTGTGCAATCACCGCGTCCACCAGAATCTGGGGTGCCGATGCACCGGCAGTGACGCCGATGCGTTTGGTTCCCTCCAGCCAGGCCGGGTCGATTTGCGCTGCGTTATCCACCATGTAGGCGGCCGTCCCTTTCTTTTGGGCCACTTCACGCAGCCGGTTCGAATTGGAACTGTTCGGACTGCCAACAACGATCACCAGGTCAACCTGGGGCGCCATGAACTTCACCGCTTCCTGGCGGTTGGTGGTGGCATAGCAGATGTCACCTTTCTTGGGCTCGGCGATATTGGGAAACCGGCGCTTGAGTGCGGCGATGACGTCGGCGGTGTCATCCACCGACAGTGTCGTTTGCGTCACATAGGCCAGCTGGTCAGGATTGCGCACCTGGAGGTGCTCGACGTCGTCGGCGGTTTCCACAAGATACATGCCCTGGTCGGCTTGCCCCATGGTACCTTCCACTTCAGGATGACCGGCATGGCCGATCATGATGATCTCCCTTCCTTCCCGCCGCATCTTAGCCACTTCAACATGCACTTTCGTCACAAGTGGACAAGTCGCATCGAATACCGTGAGGCCACGTTGCGCCGCTTCCTCCTGGACGGAGCGCGGCACACCGTGGGCAGAAAACACAAGCGTGTTCCCGGGAGGGACATCAGCAAGCTGCTCGATGAAAATAGCGCCCTTGCGCCGCAGGTCATCGACCACGTAGGCGTTATGCACGATCTCGTGGCGCACATAGATGGGAGCGCCGAACTGCGCCAGCGCCCGTTCGACGATTTCGATTGCCCGGTCGACGCCAGCGCAAAAACCGCGCGGTTGCGCTAGCAGGATTTCCTGTTCCATAACTGTGTGTATTCCCTGATCGATTAAAAACGCGCTGCCTGGCTGCCGCTGCGCACGCTACAGTATGCCGATGATGCGTACGTCGAAACGCAGCGTCTGGCCAGCCAGCGGGTGATTGAAATCGAAAAGCGCATCATCGGCGTTGATTTCAAGCAGCACCCCGGCAAAGCGGCCGCCGCCGGGCGCCGCAAATTCAACCACATCGCCTACCTTGTATTCCTCGCCAAGCTGCGAATTATCGGCAAGCGTGGCGCGGGAAACCCGCTGCAGCAATTCCGGATTGCGCTCGCCGAATGCTTCGGATGGCGCCAGCGAAAAGCTGCGCTCGGCGCCGTCGGCCAGGCCAATCAGGCGTTCTTCGAGAAAGGGGGCAAGCTGGCCCGTGCCAAGTTGCAGAGTGGCTGGATTGCCGTTGAAGGTGGTAACGATGTCGTTGCCATCCTGCGACGCGAGTCGGTAATGCAGCGTCAGATAGGCTCCTGGGCCCACGACCGGCTGTGTTAGATTTTCCATGAGCTTCCGCCAGACAAAATAATCCGCCATTTTAAGCCACCACAGCCGCTAGCGCCGACTGGTGGCGATTGCACCGATCGAAGCACCCTGCATGAAAGACAGAACATGGGAATTGCTGACTGGCCGGAAGCATTGCGGCCGAGGGAAAGACTGATTGCGCTTGGCGCACACACCTTGTCCGATGCAGAATTGCTGGCGATCTTTCTCCGCACCGGTCTGCCTGGTTGCTCCGCCGTTGAACTGGCCCAGCGCATGCTGTTGCACTTCGGGTCCTTGCATGCACTCTGCAATGCTGCGGTACATGAGTTCTGCAAGCTCCCAGGCCTTGGCCCAGCGAAATTTGCGCAATTGCAGGCAGTACTGGAATTGGCACGCCGCACGACAATGGAAGAAATAAAACGCGGTTCGCCGCTGACCAGTACCCTGGCCGTTCGGCACTATCTCCAGTTACGCCTGGCCACCCTTCCCTATGAGAGCTTTGCCGTTATTTTCCTGAATGCAAAACACCATGTTATTGCATGTGAGGAATTATTCCGTGGCACCCTGACGCGGGCGCAAGTACATCCTCGTGAAGTGGTACGGGCAGCAATGCATTGCAATGCAGCCGCTTGCATACTGGCTCACAACCATCCTTCCGGCGAGCCATTGCCCAGTAGCCAGGACCATGAAATCACGCATCTCTTGATCGATGCGCTCGGCCTGATCGAGGTGCGAGTACTTGATCACCTGATTGTCGCAGGCAAGCGAATCTACTCCTTTATGGAGCATGGCGAACTGTGAAAAACGATGCGTCTTTTTGTTAAATAAAAAGAACAAAGCAAGAAACAATTGTTTTTCGCAAGTCGTTGAATATTCTACTTTTTTTGGATATACTCTCGTTTTTTCCAATTTCGGAAATATTTGAAGGAGTGAAACATGGCACGTCAATGCCAAGTCACCGGGAAGAAGCCGATGGTCGGCAACAACGTTTCCCATGCAAACAACAAGACCAAGCGTCGCTTTCTGCCTAACCTGCAGAATCGTCGCATTTTCGTAGAGTCGGAAAACCGCTGGGTTTCCCTGCGCCTGTCTAACGCTGGCCTGCGCATCATCGACAAGATCGGCATCGACGCCGTCCTGGCCGATATGCGCGCCCGTGGCGAAAAAGTCTAATCCCACAGTAAAGGAATCATCATGGCTACCAAAGGCCGCGACAAAATCAAGCTGGAATCGACTGCAGGCACGGGTCACTTCTACACCACGACCAAGAACAAGCGCACCATGCCGGAAAAAATGGAGATCATGAAGTTCGATCCCAAGGCTCGCAAGCATGTTGCATACAAGGAAACGAAGATCAAGTAATTGATCTGACCTCCCGGAAGCCCGCATTCGATTGCGGGTTTTTTTTCGCCTCCAGGTTTGAGAGTCGCCTTCTGGCCAAACCGGTCAACACTAAAAAAAGAGCCCGGCGAACCGGGCTCTTTTTGAGGGAATGCTTCCTAGCCTTGCTCAGGCATAGCTGCGCAACCGTAAGGAAAACTCCTGCAGCGAACGGATACCGGAGGATTCAGCGCGACGGCACCAGTCCTGCAAATGATGCAGCAGTTGGTCACTGGTGGAATGCGACCTTTCCCACAGTGCGCTCAATTCAGCACGCATATCGTGCATGGTCTTCAGCGCCTTGCTATGTGCCAGCAACTCGCTCAACTGCTGACGCTGCGGCGCTTCCAGTTTGGCGGGTTCCTTTTGCAGCAGTTTGCGCGACCGGCGCAGTGCATCGCTGCCCATTTCCGTTTTGCTGCGGATATGGGCAATTTCTTCACGCCAGGTATGACGAATGGACTTGGTGTATTTCGCCATCACGTCATAGCGGTTCGATACGATGGACTGCAAAGTGGCCAGGTCGGCAACACGCTTTCCGCTATCGAATTTCGGCGCCGGTGCGACCTTTTTCACGGTCGCCAGACCCAGCGTCTCCAGGATACGGATGTACATCCAGCCGATATCGAACTCGTACCACTTCGACGACAGTTTTGCCGAGGTGCCGAAGGTGTGATGATTGTTATGCAGTTCCTCGCCGCCGATCAGGATCCCGATTGGGAAGATATTGGTTGCCGCATCATTGCAGTCATAGTTGCGGTAACCCCAGAAATGGCCGATGCCATTGATAATGCCGGCGGCAGTCACCGGAATCCAGAGCATCTGCACTGCCCAGACTGACAGGCCGACAATGCCAAACAGCGCAAGGTCGATGAACAGCATCAGGATGATGCCAAGCGCACTGTGCTTGGTATAGAGATTGCGCTCGATCCAGTCATCAGGCGTGCCGTGACCGTATTTCTCCACGGTCTGCTGGTTTTTTGATTCTGCACGGTAAAGTTCAGCACCTTCGAGCAGCACCTTCCTGATGCCACGAGTAACCGGACTATGCGGATCTTCCTCAGTTTCACACTTCGCATGATGCTTGCGGTGGATCGCTGCCCATTCCTTGGTGACCATGCCAGTCGTCATCCAGAGCCAGAAACGGAAAAAATGGCTGGGGATGGCGTGCAAGTCGAGTGCGCGATGCGCCTGGCTGCGATGCAGGTAAATAGTCACACCGGCGATCGTTATATGGGTAACGACCAGCGTGTAGATAACGATTTGCCAGGCGCTAGCACGGGTCAGGCCATTCGACAGAAAGTCCAAAACTGCATTCAGAATCATTCAGGCTCCAAAGTTGATGGGCGGGAGGTCATATTCCCTGGCGGTCATGATCCTAGGTATGGATTAGCCGCATTTATTGAATTTTGTCCTATATTTTACGCGCTTTATTGCTTTATGGATGAAAGTTCTGACGATGCAAATGATTGTGACACATCCGTTGCCATCCTGATCTCATGTTGGGAATAGGGAATTCTGATCTTTTCTTCGCTTAAAACCTGCCAAATTGCACGGTTGACAAGTGACAACAAATTGCCTTTTCCGTTTTCCGGATCCTCTATCCAGAACCCCAGCTCCACTTCAAGCCCATTCAGGCCAAAGCCTGTCAGCAACGCGTGCGGTACCGGATCTTGGCAGATGCGTGGAATCTCGTGAATGGCATCGACCAGTTTAGGCAGCAGCACTTCCACATCGGTTTCATAAGCTACCGTCACCCGTGTAGCAAGCCTGAGTTTCCGGTCGCTCAGGGAATGATTCTGTACCGCACCTGAAATGAGGATATCGTTCGGTACCACTGTCTCTATTCCGTCCAGGCTGCGTATTATCGTATAGCGTGTGTTGATCCGGGTTACCTGTCCGTAAAAGGTTGCCACCGAAACCATATCGCCTACTGCCATGCTCCGTTCGAGCAGGATAACGAATCCTGATACATAACTGCTGACGATCTTCTGTAAACCAAGACCTATACCGACCCCAAGTGCACCACCAAACACGGAAAGCACCGTCAAATCGATGCCGGCAAGCGAAAGGCTGAGAAGAATGGCAACCAGAATCAGACTCGCCCGCCCTGCCCTCGCCATCACCAGGCGCGCCGATGAATGTATGGTGCTTACTTTCATCAGCCTTTCTTCCAGCACGGCGCCTAGCCATAACGCAAGGATGAGGGTTGCGCCGATGGAGGCAATGGCCTGAATAATCACCAGCAAGGAGGTCTGGTAGCGTCCGGTTGGAATCGAGGTGCGTTCCAGGTAAGCGATCAGGTCAGGCCACAGACCCGTCAGATGTATGGCAAGGCCCAGCCAGACCAGCGCGGCAAACACCTTTTCAAAGCCGAGCAGCAAGCCGCCGGCATTGCCGTTGCGCATGAAAACGCGCCGTAACAGATAGAACACCAGACGTACCAGCGCAAGAGAGCCCACGATTGGCAAGGCAAGCGTCAATAACGGCACTGGCTGCCATTTTAAAAACGCCATGCGAGCGGCCGCCAGGATGGCAAAGGCAGCGATAGGCCACAGCATCGAATGGACCGACCGGGCTTGGCTATCTTCGGTAACTACGGTTCGACTTTGGGCTGAACCCCAGCGAACTGCCAGACGAGAAAGCAACTGGGAAAGGAGAATGGAAGCCGTAACCGCGCCCGTCTGCCAGACAAAGCCGGCAGTACGGACCTCCGACCATAGATCAAGCCAGGAAAACGAAAGCATCATCTATTTCTGCAGGGAACGATTAAGGATGGCGCTGAGCGTACCCCGCAAATCAGAAGGGGTCAACCAAGCGCATCCTTGAGGTAACAAAGTTAATTGCTTCGTTCTAGCACCGCAGCGAAAAAACCGTCAGTCTGATGTAAGTGCGGAAACAGTTTCAGGAAGTCGCCCATCTCCAATGGGATCTTCTGCTCGTCCAGTACTTGTTGCATAGGCACAAGATGGAACGATGTATTTGTCTCCAGAAATTTCCGGACAATGGATTCGTTTTCCTCTTCCATGATGCTGCACGTGGCATACACCAGACGGCCACCTGCCTTCACCAGCCGTGCCGCTCCTTCAAGAATCGAAAGTTGCTTGGTGTTGAGTTCGGTGATTGATTCAGGTTTCAGGCGCCATTTCACATCCGGGTTACGGCGCAAGGTGCCAAGCCCGCTGCACGGCGCATCTACCAGGACACGATCTATCTTCCCCGCCAGGCGCTTGACCTTGGCATCGTTTTCATGCGCGATAACGACGGGGTGCACATTCGACAGCCCACTGCGCGCCAATCTTGGCTTGAGTTTGGTCAGCCGCTTTTCCGATACATCGAATGCATACAGACGTCCGGTATTACGCATGATTGCGCCCAGTGCAAGCGTCTTGCCGCCAGCGCCGGCGCAAAAATCCACCACCATTTCACCGCGGCGCGCACCCAGTATTTGCGCCAGAATCTGGCTGCCTTCGTCCTGCACCTCTATCGCGCCACTCTTGAACAAAGGCAGATTCTGCAGCGCCGGCTTTTTCCTGACCCTCAGCGCCAGCGGCGCGTAGGGCGTAGGCTCCGCGAGAATCGGCGCTTCGGCCAGTGCGGTGATCACCTGCTCCCGGTCGGCCTTGACGCTGTTGACACGCAAGTCCAGCGGCGCTGGCGTATTCAGGGTCTGCGCCAGCTTCTGCACTTCCTCTTCCCCGAAACGCTCCAGCAGACGCTCGTACAGCCACGCCGGCAGATTTGCGCGCAACGCAGCGGGCAGCATGTCACGGTCGATCTGCATCACCCGATTCAGCCAATCGCTTTCCTCTGGCGACAGTCCACCCAGCGCGTCTATTCCCGCCGCATCGGCAAGACCCAGCAAGGCCAGCCGGCGCATGCTCGGCCCCTGGCCTGATTCAGCAAAACTGGTATAGACCAGCTTGTTGCGCAACAGCCCGTACACTGCTTCGGCAATCACGCCGCGTTCGCGGCTGCCAAGTCGGGGATGATCGCGGAAATAACGGGACAGGGTATTGTCGGCCGGGCCGGTAAAACGAAGGATTTCCCGCAGGACTTCCTCGGTATGGCCGATCAGGGCGGGAGGCAGCCTCATGCGGATTCTTTCAAGGTCAAATGGTTTTCGGATTGGGGGATAACGCGCACGCAGCCATTGCCGACGAAAAGGCGACTTTCGACCGCCGCCAGTACTGCCGCGGGATAGAGACGATGCTCCACCTCCAGCACGCGCGCCGACAAGGTTTCCTCGGTGTCATCAGGCAAGACCGGCACCGCTTCCTGGGCAACGATAGGCCCATGGTCAAGCTCGGCGGTGACGAAATGGACGGTTGCGCCATGGAGTTTCACGCCTGCTTCCAGCGCCTGCCTGTGCGTATGCAATCCAGGAAAACTCGGTAGCAGTGAGGGATGGATGTTGAGCATGCGTCCGGCGTAATGGGCAACGAATTCAGCGGTCAATATCCGCATGAAACCGGCCAGGACCACGAAGTCAGGGGAAAACCGGTCGATTTCATCCTTTAACGCGCAATCGAACGCATTCCGGTCCGGATAATTTTTGCTCGGCACCGTGACGGCGGGAATCTGATGCTGTTCTGCAAATGCCAGACCGGGTGCATCCGGGCGATTGCTGATAATGGCGGCGATGCGCACCGGCCATTTTTCCTTCCGTGCGGCTTGCACGATGGCTTGCATATTGCTGCCGCGTCCAGAAATAAGAATGACGATACTTTTCATGGCGCGCATTGTACATGACGACCTGCGCGCACTTTGCGCTCAGCTCACCGGGCAGAGCCCAGAAAACCTTACTGGAAAGAATAGAAAACCCGGAAAGGCACTTTCTTTTCAGCCCAAAAATCCGCTGCGTCGCGAAACACATCGAGCAGGGTTTCACGAGCCTCGCGGTCAAACTTCTGGGTATTGGGAAGCTGCTCCAACACAACAAGAAATCCGGACTGACGGCCTGCCTTGTACACGAGGCTTGTCAGGCAGTCGGACAGGGCGTCGAAATTCTTGCCAAAGTGCCGCGGGAACTGAAAAGCTTCGGCAATCGTGGTCAATACCTGCTGTTTAGTCGTTGCATCGCCACAATAGGCATAAAGAAAATGCTGGCCCAGCTTGGCCGCCTCCGCCTGAAGTTCAGTGACACGGAAAGCACGGATCGACTGCACCACGTTGGGCGGGACAGTCTGGAACAAGCTCGCTTCTGCTGGCGCTTCTGGCATCAACTGCGGACCTTTCTCCGGAACCATAAGGGTATAGATATTCACTTCTCACTCTTGAATGCGTCGAAATGACGCGTAATGGTCTTCTGTGTAATAGAGTTCCCGTGGACTATTTAATTCCCCGCCAGTAATGATGCGTCTGGCACCACGGTTGCGCGCACCTGGGGTCTTTACAGTGAATTCACGATAATACCCTCGGTTTTGTTTTGGCAAAAGCCTTTCATAATTGCCAAATACCGCCCCATCTTTCTCGTAAGGAAATGGCCCACCCTGCCTGATCAATTGCAGCGTGCGCCTTGCTTCAACAGGAAGCTCTGAGACGGAAACGACATCGCTGCCACTGCTGGTACGTGCCCAAACACCGAATGCCAGCAGCATCCCAAGCAGGAGGATTAATGTCTGCCGAATAAAAATTCTCATTGAAAACAAGGCTATGTCACTTTCTGCGCAAGTTGACAGCGATGAAAAACCAGTTCCAAGGTTACCTGTACAGTTTGTGGGAAGCAACTGAAGATGGTTCGAGGTGCTTGAACTGAAACGTGAAGCGCCCAGAAACCGAGGCTTGCCATGAAGCCCGTATTGAAAGCCAGAGCGGCCCTAGTCGCCTCGTGCCACGCCTTCCCGGCGGGGGTCGGCGCCGCCGAACCACATGTCCTCGCCATTGCGCTGGACACGCATGATGGCCTGCAGGCCGGAAGTCTGCTCGTCGAGCCTGATCTGATGGTCCTTCTGTTTCAACAAACTAATGAAATTGGCGGAAAACCGGCCTCGCTCGAGTTCCGTAGGGCCATTTCGGCTACCAAAGTTCGGAAGACTGATCGCGCGCTGTACATCCATGCGCCAGTCCAGCACGCCGACCAAGGTTTTCGCAACGTAATTAATGATGTAGCCGCCCCCCGGGGAACCTACCAGCAGAATCAGTTTTCCCGACGAACGGTCGAACACCATGGTTGGCGCCATTGAACTACGCGGCCGCTTGCCGCCCTGCACCCGGTTGGCAACCGGGCCGGCATCATCTGCTGACACGTAGGAAAAATCAGTCAGTTCATTATTGAGCAAGAAACCGTGCACCATCTGGCGCGACCCGAATGCGCTTTCCACTGTCGAGGTCATCGCAACCGCCTGGCCGTCCCGGTCAACAACGGAAATATGCGTGGTTGAAGGCAATTCGGGTGAGGCATCATCACCCCAGGCCAGCTGCATGCCTTCCGGCTTGCCGGCAGCCGCCGCACCCATCGAGAGCTCGCCTATCAAGGCCGCGCGTTGCGCCAGATAGCGTTTGTCCAGCAGCGATGCAATGCCGCCGGGAACAGGCACGAAATCCGGGTCGGCCACATAGCGGTTGCGGTCGGCGTAAGCAAGCCGGCCCGCTTCGCTGAACAGGTGCACTGCCTGTGCGTTCAGGCCGTTGCTGTCAGGCGCAAGCCTGCCAATATCCGTATTTTCCAGTATGCCCAGTATCTGGGCAACGGCCAGTCCGCCGGACGACGGCGGCGGCATGCCGCAGACGCGCCAGATGCGATAGGTGGCGCAAAGCGGTTCACGCTCCCTGGCTTGGTAGGCTGCAATATCCTGCACGCTGAGACGCCCCGGATTGCGTGGGTGCAGCCCGACCTTGCTGACCATGTCACGCGCAATCTCTCCCTTGTAAAAAGCGTCCGCACCTTCTTTGGCGACACGCCGCATGACCGCTGCCAATGCGGGATTTTTCAGCAAATGACCAACTTGCCATGGCTCGCCATACTGATCATAGAAATAGGTTGCCGCAGCCGGGTCTTGCCTGAGATAGGGGTCGTCGCGCAGCAGCTTGGCGAGCCTGGGGCTGACCTCGAAGCCCTGCTCCGCCATCCTGATCGCCGACGCGAACAGCGCTTCCCAAGGCAGTTTTCCATGCTGCTGGTGCGCCCGTTCGAGCATGCGCAGCATGCCGGGGACGCCAACCGAGCGCCCGCCGATCAGGCCGTCAAAATAAGGCACTGGCTTGCCGCTGGCATCCTGAAACAGCTTTTCATCGGCCGCAGCCGGGGCGGTTTCACGGCCGTCCAGCGCGCGCAACTGCTTGCCGTCGAAATGCAGCATCAGGCTGCCGCCGCCCAGCCCGGACGACTGTGGCTCGACCAGCCCAAGCACCATCTGCACTGCAATGGCGGCGTCCACCGCCGAGCCGCCCTGCTTCAATATGTCGTATCCGGCATCGGCAGCCAGAGGATTGGCCGCCGACACCATGAAGCTGCGTGCATGCCATCCCGGCTTGTCGGCATAACCGGAAGCGGCTTCCGGCGCCGCCAGGCTGGCATCGCGCTCCGGCCAGCCGTCGGGCGAGGCGCAGCCGCCCAGAAGCGCGGCCAGCAGCAGCGCCTTGGTCAGATGGGCGAACGTCGCCAGACGGCGGACCGGGATCACTTGGGCTGCATGCGGATAGCGCCATCCAGCCGTATCGTCTCGCCGTTGAGCATCGTGTTTTCGATGATGGTCTTGGCAAGGTGGGCATATTCATGCGGCCGGCCCAGGCGAGGCGGGAACGGCACCATGCGTCCCAGCGCGTCCTGCACTTCCTGCGGCATGCCCAGGAGCATCGGCGTTTCGAAGATGCCTGGCGCGATGGTCATCACCCGGATGCCATTGCGGGACAGGTCGCGCGCCATTGGCAGCGTCAGGCCGGCCACTGCCGCCTTGGAGGATGCATAGGCCGCCTGGCCGATCTGGCCATCGTAGGCGGCTACCGAAGCGGTATTGATGATCACGCCGCGTTCACCGTCGGCATTGGCTTCCTGCTTGGCCATCGCATCCGCGGCAAGGCGCGACATATTGAATGTGCCGACCAGATTGATATTGACGGTGCGCTGGAAGACTTCCAGCGGGTGCGGACCATCCTTGCCTACCGTCTTGACGGCCGGCGCCACGCCGGCGCAGTTGACCAGGCCACACAGCTTGCCCAGTGCCAGCGCCGCTTCCACCACGGCCTTGCCATCGGCTTCCGAAGTGACATCGCAACGCACGAACTTGCCGCCCAGTTCGGCGGCCAGCTTCTCTCCGGCCTCTGCCTGCACGTCGGCCAGCACCACCTTGCCGCCATTTTCCACGATCATGCGCGCGGTGGCTGCGCCCAGCCCTGATGCGCCGCCGGTAATGATGAATACGTTCTCCTGAATCTGCATCTTGTCCTCTCTGGGGATGGAAAATGTTGGATTGCCTGCACGATTGACGTTAACGTCAACCAGCGGATTGTAGCGATTTTTATTTGAATAACAAAAAATGCGGATCGGGGCGTCTGACAAAATGGGCGCAGCGGTCTCCGGCCAGGTGCGCTGGCGCAGACGGTAAGCGCAGGCGCATGACGCCAGAAACATTTGGCCGGGCGCCACCAGAAATGCAACGGGCAAAAATTAGCCACCAAGATAACGGGGCACGACTTTTATAATGCACGCCTTCCCAACCCTGGCATTCCGGAAACAGCATGGCACTCACCATTCAGGTCAATCTCAGCACCTTGCTTCAGGCGATCGAGGTTTTGGGCATCGTCGCCTTTGCCATGTCGGGTTTCATCGAGGCCCGGCGCCGTGAAATGGACATGGTGGGCATTTTCACCGTCGGTTTCATTACCGCCTTTGGCGGCGGCACGCTGCGTGACCTTTTGCTGGACCAGCGCCCGCTGTTCTGGGTCGAACGTCAGGAATACGTGCTGCTGATCTTTGCGCTGGCGCTGGTCATCACGCCATTCACCCGCCACCTGAGCTCGGGCCGCGCGGAAAAATTCATCCTGGTGGCGGATGCGCTCGGCCTGGGCCTGTTCAGCGTGCTTGGCACGTCGATTGCCGAAGATGCCGGCATGCCGTTGTTCGTCTGCGTGATGATGGGTGTGATCACCGGCATTTTCGGCGGCGTGCTGCGGGACGTGCTGTGCAATGAAATTCCGCTGGTGCTGCGGCGCGGCCAGCTTTATGCAACATGTGCGTTTTTCGGCTGCTGGGTGGCGCTGCTGCTGGACAAGATCAATGCGCCGGAGAGCCTCACCGTCAGCGCCGGCATCGCGGTTACCTGCGTGATGCGGCTGCTGGCGGTGCGTTTCGATCTGAGGCTGCCGGCTTAGCGCGGCAAGCCCGGCTGCGTTGCGGCCGCAACGGCATGCGACACCGCTGCCGGCTTCGCGGCGCCGGTTTCCACCACGGTCACCGGCAACAGCGGCACGATCAGCAGCGCCACGATGTTGATGATCTTGATCAGCGGATTGATTGCCGGGCCGGCGGTGTCCTTGTACGGGTCGCCCACGGTATCGCCGGTGACCGCAGCCTTGTGCGCCTCCGACCCCTTGCCGCCGTGATTGCCTTCCTCGATGTACTTCTTGGCGTTGTCCCAGGCACCGCCACCGGTGGTCATGGAGATGGCGACGAAGATGCCGGTCACGATGGCACCCATCAGCACTCCGCCCAGCGCCGCCGGTCCCAGCAGCATTCCAACCAGGATGGGCACGATCACGGGCAGGAGCGAGGGCAGCACCATTTCCTTGATCGCGGCTGACGTCAGCATGTCCACCGCCTTGTCGTACTCGGGCCGGCCGGAACCGTCCATGATGCCGCGGATATCCCGGAACTGCCTGCGCACCTCGACCACCACTGCGCCGGCCGCCCTGCCGACCGCCTCCATCGCCATCGCCCCGAACAGATACGGCACCAGGCCGCCGATGAACAGGCCGACGATGACGGCCGGGTCGGACAGGTCGAAGGCGACGGAAATGCCGGCACTGTCGAGCGCATGGGTATAGTCGGCGAACAGCACCAGCGCAGCCAGGCCGGCCGAACCGATCGCATAGCCCTTGGTGACTGCCTTGGTGGTGTTGCCAACCGCATCCAGCGGATCGGTGACGGCCCGTACTTCCTCCGGCATGCCGGACATTTCGGCAATGCCGCCGGCATTGTCGGTAATCGGCCCATAGGCATCGAGCGCGACGATGATGCCGGCCATGGACAGCATGGATGTCGCTGCGATGGCGATGCCGTACAGGCCGCCCAGGGTGTACGAGACCACGATGGCGGCACAGACCGCCAGCACCGGATAGGCAGTGGATTTCATCGATACGCCCAGTCCGGCGATGATGTTGGTGCCGTGCCCGGTCGTCGAGGCGGCGGCGATATGCTTGACCGGCTTGTACTCGGTGCCGGTGTAGTACTCGGTGATATAGACCATCAGCCCGGTCAGCACGATGCCCACCACCGCGGAGCCCATCATTGGCACCCGCAGTTCGGGCGGCATGATCAGCCAGGTGACGATGCCGAAGCCGATCAGCGACAGCACGGCTGAAATCCACAGGCCGACATAGAGCGCCGACATGATTTTCTTGCCCGGCAGGTATTTCACCCGCGAGCAGCCGACGATCGAAGCCAGGATGGACACCGCGCCCAGCAGCAGCGGATACAGCGCCGCCTGCGTCTCCAGGCCATTGAGCATCAGGGTGCCCAGCAGCATGGTGGCGATCAGGGTGACGACGTAGGTTTCGAACAGGTCGGCCGCCATGCCGGCGCAGTCGCCGACGTTGTCGCCGACATTGTCTGCAATCACGGCCGGGTTGCGCGGATCGTCCTCGGGAATGCCGGCCTCGACCTTGCCCACCAGGTCGGCGCCGACGTCGGCGCCCTTGGTGAAGATGCCGCCGCCCAGGCGGGCAAAGATGGAGATCAGCGAGGCGCCGAAAGCCAGGCCGATCAGCGGCTTGATGATGTCATGCTGCGATACCGTAAAACCGGCGCCGTGCGGCGCGCTGGCGATCAGCACCCAGTAGAACAGCGTCACGCCCAGCAGTCCGAGACCGACTACC
Organism: Noviherbaspirillum soli; assembly: GCF_015352955.1. Lineage (GTDB taxonomy): Bacteria > Pseudomonadota > Gammaproteobacteria > Burkholderiales > Burkholderiaceae_D > Noviherbaspirillum_A > Noviherbaspirillum_A soli. The sequence goes on from NZ_JACYOX010000005.1 coordinate 95,155, forward strand.
AGCATGCCGGTGATCGCACCGCCCTTGAAGGCCACATTCAGCGCCTCGTGGATGCCGACGCTGGCGGCCTGCGCGGTGCGCACATTGGCCCGCACGGACACGTTCATGCCGATGAAGCCGCAGGCGCCCGATAGCAGCGCGCCGATCAGGAAGCCTACGGCAGTGATAAGGCCGAGGCCGGGAATGAAGGCAATCAGCAGGAACAGGATCACGCCAACGATGCCGATCGTGCGATATTGCCGCGCCAGGTAGGCGGCTGCGCCCTGCTGGATTGCCGCCGATATATCCTGCATGCGGGCGTTGCCGGGGTCCTGCCGCAAGATCCATCCGCGCGACATCAAGCCGTAAATCACCGCGATCAGGCCGCACAAGACGGCGAATCCCAAAGCTGCTGCCATGTTGACTCCTCCATTGTTATTCACGACAAAGTTGCAAGGACCGTGACGCCGCTATGAGTGGACGCCTGCTACCGAAACTTATGCGCTGCCCTGTTCTTATGGAGTGCCTGGGCTGACCGAGTCTGTGCTGCATGCGGTGGCTAAGCCGCAAAAAAACAAGGCGGACACTTGGTCCGCCTTGCTGCTGTTTAATTCGCCAGTGCGGCGAAAGCCCGATCCCGGATTTCCTCGACTGGTCCGACGCCTTCTATCCTGCGGTATTTGGGCGCGCCCGGCTGGCCGGACTCCGCCCATTTGTTGTAGTAGCCGACCAGCACTTCGGTCTGCTCGTGATAGACCGCCAGGCGCTTCCTGACCGTTTCCTCATGGTCGTCATCGCGCTGGATCAGTTCTTCGCCGGTGACGTCGTCCCGGCCCTCGACCTTGGGCGGATTGAACTTCATGTGATAGGTGCGGCCGGATGCCTGATGCACTCGGCGTCCACTCATGCGTTCGATAATGGCGCTATCGGGCACATCGATTTCCAGAACGTAGTCAATTGCCACGCCGGCTTCCTTCATTGCGTCAGCCTGTGGAATGGTGCGTGGGAAGCCGTCGAACAGGTAGCCGTTCTGGCAGTCCGCTTCCTTCAGCCGGTCCTTGACCAGACCGATGATGATGTCGTCCGATACAAGGCCACCCGCGTCCATCACTTTCTTGGCAGCCAATCCCATTGGCGTACCTGCCTTGACCGCTGCGCGAAGCATGTCGCCGGTAGAAATCTGGGGGATGTTGAACTTCTCTTTGATAAAGGTCGCCTGCGTGCCCTTACCGGCACCAGGCGCTCCCAGGAGGATGAGGCGCATGAATCTTTCCTAACGAGTTTTGAAATCTGTTGCGGCGGCCGAGCTACGACGCCGTGGTAGTCTCTTTTACCACATTAACTTTGCACGAAACTTACCACAGAACCTTGCAACTATGGCAGCATCCGCATCGTTTTCCGCTATGACGCAGCGCAGTTGTCGTGATAGTGGCGACGCACTCGGGCCAGGTCCTCGGGCGTGTCGACACCGGCAGCGGGCGCATGATCGGTCAAATGGACGGCAATCGGGTAGCCGTGCCACAACACACGCAGTTGCTCCAGCGCTTCAATCTGTTCCAGCGGCGACAGCGCCAGGCCGGGATAAGCCTGCAGAAAAGCCTGGGAGTAAGCGTACAGGCCGATATGCCGCAGCGGTCGATAACCGGGCGGCAGTGTTGCCATAGATTGGGCAAAGCCGTCGCGGTGCCAGGGAATGGCGGCACGCGAGAAATACAGCGCACGCTGGTTCCTGTCGAGCGCCACTTTCACCACATTGGGATTGAAGACATCTTCCATGGCGGAAATCGGGTGGGCAGCAGTGGCCATGGGCACGTCGGCGGTGATCAGGCTGGCGGTTGAGGCAACCAGTTGCGGGTCGATCAACGGCTCGTCGCCCTGCACGTTTACCACCACCGCATCGGCGGGCAGGCCGATTGCCGCAGCCACTTCGGCGATGCGATCGGTGCCGGAAGGATGGTCGGCGCGCGTCAGATGGGCGGAAACGCCATGTTCGCGGCAGGCGGCCAGGATGTCGGCATGATCGGTCGCGACGATCACTTGGGCAGCGCCGGACAGCGCGGCCCGCTCGGCCACCCGCACCACCATGGGCTTGCCACCGAGGTCGGCCAGCGGCTTGTTGGGCAGGCGGGTCGACGCGAGCCGGGCAGGAATGATGACGGTAAAAGCCATGCCCTGCTTAATCGGCATGGTTGGAAGCCTGCTGGCCCGGCGCGCCCGGCACCAGCGTTGCCGCCTGCAGGTCGCGCGCCTCGTCCGGCCACATGATGGGAATGCCGTCCCGTATCGGATAGGCCAGCTTGTCGGGCCGGCAGATCAGTTCCTGCGCCTTCTTGTCATAATCCAGCGGGCGTTTGCAGATGGGGCAAACCAGGATGTCTATCAGTCGGGAATCCACGTAATTTCTCCACAATAGTGTCGGCCAGCGCGACATCGATGACGGCCTCGACTGGCACGAACCATAGGCGCGGATCGTTCCTGAGGGGCTCAGAGTGGCGACATTTTACTGCATCCTTCTCTGTGATCAGGATGACATCGGCATCCACGCCGGCGAAGGGATTGTCATGGAATGCATAGTGGTCGGGCAGAGGCAGGCGCGAGAAGCGCAGCCCGGCCGCTTCCAGCATGCCGAAGTAGCGCTCCGGGTTGCCGATGCCGGCGGCGGCGGCGATGCGCGGCGCGGGGCGCTGGCCAGCCAGTTCCGCCAGCGGGATGCGCCTGCCGGGCTGGGCCAGCTGTACTGCCATGTTGCCCTTGAGGCTCATGCGAAACGCATTTGGGGCAACGCCGGGCGCGCTGGCGGCGCCGTTGATGACGGTGACGTCACGGCGGCGCGATAGCGGCTCGCGCAGCGGTCCGGCCGGCAGCATCCAGCCATTGCCGGCGCCTCGGCCGTCGAACAGCATGATTTCAAGGTCGCGTGCCAGCGCATAGTGCTGCAGGCCATCGTCCAGCAAGAGCAGATCGACCTCGGGATGGGCCCGCAGCAGCGCGGCGCCGGCGGCGGCGCGGTTGCGCCCGACCGCCATCGGGCAGCCGGCATGGCTGGCGATGAGCAGCGGCTCGTCGCCGACCTCTTCCGGCAGCGAGTCGACAGTGACCAGGCGCGGCACGTCTACATTGGCGCCGTAGCCACGCGACAACACGCCCGGCCGGTAACCGGCATTGCGCAGCTGTTGCGCCAGCCAGATCGTCAGCGGCGTCTTGCCGGTGCCGCCGACAAAAATGTTGCCGACCACCAGCACCGGCACCGGCAGCCGGGCGGCTTTCAGCCAGCCGATCCGGTATAGCCAGCGGCGCGTACCGGCCAGCAAACCAAACAGCAGGGAGAGCGGCAACAGCAGCCAGGCCGCCGGGCCGCGCCGCTGCCAGATGCGTTGCAGAGCCGGCGCCAGGCCGGCAGGCTGGGTGGACACGCGGTGCTCGGCCTGGCCGGACGGCCGCCCTATTTCGCGCCGCCGGACTGGGCGGCGAAGGTCAGCTGCGGCAGGCCGGCGATACGGGCCGCCTCCATGATGTTGATCACCGTCTGATGCGTCGCCAATGCGTCGGCATTGATGATCAGCACAGGATCGGGCTTGCCCGGCCCGGACGCAGCCGAGGCGGCGCGGCGCAGGTCTTCGGCAAGGCCGGCCACGTCGCGATAAGCGATCTGGACATTGTTGATCGCATAGCGCCCCTGGGCATCGACCACCACATGGATTTCGGGTGGCCGCTGCTGGGCCTTTTCGGCCTCTGCCGTGGGCAGCGTCACCTGCAACGCGGTAAAGCGGCTGTAGGTGGTCGTGACCATCAGGAAGATCAGGATGACCAGCAGAACGTCAATGAAGGGGATCAGGTTGATTTCAGGCTCGTCGCGGGCCTTGCCTCGGCGGAAATTCATGGTCGGCTCCTTAATGCGGATGCTTACTTGCGGGCATCATGCACGATGTCGACGAACTTCACCGCCTGCTGTTCCATGTCGACAATAAAGCTGTCGACCAGCGCCCGGAAATGCCGATAGAAGACAACGGCAGGCATCGCGATGGCAAGGCCGAAACCGGTGTTGTACAGCGCCACCGAAATGCCGTGCGCCAGTTGCGCCGGGTTGCTGCCGGCGGCATCCTGCGCGCCGAAGATCTCGATCATGCCCACGATGGTGCCGAACAGGCCCATCAGCGGCGCCAGGCTGGCGATGGTGCCCAGCGTGGTCAGGAAGCGCTCCAGGTCATGGGCGGCGCCACGGCCGGCTTCCTCGATCGATTCCTTCATGACCTCGCGCGGCGCATTCACATTGCGCAGCCCGGCGGCCAGCACCCTTCCCAGCGGAGAATTCTGGGCCAGGTTGTCGATGACTTCCCTGTTGATCTTTCCGGACTGGTAAACCCGTATGACTTCCTGCAACAGTGTCGGCGGCAGTATCCTGTTGCGCCGCAAGTACAATGTTCTCTCTACGATCAGGGTAAGCGCCACCAGGGAGGCGATAAGCAAAAACCAGATCGGCCAACCGGCGGCTTGAATAATGGCGAACAAAAAAAACTCCTCAGTTTTGGGGGCAAATTGCTGGATGCAGGAATGTAACGTGTTGTCCCGGCATGGGCAAGTTTCCACAGACATTGTTGTCAGGAAAATAATGAGCCTGAAAGTTTTGCACAGGCGCTGTGGATAACATTGTGAACAAGGGTGGGATGCGCCGGCAAAGTGCTTGATTTCAAAGGCATTTTTTTGTGTGCTCAGGAAACATGCAGAGCCAGATAATCAATAAAATCAAATACTTATATAAAGTTCTGGAGTTTTTGGATGATTTGTGACAGGCAGATGTCTCAGGCTTTTTTCTGTGGAAAGGTAAGCGGATGAGCGAACTGCATCCCGTGCAGCCGGCGCCGGCATCGCCTCCCGTGCTGACCGTTTCAGCGCTGAACCAGGCGGTGGGCCGCATGCTGGAGCGGAGTTTTCCGCTGAGCTGGATTTCCGGTGAAATTTCGAATTTCACCCGCGCCGCCTCCGGCCATTGGTACTTCACGCTGAAGGACAGCGCCGCCCAGGTGCGGGCAGTGATGTTCCGCGGCCGGGCGCAATACGCCGATTTCATGCCGCGCGAGGGTGACCGGGTGGAGGTTCGGGCGCTGGTGACGCTGTACGCGCCGCGCGGCGATTATCAACTGAATGTGGAAGCGATACGCCGCGCCGGCATCGGCAACCTGTATGAAGCCTTCCTGCAACTGAAAGCCAGGCTGACCGAGGAAGGTTTGTTCGATCCGGCACGCAAGCGCTCGGTGCCGCTGTTCGCGCGCACGGTCGGCATCGTCACCAGCCTGCAGGCGGCGGCCCTGCGCGACGTGCTGACCACCTTGCGCCGGCGTGCGCCCCATGTGGCCGTGGTGCTGTATCCGGCGCCGGTGCAGGGGGAAGGTTCTGCCCAGAAGATCGCCCAGGCGATTGCCACGGCATCGCTGCGCGCGGAATGCGACGTGCTGCTGGTCTGCCGCGGCGGCGGCAGCATGGAAGACCTGTGGTCGTTCAACCACGAGGTGGTAGCAAGGGCGATTGCCGGCTGCACGATGCCGGTCATTTCCGGCGTCGGCCATGAAACCGATTTCACCATCGCCGATTTCGCCGCCGACCTGCGCGCGCCGACGCCTACTGCGGCGGCCGAGATGGCGGCCGCGCCGCGGGCGGACTGGCTGGCGTCGCTCGAAGGCACGGCGCAGGAAATGCGGCGCGTGATGCGGCGCCGGCTATCGGATGCTTCCCAGAGTCTGGACTGGCTGTCACACCGGCTGGTCAGTCCGGCAACCTATGCCGCGCACCAGCGTCTGAAGCTCAATGCCATGCAGTTGCGGCTGGCGCATGCGACCCGCACGCCGCTGAACATGGCGCGCTTTGCGGTACGGCAGCTCGAGACGCGGCTGCAGGGGCAATTGCCCGACCTCGCCGCCGCGCGGCGCCGGATGCAGGACCAGGGCCGCAGGCTCCATGCCCGCGTCAGTATCGAGCAGCGCCAGCGGCGCCAGGCCCTACTGGCGCTGGCTTCACAGCTGGAACTGCTGAACCCGCAGCGCACGCTGGAACGCGGCTATGCCATCGTGACCGATGGCAGCGGCGCGGTGATCCGTTCTCCGGCCGGGCTGAAGGTGCGCGAAAAGCTGACGATGACGCTGGCCGAGGGCAGCGCCGACGTGACGCTGGACAGCGTGCAACCGTCGCTGGAATAAATTGCATTTTTACAGGCAGTGCGGCCAACGGCCATCCGCTTTACAATGCTGTTTTGGCAAATTTACGTTCAACCCAAAAACCATAAGGACATACCATGGAACACACTCTGCCACCCCTGCCCTACCCAATGGACGCGCTGCAGCCGCACATGTCCAAGGAAACCCTGGAATACCACTATGGCAAGCACCACCAGGCCTACGTGACCAACCTGAACAACCTGATCAAGGGCACCGAATTCGAAAACATGCAGCTCGAAGACATCATCCGCAAGTCCTCGGGCGGCGTCTTCAACAACTCGGCCCAGGTCTGGAACCACACCTTCTTCTGGAACTGCCTGTCGCCACAAGGCGGCAATGCGCCGAGCGGCAAGGTCGCCGATGCGATCAATGCCAAGTGGGGTTCGTTCGACAAGTTCAAGGAAGAATTCACCAAGTCGGCCGTCGGCAACTTCGGTTCCGGCTGGACCTGGCTGGTGGCCAAGGCCGACGGTTCCGTTGACATCGCCAACACCTCCAATGCCGGCACGCCGCTGACCACGGGCGACAAGCCGGTGCTGACCTGCGACGTCTGGGAGCATGCCTACTACATCGACTACCGCAATGCCCGTCCCAAGTTCCTGGAAAACTTCTGGAACCTGGTGAACTGGGAATTCGCGAACAAGAATCTGGCGTAAGCCGCGGGTTCCTGTCCGGCAGCGCACGAGGTCATCCGGCCCGCGCTGAATGCAAAAAGCCCTCGTCGCATCGACGAGGGCTTTTTTATTTGTCCATTCTATTTCCGTAGGGTGCGATACCCGAAGGGCATCGCACCGTGGCCGCTGGCGCCGGGCGGCATGTCGGACATGAACCTTCGCTGACGCTGTGGTGCAATGCCCCTGCGGGTATTGCACCCTACTCCCTGCTCATCACTCGTCGCTCGCCTTCCGCTCCGCCATCGAAAATGCCGTCCAGCCTGTGCTGGACGGCATCGGAGAACAGTAATACTGAATTACTTCGGAATCGAGCCTTCCACGCCCTTGACGTAGAAATTCATGCCCTTGAGCATGCCAACCTCGGCTTCCTTGCCGGCCGGGACCATTTCCTTGCCGGACTGGTCGACCAGCGGGCCGGCGAACACGATAGCCTTGCCTTCAGCCAGTTCCGCCTTCTTCGCTTCCATGGCCGCCTTGGCTTCTTCCGGCACCGAGGCGTTCACGTTGACCAGGTTGATCGACTTTTCCTTCACGCCCCACCAGGTTTCGCCGTTCTTCCAGTTGCCGTCCAGGGCGGACTGGATCGACTGCTTGTAGTACGGCGCCCAGTCGATGATGGCCGAGCCCAGGTGGGCCTTGGGGCCGTAGGAAGACATGTCCGAATCCCAGCCGAAGGCGTTGACGCCTTTCTCTTCGGCAGCCTGCAGCGTTGCCGGCGAGTCGGTGTTCTGGATCAGCACGTCGACGCCCTGGCCGATCATGGTCATGGCGGCGTCGCGCTCCTTGGCGGGGTCGAACCAGGAGGAAATCCAGACCGCGCGGGTGGTGACGTTCGGATTGACCGACTGTGCGCCCAGGGTGAAGGCATTGATGTTGCGGATCACTTCCGGAATCGGGAAGGAAGCCACCACGCCCAGCTTGTTGGTCTTGGTGGTCTTGCCGGCGATGACGCCTGCCAGGTAAGCGCCTTCATAGGTCTTGGTTTCATAGACGGCCATGTTGGGCGCGGTCTTGTAGCCGGTGGCATGCTCGAACTTCACATCCGGGAAATCCTTGGCCACTTTCAGCATCGGCTCCATGTAGCCGAAGGTTGTGCCGAAGATGAGCTTGTTGCCCTGGCTGGCCAGGTCACGGAAGACGCGCTCGGCGTCCGAGCTTTCCGGAACCTTCTCGACGAAGGTGGTCTGGATCTTGTCGCCAAACGCAGCCTCGACTGCCTTGCGGCCCTGGTCATGGGCGAAGGTCCAGCCGCCGTCGCCCACCGGGCCGACGTACACGAAAGCCACTTTCAGCGGACCGCTGGCGGGCGCCGCAGCCGGCGCAGGCGCGGCAGCGGGCGCGGCCGCTGTCTTGGTTTCGGTCTTTTCGCCGCAGGCGGCCAGCATCATCGACGATGCGACCACCAGCAGGCCGGCTTTGAGCGTGCTGCGTTTTTTCAGGTCAAGCATAAAAAATTCCCCAAGGTGAAGAGCGAGAGTCAAACAAAAAAACCAGAATATTTCCGGTAGCAAATTTTACGCCAGAAGCCGTCAAAACCTTCAGGCGGCGTTCGGATTGAAGTTCTTGCCCAGCGAGGCCGGGATATTCAGCCTGATCCAGTCCGGATTGCGCGAGATCAGCGCCAGCACCACGATGGTGGCGACATAGGGCAGCATCGCCATGATCTGCGACGGCACCGCGATGCCCAGGCCCTGCAGGTTCAGCTGCAGGATGGTGACGCCGCCGAACAGCAGCGCCCCGGCCACGACCCGCCACGGCTTCCAGCAGGCGAAGGTGGTCAGCGCCAGCGCGATCCAGCCCTTGCCGGCGGTCATGCCTTCCTGCCACATCGGCGTATAGACCAGCGCCAGGTAGGCGCCGGCCAGGCCGCAGCAGGCGCCGCCGAACAGCACCGCCAGCAGGCGGATGCGGCGCACGTTGTAGCCCAGCGCATGGGCCGACTCGGGCGACTCGCCGGCGGCGCGCAGCACCAGGCCGGTGCGGCTGTGATTCAGAAACCAGGCAAGCCATGCGCAAAGAACGAGCGCGAGATAGACCATCGGATGATGGTTGAACAGCACTGGCCCGATGAAGGGAATCTTGGACAGCACCGGGATCGCCATGCTGGAAGTCTTCAGGCTCAGGCCGGTGTACGGTATGCCGACGAAGGCCGACAGGCCGGCGCCGAAGATCGACAGCGCCAGGCCGGTGGCGTACTGGTTGGTATTGAGCCAGAGCACCAGCACGGCGAAGAAGCCGGCGGCGGCCATGCCGCCCAGCGCGCCGGCGGCAAAGCCCAGCGTTGCGCTGCCGGTGGCGATGGTGACGGCGAAACCGGCAATCGCGGCCAGCAGCATCATGCCCTCCGCGCCCAGGTTCAGCACGCCGGCCTTTTCATTGACCAGCAGGCCGAAGGCGGCCAGCATTAGCGGCGTGCCGGCATTGATGGTGGCCGCCAGGGCCGGGGCCAGCAACAGCAGAAAGGTATCCATCTATTTACTCCAGCGTACGCGGTAGCCGATCAGCACGTCGGCGCCCAGCAGAAAGAACAGCAGCATGCCCTGGAACACGCCGGTAATCGCGCTTGGCAAGCCCAGGCGCGACTGCGCCAGTTCACCGCCGATATAGAACAGCGCCATGATGAAACTGGAAAACAGGATGCCCACCGGGTGCAGCCTGCCGACATAGGCGACGATGATGGCGGCAAAGCCATAGCCGGGCGACATCGACGGCGTCAGCTGGCCGACCGGGCCGATGGCCTCGATCGTGCCGGCCAGGCCGGCGGCCGCGCCGCTGATCAACAGCGTCATCCACAATGCCTTGCGCTGCGAAAAGCCGGCATAGCGCGCGGCGGCCGGCGCCATGCCGCCCACCTGCAGCCGGAAGCCGGCAAAGCTTTTCGACATGAATACCCAGCCCACCAGCACCGCCAGCACCGCGAACACGAAGCCCAGGTTCAGGCGCGTGGTCGGCACCAGCGTCGGCAGCAGCAGGCCGCTGGAAAACATCTTCGACTGCGGGAAGTTGAAGCCCATCGGGTCCTTCCACGGGCCGGTCACCAGGTAGCTCAGCAGCAGCTGGGCAACATACACCAGCATCAGCGACACCAGGATCTCGTTGGTGTTGAAGCGGTCCTTGAGCAGGGCGGTCAAGCCGGCCCAGGCCATGCCGGCCAGCATGCCGGCCACCACGATCATGGCGATCATTGCGGCGCCGCCATTGCCGCCCTTGTCCAGCAGCAGCGCCATGCCGCCGCCGCCAATGGCGCCGGCCACCAGCATGCCCTCGGCGCCGATCGACATCACCGAGGAGCGGTAGCAGATGGCATAGCCGATCGCGCACAGGATCAGCGGCGTGCATTTCACGCCGATCTCGGTCCAGCCGCGCAGGTTCCTGATCGGCTCCCAGAAAAAGACCGACAGGCCGGCCAGCGGATTCTTGCCCAGCAGGGAAAACAGGATGGCGCCGCACAGCGTGGTCAGCAGCACCGCCAGCAGCGGCGAGGCATACGACATCAGGCGCGACGGCGCGGGACGCGGTTCGAGCTTAAGCATGATTGCGCTCCGCCACGGCTTGCGCCTGCTCCATGCCGCTCATCCACAAGCCGATCTGCTCGCGGCTCACACTGCGCGCCGGCACCGGCGCACGCATCCGGCCCTTGGCGATCACCATGAGCCGGTCCGATATTTCAAACAGTTCATCCAGTTCTTCCGATATCACCAGCACCGCGCAGCCGGCATCGCGCAGGGCGATCAGTTCCGAGCGGATCTGGGCGGCCGCGCCGACGTCCACGCCCCAGGTCGGCTGCGCAATGATCAGCACCTTGGGCTGGCGCACGACTTCGCGGCCAACAATGAATTTTTGCAGGTTGCCGCCCGACAGGCTCTTGGCCAGGGATTGCGGCCCGCCGGCCTTGACCCGGAAACGCTCGATGATCGAAGCGGCCATTGTGCCGATCGCGCCATTCTTGATCATGCCCATCGCCACCGTGGCCGGGCCCTGGTGCGACAGCAGCACGTTGGCCGCCAGCGACATCTCCGGCACCGCGCCGCGCCCCAGCCTTTCCTCCGGCACGAAGCCCAGGCCGAGGTCGCGCCGGCGGGCCGCATTGAAGCGCCCGACCGGACGGCCGTCGAGGCGGATTGCGTCATGCGCGGCGCGCGGGTCCTCGCCCGACAGCGCGGCCAGCAGCTCCTGCTGGCCATTGCCCGAAACGCCGGCCACGCCGAGGATTTCGCCGGCCAGCAGTTCAAAGGAAATGTCCTGGAGTTCAGTGGCGAAGGGATGGCTTTTCGCCAGCGACAGCCGGTTCACCACCAGCCGCGCCGCGCCGGGCGTATGGCTGCGGCTTTCGACATGCGGCAACTCGGAGCCGATCATCATGCGCGACAGGCTGGCCGCGGTTTCCTGGCGCGGATCGCACACGCCCGTCACGCGGCCGCCGCGCATCACGGTGCAGGTGTGGCACAGCGAGCGGATCTCGTCGAGCTTGTGGCTGATGTACAGGATGCTGCAGCCTTCCGAGGCCAGCTGGCGCAGCGTGCCGAACAGCTTTTCCACCGCCTGGGGCGTGAGCACCGAGGTCGGCTCGTCGAGGATCAGCAGCTGCGGCCTGGTCAGCAGCGCACGGACGATTTCCACACGCTGCCGCTCGCCCACCGACAAGGTGTGCACATGGCGCTGCGGCTCCAGTTCCAGGCCGTACTGGCTGGCGGTTTCGGTGATGCGCGCGGCCAGGGTGTCGAGCTTCGTGTCCGGCGGCAGGCCCAGCGCGATGTTTTCCGTCACGGTCAGGGTGTCGAACAGCGAGAAATGCTGGAACACCATCGCGATGCCCAACTGGCGGGCAGCGGCCGGGTTGGCGATCTTCGCCTCGCTGCCATTCCAGAGCACCTGGCCGGCATCGGGCTTGACCGCGCCGTAGATGATCTTCATCAGTGTGGACTTGCCGGCGCCGTTTTCTCCCAGCACCGCATGGATCTCGCCGGGTTGCACCGTCAGGCTCACGCCGTCGTTGGCCACCACGGAAGGATATTTCTTGGTGATGCCGGTCAGCGTCAAACGCGCATTCATCATGTGTTCGTTGTAATGGTAGTGCAGTCATGGACGGGAATTGCCTGCTGCCCGGAAGCAAGAGTCAGGCCAAGCCCGCCGATTGTGCCCGACAGTCCATGGCTGCGTTCTGCGCTAGCGCGTCCATGACGATGGTTTTCGCCGCACGCCGGCATGTTGGATGCGCCAGCGTGCGGTAGGCGGCGAATTGTATCGCGGCAATCGAGCGGCGCGATACTATAGCGTTCCCTGATGACCGCTGGCGTGGCCGACCGGACACGCGGCATGGAGCAACTTCCTTGATGACCAATGATTTCTGGCCCGACTGCGGCTATTCCCTGCTGCGCCGCGATGCCGACCACCGCTTGCTTCTCACACCCGAATTCCTGCGCGCCGCCTGGCAACGGCCGGAAGTGGCGCCGGTGGAGGAATCGCTGGATGCCGAGCGCCGCCTGCACGCGGCATTGCTGGACGACCCGCTGCGGCCGGTGACCGAAGCCGAGCTGGCTGCGCTGCAGGATGCCGACGCGGTGGACAACTACCGGGTGATGCTGGACTGGCGGCAGCGCCTGACCGCTGCGCCGACGCTGGAAGCGGCTTACCTCGCGCTGTTCCGCACGGAAGTGACGGCGCCGCCGGTGCTGGTCCATAGCCTCACGCAAACCCTGCTGCGCGGCATGCTGGACGGCTGCGGCGATCCCCTGCGGCTGCGCGCCGCCGAACTGTTCTTCCGGGCGCAGAAGGTGTCGCTGCGCGACGGCGCCGTGCTGCTGGCCGATGCCGACACGGTGCGCCTGCATGAAACCGGCGGCAATTACGGCGACCTCGGCCGCCTGCTGGCCGAAGCCCGCATCAAGCCGCGCCGGGTGGACCTCGACGTGCTGGAACGCGGCAATGCCGAGCGCTACTGGGCGCGCAGCGAACGCTTCGACACGGTGCTGGATTTCCGCTTCGGCGGCGATGGCCTGGAAGCATTCTGCCGCCTGGTGGAACAGTGGCTGTACCATTTCTACCGGCTGCAAGCCACGGTGACGCCGCTGCGCGCGATCGAGGATGCGCACTGGGCATGGCATATCGGCCTGGATGCGCAGGCCAGCGGCATCCTGAACGACCTGTACCAGGGAAAGACGCTGGACGCGGCCCGGCAGCATCGCATCCTGTCGCTGTTCCGCATGGATTTCGCGGATGGCAGCCTGCTGCGGCCGGAGATGGCCGGGCGGCCGGTGTATGTGGCGGCGGCGATGGACGAGGAGAATGTGCTGCGGGTCAAGCCGCAGAACCTGCTGGTGAATTTGCCGTTGGCGGTGGCGGGCTGAGTGGTCGGCGACATGACCGGGGAACCGGGGTGGTTGGATCCTCTACTTACAGCACATCATTCGACTAGGAGATGGCAATGGACGGAACACCTGGTAGTACTAGCACTGGGCGGAACTCGAATGGCCCCGGCGGCTTGCCGCCTACGCCCAGGGTCCCGACCATCAAAGACCCTTTCGTGCTTTACCAAAAGGGCTTTATCAGTGAAGCGCAATTGAAGGCTGAAACCAGCAAGTCCAGGGAAAATGCCAAAACGGCATGGCAGGAAGTACGTGCACTAGTTGGCTGGATCGATTCCAAGGCTGCTGCAACCCAGACTGGGAAAAAAAATTCGCCCGTTGCGAAGTTGTCAGAAAAAAAAGCGGAAGAAGCATTAATTCAAAAATATCAAAAAGATGGCTACCAATTCATCCAAAGCAAAACTCCGACTGATTCGTTAATCAGTTCCCTTCTCACACTTTTTTCTAATGACGTTCAGGCAAATCACCAAGCCAAAATAAAGACATACCGCGACAAGTTGAATACTTTTTTGACAACTCAAAATCGAGCCACGTTAAAAGAAAAAGATTCGGCAAGAGACGAGCACATTCACGATATTGTGAAAAAAATGAGAAACGACAAGGGTCTCAAGTTCCGCGACCGCGCAGTTGAAATATGGCGCGCGAATGATAGGGGCGAAGTTGTCAAATTGTGTCTAGGTGATGGCGCTGAGAAAGTCATTCTTTTTCAACAAAGAAATAAATTCAGCGCGGTTATACCTCCGCAAAAACAAACTCCAGCCGTTACGCCAACGGATTCGGACGACGACATTGACAACCAGCGGGTTTCTCCCAAGACTCACCCTACCCATCCATTGGATATTTCCGACAATGAGAATGATGCCGACGATTCTTAGAAATTCTGAAGGCACCTGCGTATCCAGATTCATCTGAATAGGATTCTTCAATCGCTCGGGCCGGGCTGCACGGTCCGAACTGCATTCCTCCTCTTTCTTTTTGCCTTGCCTGCTGCATCGGGCAACCTGCCCAGACACCTCGACCGGATTCCAGACAAAATGAATAGGTCAAGGCGATCAGCGTCCACCATCTCCCCCCAAACGGCATTGCCTGCCTTACTCTCACTAGATCCATAGTCGCCATGGCACGCATCATGCGTGTGCCCATAGGCAAGTTCAAAACGGTGCGCCGTTTTTCGTTAAGCGTTCCGAATAACGACGTGCGTATATCGCACATCCATGAATGCATATAATCCTCCGCCCCCGCAGTGCTACGCTGCGCCCATAACAATCAAACTCCACGGCCATGTCACAACCCATCCGTTTCCATTACCGCGGCGCAACCCATACCGTCACCGATGCCCCGCCCACCCAGACCGTGCTGCAGCACCTGCGGGAAGACCTGCACTGCACCGGCACCAAGGAGGGCTGCGCCGAGGGAGACTGCGGCGCCTGCACCGTGGTGATCGCCGAACTGCAGGGCGATACCCTGGCGATGAAGGCGGTCAATGCCTGCATCCAGTTCACGCCCAGCCTCGACGGCCGTGCGCTGTTCACGGTGGAAGACCTGAAGCAGGCCGACGACGCGCTGCACCCGGTGCAGCAGGCCATGGTCGAATGCCACGGCTCCCAGTGCGGCTTCTGCACGCCGGGCTTCGTGATGTCGCTATGGGGCCTGTACCTGAAGCGCGAGGACAGCGGCCAGCAGGGCGCGCCGTGCCGCAAGGAGATCGACGACACCCTGTCCGGCAACCTTTGCCGCTGCACCGGCTACCGCCCAATCATCGATGCGGCGCGCCGCATGACGGAACTGCCGCCGGCCAGCTTCGACCGCACTGCCCTGTCCGACACGCTGCGCGCTCTCCGCCGCGACGCGCCGCTGCGCTATGAATTCGACGGCCGCCGCTTCGACGCGCCGCGCACGCTGGACGAACTGGCGCAACTGCGCGCCGCCCATCCACACGCCACGCTGCTGGCCGGCTCCACCGATGTCGGCCTCTGGGTCACCAAGCAGATGCGGGAACTGCCGCACATCATCTATCTCGGCCAGGTGGAGGAGTTCAGGCGCCTGCGGGAAGACGCAGGCTTCCTGGAGATCGGCGCCGGCGTCACGCTGGACGATGCCTATGCCGCGGCTTGCGCGCATTACCCGCAACTGGCCGAGATGCGCCAGCGCTTCGCCTCGCTGCCCATCCGCAATGCCGGCACCCTGGGCGGCAATGTCGCCAACGGCTCGCCGATCGGCGACTCCATGCCGTGGCTGATCGCGCTGGGCGCGCAGGTTGTGCTGCATTCGGTCGCCGGAGAACGCACCCTGGCGCTGGAAGACTTCTATCTCGGCTACCAGAAAAAGGACATGCGGCCGGACGAGTTCGTCGCCGCGGTACGGCTGCCGCTGCCGCAGGCACAGCCGGCCCCCGCCCTGCACTTCCGCACCTACAAGCTGTCCAAGCGATTTGACCAGGATATTTCCGCCGTCTGCGCCGCCTTCGCGCTGACGCTGGACGGCGAGCGCGTGGCACAGATCCGCATCGCCTATGGCGGCATGGCGGCCACCCCGAAACGCGCCGCGGCGGCGGAGTCCGCCATGCGCGGCCAGCCGTGGAATGAAGCCACGCTCGCCGCCGCGATGGCCGCGATGGACCAGGACTATGCGCCGCTGACCGACATGCGCGCCTCGGCCAGCTACCGCATCCGCACCGCGAAGAACCTGCTGCGCCGCTTCTGGCTCGAAACCCGGCCCGATGCGCCGCTGGCCAATGCCGACGTCAATGCCTACGCCGTGCAACCGGAGACACAAGCATGAATATCCAGACCGAATCCTTCATCAAGCAGGGCGCAGGCTGGGCCGAAGTCGGCCGCGCCCATCCGCATGAATCCGCGCTGCTGCATGTGTCCGGCGAGGCGAACTACACCGACGACCTGCCCGAGCTGCAGGGCACGCTGCATGCCGCGCTGGGCCTGTCGCAGAAAGCCCATGCGAAAGTGCGCGGCATGGACCTGGACCGGGTGCGCAACGCGCCGGGCGTGGTGGCGGTACTGACCGCGCAGGACATACCCGGCGTCAACGACTGCGGCCCCATCATCCATGACGACCCCATCCTGGCCGACGGCCTGGTGCAGTATGTCGGCCAGCCGCTGTTCCTGGTGGTGGCCGACAGCCACGACAACGCCCGCCGCGCCGCCCGGCTGGGCATGGTCGACTACGAGGAACTGCCGGCGATCCTGACGCCCAGGGCGGCGCGCGATGCGCAGTCCTTCGTGCTGCCGCCGATGCAATTGCGGCGCGGCGATGCGCAGGCCGCGCTGCAGGCCGCGCCGCGCCGTCTGCGCGGCGAACTGCACGTCGGCGGCCAGGAACAGTTCTACCTCGAAGGCCAGATCGCCTATGCGATTCCGCAGGAAGACCGCGGCATGCTGGTGCAATGCTCGACCCAGCATCCGTCCGAGATGCTGCATGTGGTGGCCCATGCGCTGGGCCTGTCGTCGCACCAGGTAAGGGTGGAATGCCGGCGCATGGGCGGCGGCTTCGGCGGCAAGGAATCGCAGTCGGCGCTGTGGGCCACCGCGGCCGCGATTGCCGCGGCCCGCCTGAAGCGCCCGGTCAAGCTGCGCGCCGACCGCGACGACGACATGATGGTCACCGGCAAGCGCCACTGCTTCTACTACGAATACGACCTGGGTTACGACGACGACGGCCGCATCCTCGGCGCGAAGATCGAGATGGTCAGCCGCGCCGGCTTCTCGGCCGACCTGTCCGGCCCGGTCGCCACCCGCGCCGTCTGCCATTTCGACAATGCCTACTACCTGTCGGACGTGGATATCCGCGCAATGTGCGGCAAGACCAACACCCAGTCCAACACCGCCTTCCGCGGCTTCGGCGGACCGCAGGGCGCGATCGCCATCGAATACCTGATCGACGACATCGCCCGCGCATTGGGCCGCGACCCGCTCGACATCCGCAAAGCCAACTTCTACGGTCGCAACGATGCCGAGGGCCGCAACGTCACGCCCTATGGCCAGAAGGTCGAGGACAACGTGATCCATGAACTGGTGGCCGAACTGGAAGCCAGCAGCCAGTACCGCGCCCGGCGCGAGGCGGTGCGCGCCTATAACGCCGCCAGCCCGGTGCTGAAGAAAGGCATCGCGATCACGCCGGTGAAGTTCGGCATTGCCTTCAACGTCAGCCACCTGAACCAGGCCGGCGCACTGGTGCATGTCTATGTCGACGGCTCGGTGCTGGTCAACCACGGCGGCACCGAGATGGGCCAGGGTTTGAACACCAAGGTGATGCAGGTGGTGGCGCATGAACTGGGCATCACGCTCAACCGGGTGCGGGCCACCGCCACCGACACCAGCAAGATCGCCAACACATCTGCCACCGCCGCCTCCACCGGCGCAGACCTGAACGGCAAGGCGGCGCAGGCGGCGGCGCGCCAGGTGCGCGAGCGGCTGGCCGAATTCGCCAGCGGCCGCTACGGCGGCGCCGCCAGCGAGGTGCGCTTTGCCGCCGACCAGGTGCATGTGAACGGCGAGGTCTATCCCTTCGTCGAGATCGTGGCGCAGGCTTACCTGGCGCGGGTGCAGCTGTGGTCGGACGGCTTCTATGCCACGCCCGGCCTGCACTGGGACAGCAAGACCATGACCGGCCATCCGTTTTCCTATTACGCCTATGCGGCGGCGGTGTCGGAAGTGGTGGTCGACACCCTGACCGGCGAATGGAAACTGCTGCGCGCGGACGGCCTGTACGACGCCGGCAACTCGCTGAACCCGGCCATCGACGTCGGCCAGGTGGAAGGCGCATTCATCCAGGGCATGGGCTGGCTGACCACCGAGGAACTGTGGTGGAACGAGGCCGGCAAGCTGATGACGCATGCGCCCTCGACCTACAAGATCCCGGCGGTGTCCGACTGCCCGGAAGCGTTCTCGATGCGCCTGTTCAACAACAGCAACGTGACCGACAGCATCCACCGCTCCAAGGCCACCGGCGAGCCGCCGCTCCTGATGCCGTTCTCGGTGTTCTTCGCCATCCGCGACGCGATCGCCAGCGTCGGCGACAACAAGGTCAGCCCGCCGCTGCGCGCGCCGGCCACCAGCGAAGCGATACTCGATGCGGTGGACGCGGTCCGCGCCGCCGCCTGAGGAAGCCGCCATGTTCATCTGGCTCTCCGAATTGCTGAAGCAGCAGGCGCCGGCCGTCCTGGTGACGGTGGCGCATGCCGAAGGCTCGGTACCGCGCGAAGCCGGCGCCAGGATGCTGGTAACGGCTGACCGGCTGCACGACACCATCGGCGGCGGCCATCTGGAATACGTGGCCGAGCGGATGGCGCGCGCGATGCTGGCGCAGGCGCCGGACGAAGCCGGCGCGCAACGCCGGCTGGAACGGCTGCCGCTCGGTCCGACGCTGGGGCAATGCTGCGGCGGCGTCGCCTTTCTCGCCTTTGAGCGGGTCGAGCCGGCCGGCCATGCGCATTTCCAGCAGATCGCCGACGCGCTGGCGCGCAATGCGGCCTGCCTGCGGCGGGTGCCGCTGGACAGCGCCGCGCCGCCGCTGCTGGAACCAGCCCTGGCCAACCCGGAGCCGACCCGCTTCCTTAGCGATGCACAGGGCGCGCGCTGGCTGCTGGACCGGTGCGCGCCGCCGGCGGCCCAGCTCTACCTGTTCGGCGCCGGCCATGTCGGCGCGGCCATCGTGCGCGCCATGGCGGACCTGCCCTGCCAGATCATCTGGATCGACGAACGCGAGGACATGTTTCCGGCGCAGTTGCCGGCCAACGTCCGCATGGAAGCCACCGATACGCCGGAGGCGCTGGTCGCTACCGCACCCGGCCATGCCAGCTTTCTGGTGATGACCCACAGCCATGCGCTGGACCAGGCACTGGCCGAAGCGATACTGCGGCGAGAACGCACAGGCTGGTTCGGCCTGATCGGCTCCAAAACCAAGCGCGTGTCCTTCGAACGCCGGCTGCGCCAGCGCGGCATCACGGACGAGCGGCTGGCCGGCATGGTCTGCCCGATAGGAATACCAGGCATCGCCGGCAAGGAGCCGGCGGTCATTGCAATCGCGGTCGCGGCGCAGCTGCTGCAGCTCTGGCAGGCCCAGGCCGCAGCCGGCGCGGCCGAACACGGAAAGAAGCAACAGGCATGAGCAACACCATCCAGGCATACCGCGGCAGCGTGCTGCATTTCAACGACGACCCGGCCTTCGCCGGCGACAGCTATCACTGGCATGAAGACGGGCTGCTGGTCGTCGATGGCGAGCGCGTGCTCGCCGCCGGCGACTACGACGCGCTGGCCGCCACCCTGCCGGCCGGCGCGCAGCTGCACGACCTGCGCGGCAAGCTGATCCTGCCAGGCTTCATCGACACCCATATCCATTACCCGCAGAGCGACATGATCGCCTCGCCCGCGCCCGGCCTGCTGCCCTGGCTGGAAACCTATACCTTCCCCACCGAGCGCAAGTTCCAGGACCCGGAACACGCCGGCGACGTCGCCCGCTTCTTCCTCGACGAACTGGCGCGCAGCGGCACCACCACCGCCATGGTCTACTGCACCGTGCATCCGGAATCGGTGGATGCCTTCTTCACCGAAAGCAGCGCGCGCAACCTGCGCATGATCGCCGGCAAGGTGATGATGGACCGCAACGCGCCCGCCTTCCTGTGCGACACCGCCGAGAGCGGCGCCCGCGACAGCGAGGCGCTGATCAGGCGCTGGCACAAGCAGGGCCGGCAGCTGTATGCGCTCACGCCGCGCTTTGCGCCGACCTCCACCGAAGCCCAGCTCGAACTGACCGGCGACCTGGCGCGCGCCTATCCCGATACCTACATCCAGAGCCACGTCGCCGAGAACACCGACGAGATCGCCTGGGTCAAGACGCTGTATCCGCAGGCGCGCAGCTATCTGGATGTCTATGACCGCTACGGCCTGCTGCGCGACCGCGCCATGTACGGCCACTGCATCTACCTCGACGATGCCGACCGCGCCCGCATGGCCGAGACCGGGGCCGCGGCGGCGCTCTGCCCGACCTCCAACCTGTTCCTGGGCAGCGGCCTGTTCGACTTCCCCGCCGCCGACGCCGCGCGCATGCGGCTGTCGCTGGCCACCGATGTCGGCGGCGGCACCTCGTTCTCGATGCTGCGCACCATGAACGAGATCTACAAGGTGGCCCGCATGGGCGGCACCTACCTGCCGGCGCTGCGCATGTTCTATCTCGCCACCCTGGGCGGCGCGCGCAGCCTGTGCCTGGAAGACACGATAGGCAGCTTCAGGCCCGGCAATGAAGCCGATTTTGTTGTATTGGACCCACAGTGCACGCCGCTGCTGGCGCGCCGCACCGGCCGCTGCGAATCGCTGGAAGAACTGCTTTTCGCCCTCGCGCTGCTGGGCGACGACCGCGCTGTCGCAGCGACCTATTCCGCCGGCCGGCTGCTCGCATCCTCCTCTGGCGCAGAGGCTGATTGACGACACTGCCAGGCTGTTGTTCAACAACAACCCGGCCATCAAACTGACGAAGCATGGTTTCGTCTCGTTTGCACCACAAGACGGCATGTCGCGCCTGATCGCGGTGCAGACAGTGGCAAAAATCCATGACTGATATCCATGGCTATGAAAAAATAACCGTAATCAACATATGGCACCAGTTTTGCTTAGAGAGCAAATGTTCGATTTTTTTATCGTTTCGTGCCCCAAACGGAATTTTTTAACCACTTGTAAGAAACCCGGAGAAGTCATGCAATCCAAATCCCCTCTCGTCAAGCTGATGCTGTCCACCGCCATTGCTGCGGCCTTTGCCAGCCCTGCCATGGCGCAGACCAGCGTCAGTGTCGAAGGCATCGCTGACGTGTATGTCGGCTCGATGAAGAACAGCGGCGACGCCGGCCGCGTTACCTCGCTGGGCAGCGGCGGCATGTCGACTTCCTACCTGGGCTTCAAGGGCGTCGAAGACCTGGGCGGCGGCCTGAAGGCGTCGTTTACACTGGGCGCCTTCTTCCAGATCGACAGCGGCATCCAGGGCCGTTTCCCCACTGACACCCTGTTTTCACGCGACGCCAACATCGCGCTGTCCGGCAACTTCGGCGCCCTGACCCTGGGCCGCATGATCTCCCCGGTGACCCTGCCGGCATTCCTGTTCAACCCGATCGGCGACTCCTTCACCTTCTCGCCGCTGATCCTGCACAAGGCCGTCCCCACCAATGGCTGGGCGAGTTCCTTCGCCGGCGACACCGGCTGGAGCAATGCGATCCGCTACACCACCCCGTCCTTCGGCGGCCTGACCGCCAACCTGTACTACCAGCCGGGCGAGGCATCCGCTGCTGCCGGCAAGAAGAACGTTGGCGGCAACGTGCTGTACTTCAGCGGCCCGCTGTCCCTGACCGCTGCCTACCATGACGTGGAAGTCAACAACCCGACCGACCCCATCAATGGCGTAAGCACCGTCAAGCCGGTGAGCCTGACCGGCGGCAATGTACCGTTTGGCACCCCCGCGCCCATCGCCGCGACCGAGCAGAAGCTGTGGCTGGTTGGCGGCGCCTACGACTTCGGAATGGCCAAGCTGTTCGCCACCTATGACCAGGCGAAGAACAACTTTGCCGACCTGCGCGACAAGACCGGCACCCTGGGCCTGTCGATCCCGGCTGGCGGCGCCGGCAAGATCCTCGCATCCGTCGCACAGACCCGCCGCACCAGCGACCTCTTCTCCGAACGTCGCCGTACCACCTATACCATTGGCTATGACTACAACCTGTCCAAGCGCACCGACCTGTACACCTACCTGATGAACGACAAGGTCACCAGCTACGACAACGCGCAGAGCTTCGCCGTCGGCGTGCGTCACCGCTTCTGATCCATCCCTGTCGCCGGCATGGCGTCCATGGCGTCCGTGCCGTGCATGCTGTATTGGAAGACATCAGCCCCGCTTGCAGCGGGGCTTTTTTATTTTCACGCAAGGGCCGTGCACACGCTGGCGCGGCATGCACAGCCCTTGCAGCGATTCGATCGAGGCTGGCATGTTCCTGGAACGCGGGACCTCAGCTTATTGACACATCGATGCCGCATTTTCTCTTGAGAAGAAACGCTGCGGTACGAAGCAGCGGATCGCCGGCGCCAATCGCAGTGGACGGGTTGCCGATCGACTTCCAGTCCCTGAAGCCCTGCACGCCGGGTGGCATGCCCAATTCCTTCATGGCCAGCGCGTACCAGCCATAGCGGTCGACTTCCCCCTGGAATTCGGCAGCATGTCCGCGCTCGGCCATCAGGTCGCTGGCGCGCCGTGCTATCCGGCCCTGCTCATCGGGAGACGACCGGGAAAAGGCGTTTTTTGCCAGCAGCACATTGAGCGCAGCGTCCACGCGCCTGCCTGACGCGAGATTGCGCCGCAACAGAAAAACAAAAATGAGCAGAGTAGCGGCGAGCGCGAGGATTTCCATGAGTAGCCTTGCCATTGAACGGCGTTGATCGGGGGGGGGGCAAGTTTAGCAAACCGCAAGCCTCTCACCCATCCCTGCGGCATGGCGCCCATGCCACCAGCGTACCGGCTGCCGCGATGGGACGGCACTGAACTTCATTTTCCACCAAGCCACAAACGGCGCTTCTTTCCGGCCGACCTGACAGGTTTTGCAGGCCTCGCACAAGCGGCACCTTGTTTAACATTTCAAGAGAGCACGGACATGGATGGCAGAGATTGCATTTCACTTAGAACCAGCATCGATGGGGGCACCAACTCGGACCGGGTCACGTCGCTCGATGTCGACTTTGAAACGGAAGAATCCTCCTCCGAAGAGGGCCATTTGAATTTGCTCCCCAGGCCAAGCGCCCAACAACAGCCGCCCGTTGGCAGGCCCGCGGTGTACAGCCGTGCCGCACCGCCGCCAACGCCCGTTACCGACAGGCCGGTCGATGGCGCAAACATGCGGCCCGCGGAGTCGATATTTTCAACTGCTTCATTCCCGCCTCATTCGCCATCCGCCAGATCTCTCATGTGCAACGCTTCCCCTTTGCCGCGACGTTCGAAGGCGAAGGTTCTCAGCCCACTGATGAAAGCCGCAAGACGGGATGACATAGCCGGGATTGATCGCTTGCTTGCGCAGAAATCCGGAGGCATTCGGCCCGCGCCCGCCGCGGCCAATGACAACATGCCAGAGGCGCACCTCAGCGAGGTCGACCAGGACGGATACACCGCACTGCATCACGCCGCTTTCAAGGGAAGCAACCGCGCCTTGCTTGCACTGCTGCAGCACGGCGCCGGCGTAGACCTGCTGACTTCCGGCGGCGCCACGGCGCTGATGCTGGCGGTGCAGCAAGGGCGCGGCGTCGCTGTCGAAATCCTGCTGACGCATGATGCGGTGTCGACTGCATCCGACAGCAATTCGACTACGTCCGCATTGACGGAAAAGCCCAATCTCCACGCCTACGAGTCCGCCGCGCAACGCCACCGGGACAGGCCAGAAGCCGAGCGCCAGGAAGAACTTTGCAAGGCGGTGTTCAAGGAAGATTTCAAGACTGCCGCGCGCATGGTGGCTGCCGGCGGCATGGACATCGAGTGCCTCGACCAGCGCGACACTACCCTGCTGGGATACGCCGTTCGCAGTGGCAATGAAAACATGGTCCGCCTGCTGCTGTGCGCTGGCGCGGAGGTCAACGGCATCGATCCGGCTGATACAAGCCCATTGATGCATGCCGTGGCGGCGCAGCAGGCTGCCATCATCCCGGTTTTGCGTGATGCAGGCGCATCGCCGATACAGCAAAGGGCGGACGGCGAATCGGCGCTGACACTGGCCATGCGGTTCGATTCGCTGCCCATCATGCATGCGCTCATTGCCAAGGAGACCGGCTTTCTGAGCGATGGCAGGCGCGGCGAAACACTGCTGACGCTCGCCGTGCATTTCAACAGCAGTCAGATCGCCGCGGAACTGCTGACCCTGGGCTGTGACTTGCCTGACGAGGATGGCAACTGCGCGCTCGCTGTCATTGCCCAAAAAGGCGACTGGAAGGGAGTGGAATTTCTGCTGGCGGCCGGCGCCGATCCGGACCATCAGTCCGATGACGGCCATAGCGCCTTCACCCTGGCGGCCGCCAAGGGCCATTTCCATGTCGTCGACACTCTGCTCAGCCACTGCCGAAAGAGCACCGGTCCAAAAGCGCGCCAGGCGGTGGCGGGATTATTGGAACAGGCCGACAAATGGGGCCGCACGGCATTGATGCTGGCTGCGCTGAACGGCCATGGGGAAACGGCGGAATTTCTGTTGAAGCAAGGGGCCAACCTGCATGGCCGCGACATCAAGGGCATGAATGCGCTGCTATGGGCTGTCGCCAGCGCGGATCCTGACATGGTGAACCTGCTCTTCAACCATCATGCCACCCATTTGCTATTGGACCATGCCGGCAATTCCGGCATCGTGATCGCGGCTACAAACGGCAACCTGGACACACTCAAGGTCCTGCTTACGCCTGTTCGCGCAAACAAGCTCTATGACATCAATACGCCCAACAAGAAAAAGGACACGGCGCTCATCCTCGCGGCCGCCGATGGCCACGAAGCCGTCGTCAGGGAACTGCTGCAGGCAAAGGCCCATGTCCTGCACGTCAATGCGGCCGGACGCAGCGCGAAGCTGGAAGCCATAGCCCAGGGGCACGAGGCGATCGCCGATCTGCTGGAGATGGCGGAACAGGCCTTCCTGAAATCGGCCGAGCCCACAACAGGCATACTGGCGGCGCTCGCCAGGATACCGGTGCTTGGCCCCCTGTTGCCTAGCATCGCCGCCGTCAAGGCTCCGGAAGTCGACAGGGAAGGCAATTCCGCGCTGGCCCTGGCAGCCCGTTATGGTCACAGGGACATGGTCTCCAAGCTGATCGGCGATGCCGACACCACGCTGTCAATCAACACGGGATCGGAAATGCAGTCAGTCGAAAGTGACAACGACAACGACAACGACAACGACAACGACAATGGCAATGGCAATGGCAATGGCAACCCTCCTGTTGGCGAAAGGCTGATACACGGATGGCAGAAGCTTTCCATTAGCAGCGCCGTGGATATCGAGCAGCAGAACGTCAATGGCATGACTCCCTTGTGCCTGGCCGTGGCCAATGGCCGTGATGATGTTGCCAGCCTCCTGCTGGAACGCGGCGCGTTGGTCAACCATGCAAGCCATAACCACTGCACACCGCTCTGGCTGGCCGCCAGCGTGCCGACCTACCAATCCAAGGCGGCACCCGACAGGGATCGACCTGTGGCGCATGGGACCGGCGAGGCGCTGATCAACCTGCTGCTCGACAAGGGAGCCAATGTCAACCAGCCATCCGCCCGTGGAGAAACGCCGCTGCATGCCGCCGCGGCCTTTGGCCGGCTTGCTACCGTCAAGACCCTGCTCGAGCACAAGGCCAGCCTTGACGCGCCAGACCGGTTTGGCCTTTCGGCGCTGGGGCACGCCGCAGTGAATGGCCATGCCGATCTGGTCAAATACCTGCTTGAACAGGGAGCCAAGCCGGATGCCGCGCCTGGCTCCCACGCGCCGCTCACATTGGCCGCGGCCAATGGCCATGACGCGATTGTCATCCTGCTCAGGCGGCGCGGCGCAACGGTCCAGCATGCCGATGCCTACGGCCGCACCGCGCTGATTTTCGCCGCCAAGCAGGGAAAAGTATCCACCGTCGAGCTGCTGCTGAAATTTGGGGCAAACCTGCATCACAAATGCCGGCAAGGCTATACGGCGCAGCAGCATGCCAGCCGGGCCGGACACAGCGGCGTCGTCGCCTTGCTGCAAAAAGGTCACCCTCGCCCGCGCGACAACTGATCTGCCCTGCCGCGTTGGCAGGCATGGCAAGTCTTCCGCCCCCAGGTTTTCCCACGCCTGCCGACGGTACAACCTGGCGCCCCACCCGCCGCTTCCGGTATAGTCCGGGTCAACGCTTCAACAGCCCGCCCGCCTTCCATGTCCCGCCTGCCCGCCCACATCGACATTCACCTGATCCGCATCCTTTACCTGCTGCTATCGGAAAAGAATGTGTCGCGGGTGGCGCTGAAGCTGAACCAGCCGCAGCCGTCGATCTCGGCCTCGCTGCGCAAGCTGCGCGAGCTGACCGGCGACCCGTTGCTGGTGCGCGGCTCGCGCGGCATGGTGCCCACGCAGCATGGCGAAAGCCTGCTGAAGCCGGCCAAGCGCATTCTCGACGAGACCGAGCGGCTGTTCGTGCAGAAGCTGCCGTTCGAGGCGCGCGAGGAAGCACGCACCTTCCGCATCGCCGCGCCCGATTACCTGGACAGCCAGTTCCTGCCCAACGTGGTGGCGCGGGTGCGGCGCGAGTCGCCGAAGAGCCGGGTGGTGATCTTGAACATCAGCCGCGACATCGACCATATCCGACTGCTGTCGGACGGCGACCTCGACCTGGTGATCGCCAACTGGGACGAGCCGCCCGCGCACCTGCACCTGGCCAAGCTGTTCCAGGACCCGATCGCCTGCATCATGCGCGCCGACTGCGCCTATGCCCGCCGCACCGCGCCGGATGCGATGACGGTGGAAGACTACCTGTCGCTGCCGCATGTGGCGCCGTCGCAGATGATGCCCGGCTATCACGGCGTGATCGAGTCCTTCCTGGAACGCCACAACCTGCGGCGCAACGTGGTGGTGGAGTCGGCATACTTCGGCCAGATGCCCTACATGCTGCTGCAAAGCGACCTGGTGCTGACCACCGGCCGCCAGTTCCTGCGCTTCTATGAACAGAACCTGCCGCTGAAGACCTATAGCGTGCCGCTGAAATTTCCGCCGATGCGCTTCTACCAGCTCTGGCATGACCGGGTGCATCATGCGAGCGAACACAAGTGGCTGCGCGACCTGATCGGCGCGGTCGCCCGCGAGCTGCAGCCACGCGCCGCTTCCTGAACGCCTTCATTCAACACCATCCTGAACCATGCCTCTTTCCCCTGCTTCCTCCGCCGCCGGCAAGACCCTGCTGGTGCGCAACGCCCGCCTGCTCGTCACCATGGATGCACAGCGCCGCGAGATACCGGATGGCGCAGTCTTCATCCGCGGCCATGTGATCGAACAGGTCGGCCCGAGCGCCGAGCTGCCGGGCGAGGCCGACGAGATCATCGACGCCAGCGGCCGCCTGGTCATGCCCGGCATGGTCAATACCCATCACCACATGTACCAGAGCCTGACGCGGGTGGTGCCGGATGCGCAGGACGGCGAGCTGTTCAAGTGGCTGGGCGCGCTGTATCCGGTCTGGGCAGGGCTGACCGGCGAGATGATACGGGTCTCCACCCAGACCGCGATGGCCGAGCTGATGCTGTCGGGCTGCACCACCAGCAGCGACCATCTCTACATCTACCCGAACGACTGCCGGCTGGACGACAGCATCGAGGCGGCGCGGCAGATCGGAATGCGTTTCCATGCCACCCGCGGCGCGATGAGCGTCGGCCAGAGCAAGGGCGGCCTGCCGCCGGACGCGGTGGTGGAGCAGGAAGACGCGATCCTGAAGGACAGCCAGCGCCTGATCGAGACATGGCATGACGCCAGCCGCCACGCGATGCTGCGCATCGCGGTGGCGCCCTGCTCGCCGTTCTCGGTCTCGCGCGACCTCATGAAGGCATCCGCCGAGCTGGCGCGCAGCCATGGCGTGGCCATGCATACCCACCTGGCCGAGAACGTCAACGACGTCGCCTACAGCCTGGAGAAATTCGGCATGACGCCGGCGCAATACGCCGAGGACTGCGGCTGGGTCGGCCATGATGTCTGGCATGCCCACTGCGTGCAGCTCGACCAGCCCGGCATCGAGCTGTTTGCCCGCACCCATACCGGCGTGGCGCACTGCCCCTGCTCGAACATGCGGCTGGCCTCCGGCATCGCGCCGGTGCGGCACATGCTGGACCATGGCGTGCCGGTCGGCCTGGGCGTGGATGGCAGCGCCTCCAACGACGGCGCGCACATGCTGGGCGAGGCGCGCCAGGCCATGCTGCTGCAGCGGGTGGGGTTCGGCCCGGATGCGATGACGGCACGCCAGGCGTTGGAGCTGGCCACGCTGGGCGGCGCGAAGGTGCTGGGACGGGACGACATCGGCGCGCTGGCGCCAGGCATGTCGGCCGACCTGGTGATGTTCAGGCTGGACCAGCTGGCTTATGCGGGCGCGCTGCATGACCCGGTGGCGGCGCTGGTGTTCTGCACGCCATCGAATGTGGATTGCAGCATCATCCATGGCCGGGTGGTGGTGAAGGAAGGCCAGCTCGCCACGCTGGACCTGGGGCCGCTGGTGGAGCGCCATAACGGGCTGGCGCGGGCGTTGATGGAAGCGGCGCGGCACGGTTGACGAGGTTGAATGCGGTTGACCTGACGATGGTGGCCGTATTGTTCCGGGCACTGGATTCCGTCTTCTCGCCGCGTCGCGGATGGCGCAGGCAATTTTCGACTGGTCAGGCTCGGGGTAAGCCTTCATGGCAGCGGTTACAGGGGCTTCCGCGGTTGCGGCTGCACTTGATATGCGCACAGCGACAGTTGCCGTTACTGTTGAATTGGCTGTTGGGTTTGAATCGCGTTGAGCGCGCCGCGGCAGCGGCGTTCGAAGCGGAAAAGGTGCTGCGTCGGTAGGGCGTAATACCCCGAAGGGGCATTACGCCATCAGTCGATCAACGAAGTCGGCCGACAATGCCATCCCGGTCGGCGACCACGGTGCAATGCCCTTCGGGTATTGCACCCTACGGAAGGCAACCGCACTGCCCCCGCCCCCTCAATGCGCCCCACCCGCATCCACCGGCGTCTTCGACCTCACCGGCCGCGTCATCCATACCAGCCCGATCAGCAGAATGAACAGGATGGCCGACATGTAGAAGATGTCGGTCGCGCCCAGCGTGCCCGCCTGCACCGACAGGCTGCGCTCGATCACGGCCCAGGCGCCCTGCTCCGACATGCCCTGCGCCTGCATCGCCTGCACCGCCTGGCTGAAAGCCGGGTTGGATGGCCCGGCATGCTCGGCCAGCTGTGCATGGTGCAGCGTGCTGCGGCTGTCCCACAGCGTCGAGGTGAGCGAGGTGCCCATGCCGCCGAACATGATGCGCACGAAGTTCGACAGGCCGGCCGCCGCCGGGATGCGATCCGGCGACAGGCCGGACAGGATGATGGACGTCAGCGGAATGAAGAACATCGCCATCGCCGCGCCCTGGATCACGGTCGGGATCATCAGCGTCATGGTGTCGACTTCGGGCGTGAAGCGCGAGCGCAGGAAGAACACCAGCGCGAAGATCAGGAAAGCGGTCGAGGCGACGAAGCGCGCGTCCACCTTGGGCAGCATCTTGCCCACCAGCGGCGAGAGCAGGATGGCGAAGATGCCGACCGGCGCCATCACCTTGCCGGCCTCGGTGGCGGTATAGCCGATCTGGGTCTGCAGCCACAGCGGCAAAATCACCAGGCTGCCGAAGAACAGGCCATAGGCCACCGAGATCGCCACCACGCCGCCGCTGAAGTTGCGGCCCGCGAACAGCGACAGGTCCACCACCGGATGGTCCTCGCCCAGTTCCCAGATGATGAAGTAGACGAAGGCCACCAGCGCCACCGCGGTCAGCACGATGATCTCGCCGGAGGCGAACCAGTCCAGCTCCTTGCCCTTGTCCAGCATCAGCTGCAGCGAGCCGACCCAGATCACTAGCAGCGCCAGGCCGATCTTGTCAATCGGCAGGCGCACCGTCTTCGATTCGCGGGTGTGGTAGATCGACCAGCTGGCCCACGCCGCGAACAGGCCGATCGGGATGTTGATGTAGAAGATCCACGGCCAGGTGTAGTTGTCCGAGATCCAGCCGCCCAGCAGCGGCCCCATGATCGGCGCCACCAGCGTGGTCATGCCCCAGAACGCCAGCGCCATGCCGCTCTTGGCCGGCGGATAGCTGGCCAAGAGCAGCGACTGCGACAGCGGGATCATCGGCCCGGCCACCGCGCCCTGCAGCACGCGGGCGGCGATCAGGATCTCGATGCTGGGCGCGACGCCGCACAGGAAGGAAGCCAGCACGAACAGCAGGATGGAGGTGATGAACAGCCTCACCTGGCCGAAGCGCATCGTCAGCCAGCCGGTCAGGGGCACCGAGATCGCGTTCGACACGGCAAACGAGGTGATCACCCAGGTGCCCTGCTGCGGCGACACGCCCATGTCGCCGGAAATGGCCGGGATGGACACGTTGGCGATCGACGAGTCGAGCACGTTCATGAACACCGCCAGCGACAGCGCCAGCGTGCCCAGCACGAGCGGCGTGCCGCTCAGCGGCGGCAGGGCGGCGCGGGGAGCGGTGGCCATCTCAGCGCTTCGCCACGGCCGCGCTGTTGTCGGCGATGATGCGGGCGATGTCCTGCTCGGCCTCGCGGTCGGCGGCATCGAATACCCGGGTCTCGTAGGCCGGCGCGGTGCGCGCCGCGCCGCTGGATGTCAGGGACGTGCCTTCGGCATGGGCGATATCCACCTTCACTTCCATCGACAGGCCGATGCGCAGCGGCTTTTCAGCCAGTTCCTTAGGGTCGAGCCTGATGCGCACCGGCACCCGCTGCACCACCTTGATCCAGTTGCCGCTGGCATTCTGCGCCGGCAGCAAGGCAAAGGCGGCGCCGGTGCCGGCGGCAAGGCCCACCACCTGGCCGTGATAGACCACGTCGTCGCCATACAGGTCGGAATGCAGGGTCGCCGGCTGGCCGATGCGCATCTGCGCCAGCTGGCCTTCCTTGAAGTTGGCGTCCACCCACAGCGCATCCAGCGGCACGATGGACAAGAGCGGCGCGCCGGGCGCGACGCGCTGGCCAACCTGCACCGAGCGCCGCGCCACATAGCCGGTGATGGGCGCCGGCAGCCTGGTGCGGGCATAGGCGAGATAGGCGGAGCGCACCTGCGCGGCGGCGCGCAGCACGTTCGGATTCTCGGCCACCGGCGTGCTGCTGGTCAGCGCCTGGTTGGACGCCAGTTGCTCGCGCGCGGCCTGCAGCGCCGACTCCGCCGCCTTGACGGCATTGCGCGCATGATCGATATCCTCGCCGGACACGGCGCCGGTGCCGGTCAGGCGGGTGCGGCGCGCCAGGTCGTCGCGGGCGCGGGCCAGCTCGGTGCTGCGCAGCGCGATGTTGGCATTGAGCGCGCCGGTGTTGACGAACAGGGTGCGGGTCTCGCGCACGGTCTGGGCCAGCTGCGCCTCGGCCTGGGCCAGCGCCACCCTGGCGTCAGCCGGATCGAGTTCCACCAGCGGCTTGCCCATTTCCACCCGCTCGGTGTCGTCGGCATGGATGGCGATGACGGTGCCGCCGACCTGGGGCGTGACCTGCACCACATTGCCGGCGACATAGGCGTCGTCGGTGCTTTCGAAATGGCGGGCGAAGATAAACCACCAGATGCCGTAGGCCACCAGCGCGGCCAGCACCAGCAGGGTGAAGCCAATCAGGAAAACACGGCGCTTGCCGTTGCGGGCCGGGGCCGGCGTTGGGGCTGGCGCGGCCTGTGGAGCGGAACTTTGCATGGTCATGATGCGGATTTCGATGAAGGAGAGGATTGTTCGGTGGCCAGGCCGGCGGCATCGGCGTCGAAGCCGCCGCCCAGCGCCCGGATCAGGTTCACGCGCAGGTCGGCGCGGCGCGCCTGGTTTTCCAGCTCGACCTTGCGCTGCACGATCAGCGCCAGTTCGCTGGCCAGCACCGGCAGCATGTTGGTGGTGCCGACCCGCTCGCGCTCGCGCGCCAGGCGCAGCGCATTGCCGGCGGCCTGGGTGGCGGCACGCTGATGGCCGCCCTGCGCCTCGGCTGCGCGCAGCGACTGCACCTGGTCGGCCACATCGCGCAGCGCATCCACCAGCGTCTGGTTATAGCCGGCGACCGCATTGTCATAGCCGGCGACCCGGCCCTTGAGCTGCGCGCGCAGGCGGCCGCCTTCGAACACCGGCAGGCGGATGGCCGGGCCAATGCCGACGATGCGGCTGCCCGCCTCCAGCAGGCGCGGCAGCGACAGCGTGGAAAAGCCGGCGAAGGCAGTCAGGTTCACATTCGGATAGAACTGCGCCTTGGCGCTGGCGATCTCGCCCTGCGCCGCCTCGACCCGCCAGCGGCTGGCGACGATATCGGGCCGGCGGCCCAGGAGGCCCAGCGGCAGCTGGTCGGGCAAGGCCGTTGCCGAGTCCGGCGGCAGCGCCGGCGCGGCGATCGCCAGGCCGCGGTCCGGGCCCTTGCCCGTCAGCGCGGCCAGCTGGTTGCGGGTCAGGGCCATCGCTTCCTGCCACTGCACGATCTCGGCGCGCAAGCCTTCCAGCTGCTGGCGCGTCTGTTCGCTCTCGCTTTCCGTGTCCAGGCCGGCCTTGAAGCGCAGCGCGGTCAGGCGGCCGAGCTTTTCGCGGGCCACCAGTTGCTGCCGGGTCAGTTCCAGCTGGGCGTTCTGGCGCGCCAGCTGCAGCCAGGCGCGGCTGATGGCGGCCGTCAGCGTCAGGCGCGCGCTGTACTGCTCGGCGTCGACCGCCCTGCCCTGCGCCAGCGCGGCGCGCAGTTCGGCATCGTGCCGCCCCCAGAAGTCCAGTTCATGGGAGAAATTCAGCGCAAGCTGGGTGTCGGCCTTGTATTCGCCAGCCAGCGGCGGCGGAATCAGACCGGTCTCGGTGTAGCGCTGGTAGGTGCTGCTGAGGCCGGCGCCCACGGTGGGCAGGCGGTTGGCGCGGCTCAGGTCGACGGCAGCCTGCGCCGAGGCCAGGCGCGCCGCGGTGACCTGCAGGCCGGGATTGTCGGCCAGCGCCTCTTCCACAAGCGCCCGCAGCGGCGCGCCGCCGAGTTGGGCCACCCAGTCCAGGGTGGGCCAGGCGCCGCCCTGGGCCGGCAGGCTGGCGCTGGCGGATAGGTTGGACGGCATCTGCAACTGCTTGCCGCTCTCTATGCCCTTGAAGCTGGCGCAGGAAGACAGCAGCAGCGCGCCAGTCAGGGCGACGGCGCCGGCCTTGATCCTGGCGGATCGTATTGGCGTGAATCTCGTCATGCTGTACTCGTGGAAATGTTCGGATAGGAACCGGATGACCCGGCATCATGCGCCAGGAAATGCCAGCAGGGCGTTTCAATGTCGGCTTTAATTGACTAGGCAGTAATATAGCCGAAACACGGAAAGCAGAACCGCAGAACAATACTTCCCTGCGTATATAGCGTCAACGCGCAGAAAGATGGTACGAGTCTGTTCCAGGCGGGAGTGTACGTTGCCCCGCCGCCCGGATAAATGCTGCGGACGGCAATGCATTATTGTCTTTAGGGAAACAATGGTAATGGAGATGCCTGGCACGCCCTGTAGACCACGGCTTTACCAATGCAGATCCCCTGGCGCGGGCGTGCAGCAGCCACGCCAGAGGCTCGCTCGGGCGCTGTCAGAAGCGGTAGGTAACGCCAGCCCTGATGACTGGATATACGCGGAAATTGTCGACCTTGTCGCTAAGGCTGGCACGCTCGACGCTGACGTCCTCGGCTAATTGTGCGCACATTGGCTCCGGCAGGCCGCACCCGCTGGTAGCCAGCGCCACGCGCGGTCTGCCTTGCAGCATTGCACCCACATCCAGAGCGACCCCCCAGCCCTTTTCCGCACGGGGCGCCTTGCCCCAGCCCAGCCCGAGGTAGGGCGCGAGATTGCGGAAGTCGATGCGGCCATCCAGTCTTCCGGCTTCCAACGCGCTGTAGCGACGGTTGTTGATCACATAGCCGCCGCTGGCATTGGGCCGGCCGGCCGCATCGATCCGGTTGCCATTGAACATCAGGCCGCCGGTCAGGCGAAAACCCTGGTCGACCGGGTAGTAGTCCAGCAGCATGTCAATTGTGCGCAGCCTGAGCTGGAAATCGTAATCGACAGAACGGGTGCGCTCGGACTGGTCATGTTCGAGCAGGCTTGCGCCAACGCGCAGGCTCAGCTTGTCGTTCAGGGGCGTGACGACATGGACCGCAAATCCGGTCGTACCTGCCGACACCGAGAGGTCGTGACCCATGGCAAATCCGGTAACCGGAAAGGCAACAACAGCAGCCATAGAAAACAGCAACTTATTCATTTATGATAATTTCCAGGAAGATAACAGATAGAAGGCAGCTTTTAGCGACATCAGTCATTATAAAATTTATTTCCTGGAGATAATTCCAGATTTGATTTTTAGAAACTTTTCGTTGTTTTTATACGGCAATATATTTCTCCAAGGATACAATATGCCGTATATGGGATATGATTCGTCCGTCTCCTCCTTCCGTTAAGGGAACGGGTTAGCCCGCGGCCGCAAGGCAACGCGGGCTTTTTTTGTTGTTGGCGGTTCCACCGAAATCAGGCAGAATGCGCGGGCTTCATACAAAAAAATCCATTGCCTGAAGGTGAGGAGACAAAAAAAGCCCGCGTCCAACGACGCGGGCTTTTTCCTTTTCTCCCCGCCTGCTGCGCGGGACGGCCTACTATCTTCCGGCGTCGACGTCGGCGTCTCCGGGATCGATGGCTTCCACGTTTTCCACCCGATCGGTATCGATGTCATTGCCATCGGCCTCGATGCTGTCGCGCGCTGCCGCGGCCCGCTCGCCGGTGCCGCCAGAGTCGGAATCGCTGTCGAGATTGGCATCGCCGACGTCGGGACCGGCGGTGCCGCCAGCCATCGAGGCATCCGGGTCGGAGGTGGTGCCCATTTCCATGTCCAGGCCGACATCGCGTGAAAGACCCGGCCCCTGCATGTCGCTGCCGGTATCGGAAATGTCGCTGGGACCGAGCGCGTCGGTGCCGTGGCCCCGTCCCAGGCTGCGATCCGGGCCGCTGGTGAGATAGTCCGGGTCCAGGGTGCTGTCTGCCATGATCTGCTCCTTATTCATCGATTGATAAATTTAGATGTGAAGCAGGTTGAACAGTTCGGCCGGCAGGCCAGTCCGGGCTTGCGTGGAATCATCGAAAGGCCAGCTGCCGCCTTGAATTTGCGAACAATCAAGCGATGAAAAAAATCGACGCACTGCCGATGCAAACAAGTTCGATAAGTGATACCTTCGACAGACCGTTTGCATTTTAATCAGACTATCCGGACAGGATCTGATGAAGAAAGCGCCGCTCTACAGCAGCTCACGCCGCAGTCCTCCCAGACAGCCTGCGTCGCCCCCTGACGGCGCGCCGGTTCCAGAAGACAGCCGCAAGCCTGCTTCGCCCTCTCCCGCAGCCGCTGCCAGCCCAGCGCCCTCTTCCACAACGTCCATCCACGGCAAGCCACGCCGCATGCAGCGCCTGCGCAGCGTAATGGCGCGCCATGAGCGCCTGCTGCTGGTGCTCGGCTCGGCATTGCTGACCCTGACGCTGATGATGGCCTGGACCGCCAGCCGGCCGCTGCCGCGCGAGCTGAAGCAGGAAGACATCGACGCAGCGGTGCTGCACACCATGCAGGAAAAGGTGATGCCCTCGGCCGAGGCGCGCGCCTTTCGCGCAGTCCATCCCTCGGTGGTGCGCATACGCCAGCTCGGCCATGTCGACGGCAAGGAAGGCGATGTGGTCAAGGGCGTGGGCACCGGCGTGGTGATCCTGGACAAGGGCGTGATCCTGACCAACCTGCATGTGGTGGCCGGCGCCGAGCGGGTGCAGATCACCTTCGCCGACGGCAGCGTCTCCGAAGCCGGCGTGATGAATGTGCAGCCCGAGAACGACCTTGCGGTGCTGCAGGCCAAGACCATACCCGACGACCTGGTGGCCGCCACCCTGCGTCCCAGCCGCGACCTGGCGATGGGGGACCATGTGATCGCCGTCGGCTTCCCGTTCGGCATCGGCCCGTCGGTGTCGGCCGGCATCGTGTCCGGCCTGAAGCGGGAATACCGCTCGCCGGAAGGCAACAAGATCCTATCCAACCTGATCCAGTTCGACGCCGCCGCCAATCCCGGCAATTCCGGCGGACCGCTGGTGACGATGGACGGCGAGGTGGTCGGCATCGTGACCGCCATCCTCAACCCTGGCGACCAGGGTGTATTCATCGGCATCGGCTTCGCGGTCCCGATCGAAAACGCGGCGGCGGCGGTCGGCATGTCGCCCTTCTGAACGCAAACGGAACAATCCCATGATAGAACGTCAGACCGGCGGCACCGATGTATCGCGGCAGATGGAGCAAGTGCTCTATGAAGTCAAGAAAGTGGTGGTGGGACAGGACCATTTCCTGGAGCGGGTGCTGGTGGCCATCCTGGCCCAGGGCCATCTGCTGGTGGAAGGCGTGCCCGGCCTGGCCAAGACCCTCACCGTGAAGACCCTGGCGCGCACCCTGCGCGGCAATTTCAAGCGCATCCAGTTCACGCCCGACCTGGTGCCGGCCGACCTGGTCGGCACCCGCATCTACAACCAGAAGACCGGCGACTTCTCCACTTCCTTCGGCCCGGTGTTCACCCACCTGCTGCTGGCCGACGAGATCAACCGCGCGCCGGCCAAGGTGCAGAGCGCGCTGCTGGAAGTCATGCAGGAATACCAGGTCACCATCGCCGGCGAGACCCACAAGGTGCCGCAGCCCTTCCTGGTGATGGCGACCCAGAATCCGATCGAGACCGAGGGCACCTATCCGCTGCCGGAAGCCCAGGTCGACCGCTTCATGATGAAGATCCTGGTCGGCTATCCGACCGAGGAGGAGGAATTCGTGATCGCCAACCGGGTCACCGGCCCGGCGCCCTCGGTGGCCGCGGTCACCAGCATGGAGCACCTGGCGGAGCTGCAGCGGGAATGCCGCAACGGCTATGTCGACCCGTCGCTGATCCAGTACGCGGTGCGGCTGGTGGCCGCCACCCGCGAGCCGGAAAAACTGGGCGTGCGCGACGTGGCGCCCTACCTGACCTACGGCGCCAGCCCGCGCGCCACCATAGGCCTGGTGGAATGCGCACGGGCGCTGGCCTTCCTGCGCGGCCGCAATTACGCGCTTCCGGAAGACATGGTCGACATCGCGCCCGACGTGCTGCGGCACCGGCTGTCGCTGTCCTACCAGGCGCTGTCGGAAGGCATCAACAGCGACATGCTGATCCAGCGCATCATGAAGCACCTGCCGGCGCCGGAACGCGCGCTCGAAGCCCATGTCCGCTACGACAACAACGCCTGAAGCCCTGCTGCACCGGCTCGAATGGACCGTGCTGCGGCGGCTCGATGGCCTGCTGCACGGCGACTACCGCACCCTGTTCCGCGGCCACGGCGTGGACCTGGCCGACCTGCGGGAATACCAGCACAGCGACGATGTGCGCCATATCGACTGGAACGTCACCGCCCGGCTGCAGACGCCGCATGTGCGGGTCTATAACGAGGAGCGCGAGACCAGCGCCTGGTTCCTGCTGGACCTGACCTCCTCGCTCGACTTCGGCTCCGGCGCGATCAAGAAAGGCGCGATCGCCACCGAACTGGTGGGCGTGCTGGCGCGCATGCTGTCGCGCCACGGCAACCGGGTCGGCGCCGTGCTCTACAGCGGCAAGGTGGAGGCGGTAATCCCGGCCGGCAGCGGGCGCCGCCATGTGCTGCACATCCTGCACCGCATGCTGGCGCTGGCGGAACAGACGCGCCAGCCGGCGGCCCGGCGCGCCGCATCGGCGCCGGCGCCGTCGAAAACCCGGCTGCAGGACCTGCTGCAGTCCGCCGGCCATGCCATCGCCCGGCGCTCGCTGCTGTTCGTGGTGTCGGACTTCATCAGCGAGCCCGGCTGGGAAAAGCCGCTGGCCCAGCTGTCGCAGCGGCATGAGGTGCTGGCGGTGCGGCTCTACGACCCGCTGGAGCAGGACCTGCCCGACCTGGGCTTCCTGATGATGCAGGATGCCGAAAGCGGCGAGCAGCTGTTCGTCGACACCCACGACCGCGGCTTTCGCAAGCGCTTCGCCGCGCTGGCCGAAGCCCGCGAGAACGCGCTGCGCAGCGCGTTCTCGCATGCCGGCGTCGACGTGCTGGAACTGTCCACCGAAGACCATCTGATGGACGCGGTGCTGCGCTTCGCCGACCTGCGCCGCCGCCGCAGCAGCCTGTCGGCCGGCGGCGTGCTGCCCAAACATCTGGAGCATTAAATGACTTTTCTGTGGCCAGAAATGCTGTTCCTGCTGCTGCTCGTGCCGCTGCTGCTGGGCCTGTACTTCTGGCTGCTGCGACGCAGGAAGCGCATGGCGGTGCGCTACGCCAGCCTGGCCATGGTCAGGGAGGCGATGGGGCCGGCGCAGCGCATGCGGCGCCACATACCGCCGCTGCTGTTCCTGCTTTCACTCATCCTGATGCTGCTGGCCGTGGCCCGTCCGGCGGCGGTGGTCACGCTGCCGTCGATGAACGAGACCGTGATCCTGGCCATCGACGTCTCGGGCAGCATGCGCGCCAATGACGTGCAGCCCAACCGCCTCGCCGCGGCGCAGGCGGCAGCGCGCGCCTTCATCGAGGACCAGCCGCAGACCACCCGCATAGGCGTGGTGTCCTTCGCCGGCACCGCCTCGCTGGTGCAGGCGCCGACCCGGGTCAAGGAAGACCTGCTGGCCGCGATCGACCGCTTCCAGCTGCAGCGCGGCACCGCGGTCGGCAGCGGCATCCTGGTGTCGCTCAAGGCGCTGATCCCGGAAGTCGAATTCGACCTGCAGTCGGACAATCCGCGCCCGGCCAAGCGCGAAGGCGGCGCCCGCTCGCTCGACAAGCAGGTGGCGCAAGGCCAGGCCCCGGCCCAGGAATTCAAGCCGGTGGCGCCCGGCTCCTACTCGTCGGCGGTGATCATCCTGCTTACCGACGGCCAGACCACCACCGGCCCTGACCCGCTGGAATCGGCAAAGATGGCCGCCGAGCGCGGCATCCGCATCTTCACGGTCGGCGTCGGCACGGTCAATGGCGAGATCCTGGGCGAGGAAGGCTGGTCGATGCGGGTGCGCCTCGACGAGGATGCGCTGAAGGACATCGCCAAGACCACCCATGCGCAGTACTTCTATGCCGGCAATGCCACCGACCTGACCAACATCTACAAATCGCTGAATTCCCGTCTGGTGATGGAAAAGAAATCGACCGAGATCACGGCGCTCTTCTCGGCGGTGGCGGCCTTCCTCGCGCTGCTGGCAGCCGGACTGTCGATGCTGTGGTTCAACCGGATACTGTAGCGGCTGCCCGCTGATGCACAGCGGGCGCATCATGCCTTGGGCTGCATGTTGAGCGTCCTGCAGGCTACAGTACCGCTGCAAGCCGGAAGCGCGCCGGACAACTCCTGCTAGCCATCCTCGAACAGCGCCTGCCTGAGCGCCTCGGCAAAGGTCAGCGCCGCCACCGGCAGCGTACGGCCGGCGCGCGCCACCAGCTGCAGCCGGCTGCCGGCCAGCGCCGCATCGGTCAGGGGCAGGCTGACCAGCTCCCCCAGCGCGCAGTCGCGCCGCGTGCCGGCTTCGAACTGAAAGCACAGCGCATCGCCATGGCGGGCAAAGGCCTTGATGGTTTCCACCGAGCTGGACTGGACCACCGTGCGCAGCTTCAGCCTGGATCTGGCGATGTGCGCATCGATCAGCCGGCGGCTGCCGAAGGAGGTATCGCCCAGCGCGACCGGATAGGCCTGGCAATCAGCCAGGCGCAGGCTGCGGCGCGACGCCAGCGGATGGTCGGGCCGCATCATCACATGCAGCGGTTGCGCCATGTCGGCCAGCAGCTTGACCTGCGGCGGTGGCGGCGGGTCATGCGCCACCACCAGCTCGACCTCGTCCTGCATCAGCGCCGCCATCAGGCTCTGCGTCCCGCCCACCTGCAAATGAAACTGCACGCCGGGATGCCTGGCCTGCCAGCCGGCGACGATGCGCGGAACGATGTCGGTGCCGACCGACTCCGCGCAGCCCAGCCGCACCTCGCCGCGCATCAGGCCGCGCAGCTGCTCGACCTGGCTGGTTGCCGACTCCAGTTCGGACAGGCTGCGCCGCACGAACGACAGCATCACCTCGCCGGCAGCGGTCAGGCGCACGCCGCGCGGCAGCCGCTCGAACAGCGGCGTGCCGAGGTCTTCCTCGGCATCCAGTATCTTGCGGTTGAGCGCGGTGGACGCCACATGCAGCGCCTCGGCCGCCTTGCGGATCGAGCCGGCGCGGGCAACCGCGTCCAGGTACACATACAGCCGCGGCGGATGCAGCATCGTCACTCCATTTCGTTTTCATGCCAGTGCGGCGGCTACAGCAGCGCCAGCCGCAACGAGGTCACCATCAGGCCAGGCAGCAGCACGCCGGGGACGCAGATCATCAGCAGCGCCGCAAACAGCCGCGGTTTATTGAGCCCGGAGCCGGCCGGCAGGGCCCGGTGCTATTGAATTCAGGACGGCCCGATAGCAAGCGCCCACCGACGGGGGACGCGCGGCTCTCTCCGCAAGAGCAATGCCCCGGATTCCGGAAGCTGGCGGACTACCAGCCGCTTCCACCGTGCCTTCGGTGTTGCAAGGGCTGTGCCAGAGCCATGGATGGGAAGGTGGGGATGCGGTGCACGGATATGGAGCGGGGTGCACTGTGGTGGGATGGGGGCTATGGCACAAGGTGCCGTTGCCGTTGCCGTTGCCGTTGCCGTTGCCGTTGCCGTTGCCGTTGCCGTTGCCGTTGCCGTTAGGGTCCCCGTCTGTGTACCGCCGTGTCGGCGATGCCCGGAGCGGGAAAAGGTGCGGCGTCTGTTTGAGTGGAGCGCAGCGGAGCGAGTTTAGCCGCGCCCCGCTCCGGGCATCGACGGCACGGGAACCCCGCGCAGCGGGGCGGCACAGTCGGGGTCGCCTTTTTTTGGTTACTTTTTTTGGCGAAGCAAAAAAAGTGACTCGCCCGCCGGGGCGAACACCCGGCCTGGTCATGACGGCAGTGCTGTCGCCTTGGGTCACCAGGGGTAAGGCGTCACTGCGAAGCAGCAGTTGCTTTTGCAGTTTGCTGTTTGCGTTGAAAACGTCAACAACAACGTCAACGTCAACGTCAACACCGACAGTGCTGCCCGGGCGTTGCCGGGTGACGCAAGGCGGCTGCACTGCCGTGGAGACAAGCCGGGAGTCCGTCCCGGCGGCCGGGTCACTTTTTTTGCTTCGCCAAAAAAAGTAACCAAAAAAAGGC
This sequence comes from Noviherbaspirillum soli, assembly GCF_015352955.1. Taxonomy (GTDB): domain Bacteria; phylum Pseudomonadota; class Gammaproteobacteria; order Burkholderiales; family Burkholderiaceae_D; genus Noviherbaspirillum_A; species Noviherbaspirillum_A soli. The sequence goes on from NZ_JACYOX010000005.1 coordinate 136,349, forward strand.
GACCCGGTGATCGCGCCCCCGCTGCGCGGGGGTTCCCGTGTCAGCGGTACCCGGAGCGGGGCGCGGCTAAACTCGCCAAGCTACGCTTGGCTCAGACAGACGCCGCACCTTTTCCCGCTCCGGGCACCGCTGACACGGCGCGCTCAACGGGACTTCACTGCCACTTCAAAAGCAACGGCAACGGCAACGGCCACTTCGAAAGCAACGACATGCCCCCACCACCATAGCTCAGCCCACCATCGCATCCCATGGCCCCCCGCCTCCATCAACGCCCGCCAGGCCCGGCCAACACCGTATCCGGCAGCCGCCACGCAAACAGGAAGGAGAAGCAGGACAAGGCTGCGCTGATGAAGAAGATATGGCTGAACGACTGGCTGACCGCCGCCGCCACCTGCACGCGCTCGTCGCCGGACAGCCGGGCCAGCGCGCCGCCGACCAGGTCCTTCATCATCTCGCCGCCACCCACCGTGCCCGCCAGGTGCGGCGCGCTGGCCTGGAGCGCCGACAGCAGCATGGCGGTCAGCACCGCCACGCTGATGGCCGCGCCCAGCGAGCGCGAGAAGGCGGCGGTGGCGGTGGCCACGCCGATGTCGCGGCGCGCCACCGCGCTCTGCACCGCCACCAGCGCGGTGGGGAACTGCAGGCCTATGCCTATGCCGATGGCCACCATCAGGATGCCGCTGAGCAGATACCGTTCCGGTCCGAGCAGGCCCAGGCCGGCGATGCCAAAGGGCACGATGGCCGCGCCGATGCGCTGCAGCGGCCGGAAACGGCCGGTGCGCGCCATCAGCTGGCCGCCGGTGTAGGCGCCGAGCGGAATGGCCAGGGTCAGCGGCACCAGCTGCAGCGCCGCGCCGTCGGCGCCGCTGCCGGTCAGCATCTGCAGGCGCAAAGGGATCAGCACCGACAGCGATACCACCTGCGCAAAGGCGATGAACAGGATGCCGCAGCACAGCACCACCGTGGGAATGCGAAACAGGTACAGCGGCAGGATGGGCTCGGCCGCCAGCGCCTGCTGGCGCAGGAAGACGGCCAGCACGGCCAGCGCGCCGCCGAACAGCGCCAGGTTGCGCGTCTCGTCCCAGGCCACGCCCTGGCCGATGCGCGTGATGCCAACCAGCAGCGCGGTCAGGCCCACCGACAGCAGGAACGCGCCGAGATAATCGATGCGGCGCTCCACCCGCGGCGGCGACAGCGCGGCCAGCGCGCGACGCGAGACGAAGAATGCCGCCAGGCCCAGCGGCAGGTTGATCCAGAACACCCAGCGCCATGACAGGTAGTGCGTCAGCAGCCCGCCCAGCAGCGGCCCGGCGACGCTGGCCACCGCGTAGGTGCCGCTGACATAGCCCTGGTAGCGGCCGCGTTCGCGCGGCGACACCACGTCGGCGATGATGCCCTGCGAGATCGAGATCAGGCCGCCGCCGCCCAGGCCCTGCAGCACCCGGCCCACCACCAGCATCGCCATCGAGGTCGACAGCGCGCACAGCACCGAAGCGACCAGGAAGATGCCGATCGACACCGACAGCATCAGCCGCCGGCCGTAGAGGTCGCCAAGCTTGCCGTAGATCGGCGTGATCACCGCCACCGCCACCAGGTAGCCCGACACTACCCAGGCCAGCCAGGCGAAGCCGCCCAGCTCGGCCGACAGCACCGGCAAGGCTACCGAGATGATGGTCTGGTCCAGCGCGCCCATCAGGATGGCGAGCAGAACGCCGATGATGATGGAGCGGACCTGGGCATGGGTAAAAACGGGACGTTCGGTTGCGGCGGGCTGGGACAGATCGGTCATGATGCGAGGATGGCGGAAGCGGGTGGCATGGCAAGGCGGCAAGTATCGCAGATTGGCGCGGCGGACGCATTGCGCCGGGCTGCAAGCGGCCCCTGCTGACATGCGGCGACGTTTGTCATTCCTACATTGCTTTCAGAAATTGTCCTATGGCGCCCTCTCCTGTCCTGCCATAGCCTGAACTGGGGCAAAGTAAAACAAGGAGGACGCCATGCAGAGAAGCCTGTGGAAGGGCGCGATCAGCTTCGGCCTGGTTCATATCCCGGTGCAGATGTTTTCCGCCGAAGACCGCGGCCACGAGCTCGACCTCACCATGCTGGACAAGCGCGACTTCGCGCCGATCGGCTACAAGCGGATCAACAAGGACACCGGCAAGGAAGTCGACTGGGACGACATCGTCAAGGGCTACGAATACGAGAAGGACCATTTCGTCGTGCTGTCGCCGGAAGACCTGAGGCGCGCCAACGTCGAAGCCACCCAGACGGTGGACATCATGACCTTCGTCGATGCCGCCGAGGTGCCGGTGGTGTACTTCGAGCATCCCTATTACCTGACGCCCGACAAGGGCGGCGAGAAAGTCTACGCGCTGCTGCGCGAGGCGCTGGCCCGCTCCGGCATGATGGGCATTGCCCAGGTGGTGATACGCGCCCGCCAGCACCTGGTGGCGCTGCTGCCCATGGGCGACATGATCGTGATGAACACCCTGCGCTACAACGACGAGATCCGCGCGATCGACGATTTCGAACTGCCGCGCAGCAATAGCCGCAAGCTGGCGCTGCAGGAAAAGGAAATCGAGATGGCGCTGGCGCTGGTCAAGGGCATGGCCGGCGACTTCGAGCCCGAGCAGTATCACGACACCTACCGCGAAGACGTGCTGGCCCTGGTGCAGCGCAAGATCAAGGCCAACCAGACCAGGCTCATCACGCCGCCCGAAGCCGAAGAGGAAGCGCCGGCCCGTGGCGACAATATCGTCGACCTGATGGCGCTGCTGCGGGAAAGCGTCAACAGCCGCGGCAAGCCGGCCGCGAAGAAGGCGCCCGCCAAAAAGGCGGCGCACCATGAACCCGCCAGGAAAACCCGGGCCCGCGCATGACACTGGACAAATATTACGCAAAGCGCGATTTCGACAAGACGCCGGAGCCACGCGGTGAAGTGGCCCGGCCCGGCGCACGGCTGTCCTTCGTGATCCAGAAGCATGCGGCCAGCAAGCTGCACTACGACTTCCGGCTGGAACTGGACGGCACGCTCAAGAGCTGGGCCATCCCCAGGGGTCCGAGCCTCGATCCGAAGGAGAAGCGGCTGGCGGTCCATGTGGAAGACCACCCGGTGTCCTATGGCAGCTTCGAAGGCACCATACCGGCGCATGAATATGGCGGCGGCGAGGTCATCGTATGGGACCGCGGCAGCTGGACCCCGGTCGGCGACCCGGCCGAAGGCTATCGCAAGGGGCATTTGAAGTTCAGGCTGGACGGCGAGAAGCTGTCCGGCGGCTGGGCCCTGCTGCGCATGCGCAGGCCGGGCTCGGACAAGGACAACTGGCTGCTGGTCAAGGAACGCGACGAGGCCGCGCGCGAAGGCGCGGAAGCGGAGATCACGGAGCGCCTGCCGGACAGCGTGTTGTCGGGCAAGGGAATCGGCAAACCGGCGCGGGCACCCCGCGCCAAAGCCGGGAAAGCCGCAGCACCAGCGCGCGCCGAGGCCGTGCCCAGGGCGGCGAAGCGAGCCAGCCCCGCCAAGACAGGCCAGGGCATCAAGGCCCCTCTGCCAGCCATGCTCGAGCCGCAACTGGCCACGCTGACCGACCGCGCGCCGGAAGGCGACAACTGGCTGGCCGAGATCAAGTTCGACGGCTATCGCGCCCTGTGCCGCATCGACAAGGGCAAGGCCGTGTTTTATACCCGCGCCGGCAATGACTGGACCGCGAAGTGGCCCGACATTGCGCAGGCCGCCGCGCAACTGCCGGCCGACAGCGCCTGGCTGGACGGCGAAGTGGTGGCGCTGGACGAACAGGGCAATGTCAGCTTCCAGATGCTGCAGAACATGGCGCAGCACCGCGGCCGCCTGGCCTACTACGTGTTCGATCTGCCTTACCTGAACGGCTATGACCTGCGTGCTATGCAGCTGTCCCAGCGCAAGGAATTGCTGCGCACGCTGCTGGAGAAGGCCGACCCGGCCGGGCCGGTGCGCTACAGCGACCATCTGCAGGGCAAGGCGGCCGACGCCTTCTCGCATGCCTGCATGCATGGCCTGGAAGGCATCATGGTCAAGCGCGCCGATGCGCCCTACGCCGCCACCCGCAGCGAAAGCTGGCTCAAGGTCAAGTGCCAGCAGCGCCAGGAGTTCGTGGTGGGCGGCTACACCGATCCGGCGGGCAAGCGCGAGAAGTTCGGTGCGCTGCTCTTGGGCGTGTTCGGGGACGATGGCAGCCTGCGCTACGTCGGCCGGGTTGGCACCGGCTTCAATGCCGACAGCCTGCGCGCGCTGCACAAGGATTTCGCCGATCTGGCCACCGATGCGCCGCCGTTCCGGGAGCCGCCGAAAAAACGCGGCGCCCCCGGCCTGCACTGGCTGCAGCCCAAGCTGATTGCCGAAGTGAAGTTTGCCCAATGGACCAATGACGGCCTGATACGCCAGGGCGCCTTCATGGGCATGCGCAGCGACAAGCAGGCGCGCGAGATCCGCCAGGAGCGGCCCGTGCCGGTGGAAGAAGCCGAGCAGCATGCAAGGGAAGAAGCCGGCGATGCCGCGCAAACCGCCGCCACTGCCACGCGCGCAAAGCGCGGCGCAGGCAGTGCAGGCAGTCGCAAGCCCGCGCCCGACGAGGCCGTGGTGGCCGGCGTCAGGCTCAGCCATGCGACCCGGATCCTGTTCAGCGAGGCCCGCGTGACCAAGCTGGACCTGGCGCATTACTACGAGGACATTGCCGACTGGATCCTGCCCCACCTGGAGCAGCGGCCGCTGACCCTGGTGCGCTGCCCGCAGGGCCATCACTGCTTCTTCCAGAAGCATGCGAACGAGACCACGGCAGAAGGCGTCGGCCGCATTGAAGTGCCTACCGGCGGCGCCACCGCAACCTACATGAGCGCCGGCACCCTGCCCGGCCTGATCAGCCTGGTGCAGATGGGCGTGCTGGAACTGCACACCTGGGGCGCCCGCGAGGGCCATCTGGACCGGCCCGACCGCATGATCTTCGACCTCGACCCGGATGCCGGCCTGGAATGGAAGAACGTGGTCGAAGGCGCGCAGCTGGTGCGCTCGCTGCTGCAGGACATCGGCCTGACCAGCTTCGTCAAGACCACGGGCGGCAAGGGCCTGCATGTGGTGGTGCCGCTGGCACCGCGGCATACCTGGGATGAGGTCAAGGCGTTTTCGAAGGCGGTGGCGGCGCAGCTGGAGCAGGTGCTGCCCGACCGCTTCATCGCCAACATGAGCAAGGCCAAGCGCGGTGGCAGGATCTTCGTCGATTACCTGCGCAATGCGTCCGAGGCGACCGCGGTGGCGGCCTATTCAACCCGCGCCAAGCCGCATGCGCCGGTGTCGACGCCATTGCACTGGGATGAACTGGCCGACCGCGGCCTGCGCTCGGACCGTTACACCGTGCTGAACCTGCGGCAGCGGCTGGCCGGCCTCAAGGAAGACCCGTGGGCCGACTACTTCAGGCTGAAGCAGGAGATCAGCACGAGGATGCGGAGCGCCTTCGAGGCGTGACGCCGAAGGGCCTGCGCTGCCGCTATCGGCAGCGCAGGCTCACTCCAGCCTCGACAGGATCGGTAGGGTGCAATACCCGAAGGGCATTGCACCATTGGCTGCATACCGGAACAGTCATGTCAACGACCTTCCTTGGCCCACGAATGGTGCAATGCCCCTGCGGGATATTGCACCCTGCGCCAGCAGGTGCGTGTGGCAAGGATGCCGTATGCGCGCTACACCGGAGGCCGCTTGATGAGGCTGTGCCGGCAGTCAGTAGGTCTCGACGTGGAAGCGCCCTTCCTTCACCATCTTTGCATGCAGCGCGGCCCAGTCCATGCCGGCGGCGGCGCAGGCTTCGCGCAGCGCTTCCATCACGCCCGCCTCCATGCCCTTCAGGCCGCAGATGTAGACGTAGGTATCGCCGCCGAGCAGTTCGGTCACGGCCGTGCCGGCCTCGCGTATCTTGTCCTGCACATAGGCGCGCGGCTGGTCGGGCTGGCGCGAGAAGGCCAGGTGCATGTCGATGAAGGCCGGCGGCAGCTTGAGCAGCGGACCGAAGTAAGGCAGCTCCTCGGGCGTCCGGGCGCCGAAGAACAGCATCAGCTTGCCATCCAGCGGCTGGCCCTTGGCGAACATGCGGCGCCGGTGCTCGGTCATGGCGCGCATCGGCGCCGAGCCGGTGCCGGTGCAGATCATCAGGATGTTGGAGCCGGCATGGTTGGGCATCAGGTAGTTGGCGCCGAACGGGCCCGTCACCTGCACCTGGGCGCCCTTCTGCAGGTCGCACAGGTAGTTGGAGCCGACGCCCCTGACCGGCTTGCCCTCATGGTCGGACACCACCCGCTTCACCGTCAGCGACAGGTTGTTGTAGCCTTCGCGCTCGCCGCCGCGCGGGCTGGCCACCGAGTACATGCGGATGTAATGCGGCTTGCCGTTCTCGTCCACGCCGGGCGGGATGATGCCGATCGACTGGCCTTCCAGTATCGGAAAGAACTGGTTGCCGAAGTCCAGCACGATGTGATGGATGTCGCTTTCGGTATCGGCGCCGGTGAGCCGGTAATTGCCGGCAACGGTGGCCGTCACCGGGTTCTTGTTCAGGTACAGGTTGATGTACGGATGGGCGGCCGACCATGGCGCGATCGCCGAGGTGGGCGACACCGCGGCATTGATCTGCATGCCTTCGGCCAGCGCCTGCTCAACCGCGGTCTCGGCCGGAGTTTCCACCGCGCTGTCTTCCGGCACGTCCTGCTGCGGCGGCAGCTCGTCCCAGCTGAACTGTTCCTCCAGGCTGTAGGCGGCGCTCCTGGGCAGGGTGCGCCAGTGGTCGATCGAGCCGGTGGGGCATGGCGAGATGCAGGCATTGCAGCCATTGCAGATCGCGGGGTCGACCACGTAGTTGCGGCCGTCATGCGTGATCGCGTCGATCGGGCAGGTCTCCTCGCAGGTGTTGCAGCGTATGCAGACCTCGGGATCGATCAGGTGCTGGCGGATCAGGACAATCTGTTCGGGAGCGTTCATGGGGCTGATTCCATCGAAGGCGCGCCCTTGAGCGCGCCTGTGCATTGCTTAGTTGAAGCGGACGTACTCGAAGTCCACCGGCTGGCGGTTGATGCCCACCGGCGGCGGCGCGATCCAGTTCGCCATCTTGCCCGGCTCGACCACGCGCCCCATCAGCGACGCGACATAGGCGCGGTCTTCCTCGCTGGGCAGCCAGTTGCGCACATTCGCCGCCCATTCGGCTTCGGAAATCACGCGGCCGTCCGGCGACACCTTCTGGCCGGCGAAGGTGCCGATATGGCGATTGAAGGCCTTGTGCGGCGTGACCAGGCGAAAGGCCAGGCCGGCCTTTTCCAGCACCCGGTTCCAGCGCGCCACGCCGGCCACCGAGTCGCGGATGTAGTCGTCGCGCAGCACTTCGTTCAGGGCATTCAACATCGGCACTTCGCGCTCTATCAGCTCGCCGTTGGCGATGTCGAGGATCTTGTACTGGTTGTTCTTCAGCAGATGGTCGTCGTCGCGCTTGGTCTCTTCATAGCGGCCCTTCAGGCCCGTGCTGTAGAAGGTGGCCGCATTGGACGACTGGTCCGCGCCGAACAGGTCGATGGTCACGCTGAAATGGAAGTTCAGGTAGCGCTGTATGGTCGGCAGGTCGATCACGCCATGCTTCCTGACCTCTTCCGGATCCTCGATGCCATGCTGCTTCATGATCGCGGCGGTACGCGCCAGCACGCGGGAAATGCCCGACTCGCCCACGAACATGTGATGCGCTTCCTCGGTCAGCATGAAGCGGCAGGTGCGCGACAGCGGATCGAAGCCGGACTCCGACAGCGCATTCAACTGGAACTTGCCGTCGCGGTCGGTGAAGTAGGTGAACATGTAGAAGGCCAGCCAGTCCGGCGTTTCCTCGTTGAAGGCTTCGAGGATGCGCGGATTGTCCTGGTCGCCGGAATTGCGCTGCAGCAGCGCTTCGGCTTCCTCACGGCCATCGCGGCCGAAGTACTTGTGCAGCAGGTAGACCATGGCCCACAGGTGGCGGCCCTCTTCCACGTTGATCTGGAACAGGTTGCGCAGGTCATAGTTGGACGGCGCGGTCAGGCCCAGGTGGCGCTGCTGCTCGACCGATGCCGGCTCGGTGTCGCCTTGCGTGACGATCATGCGGCGCAGGTTGGCGCGGTGCTCGCCCGGCACTTCCTGCCAGGCCGACTCGCCCTTGTGCTCGCCGAAATTCACCTTGCGGTTCTCGTCCTGCTGCGCCAGGAAGATGCCCCAGCGGTAGTCCGGCATCTTCACATGGTCGAAGTTGGCCCAGCCTTCCGGGGTCACATTGATGGCGGTGCGCAGATAGACGTCGAAATTGTTCGAGCCGTCCGGTCCCATGTCGCGCCACCATTGCAGGTAGTTGGGCTGCCAGTGCTCCAGCGCGCGCTGCAGGGTGCGGTCTTCCGAGAGATTGACGTTGTTCGGGATCTTTTCGCTATAGTCGATTGTGCTCACAATATTTCCCTTTAAAGAGAGGCTGTTGCCGATGTGCTGACTGTGTATCTGATTAAACGCGGTTCATGTCGAACTGGGCCTTGTTGCCGCTGCCATAGACCTTCAGCGCGCCAAGCTCGCCCACCGCGTTCGGACGGATGAAGATCCAGTTCTGCCATGCGGTGAGGCGGCCGAAGATGCGGGTCTCCATGGTTTCCGGGCCGTTGAAGCGCAGGTTCGCTTCCAGGCCGGTCAACGCATCCGGCGACATGCTGGCCCGCTCCTCGATCACCATCCGGGTTTCATCGGCCCAGTCGATGTCGTCCGGGTTGGAGGTGATCAGGCCGAGCGCCATCGCCTGGTCGGCATCGAGCTTCTGGCCCTGGGTCTCGCGGACCTTCGCAACGGTCGCCTCGTCGTCATAGAAGCGGCGCTGCAGGCGCGACTGGCGCGTGACCATGGGCAAGGCGCCGAAATTCATTTCGGAAACCGCAATCTTCGGCGCCTTCTCGGGGCTGTCCGGCAGCGCGAGCATGTAGATGCGGTCGGCCGACAGCGCCACTTCCAGCAGCGAGCCGGCGAAGCAGGAACCCTCCTCGATCAGCGCAAACAGCGAGCGCGAGGACACGTCCAGCCGGGCGAAGGTGCGGCGCATCAGGCCCAGGGTCTGGCGCACCAGCCAGTGCGACTGGTTGGCCAGCATCACGGCATCGGCATCCAGCACGGCCTGCACGTCGCCCTCGGTCTTGAGCAGCCAGGTGCCGATGTCGAGTTCATTGGTGCGCATGTGCAGGATCGCATTGTCGAGTTCGCGCGCCATCTGCAGCGGCCACCACTGCACGCCGGCTTCCTCGATCGCGGCAACCGTCGCCGGCTGCGGTCCTTTCGGGCCGCGCACCGTCAGCACTGCATTGCGGGCGGCGCGGTCGATGGCCACGGTCACATAGTCATAGTCGATGCCGTTCTCGCCGACCTTGCGGTTCAGGGGCGTGAGCTTGACGCTGCGGCCATCGGCAGGACGGTCGCTCTGCGCCGCCAATTCCTGTGCGCGCTTTTGCACCGCTTCCTTGAACTGGGCCGGCTTGGCGATCGCATCCACCAGTTTCCAGTCCACCGCGCGCTGGCCGCGCACGCCCTCGGACGTGGTGCAAAAGATGTCGGCATGGTCATGGCGAACTTTCCTCTTGTCGGTCAGGCGGGTCAAACCGCCGGTGCCCGGCAGCACGCCCAGCAGCGGCACTTCCGGCAGGCTGACCGACGAGGAACGGTCGTCCACGAGGATGATTTCATCGCAGGCCGCGGCCAGTTCATAGCCGCCGCCGGCGCAGGCGCCATTGACCGCGGCGATGAACTTCAGGCCTTCATGGCGGCTGGAGTCTTCCAGGCCGTTGCGGGTTTCATTGGTGAACTTGCAGAAGTTGACCTTCCAGGCATGGCTCGACTTGCCCAGCATGAAGATGTTGGCGCCGGAACAGAAGATGCGGTCCCTGGCGCTGGTGATCACCACCGTCCTGACTTCAGGATGCTCGAAGCGGATGCGCTGCACCGCGTCGTTCAATTCGATATCCACGCCCAGGTCGTAGGAATTGAGCTTCAGCTTGTAGCCTTCGCGCAGGCCGCCGTCCTCGTTCACGTTCATCGTCAACGTCGCCACCGGGCCGTCGCAGTTCAGGGTCCAGTGCTTGTACTGCTCGGGGGAAGTTTGATAATCGACTTGCGGCGAAGTGCTCATGACGTCATCCTTGAAAGCAATATGGTGCATTAACGAAGTAGTGAACGCACTATATTGCATCATCGTGGAGGCGTCAAGAATTTAAATGCAGTTTAATTCGACATCCACAAGCAGGAATTGGCTAGAGCGATTTTGGCCAGACTAGCCTCATGCCGCAGATTTAGGCGCGGCGCAACCTGCATCCTGCACATACCCCTGATGCTGTAGGGTGGAATACCCCGAAGGGGCATTCCACCATGCGTGGACCAGAGAAGGTTCTTGAGATGGTCTTTGCGGTATGCGACCGCGGTGCAATGCCCTTCGGGTATTGCACCCTACTAACCCTCGGCCGACTCTTCCAAAGGCAATCCTGCTTGGCCGGTGGATGCCAGTCAGGCTGGAAATACGCTAAGGCCTGCCATCGCCATGCGGGGACGAAAGGCTCAGCGCATGTGCCTTCTGTTTGTTTAGGCCGCGAAACTTTTTTGGAATTGGATCACCAGCTCATCCAGAAACCCGAGATTGCCCGTGCGAACGGTGTGTTTGTGCCGTTCGGGCTTTCGCGCCTTCTGGCGACTCCATGCAGTGCAAAATTGACGCGCCTGCTCGACAAGACGCTGCCGCGTGTCCAGGGTAGCGAGCCTGAAATCATCGCTCTGGAGCCCTGCGGCGAACGCCATAAACTTGCCGAACATCTCATCGTCCTTGCTCCAACGCGCCGGCAAGCCCAGGCATGACCGTATATAAACAATCTGGCTCCCGGCAAGACGCCATTGGCCTGGCAAGTAGCCCTTGCCCGGATGGCGGTCCAGAACCGTCCGGAATGCTTCAGCGGCTTGCTGCCATGAAATACGGAATGCGGCGGACGCTTTCTTGCGCGGGTCGACCTTGTCGTCGAGCGTCCTTACCGTGATGCGGTCTTTTTCGAACAAAGAGTTGAGAAACGTTTTCTTTGAAGTGTCCTTCCACTCCGGAAAGGCCTGCTCGAAAAGCTGCCTGCCGAGCTTCTGGTCCTGCCTGCTGAAAAACCAGTTCTCGATCGATTCGAGGACGGATTCCTTGCCGGTGCGGATGAACAGCACAGTGCCTGTCATCTCCGAACCGTCTGCGCCCTTGTGCTTGACCTCCCTGGCCCGCACGCTCCGGTCAAGGTCAAAGCCGGCGGTTCTTCTCCCCATTTCCATCAGCCTGATCAACTGACCACGCCGCTCGGAAGCGTGGCTGCTTGCCATGAGGGAGACATGATTGTGCATGCGAAGTCCTGACGCAATGGAATCCAGGCAGGGTCCTGGTTGATCCGGTCGGTACGCAGTTGCATGCCACGGGTTCCAGCGCCATGCGCCCCAAAATCAAACCGCCCCCTTCGCCCCTGCCAGCGCCTTTCCCCGCAACTGCTCCGTCAATCCGACAAACGCCGCCTCCTGCGTGATGTCGCTGGTGTCAAAGGTCAGGTCCGCCTTCGAATAGAACTGCGCGCGGCTGTCGAGGATGCTCTTCAGGTCGTCCATCGCTTCCCGGTTGCCCGACATCGGACGCTTGTCGCCCTGCGCCAGCACCCGTTCCATATGCTCTTCCGGCGTGGCCTTGAGCCAGACCGTATAGCAGTGCGACAGCAGCAGGTTAAAGGAAGCCGGGTCGGACACGATGCCGCCGGGGGTGGCGATGACGGCGGTGGGAAAGCGCCGGATCGCGTCTTCCAGCGCGCGGTATTCATAGCGGCGGTAGGCATTGGCGCCGTACAGCGCATGGATCTCGGCGATGCTGCAGCCGGCCAGCGCCTCGATCTGCCGGTTCAGTTCGACGAAGGGCACCATCCAGGTGTCGGCCAGCATCTGGCCCAGCGTGGACTTGCCGGCGCCGCGCAGGCCCACCAGCGCCACCCGCTGGCGCCGCGCGCTTTCGCTGGTGGGCGTCTCGAACAGGTCGGTCATCGCGGCCCGCGCCTGCGCCAGCTCGGCCTCGGAGCGGCCGCGCAGGATCTCGCGGATCATCAGCCATTCCGGCGAGGAAGCGGTTTCGTCGCCGATCATCTCGGCCAGCGTGCAGTTGAGCACCAGGGTAAGTTGCCGCAGGAACTGGATAGAGGCATTGCCTACGCCCGACTCGACATTGGCCAGATGGCGTTCGGACACGTCGGCCAGCCTGGCCAGCGCCTTGCGCGTCATGCCGCGCCGGGCGCGCAGCGTCTTGAGGCGCTCGCCCAGGGTAATCAGGAAAGGGTCTTTGATTGGGTCGGATAAGTCCGTCATGCTGTTTTTACCCTTGATTGCCGCTCGCCTGGGCCAGCCGCATTTTTGCGATGAATTATATTATGACTGACGGTATTGACCGTTGCAAGATAGTGCATGTACACTCGATTTCAGATGCAATATAAGTTACGTTCTTGACGAAAATAAAGGCACTCACTATAAGCGAAGTGCCGTACGAGGAGAACCCTTGTGGATGTTCAACAGTTCCAGCAACGCATCAGCCGCCTGACATCCGAGATTTCCGGCGCTTCGCTCGATGCATCGCTCGAAGCCCGCCTGAATGCCGACCACGGTCCTGGCAGCGACACCTATGAAGAGCTGTTCGCCGCCTGCCGGATCGGCGTAGCCGAAAGCTGGCTGTGCAACCGGGAAGGCGGCGGCATCCGCTACGGCCGGGTGCTCAAGGCCACCGACGCCACCCATGGCTACTCGGTCGACGTGGTCGACATGCAAGACCTGGCCGGCCCGCATCACAGCCACCCGAATGGCGAGATCGACCTGATCATGCCGCTGACGCCCGGCGCCCGCTTCGACGGCTGCCCTGCCGGCTGGCGCGTGTATGAAGCCGGCAGCGCCCACCACCCGACCGTGACCGGAGGCCGGGCGCTGGTTCTGTACCTGCTGCCGCAGGGTTCGATCCAGTTCACCGCCGCGGCCTCAACATGATTATTCCGCCGTGCCACCGCATCCCCGGCGCAGCGCCACCGGGCTGACCGGCGGCGCCGCGTCAAGACTTCAGCAGCTGGAGGAGACACCATGCAGCACCCATACGAGCAGCCGCCCGAGCGGTTCAACTTCGCGCAACACATCCTGGAGATCAATCGCAGCCGCGCCGGCAAGCCCGCCTATATCGATGATCGTGAAACCTTGAGCTACGGCGACCTGGACCAACGGGTGCGCCGCTGCGCGGCCGGCCTGCTGGCGCTCGGCCTGCGGCCGGAAGAGCGGGTGCTGGTCATCATGCACGACACCACCGACATGCCGGTGGCGCTGCTGGGCGCAATGCTTGCCGGCATCGTGCCGGTGCCGGTCAACACCCTGCTGCCGGCGGCCGACTATGCCTACATGCTGGGCCACTGCGGCGCGCGCGTGGTGCTGGTGTCGGCCGGCCTGCTGCCGGTGGTGCAGGACGCCATTGCCCAGTCAGGCAGAAAGCCGCAGCTGGTGGTCTCGGGCGATGCGCAGCAATTGCCGGAGGGAGCGATCGGCTTCAACACGCTGCTCGACGCGCGTCCGCTGCCCGAAGGCGGCCATGCCGACACCCATGCCGACGACTTCGCCTTCTGGCTCTACTCCTCCGGCTCGACCGGCCGGCCCAAGGGCACGGTGCATTCCCATGCCAACCTGTACTGGACCGCCGAGCTGTATGGCAAGCCGGTGCTGGGCGTGCGGGAGGACGACGTGGTGTTCTCGGCGGCCAAGCTGTTCTTCGCCTATGGCCTGGGCAATGGCCTGACTTTCCCGCTGTCGGTCGGCGCCACCACGGTGCTGATGGCCGAACGGCCGACGCCGCAGGCGGTGTTCAGGCGCCTGATCGAGCACAAGCCCACGGTGTTTGCCGGCGTGCCCACGCTGTATGTCGGCATGCTGGCCTCCCCTGAACTGCCGGCGCGCGGGCAGGTGGCGCTGCGCATCTGCGCCTCGGCCGGCGAAATGCTGCCGCGCGAGGTCGGCGAGCGCTTCCGCGACCATTTCGGCGCCGACATCCTGGACGGCCTGGGTTCCACCGAGATGCTGCATATCTTCCTGTCCAACCGCAGCGGCGACGTGCGCTATGGCGTGACCGGCAAGCCGGTCGAGGGCTACGACATCGAGCTGCGCGACGAACAGGGCAAGCCGGTCGGCGTCGGCGAGGTCGGCGACCTGTACATCCGCGGCCCGAGCGCGGCGCTGATGTACTGGACCAACCGCGACAAGACGCGCGCCACCTTCCAGGGCGAATGGGTCAGGAGCGGCGACAAGTATGTAAGGGACGCCCAGGGCTACTACAGCTACGCCGGCCGCAGCGACGACATGCTCAAGGTCAGCGGGCAGTATGTATCGCCGATCGAGGTCGAGTCGGCGCTGATTGCCCACCCGGCGGTGCTGGAATGCGCAGTGGTCGGCAAGCCCGACGAACAGGGCCTGACCAAGACCATGGCCTATGTGGTGCCGCGCGCCGGCCAGGCCGCCGATGATGCGCTGCGCGCCGAGCTGAAAGCCTTCGTCAAGGGCCGGCTGGCGCCGCACAAGTACCCGCGTGACATCATCTTCGTCGAAGACCTGCCCAAGACCGCCACCGGCAAGATACAGCGCTTCAAGCTGCGCGCGCTGGAGGCATGAGGATGGCCGAGCAGAATCCCGCCCCCGCCTCCTCCTTCGTTGAACTGGACTGGCGCGGCCGGCCGCTGTCCCTGGAATACCAGTGGGTCGGCAGCGCCGATGCCGGCCGGCCGGTGGTGGTGTTCCTGCATGAGGGCCTGGGCTCGGTGGCCATGTGGAAGGACTTCCCGCAACGCTTCTGCGACGAGCACGGCCTGCGCGGCCTGGTCTATTCCCGCTACGGCTATGGCGAGTCGACGCCGCGCCCGCAGGGTGAACACTGGGCGCCGGACTTCATGCATCGCCAGGCGCATGAAGTCCTGCCGGCGCTGCTCGGCGCGCTGGGCGTCGAGCAGCCCTGGCTGTTCGGCCATAGCGACGGCGGCTCGATTGCGCTTTTGCATGCGGCACGCTTTGCAGAACACCTGCGCGGTGTTATCGTCGTCGCTCCGCATATCTTCGTCGAGGACATCAGCGTCGCCAGCATCGAGGCGGCCCGCGAAGCGTACCTGTCGCAGGGCCTCCGGGATAGGCTGGCGCGCTATCACGCAGATGTCGATTCAGCCTTCCGGGGCTGGAATGACATCTGGCTGGACCCGGCCTTCCGCGACTGGAACATTGAAGCCGAACTGGCGCGCATTAGCTGCCCGGTGCTGGCCGTTCAGGGCGAGGACGACGAATACGGCACGCTGGAACAGGTCCATGGCATTGCCCGCAAGGCGCCGCAGACCAAGGTCCTGGTGCTGCCGCAGTGCGGACATTCGCCCCACCGCGACCAGCCGGCGGCGTTGAGCAGGGAAGCTGGCAGATTCATCAACAGCCTGGCCTGAAGAAGCCTGGCGAACAGCAGTCATACAACAAACAAGAACGTCCAATCAGGAGACACCATGCAGATCAGATTCACGCCCGCACGCCTGGCCATCGCCGCCGCCGTATTCGCCCTGGGCAGCCAGGCCCATGCGCAGAACGCGCCGATCAAGGTCGGCCTGATGCTGCCGGCCACCGGCACCTTCGCCAATCTCGGCACGATGATAGAAAACGGCTTCAAGCTGTATGTCGCCGAACAGGGCGGCAAGCTGGGCGGCCAGGAAGTGCAGTATTTCAAGGTCGACGATGAATCCGATCCCGCCAAGGCGGCCGACAATGTCAACAAGCTGATCAAGCGCGACCAGGTCGACGTGCTGGTGGGCACCGTGCATTCGGGCGTGGCGCAGACCATGGCCAAGGCGGCGAAGGAATCGAACACCCTGCTGATCGTCCCCAACGCCGGCGCCGACGTCGTCACCGGCCCGATGTGCGCAAAGAATATCTTCCGCAGTTCCTTCTCCAACTGGCAGCCGGCCTATGCGATGGGCAAGGTCGCGGCCGAGCGCGGACACAAGAAGGTGGTCACCATCACCTGGAACTATGCGGCCGGCAATGAGTCGGTCAAGGGCTTCACCGAAGGCTTCGAGGCCGCCGGCGGCAAGGTCATGCAGGCGCTGACCCTGCCCTTCCCCAACGTCGAATTCCAGGCGCTCCTGACGCAGATCGCGGCGCAGAAGCCGGACGCGGTCTATGCCTTCTTCGCCGGCGGCGGCGCGGTCAAGTTCGTCAAGGACTATGCGGCCGCCGGCCTGATGAAGGGCGCGCCGCTGTACGGCCCCGGCTTCCTGACCGACGGCACGCTGGAAGCGCAGGGCGAGTCGGCGCAGGGCATGTACACCACGCTGCACTATGCAGACAACCTCAACACCCCGCGCGACAATGCCTTCCGCCTGGCCTTTGCCAAGGCGTACAAGGTCAATGCCGACGTGTATGCGGTGCAGGGCTATGACGCGGCGCAGATGCTGGCGGCGGGCCTGAAGGCGGCCGGCGGCGACATCAAGAACCGGGACAAGCTGGTGGCGGGCATGGAAAAGGCCGAGATCGACAGCCCGCGCGGCAAGTTCAAGCTGTCGTCCGCGCACAATCCCGTGCAGGACATCTACCTGCGCCAGGTGAAGGGCAACCTGAACGAGGTCAAGGGCGTGGCGGTGAAGGCGCTTGCCGATCCGGCCAAGGGATGCAAGATGTAATGGGCGGGCTGGCCCGCTTCTGAGTCGGGGGCAGTTGCAGAGCCTTTGAAGTGGCCGTTGCCTTTGATGTACGCGCAGCGACAGTTGCAGTTGCTTTTGACTTCGCCGTTGCTGTGGCCGTTGCCTTTGACGTACGCGCAGCGACAGTTGCAGTTGCTTTTGACTTCGCCGTTGCCGTTGCCGTTGCCGTTGCCGTTGCAGTTGGGTCCCGTTGAGCGCGCCGTGACGTCGGTGCATGGAGCGGGAAAAGGTGCGGCGTCTGTTTGAGCGCCGCGCAGCGGAGCGAGTTTAGCCGCGCCCCGCTCCATGCATCGACGTCACGGGGACCCTCGCGCAGCGAGGGCGCGATCACCGGGTCGCCTTTTCTTGCCTACTTCTTTTGGCGAAGCAAAAGAAGTAGGTCGCCTGCCGGGGCGAACACCCGGCCTGGTCATGACGACAGTGCAGTCGGCTTGTTTTACCCGGCGTAAAGACGTCACTGCGAAGCAGCAGTTGCTTTTGAAGTTGTCGTTGGCTTTTCAACCGAAAACACGTCAACGTCAACACCGACAGTGCTGCCCGTGCCTTGCCGGGTGACGCAAGGCGGCTGCACTGCCGTGGAGACAAGCCGGGAATCCGTCCCGGCGGCCGGGTCACTTTTTTTGCTTCGCCAAAAAAAGTAACAAAAAAAGGCGACCCGGTGATCGCGCCCCGCTAGCGCGGGGTCCCCGTGCCAGCGGTACCCGGAGCGGGGCGCGGCTAAACTCGCCAAGCTGCGCTTGGCTCAGACAGACGCCGCACCTTTTCCCGCTCCGGGCACCGCTGACACGGCGCGCTCAACGGGAATGAAAGGCAACTGCAACGCCAACGGCAACGGCAACGGCAACTGCAACTGCAACTGCAACTGCAACTGCAACTGCAACTGCAACTGCAACTGCAACTGCAACTGCAACTGCAACTGCAACTGCCATTTTGGTAGGGTGGAATACCCCGGAGGGGCATTCCACCATCGGTCGGTTATGGAAGATGTCCGACATTACCTTTGTAGGCTTGCGAACCAAGGTGGAATGCCCCTACGGGGTATTCCACCCTACGAAACGACGAAACGTGCAATTTTTGAGGCCGCGGTAATTTGACTCACAGCTAATCATCATCATGGATCTCCCCACCTTCCTCATCCAATGCCTCAACGCCATCCAGTATGGCCTGCTGCTGTTCCTCGTCGCCAGCGGCCTGACCCTGATCTTCGGCATCATGGGCGTGATCAACCTGGCCCATGGCAGCTTCTACATGATCGGCGCCTACATGGCCTTCGCCCTCGCCCCCCTCTTCGGCGACCAGTTCATCCTGCAACTGCTGGCCGGCATCGTGCTCGCGGTGATACTGGGCTTCGTGCTGGAATGGGTATTCTTCAGCTACCTCTACCAGCGCGACCACCTGCAGCAGGTGCTGATGACCTATGCGCTGATCCTGGTGTTCGAGGAAGTGCGCAGCATGTTGTTCGGCAATGACGTGCATGGCGTCACCGCGCCGCCCTGGCTTTCCGGCGGCATTTCGCTGGGCGGCATGATGACCTATCCGGTCTATAACCTGTTCGCCTCGGCGGCCTGCATCGTCGTCGCCATCGGCCTGTACTTCGTGGTCAACCGCACCCGCCTGGGCATGATGATCCGCGCCGGCGCCAGCAACCGCGACATGGTGCGCGGCCTGGGCATCAATATCCGCCTGCTGTACCGCATCGTGTTCGCCGCCGGCGTGGCGCTGGCCGCGCTGGCCGGCATGATCGCCGCGCCGGCCGCTTCCGTCTATCCCGGCATGGGCGGGCAGATCCTGATCATCTGCTTCGTGGTGGTGGTCATCGGCGGCATCGGCTCGATTTCCGGCGCACTCATTGCCGCGCTGCTGGTGGGCTTCGTCGATACCTTCGGCAAGGTGTTTTTCGCGCAATACAGCGGCATCAGCGTCTACCTGCTGATGGCGCTGATCCTGATCTGGCGGCCGGAAGGCCTGAAGAGCAAAGGTTACTGATCATGAACAGCACGCCTCTTTCCCTTCCTGTAAGCCGCACTTCGCGCCGCGGCCTGCAAGCCTCGCTGCTGCCGCTGGCAGTGGTGCTGCTGCTGGCGGCCCTGCCCGCCTTCATGTCCTCGTACAGCGCCGACCTGGTGCTGCGCATCATGGTCTATGCGATCTTTGCGCTGAGCCTGGAACTGCTGGTGGGCACCACCGGCCTGGTCAGCCTGGGCCATGCCGGCTTCTTCGGCATTGCCGCCTATGTGACGGTGCTGGCTTCCGGCGACAATGCCGCGTCGGCATTCTGGCTGCTGCCGGCATCCATGCTGGCGGCCGGCCTGTATGCGCTTGTCACCGGCGCGCTCAGCCTGCGCACCCGCGGCGTGTATTTCATCATGGTCACGCTGGCTTTCGCGCAAATGGCCTACTTCGTCTTCCACGACACGCCAGTCGGCGGCGGCAGCGACGGCATCTTCCTGACCTCGCGTCCGGTGCTGGCCATCGGCGGCGCCACCCTGCTCGACCTGGAAAAATCCGGCCACATTTACTACCTGGCGCTGGCCTGCCTGGTCGGCACCTATGCGCTGCTGGCCGCGGTGCTGCGCTCGCGCTTCGGCCATGCGCTTGCCGGCATACGCATCAACGAGCAGCGCATGCGCGCCGCCGGCTTCAACACCTATTTCTACAAGCTGGCCGCGTTCGTGCTGGCGGCGATGCTGGCCGGCGTCGCCGGCTTCCTGATGGCGGCCAAGAATGGCGCGGTCAACCCCGAACTGCTGTCGTGGCACGAGTCGGGCGGCGTACTGATGATGATCATCCTCGGCGGCCTGGGCAGCCTGCGCGGCGCGGTGCTGGGCGCGGTGGCCTTCGTGCTGCTAAAGGAATTCTATGCATCGTCGGCCATCTTCGGCGCCTTCGCCGAGCGCTGGCAGCTGACGCTGGGCCTGACCATGATCCTGTTCGTGGCCCTGCTGCCGCAGGGCCTGATCGGCCTGGCGCGCCGTTTCACACGTTCACCGGAGCCGCATCATGCGCACTGAACAAACCATTCCCCTGCTGCAGGCCGGATCACTGACGCGCCGCTTCGGCGGCCTGACCGCCGTGCGCAATGTGTCGATCGACCTGCACATCGGCGAACTGCACGCCGTGATCGGCACCAACGGCGCCGGCAAGTCCACGCTGATCAACATGCTGTCCGGCGAGATTCCGGCCTCCGAAGGCCTGCTGAAGTTCGACGGCGTGGACGCCACCGCCTGGCCGCAACCCAGGCGCTCGCGCGCCGGCATCGGCCGCAGCTATCAGCGCACCACCATCTTTCCGCAGTTCTCGGTGCTGGAAAACTGCCGCCTGACCGCGCAGGCCGCGCTGCAGCGGCCCTGGCACCTGTGGCAGTCGGCACGCGACTGCGCGCACAGCGTGGGCATAGCGCGCGAGGTGCTGGAAGTGGCGGGCCTGGCCTCCTTCGCCGAGCGCCCTGCCGGCAGCATGAGCCATGGCCAGAAGCGCCAGCTGGAAATCGCGATGTGCCTGGCAACCCGCCCGCGGGTGCTGCTGCTCGACGAGCCGCTGGCCGGCATGGGCGCCGAGGAGTCCGAGCGCATGCTGTCGCTGCTGGAACGCTTGAAGCGCGACCATGCGGTGCTGCTGGTCGAGCATGACATGGACGCGGTGTTCCGCGTGGCCGACAAGATCACCGTGATGGTCAACGGCGAAGTCATCGCCAGCGACATCCCCGACAACATCCGCACCAATCCCGACGTCCAGACCGCCTACCTGGGCGAGGCCCACTGATATCGCCATGCTAGATCTCACCGGAATCAACACCTACTACGGCGACAGCCATATCCTGCAGGGCGTGGACCTGCACATCCCTGCCGGAAAGGCCGTGGGCCTTTTGGGCCGCAACGGCATGGGCAAGACCACGCTGATCCGCTCGCTGATGGGCTATGTGCCCATGGCTAGCGGCAAGGTGGTCTGGAACGGCCGCGACGTCACCTGCTGGCCGCCGGAGAAAATGGCGCGGCTCGGCATAGGGTATGTGCCGGAAGGCCGCGGCATCTTCCCCAACCTCTCGGTGAAGGAAAACCTGATCATGAGCGCGCGCCCCGGCGTGGACGGCCGCAATGCATGGACCTATGATCGGGTGCTGGCGCTGTTCCCGCGCCTGACCGAGCGCCTGGAAAACGGCGGCGCCCAGCTCTCCGGCGGCGAGCAGCAGATGCTCTCCATCGGCCGGGCGCTGATGACCAACCCGACCCTGATGATCCTCGACGAAGCCACCGAGGGCCTGGCGCCCCTAATCGTGCAGGAGATCTGGCGCGTGATCGGGCAGATACGCGAGACCGGCATCAGCACGCTGATCGTGGACCGCAATTACCGGATGGTTCTGGCCAATACGGACCTGGCGGTGGTGATGGAAAAAGGACGCATCGTGCTGGCCGGGGAGTCGGCCGGGCTGGCGCGGGATCATGAGGCGCTGACGCGGTATCTGGGGGTGTAGCAGGAAACGCCAGGCGGGAGGGTCGAAAGCAATCGTCACCACTGCTTCATTACCGACTCTTACCGAAATCAGGAATTCCTCGTCGCCATAAGCCTTTGCGCCGATTCAGGCCCGCTTTGCCCCAAGCAAAACCGGGCCTGTCCCACCCTCTTTGATGCTATAGTTCGGCGAGCAAAAATCCCGGAGTTCCAGCTGGCATGCACCGTCGGCCATCCGGCCCAGGCGCCCGGGCCACGCTGCCCGCGCCCTCCCAGCCCACCCAGGATCAACGCGACCAACAACCGACGGGACCACCCCGCAAACCGCTTTTCCCAATCCGGAGACCCAACATGAAAAAAACCTTCGCCGCCGCCCTGCTGCCCGCCCTGGTCGCCCTGGCCTATGCCGGCACCGCCGCTGCCCAGATCAAGGTCGGCGTCAGCGTCTCGGCCACCGGCCCGGCCGCTTCGCTCGGCATCCCGGAAAAGAACACCATCTCGCTGCTGCCCAAGACCATCGCCGGCAAGACCGTCGAATACATCGTGCTCGACGACGCCACCGACCCGACCACCGCGGTGAAGAATGCCCGCAAGCTGGTCAGCGAGGACAAGGTCGACCTGTTGATCGGCTCCACCGTCACGCCCAACTCGCTGGCCATGACCGACGTCGCCGCCGAGTCCGAGACGCCGATGATCTCGATGGCCGCGTCGGCCTCCATCATCGAGCCGCAGGACGCCAAGCGGCGCTGGGTGTTCAAGACGCCGCAGAACGATTCCCACATGACCACCGCCATCCTGTCGCACATGGCCGACAACGGCGTCAAGACCGTGGGCTTCATCGGCTTTTCCGATGCCTACGGCGAAGGCTGGTACCGTGAAATCTCCAAGCTGGCCGACACCCGCAAGATCAAGCTGGTGGCCAACGAGCGCTTCGCCCGCCCGGACACCTCCGTCACCGGCCAGATCCTGAAGATCCTCTCGGCCAACCCGGATGCGGTGCTGATCGCCGGCTCCGGCACGCCGGCCGCGCTGCCGCAGAAAACCCTGAAGGAGCGCGGCTACAAGGGCAAGATCTACCAGACCCACGGCGTGGCCAACAATGACTTCCTGCGCGTCTGCGGCAAGGACTGCGAAGGCACCTGGCTGCCTTCCGGCCCGATCCTGGTGGCCGAGCAGCTGCCTGACTCGAACCCCGTGAAAAAATCCGCCCTGGCCTACAAGTCCGCGTATGAAAAGGCGTATGGCGCAGGCACCGTGTCCACCTTCGGCGGCCATGCCTGGGATGCCGGCGCGCTGCTGGCCAATGCCGTGCCGGCCGCGCTCAAGGCCGGCCAGCCGGGCACGCCGGCCTTCCGCAAGGGCCTGCGCGACGCCATCGAGAATACGAAGGAAGTCGCCGGCGCCCATGGCATCTTCAACATGAGCCCGACCGACCACCTCGGCTTCGACCAGCGCTCGCGCGTGATGGTGCAGATCGTCGATGGCAAGTGGAAGCTGGGCGGCGACGCCAAGTAATTCCGTTTCGCATCGTGATCACCGGGGCGCGATTATAATCGCGCCTTTTTAACGTCCTCCATCCGGGGAATCAAACATGGATTTATCAATCGCCGCCATCCTGGCCCAGGACGGCATTACCAGCGGCGCGATCTATGCGCTGCTGGCGCTGGCGCTGGTGCTGGTGTTCTCGGTCACGCGCGTGATCTTCATTCCGCAGGGCGAGTTCGTCGCCTTTGGCGCGCTGACCGTGGCCGCATTGCAGTCCAGCCGCTTTCCGCATTCGGCCACGCTGCTGGTGGCGCTGGGCGTGGCCTGCTTCCTGTACGAGGTCGTGGGCACGCTGCGCAACGCCGAACGCCGGCATGGCGCGGCGCGCAGCATCCCGGTGGCGGCGTTGAAATTCCTGGTGTTCCCGATTGCCCTGTTCTTCGTCGCCCGCACGGTGGCGGCGGCGCAGGCGCCGATGCTGGCGCAGGTGGCGCTGGCGCTGGCCATCGTGATCCCGATGGGGCCGATGGTGTATCGCCTGGCCTTCCAGCCGCTGGCCGAGGCCAGCACCCTGGTGCTCCTGATCGTGTCGGTCGGCACCCACTTCGCATTGATTGGCCTGGGACTGGTGATGTTCGGCGCCGAAGGCTCGCGCACCACGCCGTTTTCGGATGCCCGCCTTGAAGTCGGCGCGCTGGCCATTTCCGGGCAGAGCCTGGTGATCGTGGCAGTGTCCATCCTGCTCATCGTCGGCCTGTATCTGTACTTCGAGCGCACCCTGTCGGGCAAGGCGCTGCGCGCCACCGCGGTGAACCGCCTCGGCGCGCGCCTGGTCGGCATCGGCACCACCCAGGCCGGCCGCCTGGCCTTCACGCTGGCCGCGGCCATGGGCGCGCTGTGCGGCGTGCTGATCGCGCCGCTGACCACGGTCTACTACGACAGCGGCTTCCTGATCGGCCTGAAGGGCTTTGTCGGCGCCATCATCGGCGGCCTGGCGAGCTACCCGATCGCCGCCGCCGGCGCGGTGATGGTGGGCCTGCTGGAATCGTATTCCTCGTTCTGGGCCAGCGCGCTGAAGGAAGTGATCGTCTTCACCCTGATCATCCCGGTGCTGCTGTGGCGCTCGCTGACCTCCAGGCATGTCGAGGAGGAGGAAGAATGATGAACAAGTCCTTTCTGCTGTTTGCCGTGATCATGGCGGCCCTGCCGCTGCTGCCCACGCCGGAATTCTGGATCACGCTGGCCAATTACATTGGCCTGTATTCCATCGTCGCATTGGGCCTGGTGCTGCTGACCGGCGTCGCCGGCCTGACCTCCTTCGGCCAGGCTGCCTTCGTCGGCCTGGGCGCCTATGCCACCGCCTACCTGTCCACCCAGTTCGGCCTGTCGCCGTGGGTGGGCCTTGCGGCCGGCCTGCTGGTAACGGCCGGCGCGGCCTTCTTCATCGGCGCGATCACGATGCGGCTGTCCGGCCACTTCCTGCCGCTGGGCACCATCGCCTGGGGCCTGTCGCTGTATTTCCTGTTCGGCAATCTGGACTTCCTCGGCAAGTACGACGGCCTCAACGGCGTGCCGCCGATCACGCTGTTCGGCATCACGCTGGGCAGCGGCCGCGCGATGTTCTACCTGATCTGGTTCGTGGTTCTGGCCACCGTGATCGCGCTGCACAATCTGCTCAATTCGCGGCCGGGCCGCGCCATTCGCGCGTTGAAGGGCGGCGGCGTGATGGCCGAGGCGATGGGCGTCAACACCGCCTGGATGAAGATCGTGATCTTCGTCATCGCCGCGCTGCTGGCCTGCATCTCGGGCTGGCTATATGCCCACATGCAGCGGGCGGTGAATCCGACGCCGTTCGGCCTGAACCAGGGCATCGAATACCTGTTCATGGCGGTGGTGGGCGGCGCCGGCCACCTGTGGGGCGCGATCCTGGGCGCGACGGTGCTGACCGTGCTGAAGGACCAGCTGCAGTCGCTACTGCCCAAGCTGCTGGGCGCCAGCGGCAACTTTGAAGTCATCGTGTTCGGCGTCCTGATGGTGCTGCTGCTGCAGCGCGCGCGCGAAGGCCTGTGGCCCTTCATCCGCCGCCGCTTCCCGCAGAAGCCGCAGGCCGTGGCGCCGGCGTCGGCGCCGGCCCTGCCGATGCGCGCGAAGCAAACCGGCGGCGAGATCGTGCTGGAAGTGGACAAGGCGCGCAAGGAGTTCGGCGGCCTGGTCGCGGTCAACGACATGCAGTTCAATGTGCGGGCCGGCGAGATCATGGGCCTGATCGGGCCCAACGGCGCCGGCAAGTCCACCATGTTCAACCTGGTGACCGGCGTGCTGCCGGTCACGCGCGGCGAGATCCGCTTCCGCAGCGGCGGCCAGCTGCAGCGCATCGACGGCCTGGCCTCGCGCGAGATCGTGCGGCGCGGCATTGCCCGCACCTTCCAGCATGTGCGCCTGATGCCGACCATGAGCGTGCTGGAAAACGTCGCCATCGGCGGCCATCTGCGCGGCACGCATGGCGACGTGGCCGGCATCGCCACCAGCATCCTGCGCGCCAACCGGGCCGAGGAGGACGCGCTGCTGTTCGAGGCGAAGACCCAGCTGGAACGGGTCGGCCTGGGCCACCTGATGCACGAGGAAGCCGGCAGCCTGGCGCTGGGCCAGCAGCGCATCCTGGAAATCGCCCGCGCGCTGTGCTGCGACCCTACCCTCTTGCTGCTGGACGAGCCGGCGGCCGGCCTGCGCTACAAGGAAAAGCAGGCCCTGGCCGAGCTGCTGAAAAAGCTCAAGGCGGAGGGCATGAGCATCCTGCTGGTGGAGCATGACATGGACTTCGTGATGAACCTGACCGACCGCCTGGTGGTGATGGAATTCGGCACCAAGATCGCGGAAGGCCTGCCGGCCGAGGTGCAGCAGAGCCCGGCGGTGCTGGAAGCCTACCTGGGCGGCATAGACTGAAGCGGCGGGAAAGACAATGAGCACACCTATTCTTGAAGTAAGCGACCTGCATGTGGGATACGGCAAGGTCGAGGCGCTGCATGGCGCCAGCCTGACGGTCGGCGCGGGCCAGATCGTCACCGTGATCGGCCCCAACGGCGCCGGCAAGTCCACCATGCTGAACGCGATCGCCGGCGCGCTGCCCGCCGCCGGCGCGGCCCGCGGCCGGGTCATGCTGGACGGCCACGACATGACCGGCGTGGCAATCGAGTCGCGGGTGGCGCGCGGCATGTGCCTGGTGCCCGAGAAGCGCGAGCTGTTTGCCAGCATGACGGTGGAAGACAACCTGCAGCTGGGCAGCTACCGCCGCTACAAGGCGCGCGAAAGCCATTACAACGACCAGCTCGACGAGGTCTACCGCCTCTTTCCGCGCCTGAAGGAACGGCGCAAGCAGGAAGCCGGCACCCTGTCCGGCGGCGAGCGCCAGATGCTGGCGGTGGGCCGCGCGCTGATGGCCAAGCCGCGCCTGCTGATGCTGGACGAGCCCAGCCTGGGCCTGGCGCCGCTGATCGTGAAGGAAATCTTCCACATCATCGTCGGCCTGAAGGAAACCGGCGTGGCGATCCTGCTGGTGGAGCAGAATGCGCGCGCGGCGCTGCAGGTGGCGGACCATGCCTATGTGCTGGAAACCGGCGACATCGCGCTGCAAGGCCCGGCGCAGCAACTGGCCAATGATCCCAAGGTGATCGACACCTATCTGGGCCTGACGCGCAAGGCGCAGGACTAGGAGCCTGCGCGGCAGAAGAATCGGCGGCTGCGACCTGCGGAAAAGCGCTCCAGTTCGGCATCGCTACCTGCATCCACGGGGCAAAGCAGTGCTTTGCCCCGTGGGTATCAGCACTATCAAACCGTCATCGTTTTTAGCGAGACGACTAGGTTGTTTTCGAACGTTTCGCTGCGCCGCCTTCTGCCGCGGAGGCTCGCAGGAGCGGTCATAAGCAAGGCCAAGCGGAAAACTCCTACGGATACATAGGGTCTTGGGTCTTGGCCGTTGTCCGGCAGGCGTCGGCGCAGACAGATCAAAGCGGAATTCACACGTTGGCGGGATAAAAAATTTCCTATTGTTTCTAACGGCGCTAGTGCATCGCCTGTGAAACGAAAAGGAAGAATATGGACAGTTACTTCAGACTCAACCGGCTCGTCAATAAAACAAACAATCAACAGAAGAAGGACGCAGAAAAAGGCCTTGAAATCGATCATGGCCGTGCCAGCGAAGACAGTGCCATACCTGCTTCAGGCACTTCGCATACGCTTGATGTGCGTTACTTGGAAGGGCAGCCACGTCCGCCACTCGATGATGGAATGTCGGACCTAAGAGACCGTATGTTCCTAGCGTTTTGCAGAGGTGAGATACCGGATGACCCCGAACTGCAATCAAAATTAGCCGAAATCTGTATCAACAGAGGTTTTGAAACGGCACTTGCCTGGCTAGTTGCAAAGACGGAAATGACCCAACTCAACTACTGCTCCAGCAGCTACACTGGCCAGCTTGACACAATTGCGAAGACGCTGGATTACTTGGGACTTCCCTTGCAAACGCTCCATATTGATCTGCCAGAGCTGCAATTTTCCGACCTTGAAAAATTCACTACAAGCCTAGAACGCAGTCACTCGCTCAAGCGGGTCGATTTTTGCGACACTCGCATGAGCAGGTTATGCAAGGACTGGCTCCATGCGATCACGGGAGCTGACAGAAACATCACTGTATTTGGCGGAATCATTGATGACGACAATCCCGCAAATGCGAAGTCGCAGGGTAGAAACGTGCCGGCTACGGCATTGAGCGGAACTGGACTGAAACACATATCCCGCCTGCAGTTAAGAATTCAGGGTGACATCGCGATGTCGGCAATGGAAGCGGCGCGACAGATTGATTTTCAAGAATTATCAGAAGTGCGCTTGCCAGGTATTGCGGGGTTTTCGGCAAAAGTAAAGACCGGGTTGAAGCGGTTTTTTCAGAAAGCCTATGAGGTACCCTATTTCATGCTGCATACCACCTTCTCCAGTAATGTCCCTGCCATATTGTCGGCCGGACGCCTGTTGTCACGCGCCCGGCTGGAGGCGCAAGCCAGCCCTTCGAGATTCATTGGCCTGAAAGACCCATCTGATCTTGAAAACAATGCGCATTACATGGTGTTTGCATCAATGGGAACAAACGCTGCAACCTTGCGGCCGCCATCGGATTATGAAAGAGCCATAAAGTCGCGCATTCCCTGCACCTCCTTCATCATGAATGTTGACGCCTTTATTCAGAACGATCGGTCGTCATCGCCGCACATCATGATCAAGTCGTACGATTGGGGAGAGAGCGAACAGCAGGTCATCCGCATCCCGAATACCTCGATCACAATTACTCGATGCGGGATGGATGCCCAGAACGGACCTGTTGCCCCAGGCGCCATGATCCGATACCGATACGACAATGCCGCCACCCATTTTTCGAAAGAATACGGATTGCCTCTACGTGAAGACATCGTAACGGGCGCAAACTATCGGCAGCTCATCCCGCTGCTTATCGTGCAGCATTTGAATCAATTGAGTTCCGAAGAACAATGCGCATTCCTGCACGGCATAAGCCACGATGGGGCGCAGGACTTAGGTTGGCCTAGAACTGCGCAAGGCATTCTTGAAGCCTTCAGTACGCTCGAAATCGCGCTCGGGGGCAGCATGCCCTTGCGCCTGGAGTATGTAGACCGTATCGACTACAACGGGATATGCATCGACTTGAAAAACCTCCGCAATGCGGTCAAGGAAGGCCGCATTGATGAAATTATCGGTTTCATGCAGAAAACGTCTGACTTCTGTACCCACAGGATCCCGGACTGGATTATCGAAGGGATACATGATGACGCTATGAGAAATTGGCTAATGGCCTGCGCGCAAAGGCAACCAGGCCGGGAGACAGACAAGTTCCTGGCCGTGTTGGATTACCTTGCGCCTGGACATCAGAACATCATGAAGGCCCGTACGCGCGGGTTGAACGTTGTTCACGCCGCGCATGACCTCCTGCTCCAGTGTGGAGAATTAAATGCCGTTTGCGTTGCGCCGTCTCAAGTCAATCTGCTGGTAAAGGAGTTGAGCAGGCAGCAAACGTCGATTGAAAGCTATCTGGAGGAAAATCGCCAATTCGCCATCAGCAGCGTTAACGCTTTCCAGGAATTATTCGCCAGCATCGGGGATGTATCAGAAATGGGCTTGCAATCCACGTTGAAAACGAAAGTCATTGCAAACCCTGCATTCCAGAGCGTAATCGAAGACCCAAAAAACACGAAGATCCTGCTCTATCTGGCGGCAGCAACACCGGCATTGATTACAAAAATGTTCGGCAATATCGACCTGCAATTGTTCCACGCTAAAAACAGGTATACCGGGCTTAACATTATTGGCGGTGTCGACGGCATGCGGGCATATGGAGCGCAATCGAAAGTAAACCAGTCGGTCTTGAGTGATCTTCTGTTCAATGTTCCAGTAACAAGCCTTTTTGTCGCCAGCAACGGCAAGCCGGTATGGAAACTAAGGCAGCAAGATAACGGCACCATGCTGGAAGCGGCCAATGCTTATCGACTACTTTTTGGTGCATTACGCGACGTGTTGCGCCAGGAGAACTTGGCCCAGGTGGCCATGACAATCGGGGAGCGGCTATTGCTGGAGCGCTACGACGCGGGAAAATGGCATGACTACAAGGAGCGTTTCGGAAAACTGGCAAGCCTGTCGATGAATAGATCAATAGAAGACGGCAGTGGAGAAAGTAAATACCGATTGGACGCAGCAGATGTCATCGAGCGCCGATCTGTATTGGATTCTGAATATGCACACTTCAGGCTAGATGCGCGTCACCTGCAATCCATACTGGCCGATACCTACGGCAATGCCAAGCTGGATTTTGATGACCTGGTCAACACAATCGCAGCAACTCCGGAAGCCGATGAAAACCACCGGATCACCGCAGTTCACCTGTTCCACCGGATGAAACTTCTGGAGTTCGAGTTTTACAAGGAACAGGTAATCGGCGGGCTAGCCATGAATGCGCAGGAAAAACCTGGGGCGGCGTCACCCTTCGACGCCTATGCAGCAGAGTTGATAAACGCCATCGAGCAGAACTAAGAGCATCTAACAAAATGGAATTTTCGTTGTCATAGCAACTCGTCGATAATTATCGTGGCGAGGCAATATGGCACGCGAACTGGTTGATGATGAATTGTGGCAAACAGTCCGACCCCTACTGCCAGT
>NZ_JACYOX010000062.1 GCF_015352955.1 Noviherbaspirillum soli
TGGCAGGTTCCGAAGAACCGTCGCTCACTCAAAATACTGACAGACCGATTCTTGCGAATCGTTCTACTTCTTTGTTGTGAGCACTTGCTTAATAGTTGAGCATCCGGCGTTGCCGCCGGCGCACTTCATCAAGTGCCCACACTTATCGGTTGTTGGTTGTTAAAGAACCGGGCAATTCAGTCTGCTGCCAGCCGTCCCGGGGGACTTGCCGGCTGCTGCGAAGCGTTTTGTTCGTCAGCAGCAGAGAAAGCGATTATGCGGTGTTTGGAGCTTGTCGTCAACACCTTCGACGATTTTGTTCCAAGTTTTTTTCGGTTTCCGTGGCGCGGCTGGCTGGGATCGAACCAGCGACCCTTGGCTTCGGAGGCCAATACTCTATCCACTGAGCTACAGCCGCGTTGAGATGCCGAAACAGGCGTGCAGGATACCGCCTTTCTTGTGCGCCGTCCATGGATAGCCGGGTTTTTCGTGCCAAATCGGTGATGTTAAGTCTATAATCAAGGGTTTGGCGAGACATTGCTTTGCGGCATGCAAGGTAGCAGCGTCGGGGCGCTTCGCCGCAGATTTCGAACAAATCGTACTTGAGGAAATAATGAGCGACGCACATAACGAACATCAGTCCGTAATACGCACACCCAAGCAACTGATTGCCGCCGTCCTTGCAGGTTTTCTAATTCCTATCATTTGTATTGTGCTGCTCGTCCAGTACGTCACCAACCATAACAAGGTTGGCGCCGGGTCCGCCGGGCAAACCTCCGAAGCCATTGCGGCGCGCATCAAGCCGGTGGCGGATGATGGCTTCACCTTCCGTGACGTCAATGCGCCCAAGCAGCTGCTGGCCGGCGCCGATGTCTATAAGTCGGTGTGCGCCGCCTGTCACCAGAGCGGTGCGGCCGGCGCGCCCAAGACTGGCGACGCCGCCGGTTGGGCCGCGCGCATCAGCCAGGGTTACGAGACATTGGTGAAGCACGCCGTACAAGGCATACGTGCAATGCCCGCCAAAGGTGGCAATCCGGATCTCGACGACATCGAGGTGGCACGTGCGGTCGTCTTCATGACGAATCAGTCGGGCGCCAAGTTCAAGGAACCTGAAGCAAAGGCAGCGCCGGCCAAGACCGCGGATGCTGCGGCGCCCGCAGAACAGCCCGCGGCAGCTGCGCCGGCAGCCACGCAGGTGGCCGCCGCGCCGGCTGCCGCGGCTGCTCCGGCGGCAGCTGCACCTGCCGCTGCCCCTGCTGCATCGGCAGACGTCGGCAAGAAAATTTACGAGTCGGCTTGCGTCGCATGCCATGGCGCGGGCGTGGCAGGCGCACCGAAGTTTGGCGACAAGGCAGCCTGGGCTGACCGCATCAAGCAAGGCTCCAACGTGCTCTACGAACATGCGATCAAGGGCTTTCAGGGCAAGAATGGCATGATGCCTCCCAAGGGTGGCTCCGCCGCTTCGGACGAGGAAGTCAAGGCGGCAGTGGATTACATGGCTGCGGCTGCGAAGTAACTCTTCCGCCATCGTCCTGGCTACCAGGGCTGGAAAAACAAAACCCCATCCGGCACAGGATGGGGTTTTTTATTGGACGATGGTTGCCGGAGCCGGCTTGCCGCCTGCCTGGGCTGTGAGCTTATTCGCTGAGGCGATATCCCATTTTCTCGCGCCTGCCGGTAATAGCGCGCAGCAGTGCCAGGCCGCTGTCGAAGTCGGGAACGACGGTTACCCGGCCGCCACCCTGGCCATTGCGGCTACTGCCCCAACTGCGTGTGACACTCCATTGCCCGAACAGGTCACGGTCCAGCACCGCGCTATAGAAACGTGTGCGCCAGGTAAACAGCAGCTTGACCGGCTGATGGGCCAGCATGCGTGATCAGGCTATACCGCCATGGCGACGGCATACCCGGGCGATGTGCCTGGAACCGTCACGGCAACGGACCAGCACCCGGCGCTTCCTGGCCTGCTCGGCTTCATACAATTGGCGTTCGTTATATTGCATGGCGCGCGGATGCTTGGGCTTGGCATCGATGGCGGCCGACTGCGCGTAAGCCTGGCCAACGGAAGCGAACAGGAGAAAAGCGGCGAAACCAATGAATTTTGTCATGATGAACTGTGCCAACTAGGCAATCTGGAATGTCGGGCAAGGAAGACCCAGGTAATTACCCGAGCCTGCCAGGCTGCCACATCGAGGTTTCAGCCCGGCAAGTGCTGTATGTTAATACAGCACGGTATCCAGAACATCAATTTGTCCAGATAAGATTTGCAATTTCACCACAGCGGGAGCCTTGCCTCGACTGTTCGATGCCAGGACTTCACTTGGGTGGCAAATCGAAAACCAGGCATGTCGTGGTTGCATGCGCATAAAGCTTGCCGGCGGCGTCCACCAGGCGCGCCTCGGCCGTTGCGACCTGGCCGCCAACATGGATGGTTCGGCCTTCGGCACGCACCAGTTCCACATTCTTGGTCAGCGCGCGCAGCATGTTCACCTTCAGTTCCAGCGTGGTGTAACTCTTGCCGACCGGCATGGCGGTGTGGACGGCGCAGCCGACCGCCGAGTCGAGCAGGGTGGCGAACCAGCCGCCATGCACCGTGCCCAGCGGATTGTAGTGCCGCTCCAGCGGCCGGCCCTGAAATACCGCCCGTCCGTAGTCCACTTCGATCAGGGTGAAATCCAGGGTGTCGGTGATCGGCGGCGCCGGCAGTTCGCCGCGCGGCAGGGACTGCATGATTTCCAGCCCGGTCTTGCCGGCGATCTGTTCGCGGCTGGCAACGCCCACCCGCTGATCGCTGCGGGTGCGACCCGCACGCAGTTGTTCTTCCTGGTGTTTCCAGGCGGCCAGCACTTCATTTGATTCCATGTTCGCTCCTTGTGATGGTTTGGCTCAGACGGCCGCGGTCGCGGGCCGAAGGACTGGGGCTTCGCGGATCGGCAGATTGACCAGCGCGGCAGCCAGGGCCAGCGCGATATCGGCGTACCACATCCAGTTGTAGTTACCGTAGGTGACGAAGGACAAGCCACCCAGCCAGGCGCCGAAGAAGCCGCCGATCTGATGCGACAGCAGGGTCAGGCCGAACAGGGTAGCGAGGTAACGCACGCCGAACAGCTTGCCGACCAAGCCGGCGGTCGGCGGCACCGTGGCCAGCCAGGTGAAGCCGAGGGCGGCGGCAAACAGATAGAACGTCCAGGCGGTCTTGGGCGCGGCGAGATAGATCAGGATGATCACCGCGCGACTGCCATACATGGCCGCCAGCAGGTATTTCATCCGGAAGCGGGATGCCAGCATGCCGGCCGACAGGCTGCCTGCGATATTGAACAGCCCGATCAGGGCCAAGGCCGCGGCTGAAACGCTGGCGGGCAGGCCGCACAGTCCTACCTCGCCCGGCAGATGGGTCACCAGGAAGGCGATATGAAAACCGCAGGTGAAAAAGCCGGCATGCAGGCACAGGTAGCTGCGGTCGCGCAGGGCCAGCCGCAGCTGCGCCTTCAGGCCGCCGTCCGCGCTGGCGGCGCCAACGTCGCTTTTTGGCCGCGGCGGTGTGCGCAGCGGACGGGCCAGCGGAATGGTGAGCAGGGAACTGGCCGCCATGGCCAGCATGGCGACCACCCAGCCGGCGCTGCTGATGATGGCCTGAACGGCCGGCGCGAAGACGAACTGGCCGAAGGAGCCGCCGGCATTGATGAAGCCCGAGGCAAAGGCCCGCCGCTCGGCCGGCAGGCGTTGCGATGCGGCGCCGATCAGGATGGAAAAGCTGCCGGCGCCGGCGCCGGCGGCGCTCAAAAAGCCCATGCTCAGCAGCAGTCCGGCCTGGCTGTGCATGAAGGGCGTGGCCGCGGTGCCGGCCGCCAGCATCAGCGCGCCGATGACGATGACCCGCATCGAGCCATAACGGTCGGCCACGGCGCCGAATACCGGCTGGGCGACGCCCCACATCAGCTGGCCTACTGCCAGCGCCAGGCTGATGGAGGCAATGCCCAGCCCGGTCGCGGTGTTGAGCGGCGACAGGAACAGGCCCATGGTCTGGCGCGCGCCCATGGTCAGCATCAGGATGGCGGCGGCGGCCAGCATCAGCATCCAGGCGCTGCGCGAGGCGGCGGCGGGGGTTTCGTTGGAAGCAATGGCGCTCATGGCGGATTTCCCGGAGTGGAGGGGCAGGGGATCAGGCGACAGTGGCACCGTCTGGCAGCACCACGGCTGCGCGCACGATATCCAGGATTTCAGCCGACATGGCGCTGCGTCCGAAGGCGCGCGCCAGCACGATGGCGCCGACCAGTTGGGCCATCAGCGCCAGCGCCCGCTTGCGGCGCACCGACGGGTCGGCGCCGGGCAGAAAGCCGGACAGCACGCCGATCAGGCTTTCGAGCTCGGCGGCGAAGGCATGGCGTACCGGGTCGGGCTGGCGCGCCACCTCCGGGCCCAGCGCGGCAATGGCGCAGCCGATGCCGGGACGGTCGCGGTGCTGTTGCGAAAGGTAAGCGTCGACGATGCGCTCGAGGCCAGCCGTGCCGCTGCTCTCCAGCGTGGCGCGCCAGCGGTTGGCGGTCTGCAGCAGCGCATGGGTGGCCGCTTCCGCCGCCAGCGCTTCCTTCGAGGAGAAGTGGCCATAGAAGCCGCCGTGGGTCAGCCCGGCTTCCTGCATGATTTCGGCAACGCTGACGCTGTCGAAGCCGCGCTCGCGGAACAGGCGCGAGGCGATGTCGAGCAGCCGTTCGCGGTTGGCTACCATCTGTTGACGCGACACCTTCATCCGACACCTCTTTTTTACATGACGATTATCATAATAAACCCGAACAGGCGATGACTGCCAGTTTTTTTGCGCAGGGACATTGGCTGGCCGCTGTGCTGGCCCATAGTGAGGGAACCAGCCCAGGGCACTGGCGTCTACCAGTCCTTGGGAAACACCCGATCCGCCCATCGTATCCCCGCCGGCGAACCAACATGGACGGAAGTAGCCAGGTATGAACAGAACTGAAGAGACAGAAATATTGCGGGAAGCGCTTGCCGCATCGGTCGGCGACATAGCGCGGCTGCCCCTGGCCGAGCGCCTGCAATGGCTCGCTGCCGTCCAGGCCAGCCTGACCGCGGCCGAAGACGCAAGCCATGCGCTGGATATCGCGCGCGATGCCGCCTGGCGGCTCGGCCAGGCGCACGGCATCACGGTCGCGCAGCGCGACCACGGCTCATGCCGCCTGCTGCCGACCGCGGGCGGCGATCTGCCTTGCCCGGCGCTGGATGCGATCTGCGCCGAGGCCGCGCAGCATGGCCGCTGCGTGATGATCAATAACCCCGATAGCGCGGCGCCGCGTTTGCCGGACCCGCTGCGCAGCCTGTTGCTGGTGCCGGCCGGCCGCTCGGGTTCACGCACCATCGGCGTATGCTGGTACCGGCCCTGCCCGGTGGACGAAGACAACCGGGTGCTGCTTGAAATGCTGTGCCGCACGACGGCCGCGGCGCTGGATCAGCTCGACATTGAAACCCGCAGCCGCATGAACGACCAGCGCTTCCGGGTGCTGGTGGAAGGCGTGGCGCAGGCGATCTGGGAAGCGGCGCCGGACGGCGCGGTGGCGATCGATTCGCCGACATGGCGTGCCTGGACCGGGCAGAGCGTGGAAGAGATGCTGGGCCATGGCTGGATGGACGCGATCCATCCGGAAGACCGGCGCGAGTTCGATGCCAGATGGCAGGACATCCGCCAGAAGCGCTCGCCGGCCGACCTGGCGTTCCGGCTGCGCCGCGCCGATGGCAGCTGGAGCTGGACCGACATGCGCACGGCGCCGCTGTTCAATGACGATGGCAGCGTGCAGAAATGGGCCTGCATGAACATGGACATCACCGACCGCAAATGCGCGGAGGAAGTCCTGCATCGCAGCGAAACCCGCTTCCGCGCGCTGGCCGAAGCGTCGCCGGCGCTGATCTGGCAGCTCGACCCGGCCGGCAATGTGGTCTATCTCAATCCCCGCTATACCGAACTGAGCGGCCGCCCCAAGAATACGCTGATGCATGCCGGCTGGCGCAGCCTGCTGCATCCCGAGGATGCGCCAGCCTACCTGAACGCCCTGTCGGATGCCCGCAGACTGCGCCAGCGTTTCCAGTGCCGCACGCGGGTGCGCAGCCGCGACGGCACCTGGTGCTGGCTGGAGTCCTATGGCATGCCGTTCTTCACCGGCGATGGCGGCTATGCCGGCCATGTCTGCATGTCGATCGACATCTCCGACGCGGTGGCGGCCGAAAAGGCGCTGCGCGACGCCGACCGGCGCAAGGATGAATTCCTGGCGACCCTGGCGCATGAACTGCGCAATCCGCTGGCGCCGCTGTGCAGCGCCATGCCCATGATGGGCCGGCCCAATGGCGCCCGGCTGTCCGACCGGCTGCAGCAGATGATGTCGCGCCAGCTCGATTACATCGTCCGGCTGGTGGACGACCTGATGGACATCTCGCGCATCACCCGCGGCCGCATCGCGCTGCGCCGCGCGCCGACGGCGCTGGCCGAGGTGCTGCAGGGCGCGGTGGAAACCAGCATGCCGCTGGTGGAGAGCGCGCGCCACCGCCTCAATCGCACGCCGGTCGAGGCCGATATCATGCTGGACGCGGATGCGGTCCGGCTGACCCAGGTCTTCGCCAACCTGCTCAATAATGCCGCCCGCTATACTAGCCCGGGCGGCCAGATCTGGCTCCATGCTTATGAGGAGGAAAACATGGCCATCGTTTCGGTGCGCGACAACGGCATCGGCATTTCACCGCAGATGCTGCCGCGGGTATTCGACATCTTTTCGCAGGAGAGAGAGGCGGCCAGCCAGCGCCAGGGCGGCCTGGGCATTGGCCTCACGCTGGTGGCCAACCTGGTCCGCATGCATGGCGGCAGCGTCGAAGCCCGCAGCGCCGGCCTCGGGCTGGGCAGCGAATTCATCGTGCGGCTGCCGCTGATGCCGAAGATGGCGCAGGCCGAAGAGCAGGGCGCCTCGGGCGGCGGCGCGACCGAGGACAGCGCCCAGCGGGTACTGGTGGTGGACGACAATCGCGATGCCGCCGAAACCCTGTCGATGCTGCTGGAATTCATGGGCAGCAAGGCCGTCAAGGTGGCCCACGACGGTCCGTCCGCGCTGGCCACGATGGAGAACTTCAAGCCGGATGTGGTCCTGCTCGATATCGGCATGCCGGGAATGGATGGCAATGAAGTGGCGCGCCGCATCCGCGAGCAGCCACGCTTTGCCGCCACCCGGCTGGTGGCCTTGACCGGCTGGGGCCAGGAAGAGGACCGGAAGCGCACCCAGGAAAGCGGCTTCGACCATCATCTGACCAAGCCGGTGGATATCGCGGCGCTGCAGTCGCTGCTGTCGCAGCTTTAAGTACCCGTCCAAGAGAAACAGCGCGGGCGCGTTTCCGGCCTGACTGGCATCCGCCGGCCAAGTCGGATTGCCGTTGAAAGGACCGCACCCACCGGGAATTTGGTAGGGTGCAGTACCCGAAGGGCATTGAACCGTGTGGCGGTGGAACGGCAGGGCTATATCACGCCGCACCGTGACCGACGGCCTGGTGCAATGCCCCTCCGGGGTATGGCACCCTACGTCACCAAGAGCGTGGCAGGCGGGCACTGGAGCACTTCCCGGCGCTACATTGCGCCATATGCGGCGCCGCCGGCATCGTCCTGCACCGACCGTTTGAACAGGCCCTGCCAGCGTGAATGGCCGGCGCGATTTTCCAGCAGCAGCCTTTCGAATTCCGCCGGCACCATGGCCCTGGCAAACAGGAAGCCCTGGCCATAGTCGCAGCCGGCCGCCACCAGCAGCGCGAGCTGTTCGGGCGTCTCGATGCCTTCGGCAATGACCTTCAGGCCCAGCTTGTGCGCCATCACGATGATGGATTCGGCGATGGTGCGGCTG
This sequence comes from Noviherbaspirillum soli, assembly GCF_015352955.1. Classification (GTDB taxonomy): domain Bacteria; phylum Pseudomonadota; class Gammaproteobacteria; order Burkholderiales; family Burkholderiaceae_D; genus Noviherbaspirillum_A; species Noviherbaspirillum_A soli. Next base: position 7,863 of record NZ_JACYOX010000062.1, read on the forward strand.
CCGGCATCGGTGGTGATCTCGCTGACGAAGGACTGGTCTATCTTCAGGTAGTCGATGTCGAATTTCTTCAGGTACGCCATCGAGGAATAGCCGGTGCCGAAATCGTCGATGGCGACCTGGATGCCGGCATCGCGGTATTCCAGCAGCTTGTTGGTGACGGAGGAAGAGGCGTGCAGCAGCATGCCCTCGGTGATTTCAATCGAAATGCTGCTGCCGGGCACATTGGTGCGCTCCAGGTACTGCAGCCAGTCGGCGTCGTCGTTATGCGCCAGGAACTGGATCGGCGACTTGTTGACGCCGATCTGGAAGCGTTCGCCGATGCGTTCGCTCCATTGCCTGGAGCAGGAAGCGGCCTGCTTGAATACCCAGTTGCCGATCTGGTTGATGAGGCCGGTCTCCTCGGCCAGCGGAATGAAGCTGCTCGGCTCGACCAGGCCGAAGCGCGGATGCTGCCAGCGCAGCAGGGCCTCGGCCTTGAAGATGCTGCCGCTGCCCAGGTCCAGCACCGGCTGATAATGCACTTCGAGCTGCCCGGCCGGCAGGGCGCTGCGCAGTTCGCTGGCCAAGCGCAGGCGCAGGTGCGCCTTTTCATCCATCGCATAGGTGAAGTAGCTGAACTGGTTCTTGCCGGCGTTCTTGGCGGCGTACATTGCCTGGTCGGCCTTGCGGATCAGCTCTTCCGAGGTAATCGCATCGTTCGGATAGAGGGTCACGCCGATGCTGCCCGACATGTAGGCCACCTCCTTGCCGATGTGGAAAGGGCTTTCCAGCGTCTCCAGGATCTTCTGGCAGACATGCTCGACCCGGGCCGGACTGTCGAGCGCGGTCAGGATCACGGTGAATTCATCGCCGCCCAGCCGGGCCACCGTGTCGGCGTCGCGCACGCAGCCCTTGATGCGGTTGGCCGCCTGGGCCAGCAGCGTGTCGCCGGCGTCGTGGCCGAGCAGGTCGTTGACCTGCTTGAAGCGGTCGAGATCGATGAACAGCAGCGCTATCTGCTTGCCGCTGCGGGCGGCCTTGCGCACTTCCTGGTCCAGCCGGTCGCGGAACAGCCGGCGGTTGGGCAGGCCGGTCAGCGCGTCGAAGTTGGCATGGTGCCAGATCTTTTCATCGGCTTCCTTCCTGGCCGAGATGTCTTGCATGGTGCCGGTCATCAGCAAAGGCCGGCCGTCGCTGTCGCGCGCCACGATGATGCCGCGCGACAGCATCCAAAGCCAGGAACCGTTCGGGCGCTGCACCCGGAAGTCGCAGGCATAGGCGCTCTCGCGGCCTTCGATGTAGGCGCGCAGGGCCATCCAGATGCGCGGCAGGTCGTCCGGGTGGATGCGCTTGCGCAGCGCTTCCTTGATATCCCCGGCGCCGTTGCCGTCTGCGCCGAGGTTGAGCATGCGCTTGAGATGGTCGGAGAAGGTATAGACATCGCGCCGGATGTCCCAGTCCCAGATGCCTTCGCCCGATCCCTCGATGGCCAGCTTCAGCCGCTCGTTGCTGATGCGCAGCGCGTCCCGTATGCCCTGCTGCTCGGTGACGTCGCGCAGCAGAACCTGGACAGCGGCCTGGTTTTCCCAGGTGATGAAGCCGGCCGACACCTGCACATGCACTTCGGCGCCATCGATGCGGCGCCAGCGCTGCTCCATCAGCGGCAGACGGGTATGTCCGTCCTGCAAGGCACGCGCGATGCGCTCGCTCACGCTGCCGTGAAACTCGGGTGAGATGAAGGCGTAGGGCGAATGCCCGACGATATCGTTGACGCTGTCGCCACCCAGCAGGGCCACCGCCGACTGGTTGGCATAGACGATGCGGTCGGCGACATTGACCAGCATCGCATCCGGACTGAGTTCGGTGAGCATGCGGTAGCGTTCCTCGCTGGCACGCAGGGCCGCTTCGCCCGCCTTGCGCTCGGTGACATCGAGCGACACGCCATGAACGCGGGCGCTGCGGCCTGAACTGTCCTTGACCACGCCGCCGCGGGTGTACATCCAGCGCAGCTCGCCGCTGCCATGGCGGCGGATGCGCAGTTCGATATCGAGCTGCGCATCGGCCAGCGCCGCCGCCTCCAGTTTCGAGATCAGCATGGCCAGGTCTTCCGGCTCCACCATGCTGCTCCATTGCGCGCTGCTCAGCACCATCTGTTCGGCCGGGTAACCGAGCAGCACCGCCATGCGCGGCGACACCGTGCAGTTGCCGCTGGCAAGGTCGATTTCCCATTTGCCGATGGCGCCGGCCTCGGCGGCGAAACGATGGAATTCCTCGCTTTCGCGCAGCGCCGCTTCGGCCTGCCTGCGCTGGCTCAAATCGACCGTGACCGCCAGCAGCGAGCGCGGGCGGCCCTGGTCATCGTCGAGCCGGGTCAGCGCGCTGTTGCAGAAGATGACGCTGCCGTCGCGGCGCAGATAGCGCTTGTCCAGCGCAACCTGCTCGGCCTGTCCGCCGCCGGCCAGCAGGCGCTGCACTGCTTCCATGCTGGGCGGCACGTCATCGGGATGGGTGACATCGGCGATGCTGGCCGCCAGCAGCTCCTGGCGCGAGCGGCCCAGCATCTGGCAGATGGTGTCGTTGACGCGCAGGAAGCGGCCGTCCAGCGACAATTCCGACAGGCCGGCGGCGGCGCGCGAAAAGATCGCAGACAGCCGCGCCTCGCTGTCGCGCAGGGCCTGCTCGGCCTGGCGCCGGGCGCGCGTCTTTTCCGTCACATCCACGCCATAGCCCAGGAGCCAGGTATTGCGGCCATCGGCGTCCACCAGCGGCGAATAGACCAGGTCGAGATAGGTTTCCTCGGGTGCGGCGCCGGGCCCGGACGCCAGCATGACGGCCATTTCGCGGCCCACGAAGGGCTCGCCGCTGGCGCGCACCTGGGCCAGTATCGACTGGTAGCGCGCCGAGCTCAGTTCCGGCACGGTATCGAACAGCGGCCGGCCGATCAGGTCGCGATTGCCGACCATTCTGGTATAGGCCTCGTTGGCGAATTCCACCACGTAGGCCGGTCCGCGCAGCACGTGCACGAAGGAAGGGGAACGGCGGAACACTTCCTCCAGCAACTGCAGGCGGTCGGCATGCAGCACCGCGCTGCGCCGGGCGCGTTCGGCCTGCATCGCACCGCCCTGGTCGGACTGGCCGGTGTCCTGCAGCAGGATCAGCATGCCGCCCAGGCCGCCATGCTCGGCCGGCACCGGGGTGCAGGTCATGCTGAACATGCCGGGCTCCTCGCTGTCGCCATTGAAGATGGGCAGCGACTGCTGGTGGAAGGTACGGGACTGGCTGCGGCCGGTCAGGGTGTCGTGGACGGAGCCGGCCAGTTTCCAGCGCTGCGGCCAATGGCTGTGGAACGGCTGGCCCAGCATGTCCGGCGCGGCGCGGCCGAGCAGGGTGCCGGCCCAGTCATGGTCACGTATGCGCTCCCCCATGTCGCCGCCATCGGACGGCCAGATCGCATGATTGGTGTTATCAGTCTGCTTCATTTCATGGCGTACTTGTCTCGCTCGCCTGACGGCTGTGCAGGCGGGCGTGCGGCAGAACTTATCGCGACGCGTCATGCACTCGTACGCTCCCGAAAGCAATACACGGCTTTCCGTAGGAGGATACCGAAAAGCACATTGCTCTACAGTCGGTCTGGACTTCTACTTTTGGTAAAAGTTCAACGACTTCCTTTGATCATTTGTTCGCAGGAAGCGCACATTTATTCATGACAGCGTGGCTGTGCATGGCAAGGCGCTGCTGTCGCGGAACAGGCTCAGGAGGCCGCGGCGACCAGGCGCGCCAGCAGTGCGTCCAGCGCCGGATGGCGCGGCAGGCGGATGCCGAATGCGTCAGTCAGCAAGCGCCGCAGGGCTTCGGGCTGTTCGATCATGCTGACCGTGCTGCCGCCCGCTTCATGCACGGTGTAGCGATTGTCGAGCAGCGAATGGCGGCGGCCCGGCTCGGCCCGCGCCGCCATCAGCCTGCTGACGAAAGGCGACTGCGGATAGTGGGCGAGGTACCAGCTGGCCATCGCGAAATCGGGCGGCAGCTGGGCGCGCAGGTCGAAGGCGTACAGCGCGCGCCAGCCCTCGGGCAGTTCGGCCTCGAGCTGATAGCCGTCGTCAAGCGGCGCCAGGCGAAAGCGGCCGTGCGGCGTGTGCTGCGGCAGATGCGGCGCCAGCTGCAGCGGGGCCGAGAGCGTCATGCCGCCGAAGCCGGCATCGGCGATCCAGGGCTCGCCGTCGAGTTCGACATGGAGCAGCATGTGGGTGCGCGGATTGACCACGCCCGGCGGCACGTTCCACGCCACCCGCGCCGCCAGCGGGCGCACGGTGAAGCCGAGTCCGGACAGCGCATGCTGCAGCAGGGTATTGTGCTCGAAGCACCAGCCGCCGCGGCCCTCGGCAAGCAGCTTCTGCCGCAGCGCCGGCAAGTCCAGCGCCACTTCCATGCCGAGCAGCGGCGCCAGGTTTTCGAAGGGAATGGCGTCGACATGCAGCGCGTGGATGGCACGCAGCGTCGGAAGGTCGGGGCCGGGCCGCGGGCCGCGATAGCCGATGCGGCGCAGGTAGGCGTCGAGTCCGGGGCTTGCATGTGGCATGGGCCGTCTCCTTTGATAGCCGGCGATGTGAGGGCCGGTTGGCCTGCGCCGGATACATGCGGTCATTCTCCAGAATTGAGCCTGGCAGGCCTTGGAAATTGCCGGGGTGGTATGGCATGCTCTCCACCCTTTCCAAAAAGAATATCCGCCATGACAACCTCCATGAAGCTCCGCATCCTTCCCCTCATTGTATCGGCCGCCTTTTGCACGGCCGCTTTCGCCGCGCAGGCACAGCCGCTCGAACCGGTGCTGGCGCAGGCCAGGCAGCACAAGGCGCCGCTGCTCGAGACCCTGAAGGAACTGTGCAATATCGAATCCGGCAGCCGCGACCTGGAAGGCCTGGACAAGGTCGCCAACCTGATCGCCGGCCGCCTCAAGGCGCTGGGCGGCGAGGTGCAGCTGGTCGACGTCAGCAACGATATCTACCGCATGCAGGACACGCCGGAAAAGGTGGGACGCGTGGTGCGCGCCACCTTCAAGGGCCGCGGCACGAAGAACATCATGATGCTGGCGCACATGGACACGGTGTACCTGAAGGGCATGCTGGAGAAGCAGCCGTTCCGCATCGAGGGCGACAAGGCGTACGGCCTGGCGATCGCCGACGACAAGCAGGGCATCGCCACCATCATCCACACGGTTGCCATGCTGAAGGAACTGAAGTTCGACGACTACGGCACCCTGACGGTCCTGATCAATGCCGACGAGGAGATCAGCTCGCCGGGCTCGCGCAAGCTGATCGCCAGGCTGGGCGCGGAGCATGACGTGACGATGTCCTTCGAGTCCTCGCGCAGCAACTCCGACAAGCTGTCGCTTGCCACCGCCGGCATCGGCTCGGTCACGCTCGACGTGCAGGGACGCGCCTCGCATGCCGGCTCGGCGCCGGAGAAGGGCGTCAACGCGCTGTATGAAATGGCGCACCAGGTCACGCAGATGAGCAAGCTTTCCAACACCGACACCGGCGTGAAGATGAACTGGACGCTGGCCAAGGCCGGCAGCAACCGCAACGTGATCCCGGACCAGGCGGAGGCGCAGGCCGACGTGCGCGTGCTGCGCGCGGCCGACTATGACGGCATCGAGCGCCAGGTGCAGGAGCGCAGCGCGCAGAAGCTGCTGCCCGACTCCAAGGTCACGGCCGTCTTCGAACGCCGCCGTCCGCCGCTGGAGGCATCGGCCGCGTCCAAGGCGCTGGCGTCCCATGCGCAGGCGGTCTACCGCGAGATCGGCCGCGAGCTGGTGGTCGACCCGGTGGCCGAAGGCGGCGGCACCGATGCCGCTTTCGCCGCGCAGGGCAACAGCAAGGCAGTGGTGGAGCGCTTCGGCCTGCAGGGCTTCGGCGCGCATACCAAGGATGCCGAATACATCCTGGTCGACAGCATCGAGCCGCGCCTGTACCTGGCTGCGCGCATGGTGATGGACGTGGCGTCCGGCAAGGTGAAGTAAGCCCGCGCCGCGGCGGCGCGCAGTGCAAGCCCAGGAGGCTGCGCGGCAGAAGGTTCGGCGACGTTTCGCATCAAAGCCTTCTGCCGCGCAGCCTCCTGGCGGCCGCTGTCACGCTGCCGATACAATGCGGTGATCCAATCGGTCATGGGAATGCTTCTTGCATCGGCATGAAGCGTTTTCCTGCCTCACCTGACACCGGAGCACAGCATGCTGACACCGCAATTCATTGCCACTACCCGCTTCGACGATCCGGCCGCCGCGCTCGAACAGGTGCGCGTCATCTACGACAACGGCATACGCCACCTGCGCCATCACCTGCAGGACTTCATCCGCGGCGACAATCTCTCCACCGCGGTGCGCGCCTGCTATCCCTTCGTGCGCATCCATACCGATACCCGCATGCCGACCGACTCGCGGCTGTCTTATGGCTTCGTGGCCGGACCCGGCACCTATGAGACCACGCTGACACGGCCGGACCTGTTCGGCAACTATTACCGGGAGCAGTTCAGGCTGCTGCTGAAGAACCATGGCGCCCAGAACGTGCAGATCGAGGTCGGCACCAGCGCCCAGCCCATCCCGGTGCATTTTTCCTTTGCCGAGCACGACCATGTGGAAGCCGACATGCCGGCCGACCGGCTGCAGCGCATGCGCGACCTGTTCGACCTGCCGGACCTGGCGACGATGGACGACGGCATCGCCAACGGCACCGACGACATACCGCCCGGCCGGCCGCAGCCGCTGTCGCTGTTTACCGCGCCGCGGGTGGACTATTCGCTGCAGCGGCTGCGCCATTACACCGGCACCGCGCCCGAGCATTTCCAGAACTTCGTGCTGTTTACCAACTACCAGTTCTACATCGATGAATTCATCAAGCTCGGCCAGGAGATCATGTGCAGCCCGATGAAGGGGCCGGATGACTACATCGCCTTCGTCGAGCCGGGCAACCTGGTCACCCGCCGCGCCGGCCAGCCGGCCGGCCCGAACGACGAGCGCGGCATGGCGCCGCCGCGGCTGCCGCAGATGCCGGGCTACCACCTGGTGCGGGCCGACGGCAGCGGCATCACCATGGTCAACATCGGCGTCGGCCCGGCCAATGCCAAGACCATTACCGACCATATCGCGGTGCTGCGGCCGCATGCCTGGCTGATGCTGGGCCACTGCGCCGGCCTGCGCAACACCCAGCAGCTGGGCGACTATGTGCTGGCCCATGGCTATGTGCGGGAAGACCATGTGCTGGATGAAGACCTGCCGCTGTGGGTGCCGATTCCGCCGCTGGCCGAGATCCAGCTGGCGCTGGAGCAGGCGGTGGCCGACGTGACCTGCCTGACCGGCTACGAGCTCAAGCGCATCATGCGCACCGGCACCGTGGCCAGCACCGACAACCGCAACTGGGAACTGCTGCCGCAGCGCACGCCGGAACGCCGCTTCAGCCAGAGCAGGGCAGTGGCGCTGGACATGGAAAGCGCCACCATCGCCGCCAATGGCTTCCGCTTCCGGGTACCCTACGGCACGCTGCTGTGCGTGTCCGACAAGCCGCTGCACGGCGAGATCAAGCTGCCCGGCATGGCCAATGTGTTCTACCGGCAGCGGGTGGACCAGCACCTGCGCATCGGCATACGGGCAGTGGAGCTGCTCAGGGAAAGGCGGGTGGACAGCCTGCACAGCAGGAAGCTGCGCAGCTTCGCGGAAGTGGCGTTTCAGTAAGGGCAGAAGGCGCAGGGCGGAATACCCGAAGGGCATTCCGCCGGGAGCGACCGCAGTACCAGCAACGACCGGGTATTGCCACGGCCGGCGCTTCGGTGGAATGCCCCTGCGGGGTATTCCACCCTACTGGATTCGCAAAGCGGCGTTTCAGTACGTAATACGTAGGGCGGAATACCCGAAGGGCATTCCGCCGGGAGCGGCCGCAGTACCAGCAACGACCGGGTATTGCCACGGCCGGCGCTTCGGTGGAATGCCCCTGCGGGGTATTCCACCCTACTGGATTCGCAAAGCGGCGTTTCAGTAGGGGCAGGCGGCCTTGCCGGCCGGCCCGGTCAGCGGGCGCTTTTCCTGCGGCGCCGTTTTGGCGCCGGCTTGCCGGTCAGCGCGCTGGTCCAGGCGTCAGTCACCTGGCGGGCGCTCTTGCTGACCGCGGTCGATGCCTGCCGCTTCGCCTCGGCGGTGGCACGGCCACGGGCCGCGCCGGCGACGGCGTTGGCGCCGGAGAGCCACATGCTCATGAAGGGGTTTTTCTTGCCCCAGGGATTCTTCATCGCGCCACCCCGATCAGATCGTATGACGCTCAGAAAGGCCAGGACACGCTTGGTTCCCGGCTATTTGTTGCGCTGCGACAGATGGTCAGAACTCTTCCCAGTCGCCCGCCGGCGATGCGCAAGGGCGCGGCGTGGCTGGCAGGGTAGCTGGCGCTGCAACGCGTGCCGGCGCGATGGCGGCCGACGTTGCCGACGTTGCCTGCCTGGCCGGCTGCACGGCCGGGCTGCCCTGGTCGAGCCGGAAAGCGCTGACCACGCCCACCAGCGCCGACGCCTGCTCCTGCAGCGAACCGGCCGCTGCCGCCGCTTGCTCGACCAGCGCCGCATTCTGCTGCGTCACCTGGTCCATCTGCGCAATGGCCTGGTTCACCTGCTCGATGCCGGCGCTCTGCTCGCTGCTGGCCGCGGTGATCTCGGCCATGATGTCGGTCACCCGCTGCACGCTGGCCACCACTTCCCGGATCGTGCTGCCGGCCTGCGCCACCAGCTTGCCGCCGGCCTCGACCTTCTCCACCGAGTCGCCGATCAGGCCCTTGATCTCGCGCGCCGCCGCCGCGCTCTTCTGCGCCAGGCTGCGCACTTCGGTGG
>NZ_JACYOX010000063.1 GCF_015352955.1 Noviherbaspirillum soli
TTGCCCAGAAATGGGCAGAGGCGCGCAACCGGCGGCAAGCGGGGATCGACTGGCAATTCCGCACCGCCGATGCACGCATAAAGCTGAAATACCTTTATCCGAAAATTGATGAGTGACGGACTACTAGCGGCTCATCAAGCCGCTGCCGCGCTTAAGGGGCACATGCGCCGCAGGTGCCGTTCCACGTCGCAATGCAAGCGTCCTACGCGGAGTACAACGCCCGCAAAGCGCAACGCATGTCCTTGAACTGACGAGCATGGGTTTAGCATATCTTCGTTATTATCCGCTTTGGATCGAACTGTAACATCTAGGGCCAAGCACATTCTTTATAACAATATCGGCGTTCTTGAATTTTAGTAAATTAGCCACCCAAACATCGAGATCAAATTCCATAATTGGCGCGTTGAATAATTTGCCAAGGCCAGGATTGCCTAGCTAATGCTGACGATTCGTTAGTCAGTTGCATTTATTTTCTTATTAAACGCGGGACTAGTTTGCCGCTAGCGGACAAATTCATGTGTACAAATTTTCGTGCAGGAGTTTGAGAATAGCTCACGTGTATTGGGCGATTTTTACCATAAAAATATATTCGATCAAAATTTGTGTTTTCGAAGATCCAAATGGCTACTTCCTCCATATCTTCGTCCTCGATCAGAAAATCGCATGCAGCACCAAGCCGCTCGCAAATAAATTTTCCGCTCTTCTTCCTTTCATGTCCTGCATGTTGGTCCAAAACTGGAGCAATCCTACCTTTAATTCTCCTTGCTAATTCACACGAGCAAAAACCGTATGTAAGTTGAATCATCCCAAAGTAATCCACTACAGGATCGATCACATGCTTTGCCAAATCATATAAAGCTGTGTAGGTATCTGCTTCCTGGGGAAGATTTGCAAGCTTAGTACGCACCTGCGTTTCGCCACATTCGATAAAATCTCGATACGTGAAACGTTTTCCGCAAGGTTCGTCAAGATTCGGAATGCTGCTGCTGCGGCGCAGTTCAAAGCCGATAATTTCCTGCCGAATTTGGGTAAGTGCGCGATAAAATTCGGACTCGGTAGGGCCGTAAGCTGAAAAATTAAATATTCCGAGTTGATCTATTGCCTCTTCAAGTGCGACTTGCTGAGAGAAATTGGGAAATTCCTCATTAATGAATCTGGATTTGTTATATAGGAGTGGCGATTGATAATTCTCTCCGTATTCGAACACGTCAAATTCTTGGGAACGTAAATTTACTTTAACTCGCTGGAGCAATCGAGGCAGGGGACTAGCATCGAAGTTTTCAAACTTCAGCAATGAAACTTTTCCAGAAGATATATGAATTTTAATTAGATCAAACTCAGCCAAGTCTCCGTATAAAATCGTTGCGCAGGCCACATACACTCGCAATATGGTCGGCAAGCGCTCAAGCAAAGTTAGATGCAGTTGCAATGACTTTCCGGCCTCCAACCATCCATATCCCTTTTCAAACGCTTCGCTACACGCTGCAGCAATTTGCGATAAATCTTTAATGTTGAATAGAACACTGCGTGCCTGAGCTTGCCACGCATTGAACCCCCCAAAAAAATACCGGATATCCATCTTCAAAGCCGGCTCTAGTTGACGATAAGCTGGACGCTTTCCAAACTGTTGGCGAGCTCCGAAAACCACGAGGTCCGAAATGCGGCGACTACGTGCTAAGTCCAGCTCAGCAGGAGAAAATCTATCAAGTATGATGCGGATTACCTTGCTCCATGTTCCAATCGACTGCTCAAGCGGGTCACGTAGGTCCTTATCCACCTCGTGGTTCTGTGGAGGCCTACCAAGTTCGAGAGTCTGCAGCCAAAGACGACTGAAGTCTGTTTGACAAGCTTCGAAGAGCTCAGCCGTACGCTCAACATCAATACGCGATACCTGAGTCGCTTTGGATGGATTCGTTTCCAGCCCGTAGCTGGGTATCCTCGGCCGACTGTAAGAACAAGCCCGCACTGTCTTTACACGGGTGCGCTGGCTGTACCGTGCCGCAAGAAAACGTTGCTCGAGCTCCTTATCGCGAAATACGAAAAACAAGCCGGGCATAACTGCGATCGCGCTTTCACCGAGTGTGTCCTCTATAAAATCTCGAAGCTGAGATTGGGAAAAATATTTCTGGAAAGTGTTGCGTGATGATAAATAACCGTCGCGGTAAGGACGCCCTTCAGGCAGCATTTGGCTCGTCAACATCGCGGCGACCGCTAGCACACCTTTCGTCAATGCATACGCTCCTTGAAGCGCGGCCACTCGCTCATCGATATCTTCGATCACATTAATTACGAAGCCAAGATTTACGACTTGCGCTTTTTGCTTAAGCATCTCGCATGCATAATGTGGATCCCACCCCGAGGCATCGATACCGTTTGCACGCAGATTCCGTAAGTCGTCCCCTTTGCCGCAACCGTAATCAAACACAGTTGTCTGTGCCGTGATCAGCCCATGGCGCAGCAAAGCTTGTATAGGTGTGGAAAAGTTTGATCGCGACAGTGCGGTAAGGTGACGCCGGATATCGATCCGATCGCCCACATCTAGTAGAGTATGACGAGCCAATGCTAAGGCTGTATTCCCAATCGGCACAAACTGTCCATTCTGCAGCGTGAACCCACGCTCATGAATCAGCGTATGCCAGTGCTCTCGAAAACCGATCCGATTTGTCTTGTTAAATAGTCCAAGCGTCTCGGCAGTGTCGGTGATCAATTGATATTCCGTACGTCTCGGATGGGACAGAGCCAAGAGCAACTCTTTACGATGCAGGATTGGCGGGTTACCTGATTCCTCATAGGTGCGATGCAACACTGTATTCCTTCCTAGAGACACGCGCCAACTATGCGCAAGGGCCGGAAAGGGATCATCGAAAAAATCACGATATGCTAAGAGCGAAAGCTCGTCGACCTCATTGCCAAGCTTGACAACATTGAAGTCCAGATCTGGCGATACGCCAGCCAAGCTGGCGGCCGACGCCACAGCGTCTTGCCACTTCGTAGGTAATCTTTCTAGGCAGGACGTATGCACGTACAGATTTCCCCCGACGAACTTGCCAAACCCTAGATTACTAATTTGCTCTTTTGTCATGTTTTGTTCAAAAGTTTGTTACTCATTTCTGTAGATATATGCTTAACATTCCAAGAACAAATTCAACCTCCGAACCATCGAATTGCTCTTATATTAGTACAAACAGTATGCAAGCCCTTTATAGTGACTAACACTACTCCGCCATGTATGTTTCTGTACGTTTCAAAGCATTGATATATAGAGGTTTTCCTATTTGTTCATAGAACTGAACAGTTGTATTAATCAATAACTTATTGCTCTACTTGGCAGAGTAGTGCTACCACTACTCTGTGATCTGATTTAGGAATCTCGGACCAGTCAGACAGTGAGTTTTTCGGCAAACTGACCCCTTGGAGAAGGAGGTTTGCCATGAAGAGGAAGCGTTTTTCAGTCGAGCAAATAGTTGCAGTATTGAAGCAGGCACAACTGGGCATGCCAGTCGCAGACATCCTTCGGCAAGTCGGCATTTCGGAACAGACGTTTTACCGTTGGAAGAAGCAATATGCCGGCTTGCAGTCGGACCAGGTACGCGAATTGAAGCAACTGCAGGATGAGAATGCCCGGCTTAAAAAGCTGGTCGCAGAGCTGAGCTTAGATAAGGCTATTTTGCAGGATGTCGCGTCAAAAAAGTGGGGCGGCCCGCGTTAAAGCGAGACGTAGTGACGTACATCGTAAGTCACTACGGCTTGAAGCTGCGCCGGGCCTGTACATTGATCCAACAAACACGCAGCACGCAGTATTACCAAAGCGTGAAAGACCCCAAGACCGCACTGCGACGGCGCATGCATGAAATTGCGCACAGCCGCGTGCGATATGGCTACCGCCGGATCCATGTCCTGCTCAAACGCGAAGGCTGGCAGCTCGGTAAGAACTAGGCGTTTCGCTTGTATCAGGAGGAACAGCTGCAATTGCGATCGAAGCTGCCCAAGCGCCGAAAGATGGTGGTATGCCGCCAAGTCAGGATCAAACCGACGCAACCCAATCAGGTATGGAGTATGGATTTCGTGGCTGACCAACTTGCCAACGGCGCCAAATTCCGCATGCTGACGATTATCGATGTGTTCAGCAAAGAGGCGCTGGCAATCGAGGTGGGGCAGCGGTTGGGCGGCGAACATGTGGTCGCTGCATTGAACCGCCTTGCAGCACAACGCAAGGCGCCCCAGTACCTGTTCGTTGACACCGGCAGCGAGTTCGCCGGCCGACTGCTGGATTTATGGGCTTACCATCATCAGGCACGAATCGATTTTAGTCGGCCGGGAAAACCAACCGACAACGGCCATGTCGAAAGCTTCAATGGATCGTTTCGGGATGAGTGCCTGAACTTGCATTGGTTTGAAAACCTGGAGGAAGCCAAAGCAATCATCGAAGCTTGGCGGCGGGACTACAACGAGAGTCGGCCTCACATGGCTCTCAATGGTCAATCGCCGGCCGAATTTGCCCCTGCTGCCGGCCTTGGAGGCCGACAGCAGGGCTCAATGAACGCCGAAAACTAACGCTGGAAATGGTCCAGAAAACCCAAGCGGATCAAATCACGCAAACTAAGCGCTACACTGTGCCTGGTTATACAGGTGCGAGATCACTGCCATTGCGCCGGCGCGATCGCGAGAATTATGATCCGATACTGAATCGTCTCCTTTCAGTGAGCTCAAAAACAAAGGGCTACTCACTCACTTTGTTTGGCAACACGACCTTGGGCGGGGCACTAACGAATAGATTTGCTACTTGTGGCAGATATTACATGAACCCCCACCCTCGTCTTCTCCGTAGAGTTCATCTATTTCAAGATTCTCTCCCCATTGACGTAGTGGATTAACAGGCCGGCGTGTTTTCTCACGCTGTATCCGGATATCAAAATCTTGCTTGATTTGTGCGATCCGTTCCGGCCTTTCTAGGTCCGTCAATGCCTCTCCCTGCGTCCACGTAAAGGGCGAACCGTTGTCCAGCGCCGTCTTCTCATAACTCTTAGCTTCCTCGAACGCTTCCGGATGTCGCTCCCTTAGTCGAACCCATTCGATCTTTTGTTGGAAAAAGCAGAAGGTGCAGCCGGAGCGGCTTCGCCAATCGTAATACTTAGGCATTCCTACACCGGAGGAGTCGAGGATTTCAATTACACCAGCTTTATCAATGCCGGCCTCGCGAAACGGAAGCAATACTTTAAGGTTCGCCTGTTTCGCAGAATACCCTTCGCGGTAATCCTCATCAGCGCGAATAGCGACATACGAGAAAACCTTGTCACCTGCAGCGAGCATCGGTCTCACGTATTGCTCGAACGGCGCAAGCTTCAACTGACGCGTACACCACCGTGTTTGTGGAGAAGGAAGGAAATTGCCGTACTCGCGCAACCAAAAATCGAAGTCGCGTCGGGGGTTAAGCCTTTGGATAGGCTGACCCAAGTAGCCTTCTAAACGTCCCAAGAATTCATACACCTCGGGTAGTTCTTTACCCGTGTCAGTAAAAAAATACTCGAATTCGATGTCTGGCATTGTTTGCCGGACGTACACAGCAAGGGCTGCGCTGTCTCGACCTCCGGACAGTCCTAAAACATGTCGTTCAGGCATCATTTATTTCCTTCGCATGCAGGGTGGAACTCGCTTTTGCGAGGGCGGCGAACAACAGATCGCCGCTTAGACCAAGACTCTCGAGATGCGCCAAGACATCGTTGGCAGCGTTCTCGACCAGTCGCTTATCTCGGCGGGCTAGCTCGAATGTTTTGGTAACTACTGTCGAGCTTCCGCCCGTGCCGATAACGACAGAAATAGCTTCACGACCAAGTCCTAGCCCTTGTACATTGATAAGCGCTTCAGCTTTCCGAAAGGCGAGTGCCAAATCGGAGACAGCAAGCACGGCGCTATCAATGTCCAAATCGGTCCAATCTCGTGGCGGCTTGTTAGCCACCAAGCTGAAAATTCCTTCGATTGATTCAAGCGATCCGTTACGTTTCATAAGACGTGCGGCAAAGCCCTGGAGGCGAAGATCTGCACTGAACTGGGAAATAGGCTCAGCACGCTCACGCAGTTCCAAATCATCAGGTTCGAGTGCATCAAGCGACTCAGCCATTGCCTTGTCCACTTTTCTGAGCATTTGCGGATAAGCGTCCAACAATTCCTTCAAAAAAGGCTCGATCGTGGCTCCGACGTCGGTAATCTCCACTCCAAGCGTCGCGGGCAAGTCAATCAGCAATAAGCGATTTGGATCGCTGGCGCGTAGAAGGATGTCTCGAATCGCTTTAGCCTGCTTAGAAACACGCTGCGTCCGTTTTGCCCACGACGATAATGAAAACGCAAGTTTTACTAAGCTGCGCGCCACGTCAAGCGAGGACTCACCCTCGGGAGCGAAGTGACAATGACGTAACGAGTTGGCGATTGACCTCATCGCCGCCACATGTTCACTATCTTGGTCTACCCAGCGCAGCTCGAAACGGCGCGGATCCTGCAACAACTCATCCACATCGACATCGGTCAGCGTTGGCTCAAACATACCGTCACGGTAGATAGCGATGTTCTCGGAATGTGATAACGCAAACGCGAGCAACCACACTGGCATGAGGCCGGCTTTTACGCCATAGGGCGCGCAACCCCATAGCTCGTAAATTTCCTTCGCCTTTATCCCTTTACTACCTGCTTTCGATAACACTTGCTTAGTCGTATCCCAGAGGGCGTAAAGGCGAGCATTGTCGCCAGGCGCAGGACATGTAAAGCCCCAAGCGCCTTCTCCGACCGCGCCGTGCAGTGCGGGTTCGGAGAGAACGGTTTCGTACAGGCCGCGTTCAGCGGGAAATCCGTCGATTCCCAAATGCTTTTCCTGGCCGTTGTTCACCATGCGATGCATAAGATCGCGTCGAGCTTTTACGCTATTCGTTGAGAGCACATCGCGATTAATTAACTCGCTCCATACGTTCGGGCCGGCGACAAAAAGGTCATCGGCAATGGTGGATGCCGTCGCTGAAAGACTTTCAACCTCACTGGCACCATCTTCGAATATCCAGCACGCTCTCGCGACCGCTTCACGCAGTGCTTCCTCCAACGCGCCTTTCACCGCTAAGAGCCGCGCGCCGACTTCACGTCTTGCCACGGCGTCTCCATCGAGTTCCGGGCTTGTTTCCTCGACGATCCGTAATGACACTAACTCGGCGCCAAGGTCCCCAACGAGTTGAAAGTTGGGAGGCACACCGAAAACAATGGCTTTATTTGCGTCGCGTTGCAGCGCTGCGAGTTTGGCCAGCGTGTCTTGCTCAACAGATCGCTGGTCTGGTAGGACTAAAGCGAACCGCCCGAACTCGCCACCTTCGGCTTTATAGCTGTCCGCTAAGCGCTCCACTTCTTGCAGCGTGTGCAGAGACACCCCCATCCAGCGGAAAGTTCCAGTTTCGTGATAGTGGCGCTTCGCCAAAATTGGATAGAGATTAGCTATGCTCGTCAAGCTCGTTGTATCCACGCTTGAAAAACTGGCGCGTGCTTTTGACACCGCTTGGTCAATATCGAAGTCACTTCCCTCATATACGGTCCAAGAAGCTATATGTTTTCGATAGACGGCGACACGCCATTGGCTTAGTTTTTCAAGGGCCGCAGTGACTTGTCCCTCATGGACATCGGAGAGTGCTGTGCACAACACCTCATTTGTCGCTAGCAGACCAGACGTACCTCGAAAGATATCGACTAAGGCAAGAATTTTGGCCAATGCTAACTCGAATCCGTCGGCGCCCTTTGCCTCAGCGCGCTCGACCGCTTCGACTGCTTGGGCCCATCGATGACCATCAGGCGAGGCAAGGATCGCTTGCTCAAGGTTTGCTCTTAAATAATCCCAATATTTGTCCGCACCGTAAGCAGCTCGGCCATTCCAGCTTTGCAAAAAATCTTGAAAGCCATATGGTTCAAGTGACGAAAGAAAACCAAAGACACTGCGTTCGTTTTGTCCAAACTGACGGCGTGACGCGGGACCCAAAAGCGCTGCCGTAATTGGATGTAGCGGCCAGCAGTTATCTAACAGGGCCGCCATACTGTCGCCGACGCTAGGTCGACGGCTAGCGATGGCGGTAGCAACTATGCGCGCAGTGTCCAGGCTGTGTGGATGCTCGATTTCGCATTCGATTGCATTACCGATAAGCTGCACAACCTCGTCACCATTAGCGACGAAGGAGATATCGCCATACCGACCTTGGATTTTCGCCCACTCCTCACGTGCCTCAATGCCCAGACGTGATGCGTATTGACGGAACGATTGATGTAATAGGCCGACAATAATGAGTCTGCCTTGGCAGCGGCTTGCTTTCTCAGCTAGGTCCTGGAAGAAATGAATGTCCTCACCACCGGCAGCAGCAGCCTCAAGAAATTTGCCCATCTCGTCGACGAGAACGAGTACGCCATCGAAATGGGTGTCTTCCGCGAGCGTAACGAGGTCGTTGGTAACTTGATTCGCATTATGTGGTTTGGAAGACCCAAGCGCTTTGTCTAACGCTGCGGCCACCTCAGCGGAAACGCTACCGCGTTTTCCGACTACAGGAAGCACGAGCCAACCATTGGAGGTCACAGGAAACGCGTCTGCCAAACCCGGCACGCGATGAGTCAAGATAGCAGCCGCCCGCGTGCGAACCTCTTTATTTGTTGACAATGCCGAAGCCAGCATTACAGCCAACGACGACTTCCCTCCCCCATAAGGGCCAGTCCAAGTAAAAGCTCGATCGGTCGAACCGTTAATCTGGCGAGCCATGACCGATAATGCCTCGCGAGCGGTATCAGTCAACACGTAACCCTCAAGTACGTCCATCCGACCAATGTCTGCATCAACGCGAACAGAGCGACGATAATGACGAGAAATTTGAACTGCTTCTCCGAACTGAATCTTTACAGCTTTATTCATAAGATCTTTTCATCATTACTCGTGCAAACGCTTTTGCATCGAAATCACTACGATAGATTTGGCGCAGCCCTGCTGTGTCAGACCATTTTAGCTTGCCATCCGTAAGAGCCGACAGCCCAAATAGGCGCTCTGCTGTTGACTCTTCATCCAACTTAAACACTCGGCCTGGGGATCCCAGCCCATACGCAACCGCCTCAAACGTCAGTGACGTTTCACCCAAATAATACCGGTCCCAAAAATCGACTAAGGCCCAAGCAAAAAAAGCATCAGTGAGTGAAGACTTCGGGCCGCGACGGAACGAATACACGCCTTTCCGCTCCTCTTGAAGTAAGCCAAGCTCGGCTAACATCGGTTCGGCCGCCTCCTCTACAGAATTTGAGGTGGAACGCGGTGCGTAGCCGCGCACACAAGTCTCCAAGTCCCTTGCGAGTGTTGCTTGTGACAGTTTCCTTCCGCCCGAGATCGACTGAGCGAACTTGGCCAACGTCGGCATAATTTCGTCTCGGGTAAAGGTCTGAGCGTTTAAAACGTTGAACAACCAAAACCATGTTGTTGACCGACTGCCGCGCCCTGCGAGACACCAATGGGCGTACCAAGCTGTAGTCGGATACTCCGCATAAGGATCATATCCACCGTCGGCGTAGATTTTCCGAGCAATCTCGTCAAGAACAAAATATTTTTTCGACTCATCTTCACGCATGACCTCGCATGCAAGTGCCCAATGTTTAATAGACGAGACCATATTGCGTCCAACGCCAAATGTGGCAATGGCACCATCATCAGAGAAAGTCTCTTTAGAAATGATTGAATTGGTTTCTGCCTGTTCAAACGCTTTTTTTAGCCACATTTGCCGCAGCGGAAAAGTTTCATGCCCCGAGAAATGGGCTTCGATGTGTAGTTCTTTGTGTGTCATGATCCTGATATGTCATTGACTGGCAAACGTCTCCAGTCATCAAAATTGCGGACTTCAACTTGCCCGCTTTTATGCCTTCATTGTAGCGTTTCTATAAATACCCGCGTCTATTCGGATGTAAGGGTCAGGCTCACCGCAACTTGGTTTACGATATGCCCTGCGGAACTCTTGATCTCTATGGGAAACGCTTTTTCATACATTCTTCAATCTAAATGCGGCGACGCATAACACAGGAAAACTACGGACCGCAAGAAGTGGCCTGCGCTTTCATTTCCTTTAACTAACCTACAACCTTAACCTTTAGGTCTGCTCCCATCTCAAAACCATCGACGGCCGCGAGCTGACTACGTACTCGCGCGCGCAGATCGTAAGCGGGGCGCAAGACATACTCCTCATAGTCATCATCACTTGGGTTTAGCATGTACAATTTTGACAATGCGATAGCGATCTTTTCAACGGCTCTGACATCACGTGAATCTCCACTTAAACGAGGGGCATTTCCATAAGGAAATTCAGTTGGCGAGACATGGCGCAATTGATGTGCATATTCTCCGAAGACATCAGCTTTGAGGCCGATACCACGTGCTACTGAGTCGGTTTGAAACCGCGGAATTTCCCAGCCTGGCAAGATTCCATGGAATCTGTCCAATAACGCCGAGTCATGAAACATCTCTGGCAACTCACGAATATAGTCATTTCGCTCCGGGCGTCCGTCGTACAAACTAATATTTGCTAAAATCATTAGTCCGCATTCGCTCGTCGTTTGGTGGGCACCCACCGTGTATTTTCCTGACTCCAAATAGTCTTTAAATTTGGCATGGATACTGTCTGCACCTTGGAAATCGATTGACTGCCCTTCGTCCAACACTAGTAAATCGAACCGACCTCCGAGCAGACCGATCTCCTTCGTATTCAAATTGAAAAACAACTGCGCCTGACTCAATGCGCCTCCACTATTGAGCCAAACATACCGGCTTAAATTGGAAAACACAAAAGACTTGCCAGTGCCTTTAGGCGCGAGTTCCATCATATTGACGTTGGTCTGCACCAAGGGAATCAAACGCTGCACCAATCGCTGTTTTTGCTGCAGGTTATACGCTAGTGGCTCAAGTCCCATTGTCCGAATAATTACGTCGATCCACTCAGCAGTAGTGAATTGTGGCCGCGCCTCCGCCATATGCTTGAGCGAGACCTTTCCGGATTGCATTGGCTTAAACTCTATCAACATGAGTGCCTTTTGGTCACGAGAGTAATGCAACCGCCCCGCCCCCCAAAGGCCACCACTTAACAGATCCGGGCATTCGTCAATTGTTTGCTGATCGACTGCAATATTTGCCTGCTGCAGCGACGGTGAATTTACGTACTTACAATCCTTGGCGAGATCGACGCGCGCTTTGAAAGAGTCAAGCACTGTTACTTGTTCGCCGTTATGTAATCGGTTTAAAAATAAATCTTTGTCTGCCTTCGCAGGCAAGTGCTTTTTGATGAACTCGAGAATTCCACGCCGGATTTGCTCGTTATCGGCGTCAGGCTTAGCAAAGCGCGTCACCAACCACTCTTCAACAAAACTAGGGATGGTGCGTTCGTTTCGAATACCTAAAGAGCGCACCAGCTGTTTATCAATCACTAGCTCGCCAAATACTTCTTTTAGTTTTGTGTCAAAGTCGGTCATATTCTTTAGTCAAACATATTGTCGAAATCCGCCGACCCCTGTTCGCGAATCAGCATATGTGGGCGCAACTTTAAGGAAACTGGTAGCTGAACATGTTGAAACCCAACACCCCCTAGTAAGACGTAAGCCACGTTTAACATGAGGTTTACCGCTCCCTCTTGATGCACCGTCGAGCGAATGTTAAACGTCACCAGTTTCGATTGCTGTTCCAAGATATTTTCGACCGTGCAGTGTCCGCTAAACGGGGGTTCACAAACGATTTGCACACGGCGCAGATGTGTGGCGCTGGCTCGCACCTTGAACGTCACGGTCCAGCCCTCGCCACTTGCCGGGATCTCGTCTTGCTCGGAGGAAATCTGAACGTCGGGCGTCTTGATGACTTCGGATCGCCGAACCGTGATCAACGGTATGAGCACCTCTTCTGGAGAGAGCCCCCCATGGACAAAACACTCGAGTCCTTGGCAAAACTTGACTCGGCGACGCGGAATCAAATAGTTGCTCTTTCCGTGACCTTCCGGAGTAACTAAGTAGCCGTCTACTAAAGCTTGCGTCACCTCCCCTTCAACCTCGATGCAACGTTCTTTAATCGATCGTGTTAATGGGTGAGATGGGGCCTCGACGCCAGTGGCAACACGCGCCATGCCATGATCGGCTGATATATAGATTTCAAGCGGTCGCTGCCGTACCTCAGATACTTTTATCCAACGACTTATACTATTTGTGACTTTCGCGCAGACAACTTCCAGTTGAGCGTCAAGGTCCGCATAGGTGGCACACTGATGTACTTGTTCATCGAACTGGTTTTCGAACACCACCATCAATCTTGCCATATCGTTCATTGTGACATTGACTTCTTTCCACGATGAGCTAAATTGCACGGCCTCCGGTGCTGGAACTTCTTTACTATAGGCATACCGGAGCGCTTGCGCCTTGTCCGACGGCAGCTGGAAGACGTCTACCCCGGATGCCACTGCCATTTTTGCCACTTCAGTAATGGTTGGCAAAGGACCAAACAACATTTTGGAGCTCACCTGCCAGTCGATTGTCTGTTGCAAACGTTGCACCAACCGGTCACTTACGATAGCGCCGAATGCATCAATCACTAAAAGAATGACGTCGCTGCCGCGCTCTAATCCTTCTTTGACCGTCGAAGCAACTAAGCGCCAGTTAAAATCCTTAAGAGAGACCCTTTGTGGCTGCGCATAGACCCAATCACTGAAACTAGCGCTGACCTCTGCAATTGGCTCCTCCTCCCTTCGAAACATACTGCGGGCATATGTTAAATAACGTTGCGCCCACTCCATGGCTTGCTTAGCTGTACTTTCTGGCGCCAGAGATCCAGGACTTTCCACCTCAAGCAAGTCAATGATGCGCCTCTCTAGACCATCTGTCTCGACCCGCTGTAGTTCGCTTATTTTAGTCAGCAATTCTTGGGTTGCTATCTTGGGATTATGTTGTAAGGCACTGTCAATCCTGTCGAGCTGACTTTTGCTATAAGTCCAAATGACCTCTGATAGTTTGTCCGGCGGCACAACACCGGCGTTTATCTTTAGCAATATTCGATCTGTTAGAAGAGCGAGATCAGCATCAGGGCCGATTACTTTCCACCAGTCATCAGTCAGCTCTAGCTTTTCTGTAAGTTCCTCTGAAAAATGACGCGCATTGAACGTCCAAGTTAACGCATATGCATTAGTGAAGGCCTTAATTTTTTCCTGAAAAATTTGGCGAAAAAGTGATTCAAACTGAATTGCGTAGTTTTCGCTCCCCAGGCACTCGAAAAGCCGTGTTATCCCTACCGGGTCAAGCTTATTGCTTAGGATGGTTGTGAAATGACGAACGATCAGGTCGGACGAACGCAATGGACTTATTTTTTTGCCACTTCGAAAGAACAAATACAAAAGCTCTTCTGGCGTAATTTCGGAATCAAGGAAACGTGGATCTAACAGGTGCAACAACTTCAAGTCGCATGGCAGATTCGCCCACTCACGCTGATCAGGAGCCTGGACATTAAGTAGCCCAAGTTCGGCAATGGTGGCAGAGCTACACCAATGCGGAACCTGGTCATCAATAACTGCGGCGAGTTCAGTTCGTGGCGTCACGTGAACGACCAAGAGATCGTTTATGCCATCTAGATCAGCCACCTTTCGATAACGCGCCTCATCGAGTCTAACACGAAGGGTAGTACTTTCCGGCCGCCGTAAATGGTCACGAATCCGCTCACGTACATGTAACAGATCGCTTATACCAGTTTCGACTTGAAAATCAATGTCCACTGGTTTTCGACTCAACTTCAAAGAATCGACCAGAATTTCAACCTTTGCCATGACCTAGACTTTGGCCTCAAGTTCTGTGATGAAGGACTGAAGAATTGATACCATCTCATCTTTTTCGATGTCTTTCCGCTCGCTCAGATGGTTTAGAGTGTTCTTCAACGTAATCCGCCAGTCACACGATCTATCGGTAATTGTTGGAAACTCGGCGTTTTCACTAGTTTTCGCAATTGACGAATGGGACGTGTGATTGTTGAAGTGCGGAATACTCGGCCAGAACGGTCCCGAATTAGCGGCGCTTACACCGTCCTTAGCACCCAAAACATCATCACCGGCGCCGTTTCCGCTGGCATCCGGTATCGCCGTCGGTGGAGCGGCGGCTAATCTGGCGATAATTGTTCTTGCAGTAGCAATTGTTGCCTCTAATTTGCCGATTGCCATCCCAGCATTGGTATCACTAACATCATTGAGGCGCGCGCCACTTAGACGCTCGATCAAGGTGATACAGACCGAATCGGACAAAGGGACGCGCGACAACGACTCAGCAATGCTCTTACCTTCTGCATTCATTCCAGACAACTCGCTTAAAATTTGATCGCGCTGAGTATCGCCACTCAAACTTTCAACTACTGACTGAATGCGTTTCACAAGATCGAACCGGCGCTCGTCCTCTACTTGACGATAGCTACAGAGGATTTCTTTAAGTGTTTCGGACGCTTTCTTTTTCGCTTCATAAGGTGGTTCACCGGCACCAAGTTCACGATGAGGATCTACGTTTAAAACAAGCCGATCGACTATCTCGTGCAAAGGTACGGCTACGCCTCTGAAACTATCGGCAAGGTCACGGAATCGCTTGTCTAACTTCGACGACTTGAGAACAGGTTCCGGAACTATCTTGAGAAAATCTCGCAACTGCTCGACCGCCTGGCGTGCCGCTTCTTGTTTTGTGGTTGACCAAGAGAACTTGTCATCGTTCACATAGTCCAGTGCATATCGTAATACTTCAAGCACGTTGACCTGATGCCCTGTAAACTCGGTGCAACGGACCCCGACTCGCTCGTTAACCATTCCCTCGCAGATGTTCTTAGTGGTACTTCCGCCTTGCGTCCAAGACAGTCGCTCTAGGTCTTCTCGTATTGCAAACGCGATTAAAAGAGGCAGGGCTCCAGCTGGAATGCCGTATGGAGCGTTTTCGAAAACACGGCGTAACTCATATAGTTGGTATGCCCGATCGCGTCGTCTAGAAAGCAGGCTGCGGATCTCGCTAATGACCTTCTTGATATTGCCTTCAAGTTCATCAACTGTTTTAAAGTCCCAGCCGCTGGCCCGTCGAATGAACAACCCATTCGCTCCTAAGACACCATCTATAATGCACGCTGATTGACCAGTTTCAGGTTCTCCGAGCAGGTCATCCTCGGCGCCAGCACGAAACTGAAGGATTTTTTCGACGATCTCGCTAATGGTTTTTGAATCTGGACTGCTGTCGCCGCCTAACACATTGAGATCACGCTGCGGTGCGCGAACCGCCACTTCTCCTGTGTAGGTCGCGTCGACGATTTGCTGTAGACGCGTGGAGAAGCCATGCCAGGAGGTAACTTCAATCGGTGTGTGCTCGCCTTGCTGGACAACTTTAGTTGTTTTCTCGCGTAATCCTTCGCGGCCGTAAAGACGGCCAAATGATGCCTTCAATTCGTTACGTACAGCTTCGAATTTTGCGTTAAGCCGTGTCTTTGTCGCGTCGTTATGCGACTGCGATAACAGTGCAGTGATCCCGAGATAACGGCGCACCAACTCATCAAGGTTGCGCGGTTCTGCAAAACTAATCCAATAAAAAATGTTTGCACGCGGTTTGCCAAGTAGGGCTTGCTCGAACTGTTGGGCTTCTTCGTGCCCACTCGTTAATACAATCACCGCCTTAGCAGCTATACCGTTAAGGGCTACTTGCGCAGCGTCTGCAGCCGACTTAGCCTCAATGGCATAGCGACGAACGATCCCGGCTGCAGACGGGTCCAAGGTATGAACACCAAGCATAGGAAGAAGATCATTCGCGAGCTTAGTGAACCCCCTTAGATATCCAGCCAACGTTTGCTTTGGAATTTGGCTAGTGCTATCGTCAATCAGCTTTTCAACGTCTACCGCGCCGTCACCGCCAGCTTTCCATAAATCTGTCGTCGGGTTTTTCCAGATGAGTCCCGCGCTACTTAGAGCATCTAACAAAATGGAATTTTCGTTGTCATAGCAACTCGTCGATAATTATCGTGGCGAGGCAATATGGCACGCGAACTGGTTGATGATGAATTGTGGCAAACAGTCCGACCCCTACTGCCAGT
>NZ_JACYOX010000064.1 GCF_015352955.1 Noviherbaspirillum soli
CTACATGCCTGCCATGGTGGCCTTGCACAGGACAGCATGGGGCGCCGTGTTCCGCCAGCGCCTGGCTACGGCGGGAAAGCCGCCCATGCTCATCATCGGCGCCATGATGCGCAAGCTCATCCATGTGGCCTTTGGCGTGCTTAAGTCACGCAAGGCCTTTGATCCAACGTTACATGGAGCTTGACGGGCATAACAGTATCTACAGGTCCTTGTGCGCTTCTTCGCACATCAATCCAACCTGGCTGGTCAGGCCGGAAGCGCTCCAGCGACGCCTAGCGGCGGCCGCTCACCTTTTCCCAGCCGTGACGCACCGCGGCCTTGAAACGTTCCCAGTCGCTGCCCGGGTAACGGGTCTGCCAGTCGCTGCGGGCGCTGGTCTCGATCTCGTCCCAGGAACGATTGGCATAACGCTGGTCGCCGGCCAGCGTCGAACCGTACTGGTAGGCCGGCGCATAATCGTCGTATTTCGCGCCGGCGGTGCTGCCATAGCGGGTCTTGAAGTCGTCGCGGAAGTCCGTCATGCCGGTGGTGCCGGCCTTGCCGTCACGCTCGACGTCCACCACGGTCTTCCTCACCGTGTCGCTGATTTCCTGCGTGGTGCTGGTGGCGGTCTTGCCGACCACGACCTCCTCCACCACCCGCGCCGTCTTGTTCACCACTGCCTGTTCGGCGGTCTCGCGCACCTCGATGGTTTCTTCCTTGAAGTTGGCCAGGTCCGCTTCGGAGGCCGGACGGTCCACCGGCCTGCGTTCGATGGCTGCATGCTCCTCGCGCAGCGTGACGCTCTCGTTGACCGGGGTTTCCACCACATGCGACTTGACCTGCACATGGCCGGTCTCCACCGCGCGCTTGCCTACCTCCAGGTGCTCTTCCACCACCGGGATGGTGCCCGATTCGGCGCTGGTGGCGGTGCGAGCAGCGCCGGCGGCGGCAGTGCTCACGCCGGTCGGCTGCGCGCTGTTCCAGCGCGTGGTGAAGTGCTCCCGGTCTGCGTCGGTCTTGGGCTTGACGCCCATCAGGATGCCGCCGTTCTTGATGCCCTGCTCGTAATGCTTGACGGTTTCCTCCGGAATGCCCCATCCGATCAGGGCGCCCAGCAATCCGCCTGCCGCGCCGCCGGCGCCGGCGCCGACCAGCGCCGCTGCCAGCGGGCCGGCAATCACCAGGCCCAGGCCAGGCAGCGCAATCGAGGTGCCGACAGCGGCGATGGCAGCGGCAATAGCGCCGAGCGTGCCGCCGATGCCGGCGCCAATGCCTGCGCCTTCGGCAGCCTTGGTATGCAGGTCGGTCTTGACCGACTCGTCTCCGGAGAAATAACGCTTGCGGGTTTCGTCGGTCATCACCAGGTTGACGTCGTCGCGGCCATAGCCGCGGGTGGACAGGTCCTGATAGGCGCGCTCGGCGCTGTCGCGATCCGGGAAGAGGCCGGTGACGAGCGGGGTCTGCTTGTTGCTGGTGGTCTTGGTAACCATGTCATGCTCCTTTGCCGTTGGCCGCGACCGCCGCATGCGGCATTGGTCCCGGCGTGCGGGATGATGGATTGGATGTAGGCAGAAGGCCGGCGGCGCCGGCCGCTGCCGTCAGCGTCGGCGCTGGGCGATCTGGCCCAGCGCAATCGCCAGCGCAGCGCCGCCCAGGGCCTTGAACAGCTGGGGATTCTGCGCGTAGTAGCGGCTCATCTGGTCGATGATGCCGGGATGTTCCTGCTCGGCGCGGTTGGCCAGTTCCTGCACTTCCTCCGGGCTCAGCTTCTCCGCATCCTGCGGCGTGATCTGGGGCGGCGCTGTGCCCTGGCTCATGCCGCCTCCGCCCAGCAGGCCGCCGAGCAGACTACCAAGGCCGCCCATGCCGCCCAGTCCGCCGGCACCCATGCCGCCCGCATTGCTCATGTTGCCCATATTGCCCATGCCGCCACGGCCGCCGAGCAGCGATCCCAGCACCGCCGGACCGAGTGCGCCGATCAGCTGATTGAGCATGCCTGCGCGCTGGCCCGAATCGGCCTGTCCGAACAGTTGCCCCATCATGTTGCCGAATGGTGGCGTCTGGTCGGAGCGGAAAGCCTGATTGAAGCCATGTTCGAGCGTCTCCGGATCGGCCTGCCGGGCGACCTCATCAAAGTCCTGTTCCACCTGTTGCGGCGGGGATTGCTGGACGGAGGCATCGCTGTACTGGTCCAGAATGCGTCCGAAATCGGAACCGAATGCCATGATGTTCTCCTGACAAGAATTAACGAATTAATCAGAATGCCCATCGCGTGGATGGTTCCTGCCGGCGCGCAGACCCTTAGCGCGAACGCAAAGGTCATGGGATTAACCGGAACCGCCGCCTGCGTGCAATCATGTATCGATGGCCATGCGGTAACATGCGCCCGATCCGAATCGATAACGATGGAGCAATGGCAAGCAATGAATATTCCGGAAGAATTCAACACGCCCGAATTTGCGCGAGGCCTGGCCAAGCGGGTGGAGGTATTGGGCGAGGCCCATGTCCAGCGTTCGCTCGACAATGCCGACGCCTTCAGCCGGCCGCTGCAGCAATATGTGACCGAGGCCGCCTGGGGCGCAATCTGGGGCCGCGACGGCCTGGATGCGAAGTCGCGCAGCATGATCACGGTGGCAATGCTGACCGCCCTGGGCAAGCAGCATGAGCTGGCGGTGCATGTGCGCGGCGCGCTCAACAATGGCGTGTCGGCACGCGAACTGCAGGAAATCCTGCTGCAGTCAGCCGTCTATGCCGGCGCGCCGGCGGCACTGGAAGCCTTTCGCACCGCGGGCGCGGTGCTCAAGGATGCCGGGGTTCAGGTGGAGTGAGTCAGGCCCGATAGCGGTACCTGGCAGGATTTTCAGT
Source organism: Noviherbaspirillum soli (assembly GCF_015352955.1). Taxonomy (GTDB): domain Bacteria; phylum Pseudomonadota; class Gammaproteobacteria; order Burkholderiales; family Burkholderiaceae_D; genus Noviherbaspirillum_A; species Noviherbaspirillum_A soli. The sequence continues at coordinate 2,848 of NZ_JACYOX010000064.1, forward strand.
AGGCCGATCATTGCCTGGAGAATGTGATGGACCCCGGAAGGAGCTGGGGCTGACATCACCGGCCAGATGCAAGGCGCGGCGACGAGACGGTAACGCGTTACCGCGAGGCGCCGCAATGCCGCAGATGGCCGGTGACGGCGGCTTCCAGCCCTCCTGAGATTCATTTCAGACTCTATGCGTTGGCACGCCGCATCGCGGCGGCCGGGCAAGCCTCGTCGTCTTGCCCGGCGTCGGCCAGCCAGGCCTGGTTGCGGCCGAGCTCCTTGGCCTTGTACAGCGCCTCGTCGGCCCGCCTGGTCAGTTGCTCGGCCTGCCGGCCGCTCGCGCCCATGCAGGCGATGCCTATGCTGGTCGAGACCGCCAGCAGCGCGCCATCGACCTCGAACGGCCGGCGCATCGCTTCCAGGATCTTGCCCGCCACCAGCCGCGCCTCGGCTGCGGCGGCAAGGTTTTCCAGGACGATGGTGAATTCATCGCCGGCCAGCCGGCACACGCTGTCGGTGGCGCGCACCGCGCCCGCGAGCCGGCGTGCAAACTCCTGCAGCACCATGTCGCCGCCGCCATGGCCGAGGGTGTCGTTGATGCGCTTGAAATGGTCGACATCGAGAAACATCAGCCCCACCCTCTGCCCGGTGCGGCTGGCGCGCCGCAGCGCCTCTTCCAGCTTTTCATCGAAGTGACGACGGTTGGGCAAGCCGGTCAGCGCATCCATGCGGGCCAGCGCCTGGAGCTTCCGCTCGCTGGCCCGGAGCACGCTTTCCGCATGCAGCCGCTGCTGCACTTCCAGCGCCAGTTCCGCGTTGCTGCGCTGGAGCTCGCGGGTGCGCTGCTGCACCCGGCTTTCCAGTTCTTCCTGGTGCCGCTGCAATGCCAGCTCGGCCTGCTTGCGGGCATGGATGTCCTCGATCACGGTGATCAGATAAGCCGGACTGCCGTCGGGCGGCCGGTTCACCGACACCGTGATTGCACCCCACACCATGTCGCCGTTCTTGCGCAGATAGCGCTTCTCCATGCTGTAGGCATGCCGCCTTCCTTCGATCGCCTCGCGCAGCAGCGACAGGTTAGCCGCCAGGTCGTCCGGATGCGTCACCTGCTGGAAGGTCATGCGCTGCAGCTCGGCGGCGTCGTAGCCAAGTATGCTGCACAGCCGCGGATTGACACGCAGCCAGCCGCCATCCAGCGATATATGGGCGATGCCAACCGGCGCCATCTCGAAGGTGGTGCGCAGCGTGGCCTCGCTGGCGCGCAGCGCGTATTCGGCCTCGCGCTGGGCAGTCACGTCCTGGATCAGCGACAGGATGGAGATCGGCGCGCCATCCTCGGCGAACAGAATCGAGTTATGCCAGGCGCAATGCACCGTGCGGCCGTCGCGGTGCATGCTGCGGCCATGGCTGACATTGCGCAGGCCGCGCCGCTGCAGCAGTTGCCGCATGCCTTCCAGCATCGCCGGCGCGTCGTCAGGATGCACCAGCCCGGCCTCGCCCAGCGGCACGCCCAGCATGCGCTCGGCGCTCCAGCCGAACAGCTCCTCGGCCCGGTCCGACCACGACACGGTGCGCATTGCATGGTCCCACTGCACCACCGCCAGCGGCGAATTGTGGATATGCGAGGACAGATGGCGCAGGGCCGCGTTGAGTTCCTCGTCGCGCGTCATCGCACGCGCGGCAATGACCGATCTGCGGATCTCCTCCTCCACCATCTCGGCCAAATGGCGCAGGCTGTCGAGGTCGATGTCGCCATGCTCGCGCGGCGTGATATCGACAAGGCAGAGAGTGCCCAGCGCATGGCCTTCCTGGCTGCGCACCGGGTAGCCGGCATAGAAGCGCACATGGGGCGAGCCGGTGACCACGGCGTGATCGGAAAAGCGGGGATCTTTCAAAGTGTCGGGCACCACCAGCGGCCCGTTGTCGCACAGCACATGGCGGCCCAGGTCCACCGCATGCGGGGACGCGGCAGTGTCACGCTCATGGCGCGACCTGAACCACTGGCGCTCGTCATCGAGCATGGAAACAAACGCGAGCGGCACCTGGAACAGCCTGGCGGCGATATGGGTGATGCGGTCAAAACGCTGGTCGGCGCTAGTGTCGAGCAGCTGCAGGGCGCTCAGGGTATCGAGCCGCTGTTGTTCTTCTGATGGGCTTAGCGGCTCTTTGTGCGTCGTCATGCTTCCGGTAATCATTCATTTCATAAAGTGATACCAAAATTATGTCACGAAAGCATTACTGGTAATTCCACGATGCAATATTTGACAATGCCAGGAGGAAATTTAAAGTTTGCTGGCGGAATCGTTGCAAAATGACCTCGCTGCCTGTTGGAAGGATATCCGGGAAGTGGGGAGGATACAGGGGAATCTGTTCCGCGATGAACAGCGCAGTGCAGGGTGAAAGCCCACTAGTCCAGCCAGAGAAATCGCATGGAAAAACGAACGGGAAAAAAAATGCCAGGGGAAATTCGCATCCCCTGGCATGGCTACTTCGTTACTTCGCTACATCAATAATTGCGATTAACGCACCACCATGTGGGTGAACGGCGCGACATATGCCTGCAGCGTCACCAGGAAGCCGACCAGGATGGCCAGCGCGATCGAATGGAAGAACACATAGCGGAGGATGTCGCCTTCGTGGCCATACCACTTGGTGGCAGTGGAGGCCACCACGATGGATTGGGCGTCGATCATCTTGCCCATCACGCCGCCCGAGCTGTTGGCGGCGGCCATCAGTACCGGCGGCAGACCCAGCTGCTCGGCGGTGGTGCGCTGCAGGCTGCCGAACAGCACGTTGGCGGCGGTATCGGAACCGGTCAGCGCCACGCCCAGCCAGCCGAGCAGCGTGCCGAACATCGGATAGAACATGCCGGTATGGGCAAACGCCAGGCCCAGGGTGGCATCCAGGCCGGAATACTTGGTCAGGTAGCCGACGCCGAACATCGCGCAGATCGTCAGCAGCGAATAACGGACCAGCTTGATTGTTTCCCAATATTCCTTCAGCAGGCGGGTGAACGAGTAGCCCATCAGCAGGCCGGCGGTCAGCGCGGACACCAGAATGCCGGTACCGGCCATCGACAGCACATTGAAGTTGAACACCGCGGCTTCCGGCGAAGGCTTGCTGACCACAGGCGGCATCTTGACAACCATCTGGTCCAGGCCGGGAATGGCAAACTTCCATGCCCACAGGCCGTCCATGATCTTCTTGAATGCCGGCGTGCCCCAGATGAACACGAACACCGACAGGATGACCCAGGGCGCCCAGGCGCGAACCATGCTGATGCGCGCGGCGCTGGCGTCGGCTGCCACGGCGGCGGCAGACGCGCCGTTGGCGGCGATGTCATCCATCGAGGTGTCATGACGATTGACGATGGCGGTGGAGGTCCAGATTTTCTTGGGCTTCCAGACCTTCAGGAACAGCGTCAGGCTGCCCATCGACACGATGGAAGCGATCACGTCCACCAGCCACGGGCCGTGATAATTCGACACGATGAACTGGGGAATCGCGAAGGAAACGCCGGCGACCAGGATGGCCGGCCAGATTTCGCGCATGCCGCGGAAGCCGGCAAAGGCCCAGATCAGCCAGAACGGCACCAGCACCGAGAAGAACGGCAGCTGGCGGCCGATCATCGCGGACAATTGCAGCAGGTCCAGGCCGGTCACGGCCGACAGCGCCAGGACCGGTGCACCCAGCGCGCCGTAGGCTACGGGCGCGGTGTTGGCGATCAGTGCCAGGCCGGATGCAGCCAGCGGCGAGAAACCCAGGCCGATCAGGATGGCGCCGGTCACTGCCACCGGGGTGCCGAAGCCGGCGGCGCCTTCAAAGAAGGCGCCGAAGCAGAAGGCAACCAGCAGCAATTGCAGGCGACGGTCTTCGGTCACGCCGCTGATGCTGTTCTGCAGCGCCTTGAAGTAACCGTTCAGGGTCGTCAGGCGATGGAGAAAGATGATGTTGAGTACGATCCAGCCGATCGGAAACAGGCCGGCGGCAACGCCGTAGCCAGCAGCCTTGCCTGCCATCGCCACCGGCATGCCGAACACGAAGCCGGCAATGCCGATGCCAACCAGCAGCGCCAGGCCGGCGGCAAGGTGGGCTTTCATATGAAAAAACGCCAGCGCCGCCAGCAGTACCGCGACCGGAATGCCGGCCGCGACGGTGGACAGGGCAAAACTGCCCAGGGGGTCATACACTTGCTGCCACATCACTTTCTCCTCTTATTGAATCACTTTGTCTCTCGAACCGGTAAGGTGGCAGTCCTGGCGGCACGCCTCGTCCTGGCACTCAAAATTTCCGGCATCGGATTGTAATACTTTGTTTTTCAAAAAAAATTATCCATTAGCAATATTTTGATGAAAATAATTACTGCATGGCGAAACATAGTTTCACTAATCGCCGCGCAGTTTAATGGATAAACCGTGGGATGGAGGGCCTGCTTTTGAAATCTCCTTATAAATGCGCAACACGGCATGGGCCATCAAATCCTGGCAAAGACAAAGCAGTGTTTCCTTTTTGCACTGCAGGCCAGAACAAGCCAATCCTTGAACTGAGGCTCTACCTGTATTGCAGCGGAAGACATTCCAAAGAATGCCTGCTTCTTCGGCATCCAAACCGCGCGCGGTCAAGGTCCAGTGGGTTTTCTCCACCGGACAGTTGTCTCGACCCGGAAACCGGTCCGGCGGAGGACTGCCAGGCAAGGCATGCGGATCGGGAATAAGGCCTGATGGCACAGGCTATTTCGGACGAATCCCCTTCGCGCAGTGGTGATGTCAAACCGGACCGTATCCACGCGCACGGCAGCCGGCTGGCCTTGTGTCGTGCAGCGTGCTAGACGCACCTCAAACCGCATGCATTCATCTTGATGTTTTGGCACGCCGGATCTATCTAAGCATTCTCCCAACAACACAGGAGGATTCCGCCATGCTTTACAGATCAGTGTTTCCCGGCGACCTGTTCGCCGAAATGGACCGTATCCAGCGCGAAATGCAGCAGACATTCGGCATGGAGCCTAGTATCCGTGGCGTCGGCCGCGGCGGCTTCCCGGCCATGAATGTGGGCAGCACGCCGCAATCGGTGGAGTTGTATGCCTTTCTGCCCGGCCTGGATCCGAACGCAATTGAAGTCAACCTGGAGCGCGGTGTGCTGACCGTGGCCGGCGAACGGCCCGACATGACTGCCACGGGCGGTAGCGCAGGCGGCAACGCCGGTGGCGGCGCAGGCAGCGGCAGAGCGACCGTCCATATCAACGAGCGCTTTGCCGGCCGTTTCCGCAAGGTGGTCAGCCTGCCGGAAGACGCTGATCCGGATGGCGTGTCGGCGCAGTACCGCGATGGCGTGCTGCACATCAGCGTCAAGCGCAAGCAGCAGGTGCAGCCGCGCCGCATCAGTGTGCAATGAGGAAAGGGAAAGGAGGACATCATGGCTGAAGACAACACCCGCAGCGCCGGCACCAACCAGCAACCGGCGCAGCAGAACCAGGGCGGCCAGCAGGCCGTGCAGCAGACGGGCGGCAGGCAGAAGGAAGGCCAGGAACGGGCGCTGCTGCCACCGGTCGACGTGGTGGAAGATGGCAACGGCATCACCCTGTATGCAGACCTGCCCGGCGTATCCAGGGAAAACCTGAGCCTGCACCTGGAGACCGACAGCCTGACCATCGAAGGCAAGGTGGCGCTCGATGTGCCGCAGGACATGCAGTCGAGCCACGCCGACGTGACGCTGCCGCGCTACCGGCGGGTTTTCACGCTGTCCAAGGAGCTCGATGCCGAGCAGGCGTCGGCTGAACTGAAGAATGGCGTGCTGACCTTGCGCATACCCAAGGCGCAGCACGCGCAGCCGCGTCGCATCGAAGTCAAGGTGGCATGAACCACTGCTGCGCGGCTTGAATAGGGCCGCGCAGCAGGCTGCATCCCGGGAATCGGCTCAGCGCGGGGCGCGCAGGTGGCGATTGTGACGCTTCTTGCCGCCTTCGCCCTGGCCCTGGCCTTGTCCCTGGCCTTTCGGACCGCGCGGTACATGGGGCCGCGGCTCGGCATTGATGGAGCCGGGATTGTGCAGCCATGCATTGAGCTGCTCACGCACCCGGGGGATGCCGCCGGCGATCCGGATGTAGCGGTTTCTCAGCAGCCTGCGCAGCAGTTCATCCACCGGCTGCGACACATCCTCGCGCAGGCCGATGATGCGCTGGCATTGGCGGAACACATCGGCGCTGCGCACCGCATCGGGCGCCACCACGGTCAGGCGCAATTGCGGATACAGCAGTTGCAGATCATCCAGTTCACGGATGTTGGCGCCCACCAAGCCGATGGTCGGCTTGAAGTCGCTGTTGGCCGAAGGCGGAAGCTTGGGGTCGAACAGCGGCTGTACCTCGGCCGGATGGCTGCTTTCGTCATCCAGCAGGTCGGGCGCGGCGCGCTCGGGCGTGTCGATTGGCGCGCTGAACGCCTGAGGCTGACGCTCTGGCTGAGGCTGGCGCTCCGGGCGCGGCTGCCGCTCCGGCCGGCCGCCGTAGCCGGTATTGCCATTGCCCTGACCGGATGCCAGTTGCGACAGGGCTTTCTGCATGATGCCGGCAAGCTGCTGCTCGCCTGCCTTGCCGCCCATGACCTTCACCAGCGCCAGCGCCATTTCCTCGCATACCATCGCGACGAAAGGCCGGGCGGCCTCGATGAAGCCAGCCGATGCCTGCGTGGATGCCCAGGCGCCCTGCGGACGCGTCTCCTGGCCCCGCTCCCTCTGACGCTCGCGGTTGCCGGCCGCAGCATTCTGCTCGGGCCGGCGCGGCGCCGGCTCCTGCTGCGGGAACGCCCGGCCGGCGTCACGCTGTTGTGGCTGTGCTTGCGGCTCGGGGAGCGGCTCGGCCGGCATGGCTGCCAAGGCCGGGCTGTCTGCTGCCACCTGCTGCGCCGGCGCCGCTTCGACCGGTTTGGCCGTGGCGGCCATTTGGTCTGACGGTATGGCCGTGGCCGGCTCCTGCTGCTTGGCCTGGCTTTCCTGCTGTGCGCCAGCGGCCGGCGCCGGCTGCGGCGCCCTGTCCCGGCCAGACTTGCGGGATGGCTGAGAAGGGGCCGGGGCCGGCTCCGGCGCCGGCGCGGCCGCAGGCACGGTTGCGGCCGCGGTGCCGGCATCCGCCGTGGCGCCTGCCTGTTCACGCTTGAACAGGTCATCCTGGCGGACCTTGTTCATGTTCTGAAAAATCGTGCTGAGCCTGTCCCGGATGCCCTGAAAACCCTGTGCGATGGAAATCAGCTTGCGATGACGGTCTTCCGGCAGCGCTTCCTGCGCCATGAATACATCCTTGGCGCGGATCTCCTCAAGGCGCGGCGATGACAGCAGCACGGCGCCCTTTTGTTCAAAAAGATGATTGGCAACGCTGGCCCATTCTTCTTCCGTCCATTTAATGACCTTGGGAGCGGCGGATTTTTCAGTTTTATCAGGCATGGCTTAATTTAACGGTTTGTTTAAACACGGGTGACTCTGCAGCACCGCACTCTCGTGGTGGTTCAGCGCGCATTGCCGCATTCAATGAATAGCTTGCGAGACAACATTGCGCAGTCAGGCCCGGAGATACACGGGCTTGTCGATCGACCTCATTGATGCAGCCAGGCTGGCAGGCCGGCCTGCTCCTGGCCTTCGTCAGCCACCGCTGACGATCCGCTTCACAATGGCTTGCCTGATCGCGCCAGTCCGGGCGCTCGCCCGGTGCATGGCAGGAAATGCATGGACCCGGCTCGATGAGCATGCCGTTAAAGCAAAGTCGTAGCGGATGCCGGAGTGTACCGGAAGCGGCGGCACTCTGCTGCACCGATTTATTGGAAAACTTCTTCCATCAAGCTCGCTGCCTGCGGTTCGCTTTAGTTTAATTACCGACTCGGGACAAACGTTCCACGAATACGATCAGGCCGGGCTCTTAAGGCTTGCGCCTCCCTGTCCGCAACATGATCCACAGGCAACGAAGGCTTCAGGCGGATTCTGACATCAGACAAAAGTGCTGTTATAGTTCGCCGATTGCACGAAAATGGGCTGTTTGTCAAGAGAGCAATGTTACTGCTCCGCATTAAATTTAAGATCAAATATTTGCTTCCCACCCTAAATGTTTCCATAAGGAAACCGATAACAGGATAGGCGAACAACGCCGAAATTCACCGGACGCCGCTGGAGCCGGCCCTCCTTTTTCAGAAAGAACATTCATGGATGCTACGCAGACTGCTGCGCAACAGGTATTAACCCTCTGGTACGAGGATCAGGCGCTGCGCGTCGTTGTCGATCGGGAAGTACGTTTCGCTGTCGAGGATATCCGGCGCATTGCGCGCGCCCATGACCAACGCGTTATGGAATTCGCCCGCGATCCGCGCTGGCCGAAAGTCACTACCGACGATAATGGCGAAAGGATAGAAACCCTGGGTTGGTCGCAGGCATTGAACCTGATCGACCTCGGCGACTTGGCATCGCGCGACATCCAGATGTTCGGAGAATGGTTTCTGACAGGCGTCATCGAGCAACTTTGCGAGGAAATCAGCCTGACGGGCACCGAGCGCATCGACACTTCCAGCGTCCAGGAGAGCAGCTTCTTCCGCAAGGCCGTCGCCGCCCTGGACGGTCCACAGGCGCGGCTGACCCAGCAACTGCATTGAGCACTGCGTGCGGGCCACGCCGGCCCTTTCCATAGTCTGGCGGCTCAAGCCTCTTTCGGCTTGCCCTGCACGTCGCTCAGGCGGTATTTCTGGCGGCGGTCGCCCATCAGATCGCGCAGTTCACGAATCGGCAGGTTCGACACTTCGTGCATGCGGATGAGAATGGAAGCGCCGACCGGCAGGCGACGGTGCCGGATCTTGCTGATGACGGGCGGTGCAACCTCCAGCGCACGGGCCAGCGCCGCATCGTTTTTCAGGACCAGCCGATCCAGTAAAGCGTCCAGAAGCTTGTCCGGGTTGTATTCCAGCTGAGAAGTGAGCGGATGCTGTTCGTCCATGGCGTTGTCCAAAATTAGTTGCAATAGGTTAATAATATACCAATAAGAAATAAACAACTTGGTGCAGAGCAAACTTTATCGTGATTAATTTGCAATTCAGGCTGGCTTGGACATTTGGTTTTCACTTTGGTTGGCTCAGCCGTCTGACCAGTCATCAGTGTTTCGTATAACGGGTATTGAAAACGGGAATTTTATTTGTCCGGGTTCAGAAGATATAGTTGCACCTGTCTCCTCCACCCTCCCAAAGGATGGATTTACCCGCTCCCTGTGAGCGGGTTTTTTTTGCCCGATTGGGTTTGGTTTGCCTTGCGGCATACCAGCGCCGTCTGTTCTCAATGAATGGACAGTCCGGCTGCGGTTGGGTTCGGATGGGGTGGACATTCCGGAGACGAGGCGGTCGACTTCGGAGCATGGCGGCCGGCCAGGCGTCCCGGGCAATGCTCCCTGCCAGCTTGCCGGTGGCATGGTGCATCACTGGCATAGGGCGCGCCTGGATGTCCCGCATGCGCTGCATCACATAGTCCGGCACTTCGGCGGTGAAGCGGTCGTTGATGCCGGCGCCCATCTTCCGAACACAGCTGCATGCTTCGCTCCTTGTCGGCCCGGCAGCCTGCTGCGCCGGTTCGATGCCGGCTACCCGGGGAAGTTCAGCACGGCATCTTGTAGGCGCGGACCGTCCATGCGCGGCCATCGTCGCCGCGCGCGTCCTGCTCGTCCAGCAGCTGGTAACGGCGCTCCAGCAGTTGCCACAGCATTGCATGCTCCCAGCCGGACATTGCCACGATCAGCACCGAGCAGGGATGCAGGTTGTCGCGCGCGCATTTTTCGAGGATGGCTCCGGGATCGTCGAAGCACTGCAGGGATTCATTAAAGATCACGCAATCGAAGCGGCTGCCGACCGTCTCGCAGTCGTAATCGCGCCGGCTGACCTTCACGCCGGGAAAGCTGGCGGTGGCGCGGCGCACGGCGTCGTCGGCGATATCGACGCCGGTGTAGGAGGTGCTCTGGAGGCCGGCATGCTCGGTGAGGTAGCGGTACAGCATGCCGCCGCCGCAGCCGATGTCCAGCAGGGGGCCATCGCCTACATGCCGCTGATAAAGTTCGCAGATCGTCAGATAAGGCGCGGGCTGTTCCGCGCTGTCCAGATCATCCCATAGGCCGGCTCGGTATTGCGCATGCCATGACTGCTGCGCTGCCGGGCAACCATGCAGGTGGCTGCCATTGCCGGTCGACTCACTCTGCGGGCCAGACTGGCCCGCCGCAGGGGTCGTACTCATAGAGGTGCCGAAGCTCCGGTTGTTTACCTTGCCGATGGACCATCGGCCGCGCTGCTTAGTTCGATGCCCGGGGCGAAATGCATTCCGGTTGCGCTCCCGCCCGTCGCGACGCAGCCAGCGGCTGGAATCGCCGTCCGGCTGGCATGTTTCGTGCGAACCCCGCTGCTCCATGCCCGAAACATCACGGGCCTGCCTTTTTTGCGCCAGGAGCCTGCATGCAAGCCAACCGTCTCAGTCCATTGCCAACCCTTCGCGCCGGCGGCGCATTGCTGCGCGGCGCTCTCCTGCTGCTGATCTTCCGGCCTGGCCTGTCTGGCCAATGCAGTGCGCGGGCGCCAGCCTGCCTGGCGTTCCTGGCGCGTCGGCAGCATCGGTCCGGCCGTTGAGCAGCCGCGCCATCCGAAGGTGCGTGAATGCACCAGCATGGCACGCACCGCACCCGCAACTTGCTTTCCTGCAGTTTAATTCCTGTTCAGTCAACAGATTGCATGGCATACATCTCGCTAAGGTGGACGGGCAGCAACTAAACCATCCATCAACAGGAGCCAACCGCAATGACCGCCCGGATTTCCCTTGCCGTTTTATTTTCGATGACCGCAGCCTGCAGCGCCTTCGCCGCCGATGCGCCTGCCGATGCACCCGCAGCGCCTTATACGGTCACTGGCCATATCGACCTGGTTTCGCGCTACTACCTGCGCGGCGCCACCACAACCTATGGCAACGCATTGCCGACCCTGGGCAACAAGATCGCCGACGCGCCCGAGTCCGACCGTCCCGCGCTGCAGGGCGGCCTGGACTTCGTGCATGAAAGCGGGTTTTACGCCGGTTACTTCGCTTCCAGCATCAACTACTCGTACAAGCAGCTGGGCCGCTCTTATGACGACCGCAACATCGTCAGCGGCTTCCAGAACGACAAGTCGGTCGAGAACGATTTCTACGCCGGCTACAACGGCAAGGCCGGCGATCTGGGCTATACCGCCGGGCTGACCGGCTACTACTACATCAACGGCAAGCATGCCAACGCCTTCGAGACCAAGCTGGGCCTGGCCTATGGCGACTTCGCGCTGTCGGCGCAGACCCTGCTCAACGATGTCGTGTGGGGCAACAAGGGCGACACCTATGTCACCCTGAACTACAGCCATGCGCTGCCGTACAAGATCACCTTCCTAGGCAGCCTGGGCGGCTATGTCTACAAGAAGGAAGGCAAATTCCTCGGCACCACCGATACCCTCACCAACACCAGTTGCGGCGGCGGCAGCGCCTTCAATGTCAATGGCTGCTATGCCGGCAACACGCCGATCTCCAGCGGCTTCCGGCACCTGATACTGGGCTTTACCCAGCCCATCCTGGACACGCCGCTGACCTGGGGCCTGCAGGCCATCATCGCCGGCAAGACCCGCTTCGGCATCAAGCAGGACAACAAGGTAGTGGCCAGCATCAGCTACGGCTTCTGACCCCAGGCGGCCGGGTCGACGGGCGGCATGCGGCTGGTGCTAGAATCAGCCGCCGATCGCTTGCCTGGGGAGTCCACGCCCGATGCGCCGCCGTCATCGTTGCCTGTTACGGAACATCCTTGCCTGCAGCCTGCTGCAGGTCTTCGCATGCATTGCCCATGCCAATGGGCCCGATGGCTTTCGCGGCATGAAATGGGGCGACCCGGTGGCGCGACTGCCCAATGCGATCGCGGTCAGCAATCCGCCGGGCTGCTATGGCAACCGCCGGGAAGAGCTGCGCCTGGGTAATGCCCAGTTGTTCGGCGTGCTTTATTGCTTTGAAAACGACAGGCTGGTCAGGGTGGAACTGCGCTCGGCAACGGGCGAGGACAACCTGAAGGCTTTCGAGGAGGCGGTGATCACGGTGTTCGGCCAGCCGCTGCCGCCCGCGCCGGATGCAAGCCGCCATGTACGCCATTTCACCCCACCGGATGCGCCGGTCGGCGTCAGCCTGATCAGGGAAGTGCTCGGGGTGCACAAGTATCTGCTCGTGCTGGAAAGCCGGCGCGCGCCGGGAGGCGCGGGCGGCGAGAAAGATGAAGCGAAAAAGGCTTTTGGCTTCTGATCGGACGCGCGGTCTTGGCGGGAACCACCCTTGCAGCTAAAGCCTGTCATGAACCCAGGACTGGGGCTGGAAGCCGTCATCACTGGCCATCTGCGGCGTTGCGGCGAGGCGCCGCAGATGGCCGGTGATGACAGTTCGCAGCAACCTTCCCCAAGCCATCTTCCGAAATCCATAACAGTTTCTAGCGCATTTCCAGCCTGACTGGCGTCCACCGGCCAAGCAGGATTGCCTTTGGAAGAGTCGCCCGAGGGTTAGTAGGGTGCAATACCCGAAGGGCATTGCACCGCGGTCGCATACCGCAAAGACCATCTCAAGGACCTTCTCTGGTCCACACATGGTGGAATGCCCCTTCGGGGTATTCCACCCTACAGCATCGGGGGTATGTGCAGGATGCAGGTTGCGCCGCGCCTAAACCTGCAGCATGAGGCTAGTCTGGCCAAATTCGCTCTAGTAGTCCGTCACTCATCAATTTTCGGATAAAGGTATTTCAGCTTTATGCGTGCATCGGCGGTGCGGAATTGCCAGTCGATCCCCGCTTGCCGCCGGTTGCGCGCCTCTGCCCATTTCTGGGCAA
>NZ_JACYOX010000065.1 GCF_015352955.1 Noviherbaspirillum soli
CTTCCAGCCAGCCGCGTTCGTCCGCCGTCAACTTCAGCACATATTTTCGGTTCATTGCGATCTCCTTCCCGACAACCTCCCGTTAGATCGCTTTAAAACCGAAAAATGTCCTGTGTCAGACTACTAGAGCGGTTTTTGCGTTGTTGATAATACCTGGCGCACTCCCGGGTAAATCGAAAAGCTGAGCAAAGATAACCCTAGGTAACTACCCCAAATACGGAGCCGATTCCGGATGTGACCGCCATGGCAAGCACTCCCCAGAAAACGATACGGATCGTGCTTCGTCCAATATGCGCTCCGCCAGCGAGGCCGGACAGTAATCCCAGCACTGCGAGAAAGACAATGGACGTCGAAGCCAACCAGAATGTCAGATTTTCTATAGGTCCAAACGCCGTAACTGCCAAGGGCAGGGCCGCACCGATGGCAAAACTGGCCGCGGAACTGAACGCTGCCTGGATTGGCCTGGCGCTGCCAGATGCATTCATTCCGAGCTCATCGCGTGCATGGCTGCCAAGCGCATCATGTTCCATCAACTGCTGCGCAACCTGATGCGCCAGATCCGGATCCAGCCCCCGCTCAATATAGATGCCGGCAAGCTCGCTGTGTTCGCCTGCCGCGTCGTCTCTCAACTCACGACGTTCGCGTTGCAGATCGGCGTGCTCGGCGTCCGCCTGCGAATGTACTGAAACATATTCGCCGGCTGCCATCGACATGGCGCCAGCGACGAGGCCGGCGAGACCGGCAATCAGCAGAGACTGATGGGAGCCATTCGCCGACGCGACTCCCAGCAACAGGCTGGCGGTGGAAACAATCCCATCGTTTGCGCCTAATACCGCGGCGCGTAACCAGCCGATACGGTGGCCACGATGAATTTCTGCGTGCCAAGTTCTCATAATTTGTTGTTATCAAACAGAGAAGGATGTTCCGACGACTCGCTGGAACTTGCTTCCCTGTAATCAGGCTTGCCGCAAGAAATCGGTTGCATGGAAACAGTCAGAAACGTTTGTCGCATTATTGTAATACGTCACTTTTAAAAGTTTCGATAAGCTGTTGACGCAATTGATATTTTCCTTGTAATGTCTTTAGGAAACGTTCTTTTTGGAAATAAAGGGAGTGGTCGGATGAATCAGCATACTGGCACGAAATTTCGCCTGCAAAAAAAATCGTTGGGAATGCATCTGAACAAGTTTCAGGCTGCGCTTTGTGTTGCCGTGTCCGCCGCGTTAAGTATTTGCTTGATCATCTGGGGCGTGGAAGCTTTCATTTAAGCCTGTCTACAGGCGTCGCGATGAGCCTGCGCTGCATTAAGTGCGTGCCCAAGGCTACACATTCTTGCGCGTTGTTCAGACTGCGCCAAGAAGGAACACCTTGGTCATTCGATTTGCCGTGCCTTGCAATTGCAGGGAAATCTCTAGGCCGGTATAGGCGGCGACGGTGGCGGCTGGCTGATTGGGAGTGGCCGGCACAGTCGCTGCAGGCAATGGTTCCATCTGAGGCGCATTGATATCGACAGCCCGCCAGTTATTTGCATTGTTGGCCCAAACACGCACTGCAATGGAGGTAACGCCGGCTTCCAGCGCCACTTCTTCCCGTGAAATATTCTGCGGATTTTCCAGCCAGGCGGCATCAAGTTCTGCCAGGTCTCTGGTCGGCCGGGATGCCCGCCTGTAAAGCACGCCGTCCCTGACACGATAGGATACAACCTGCAGGCGAACCGGCTGGTTTTCCGTTGCCACCCTGCGTATCAGGATCAGGCGCTGCTGCTCCGCAGCCAAAGGCGGATGGCCATACGAAGCATCCGCACTCACAATATTGGCGCAGTCGCGCTCCATCTGGGCGAATGCCAACTGGACTCCTCGCGTACGCTCCATTTCCGCAGTCAGCGCAATACGGCTGCGCACGATGCTGTCCAGCCCGCGCCATCCAAGCACAGCGACCACCGCCAGTACGGTAATGGCAATGAGCAGTTCAATCAGCGTCAGGCCGCGCTGGGATCGGACCATACGCCTGGAACGGTTCGGAGCCATGATAAGTGAAGGTGAAAAGCGGATAGGGAAGCCCAATGATCGGGAAGAAAGTGACCGATTATCTCAGGTAACGGGTTTTGATTCAGCGCTCCCGAAGCGGGAACCATGTTCCGGCGCCCGATACGCGATAGCGCTGCTTTTCGCTTTCAATCCTTGCCGGACGACGGCCACCCATGGCCGAATTGATTGCTATCAACCGCGATAGACGCAATAAGGTCGAGCCTGGCGATTTATGCCTATGCTCAGTCACCTTACCGCAACGCCGCACCCGGCAATTCCCTCAGGTGAAGAAATGACGCAACCCAGGTTGGGCCAGGCGCCCGAAAAAGTGGATCGGACCGAGTTTCATCTGCGCTTCATGCGTTCGTTCGCCGACCCCGCTTTCCAGCAGGCACAGGAAGCGCTTGCTCAGGTAGAGCAGATCGCCTGGGAAAACTACACGGCTTCCCACAAGGCGCCGTTCACCGAAAAGGCTGGCCCGGCGTATGCCGACCCGGACTACGACCTTTCCAGCGAATGGCGGGAAGCCAGCGAACGCCTGAAGAAGGCGGATGCATGGCAAAAGAATCCGCTCAGTCCGTCGCGGGTGCTGCTGATCTGCGGTGCGGCGCGCAATGACGGCAGTTGTCCGGGGGAAATATCCAAGACCTTCCGCATGATGCAGATGGCCCGCAGCGTTCTGGAAGAGGCCAGGATGGAAGTCGATATTCTCGACCTGAGCCTGCTCATTTCCGACTATGGACGGCAAATTCATCCGTGCAAGGGCTGCGCCTCTACCGCAATGCCGCTTTGCCACTGGCCCTGCAGCTGTTATCCCAACCATGGCCTGAATCAGGTCAATGACTGGATGGCGGAGATATATGAAAAATGGACCGCCGCCCATGCGGTCATTATCCTGACGCCTGTCTACTGGTACCAGACGCCCAGCGTGTTGAAGCTGATGATCGACCGCCTGGTTTGCGCCGACGGCGGCAATCCGGACCCGACAAGCACATCCGGCAAGAATGCAGAGAAGGCCAAGGCGCTGGAACTGGCCGACTGGCCCTATCCCAAGCATTTGGCCGGACGCGCATACGGGCTGGTGGTGCATGGCGATGTGGCCGGCATCGAGGGCGTACGGCGCTCATTGTCCGACTGGCTGGACTGGATGGGGTTGATTGCCGCCGGACAAAAGGCAAAGCTGGATCGGTTCATCGGCTATTACGAGTCCTATGCCGAAAGCCACGAGGTGCTCGACCGGGATGAGGCGATGCAGGAAGAAGTGCGCAATGTGGCGCGCGCTGTCGTGGAGTCGGTTGCGCAGCTGAGGCGCGGACAATTGTCACAGCCGGATGTGGCGCTGGCCTCGCCCCGGCCCAAATAGGGGCAAGCGGGCCTTGCGTCGAAACCGTTAGCGCAAATCCCGGCCAGCCCGTACCATGGCGCCTCGCGAACTTCGCAGCACATCAAGGCGCCATGCAATCTCCTCCATCCTCTATCAGCTGGACCGAAAACGGCAGCGAACATCATGCGCTGTGGCGCTCTGAAAGCGGCTTTCCGGCGCCGCAGCGTATCGTGGTCGCCGATGACCGGATGACAGCGGATGCGGCTTTCCGGCTTGCATCGGAAGGTACCGCCATGCTGTGGCGCGGTGATTATCACAATGCGCGTCAGCTGCTGCAGGCAATGGGACGACGCGCACTGAAGAAGCCGCGCAAGCCGGCGGCCACCCCGCGCGATGCATTCAACCAGCACAGACAGGCACAGTCGCAACGGGCACGCACGCTGGGCATGCTGCTGATCCAGGCCGACGCCGGCCATGTCATTGCATTGCGTCGCGCGCCCGATGTCCAGCTTGCCTGCGCACAGGCTTATGGTCCCGCCAGCGCGCCTTATGTGCTGTCACTGCGTGAATTGCTGGGCGTGATTGGCGCCTATGAGTGGCGGCGCAATGGCGTGCCGATTCCTGCGCTGGGCGGCGAGCGCATCCATCCGCACTACGGGGTGTTCTCTCCGGTCCGCGGCGAGTACCTTGACCTGGTTGCACAAGCGCCGCTGCCTGCTCCGCTGCCGGAACTGGCCTTTGACATCGGTACCGGCACCGGCGTGCTGGCGGCGATTTTGGCCAGGCGCGGCGTTGGGCATGTGGTGGCAACGGATATGGAAGCCAGGGCGCTGGCCTGTGCCCGCGATAATCTGGAACGGCTCGGCCTGACGCAACAGGTGGAACTGCTGCAGGCCGACCTGTTTCCGCCGGGCCGCGCTTCGCTGATCCTCTGCAATCCTCCCTGGCTGCCGGCGCGACCCAGTTCCGTGCTCGAGCATGCGGTCTACGATCCGGATAGCCGGATGCTGAAAGGATTTCTCGATGGCCTGGCCGCGCATCTGCTGCCGGGAGGCGAAGGATGGTTGATTCTTTCCGACTTTGCCGAGCACCTGGGCCTGCGTTCACGCGATGAACTGCTGGCCATGATTGCTGGCGCCGGCTTGCAGGTGGCCGGCCGGCACGACATCCGGCCGCGGCATCCGAAGGCCAGTGATCCTTCTGATCCGCTGGCTGGCGCGCGCGCCCGGGAAGTCACTTCGCTGTGGCGCCTGCGTCCCGCGTGAAGCGCGACGCCATTTGACGTATCATCCCGTCTTTCCGATTTCGCTCTCATTCGCCATGCCAGCCAAGCCAGCACGCACCCTGACCTTCAAATGCAGGAAGTGCGCGAAACCCGTCCAGGTATTCCTGCAGAAGGTGTCCGCCTGTTCCCACATCCAGCCTTACCAGGGCATCTGCAAATGCGGCGAAGTGCTGCGCCATGCCACGGGGCAAAAGGATGCGGTGGAGTCCTTCATCTCTTCCGGCGACAGCAGCTGGGTGCATCACCATCACTGAACCTGCCAAAGTGTAAGCAAGCGTAAGAAGCGGACACTTTCGCCCTGACCCCCTCTCTAATGGACATGAATAATTCCGTTGAAGGCGTGGCGAAACGCCTGCTTTTTTCGCTGGCGGTACTGGGCGCGCTGGGTGGATGCGCTGTCTACGATACCGGCTACAACTATCCCTATTATGGCGGCGCCTATTACACCGACCCGGTCTATCCGGCCGCGCCCGTGTATGGCTATGGGCCAGCGCCGCTCTATACGGCGCCACCGGTCTATGTGCCGTCCCCGGTATTCCGGTTTGACTATCGTTCCGGCGGCGGTCATCGCTGGCACGACGGTGGGCATAACTGGCGCAACGGTGGTGGTGCGCACCAGTGGCGTAACGGCGGACCCCGCCCGCAAGGGCACCCGGGCATGCGGGGCGGCGGCGGTCGCTGGGGTTCTGCTGGCACCTGGAGTGGGCGCCGCTAGAGCGAATTTGGCCAGACTAGCCTCATGCCGCAGGTTTAGGCGCGGCGCAACCTGCATCCTGCACATACCCCTGATGCTGTAGGGTGGAATACCCCG
>NZ_JACYOX010000066.1 GCF_015352955.1 Noviherbaspirillum soli
CGCGTGGACCGGAGAAGGTCCTTGAGATGGTCTTTGCGGTATGCGACCGCGGTGCAATGCCCTTCGGGTATTGCACCCTACTCACCCTCGGGCGACTCTTCCAAAAGCAATCCTGCCTGGCCGGTGGATGCCAGTCAGGCTGGAAATGCGCTAGCCGTGCGGCTACCTCGCGATATGCTTCCAGCTTTCTACGCCGGGCGCCTGGCCTCCAGCCCGACTGCGGCTATGCGATCCACTTCGCGGTAGACATCCCGTTCCAGTTCCTCCCCGAATACATCCGGATCCAGTTCCTGGTATCGCCATTCGAGACCGGCGCCATCGAGTGCCGGCTTTAGTTCCACGAGGAATTCATCCACGCCCCTGACGATGGCGATGCCGGTGTAGAGCAGCAGGCGGCCGCCCGGCGCCAGACGGGGCAGGGATTGCGTGGCCATGCGCAAGCTGAGCGAGCGTCCGAGGCGCTCGCCGCCGTGGCGATAAGTTCTGGCGTCGTCATCCACCAGGTAAGGCGGGTTGGCCATGATGAGGTCGAATTGCCCGTCCACCGCCGCCAGGCTGTCGCCCAGCGCCAGGTGCGCGGCAATGCCTGCGGCCCTTGCATTGAGTCCGGCGCACACCAGCGCTTCCGGGTTGATATCGTTAAGCACCAGCGTGGCGTCGGCAACCTGTTTCGCCACCATCAGGCCGCCGGCGCCGGAACCACAACCAATGTCCAGAATGCGCGGCCGAGGCCCCAGCGGCGCAAGCGACAGCGCCTGCTGCATGAAGCGCACATAGCGGTAGGTGTCCGGCCCGAAGAAAACGGCGTTTTCCTGGTCCGTTGGATAGGCGGAATGCAGGAACAGTGCATCGTCGATGCTCGACACCCTTATCCTGCTGCGCCATTGCTGGCCAACGCGGGCCAAAAGACCGGCTGCGTCCAGCGCCGCCAGCAACTGCGCCGGCAAGATGCCAGATTCGAAAGGAAGATTCCAGCCGAAGACGTCGCGCAGCGTTGTGGCGCTGCCGGCCGGCTGGCGGGCCAGCACCCGGGCATGGGTCAGCGGCGTGGTGGTGATGAAGCGATAGTCCGCTTCTTGGAGATGAGCGAGCAGGCTGGTCAGCGCCTGTTCCGCACCGGATGCAAAGATCGTATCGGTCATGAGTAGCCTGAAGTAACGCCGGCGGGCCAGCTTGTCTGCATGATGCCAAAGACCTGCTTCGCCGCCTTGCGCCCAGGCTAACGTCCGACGATTGCCGCCAGCGCGCTGGAGTGGAACTCGCGGAAATACAGCACCGCGACAACGACCGTGGTGGCGATCATGAACAACCAGGGTTGGACGAACCAGGTCATGGCCGCAATCGCGAAATAATAGCCGCGCAGGCCGTCATTGAAGCTTTCGCCGGCCAAAGCCACGAGCCGGCCGCTGCGGTCGGCAAAGTTCGATCGGGCGGCGTCAGGTCCTTCCTTGTATTCGGCCAGATTCGGCGCCGAGCCGATCAGGATCGAGCAGAAATTAAACTGGCGCAACGCCCAGGTAAAACGGAAGAAGGCGAAGACGAAGACACAGATCAGAACGATGATCTTCACGTTCCACACTTCCTCCGATACATGCACGGAAAACGGAATTTCCTGGACCACATTGACGACCTTGCTGTTCCCGCCAAGCATGGCGAACAGGCCGCCGATGATGATGATGGTGGTAGAGGCAAAGAACGTCGGGGAAGAAGACAGGTTGGCCATCAGCGCCACGTCCGCAATGCGGTTCTCGCGGTAGGTGAGCCGCAGCATCCAGTCGCGCCGGGCTTCGTTGACATGGCGTAGCAGGCTGGCATGGGAGTTCGACCAGAAGTCGGCAAAACGGTCATAGCCTATCCACATCAGCAGGAACCAGAACAATGCAAAACAATCGATAAAGGGAAGAATCATAGAGGGATGAATAATGACGGTTGCTGTCCTGAAAAGCTCGACGGAGTTTCTGCTAAGTAATTTGTTCGATCTTCGATATTTTCGTTCGGTTTTGTTACTCAAAAACCGGCGTATTTTGGCGCCGACCTGGTTTTTCCTTGTGAGTATCTCAACCGGAGGCATGCATGCACAAGCCAAAGCGAAGATCAAACCGTACGGACGATGACGACGATGGATTCAGTTATGACGACGCGCCCAGAGGACGCGCGGGAGATGGCGAGGATGAGGACGAGGACGACGAGCATGCCGTCCGCCTCGAAGAGGATGACGACGATCCGCAGCCGCTGGATCGCCTTGTAAAACGCAATTGGCGAAATTAGCCCTGGCGGAGTGGAAAGGGCAGGCCGCTGCGGAGCGATGTCCGCATGGCGAAAACCTGGCAGCGACAGGAACCGAAGCCGCTTCGGCCATCCAATAAAAAGGCCAGGCCGGAAGCCTGGCTTTTCACCATGGCCGAGACATCAGCCAGGTGCCTGGCTCAGCCGCGGGTGCGCTCGAATTCCTTCATGTAGGCAACCAGGGCGCGCACGCCTTCGATGGGCATGGCGTTGTAGATCGAGGCGCGCATGCCGCCAACGACGCGATGGCCTTTCAACTGGACCATGTTGTGTTCCTTTGCGCCCTGCAGGAATGCCTCGTCCAGCGCGCTGTCGGCCAGGCGGAACGGAATATTCATCCGCGATCTGTCTGTCTTGGCCACGGGGTTGCTGTAGAAGCGGGACTGATCGAGGTAATCGTAAAGGAGCGACGCCTTTTCGATATTGCGCTTCTCGATTTCAGCGATGCCGCCCTGTTCCAGCAGCCATTCGAACACCAGGCCGGCAATGTAAATGCTGTAGGTCGGCGGCGTGTTGAGCATGGAGTCGTTGTCGGCCTGTTCCTTCCAGTTGAAGGCAGAAGGCGTGATCGGCAGCGCCCGGCCCAGGAGGTCTTCCCGCACCACGACCAGCGTCAGTCCCGCCGGGCCGATGTTCTTCTGCGCGCCGCCATAGATGACGCCGTACTTCGATACATCCACCGCGCGCGACAGGATGTGGGACGACATGTCCGCCACCAGCGGCACGCCATGGGTATCCGGCACCCAGTGGTATTCGACGCCGCCGATGGTTTCATTGGTGCAGACATGGACATACGCGGCCTGCGGGTCGAGTTGCCAGGTGTCCTGCGCCGGGACGTAGGTGAAGTCGCGGTCGGCGGCGGAGGCGGCGACGTTGACCTTGCAGTACTTGCCTGCTTCCTTGATCGATTTCTTCGACCACTCCCCGGTATTGACGTAATCGGCCGATGTCTTGTCACCCAGCAGGTTCATCGGGATCAGCGCGTTCTCCGCCATTGCGCCGCCCTGCAGGAACAGCACCCGGTAGTTGTCGGGCACGGCCAGCAGCTTGCGGAAGTCGGCTTCGGCCTTCTTCGCGATGCCGATGAACTCCTTGCCACGATGGCTCATTTCCATGACCGACATGCCGCTGCCATGCCAGTCCAGCATCTCGTCGGCAGCGCGTTGCAATACCGACTCCGGCAGCACCGCCGGGCCGGCGCTGAAATTGAATGTTCGCATGGGGATCGTCCAGATTGAATGGGAAGAAAGGCGTAGCCGGGCATTATGACGGAACTGCCGCGGCCTGTGCAAGGCGGCAAGAAAGGCGTCGCCTGCGGTGCCGGACAGGGATGACGCGCCCGGCCCGCGTCATGATTGACGCGGCCGCCTTATTTCGCCTTGCTGTCGCGCCTGGCACGCGTCTGCTTCAACTCCTTGTCCAGCGCCGCGCTCTCGCCCTTGGTGGCCAGCGAGCGGTTCTGATGGTCTTCACTGGCATCCGGCTTTTCCGGCGCCTTTTCAATCCGGGTGATGCTGTTGGGATCGACGGAAATCGGGTCGCTGGCAGGGAAGGTCATTTCCACCGCATCATCAAGCAGGCATTCCTCGGCCTGCTGCTTCTCGCTGGGCTTTTCATTGACGGGCAGCTCGGCCACCGGATCGCTGGCCGGGAACGTGCCCTTCAACGCATGGTCCAGCATTTTGTCGTCATGCGAAGCGCTCGCCGGCGTCTTGCCTTCGGCAAGATGCTTGGGGTTGTCGATCGCGTTGGTCGTGGTCTCGGCAGCTTTCTTTCGATTCGGCATGTGTGATCTCCTTGGCTAGTCGCACAATCATCAGACCCGATGTTAATGAAACCATTCCGGAAACCTGGTGCGGAATGCCGTGATTGTTAATCCTTCACAAGGCTACGGCCAACTCGCATGGCAGAGTGCGATAACGAACAGAGATGCCGGCGACTTTGGTCTATTGTCGAGTCATCCAGCCGCAGCCCTGCAGGTGATACCGGCATCAAGGCGGCTGGTGCCGCATGACGGCATTCTTTCCAACAGCAAAGGAGCATGCAATGAATACCGACCAGATCAAGGGTACTGCAAAGGACATCGCCGGCAAGGTGCAGGAAGGCGTGGGCAAGGCCATCGACAGCAAGGAACAGCAAGCCAAGGGGCTGGAAAAGCAGGTCGAAGGCAAGACCCAGAAGACGGTTGGCGATGCCAAGGACATTGTCCGGGGCGAGTAAGGCTGCATGAAGCCGCTTGCAATGACCCATGGCAGCCTTGTCCCGCCGGGACGGGGCCGCCATGCCGGGCGCGCCTGACAAAATGCCGCTGGCCTCGATGCGTTGGGCCAGAGACAGTCATGTACATGTTGTCAGGCGCCCTGACATTCCTTGCGGGCCGGCATGAACATCGTCTCTCATCAGGCGCAGTATGTTCTGACCCATCCAGGCGCCTTCGCGCTGCAGACGGTGAAGGCGTTTCGCGCCAATCAGGGCTTGCTGCTGGCAGGCGCGGTCGCCTATTACGCGCTGCTTTCCCTGGTCCCGCTGCTGATTCTGGTCGTCATTGCCCTTTCCCACCTGATCGACGAAAAGGACCTGCTGGAAACGCTGGGGCGCTATCTCGAATGGCTCTTGCCCAGCCAGTCAGGTGCCGTCGTCAACGAGCTTGCCAATTTCATGGCGCATCGCGACGTGGTCGGATGGCTGCTCTTGGTCACCATGCTGTTCTTCAGTTCCCTGGCCTTTACCGTACTTGAAAATGCGATGTCGGTAATCTTTACCCATCGTGTCGCCATCCGGCGCAGGCATTTCCTGGTATCGGCTCTGATGCCCTACTGCTATATCCTTTTTCTCGGCTTCGGCATCCTGATCATCACGCTTGTGTCCGGCGTGCTGCAGGTTGTGGGTGAGGAAAGCGTCAATTTCCTTGGGCGCAGCTGGTCGCTTCACGGCGTGTCGGGCCTGCTGCTCTATATGCTGGGCGTGTTGGGGGAAGTCTTCGTGCTGACCTCGATCTATCTCATCATGCCGGTGGGGCGGCTGTCACTGACGCATGCGCTGATGGGCGGCGTGACCGCGGCCATCCTGTGGGAAATCACGCGTCATGCCCTGCTATGGTATCTATCCACCCTGTCGCAAGTGGCGGTGGTGTATGGCTCGCTGACTACTGCCATCGTGGTACTGCTCAGCCTGGAACTGGGCGCGACGCTGCTGCTGTTCGGCGGCCAGGTGATTGCGGAATACGAGCGGCTGGAACGACCTGGCGCGCGGGTCGAGCCGACGCCCATGCACACCGATTGAACGGCGCCCGGGTCGTGCAGCAATCAGTGCAGCAGGTCCTGCGGACGGTCGATGTCGGAGTGAATGCCTGGATCGTTGACCTGTACCAAATGAACCGGCAATGTCTGCAGCAGCCGGCGCGCGCCTTCATCCCCCGAAAGCCCGAGCAGTTGCGGCAAATAGAAGTGGCTGAAGCCAACCGGATTGCCCCGGCGTCCATCGTGGCATGGCGCGACGATATCGGCGCCGCCGCATAACAGATCAAGCACGGTCCTGATGGTGGATGGCTTCACATAGGGCATGTCCGCCAGGGCGATGATCCAGCCGGGCGCATCGCTTACCTGGCCGATGGCATGCGCCAGTGACGCGCCCATGCCTTCCGCGGCCTGCTCGCAGGTCGTTACCTCGCAGCCGATCGCCCTGAGTTCGGCCTGCAGTTCCTTCGCGTCTGGCCTCACCACCGCCAGCACATGCGGCATGATGGCCAGCAGATTGGCGGCCGAGGTGACGGCGACGCTGCAGCCGTCATCCAGTGGTTGCAGCAGTTTGTTCTGGTGACCGAGCGGATCGAAACGGGAACCATTGCCGGCCGCAAGCAGGATGGCGTAATAGGGTAGTGGGGTATGCGGTAATGTCATTGCCTGGCTTGTAGTGCTTTTTCCAGAGATAGCCGCAGGCCGCCTGAAAGGCGGCTGCCCGACGCCAATGGATGGGGAATGCTGTCAGAACAGTTCGTCGGCGCCGCTGCGCTTCTCGCGCGCATCTTCCAGCATGCGCCGGTCGCGGATGCGCTTGCGGTTGATGGCCGCATGCTGGGCGGCAGTCATGGGGCGCGCTGTCATCAGTTCTTTCAGGCGCGCAGCATTGTTGTAGACATCCTTCGCCTGTTTTTCCAAGATCAGCCTTTCGTCCGGGTCAGGAGTGGGCATTCGCATCGCAACCAACCCTTGCAGTTCAATGCGAATCAAGAATTATTAATAAATCTTTAAGCCTAAAGCATGCCTCAAATGCCGTCGGCCGTCCACCGTCCGCTACTGCGATGGTTGATGCCGGTAAATGTCCTGCATGATCCCGGGAAGCAAACAAAAAGGCCGCGCCGGACAGTGCCAGCGCGGCCTTGCGGCAAACACGGCAGATCAGTACATGTGCTGGCCGCCGTTGATGGCAATGTTGGCGCCGGTCAGGAAGGCTGCCTCGTCCGAAGCCAGGTAAGCCACCAGGCCCGCCACTTCCTCCGGCTTGCCCAGGCGCGCCATCGGAATCTGCGGAATGATCTTGGTGTCGAGCACTTCCTGCGGAATCGCCATCACCATCTTGGTGCCGATGTAGCCCGGCGAGATCGTATTGACCGTCACCCCGCGACGCGCCACTTCCAGCGCCAGCGCCTTGGTGAAGCCATGCATGCCGGCCTTGGCCGCGGAATAGTTGGTCTGGCCGAATGCGCCTTTCTGGCCGTTGACGGACGAGATGTTGATGATGCGGCCCCAGCCGCGCTCGGTCATGCCATCGCACACCGGCTTGGTCATGTTGAACACCGAATCGAGGTTGGTGCGGATGACCGCATCCCATGCCGTCTTGTCCATCTTCTTGAAGGTCATGTCGCGCGTGATGCCGGCATTGTTGACCAGCACGTCCACCGGGCCCAGGTCCCTGGTGATCTGGGCGATGCATTGCTGCGCCGAATCGTAGTCCGCAACGTCGCATGGATAGGCATAGAACTTGTAGCCCTGCTGTTCCATGCTGGACAACCATTCGGCGGACTTGGTGTTGCCCGGCGAGTAGGTTGTCACCACCTGGTAGCCGAGCGCCGCCATCTTCACGCACACCGCTTCGCCGAGGCCGCCCATGCCGCCCGTAATCAATGCAATCCTAGCCATGTCTGCTCCTGTCTTGAATGACGAACCAAAAAGTTGAGGTTGCCGCCGCGTCTCAGCGCTCGACCGCCAGTGCTACGCCCATGCCGCCGCCGATGCACAGGCTGGCCAGCCCGCGCTTGGCATCGCGCCTGACCATTTCATGCAGCAGCGATACCAGGATGCGGCAGCCGGAAGCGCCGATCGGATGGCCCAGCGCGATTGCGCCGCCATTGACGTTGATCTTGCTGGTGTCCCAGCCCATCTGGCGATTGACCGCGATGGCCTGGGCGGCAAAGGCTTCGTTGATTTCCATCAGGTCCAGGTCTTCATGGGTCCAGCCGGCCTTCTGCAGGCACAGCTTGGTGGCTGACACCGGGCCCATGCCCATGATGCTGGGGTCGAGGCCGGCCGAGGAATAGGCCTTGATGCGTGCCAGCGGCGTCAGGCCCAGCTGCTCCGCCCGCCGGGCCGACATCATCATCACCGCGGCGGCGCCGTCGTTCAGGCCGGAGGCATTGCCGGCGGTGACGGTGCCTTCCTTGTTGAAGGCCGGGCGCAGCGCGGCCAGCGATTCCAGCGTGGTGCCATGCTTGGGATACTCGTCGGTGTCGAAGGTGATCGCGCCTTTCTTCTGCGCGATCTGCAGCGGCACGATCTCGTCCTTGAAGCGGCCGGCTTTCTGGGCGGCTTCGGCCTTGTTCTGCGAGGCCATCGCGAACGCGTCCTGGTCCTGGCGCGAGACTTCGTATTTCTTCGCCACGTTCTCGGCTGTGACGCCCATGTGGTACTGGTTATAGACGTCCCACAGGCCGTCCACGATCATGGTGTCTACCAGCTTGGCGTCGCCCATGCGGAAGCCTTCGCGGGAATTGTTGAGCACATGCGGCGATGCGCTCATGTTTTCCTGGCCGCCGGCGATGATGATGTCGGCGTCGCCGCAGCGTATCGCCTGGGTCGCCAGGTGGGTGGCCTTCAGGCCGCTGCCGCAGACCTTGTTGATGGTAAAGCCGGGGATGGCGTCGGGAAGGCCGGCCTTGATGACCGCCTGTCGGGCTGGATTCTGGCCCACGCCGGCGGTCAGCACCTGGCCCATGATCACTTCGCTGATGGCAGCGGGGTCCACGCCGGTCTGCTCGAGCAGCGCCTTGATGACGCTGGCGCCCATGTCGGCGGCGGGA
>NZ_JACYOX010000067.1 GCF_015352955.1 Noviherbaspirillum soli
TTGCATCAATTCCGGCGACTGCGCGTACGCTACGAACGACTGCCCTCGATTCATGAAGCATTCCTTCACTTGGGCTGCGCCCTTATTTGCTGGCGCATTTTGAAAAACTCATTTTGTTAGATGCTCTAAGTACGCTCCTGGGCGAGACCGAGGTAGAGGGGCGACAAAATGATATGTCTTGAGGCAGCCAAGTCCTCACAACACCCCATAACGCAGCCCGATGCGCTTCAACATGCGGCGGTAAGCCGCCGACAGGCGGTCGGCCCGCTGCGGCACTTCCACGCCCGGCTCCAGCGGCACCTTCTTCGGCCGCTGTGATTCCAGTATCTGCAGGTCCTGCAGGAAGATGCGGTCCTGGAAGGCGCGCAGGTCGTCGTCGCTGGAACTGTCGTTGTGCATGGCCAGCACGATCCAGGCATGGGCATGTTCCTCGTCCAGCGTCTGCACATGCAGGCTGATGGCTTCGGTCAGGCCGTCCGGCGTCTGCGGCAGCTTGGTCAGGATGGCCGTGAGCGGACGCACCACGCGGTAGGTGTATTCCACCATCGCGCCGTCGGCGGCCAGCAGGTTGGCCTGTGGCTGGTAAGCACGGCAGCCGGTGGCGATCACGCCTTCCATGCCCTGCGCGCCCAGGCCGTCGTCATACGCATCGACCCGGTAGTCCGGCACTTCGGTGAACTGCGGGTCGCCCAGGATGCCGGTGTGAATGAAGGGAAAATGCGCCATGTCGAGGAAATTCTCGATGATGCGCGGGCCGCAGGCATGCACCGGGTAAGGCCCGCACAGCACTTGCCGCAACTGGTCGTTGCCGTGTTCCGGAAACGGCGGCAGCGCGCGTGCCGGTTCGCCCAGGCAGACCCAGACCATGCCGTAGGCCTCCTTCGCCTGAAAGCGCGTGGCGCAGGCGGTGCGCGGTGGCGTGTCCTGCGGATGAGCCGGCTGCAGGCGGCAGGCGCCGGCATGATCGAACTGCCAGCCGTGGTAGGCGCAGACCAGCCGGTCGTTCTTCACCCAGCCCAGCGAGAGCCGCGCGCCGCGATGCGGGCAGCGGTCGTCCCAGGCCTGCACCACGCCGTCGCCGCTGCGCCAGATCACCAGCTCCTGCTCCAGCAGCCGCACCGGCTGCATGGCGCCAACGGCCAGGCTGGCGCCGGCGGCAACCGGATGCCAGTCATTCCACAGTACCGGATCGATGGTTTCCATCGCCTACTCCCAGAAGCCGATATGGGGAGCGGCCGCTTCCTGCTCCATCTCGGGCAGCGGCCCGACGACCTCGGTCGGCCGCTGGCCGCTGGCGAACACGGTGCGGCAAGGCAGCGCCAGGGTGGGGTTCTCCGGATGGCTCCCGGTCAGTTCCAGCAGCTTTTCCTCGGACATCGCATATACCACGCGGCCAATGTTGCACCAGTAGATGGCGCCGGCGCACATTGCGCACGGTTCGGCGCTGGTGTAGAGGGTGCAGCGGGCCAGCGCTTGCGGCGCCAGCTTCTGCGCCGCCAGCGCCGCGGCCACGCGCTCGGCATGCTGGGTCGGATCGCCCTGCGGCGGCATCGAATTATTGCCGGCTTCGGCAATGATGTTGCCATGCTCGTCGGCGACGACGGCGCCGAAGGGATGGCGGCCGGCGGCCTTGGCGCGCTCGGCAACGGCAAGGGCCGCGCGCATCAGGCGGCGGTCGGTTTCCGTGAGGGATAAGTTGGATGGAGACATGCGGTTTCCTGATCAATGATCCATGAGCCTGGTCGAAGCCCGGGACGGGTCTGCCGGCTGTTTCGGGCGGCACTATACCGGTATTTGGCAGGCAGGGGGCGGCGGCGCTGCCGACCGCATTCGCTCGCGTCGGCTTGTCCAGCAATTTGCGTGCGATGCCATCGCTGATGCGGCAGGCTGCTGCGAGGCTACTATCCGGAAGAATGGCTGCCTGATGTGTCTGGCGCACTACAAAAAACCAGGCTCTTTCCCCGCCGGCGCTTCTTCATCACCACTACGTGACACGGGCGCACCCCTGGCATTCATTGAAGTGATAACTCACATCAAGGATCGCAATTGGCTTTCCACTGCGGCCAGCCTTATCTTCGCTCCATAGAAAAATTCACCTTCAGGAGCAATCGCAATGACCACCGCAACACTGCCAACCCTGTACGTCCCGTTTGAACAAGCGAAAAAAATCCCGGCGAAACTGGCTGCCATCTTTGCCGTGCTGTTCATGGTCGAGTTCCGTGAAGCGCAATCGGACGAATCCTGCAGCTACGCCGCCTACCTGGCATAAGCGTCAGCCGCGATACGGGCTGCCACAGCCCGCCGCCAGGAGAAAATAAAAAAGCCGCCAATCATGGCGGCTTTTTTTGTTGCGTCGGACGCCGCACTACAGCCGCTCGGTCTCACCCGATTTCGGCTGCCACTTCATCAGCCGCTTCTCGATCGCGCCGACCAGCCCGTCCAGCACCAGCGCGAACAGGGTGAGAACCACAATACCGGCAAACACCGTATTGATGTCGAAGGTGCCTTCGGCCTGCAGGATCAGGTAACCGACGCCGCGGGCCGAGCCCAGGTACTCGCCGACGATGGCACCGACGAAGGCCAGACCGACCGAGGTGTGCAGGCTGGAAAACACCCACGAGGTGGCCGAGGGCAGGTACACCGAGCGCAGCAGCTGGCGGGCATTGGCGCCCATCATCCTGGCATTGGCCAGCACCACCGGGCTGACTTCCTTGACGCCCTGATAGACGTTGAAGAAGACGATGAAGAACACCAGCGTCACCGCCAGCGCCACCTTGGACCAGATGCCCAGCCCGAACCACATCGCGAAGATGGGCGCCAGGATCACCCGCGGCATCGAGTTGGCGGCCTTGATGTAGGGGTCGAGTATGGCGGACGCCACCGGCGACAGCGCCAGCCACAGGCCCACCACCAGCGCCAGCGCGGTGCCGATCACGAAGGCAAGCAGGGTTTCGGTCAGGGTGACCAGCAGGTGCGGATAGATTTCGGCCGGAAAATGGAGCGTGAACCAGGTGTTGTCGCCGGTGCCCACCTCGAGCGTGCCGCTGCCCACCGTAAACCACTGCCAGATCCTGACCAGCACTTTCAGCGGTTCACCGAAGAAGAACGCGGCCTGCGGATTGCGCGTGGCGACGTGCCAGACCAGCAGCACCGCCACCAGGACCAAAACCTGCCAGACGCGCATGTTCCTGTGATTCGGTTTGATGACATTCCACATGCTCTACGCCAGCCTCTTCTGTTGCTGATAGCCCTTCAACACCTCGTCGCGCAGCACGGCCCAGATCTGGCTGTGCAGCTCGACGAAGCGCGGATGCGCGCGCACTTCGGCGACATCGCGCGGACGCGGCAGGTCGATGATGAATTCGCCGATCGGATGCGTGGCCGGGCCGGCCGACAGCACTACCACCCGGTCCGACATCGCAATCGCCTCGTCCAGGTCATGGGTGATGAACAGCACCGCCTTGCGCCGCGCGCTCCACAGGTCCAGCACTTCGTTTTCCATCAGCTGGCGGGTCTGGATGTCCAGCGCCGAGAACGGCTCGTCCATCAGGATGATGTCCGGGTCCAGGATCAGGGTCTGCGCCAGCGCCACCCGCTTGCGCATGCCGCCCGACAGCTGGTGGGGATAGCGGTCGCCGAAGCCCTGCAGCCCCACCCTGGCCAGCCACTGTTCGCCGAGTGCGCGGGCATCGGCATTGGGCATGCCGCGAAACTGCAGGCCGGCGATCACGTTGTCCAGCGCGCTGCGCCACGGCATCAGCGCTTCGGACTGGAACATGTAGCCGGCACGGCGGTTGATGCCATCCAGCGGCTCGCCGAATACGCTCACCTCGCCCGAGGATGGCTGCAGCAGGCCGGCGCCGACGTTGAGCAGCGTGGATTTGCCGCAACCGGTCGGCCCCACCACCGACACGAACTCGCCGGGCGCAATGGCCAGCGTGGTGTTAGCCACCGCGGTATAGCGCTGCGCGCGGTTTTCCTTCGAAACGAAAGTGCAGCTGATGTCATTCAACAGCAGCGCCGGCGCCAAGTCGGGCCTACTTGACCTTGGCATTCGCTTTGGCCACCAGCTCGTTGGTGAAGGTCCTGGACAGGTCGATGTTCTTGCCCGAGAGTTCAGGCTCGAATGCCTGCAGGGTCTTCAGTGCGGTCTGGGCGCCTGCTTCCGGGAATCGGCCATCCGGCGACAGCGCCTCGCGCACCTTGGTGAAGGTCTCGAGATACAGCGCGCGGTCGCCCAGCTGGTAGCTCTCCGGCACCACCTTGACGATGTCGGACGGCCCGGCCTTCTGCAGCCAATGCAGCGCGCGCACCATCGCATTGGTGAGCGCCTGCGATGTGTTCGGATTCTTTTTCAGGAAGGCTTCGGTGGTGTAGAGGGTGGCGGCCGGCATGGGCCCGCCGAACAGCTCGTTGGTGTCCTTCAGGGTGCGGGTGTCGGCGATCACCTTGATCTCGTTCTTCTGCTGCAGCATGGTGACGACCGGATCGAGATTGGAAATCGCGTCGATCTGGCCGGAACGCAGCGCCGACAGCGCGCCGGCCGCGGTGCCCACGCCGATGAAGGAAACATCGCTGGGCTTCAATCCGCCCTTGGCCAGCACGAAGTTGGCCACGATGTTGGTGGACGAGCCGGGTGCGGTCACGCCGATCTTCTTGCCCTTCAGGTCGGCAATGGACTTGTAGTTCGGCATGGTCTTGCTGGAGACGCCGAACACGATCTGCGGCGCCCTGCCCTGCAGCACGAAGGCCGTGATCACCTGGTTCTTGGCCTGCATGTTGATGGTGTGCTCGAACGCGCCGGACACCACGTCGGCGCTGCCGCCCACCAGTGCCTGCAAGGCCTTGGCGCCGCCGGCGAAGTCGCTGATCTCGACCTGCAGGCCCTCGTCCTTGAAATAGCCGAGCTGCTCGGCGATGGTCAGCGGCAGGTAATAGAACAGGTTCTTGCCGCCGACGGCGATCGATACCTTCTGTTTTTCCAGCGCCTGCGCCCAGGCGCTGCTGCTGGTGGCAAGGATGCCGATGGCGGTCATGCCGGCAATGGCGGCGAATTTCTTCAAACGGATTTTCATGCTGTCTCCTGGTCTCCCGTGCGGCTCGCGGCGCCTGTGCGCCAGGCATCGCGGCCATGGATTGTTTTGGGTTCGTTGCGGCGTCTTTTTGACGACGTGAAACATTAACATAAACTTTTTGAAGACCAGGCATGCCAGCCTCGCCGCGGTGTGGATTTGCCACGTTCAGTCCGGCATTCCCTGCGCTCCCGCTGCCCACAGGGCCGTCTTGCCGGAAGCTGGCAGCAGGTCCGCTCGGGCTGCAGGATGCCGTTAATAAAGTGAACCAGCCAAACGGGAGAGGTAACAGAACATTGCCCATGCGGCTGCAATATGCCGCCCCTCCCGTTCCGCCCGGGCCGGACCCAATCAAGGACAAGCAATGCAAAAATTCATCGGGCTGGCGCTTGCCATGCTCATCGCCGGCTGTAACGGCCTCTCGGATGACAATGATGAAGCAAGCCAGCCTGAATACCTGCAATACAGCTATGTGGTGGCTGGCGCCAACGGCGCGGCGATTGCCCGTGCGATCAGCACCCATGACACCTGCCCCGTCCTCATGGTTGGCGGCAAGGGCATGCGCATGCAGTTGCGGGCAGGCAGCGGCACCATGCCGCAGCGTCCCACCGCCAGCGCGCCCGCCGACTCCAAGCCTTCCGGCTTCCCGGTGATCACCTGCGAGGCGACCCTGCCGGCAGATGCCGCCAGCGCCAGCATTGGCGGCCAGCCCTTGCCCTTGCCCTTGCCCAAGGCGCAGCCGCAGCGCATCGTCATCCTGGGCGACACCGGCTGCCGCATGAAGAAGGCCGACGATGCCTTCCAGGATTGCAATAACATCGACCAGTGGCCGCTGTCACGCATTGCCGCCACCGCGGCCAGCCTGAAACCCGATCTGGTGCTGCATGTCGGCGACTACCATTACCGCGAGACCGCTTGCCCGGAAGGCGTTGCCGGCTGCAAGGACAGCCCCTGGGGCTATGGCTGGGATGCGTGGCAGGCCGATCTGTTCAGGCCGGCCGCGCCGCTGCTGGAGGCAGCGCCCTGGGTGGTGGTGCGCGGCAACCACGAGGAATGCGCGCGCGCCGGCCAGGGCTGGTTCCGTTTCCTGGCGCCCGAACCCTATACACCGGCACGCAGCTGCAATGACGCCCGCAACGACGCCGTGGCCAATCTGTCGCCGCCCTATGCCGTGCCGCTGGGCGGCGGTGACCAGTTCATCGTGTTCGACTCGGCAAAGGCGGGATCGGCCAGGCTGCCGGTGAACGATCCGCAATCACTGAACTATCAGCTGCAGCTGATGAGCGTGGCCCGGCTTGCCGGCGGCGTGCGCGGCGGCAGCTTCTTTGCCAGCCATCATCCGGTCCTGGGCTATCTGCCGCTGGGAGACAACACGTTCGTCGGCGGCAACCTGGCACTGCAGGACGCCATGGCGCAGGTCAACGGCCTTGCCTACTACCCGGCCGGCATACAGCTCGCGCTGCATGGCCATGTGCATGATTTCCAGGCGCTGACCTTCGCTTCGGACCATCCGGCCACCATTGTCAGCGGCAATGGCGGCGACGACGTCAGCCCGGCGCTGCCATCGCCCCTGTCGCCGCTGGCGCCGGCCCCAGGCGTGACGCTGGAACGCATTACCCACAGCACCACCTTCGGCTTCATGCTGATGGAACGCGGCGGCAACGGATGGACCTACAAGGCCTATACCGCCGGCGGCAAGGTGATGGCGACCTGCAGCCAGCAGGGCAGGCGCCTGCTGTGCGACCGCACGGGCCGGATCGCAGCCTGATAGCGGACGGCAGGCAGCGGACCTGCGCGACCATGCCTGCCATTCCCGTGGCTGCCGCGCGCGATGCGGCCCTCCCCTTGCCCGGCTAAAGCGCGGCCCCGAACTTGCCGTCCATGTAGTCGCGGGCGGCCTGCTGGATCTCCTCGCGGGTGTTCATCACGAACGGGCCATGCGCCACCACCGGCTCGCCAATGGGCTCGGCATGGCCGAACAGCAATACCGCATCCGAGTCAGCGACGATGTCGACCATGTCTCCCTCGTCGCTCAGCTGCAGCAGCCGGTGCTGCTGCGCGCTTTCATTGCCGATGCGGATCGTTCCGCGCACCAGATACAGGAACACGTTGCGCCCGGCCAGTCCCTCGAAGCGGACGCTGCCGCCGGCGGCCAGCGTCACCGTGCTCATGAAAACCCCCGTCAGCGACTGGAACGGGCCCTGCCGGCCATCCCAGCTTCCGGCGATCAGGTGGACCGTGCCGCGGCCGTCCGCGGTGGGCAGCGCCGGTATCGCTTCCTTCTGCAGGCCGGTATAGCGCGGCTGCGTCATCTTCAGCCGCGCCGGCAGGTTGACCCATAGCTGCAGGATCTCCAGCGGCCCGCCGCTTTCCAGGAAGGCGCGCGGCGACACTTCCTCATGGATCAGGCCGCTGCCGGCCGTCATCCACTGCACCCCGCCCTCGTTGATCACGCTTTCATGGCCGCCGCTGTCGCGATGCGCCAGCGAGCCCTGCAGGATGAAGGTGACGGTCTCGAAGCCGCGATGCGGATGCGGGCCGAATGGCAGGCCGCGGTTGTCGCGGCCATAGACCTGCGGTCCGTGGTGGTTCAGGAACAGGAAGGGGTCGAGCTGGCGCGGGTCCAGGCCGGGGCCGGGGCCGGGCAAGGGGCGGCGCGTGATCAGCTCGCCGATATCGTCGCGCAGCGCCTCATGCTGGCGTTGCAGTGTCTTGCTGCTCATGGTGCATCCTTTCATGCATTTGGCACAGGCTGCAATGATGGGGACGAAGCGCCATGGCGTGAAGACGGCCCTTGCGGGAAACAGCATGCAGCAAGCGGCACAATGCGCCGCTTCGCCACAAGCCTATCCGGTGATGCCGCAGGACGCCGCGCTCTGCGCCTGCTGCGCGGCATGCTTGGCTGCCTCCACCTGCATCTCGGCCGGCAGCTGCACGCCATTCTTTACCGCCGTCAGCTCGGCCAGGATCGAAATGGCGATCTCGGCCGGCGTCTTGCTGCCGATGTAGAGGCCGATCGGGCCATGCAGCCGCGCCAGCTCTTCATCGCTGACGTCGAACAGCTTCAGCCGCTCGCGGCGCCTGGCGTTATTGACCCGCGAACCGATGGCGCCGACATAGAAAGCCGGCGACTTCAGCGCTTCCATCAAGGCTAGGTCATCGAGCTTGGGATCATGCGTCAGGGCCACCACCGCGCTGCGCGCGTCGAGCCGCATCTCCAGCACCAGGTCGTCCGGCATCGCATGCACCACGTCCACGCCCGGCACGTTCCAGCTGCTGCGGTATTCCTCGCGCGGGTCGCACACCGTCACCTGGTATTCCATGCCGATGGCGATCTGCGCCAGAAAGGCCGACAGCTGCCCGGCGCCAATGATGAGCAGGCGCCAGCGCGGCCCATGCACCGTCGTCAGCGCCGCCGACGACACCTGCATGCTCATGCCGGGGCTGGCCGGGCCCAGCGTCACGTCTCCGGTGGCGAGGTCGAGCCGGCGCGCCACCAGCTGGTGCCGGCCGAGCTGCGCCAGCAATTCGCCGATGCGGCTCTTCGCCGACAGCGGCTCGATCGCCAGTTCGATGGTGCCGCCGCAGGGCAATCCGAAGCGATGGGCTTCGTCGGCGGTGATGCCATAGGTCACGATCTCGGGCCTGGTGTGGGTAATGCCCTCGGCCCGTACCCTGGCGATCAGATCGTCTTCCACGCAGCCGCCCGAGACGGAACCGATCACCTGCCCGTCGCCGGACAATCCGAGGGTGGCGCCTTCGGGGCGCGGGCTGGAGCCCCAGGTGCGGATCACCGTCACCAGCTGGCAGGGTCGGCCCTGCGCGATCCACTGCTCGCAGGTCTTGAGTACGTCGAGGTCTATGCTGTCCATGGCGAAAAGAGTCCGGGAAACGCGCAGACTATGCCACATCCGGAAGCGCCTGATGTTGATCCGGACGGAGGCGCATCGGACCATGGCGACGCAATGTCGCGTTGCCCAAAAGGTCAAAATCCTACATCCATCCGGCCGCTGCGCTTACAGACAGCTGCGGCAAAGCTGCCTAAATTACATCATTTATAACTGTTAACGCATCAGCAAGCCGCGCGGCCATGGGCTTGCGGCCCACCGGCGACGCATCCGATACCATGCCTGCACCAGAAACCCAGCGCCACCGCCAGACAACCGCACCAGCCAACGACCCCCTGGGTGAACGCGATATCTTCTTTGCCGCGGTCGAGAAGACCCGCATGCCGATGGTCGTGACCGACCCGCGCAAGCCCGACAATCCGATCGTGTTCGCCAATCCGGCCTTTCTGCAGATGACGGGTTACGCCATGGAAGAAGTGGTGGGCAACAACTGCCGCTTCCTGCAGGGTCCGGAAACCGATCCGGCCACCGTGGCCGAGATGCGCCTGGCGATCCAGGAACGGCGCGACATCGCGCTGGAAATCCTGAACTACCGCAAGAATGGCTCGACCTTCTGGAATGCGCTGTTTGTCTCGCCGGTGTTCGATGCCAATGGCGAACTGGTCTATTTCTTTGGTTCGCAGCTCGATGTCAGCCGGCGCCGCGATGCCGAGGAAGCGCTGGGACAGGCGCAGAAAATGGAAGCGCTGGGACAGTTGACGGGCGGCATCGCCCATGACTTCAACAACCTGCTGCAGGTAATGGCCGGCTATCTCGAGATGATGGACCTGAGCCTGACCACGCCCAATCCGGACCGCGGCCAGTTGCGCCGCCATGTCGACAGCGTGCGCAGCGCCGTCACCAAGGCATCGGTGCTGACGCAACGGCTGCTGGCGTTCGCGCGCAAGCAGCGGCTGTACGGCCGCACCCTCAATCTCAACTCGCTGACGGAAAACCTGGCCGACCTGGCGCGTCGCACGCTGGGCAGCGAGATCACATTGCGCACCGAGCCTGCCCCCGATCTCTGGAACTGCCAGGTCGATCCGACCCAGATGGAAGTGGCCCTGCTCAATATCCTGCTCAATGCGCGCGACGCCATGCAGGAAGGCGGCCTGCTGACGCTGCGCACCCGCAATGAAGTCATTGGCGAGGAGGATCTGCATGTCTATTCCGGCCTGCGCGCTGGCCGCCATGTCTCCATCGCCGTCACCGATACGGGCACCGGCATTGCGCCGGAACTGCTCAACCGCGTGATGGACCCCTTCTTCACCACCAAGGAGGAAGGGAAAGGCACGGGGCTGGGCCTGTCGATGGTGTACGGTTTTGCCAAGCAGTCCGGTGGCGCGGTCTACCTGTATTCCGAAGTCGGCGTTGGCACCACGGTGAGGCTGTACTTTCCCGCTACCGAGAACGCCGTGCCCGCCCCCCTCTCCACGCCGGCCTTCATGCCGGACGCCGGAGACGGTGAAACCATCCTGGTGGTGGACGACAGGCTGGAGGTGGCCGAACTGGCGCAGGCCATGCTGGAAAGCCTTGGCTACCACAGCATCGTGGTGACCAGCCCGGCCGATGCGCTCAAGGCGCTCGACGGCACGGCCGGCATCGCGCTGCTGTTTTCCGACCTGATCATGCCAGGCGGCATGAACGGCGTGATGCTGGCGCGCGAGGCCAAGCGGCAACACCCAAACCTGCGCATCCTGCTGACCACCGGCTATGCCGACCCGGCGCTGGAACGCAACGAGACCGGGCATGCCGAATTCGACATCATCAACAAGCCCTATCGCCGCGAGGAACTGGCGCGGCGGGTCAAGGCGGTGCTGGCCGGGCCTTCCGGCGTGAGCTGAAAGCCACAGGCACCTGAAAGCCTGCGCTCACAACACGTAGTTGGCGGTATCCGACTGCAGCAGCAGCGTGCCGTTCAGCGTGGCCAGCGTGACGAAGCTGTTGGCGCCGCCGGTGCTGTCGACCCGCACCACGGTATTGGCGCCCGACGAGGTATCGAACTGCAGGTAGCCGCCGCTGAAGGCATTGGCGCCGTTGTAGCCGGTGAACGTGAGCAGCAGGTCATGCAGGTTCAGGGTGTCGACGCCGTTGGTGCCGGTCTTGCTGAAGGCGGTGACGATGTCGCCGGTGGTGCCGCGGTCGCTCAGCGTGTTGTAGTCGTAGACATCGTTGCCCAGTCCGCCGGTGAGCGTATCGTTGCCGGCGCCGCCGGTCAGGATGTCATTGCCGGCGCCCCCCACCAGGATGTCATTGCCCGCGCCGCCATTGAGCGTGTCGTTGCCGGCGCCGCCGGTCAGGTTGTCATTGCCTGCGCCGCCGCTCAGGGTATAGACGGTGCCGGTGTCGGTCTCGGCCGAGGCATTGACGGTCAGGCTGTTGGCGCTCCCCAGGCCGAAGCCTTCCACGCTGGCCTGCTGGGTGCCGCTCAGCATGGCGTTGTTCAGGGTCAGGTTGTAGTTGTTGCCAGCCTGCGCCACGATCACCTCGACACCGACCAGCGTGGTGGCGCCGAAAGCCAGGCCGGCGCTGTAGTCGCCGCTCAGGTACAGCGTGTCGACGCCGGCGCCGCCATTGAACTGGTCGGCCGCGGTCATCGCCGCGCCGGCGAATACCGAGTCGCGGCCGGCGTTGCCGGTAACGATGTCGTTGCCGCCGAAGCTGATATCGAAATAGTCCGACCAGGCGCCGCCGGTGAGCACGTCGTTACCGGCGCCGCCGTTGATGGTATAGGACGACTCGGTCTCGGCACTGGCATTGATGGTCATGGTATTGGCAGCACCCAGGGCCGAGCCATCGACGGTGACGGTGGTTGCCACCGCGTTGGCATCGTTGAAGGTCAGGCTGTAGCTGTTGCCTGCGCTGAGCGTGATCTCTTCGACGTTGACCAGCGTGGTTGCGGCAAGCGTCACGCCTGCCGCATAGTCGCCGTTCAGCGCCAGCGTGTCGGTTTCCACCGTGTCGTCGACGGATGAGCCGCCATCGATGCGGTCATTGGCGTTAAAGGCGGCGCCGGCAAGGATGGTGTCGCTGCCGGCGCCCGCCGTCACCGTGTCGTTGCCGCCGGCGCTGATATCGAAGGTGTCGGCGCCGGCGGTGCCGTTCAGGGTATCGTTGCCCGCGGTGCCGGCGATGGGTTCCACCAGCACATTGGTCACTGTCACCGTGAGGCCCTGGCTGGCAGCGAGTGCGCCGTCGCTGGCCTGTACCGTGACGTTGTAGATATTGTCGGCGCCGACATCGGCCGGCGCCTCGAAGTCGGGCGCAGTCACGAAGCTCAACGCGCCGGTAGTGGCATTGATGGCAAAGCGGGCCGCATCGTCGCCGCCGGCGATGCTGTAGGTCAGCGTCGGGCTGTCGGCATCGGTGGCGGTGACGGTGGCCACGGCAGTGGTGTTCTCCGCCACGTTGTAGGCCGCTGTCGGCGCGGAAAACACGGGGGCCGTA
Organism: Noviherbaspirillum soli; assembly: GCF_015352955.1. Classification (GTDB taxonomy): domain Bacteria; phylum Pseudomonadota; class Gammaproteobacteria; order Burkholderiales; family Burkholderiaceae_D; genus Noviherbaspirillum_A; species Noviherbaspirillum_A soli. Next base: position 12,407 of record NZ_JACYOX010000067.1, read on the forward strand.
TTGGACGGCGTCTCGACCACGTCGGTGACGGTAATGGCAATTGCCTGCGTGGTGTTCAACGTGCCGTCGCTGGCCTGAACGGTCAGGTTGTAGACATTGTTGGCGCCGGCATCGGCCGGGGCTTCGAAATTGGGCGCGGTGATGAAACTCAATGCGCCGGTAGTGGCATTGACGTTGAACAGCGCCGCATCGCCGCCTGTGACCAGGCTGTAGGTCAATGCCTGGCTCTCCGCATCGGTCGCCGCCACCGTGCCGACTGCGGTGCTGTTCTCGGGCATGCTGAAGGCATTCGGCGAGGTGAAGGTCGGCGCGGTATTGTTGCCCGCCGGGCTGCCGCCCACCACGCCGATGAAGTCGGTTGCTACCGGCACCAGCGCCTGCGTGTTGCGCAGCTCGATCATCAGCTCCGGCGGCGGCTGGCCGTCGCCGCCCGCATCCACGTAGATGAAGGTGCTGGTGCCCGACTTGGCATACCACACCGTGTTGCTGTTGCCCGTCTGCCCGCCCCAAGCCAGGTCCGTGGCGCCCAGCAGCGCCGACAGGTCGATGCGGTCCGTGCCCTGGGTGAAATCGGTGATCGCGTCCCAGGTGCGGGTGACCGTCGCGTCCGGCGGCGTCTGCCAGTTGGTGTTGGGCACGGACTCGGTCGTGGTCTGGTACACGAACACGTCGCTGCCGCCGCCGCCGGTCAGGGTGTCGGCGCCACCCGCGCCGCTGATGGTGTCGTTGCCGCCGGCGCCCACCAGCGTGTTGGCATTGGCGTCGCCGGTCAGGATTTCATTGACCACGTTGGTCACCGTCACTGCAACCGCCTGGCTGGCCGACTGCGTGCCGTCGCTGGCCTGCACAGTGACGTTGTAGACATTGTTGGCGCCGGCATCGGTGGGCGCCTCGAAGTCCGGCGCGGTCACGAAGCGCAAGGCGCCGGTGGTGGCATTGATGGCAAAGCGGGCCGCGTCGTCGCCGCCTGCGATGCTGTAGGTCAGTGTCGGGCTGTCGGCATCGGTGGCGGTGATGGTGGCCACCGCGGTGCCGTTCTCAGCCACGTTGTAGGCGGCCGTCGCCGAGGAAAACACGGGTGCTGCGCCGGTCGGGTTCTCGTTGACGTCGGTCACGGTCACCGCGACTGCCTGCGTGGTGTTGAGCGTGCCGTCACTGGCCTGGACAGTCACGTTGTAGACGTTGTTGGCGCCCACATCAGCCGGCGCCTCGAAATTGGGCGCCGTGATGAAACTCAGCGCGCCTGTGGTGGCATTGACGTTGAACAGCGCCGCATCGCCGCCCGCGACAAGGCTATAGGTCAGCGCCTGGCCTTCCGCATCGGTTGCCGCCACCGTGCCAACCGCGGTGCTGTTCTCGGCCATGCTGAAGGCCTGCGGCGAGGTGAACGCCGGCGCTTCATTTACATTGGTGACCGTTATCGCAATCGCCTGCGTGGTGTTCAACGTGCCGTCGCTGGCCTGCACGGTCAGGTTGTAGACATTGTTGGCGCCCACATCAGCCGGGGCTTCGAAATTGGGGGCAGTGATGAAACTCAATGCGCCGGTGGC
>NZ_JACYOX010000068.1 GCF_015352955.1 Noviherbaspirillum soli
GTGCTGGCCGCGATGGAATCGTCCGGCCTGCGCGGCCTGGGCGGCGCCGGCTTTCCGGCCGGGCGCAAGTGGCGTATCGTGCGGGCCGAGGCCGGCCCGCGCCTGATGGCGGTCAACATCGACGAGGGCGAGCCCGGCACCTTCAAGGACCGGGTCTACCTCGAAACCGATCCGCACCGCTTCCTCGAAGGCATGCTCATTGCCGCCTGGGCCGTGGGCATCGAGGACATCTACATCTACCTGCGCGACGAGTACCACGGCTGCCGCGCGCTGCTGCAGCGCGAGCTGGCGGCGCTGCAGGCGCAGCCGCCGATGCCTGGCATGCCGCGCATCCAGCTGCGGCGCGGTGCCGGCGCCTATATCTGCGGCGAGGAGTCGGCCATGATCGAGTCCATCGAAGGCAAGCGCGGCATGCCGCGGCTGCGCCCGCCGTACGTGGCCCAGGTCGGCCTGTTCGGCCGGCCCACGCTGGAGCACAACTTCGAGACGCTGTACTGGGTGCGCGACATCCTGGAAAAGGGCGCGGACTGGTTTGCCTCGCATGGCCGGCATGGCAGGAAGGGCCTGCGCTCGTACTCGGTGTCGGGCCGGGTGAAGAACCCGGGCGTGAAGCTGGCGCCGGCGGGCATCACGATCCAGGAGCTGATCGACGAATACTGCGGCGGCATGCAGCAGGGCCATGCCTTCTATGCCTATCTGCCGGGCGGCGCATCGGGCGGCATCCTGCCGGCGACGATGAACGACATCCCGCTGGACTTCGACACGCTGCAGCCGCATGGCTGCTTCATCGGCTCGGCGGCGGTGGTGGTGCTGTCGGATGCGGACAGCGCCAAGGGCGCGGCGCGCAACCTGATGCGCTTCTTCAAGGACGAGTCGTGCGGGCAGTGCACGCCGTGCCGGGTGGGCACGGCCAAGGCGCTGGCGCTGATCGAGAAGCCGGCATGGGATGTGCCGCTGCTGGCGGAGCTGTCGCAGGTGATGCGCGACGCCTCGATCTGCGGCCTGGGCCAGGCTGCGCCGAATCCGGTGGACTGCGTGGTCCGCTACTTTCCCCATGAACTGACCGGGAACTGAACATGAATGCCATTACCCGCAATGAAATTGCCCAGCTCGATGCGCCCGTGGTCGAGTTCACGCTGAATGGCCGCCCGGTGCAGGGACGCGCCAGCGAAACCATCATCGAGATCGCCGACCGCGAAGGCATGTCGATACCCCGCCTGTGCTACAAGCCCGGCATGGACACCGCCGGCAACTGCCGCGCCTGCATGGTCGAGATCAATGGCGAGCGCACACTCGCGCCTTCCTGCTGCCGCCATCCGACGGCCGGCATGCAGGTCAGCAGCGAGAGCGAGCGGGCGGTCAAGGCGCAGCAGATGGTGCTGGAACTGCTGCAGTCGGACATGCCGGAAGCCGATTACACCCTGCACAATGAAGTCGACCAGTGGGCCGAGGCGCTCGCGGTCGGCAAGCCGCGCTTCGAGCCGCGTCCCAGCGTGCCGCCGGACTACTCCCACCCTGGCATCACCGTCAACCTGGATGCCTGCATCCAGTGCACCCGCTGCGTGCGCGCCTGCCGCGACGAGCAGATGAATGACGTGATCGGCCTTGCGCTGCGCGGCCAGATGGAAAAGATCGTGTTCGACATGGACGACCCGATGGGCAATTCCACCTGCGTGTCCTGCGGCGAATGCGTGCAGGCCTGCCCGACCGGCGCGCTGATGCCGGCCCGTGACGCGGGCCTGGCTGTGCCCGACAAGAAAGTCGACTCGGTCTGCCCTTACTGCGGCGTCGGCTGCCAGCTGACCTACAACGTCAAGGATGACAAGATCCTGTATGTGGAAGGCCGCGACGGCCCGGCCAACCATGGCCGGCTGTGCGTCAAGGGCCGCTATGGCTTCGACTATGCGCGCCATCCGCAACGGCTGACCGTGCCGCTGATCCGCCGCGAAGGCATGCCCAAGACCGGCGACTTCACGATGGACCCCGACCGGGTGATGGAAGTGTTCCGCGAAGCCACCTGGGAAGAAGCGCTGGACTTTGCCGGCGGCCGCCTGCGCGAGATCCGCGACACCCACGGCAAGGGCGCGCTGGCCGGCTTCGGTTCGGCCAAGGGCAGCAACGAGGAAGCCTACCTGTTCCAGAAGCTGGTGCGCACCGGCTTTGGCAGCAACAACGTCGACCATTGCACGCGCTTGTGCCATGCCTCCTCGGTGGTGGCGCTGCTCGAAGGCATCGGCTCGGGCGCGGTGTCGAACCCGGTGATGGATGTGACCAAGGCCGAAGTCATCGTGATCATCGGCGCCAACCCGACCGTGAACCACCCGGTGGCGGCGACCTGGATCAAGAACGCGGTGGCCAACGGCAGCAAGCTCATCGTCTGCGACCCGCGCCGCTCGGAGCTGGCGCGCTTCGCGCACCGCTACATGCAGTTCAAGCCCGATACCGATGTCGCCATGCTCAATGCAATGATGCATGTGATCGTCAATGAGAACCTGGTGGACCAGGACTTCATCGACAGCCGCACCATAGGCTACGAGGAGCTGAAGGCCAACGTGGCGGAATACAGCCCGGAGAAGATGGCGCCGATCTGCGGCATCGACGCCGAGACGCTGCGCTACGTGGCGCGGCTGTATGCGACCTCGAAGTCGTCGATGATCCTGTGGGGAATGGGCGTGTCGCAGCATGTGCATGGCACCGACAATGCGCGCTGCCTGATTGCGCTTGCCCTGATGACGGGCCAGATCGGCCGCCCCGGCACGGGCCTGCATCCGCTGCGCGGCCAGAACAACGTGCAGGGCGCGTCCGACGCCGGCCTGATCCCGATGATGTATCCGGACTACCAGCGCGTGGACAATGCCGAGGCGCGCGAGCGCTTCGAGAAGCTGTGGGGCCAGCCGCTGGACCCGAAGCCCGGCCTGACGGTGGTCGAAGTGATGAAGGCGATCAAGGCCGGCGGCGTGCGCGGCATGTACATCATGGGCGAGAACCCTGCCATGTCCGATCCCGATGCCAACCATGCGCGGGAGGCGCTGGCTGCGCTGGACCACCTGGTGGTGCAGGATATCTTCCTGACCGAGACTGCTTATCTCGCTGACGTGATCCTGCCGGCTTCGGCCTTTCCGGAAAAGACCGGCACCTTTACCAACACCGACCGCCTGGTGCAGATGGGCCGCCAGGCCATCAACCCGCCGGGCGATGCGCGCCAGGACCTGTGGATCATCGAGCAGCTGGCGCAGCGGCTTGGCCTGCAATGGACTTATGGCCATGTGTCGGAAGTGTTCGACGAGATGCGGCGCAGCATGCCCAGCATCGCCGGCATTACCTGGGACCGGCTGGCCAATGAAGGTGCAGTGACCTACCCCTGCATGAAGGAGGGCGATCCCGGCGAGCCGGTGGTGTTCCACGATCATTTCCCGACGACTACCGGACGGGCGCGCTTCGTGCCGGCCGATATCATTCCGGCGGCCGAGCGGCCTGACACCGAGTATCCGAACGTGCTGATCACGGGCCGCCAGCTGGAGCACTGGCACACCGGCAGCATGACCCGCCGCGCCGCGGTGCTCGACGCGCTGGAGCCGGACCCGGTGGCGCTGGTGCATCCGCTGGACCTGGCCGGATTGGGCGTCAATCCCGGCGATGTGATCACCATCGCCTCACGCCGCGGCAAGGTGTCGCTCTATGCCCGCGCCGACGAAGGCACGCCGCGTGGCGCGGTGTTCGTGCCGTTCTGCTATTACGAGGCGGCGATCAACACGCTGACCAACGATGCGCTGGACCCGTTCGCGAAGATCCCGGAGTTCAAGTACTGCGCGATCAGGGTAACCCCAGGCGGCGAGCCGCCAAGGCAGAGCAGCTATGGGGGAGGGCAGATACTGGAGGAGATGGACCGGGCCTGAACTCTCGTAGGGTGCAATACCCCGAAGGGGCATTGCACGGCAGTTGCAATTGCGGATGCGCCCGGGTTTCGCTGCGCTCACCCCAGGCTACGCGCTCACGGTTCTAGTCGGTATGGCTTAGGTGCGTGGGAGGAAGAATGTGTTCTTGCTTGGGAACAGCTGATTGCTATCCCACGAGGTGACATTGTAGCCGTCACGGACATAACTGATGCAATAGCTCAGCTTGTGCGTTTTGAAGAAGTCCCTGAGTTCATTTATGGTCATTGATCCCACCTGGTTGCCCGAGTTCGTGTACTCGCCGGCAAAAATGTCCCCCTCTCTCCCTCCCGAGACATCCGACAGCTCGACGAGTGAAAGTTGGCAGTTATGCGATGAAAAATTTTCAATCATGATGTTCTTCCTATCTTGAAAGCGCATGGTCTTCAGCGATAATTTGTCGCTGAGTTCTAAAATGCTTCGTGCCAAATCTATTCACGAAGACACCTTTTGCTGAAGAGTTCAGTTGTACGCAGCACTATTAGCTAGCTTGGTTCATGTCGGTCCGGTATGCATGGGCTGCTTAATGCTCAGGGCAAAATACTGCCAGCCTTCAGCCCGACTATTCGGTCAACAATATTGGCCAAGGAAGTGTCGGCTTCGACGAATTCCGTAGGACATTTTTATTTTTTGTTCTTGTCTTTGAGGCCGTCTATAAATTCCTGTTGTTCTCTTTCAGTCATTGTTCCGATCTGAAAGCTGTTCCCAAACTGCCTGTCGCGATACCAGAAGGGAGACAGCGTTGTCTTTTCCAGCTGCGCATTTTGCTCGTCAATCGTTTCCTGGCTGATTCCCGCTGAGACTGCATCGAATCAGTGTTTGACAGAAAATCGTCATTTATTTCTATTTTCTTTGTCATGGCATTCCTTTCTAAAGAATAAACATTGGTTACGCGGCGGTGGAACACAAACGAAACAAATAGATTGGGCAGCGTTTGCTTTAATGGTTGTGCCTTACGGAACAAGTGATGAAGCGCTTGGATGCAACCGATATGTAATGTTTTTATCTATCTGGTTTCCACGCACGGCCAAACATATGTTCCCGTAGGAAGGAGGGGCGACGACGGGTAGTGAAAGGATGCCAACATTGGAACTGCATGTGTAGTGGTTCGTCATACCCGGCAATATTTCCCGCAAAGAAATATAATCCGCATCCGACATCCACAGCACAGCACAGCACGACCGTTTGGTTTAGACTTGCGCCATTCCAGCCAGGAGAACGAATTGAGCATCACGATTGAAGCGGTCAAGACCGCGTTGACGCAGGTTATCGACCCCAATACCGGCCGCGATCTGGTCAGTGGCAAGTCCGCGAAGAACATCAAGGTCGAGGGCGACGATGTCACGCTGGATGTCGAGCTGGGCTATCCGGCGAAGAGCCAGATCGACGGCATCCGCAAGTCCGTAATCGCCGCCATCCGCGCGCTTCCTGGTGCTGGCAATGTCAGCGTCAATGCCTACAGCAAGATTGTTGCGCACACCGCGCAGCGCGGCGTGAAGCTGTTGTCGAATGTGAAAAACATCATCGCGGTCGCTTCCGGCAAGGGCGGCGTCGGCAAGTCCACTACCGCGGTCAACCTTGCGCTGGCGTTGTCGGCCGAGGGCGCGCGGGTCGGCATCCTGGACGCCGATATCTACGGTCCGTCGCAGCCGATGATGATGGGCATTTCCGGCCGTCCCGAGACCACCGACGGCAAGACCATGGAGCCGATGGAGAACTACGGCCTGCAGGTGTCGTCGATCGGCTTCATGATCGACCCGGACGAGCCCATGGTCTGGCGCGGCCCCATCGTCACCCAGGCGCTGCAGCAGTTGCTGGAACAGACCAACTGGCACGAGCTCGACTACCTGATCGTCGACATGCCGCCGGGCACCGGCGACATCCAGCTGACGCTGTCGCAAAAGGTGCCCGTGACCGGCGCCGTGATCGTCACCACGCCGCAGGACATCGCGCTGCTGGATGCGCGCAAGGGCCTGAAGATGTTCGAGAAGGTGGGCATTCCCATCCTGGGCATCGTGGAAAACATGAGCATGCACATCTGCAGCAACTGCGGCCATGCCGAAGCCATCTTCGGCGAAGGCGGCGGGCAGAAGATGTGCGGCGAGTATGGCGTCGACTTCCTCGGCGCGCTGCCTCTCACGATGTCGATCCGCGAGCAGACCGATAGCGGCATGCCCACCGTGGTGGCCGACCCGGATGGCAAGGTCTCTGCCATCTACCGCGAGATCGCGCGCAAGATCGCGGTGAAGGTGGCGGAAAAGGCCAAGGACATGTCCGGCAAGTTTCCCAATATCGTCATCCGCAACGACTGACGAAGCGGACAGGCCAGGAAAGCAATCATGCATACGGAAGCAATGCCAGTCGGCGTCGTGATGCAACGGCGCCGGCTGGATAACCGCTGGCAGTCGCATCAGTGGCGGCCGCTGGAAGTCGTTGCGGGCGACCTGCTGCAGCGGCCGCCTGGCGTCTATTGCCTGCGCGAGGATGATGCCGACAGCCGCTGGCTGCATGCCGGGCTGGAGGTGGCGCTGTACAGCGATGAAGGCGAGGGCTATCACCTGAACGTCAATGCGCCGCAGCCGTGCTGGTTCATCATGTGGCGCATGGACGAGATCGATGGCGTCGAGGTGGCGGTGCCGAAGTCGGTCACGCTTTCCTACAATGAGGCCGCGCGGCTGATGGATGGCGGCGAGCAGGTCGATACCGTGCCGCTGTCGGAAGAGATGGTCGCGCTGGTGGCGGGCTTCGCCGCCGAGCATTATCGTCCCGAGCCCAAGCGCAAGCGGCGCAAGCCTTCATTTGAAGGTGGCGCGGTTGTGCAGCAGATGGCGGACCAGGAGAAGGGGGAAGCATGAGCGCCGACGATTTTTTCAGCCGATGGTCCCGGCGCAAGCAGGCATCGGTCGACGAAAGCAGGCAGGATGCTTCGCCTGTTACGCCCGAGGCGCCGAGTGTGCCTGTGGCGCCAGCCGAAGCGCTGCCGCCCCCGACGCTGGAGGACGTGGCGGCACTGACCCATGAAGCCGACTTCCGGCGCTTCGTTGCGCCCGGCGTGGATGAAACCGTGCGTCGAACCGCCATGAAAAAGCTGTTCACCGATCCGCATTTCAATGTGATGGATGGCCTGGACATATATATAGACGACTACAACAAGTTCGAACCCTTGCCGGCGGCGATGCTGGCCATGCTGGAGCATGCCAAGCCGCTGCTCGATCCGCTTGGCCAGTTGCAGCAGCCGGTCATGCGGATGCTAAATCTGGCGCCTGAGCAGGCAGAACCGCAGCCCGACGGCGATGCCCAGGCAGCCGAGTCGGAGACGTCCACGGAGGCGGCGCTGGATGCTTCCGGCGATGCAGGCGATCAGGCGCAGCACGCCGAGCCGCAAGCCAGTGCTGCCAGTGCCGACATAGCAGCGGATGGGCCGCGATCCGACCTGCCTGCTCCCACTTCTGAAGATTGCGTAACACCCCGAGATGACCACCCAATTTAAAGTCTGCAACTGCAACCGCACCATGCCGCTGGACGCCCGATCGGGCGCCGCGCTGGGCGCAGCCCTGGGTGTCCAGCCCTTGCCGGTTGCCACCGAACTCTGCCGCCGTGAAGTCGGCGGCTTCCTGGGCGCAATCGAAGGCGTCGATGATGTCGTCGTTGCCTGCACCCAGGAGCAGGCCCTGTTTTCCGAACTGGCTGCCGAACGCAAGTCGGTGGCGCCGCTGCGCTTCGTCAACATCCGCGAAACCGGCGGCTGGGGCAAGGAAGGCGGGGCGGCGCTGCCCAAGATGGCCGCGCTGCTGGCCGCCGCCGCCTTGCCCGATCCGGAGCCGGTGCCCACTGTCAGCTATGACTCGGCCGGCCATGTGCTGGTGGTCGGGCCGGCAGCGCGGGCGCTGCCGTGGGCGAAACGCCTGGCCGCCCAGCTGGACGTCAGCCTGCTGCTGACGTCGGGCAGTGCCGGCGACATGCTGGAAGAGCGCACCTTCCCGACCTTTTCCGGCAGCGGCATCGAGGTCAAGGGCTGGCTCGGCGCCTTCACCGTGCGCTGGAAGCAGGCCAATCCGATCGACCTGGAAGTCTGCACCCGCTGCAATGCCTGCGTCGACGTGTGCCCGGAAGGCGCGATCGACCTGACCTACCAGATCGACATGAGCAAGTGCACGTCGCACCGCGACTGCACCAAGGCATGCGGCGCCATCGGCGCCATCGACTTCATGCGGGAAGACACGGCACGCGAGGGCAGCTACGACCTGGTGCTGGACCTGTCTGACACGCCGCTTCTGGCGATGCACCAGCCGCCGCAGGGCTATTTCGCGCCTGGCGCCAGCGAGATGGCGCAGGCCGAAGCCGCGCTGAAGCTGGCGCAGATGGTGGGCGAGTTCGAAAAGCCCAAGTTCTTCTCCTACAAGGACAAGCTGTGCGCCCACGGCCGCAATGGCAAGGTCGGCTGCACCGCCTGCATCGACGTCTGCTCGGCCGAGGCCGTCAGCCACGATGGCAACCTGATCAAGGTCAATCCGAACCTGTGCGTGGGTTGCGGCGCCTGCACCACGGTATGCCCGTCCGGCGCGCTGACCTATGCCTATCCGCGTGCGCCGGACACGGCGCGCCGCTTCAAGACCCTGTTGTCGACCTATTTCAGCGCGGGCGGCAAGGCTCCGGCGCTGCTGTTGCATGGCCATGAGCGCGGCGCGGAACTGCTGGGCCAGCTGGGGCGCATGGCGCGCGCCGGCGGCCGCCTGCGCGGCGTGCCGGCACGGGTGATCCCGGTCGGCATGCATCATGCCGCCGCCACCGGGCTCGACCTGTGGCTGTCGGCCATTGCCTATGGCGCGACCAATATCACCGTGCTGATCACCAGCCAGGAAGCGCCGCAGTATGTCGATGCGCTGCAGGCGCAGATGGCGGTGGCGCAAACCATCGTCAGTGGCCTGGGCTATGAGGGCGTGCACTTCTCGCTGCTGCGCGCGGACACGGCGACCGGGCTCGATGCCGGCCTGGCGGCGCTGGCGCCGGCCCAGGCGCCGGAACGGCGCGCCGGCTTCAATGCCGCAGCCGAAAAGCGCGGCACCCTGGACCTGGCGCTGGACCATCTGCTGAAGAACGCGCCGCAGAAGCCGGAGCAGATCGCGCTGCCGGCGGGGGCGCTTTATGGCCAGGTCATGGTCAACAGGGATGCCTGCACGCTGTGCATGTCCTGCGTCGGCGCCTGTCCCGAGTCGGCGCTGATGGACAATGCCAATGCGCCGCAACTGCGGTTCGTGGAAAAGAATTGCGTGCAGTGCGGGCTATGCGAAAAGACCTGCCCTGAAAACGCGATCAGCCTGGCGCCGCGCCTGCTGCTGACCGAAGCGGCGCGCCAGCCGGTGGTGGTCAACGAGGCACAGCCTTTCCACTGCATCCGCTGCAATGCGCCGTTCGGCACGCTGCAGATGATCGAAAACATGGTTTCCAAGCTGTCCCTGCATGGCGCGTTCGCCGGCAACATCAACCGCATCAAGATGTGCGGCGACTGCCGTGTGGTGGACATGATGGAAAACAAGAGCGAAGCAACCATTACCAGCCTGAAGCGGCCGCACTGAGCGCCGCAGTTCGAGAAGGACGATGTCCATGAGCAGTTCCCAGCCGATCAAATTCGAATCACCCGACCGTGGCGAGGAAACCGCCCGTGCAGACCTGTACGGCCTGCTGGCCACCCTGTACGCGGCGCCGCCTTCGCAGGACCTGATCGATACCATTGCTTCTGCCCGCACCGAGGGCGAGGGCGTGCTGGAGCAGGCCTGGGCCGGCCTGGTGGCAGCCTGCCGCGAGGCCGATGCGGAAAGCCTGCGGGATGAATATGAATCGCTCTTCATCGGCGTGGGCAAGCCGGAGGTGATGCTCTACGGCTCCTATTACCTGTCGGGCTTCCTGATGGAAAAGCCGCTGGCCGCCTTGCGCACCGACCTGGCCGAACTGGGCCTGGAGCGCGATGCCTCGGTCACCGAGAGCGAGGACCATATCGCCATGCTGTGCGAAGTCATGCGTTATTTGATTGCGTCCAATGAAATTGCGCCTGTGGGCATCGCCGAGCAGAAGCGGTTCTTCGCCACGCACCTGCAGCCTTGGGTGATGCCGCTGTGCGAGGCCGTCGCCGCGCACCGGGAAGCCCGTTTTTACCGCGTGGTGACGGCGCTCGCGCAGAACTTTTTTGAAGTCGAGATGCAGGCGTTTGACATGAGCTAGCGTGCCGCGCCGCAATTTTGCGGCATCGCAACATGAAATGCGTTGCGTGTCTCTACGTAGTTTCCACAATCGCCTGCACTTGAGTGCATTTCCCAGTTGCATTTGTTTATTTTCGACCTACAATGCGACAAATCAAAGTTTGTATAAATAAGACGGTATTTTCATCGCTTTGCGTGGCTGCAGAAAAAACATACAACGCCACCCACAACTACCAGGAAGACATCATGTCCGAACAGAAAAAAATCGCGCGCAGGAGCTTTTTCGCGGGCCTGGGGCTGGTTGCAGCCGCGGGCGTGGCAGCCAAGCTGGCCCCCGCCAACGTGGCCCAAGCCATTGCCGAACAGCCTGCCGAGCCGGAAGGCAACAGCTATCGCCTGAGCGAGCACGTCAAGAAGTATTACCGCACTACCACTATCTAATTTCGAGGTGACCCCCATGCTGTTGACTCGCAAAGGCCAGTCGGGCCAGCGTTCGAACACGCGTTTTTCATCAAGCCTGGCTGATACTCTGTCGCGCGCATTGCCCACCATGGACAGGCGCATGTTCCTGAAGCGCTCCGGCATTGGCGTAGGCGCCGGCATCGCGGCGGCGCAGCTTGGTCTGATCCGCAAATCCAATGCGGCCGACGGCGCCAAGGCCGGCGCGCCGGGCGCGAAGATCGAAGTCCGCCGCACCGTCTGCACCCACTGCTCGGTGGGCTGCGCGGTTGACGCGGTGGTGGAGAACGGCGTCTGGGTGCGCCAGGAGCCTGTGTTCGATTCGCCGATCAACCTCGGCGCGCATTGCGCCAAGGGCGCCGCGCTGCGCGAGCATGGCCATGGCGAATACCGCCTGAAATACCCGATGAAGCTGGTCAACGGCAAGTACCAGCGCATCAGCTGGGACGTGGCCTACACCGAGATCGCCGCCAAGCTGCTGGACATGAAGAAGGCCAATGGCCCGGACTCGGTGTTCTGGGTCGGCTCCTCCAAGCACAACAACGAGCAGGCGCAACTGCTGCGCAAGTTCGTCTCCTTCTTCGGCTCCAACAACTGCGACCACCAGGCCCGCATCTGCCACTCCACCACGGTGGCCGGCGTTGCCAACACCTGGGGCTATGGCGCGATGACCAACAGCTACAACGATATGCAGAACGCCAAGGCGGCGATGTATATCGGCTCCAACGCGGCCGAGGCGCATCCGGTGTCGATGCTGCACATGCTGCATGCGAAGGAAACCGGCTGCAAGATGATCGTGGTCGATCCGCGCTATACCCGCACCGCGGCCAAGGCGGACCAGTACGTGCGCATCCGTTCCGGCTCGGACATTCCCTACCTGTACGGCATGCTGTACCACATCTTCAAGAACGGCTGGGAAGACAAGAAGTACATCCACGACCGCGTCTACGGCATGGAAGCGGTCAAGGAAGAAGTGATGAAGTGGACGCCCGAGCGCGTCGAGGAAGCCTGCGGCGTGCCGGAAGCGGAAGTGTTCAAGGCCGCGCAGACGATGGCGCTGAACAAGCCCTCGACCGTCGTGTGGTGCATGGGACAGACCCAGCACACCATCGGCAATGCCATGGTGCGCGCCTCCTGCATCCTGCAGCTGGCGCTGGGCAATGTCGGCGTGTCCGGCGGCGGCACCAACATCTTCCGCGGCCACGACAACGTGCAGGGCGCGACCGACGTCGGCCCCAACCCGGACTCGCTGCCTGGCTACTACGGCCTGGCCACCGGCGCATGGAAGCACTGGTGCAATGTCTGGGGCGTGGACTACGAGTGGGTGAAGAAGCAGTTCGCCTCGCAGGCGATGATGGAAAAGTCCGGCACCACCGTGTCGCGCTGGGTCGATGCGGTGCTGGAAAAGAATGAGCTGATCGACCAGGACAGCAATGTCAAGGCGATGGTGTTCTGGGGCCATGCGCCGAACTCGCAGACCCGCGGCCTGGAAATGAAGAAGGCCTTCGACAAGCTGGACCTGCTGGTGGTGATCGACCCGTATCCGTCGGCCACCGCGGCAATGGCGGCAATGAAGGTCGATGGCCAGGAATTGAATCCCAACCGCGCGGTCTATCTGCTGCCGGCCGCCACCCAGTTCGAGACTTCCGGCTCGGCCACCGCGTCGAACCGCTCGGTGCAATGGCGCGAGAAGGTCATCGAGCCGCTGTTCGAGTCCCGCACCGACCACATGATCATGTACCAGCTGGCGGAAAAGCTGGGCTTCGCCAAGGAGCTGGTGGCGAAGATCAAGCTGGTGCCGGGCAAGGGCGGCATGATGGAGCCGGAACCGGAGTCGATGCTGGAAGAGATCAACCGCGGCACCTGGACCATCGGCTATACCGGCCAGTCGCCGACGCGCCTGAAGGCGCACATGCGCAACATGCACCTGTTCGACGTGAAGACCCTGCGCGCCAAGGGCGGCAAGGACGCGGCGACCGGCTACGACATCACCGGCGACTATTTCGGCCTGCCATGGCCGTGCTTCGGCACGCCGGAAATGAAGCATCCGGGCTCGCCCAACCTGTATGACACCACCAAGCACGTGATGGATGGCGGCGGCACCTTCCGCGCCAACTTCGGCGTCGAGCGCGATGGCGTCAGCCTGCTGGCCGAGGACGGCTCGCATTCGGTCGGCTCGGACATCACCACAGGCTACCCGGAGTTCGACCATATCCTGCTGAAGAAGCTGGGCTGGTGGGACGACCTGACCGAGGCGGAAAAGAAGGCCGCCGAAGGCAAGAACTGGAAGACCGACCTGTCCGGCGGCATCCAGCGCGTGACGATGAAGGTGCATGGCGTGCATCCGTTCGGCAATGCCAAGGCGCGCGCGGTGGTCTGGAACTTCCCCGACCCGGTTCCGAAGCATCGCGAGCCGCTGTACGGCACCCGGCCCGACCTGGTCGCCAAGTATCCGACCCACGACGACAAGAAGGCGTTCTGGCGCATGCCGACGCTGTACAAGTCGGTGCAGGACAAGAACGTGGAGCAGAAGCTGTACGAGAAATTCCCCATCATCCTGACCTCCGGCCGCCTGGTGGAGTACGAGGGCGGCGGCGAGGAAACCCGTTCCAATCCGTGGCTGGCCGAACTGCAGCAGGAAAACTTCGTGGAAATCAACCCGAAAGCGGCGGCCGACCGCGGCATCCGTGACGGCGAGTACGTGATCGTGGCCACGCCGACCGGCGCCCGCATCAAGGTCAAGGCGCTGGTAACGCCGCGGGTCGGTCCTGACACCGCGTTCATTCCCTTCCATTTCTCCGGCTGGTGGCAGGGCCGCGACATGAAGGAGTTCTACCCCGAGGGCGCGGCGCCGATCGTGCGCGGCGAGGCGGTCAACACCGCCACCACCTACGGTTATGACGTCGTGACGATGATGCAGGAAACCAAAACCACCATCTGCAACATCGAAAAGATCGTGGCCTGATGCGGCGTAGCCAACAGCGAATAAAGAGGAATAGCAAATGGCAAGAATGAAATTCATCTGCGACGCGGAGCGCTGCATCGAGTGCAACAGC
>NZ_JACYOX010000069.1 GCF_015352955.1 Noviherbaspirillum soli
GATGCCGGTGATCGGCAGAGGAGTAAAACTGGAGTGAGTTGGCATCGCTGGTGTCCACTGATATTGGTGGACACTAGTCTGACCATCTTTACCTTGGCCCGATAGGTGCCTGATATTGCGCGCTTACCCTCGGACTGGCATTCAAGCTGATGGAAGAGGCAGAGAAATCGTGGCGCCGAATTCGCGGCGCCGACCGAATTCAGCCGTTGCTGGACGGCGTACCGTTCAAGGATGGCATCCCGGTGCAGGACAATCCGCCGGAACAACAGAAACTCGCCGCCTGATGCTCCTCCTATGCTTCAGACCGGCCGTACACCAGATTTCACATTAGCTCTGTCACAAGACGTGGTTGTTAGATATTTACTTTTGTTCTTTTAATTTATTTAAGTCGATTTCTAACGTTCTACAGGCCGATGCAATAAGTTTTTTGACTTCTTCGTTGGACTCCTTACTTTCAGAATCTATACAGGAATCGACACGATTCTTGACAACACGCAATTTTTGTTGCTGCATAGACTCCTTGCACCCTATTACCCAAAACGGAAGCAATAGCAAAAAAATAGTTTTGAAAACACGTCTAGTCTCACCTCGGTCGTTTTTCAAATTCCACCTACCGGTTAAAAATTCTTTGGCTAAAAATGTTACCATTAGTTAATCGCTAGGTCAAAATCCAAATAACCATAATACTAATTTCTACATTTGTAACAAAGTTGCATTTTGCCGCAATGGAACTGATATGAATTCTAGAGTTTTATTAGTGCAGCCATGTATGTTGTAATATTTGCATGAAAGTGTGACTTGCATGGAGCGGAGTCGATATATTAGGCCAACTTGAAAGGGAAAGGCCACATTAGAATGTGCAAGAAAGTGGCCGGCACAAGGAAAAACAAAACGATGCCAATAGTGTACCAGCACCATTGGCATTTCATCATTACCTATATCCAGGCACGGGTAACGACTGTTTGTAGTGTAACGTCGGTTGCCCAGATGTGCACTACCGGTCGTGGCGGATATCAAGCCAAAGATTAGCGCTGCACAGACGCGTTCAAACGAGCCCCTTCCCGTTGCCGTGGATCGCGGAGCGCCTGAATATGATTGCCACGAGACAAAAAGCGGCAGTGCACACCATCCGCTGCACCGTTAAATCAGCGCATTTGATTACCAACAGCGCTATTCGCTTATAAAACAACACATCAACTATTTAAAAGCGATTGGAAGCGATTGTACGACGTACGCCTATAAGCATAACTGGGATAGCGCTTGAACCCGTTGCACGGCATCATTGAGTCAATCGACAGCTTGTTTATAGCTAACATACAGTACTATGCTCGTGTTACTCTCCTTATCAGGTTCAATCAAGCCTTACGATATTCGTTGTCGCATCGCACGAATAGATCATGAAAAACCTCAGCATTACCTTGATCGCTACGAGTGCCTTGGTCACTGCCGGATGTGGCGGGGGCTCTGGCGCTGCCGAAGTGAGCGCCCCACCTCCTTCATTCATTGTCTGGGCCAATAGCAGCGGAGGCGACCGCGTGATTGACGGTACCGGCCATTTGTTCGCCTTTTTTGATGACTCGGGCTGCTTATACAATCTCCAAACTAAACAAGAAAATCCAGCATTCTGTTTAGCCCCTGGCAGCAATTTCGTGAGCTATGGTGCCTTTCATGGCCAAGTGGCGAACGTTCTTTCTTCCAATGGGACGTGCCAAGCGGCTATCATCGATACTCTTACCGGTAACTTCAGTGACATCGAGGTCGATGCATTTGGCCGGGAAGTGGTCGTTACCACCCAGTTACACCCAGCGCTGTGCATTCAATAAACGTGCATTGATGAGTAGTGGAAGAGAAGGAAATTTAACCGCTTCGACATTAATAGTACACCTCATTACCTTTAGGTCGGCTTTTGGCGAAACAGGCCTTCCGGCGGAAAACTTCCATGGACGATATGCCAGACCAGCAGCGCCGGGAAAGCTAATCCAATGATCCAGTGGGTCAGTGACCATACTACCTACTCTCTTCATTGGCCAGGTACCACAAGCCGTAGCCGCTCAGTGTCAGCAGGACAAGCGAAACCAGCAGCAACCATCCCTGCATCAGATTGCGGCCGGCGCGAAACGCGCGCCGGATGTGGCTATTCATGACGCTGCCAGCGATGAACAGCATCGCCATTGCCGCTGCGCCATGCAGTTTCATCGACAGCGGTTCGAGCGGATGGATCGTTTCGCCAAACTCGCCAAAGCGGCGCATGAAATAGTGCGCCAGCAACCAGGCGAGGCCACTGCCCGTCAACAGCAGCACCACGCCGTACACCAAATGCCGGTGCCAGCGCTCGATGCGCAGGTTGACATGCGGGACGTCGTGCCGCCGCTTCATGGCGTGGCGACGAAGGCGCTCGCGCCGTATCGGGCGAGCAGCGGATGGTGATCGTTGCCACTGGCGGCGACGACCTTGGTCAACGCATCGGCCAGCATGCAGGTCGGCGCCGCAACGGAAATGCTGGCCTCGGTGAGCAGCGGCGTCCCGTTCGTGCCATGCACCAGCGCGCTGGTCGCCTCGCCCTTATTGTTCCCTCGCGAAAAATACGTGGCCGAAGTTGCCAGGGTCACGCAGTTGGGTCGACCAGGCTGCAAGCTCGGGACGACGTGCATCACGCAGCAACACCGGCCAGTCGATGTCGCCAAAAGCCCGCAAATCGCCGCCGGCATTGACACAGCCCGCGCGTACGCCGCAGCCACGCAACGCGTCCACTGCCGCATCCACCGCATAACCCTTTGCAATACCTCCCAGGTCGATCCATGACGGCGCGTTCTTGCGGACCCTGGTGCCGTCGAGCGCCAGCGCATCGCCGCGAGCGCACCAGTCCGGCGCGGGACCCGCCGCCGGCGCCGGCAGCTGTTCCCATGCCACCAGTTTCGGCGCGCAGAATGGATTGAAAAGTCCTTCGCTTTCAACCGACATGGCAAGCGCTGCGGCCAGTACTTCCGCGGTGCGGGGATGCACTTCAATCTGTTCCCCGATGGCAGCGCGGTTGAGACGCGCGACGTCGCTCGCCTCGTCATGGAAGCTCATCAGGCGATGTACCTCGGCGATCACATCGAAGGCTGCGCGCATGGCCGGCTCGTTGGAAGTCTCGTCGCCGACGGTGACCTCCACCACGGTGCCAAGCCAGGGCTGCGCGCGCCGCATCATTTTTTCAATGCCACCTGGGCCACGGCAACGATGCGGCGCACGCCGTCGGTGACATGGGTGGAGGACAGCGTGGCGCCGCTGATGTTGGCAATGTTGTCGCCCACCGTCACCTTGTCGGCGGCAGTCTTGCCAACGAATTGCTTGCGCCAGGCCGCATTGCGGATTTCAAAGCCATGGCTTTCACGATAGGCCAATATTTCGACCTGTATCACGGTAGCGTCCGGCGCCAGTCCGACCGCATAGGAAATCGGCTCGAACTTGCCAATCACATCATCCAGCACCATGTGGCCAAGCAGCTTATCGCCCTGCCAGGCAGAGATGACGCGCCAGGCCGCGGAACGTGCAGGAAGGCCGGACAATGCTTCGATGGCATGCATCTGCTCGGCGGTCAGCTGCAGGTTCGCTTCTTTAAAAGCGTTTGCTTGCGGGAAGATCAGCGCCTGCGCCTGTTGCGCCGTCAGATACTGCGTGGCGAATGCGCTGGAAGTAGACGCCACCAGCCCGGTGGCGACGACGGTCCATTGCAGAGCTTTCATGTTGCTACCCTTCAGAACGAGAAGCCAACGCCAAGGTTGACGCGGTCGCGGCTCTTGTCTTCCGCAAATTTTTGATAATCCGCTTTCAGCACGACGCCGCTACCGACACGCATGTTCGCGCCAACGGTAACCACACGTTCATCCGGCGCAGAGGCTACGCCCAGGCCGGCCGGAACTGCAGCAAAGGATTTCGCGGTATTGAAGCGTTCATAACGGACGAAAGGAAAGAGTGCGTAATCGCCCTGCTTCCACAAGCGATAGGCCGCCTGGCCATACCAGCCATAGAAGGACGAAGGCACCGGTGACGGGTTGCCGACAAACGTGAGATTGAGCGCTTCGGTATTGCTGATGGTGCCTCGTGCATAAAGCGCAGACAGATCCCAGCGGCCCGGGTTATAGCGCGCATGCAGGTCCCACAGCGTGACGCGGGCATTGTTGGCCGCGAAATCCGGGGTCGCATGGCCGGCGGTGCCGGTGAAAACGGAGCCGCCGATCAGCAGGCCCGGCACGCCGCGCCAGTTTGCAGCGCCATACCCGGCCAGATTGCGCGCCTTGGCAAACTGGCCTTCCTGGTGGATGCTGCCCAATGGCGATTCCCGGCCTTCGCTGGAACTGGCGTCCCACTTGTTCAGATCGAAGCCCGTGGTCAGGCCGCCTTCCAGCGTCAGCCCGTTGTCCAGCGTCTTGCCGACGCCGACGCCGGCTTCGCGCCAGGTGGTTGGAATGATGGCGGTCTCGACGAAGTTGCGCTCCACGCCGTAATAGGCGGTCGGCTCGTGGTTCTGGTTCAAGAGACCCGCCGGCACCAGGAACAGGCCGGCCTTGCCACGCAATCCAAGGCCGAATTCGCGCTCGACGTAAACCTGCTCGATCGCGGCCTCGCCCCGGTCGCCAGCCGAGGCAATCGCATGTTCCCATTCGAACTCGGTCACGACCTTGGTCCGCTCGTCGAAACGATGCTCAAAGCCGAGCACCGAGCGTCGCACATCCACCTGTGCCCCGCTGGCATTGCGCGTCGGACGGTTGTAGTTGATTTCGCCATAGGCCGAAAACACGGTGCGTGGCCGCTCCGGCGCCTCGATGCCTGGATAGGTGCTGCCGGCCGGTGACGCAGGACTGGTCACAACCGCAGTCGGCGCGGCCGCGACTGGCGTCGGCACCGGCACGGGCTGGGCGGAAGGTGCCGGCGATGCGGACGTGGTTGCTGCGGTTGACGCAACCATCGGGTTGGCAGCCTGTTGGCGCTGGTCTACCGCGTCGGCTTTCTGCCTTGTGGCTGTCAGTTCCGCCTTGACCTTTTCCAGCTCTGCGGCGAGCTGGTCAATGCGTCTTATCAGCGCAGCTTCATCGGCATGGGCGGCGGGTGCGATCGCAAGGGCCGTGACAAGGGAGTGCGCCAGCAGGGTTTTCTTCATCATTTTTTCTTTGAAAGAGCGAGGTCAGGAATGGTCATCGTCGTTGAGCGTGCCCAGGAAATGCAGCAGGTCCTCGATCTCCGCATCTGAAAGCGCAGGCGCCATGCCTGGCTTGCGGTTGTACGGCGCTTCGCCGGTATTCACATTGCCGCGCAGTGCGACCGGCAGATCGTTGAACTTGTCCGCAGTGCCATCGGCGGCAAGCGGGTACCACTCCTCGGGATTGGTGTCACGGCGCACATAGAAGCGCAGAACGTCCCGGAGCGTGGTGAAAGCGCCGTTGTGGAAGAATGTCTTGCGGGTGGCGACGTTGCGCAGCGTCGGCACCTTGAATGCGCCGCAGAGATCCTGGCGCGCGGTCAGGTCAGTGCGGTCCGGGCCGCACAGGCCCATATCGAAATAGGTCGGGTCGGCGGTGGCGGCAATGGCGGCATTGCGTGGCACACCGAGGCTGTCGTAGCTGAAGTCCGTGAACAGCGGGAATGCGCCGTCGGCGCTTTTCGCGCTCGGATGGCAGGCAGCGCAATTGCCCTTGGCCGAATTATTGAAAAGCGCCAGGCCGCGCATTTCGGCATCGGAGAGTTGCGCCTTGCCGGCGAGGAAGCGGTCATATTTCGAGCTGAACGGATGGAAAGCCGGATCTTCCTTCTGGAACTGCTGCAGAGCGAAAGCGATGCGGTCGAAGGCGGCATCGGCGTCGTCGAAAATGGCGGCGCCAAATGCCGCGCGCAGTTCTTCCGCATAGGCGGCTTGCCTGACCTTGCTGACCACATCGGCCTTGCTCGCATTGGCCATTTCGTGTGGCGCAAGGAAGGGGCGTTGCGCTTGCTCGGCCAGCGTTCTCGCGCGGCCGTCGTGATTAAAGCCCCCGGTAGGCGTGCCATCGTCGGCAAAGAAGAAGGCGGGCGTGCTGTTCAGGTAGCGCAGTGAAGGCACGGCGCGAAAGCCCTGGGTGGCGAGACCGGGTCCGCCCAGTTGCACCGCAAGGTCGTTGGGTGCCGCATGCGCGCTGGCGGGATCATGGCAGCTCGCGCAAGATTGCCGGCCGCTGGCCGATAAGGAGGCGTCGCTAAAGATTTTTTGTCCAAGCAACGCAATCTGACTAAGCTGAATGGACGCGGCTTGAACCGATGCGGTCTGGGTGCCGGAGGCACTGTCGGAAACGCCGCCACCGCCGCAGGCGGCAAGGGGCGCCACCAGAGCAAGCGCCAGGGCACGCAAGGCGGACGACATGGCACTGGCTCGCGGATGAAAATGGGTAATGCTGCGCATATAGTTTTTATCGGCTCCGGATGCTCCTGACGTTCGTTCTCCCTGTCAGTCCGGATGGATCGAGCACCTGCTTCAGAAGGTTGAAAGTTGCCTGAGGCTGGAAATCTAAATGAGAATGATTATATTTTACTCTGACTGCCTTCGCAATCAATTCATTTTGTCGCGTTGCGGGCTGTGGATGGCGATTTATGTACGCGTAGACGTGAGTAGTTAAACCGGAGGCACCGCTAGGCGACGCATTGGAAGTGATCGCCAATCTTTTTTTCTGTGAGGATTCGTCGTGGCTTTGTTGCGGTAGGAACGCCGGTTACCCGGCGCCCCCGCGCAGATCCGTACGTGCAGTTTTCCCACATAGGGTTCTTACCTCGAGTATTTGGCGCGAAACCGCGCATCAGGATAAGGGTGTGCTAACCGTGGCTCGGCAGCCATTTATTGGTAAGTCGGAAGAATCGCTCCCACGGCAACCGATGACGCTGGCTTCGGCGGCGCAAGATACGCCACCAGCACATCATCAGACGCCATCGGATGGCGTAGAACCGCCGCAAATTTCCAGGAACCGCGTGGTACTGATAATAGCCGCGCAGGGCGGAGCCGAGCCACCGGCCTGCCTCGAGTACCGTCCAGTGCATGGCGCACCACAGGGATATCTCCAGCTCCGCTAGCTTCGCATGCATTCGCTTCGCAATCGTTGTAAGGCTGAGCTCAAACCAGCCGGCGCTCGCGATGTAGAGTAAATGTGTATAAAGCCGTGGAAATTAAATATCTCTGCTTTGCGCCGGCCGCGCTTTTGATTCCAGCGATTCGCAAAGCGAACAAACGCAATTAGCCGCGTCTTCTCGGGTTGCAGCTCAATCCCGAATTCCTGCACACGCCCTTTGAGGTCATCCAGGAATTGCTTCGCTTCGAAGCGATGTTCAAAGCCCAGGACCGTATCATCTGCATAGCGGATGACGACCATATCGCCGCGAGGCTGGCGTCGCCGCCATTGCTGCACCCATAAGTCAAAGACATAAGGCAGATAGACGTTTGACAGCAGCGGTGAAACTGGTGCCCCTAAACCGCCCCGGGAGCAAGGTCTCCACTTCTCCAATCGTCCGAATTTCGGGGTCACCTCTTCATTTCTATCTCCTTTTATCTATATTTTTTCAAAATTTTCTTCCTAACCGAGCATGCCGTCTTGTTCAATTACATTGAGCGATAGAAATTTGCTAAAATGACAAATGGCATGCAAATTACTTTTGATTGAAGACGACGAAGTTGCAGTTTATGTGACATGCCAGCTTCTTAGGCAATGTGGCTTTACTGCAGATATTGACGTTGTGAAGGATGGGAGAGAGGCACTGGACTACCTTTCATGCGACGGCTGTTATGCAAGTAGGATTCCAGAAAACCCGGCGCTCATAGTCTTAGAGCGCCTAACAAAATTGAGTAATTGCGGTCCAATCGTCTATCCAGCAGGCTCTGTGGAGAGACAACATGGCACGCGAACTAGTTGATGATGAACTATGGGAAATCGTTCGTCCCTTACTGCCACCACCACCGCTGCACAAAACGCCGGCCGGACGCAAACGACTGGACGATCGGCGCGTCTTTACCGGCATTCTGTTCATTCTGCAAGCCGGGTTGCCGTGGGAGCTGCTGCCCCAGGAAATGGGATGCGGCTCAGGAATGACCTGCTGGCGCCGCGCACGCGATTGGCAAGAGGCAGGTGTCTGGGGCAAGCTACATCGCGTTCTACTGGCCAAGCTGCGCCACGCCAACCGCATCGATTTCTCGCGCGTGATTGCCGACAGTTCGTCGGTGCGGGCCGTGCATGGGGGAAAAAAACAGGTCCCAGCCCGACTGATCGGCGCAAGGCGGGCAGCAAACACCACCTCCTCGTCGATGCCGCCGGTACGCCGTTGAATGTGATTCTCACAGGTGCCAATCGCCACGACTCGACACAGCTCATGCCGTTACTGGATGGGCTTCAACCCATTGCTGGCCAGCGCGGACGACCTCTGCGCAAACCGCAGTGCGTACAAGCTGACCGCGGCTACGACTGTAAAGCGTATCGGCGCGTCTTGCGAGAGCGTGGGATCAAACCGCAGATCGGCAAACGCCTTGCCGGTCACGGCAGCCATCTGGGCTTGACGCGCTGGGTAGTCGAGCGCACGTTCGCTTGGCTTCACCAGTTTCGCCGGCTGCGCGTGCGCTATGAACGCCGGGCCGATATGCATGAAGAATTTCTCCGGTTGGGCTGCGCCATGATTTGCTGGCGAACGCTGAGCAATGCATTACGCGATCCATTCCCATTTTGTTAGAAATGGTATGGACGCCGCCTTCTAGATTCCACTTTAACGCGGCCGGAGGATATGGAGAGCGAAGGGACTCCAGCGCCAACGGCATCGATGTGCCAAAGTGGAAGTGATGATTAACCACTTGAGGCGAGGAGTCCAACATGCATGCTACAACGATTGGTGTAGACCTAGCAAAGCAGGTATTCGCGATCCATGGTGTAGATCAACACGGCAAGACAGTGCTGCGCAAGACCCTCAAGCGTGCGCAGATGGTGGAGTTTTTTACCCGCATAACGCCTTGTACAGTTGCGATTGAAGCATGCGGTAGCGCACATTATTGGGGCCGTACGCTGCAACATCTGGGACACACGGTCAGACTGATTGCGCCGCAATTCGTCAAACCGTACGTTCAAGGCAACAAACACGATGCAGCTGATGCGGCTGCTATTTGCGAAGCAGCTAGCCGACCGGCGATGCGCTTTGTTGCTGTAAAGACTGCACAATCGCAAGCGGTACTAGCATTGCATCGCGTGCGTGACGGTTTTATCAAGGCGCGTACAGCGCAAGCCAATCAGTTGAGAGGATTATTGGCAGAGTTTGGGTTATCGATTGCGCACGGACTAAGCAAGCTGCTTCAAGAGGTCAAAAAGGTAATTGCCGATATGGAGAACGGCTTGCCGCCACTCATGCGTGACTTGGCACAGCGGCTGCTATCGCATCTGCTGGAAGTGGATAAGCAAGTGCAAGAGATTGATCTACAGGTTAGGCAGCTATGCCGGGAATCCGAAGTCTGTCATCGGCTAGAACAGGTACCAGGAATCGGTCCCTTGACTGCCAGCGCGCTGGAAGCGACGGTCGGTGACAACATTGCCTCCTTCAAGAATGGACGGCAGCTGGCAGCTTTCCTCGGCTTGGTCCCCAAGCAGCATTCCAGTGGCGGCAAGCAGCGATTGCAGGGAATCAGCAAACGAGGGGACAGTTATTTGCGCCGGTTACTGGTCCACGGTGCTCGTGCGGTACTGCATCACACCATGCGTAAGCCAGGGACCGCAAATTGCTGGCTGCAACAACTAGCCGGTCGAAGAAACATGAACATTGCCTGTGTAGCCCAGGCTAACAAAACGGCACGCATTGTTTGGGCGATGCTGGTTCACGGCAGTAAGTTCCGTGCTGAGTTGCCTACCGTAAGCGGTCGGCAACTCAGCGCGGCTTGAAGGAGCAAAGCAGACACACCAATAGGTTGCGTAAGTAAGAAACAAGTGATGGCAAACAGGTGCGACCGGGACGACTCAAACCCGATAAGAGCGATGAGCTTCGAGCTCGCGTTAGAAATGGGGAAGTCGTCAGCGAATACCATAGAGGCCAGCAGCTTAAAGCTGCATCCGAAGGCCGAATGTAAGCGAGCAACCTCTATCCTGCTTGTGTCATAAGTTTATTACTTGGCAAATGGCGGCGTCCATGTAATCGCTCTTAGACTTGAAAATGCCAAATCTCGATGGCTTTGAGGTGCTCAAGCACATCCGCAGTACGCCCAAATTATCGGGAATTCCGGTCGTTATTTTAAGTGCTTCTGAAACGAGAGAAGATGTCTACCGGGGCCATCTTCTAGGCATATCCAGATATATGGTGAAGCCACTAAACGTTGCCGATTTTACGCTTGAAATCAATAAGGTTTTAGCTACGGCCAGCCCCAAAAAAATTGCCCAATAGATATAATATTTACATCTTATTGACCCAACGACCGTAAAGGTAGAAGAAATGGCCATTGATACCGTTTGGATCAATCCCATGTCAATATGTGCCGCCCGCAGTCAACGGATAGCCAATTTTCCCGTTGAAACCTTTAGCGACTTGTCGCAATGTTTAACAGACAATTATCCTAACTGCTGAGGTTTCAAGATGAAAAAATTAGTTTCGCTGCTTTCGGCTACTCTCATTTGCGGATTTGCCTATGCTCAAGTTCCGGTTACGGCTACCACCACGCCCCAAGGGGCAGTAGTTGCTCCCGCTACAAAGGGTGATGTCAAGGCTGTTGCTAAAGTGGAAAAGGCTGAGATCAAGGCCAATGAAAAAATAGACAAGGCTGTTGCCGACGCTGAGGTGAAGTCGACCAAAGCCGATGCCAAAGCTGCGAAAACAAAAGCATCAGCCCAAGCGAAGGCGGATAAGAAAATCCTGGCAGCAAAGAAGGACGTGGCAGAGACGCAGGTTGACGCGAATAAAAAAGTGACGAAAGAGCACAAATAATCTTCGCTTCGCTAGACTAGACTTCCCCAGCAAAAGGGGAAGTTGATTTCAAGTCGGACGCTGCGTATTGATACGAAAAGCGGGTATGTTCAGTCGGCATTGTGCTTTTTATCCGCTGGGAAACTAGTGAAAAAATCGTTCATTCATGCAGCTTTTATCGCTAGCTGTCTCCAAGCATTTTCGGCTGGTGCGGTAAGCATGACTCAGCAGGCCAAGGAAATGGCGCAGAAAGACTACCGGTCAGCCATGGCCAGAATAGCGTCGGTGAACGAAGCGGATATGCTTGAATGCGCCAAACGGCGCGGCCCGGCAGCAAAGGCTTGCGAAATCCAGGTCAATGGCAATCGCGCGGCCGCAGAAGATCAAGCCAAGCTCGCACGCGAACGGGCAGGGGCAGAACCGCCTGTATCGGATGCCGAAAGAAAACAGGCAGCGAGGAACGGAGCACGCGTTGCGAGAATTTCCTATGGCATGGACAAAGCTAGGATTGCTGCGCAAGACAAGCAGGCTCACATTCAATGCAACGCGCTCACGGGCGAAGCGCGCAATACGTGCAATGCAGAGGTCTCCTTGAGGACTGACGAAGCTAACCGAGAGGCAAAGTCAAACTATGACCGCTCAGTTGCAAGGGCAAAAGGAATCAGCGCGCAGTGACGTAACGGTTTTTGTACCTTCCTCATTTTTTTCAGAAGTGGCCACGGTTCGCGCTTGACCTCATTACCAAGAGTTGGGCCATGTATCGTAGTAGATCGACATGTCAAAAAAGACAAAACGGCTTGTCAACGAGCGTACAGAAGGTCGCACAGACGCGGCGACCGGTGCTACCCCTGCCCTTGTTCGATATTCTCCCTGAACAGTTGATAATTTCTAGCGCCAAAGCACGCGCCCCACGTCGGCATTGTCCGCAACGGCTTGACGCCAGGTTCGGAGGTGATTACTGCCGGCGGAATTTCATTCAACTATTGAAAATAAAAAACCGCTACGCCACTAGGCGCAACGGTTAAGAGGAAACAATTTGTGAACTTGCCAATCACTAGCGAGAGTGTCACTAAAGTATGAATGTTCCTAAGCCTGGAAGCAGCAATTACCAAAGCGAATTTCTGAGCTAGATCAACGGCGGCGACCGGCGCTAACCCGGTCTTTGGTAAGCGGGAAGGCGAACCCATTTCAGCGCCAAAGCAAGCGCACCGCCCCGGCATTATGCGCGACGACCTAGTTATTTCTCTCGACTAACTGCGAAAGCCAGCCATGCTTTCATCCATCGCAAGGAACGCTCCCTGTCTGCGGTCGATTTATCGGAAAAAGCCAAAGACGCGTATCTATCGACTGCGACCAAAGCTCGACGTGCTGCGTAGGCCCAGCGTTGATAAATGTTGGGCGGTAGTCGCCTGTGGCCTTTTGACATTTCTATGCTGAATACCATGCCGTTCTCCCTCATAGTACAGCGGAACAATATTGCTTTTTTCGCAATACTATTCCTGTATTTGTGCAAAAGCCAGCAATACTGACTGCTCTATCATAAGCAGCCGGGAGCAGGTAAATATCTCCACGATTGCCGACCTGACATTGTAAAAAGAATCAACGAATAACATCTATACATGTACGAAACCCGCCGAAGGCTTTGACGAGTCGGCCGGCATGCACCGGACCGATGCCTTTGACATGCCAGAGCCGAGATAGCACTCGATGCCTGTTAGGGGTGTTAGGTGGAGAAACCTTCACGAAGATCGCCTTGAACTGCCTGCCATGCTCTCAGTCGGTGACTTATGAGTCGGTGACTGATGATCTTGACGCAGTAGCCTATTCCCCAGTGCGACAGGAGCTAATGTGAAATCTGGTGTACGGCCGGTCTGAAGCATAGGAGGAGCATCAGGCGGCGAGTTTCTGTTGTTCCGGCGGATTGTCCTGCACCGGGATGCCATCCTTGAACGGTACGCCGTCCAGCAACGGCTGAATTCGGTCGGCGCCGCGAATTCGGCGCCACGATTTCTCTGCCTCTTCCATCAGCTTGAATGCCAGTCCGAGGAACGTAGCCCGCGACAGGCAATTCCTGGCCCGCGTGGTTCGATGCCGCACCGTGGCAAACGTTGATTCGATCGGATTGGTGGTCCGTACATGCTGCCAATGCTCCGCCGGGAAGTCATAAAACGCC
>NZ_JACYOX010000070.1 GCF_015352955.1 Noviherbaspirillum soli
CAGTAATGCGTTAAGCTAACCAGTACTAATTGCCCGTGCGGCTTGTCCCTATAACCTTGATGGTGCATAGCGGCGCTGTGTGGTGCGTGACGTTCGATACTCACAACCTGCAAGACAAGACATTGATCGCTGCATCGCCTGCCTGCCATGTGCAGGCGCGATGCGGCCGCTTCTTCCCTTTGGGTTGGATGTGGCGTGTGCCAGGCGAGAAGCCGGCCGCGCGACAGACAGCCGACAAGTCATGCCTGATGACCATAGCGAGTTGGTACCACCCCTTCCCATCCCGAACAGGACCGTGAAACGACTTTGCGCCGATGATAGTGCTGCAACCAGTGTGAAAGTAGGTCATCGTCAGGCTGTTATTAGAAAACCCCCGGCGCCAGAAGGCGCCGGGGGTTTTTGCTTTAGGGCTGGAGGCGACAGAACCATGACAGATCCATGGGACGCCGCAGCCGGCATGCAAACTTTGGGCTTCAGGAGTTTGCTACGGGATGTTGCAATGCAACGGCGATATGACCGGCAGCTCAAGTCTCGCTTATGTCACGTTCATCTAGTGTCCGATTACCCTCGTATATCTTTATTGCCGCCATCACTACCGCCACTACAATTAACACCTCCTTTGCTGTCCTGCACTGTCCACTAGCATCCCTCAGCCTTCAGTTCTTCACAACGCACTAGCGGAGCCGACGGCAGCTTGCCACTTCCTTCGGCAGCCTGCGGCCAGCGACGCAGCCAAACCTCTGCCGTCTGGCAAACAAGTACGAGCAACCGTCATCCGTCATGAGGCTTTGAAGCGTTCACAGCGACTGTCGTGAAAATCGAGCCTGTTTCAGAAACAAGTCAGTATCTTCCGTTTCCGCATGCCTCCCTCTACCGCTCAGCCATCGCTGCTGCTGCGTTTTCGGAGAACTTGTCCTCCAGTTAGACCCATACGCGCCGCGACATACCATTCGACACGGCAGGCAATCCAGCTCTCGGTTGCGAATGCCCTGCCGCAATGGTTCCAATGGAGAAACAATGTTTTCCAGTGAATAAGCAGGCCTTAGCGCTTTGCGTTAGATGACGCTTGCCATATCGGATCTTATGGATGAGGGACAGGATAAATCCCTGCCCGTTTAGTCTGTCATTCTGACCTGCCCGGCAGACTGGGGGCTTATGCGTTGCAAAGTGTCCGCTCCGTCGACACGACGAACCCTTCGCCATACGAATTTTTTCCCGGCCGCAATTACGGGTTTGTATGCGATGCAAAGCACGGCGGCACAGTAGGCAGACCTACTGCTTATTGCCAACCTGTATGGAGCGCCGAACAGTTGTCTCTTTTCATTGCGATCGCTTGAGTGATCTCTTCACAGTCCGCGATATCTGCAGTGTTCAGCACAGCGAAATCTGCAGATATGTCCATCAATGAATGATGTTAGCTAATGCCTTACGCATTCAGAGTACGCTCCAATAAGGCTGGATATTGGTCTTCTCTTGCCGCACCGCTGATATTCTGTGAAGACAAAAATGTAATAAGACAAAAAATTTCTTCTTAACGATGTTTCCTTTGGTAACTAAGTTGTTCCGACCATACGCATTACCCGACAAAGTTGATTCATTGCAAGTTTTAAATGGTATTATTTGCAAGAAATTGTTTCTCCTGGGTCATGTTAAGGAATAATACGATGCTTGCGGACTTCAACGGTCTGCCATGTAGCCGATAGCAGATAGTGGTTCTGCTCCAATTGCCTTCAAAGCAAAGCGCGCAAGAAAAAGCGACAACGTTCGATAAATGATGCAGCGATCCGAAATAGATATAAGAAAGCGGTTGGAGCAAGCGCATCTACCCACGATGCCGCAGATTCTCCTCAAGCTCATCGAACAATGCCAGGACGAAGACGCCGGCATGGCGGAGCTCGCCGCGTTGATATCCCAGGACGCTGGCATGGCCAGCAGCATACTTGCCGTTGCAAATAGCCCCGCTTACCACCGTACCGGCGGACGCAAGGCCAATCTGGACCAGGCGCTGATGGCGATTGGCACCGACATGATCAAAACCTTGGTGATCAGCGAATCGGTGCTTCAAATGTTCAACGATTTTTCCAAGCCCGGCACAATCGACTTGCGGGGTTTCTGGAAACATTCTCTGACAGCGGCAGTGATGGCGCGCGATATTGCGATCAAGATGAAGCATACGCACGTCGAGGAAGCTTATCTCGCGGGTCTGCTGCATGACGTTGGTCGCCTTGGCCTGCTCTCCGTAGCGCCGCAGGAATATGCGGTGAATTTTCATGCGAAGGACGATGCCAAACTGTGCTGGGTGGAACAGCGGACCATGCAGATCACCCACGCCGAAGCGGGCGCGGCCATTATCGAGCGTTGGCAGCTTGACTCCTTCCTGTGCGACAGTGTCCAGTATCACCACGAGCCGGCTGCTCGCGTGGCCAATGCGCATCCACTGATTCGTATCGTGATGCTGGCGCACCTGATGGCCAGCCATGATACCGACGAGGCCGCACTGGCCGAGGTCGCGGCGCTTTGCAACCTGGATGCCGAGAGCGTCCAGGCAATCCGCGACAAGGCCGAAGCGCAAGTCGTGCGTGCAGCAAGCGCACTGGGCATTGAGCTGGCAGGCGCAGACGACATCGTTGCCCAGGCTGCCTATGTGCCACCCCAGCCGGCAGCACCGCGCGATCCCACCCAGGAAAAGATGGATGAGGAAATGCGCAACATGGTGCTGGCGTCCCAGGCCAGCCGCTTCTTTTCGCGCCAGACCGATATGGCGGGTCTGATGGAAACGGTGTCCGGTTCGGCCCGCATCCTGTTCAGTTTTGGCGAGGTATTCCTGCTGCTTACCGACAAGGCCAGCCAGTCGCTGGTGGGCAAGCCGGGCAATGGCCAGGTCGAGCGACTGGCC
Organism: Noviherbaspirillum soli; assembly: GCF_015352955.1. Taxonomy (GTDB): domain Bacteria; phylum Pseudomonadota; class Gammaproteobacteria; order Burkholderiales; family Burkholderiaceae_D; genus Noviherbaspirillum_A; species Noviherbaspirillum_A soli. Next base: position 2,897 of record NZ_JACYOX010000070.1, read on the forward strand.
GAATTTTCATTGCCGCTGACAGCCGGCGGCGTGATTGCCGACGCCGCTCTGATGCGGCGCATCGCCTTTGTCCGGCGTGGCAGGGAGCTTCTGAGCCTGGCTGAAGAACAGCTGCTTAGCCTGATGCGCGCTGACTGCCTGCTGTGCCTGCCCATGACAGTGACTGGCCGCTGCATTGGCATGCTGGTGGGCAGCATCGGCGAACACCAGGTCGACGATCTGCAGCGACGTGAGCGATTCCTGCTGGCCTATGCATCCCAAGCAGCCAACGCGCTCCATGCCGCAATCAGCAGCCAAGCCGAACTCGACCAGCGTATCGCCAGCGTCGCTGACCAGTACCAGGCAGCCACGCGTCGTGTGGCGCATGAAGTCAATAATCCGCTTTCCATCATCAAGAATTATCTCGGCATACTGGATAGCCGCCTGCGCAAGCAGGATATCGTGGTGGGAGAGGTCGCCATCCTCAATGAGGAAATCGACCGTGTCGGGCAGATCGTGCATGGCCTGGCCGAGCTGGAACCGGAGTCTGCCAGCGCACAGGCCGACGTCGGACGGGTAGTGAAGGAAGTGGTGCGCCTGTTTCAGGACACCGAGTACATGCCGGCGTCGATCTCCCTGCGCGCGGATGTGGAAGACAGCGAAAGCGTGCTGGAGGGTAGCGCCGACCTGCTCAAGCAGGTGCTGGTCAATCTGCTGAAGAACGCGGTGGAGGCTATGCCAAACGGCGGTGAAATCCAGGTCATCGACAACGGTCACGTCAACCGCGACGGCCGGCTGTACGCGGAACTGAGCGTGCGCGACACCGGGGGCGGCATTCCCGCGGAAGTAATGGCGAGGCTTTTCTCCCCTGTGCAAAGCACCAAGGCCGGCGTCGGGCGCGGGCTTGGCTTGAGCATCGTTCACGGCCTTGTGCACAAGATGGGCGGCACGATCAGTTGCCGCAGCAGCCGGCGCGGCACGACGTTTGATGTGCAGTTGCCGCTACGCGCGCAGCCTTCAGCGGCCGATGCCGGCCAGTCCAAACAGTCAGGACATCACTCATCATGATCAATCAGCGCAACGTGGCGCCGTTCATGCCATTGCTTCACGCCGATGCGCCGCTGAACGAGGCAGTCGCGTCGACCACGCCGGCGGCGCATCGGCTGCTGCTGGTGGACGACGAGCCGCGCCTGCTTGCCAGCCTGTGCGCGCTGCTGGAAGACAGCGGCCATGAACTCCACACCGCCACCTGCGGCAGCGAGGCGGTGGCGCTGCTGGAACAGATGTCCTTCGATCTGGCCCTGCTTGACCTGCGGCTTCCGGACTTCGGCGGCCACCAGATCATGGACGTCATCAATCGCAAGAAGCTCGAGACCCGCGTCATCGTATTGAGCGGCGAGACCGGCATTGAGGGCGCGATCGGCGCATTGAAGCGGGGCGCCTATGACTATCTGCGCAAGCCCTACAGCCGGGAAGAGCTGCTCAACACGGTGGATAACGCCTTGCGACAGCGCCGGCTCGAGGCCGAGAACAAACGCATCGCGCAGCAACTGGCACGTTCCGAAAAGCTCTATCGCTACCTGGTCGACAGCTCGCCGGACATCATTTATACGCTGAACGAAGAAGGACGTTTTTCCTTTGTCAACGACAGGGCCCTGCAGCTGCTGGGTTTCAGCCGCAGCGAGCTGATAGGCAATCATTACTCGATGCTGGTGCATGCCGAAGACATGGACCGGGCCTATTACGTCTTCAACGAGCGCCGTGTCGGCGAGCGGGCCAGCCGCAATATCGAGCTGAGGCTGAAGTCTGCCGGAGCCCGCGACAAGGGGCCGGCTTTTGAAACGACGCTGCTCACGCTGTCATTCAATTCCATGGGCATGTATGGCAGTGCGCCGGACAAACAGGGCGCGGAGTTCTACGGCACCTATGGCGTGGCGCGCGACATTACCGAGCGCAAGCGGGCGGAGGCCATGATCTCCTACCATGCGTATCACGACATCCTGACCGACCTGCCGAACCGCATGCTGTTCAAGGACCGGCTCGGGCTGGCGATCACGCAGGCCAAGCGCAAGAATGCCGAGCTGGCGGTGATGTTCATTGATCTCGACCGGTTCAAGCTGGTCAACGATACGCTGGGCCATATTCATGGCGATGAATTGCTGCAGCAGGTGGCTGCACGGCTGAAGGCGGCGCTGCGTCAGGGCGATACGCTGGCACGGCTGGGCGGCGATGAATTCACCATCGTCCTGCCGGAATTGCAAAGCCGCGAAGATGCCGACGTGGTGGCACAGAAGGCGCTTGAGTGCCTGCAGCTGCCTTTCAAGCTGGCCGGCAGTGACAACCATATTTCCGCCAGCATCGGCATCGCTGTATATCCGCATGACGGCGCGACCATCGATGAACTGCTATGCCATGCGGACATGGCGATGTATCAGGTCAAGGCGCGTGGCAAGAACAGCTACAGCTTTTATGAGTCGTCGATGCATGAGGCGTCCTATCAGAAGATAACGCTGGAGAAGAGCCTGCGGCGCGCGCTTGAACGCGATGAATTCGAAATGTACTACCAGCCGCAGGTGGACGCCGCCACAGGCCAGATCGTAGGCGTGGAAGGGCTGATGCGCTGGCATCATCCGGAACGCGGCCTGCTGTCGGCCGGCGAGTTCCTGCCCTTTGCTGAAGAGAACGGCCTGATGATGCCGATCAGCGACTGGATGCTGGAAGCCGTCTGCCGGGACCTCGCCTGGTGGAACAGCCAGTCGCCATCCCGGATCCGACTGTCCCTGAATGTATCGCCGCAGTATCTCGATAGCGGCGACTTCGTGGAAAAGATGACAACCGTGCTGGCCCGGCACAGATTGTCGGCCTCCCAGATCGAGGTGGAGATCACCGAGAACATCTGCATCCGCAATCCGCAGTATGCAATCGAGCAGCTCAACAAGCTCGAGGCGATTGGCGTCAGCGTTGCCATCGATGATTTCGGCACCGGCTATTCCTCGCTCGCCTACCTGCATCGCTTCCCGGTCCACACCATCAAGATCGATCAGTCCTTTGTCAGGGAAATCCATCGGCTCGACGGCCATTACCCCGTGGTCCTGGCGATCATGTCGATTGCCAGCGGGTTGTCGCTGAACGTGGTTGCTGAAGGCGTGGAAAGCGGCATCCAGGCCGCCTATCTGCAACGCATAGGCTGCTCGGTGATGCAGGGATATCTGTACCATCGGCCCGTATCGGCCGCGCGCTTCCTGCAGCTGCTGCCGCGTCCTGTTGCCCGCATGGCCTGAGCCAGGTCCGCGAATGAACAGCATGCAGCAAAACGTCTATCCCTTATCCCCCCCGGCCTCGCATGACGCTGCGCAGGCCGAGATGGACGAAGCCAACCGGCTGGGCATGATGTACAGCAGCGGCGACGGCGTTCCCCAGGATTGGGAGCAGGCGCGCACCTGGTTCCGCAAGGCGGCTGATCGTGGCCATGCAAATGCACAATTCAATCTGGCCGTCATCTACAGCAATGGCCGGCGTGCGCAGGACTATGCCCATGCGCTGCTGTGGTACCGCAAGGCTGCGCATCAGGGGCATGCCAAAGCCCAGTTCAATCTGGGCCTGATGTATGCCAATGGCCAGGGCGTGCCGCAAGACCAGGCACAGGCGCTGGCCTGGTACACCGAGGCGGCCGAGCTTGGCCATGCCGGCGCGCAGAACAACCTTGGACTGATGTACGTGAACGGCGTGGGCATAGCGGCCGATGGCATGCGTGCGCTGGACTGGTTCCAGCGTGCCGCGGACCAGAACGACCCGGCAGCGCAGAACAATCTCGGATTGATGTACGCCAGCGGCAAATCAATGCCGCAGGATTTGCGGCAGGCTGCGCAATGGTATGGCAGGGCGGCTGCCCAGGGATATGCATTGGCGCAGTACAACCTGGCAGCGATGCTGGAAGCCGGGCAGGGCGTGCCGGCGGACCTGCCGCAGGCGCAGGCGCTATACCGTGCCGCCGCCGAACAGGGGCTGGCCAAGGCGCAGTACAGCCTGGCCCTGATGTACGACCGGGGCCATGGCCTGCCGCGCGATGCGCAACAGGCCATGGCCTGGTACTGCAAGGCTGCCGAGCGCGGCAATGCGCACGCGCAGTTCAGCCTGGGCTTGCGTTACGACGCTGGCAACGGCGTACAGCAGGATGCGACCAAGGCGCTGTCCTGGTATCGCCGCGCTGCCGAGCAGGGGCATGCAAGGGCGCAGTTCAATCTGGGGACCATGTATGCCCAGGGCCATGGCGTTGCCGTCGATGAAGCGCAGGCCTGGGCCTGGCTGAACCTGGCGGCCGAGCAGGGCATCTGGCAGGCAAGTCGGGCTCTCGCACAGCTGACCCCGGGAATGACCCCAGCCCAGCTTGCCGCCGCCGCCGAAACAGGCCGGGCATGGCAGCGGAAAACAGGCGCAGACAGCGCTATGGCGCAAGGCTAGCATCAACGGCGGCGTCGCCAAGGATTCAGCCAGCCGCCTGCGCGGCGCCGAACAGCTTGTCGCGCGCCGCGGAACGAATGGCCACTACTGCCGGATGCGTCAGGCGCCGTTCCATCGACACCGCATAGAATTGCTCACTGACCTCATTGGTCGTTCCAAGAAACTGTATCGCAAGCTGATTCTTCAGCCGTGCCGTGACTGCCTGCGGCGCACAGAAAATGCCGGCACCGGCTTCGCCAAAGGCTTTCATCAGGGCGCCGTCATCGAATTCACCGACGATTTGGGGCCGTATGCCAATACGGTCGAACCAGCGCAACAGCCTCGGGCGCATTGCGGCATCCTCGCCGGGTAACAGGAAGGGCGCGCCGTCGAGGCTGTGTGGAAAGCCCTTGCGGTACTGCCGCGCCAGCATTGGCGCGGCAAAGAAATCCAGTCCGCACTCGCCCAGCAGGTGATTGAATCCGCGTACTTCGACATTGGCAGGCAGGGGACTGTCTGCGATCACGATATCGAGCTGATGGGTCGCCAGTTCAGCCAGCAGCTGGCGCGGCTTGCCCTCGCGGCAAATGATGCGCAATCCCTGCGGCAACTGCATCGCCGGCTCCAGCAGCAGGTAGGCCATGGTCTTGGGCACCGCATCGGTAACGCCGACCCGCAGTTGCAGCATGCGGTCGCCCGGCCCGCGCCGCACTGCCTCCTCGAGTTCCCCGCCCAGTGTGAAGATATCGTCGGCATAGCGCAGCACCATGCGGCCCATGTCATTGAGCTGCAGGCGCCGCCCTATGCGATCAAACAGCTGATGACCCAGTATTTCCTCGAATAGCGTCAGCTGCCCGCTGATGGTCTGGGCCGTCACATGCAGGCGCGCGCTGGCGCGTCCGATGCTGCCGGTCCTGGCCACCACCCAGAAATAGTGCAGGTGCTTGTAGTTCAACGCGCCCATGATTTCCTCGTCGGTTTTTTCGAACTTCACAAACGTTATATTCGAATATTCAAGCCAATTACGCCGTCCTATAGTGTGCTTCACCAACCCCGAAAAGGAGAAGCTCATGAAGATCGCCATTCACTGCCGACGTTTCGGACTGACTGCCGCGCTGCAGGAATATACCTTGCACCAGTTGCGCGGCGCGCTGTCGCACACCCGCGCCAAGGTGCGGCATGTGACGGTGCGGCTGTGCGACCTGAATGGGCCGCGCGGCGGCACCGACAAGCGCTGCGGCATCCATGTGGTCGTGGACGGCGTAGGGCAGGTCGTCACCGCCAGCACCGACCGCGACCTGTATGCAGCCATCTCCCAGGCGGCACGGCGCATCGGCCGTGGCGTGGCCCGGCGCCTGCGCCAGCAACGTACGGTCAAGCCATCGTCCCTGCATGCCGCGGTCCCGTCATGAAATGCCCTGCATGCGATGTGGCCATGCTCACGCCACAGTACCGGGAAGGCGTTGAAATCGACTGGTGCGCCCGATGCCGCGGCGTCTGGCTGGATCGTGGCGAACTCGACAAGCTGATCGATCGCCTGAGCGCCTATCGGGGCAATGCCGCCGGGCCTGGCGGGCCGGCCATGCACCGGAGCCAGTCCGGCAGCACGGCAATGCGTCGCCGACGCAGTTTTCTCGCCGAGCTTTTCGACTTTGATTGAACTGTCAGCGGGAATCGTTACGAAGCGTATCGGGAATTTTCAGGGCCGGCATTTCGATTGCGATGTCGGCCTTTTCATTGATAAAGGTTGTCATGGCTGATATAGAAACCTTCGCGACCGTGCCGATGTGGGCCGGCTTCATCCTCTTCGTCGTCGGCATGCTCGTCATCGACATGGTGGTGCTGGGCGGCCGGAATGCACACAAGGTGTCGTTCCGTGAAGCCCTGGGCTGGTCCATTGCCTGGTTTGCTCTGGCGCTGCTGTTCAACCTGCTGCTCTGGTGGCACCTGGACAATACGGTCGGCCGAGAAGTGGCCAACGTCAAGGGCCTGGAATTCCTGTCCGGCTACCTGATCGAGAAAGCGCTATCGGTCGACAATATATTTGTCTTCCTGATGCTGTTCAGTTATTTCGCGGTGCCTGCGGAATTCCAGCGCCGCGTGCTGCTGTATGGCGTGATCGGCGCCATCGTGATGCGCGCCGTGATGATTTTGCTGGGTGCCTGGCTGATCAGCCAGTTCAGCTGGATACTCTATGTCTTCGGCGCCTTCCTGTTGTTTACCGGCGTGAAGATGCTGGTCTTCGCCAATCATGAGCCGGATCTGGAAGCCAATCCGCTGCTGCGCTGGATGCGGGGCCATATGCGGGTCACCAATGAATATCACGGTGAGCGGTTTTTCATCATGCGCGATGGCTTGCGCCATGCCACGCCGCTGTTCCTGGTGCTGGTGCTGATCGAGTTCACCGACCTGGTATTCGCGGTCGACAGTATTCCGGCGATCTTTGCCATTACCAGCGATCCCTTCATTGTCTTTACCTCCAACATGTTTGCCATCATGGGATTGCGTGCGCTGTATTTCCTGCTGGCTGGCATGGCGGACCGCTTCCATTACCTGAAATATGGCCTGGCCGTGGTGCTGGTGTTCATTGGCGGCAAAATGCTGGCGGCGCAGTGGTATCACCTGCCGGTCCAGGTGTCGCTGGGTATTGTCGGGCTGATCCTGCTGGTGGCGATCGCGGCAAGCCTGATACGGCCGGCGCGCCATACTGCCTGAACCTCGACTGTTGGCCCTGCGCCAGCCAGCCCGGGCCCGCGCAGGCGGCAACGCCGGTCATGCATCCAGTGGAAAACGATCAAGCCTTATTGCCGGTCCACGAACCTTTTTACCGCGCGATGTCTTAACGAACAGACAGCAGCCCAGGGCGGGCTGTGCGCGTGACGCGCGGCAATACGCGCGGCGACACCGGTAAAAAGGAGAAAAATCATGCTGGCAATGGATTACAGAGGTCCCTACCGCGTACGAGCGAAGCACAAGCCCGACCCGGTGATCGAACATCCGGGTGACGCCATCGTCCGCGTCACCCGGTCGTGCATCTGCGGCTCGGACCTGCACCTGTATCACGGCCTGGTGCCGGACACCCGGATCGGCACCACGTTCGGCCATGAATTCACCGGCGTGGTTGAGGAGGTCGGTTCTTCGGTGCAGAACCTGAAAGTCGGCGACCATGTTCTGGTGCCATTCAACATCTTTTGCGGTTCCTGCTATTTCTGCCAGAAAGAGTTGTACAGCAATTGCCATAACGTTAATCCCGAAGCGACCGCTGTTGGCGCCATTTACGGTTATTCCCACACGGCCGGCGGCTACGATGGCGGCCAGGCCGAGCTGGTGCGCATCCCGATGGCCGACGTTGGACCGACGGTGATTCCCAAGGACCTGCATGTGGAGGACGCGGTTCTATTGACTGATGCATTTCCGACCGGCTATCAGGCTGCGGAGATGGGCGATATCGAGGAAGGCGACACCGTGGTGGTGTTCGGCGCCGGTCCGGTGGGCATCTTTGCCGCCAAGTCAGCCTGGCTCATGGGGGCCGGTCGCGTGATCGTCGTCGATCATGTCGAATACCGCCTTGAATTCATCAAGAATTATGCGCACTGCGAAATCGTCAACTTCAAGGACGTGGCCGACATGGCCATCCACATCAAGAAAATGACGGATGGGCTCGGGGCAGACGTCTGCATCGACTGCGTCGGCTGCGAGGCCGCGGGCAATGCCGCCCAGACGTTAACCGGCCGCTACCTGAAACTGCAGGCCGGCGCGGCGACAGTCCTGCACTGGGCCATCAACTCGGTGCGCAAGGGCGGCACGGTGTCGATCGTCGGAGTATACGGCCCCACCTTCAATGCGATCCCGATCGGCAATGCGATCAACAAGGGATTGACCATGCGCATGAACCAGGCCAGCGTCAAGCGCCATCTGCCGCGATTGATCGAGCATATCCAGGCCGGCCGCATCATCCCGCGCCAGATCATCACGCACCGGATTCCGCTGGAAGAGGTGGCCGACGCCTATCACCTGTTCTCCAGCAAACTCGACAATTGCATCAAGACCGTCCTGATACCGCCGGGCGCTTACAGCAACAGCGTCGTCAGCAAGGAAGAAGCCTGAACCATCGGACCAAGGAGCGCAGCATCATGGACATCCAGCACAACACCACGCCTGAAACCGGGCATCATCATCACGAAAAACCCAAGCGCGACATGTCGCACATTCCTGGCTGGGGCGCCGACCTGGAGCACAAGAACCGTCCCGCCTATCCGATGGAGCGCACGCCGCCACGGCTGGACAATGTGCACTGGGACGTGCCCGAGCAACAGCCGGTGAACGTCAAGGTCTTCCATTCCACCGAGCGGCCCACCATTACGCCAATATTCGGCACCAGTGTCCCGCCCACCGGCCTGTCCGGAAAAATTCGTGATTTTGCCTTTACCCTGAGCGAAAACGACATCCGGCACTGGCTGCTGCTGCTGTTTGCAGACCGTGTGAACATGGTCGAAGGCCTGGCTGATGATCTCAAGTCCGGCCATATTCCCAACATCCTCGGCGAAATGGGCATCATGGCTGAGGTAAAACACAATCCCATCGGCCTGGCCGGCAAGGCCCTGGCGATAGGCGGCGCAATCGGTCTGATATACAGCCTGAGGCAGCGCCGCAAACTCCGGCCCTGGCGCTGAGGAGTCGCTGCCGGTAGCCCGCCTGGCTAAAAGCGGGCAACGTTTCACGCCGGATTGCAACTTACGGCGGGCGCGCCACCGGGGCGCGCCTTGTCCCTTACCGCAATCCGCATGGTATTTCTTCATTCCAAACTCGTTCATTACGGCTTCATCCTGACTTTGGCTGCCGGGCTTGCCGTCTCCAGCTGTGACCGCACTGAAGGGCCGATATTTCCTGGGCTGCCTGCCGTTGCGCCCGAGGCAGCCCATGTTTATCTCTACCGCCGCGGCAACCTGGCCGCCTACGGACAGGGCTTCGACGTGAGCGTTGACGGCAAGATGCACGGAGAACTCTCAAATGCATCCTATCTGCGCCTAGCCTTGACGCCAGGCCGGCATCGTCTGCAAGTGGCGCCTGGCCCTCGGGCTGCCGTGATCGATGTGGAAGTCCAGGCCCAGCCGGGGAAAAACATGTTTTTCGAGTTTGTTTTTTCGACCGGCCTGGACATGCAGCCGCTGTTCGACGATGCCCTCATCGCCTGCAGGGAAGAACGCGAAGCCATGCTTACCCTGCCCAAATTGCGTGAAAAGGCCCCCTTTTTGGTGCAAGACACCAAATAAACCAGGCTTTATGTCACAGAATCAATATTCGGCATTGCATCCTTTGCCATGATCGGCAAAAATCATGGTCCGCTCAAAAAGCGACAAAAAGGAGACTTTGCAGCATGTTAATCAGGAACCAGAAGGACTTCTGGTCGGGGGTGATGTTTGCCGCCTTCGGCCTTTTCTTCGCCGGGTTTGGCACCCGCTACACCTTTGGCTCGGCCGCCCGCATGGGCCCCGGCTACTT
>NZ_JACYOX010000071.1 GCF_015352955.1 Noviherbaspirillum soli
GCAGGCTGAAAAGCCTGAAGCAACCGCCCCTAAAGGGCTATAAATAAGGCGCTAAACCGTCCTTTTTATCCAGATCCGACCATATAGATCAGTGTCACCGAAAAAAGAAGGCTTGTTCAGCGTAGCCTTAGATACGTCTGCGGTGTGGCGCTGGTATCGCTGAAGACAACCATGTAGTCGATGTCGGACTTCTCATCCATCGACCGGGGCAAGATCGTGCCTCGCGTTGAAGATCCAAAGCGGAAATGCTGCGCAATTGCGCTGCTGTCAAAGTATGACGCCATCCGAGACTGAAGCGTAGTGATCGAGGTCGCAATTGATGACTGCTCGGTTGCAGAAAGCACGGCACTACTGGCCGTGGCTGTCAGAAAACTCAATACCGACATCCTGTCAGTTCCCCTTATCCACTTTGTGGGTTGCTTCACCTTCTTCGATTCCCTTTCGCGCAGCGACAAACGCGCGACGCGGAATGCTGGGGCTCTTCAAGTTCAACTCATTGCGCGCAGCTGAAAGTACCTTCAGTCGTTCGGAAAGCTCGTCCAGTCGATCAGACTGAAGCAGTTCGATCTCCCGGAAAAACCGTGCCTCGTTGCGAAGGGCGAGGAACTGACCAGCGGCAGCCCGGTGCAATGCAGCGCGCTCGTTGGGCTTGAGAAAAGTCATCAACCCAGTGAGTAACGATGCAAGAAGGGTGAAAGCTGTCGCCCACTCAGGTTGGCTCTTGATCAGCGTCGCTCCAGCGACGGCCCCGAGAGCAGTTGCCGGAACACCTAACCAGTAGTTGCGCTGCACCCATGTGTCTTCGGCATTGAAATGCCCCTTGCTCGAATAAAGGGTGTCTTCTTCCAGGCGCTCAGCCTCTCTACGAAGCGCGGATATCTTGGCTTGATCGACTGGGGTTTTCCCGGTCATTTCGTTCTCTTCCACTTGGTTATCCTCATGCCGATGCCCCGGGCTGCGGTGGCACCTTCGGCGGCACTGTGCCCGGGTGATACGTCGAGTCGAAAACCATATCGGTCAGCCAGCGCTTGAAGCTAAGGTTGTCGCTGAACTGCTTGAACAGCTCCGTGTGGTCAGAGATCAGCTCCAGCACCACGCGATTCAACGCCTTATCGTGTTCCAGCTTCGCATTCTGTTTATCGGAGTTGGCCTGCGCGTTCTGGTAGGCCTTGTCTTGCGCTACGCGGGCGGGAATCTCCTCGGTGATCACCTTGCGAATCTTGTCGCCGTCCTTCCACTCGATGTTGCCGAACATGTCGTTGAAGGCTTTGATGATGTTCGACAGCTTGTCGATATCGGACGTGCCACCACCGCCGCCTCCGCCAGGCGGGGGCGGTTCGATAAAAGCATTCGCATCGTCCATCGACATCTTCAGCGACGCTTGCGCCTCCACCCGATAGCTGTCCATATCGATGGCTTCCAGCACGCCCTTTGAGAGGTCTTCCTCCTTCGGGGCCGGCAGCTTGGGAATCAGGAAGTTCAGGAAGATGGCCAGCTTTTCCCACGCCGGGTGACCGTAAGTCAGGATCGCAGCAAGGAAGCCGTAGCTGCGCACGAAGGCCTTAGCCTTGCCTTTGAACTCGACTTGGTCGTCTTCGCTCAGGTTGTCGATGTACTCGGCAACGCAGGCATCGAGGATGGGATCGAGCTTATCCCGGTCTGCACCAGTGACGTAGAGCGCCACCAAGTCCTCAACTTGCTGCCAGCTGTACACCTGCTTCGCATCGAGATCGTTCTTCAGATCGTGCAGCTTGTTGGGGTCGGTTTCGCCGACCTGCACCGTCGCGCGGTAATAGTCCTGGAATGCCGTCTTAACCGCCTCGGCGTTGTCGGCAAAGTCGAGCACGAAGGTGTCGCGCTTTTGCGGGTGCGCCCGGTTCAGGCGCGACAGCGTTTGCACCGCCAGCACGCCCGCCAGCGGCTTGTCCACGTACATCGTGTGCAGCAGCGGCTCGTCAAAGCCGGTGACGAACTTGTTGGCAACGATCAGAAAGCGATATGGGTCTTGCTTGAGCTTGGACGGGATGTCCTTGCTCGGGAAATTATTGAGGTCGGCCTCGGCCTTCTTCACGCCGCCGATTTCGAAGTCGCCCGAGTACGCCACGATGGCCTTGTACGGGCTCTTAATCGTGGTGAGGTAATCCGACACTTCGCGGTAATAGTCGATGGCACGGGCAATGCCGTTGCAGATGATCATTGCTCGTGCCTTACCACCGATCTTTTGCTTGCCCGCCACCTGCGCCACGAAGTGATCGACCATGATCTCGGCCTTCTTGCGGATGGCTTTGTCGTGAGATTCGACGTAGTGGCGAATCTTCTTCAGCGCCTTGACCTTGTCGAAGTCCGGGTCGTCCTCCACCGTCTTGGCGACGTGGTAGAAGCTGTCCACCGACGTGTAATTGGCGATCACGTCGAGAATGAAGCCCTCTTGGATCGCTTGCTTAGTCGTGTAGGTCAACTCCTCCGGGGAGCGGAAGTGCGCTTCGCCACCTTCCATGTAGCGCTCGCCGAACAACTCCAGCGTCCGGTTCTTCGGCGTGGCAGTGAAGGCGAAGTAGCTGGCGTTCGGCAGCATCTTGCGCGACTCGATCAGCTTGTTGACGGCGTCCTCGACGGACTCCTCGTCGTCCTCATCGTCACCAGTCGCGCCCGACAAGGCCATGTGCATCTTGGCTGTGGTCTTGCCGCCTTGGCTAGAATGCGCCTCGTCGATCAACAACGCGAACTTCTTGCTGCCGAGGTCGCCCAGCTCATCGAGGATGAACGGAAACTTCTGCACCGTCGTCACGATGATTTTCTTGCCTTTGCGCAGAAAGGTGCGCAGCTCGGCAGCGTCCTCGGAATGGCCGAAGATCGACGCCACATGGTCGTAGCTCTTGATGGTGCGGGCGATCTGGGTGTCCAGCGCACGGCGGTCGGTGATGACGATGACCGAATCGAACTGCGCCAGCATCGCATCGGCGGCGGCCTTGAGCTCGACCAACTGGTGAGCGAGCCACGCGATGGTGTTGCTCTTGCCGCTGCCCGCCGAGTGCTGGATGAGGTAGCGCTTGCCGACCCCATCCTCGCGCGAGCGGCGCAGCAAGGCGCGGACGGTACGCAGCTGATGAAAACGCGGGAACACCTGCTTACGTCGCTTCTTGCCCTTTTCGTCTTCCTCTTCCACCACCTGTGTGAAGTTCTCGATAATGTTGGCCAGCGAGTCCTTTTGCAGCACCTGCTTCCACAGGTAGTCAGTCTTCAAGCCGTGCGGGTTGGGTGAATTGCCCGCGCCGCTGTTCCAGCCCTGGTTGAACGGCAGAAACCAGGAGGTCTTGCCGGTGAGATGCGGGCAGAACCGCACCTCCGCGTCGTCCAGTGCCATGTGCGCAACGCAGCGCCCAAGCTGGAACAGCAACTCGTTCGGATTGCGGTCGGCCTGGTACTGCGTGATGGCGTCGGCAACCGTTTGCTTGGTCATCGAATTCTTCAACTCAAAGGTCAGCACCGGCAGGCCGTTGATGAAGATCACCATGTCCAACGAAAGCTGCGACTCATCGTTGCTGTAGCGCAGCTGTCGGGTGACGCTGAAAATATTCTTGCCGAAGTTTTCGGCGGCGTTAGCGTTGCCCGGACTGGGTAGCAGTTTGTACAGGTCGACGTGCGCCGGGCCATGGCTGACACCCTTGCGCAGCACATCCACCACACCGCGCTTGGCGATCTCACCTTGGATGCGGTGCAGGAATTGCGTGCGCTTGATGCCCTCGTTTGCCAGCTCAAGTGCGGTGACGACCGTCGGCTGCGTGGCTTGCAGAAACGCCAGCAACTGCACTACGTCCACCGCCACGTCGCGGTTATAGTCGGTGGGCTGCCCCTGCACGTAGCCGCCAATGATGCAGAGGTCGCGGACGATCAGGGCCTCCAATCCCTTCTCGCTGGTGTCAGTCATCGCCATCGTCTTCCTCCCCGTCGGTATCGATTTCTTCGTCGCCGACCAACGCCACCAGATCTTCCTCGGCCACTACATCGTCCGGGCCCGGTACCCAGCCGCGTACATCCACTTGGCCAGTAACGACATCTGCAATCTGGCGATCTCGGTACTCGCGGACCAGAGCGATCTCGCTCCGAATTCTCTCGATAGCGGCATCTTGTCCTGCTGTCGCGGTTTGTAGTGCGCTCAGAATTTCATCCTGTTCGTTGAGCGACGGTAAAGCGATACGGAAGTTCTTGACGAAGTCGAGCGGCACACGCTGCTGGCCTGCGGCGCCTGTCATGGCATCAGCCCCGAGAACTCGGAATGTTTTGAGCGACAAGAGCTTTGCCAAGAACGCGGGCCGAATTCGCCGAGCAGCCCTGAGCACAATGAACTCCGTCGTACCGAAGCCGATGTCTGTCGGTAACGCGTCGAGCAGTCCGCCCTTACCGTTCTCGAAGCACGGTGTGATCTTGGCCATCACGACATCGTTACGTCGGAAATAGGTGTAGCCCTCCCAGACCTCAGTAACCTTTCTGCTCTCGACGTTCTGTAGCTTCCCGTCCGTCGTGATGCACTCCATCGGCAGGAATGAAACCGACTCATCGCTCAGACGAAGCGCGGCGCTCTCGGAGCGCGACGGATTGAACATGGCAATGTGTTTGAGCTTGCACGTTTCCCAATGCGCTGGGATACGCGGAATCCAATCGATGTCCGAGTCGCGTTTCTTCGTGGCGGAATCAAGACCCTGCGTAACCGCACCTTCGATGATAGTTTGCTTCTGCTCGTCAAGCAGGCCTATGAGATCGCGCTTAGCCTTGATGAAACGGGCAATCTGGGCATCCTGCGCCCGCAAGTAGGTTACGATCTGGTCTTGCTCCGAGCGCGGCGGCACCAAAGACGGCATCTGCTTAAATTCGTCCCAATAAAGCCGGTTGCGATCAGCCACGATGCCACGTGAGAATTTGTTCACTTCGCGCATGTAGGCGTCGGTGCGAAACAAATAGCTGTAATAGGCGCTGTTGGCTTCCTCAAATGGTTTGACGACCACATAGGCGGGGCTGACTAAACCATCGACCGGTGCGGGGCCGAGTGCGCCTTGCCACATCCGCATCATGTTGTAGGCGATATCGCCCTTGGCTGCGCGTTTGTACTTCTCCTTCTGGCTCATCACCTGTTTGCGCTTGAGATTTTCCATGTCACGCACACGCACGCCAGTGCGCAGGGACACCTCCAAAATGGGCAATTCGGGGAAGCCCGTCTGTACCCGATGAGCGAACAGGCGACCATTGCGCAGCACATTCCAGCCTTGTGGCACCTCGGGAACCCAAGGAAGCCCAGACTCCTGGTAGACGGGATACGTTGCCTGCACGGCCATCACGCCCCCCCCACGATCTTGTGCAGCAGACCATCGGTTTGCGCCTCCAGCTTGAGGATGTCAGCGCGAATTTTTTCGAGCGTGCGCAGCGGGGTCGGCTTGTAAAAGTAGCGCGCGAACGAAATCTCGTAGCCGATCTTGGTGGCGTCCATTGCGATCCAAGCATCCGGCGCGTGGGGCAGCACCTCACGGACGAAGAAAGCTTCGATACCACCGGGTTCCTTGAGCGGCACTTGCTCGGTGTCGCGCAGATCGGTGTCGGCTTCGTACTCCACCATGAAGCGATCCTGGCCCACGGTTACCAGGTACGCCCCGTCGTAGCCGGGTTCAAAATGCTCTGTCGCCTTGAGCTTGCTGCGCTTGGCAATAACGGGCGGTGCCGTTTCGTCGCGCCAGCTGACCGCTTTGTAGATAGCCTTTTTCTCGGGCGCACCCAACTTCTTGTTGTGCGCCTTCATCACAGCCTCGAAACGCGCACGGAACTCGTTGTGATCGTCGAACACGCCTTCGCCAAGTTCCTGCTGCGCCAGCTTGCCCAGTTCCACCAAGATTTTGTCGCGCAGCCACGTCGCGGAGTCGAGCAGTCTCTTACGCCGCTTCTCCGGCACGGCCTTCTTAGTGGCCTTGGCATCTTCGTCGTCCGACTCGTCGTCGGCTTCCTCGTCGCCATCGTCACCTTTCAGCCACGCCTCAATCTCGGCCTTGATGGCGTTGAAGTCCGTGTACAGCTTGTCTCCGTGCTTGGCGTAAATCTCACTGCGCAGCGCCTCGTCGCCCGTGGCAAAGCGCAGGCTCTCGATGGCGCTACGCTTGAGCTGGCTTTTCAGTCGCAGCGGGCGCTCAACCGTGATCTTCCAGTAGCCGAAGTCAGCGTTGTCGAACCACTTGCATTCGGGCGTTGCCTTTGCGGCTTCCGCGTCAGCGGGCGGCTGGTCGAGGTAATGCCTCAGGATGCGTTCAATGTCCGCGTCCGCCAGCTCGCAGTTCTTCTTACCGAGATTGCGCCGCATCGGCAGGAACCACTGCGAAGCGTCGATCAGTTGCACCTTTCCGCGTCGGTGCGCGGGCTTCTTGTTGGCCAGCACCCAGATGTATGTGGCGATACCGGTGTTATAGAAGATATTGAGCGGCAGGGCAATGATAGCCTCAAGCCAGTCGTTCTCCAGCACCCAGCGGCGGATATTGCTCTCGCCCTGGCCCGCGTCGCCAGTGAACAAGGCGGAGCCGTTATGTACCAGCGCGATGCGGCTGCCCAACGGCGTTTTGTGCTTCATCTTCTGCAGCTTGTTCACCAGGAACATCAGCTGCCCGTCGCTGGAACGGGTAATGAGCTTGAACTCGGAATCGCCGCCGTGATTGACGATGAAGCGAGGGTCGCTGAATTCCTTTTTGCCGCCCATTCGGTCGAGGTCGGTCTTCCAACTCTTGCCGTAAGGCGGGTTGGAGATCATGAAGTCGAACTCGCGTGACGGGAACTGGTCGGCCGAGAGCGTGGACTTGTCTGCGCCACCGACAATATTTTCCGCCTCGTCGCCCTCGCCCTTGAGCAACAGATCGGCCTTGCAGATAGCATAGGTCTCGGGGTTGATCTCCTGCCCAAACAGGTGAATCGAAACTTCCTTGCCATGGCTCTTTGCCAGTTCGTGCAGTGCTTCTTCGGCCACGGTCAGCATGCCGCCCGTACCGCAACTGCCGTCGTACAGCAGGTAGGTGCCGGACTGGATTTGGTCGGCCACCGGAAGGAACAGCAACTTGGCCATCAGCTTGACCACGTCGCGCGGGGTGAAGTGTTCGCCAGCTTCTTCGTTGTTTTCCTCGTTGAAGCGGCGAATCAACTCCTCGAACACCGTGCCCATGCCGTGGTTGTCGAGTGCGGGCAGTTTAATCCGGCCGTCAACATCTTTGACCGGCAGTGGAGAGAGGTTGACCTCAGGGTCGAGGAAATCGTTGATTAAGTGGCCGAGAATGTCGGCCTCGACCATCGTTTGAATTTGGTCTCTGAATTTGAACTTAGACAAAATGTCCTGAACGTTCGGTGAGAAACCGTCCAGATAATCAACGAAATTGTCGCGAAGACGTTGTCCTTGTCCGCTGGCAGTTAGCGTTCCCAACGTGAACTCTGATGTGTTGTAGAACGCCTGCCCAGACGCCATTCGGAGTGCGCCGTCTTGTTCGGCCACGTTGTGTAAGTCAAGGAACTTCTTGCGCTCCAGCACGGATTGCTTGGTCGATTCCAGCACGGCGTCCAGCCGCCGGAGAACGGTGAACGGCAGGATGACGTCACGGTACTTGCCACGCACATATACGTCGCGCAGGCGGTCATCCGCAATATTCCAGATGAAGTCGGCAACCCACTTCAGGTTGCTTTGGTCTTGTTGTTTTGCGAGTTTCATTAAACCTGTCCTTGCGTAGTTGCCCTCGACGATCTCCCGGATCCGCTTGTCGTGCACTTCAAGTGTCTTGGCCATCGTTCTCTGTCTTTCCAATTATTTTTTGCGCTGCCGGAGGACGATACCCTGGTGCCAGCTTTGCGTTCTCCACGCCGTACAGGGCTAGCGGGTCGCTGAGCCACAGACGGTACTGCTCTTCCTTCAAACTGTGATCAGGCGATGCGTCAACGCTCCAGCGCAGCAGCATGTAGCCTGCGACCGCAGCTCGGACACGCATCCGGATAGAGCCATCGGTCATCCCGTAGTCCATCCTGATGATCTCGGGACGGGCGAGGCGCGGGTGCGGCACCAAGTCCAACTCCACGATCCGCGTCCACTGAATGTCGTTGTCAGAGCGCTCGTTGGCCTTAGGCTCTTCGTCAAGCAACTGGGGGGCTTCGATTCGCGTAAGAACGAAATCACGGAACTGGCCAGACTTCCTGTCAAAGGCGCGGACGTGCCAGCGCAGGCCGGTGTCAACCAGCGCAAAGGGAACGATGACTCGCCCAGACTCTCCGTTGCTCATCGAGTAGTAGCGAATGGCTACTGGTCGCTTGGCATGAATGGCACGGCAAATCGGCGCCAGTACGTCTATCCGTGGGCTACTCAAGACGGCGGGCCATTCGCACGGCAACAGGGAGTGCGATTCGACGTTTACGCCATCACCATACCCAAGCGCGAGCGCCGACAAGACACGCTGAGGCGCGTGGTCGAAAATCGGGACGAACGTCTTGCCGATCCGGTAGATCTTGTTACTGCCGTCGAACTCGATGTTCTGTGGCGCGATTTCCCGATAGAGCGCAAGATCACGCGTTGCCCCGGCAGGAGCCACCCCAAAACGGTTCGCCAAGTCGGGGCGCCCGATTTCACCCACAAAGTAGAGGCGAAAGTCGATGTAAGCCAACCGCTCCTGCTGGGCATGGCTCAAGCTCTCGACGCGTTGTGGACGTGTGGTCACGGAATTCTCATCCAGAATAAGCAATGGCAAGATCAGAGTCAGCCTCTTATCAAATCAGAATTAAGCACCATATCTAATCAAATTGATGACATAATACTTGTCACTTAAGTTTTCATCAATAAAATCTATGCGCAGTTGCTGACTGAAATGCAACATAATAGGTCTGGAGGGCGCTCCACAACTGATTTTATTGGTTCAGTTGTGGAGTGCTCTTCAGCCTTTTCCTATAGATCTGCGCAACGAACGAAGCCGGTAATTCCAAGTCTATTTATTGAAGTTGCTACAATTCATAGGCATACTTCGGCACCTCTTTGTTATTGTCCTTATGCAACATTGGACCACTTATGGCCCGTTCTGATCAAATGAAGGCTTTGTTGCGCGCCTATGCAGGCGACAACAAGGAACATTTTTATGCCGTGGCCATGCAAATGGCTGCGGATGAAGCACATCGTGGGCACACGAAGCTCGCGGCAGAACTGCGCGACCTCATCGACGAGGCGAAGAAAAAAACCAGTTTCGTAAATAAACCCATTCCCCTAGCGCAGCCCAAGGGGGAGCTAAGTGAGCTCTTGACCGTCCACTATCCGCAGGAGCACTTACAGCAGATGGTGCTGTCGAGCTCGGTCGAAAAAAAACTGCAACGCGTTCTGCGCGAACAGCGCAATATCGACCGGCTGAAGGCGCATGGTTTGAGCCCTCGGCGCAAGCTGCTACTCATCGGACCACCAGGCACCGGCAAGACGATGACCGCTGCGGTAATCGCAGGAGAGCTCCGTTTGCCCCTCTTTACCGCGCGTTTCGATAGCTTGATCACGAAGTTCATGGGCGAAAGCTCGGCAAAGTTGAGACTAGTGTTCGACGCGCTGAAGTCGACTCGCGGGGTATATTTTTTTGACGAGTTTGACTCTCTCGGCCTGCAACGAGGAAGCCAGCACGATGTCGCCGAGATGAGAAGGACATTAAATATGTTCCTGCAACTAATTGAGCAAGACACGTCGGACAGCTTGCTCATCGCGGCAACCAACCATTCGAAGGATCTCGACAAGGCGCTTTTCCGCCGGTTCGACGACATAATCCAATACGACTCTCCCGATGAAGCGCAGGTCGAACTACTGCTTAGGAACAAGCTCTCCCTTTTTTCGCCGCCCAATCTGGACTACGCAACGCTCGCTAAGCATGGGCAAGGAGAGTCGCATGCTGATATCGTCAAGGCCTGCTCGGACTCAGTAAAAGATGCCATTATGGATGACCGCGACATGGTTTCCTTCGACGAGGTCATCCAGCATCTTGAAGAGCGCTCCCAGAGAAAGAGCCTCTAAAAAGTTTCATTTCTGTAAGTTACAATGGTTGGAATAAAACATCTTTCCAGCCGTCATGCCCGACCAAGCGCTCCCACACCTCTTTGTAGATGGCTTTGTAACTTCCAGCGACTTCAAGTCTCCATTGTCAGTCCAACGCGAAGCGGCTCCCCAGCGTAGCCGGCGAGCGCATGGGCGCCATCTGCTTCAACAGGTCCAGTCTCTTGTTCGTCAATCTGCGGAATTGAGACAACAGCGCGCAGAACTCGAGCTACCTGGCCATGGGGGCATGACTGTCGCCATCGAAATCCGCCCTAAGGGCTCGCTCGATCCGAAGACCCTCGAATGGAAGAGAGAGGGCATTGAAGTGCTAACGGTCTCCGGCGGGGACGCATTCGACATCGTGACCCTCCATGTCCCGGACGGCAAGCTTACCGCGTTCGAGCGCCGCGTCGAGGATTATGTACAAAAAAATAATCGGGCCGATACGAAGCCAGCCAACGCGAACCTAATTAACGCCATTGAAAATGTTCGTCGCGCGGCATTCGGGGAATTTTGGACCGACAACGCGCCTCAGCCCCCTAGTGAGGAAGTCCGGTGGTACCAAGTTTGGTTGCGCCAGTCCGGCAGGACGGCCCAGGCGACGAGGGATGAATTCGCTGAGTTGGCCGCACGGCTGGACATAATAGTAGAACCTGGCCATGTCACCTTTCCTGGAAGGGTAGTAGTGGCGGTGCAAAGTACTCGGCAAGCCCTGGAAAATGCTTTCCAGCTTCTGGACATGGTGGCTGAGATCCGCAGCGTTGAGCCTACCGCGGAATTCTTCTTGGCGAATTTGAAGCCGTCCGAGCAGGCTCAATGGATTGAGCAATTGGCCGCGCGGACGGTGCATGCTGACGAGCACGCTGCGCCATTCGTCACTCTCCTCGATACGGGCGTAAACCGTGGACACCCACTGCTGCGTGATGCACTGGATGCCGACGATATGCACACGGTCCACCCCGATTGGCCAGCAGACGACCATGTTGGGCACGGCACTGAGATGGCTGGACTGGCGCTATACGGTGACTTGACCCCCGCTTTGGCCTCGGATGAACAGGTGAGCATTCCGCATCGTCTCGAGTCAGTGAAGATTTGGCCGAATGATGGCGAGAACCCGCCTCACTTGTATGGCGCTGTGTGCACAGAAGCCGTGGGGCGCGTCGAAGTGCAGCATGCCGAACGCCGGCGAACGTTCGCGATGATGACCACTTCAAGCGGTACGAACATCGGTGAACCGTCGGAGTGGTCGGCAAGCATCGACCAGTTGGCTTTCGGGCGGCCTCCGCTCGAGGTAGGAGGTGTTCCCGTAGAGGATGACGACTTGAGGGTGCAGCGCCTGTTCGTGCTCTCGGCCGGCAATTTGCCGTGGCAAGACTGGGGAGACTACCCGAATAGGAATAGCCTCAGTCCGATTCACAACCCCGCGCAGGCCTGGAACGCCTTGACTGTGGGCGCCGCCACTCAACTAACCGAGCTAGACAAGGCTCGCTATCCAAACTACGAGCCTATCGCACCTGCGGGCGCGCTTTCTCCGGCGTCTACTACTGCGCTGTTGTGGAAGCGGCCATGGCCCTACAAGCCTGACGTCGTCGCGGAAGGCGGAAACGGCAGTCTTGAACATAGCCTTCACGTGTCAGTCGGCCCCGAGTCATTACGGCTATTGACCACGTCGCGCGATCCTTTCAATAGGCCATTCGCCGAGTCGGGCGACACAAGTGCGGCCGCCGCACAAGTCGCCAGAGTCTGCGCGCATTTGAATGCCGCTTATCCCGATTTTTGGCCGGAAACAATCCGGGCGCTCGTAATCCATGGGGCCAGGTACACCAAGGCAATGCGCGACAAACTAGGCTTTCCGCCACGGCGAAGAGACAAGGAAGCCTTGCTCAATACTTTTGGCTACGGGATGGTCAGCTTGGAAAATTCCGGTTACTCCACTAACCGCCGCCCCACCTTGGTCGTGCAGCGATCCTTTTCCCCATACCGATTGGATGGCGGGGCTGTGCGGCTAGGACAAATGCAGCTCCATGACTTGCCATGGCCGAAAGAGCAACTGGCAGCGCTGGGCGAGGCAGAGGTTACGCTTCGCATTACCCTTTCCTATTTCATCGAACCCAATCCCAGCAAGCGTGGATGGCAAAGCAAATTCCGATACCAGTCCCATGCGTTGCGATTTGCCGTCAAGGCAGCGACGGAGACAGATGAAGAATTCATGGCCCGCGTGAACAAGTTGGAGCGCAATCCAGACAGTGATGGCGCGCACGGTGACCCCGATATAGCCGATTGGACATTTGGCGCCCAACTCCGCTCACGGGGCTCCGTCCATTCCGACATTTGGACGGGTACCTCTATCCAATTAGCAGCAAAATCTCAAGTGGCTGTTTTCCCCGTGGGAGGATGGTGGAAGGACTGGAAGGAAGCAGCCCAACACGGCGCGGAAGCGCGCTATTCACTAGTAGTCTGACACAGGACATTTTTCGGTTTTAAAGCGATCTAACGGGAGGTTGTCGGGAAGGAGATCGCAATGAACCGAAAATATGTGCTGAAGTTGACGGCGGACGAACGCGGCTGGCTGGAAG
>NZ_JACYOX010000072.1 GCF_015352955.1 Noviherbaspirillum soli
ACGGCTGCACTGCCGTGGAGACAAGCCGGGAGTCCGTCCCGGCGGCCGGGTCACTTTTTTTGCTTCGCCAAAAAAAGTAACCAAAAAAAGGCGACCCGGTGATCGCGCCCCGCTGCGCGGGGTTCCCGTGTCAGCGGTACCCGGAGCGGGGCGCGGCTAAACTCGCCAAGCAAAGCTTGGCTCAGACAGACGCCGCACCTTATCCGCTCCGGGCACCGCTGACACGGCGCGCTCAACGGGATTTCACTTCAAAAGCAACGGCAACGGCAACGGCAACGGCAACGGCAACTGCTACTGCAACTGCAACTGCAACCTCATACCGCGATATCTCTATGTCAAGCCTTGTCCTGCCGGACTGCCTGCCCCAATTACCTTCGACGCTTCACAGAATCCCACCCGACCCTTGTCGTTTCATTGAAAAGGCCCGCCGTCTCGCGACCGGCGGGCCTGTTCATCCAACGGGATGATTACTTCTTCGTCGCCTGCTCCTTGGCGGCCTTGTCCACCAGGAAGCTCGCCACCTGCAGCGCCGACTCATGCAGCACGTTCTCCGGCTGCCGTCCGCCCATGGCCGCGCCGACGATGGAAGGCGAGGTCATGTAGCGGCCATCGATGGCCAGCGTGGGCACGCCGTCGATCTTGTAGGCTTCCTGCAGCGCAGCCGCGCGCTTGGCCTTGGTCTGCACGCCGAAGGAGTTGTACACCTCCAGGAACTTGGCCTTGTCCACGCCCTGCGCGGCGATGTAGTCGGCGATCGCGGCGTCGCTCTCGAGCGGCTTGCGCTCGGCGTGGATCGCATGGAAGACCTTGGGATGCAGGTCGTTCAGGCGGCCCATTGCTTCCAGCGTGTAGTACAGCTTCTGCTGCGGCACGAAGGAAGGACGGAAGGCCACCGGCACCCGCTTGAAGGAAATCGCATTGCCCTGCTTCTTCACCCATTCCACCAGCGACGGCTCGAGCGCGAAGCAGTGCGGGCAGGAGTACCAGAAGAACTCGGTGACTTCCACCTTGCCGGCCGATTCGGTCGGCTGCGCCTTTTCCAGGGTCTTGTAGTCGGTGCCGTTGACCGGCGCCTGCGGGGACGCATGCGCCGTTGCCGCCACCACTGCCAGGCTGACCGCTGCCAGCATCTGTTTCATCAACTTCATAACCACTCCTTCTGTTTATTTGGGTACGCGGACCACGGCCACATCCACGCCGTTGTCGCTTAACCGGGAACGTACCCGGTTCATGGTTTCCAGGTTGCCGAACGGACCGAGCCGCACCCGGTAAAGGGTGCCGTTGTCGGTCTTGCGCTCGGCGATGTTGGCCGACAGGCCCATCAGCGCCAGCTTGGCCTTGGCATTCTCGGCATCGTTACGCTCCAGGAATGCGCCAGCCTGCAGATAATAGGTGAATTTGTCGTCGACCGCGCCGCCGCCCTCGGTGGAACGCTCCACTACAGGAGGCTTGGCGGCCTCGCGCGCCAGCGCGGCCCTGGCTTCTGCGCGTTGCCGCGCCTCGGACCGCTTCTGCTCCTCGCGCTGCGCCTCGGCCTTCTTGGCCTCCAGCTCGGCGTCGATCGCGGCTTCCTCGTCGCTCTTGCGCGGCACGTCCTTGGCGGCCTGGCGCGCGGCTTCACGGTTGCCGTACAGCGGCTTGTTCGGGTCCGACGGCCCGGTCGGCGCGGCCGGCGGCGGCGCATTGCTGGTGTTGGGCGCCGCCACCCGGTCCGGCCCCCTGTCCTGCGCCTTCTCCTGCTTGCCCAGCTTGTTGACGAAGGGCAGCGGCGTGTTCTTGATGGTGATGGCGACGCCGACCGCAATGGCCAGGCCGATGATGAGACCGATGATCAGGCCCAGCAGCGTGCCGCCGGCCTGCCTGTTGCGTTGATGGATCATGCTTCCTCGAAATTCAGACTTACATCCGGGCCGGCGCCGAAACGCCAATCAGCGCCAGGCCGTTGCGCAGCACCTGGCGGGTGGCCACCAGCAATGCCAGGCGCGCCATGCGGGTGGGCATGTCGTCCACCAGCACCCGTTCGGCATTGTAGTAGCTGTGCAGTTCGCCAGCCAGGTCGCGCAGGTAGAACGCCACCTGGTGCGGCCCCAGTTCCTCCATGGCTTTTTGCAACGCTTCCGGGTATTCGGCCAGCTTGGACAGGAGCGCCGCCTCGCGCGGCGCGGTCAGCGGCGCCAGGTCGACATTGGCGAGGCTGGCCTCGTCGCCGCCCCACTGGCCCAGCACCGAGCAGATGCGGGCATGGGCATACTGCACGTAATAGACCGGGTTCTCGTCCGACTGCGCCAGCGCCAGGTCGACGTCGAACACGAATTCGGTATCGGCCTTGCGCGAGATCAGGAAGAAGCGCACCGCGTCGCGGCCGCGGGTCAGGTCGCGCGGCGCGCTGTCGACGGCCTCGCCGGCCGACCATTCGATCAGGTCGCGCAGCGTCACGTAGGAGCCGGCGCGCTTGGAGATCTTGACCTCCTCGCCGTTGCGCATCACGGTCACCATCTTGTGCAGCACGTAGTCCGGATAACCCTCCGGGATGCCGATGCCGACCGCCTGCAGGCCGGCGCGCACGCGGGCGATGGTGCCATGGTGGTCGCTGCCCTGCACGTTGATGACCTTGTGGTAGCCGCGCTCCCACTTGGTGATGTGGTAGGCCACGTCCGGCACGAAGTAGGTATAGGTGCCGTCGGACTTCTTCATCACCCGGTCCTTGTCGTCGCCGTAGTCGGTGGTGCGCAGCCACAGCGCGCCATCCTGCTCGTAGGTCTTGCCGGCCGCGACCAGCGCCGCCACTGCGCGCTCGACCCGGCCGTCGGTATAGAGCGAGGACTCCAGGTAGTAGTTGTCGAAGGCCACGCCGAAGGCGTTCAAGTCCAGGTCCTGCTCGCGGCGCAGGTAGGCCACCGCGTAGCGGCGGATCGATTCGATGTCCTCGACGTCGCCGCTGGCGCTTGCGTCGCCGATGGTGTCCCGGTTCAGGAAGTCGCGCGCGATGTCGGCGATGTAGTCGCCGTTGTAGGCATTCCCGGGCCAGCCGGCGTCGCCCGGCTTGTGGCCGCGGGCGCGGGCCTGCACCGAGTTGGCCAGCGTGGCGATCTGCACGCCGGCGTCGTTGTAATAGAACTCGCGGGTCACGTCATAGCCCTGCGATGCCAGCAGCGCCGACATCGCGTCGCCCAGCGCGCCCTGGCGGCCATGGCCCACATGCAGCGGCCCGGTCGGGTTGGCGGACACGAATTCCACCAGCACCCGCTGGCCCGCGCCCTGTTCGCCCTGGCCGTAGGCCTCGCCCTGGCGCATGATTTCCGTCACCACCGCCTGCTTCGAGGCAGCCGACAGCCGCAGGTTGATGAAGCCGGGGCCGGCGATCTCGACCGCGTCCACCAGGCCGGCGCGGGCCGGGTCGGCCAGCACCGCCGCCGCCAGCGCCTGCGCCAGCTCGCGCGGATTCTTCTTCATCGGCTTGGCCAGCTGCAGCGCGATATTGCAGGCCACGTCGCCATGCGACGGGTCGCGCGGGCGCTCCAGCACGACATTCGGTTGCAGTCCGGTTCCGGCCACCAGCGGCGTCAGGGCGTTCTGGAACAGGGAAATGATCTGGTGTTTTTGGGAGGCTAGCATGGGACTCGGTTGGCGCGGGCGCATGCCCGCGGATGGCTCAAAACGCCTGATTATACTGGCTCGGGCAGCCTCAACCGTCGCGCAGGGCCGATGCCGGGGCGTAAGTCCGGATGAATTCACGCAGCCGGAAAGCCTCCGGCAGCCAGGCGTCGTCCGACAGCCTGCCGTGGTCCAGCCAGACATAGGTTTCGGCAACGAGCACCGAGCCGTCCGCCAGCGTGACCGGCAGCGCGTCGCGCCGGTACTCGGCGCCCTCGAACAGATCGAGCCGCGCCAGGTCGTCCGGCGCGACATCGCGGTACAGCAGGCCCGCCACCTCTTGTGCGGGCGCGGCGACGATGCCGGGATAGGCCACGCCGGGCACCGCGAAGCGGCGGTAACCCGGCAGGACGGCCGGCTCGGACCGGTAGCGGCCGCCGACCAGCGGCTGCCACACTTCGGCAAACATCAGGGAACCATAGGTAAAGATGTGGGCGCTCACGCTGTTTCCTCTTCGGCTGGACAGGCAGGCCGCATGATAGCCGCTGCTGCGCGGTCGTTGCAGGACAGGCGAGCCGGCGCTCAGTCTGCCCCGGGCTCGAAATCCGGCTCGAAGAAACACCATTTCACCGTCGGCCAGCGCTGCTGTATGGTTTCCTCCACCGTGTTGATGGCTTCCACCAGCGCATGGTCGCTCGGCTGCGCATGCATGCGCGCCTGCACCGCCACCATCAGCTGCGAACCCCATTGCACCGTGATCAGGTGGATCACGTGATCCACTTCCGGGCGCGCCAGGATATGCGCCTTGATCGCCGCATGCACTTCCGGCGCGGCGGACTCGCCGGTGATCATGCCCTTGACCTCATGGGTGATGAAGATCGCCACTACCATCAGCAGCACGCCCACCGCAATGGTGCCGCAGGCATCCCATATAGGGTTGCCGGTCACCACCGTCAGCAACACGGCAATGAAGGCCAGGGACAGGCCGCACAGCGCGGCAATGTCCTCGCCCGCCACCACCAGCAGCTCCGACTGCCGGGTTTCGCGGAACCAGCGGAAGAAGGGCTTGTCGCCGGACGTCTTGCGTATCTCCTTCATCGCGCCATACAGCGAGAAGCTCTCCAGCGCCACCGACACGCCCAGCACGCCCAGCGCGACATGGACATTGCTCAGCGGCTCGGGATCGCGCAGGTGCTCGATGCCCTGCATCACCGAAAACGCGCCGCCGAGGAAGAACAGCAGCAGCGCCACCATCATGGCCCAGAAATAGACGACCCGGCCGTAGCCCATCGGATGGGATTCATCGGGCGGCTTCTTCGCCTCCTTCAGCCCGCGCAGCAGGAACAGCTGGTTGGTGCAGTCAGCCAGGGAATGGATGGCTTCGGCCAGCATCGCGCCGGAACCGGTATAGAGCGCGGCGGCAAACTTGGCCGCGGCGATGCCGCCATTGGCGCCCAATGCGTAGAAGATGGGCTTGTTGGATGTGTCCTGCGTGGCCATGTGATGCGCTCGATGATCAAAGCGTCACCTTATCCAGACTGGCGTGGAAACGACATCGATCAACGCAAGCCCCCTGGCCGCCGCGTTTGTCCGGTTGATTGCCATCAACGCAAGCCGACGCCGGCCGCCGTGCAGCAGGAACTTCGGTTTTCGATGGCGCCTCTATCGAGGGTAGTGATCACAAACATCGCGGCAGCCCGATGGCGCTGCATCTGACAACTGTTCAAAGGAGATAGTGATGAAGAAGCTGATACTTTCCGCCATGTGCGTGGTGGCGCTGAGCGCCTGTAGCGGCATGGATTCGTCGTCGCGCATGGGCTCGTCCAGCATGGGTTCGTCCGGCATGGGCTCGTCCAGCATGGGTTCATCCAGCATGGGCTCGTCCGGCATGGGCTCGTCCGGCATGGGCTCGTCCAGCACCGGCGCATCCAGCATGGGCTCCACCGGCAGCTCCGGCATGGAACAGGGCGGCACCGCCGGCGCCAACCGGGCGCAAACCACGTCCGGCGCCTACACGGCTCCCGGCACGTCCACCATGCCAGGCTCGAAAGGCACTGCCGGCACGCCGGCAGATCCGAACTCGGCGCAGCCCACCGGCGGCATGGGCGGCACGGGCATGGGTTCGGGCAGCATGAGCCGCTGAGCCACTCAGCTTCATGGCGGCTCTCAAGCCGCGCCGGCGGCTTCGAACGCAAGCAGGTAGCGCTTGCGCTCAAGGCCGCCGGCATATCCCGTCAACTTGCCGTCGCTGCCCACGATGCGATGGCATGGAATGATGATCGATAGCGGATTGCGTCCTATCGCACTGCCCACTGCCCGCACCGCCCGCTGCGCGCCAATGGCGCAGGCGTGCGACAGGTAGCTCGTCGTTGCGCCATAAGCCACGGTCGACAGCTGGCGCCATACGGCTTGCTGAAACGGCGTGCCGCGCAAGTCCAGTGGCAAATCGAACCTGCGCAGGCTGCCATTGAAATAAGCATCCAGCTGCGCTGCCGCGCGTTCCAGGTGCGGATGCTCTCCCTCACGCCACCCTTCAACGCCGCGAAAATGCCGGTGCTCCTCGAAATACAGGCCGCACAGGCCGGCATCGCTTGCCGCCAGCAGCAGCCCGCCCAGCGGGCTTTCATGCATGCGGTAATGAATCATCATGCTTCTCCTTTGTCATTGCAGTCCATGCCACAGCAGCAGCGCCGCATAGCCGCGCCAGGGCGCCCAGGCGGCAGCGCGCGCCAGCAATTGCATTTCATCCAGACGCCCGCCCTCGACACCCGACGCCGCCTTCTGCAAGCCGAGATCGCCGGCCGGGAAGGCATCCGGAAAGCGCAGCCCGCGCAGGGCGATGTATTGCGCGGTCCATTCGCCGATGCCCGGCACCGTCTTCAGGCGAGCCACCGCGTCGGCAAGGCCGGTGCCAGGCGCGAACGCCAGTCCGCCCGCCGCGGCAAAGTGCGCCAGCGCCGCCAGCGTGCGGGCGCGCGCGAGCGGCAGGCCGCAGCCGGCGATCGCTTCCACTGGTATTGCCGCCAGTTCTTCCGGCGAGGGGAAATGCAATCCGGCCTCCTGGAACGGCGCAGGGGCCGGCCTGCCGAAGCGTTGCGCCAGGCGGCCCGACAGCGTGGTGGCGCCGGCAACGCTGATCTGCTGTCCCAGCACCGCGCGCACTGCCAGTTCGAAGATGTCGAAGGCGCCGGGCACGCGCAGGCCGGGCGCGGCGACCATCCTCGCTGCCAAGAGGCTGTCGCCGGCCAGGTGCATTTCGATGGCGGTCGGGTTGGCGTCGAGGTCGAACTGGCTGCGTATCCGCGCAGCCAGCGGCATGAGCCATGGCGCCAGCGAAGCGGAAGTCTGAAGCAGCAGCTGGCCGCGCTGCGGCAGGTGCGACACCCGCAGCCAGCCCTGCCCGCCCTGTAGCCGCACGCTGCGCAGGTAATGCAGTTCGCCGCCTTGCTCGCGCACCGCTTCCACGCCGGGTATGGCGCGCCGCTGCAGATAGCGCAGCATCTGGTCCCAGGCATAGGGCGGCCGGTAGGCCAGCCGCAGCGTCAGCACGCCGTCATCGACGCCTTCGCCGCCGGCGCGGCGCAAGGCGCCCGGCGCCATCCGGTAGCGGCTGACAAACAGCGCATTGAAGCGGCGCACGCTGCGAAAGCCCGCCGCAAACGCCACCTCGGGCATGGGCAGCAGGGTTTCCTGCAGCAGCTTCTTGGCAAACAGCAGGCGCTGGGTCTGGGCCAGTTCCACAGGCGTGACGCCGAAGTGGCGCAGCAGCACCCGGCGCACCTGGCGCGAGGACAGCCCGACCTCGGCCGCCAGCCGCTCCAGCGCGCCGCCCTCATCGCCGCCGCCTTCATTCAATGCGCCGGCGGCAATGCGCTGCCATACCGCATAAGCCAGGTTCTGCTGCAGCGCATAGGGCGCCAGCTCGGGCCGGCAGCGCAGGCAGGGCCGAAAGCCTGCCGCCTCTGCGGCCGCGGCGCTGGAAAAGAATTCGCAGGAAGAACGGCGCGGGACACGCACCGCGCAGACCGGCCGGCAATAGATGCCGGTGGTTTTCACGCCGGTGAAGAAGACGCCGTCGAAGCGGGCGTCGCGCGCAAGCAGCGCGCGGTAGCAGCTGTCGGGATCGGGCGGATGATCGAAGGTGGTGCTCATGCAGCCGATTTATACGCGCCGCGCCAGGCAGCGTCTAGCCGTTTTCGGACGCCAGTTTCGCAAGCCCTCGCGGTGGTTGAACCGGCGCTGGCTCAAGGCTGGTCGGCAACCTGCGCGGCAGCCATGGTCGCCAGCGCCGCCGCCTCGGCCACCAGCCGGGCGCCGGCCACTGCCGGCGCGCTGCCATCGGCCGCCGCGACCGCCGCCGCCGACGCGCTGGCCACGGCCGATATCGCGGCCACCGCGGTCGCCTCCTCCACCGCCGGCGAGGATTCCGGCAGGCGCTGGAAGCCGGCATGCAGAAAGCCGGCAATGGCCTGCTGCGCCGCTTCCAGGTACGGAATCGTGCAGTGGTCGGAGCCGGCGATGGTCTGGTCCAGCGGCTGCGACGGCAGGCTGGCGACGAACCTGTCGGTATGCGCCGGCGGCACCACGTCGTCCTGCTCGGCGCGCAGCACCAGGATGCGGGTCTGCAGCCGCGCGGCGAACTTCACCGATTCGAAGCGATGGCGCAGCATCCATGCCACCGGGATCGTGCGGAAGAAGCGCCGGCGCGCCAGCGACACCAGCGAATCGTAGGGCGTGATCAGGGCCAGCGACGCCACTGGCCGCTGCGCCGCCACCTGCACCGCCACGCCCGAGCCCAGGCTGCGCCCGACCACTGCCACCCGCCGCGCGTCCACCCTGTGGTGCGCGGCCAGCCAGTCCCACAGCATGGAGGCATCCTGCATGATGGCTGCCTCGCCCGGCACGCCGCTGGACTCGCCATAGCCGCGGTAATTCATCGCCAGCACCGTCATGCCGGGAAACATGCGGCTGGCGTCGCGCGCCACCCAGCTGACTTCCTCGGAACGTCCGCCAAAGTACAGCACGCCCGGATGGCTGCCCGGCGCATGCGGCGTCATCAGCCAGCCGCACAGCCGGGTGCCGTCGGCGGCGCGCAGCACCACGCGGCGGGTGCGGTGGCCGGCGCTGCGCGGTCGCTGGACCTCGGGTTCGCGCACCGGATTGAACACCAGGTGGGTCTGGCGGGCGAACACCACCGCCGCGAAGCCGGCCCACAGGAAGCTGGCCACGCCGGCGGCGCCTGCGATGAGCCGGCCGTCGGGCCCGGCGATGCGTCGGGCCGGCGTGGCGGCCGTCGTACCGGGTGCCGCCGCCATCGCGCCATCGTCAGCCGCGCCCGGATTTTCCTGCACCTGCGCTGCATGCTGCTCGGCCATCGCGCTCTCCTTGTCTGGTCCATGTATTAGAGGGAAAAACAGGCGCTGCGGTTCGGCGTTTCGCAGTCGATTGCATCAAGGCTTTGCCTGTTTAACAAGGACGCGGCCGGAACGCGCCCGCTCCCGTGTCAATCCGGCGCTCTCTGTGCGAACGGCCCTGCTGCGCTACACTCCTTGCTTTCAAAAATAAAACGACAACATCATGTCTCCCGCCACCCGCGCGCCCAGCCTGAAAACCATCCTGCTCTGCACCGGCCTGATCCTGACCCTGGCCATGGGCGTGCGCCACGGCTTCGGCTTCTGGCTGCAGCCGATCTCGCAAGCCAATAACTGGACCCGCGAAACCTATTCGCTGGCGATGGCGCTGCAGAACCTGATGTGGGGCGCGTTCGGGCCGTTCGCCGGCATGGCGGTGGACCGCTGGGGCACCGCCCGCGTCGCGATATTCGGCGCGCTGCTGTATGCGGCCGGGCTGCTGTGGATGGCCTTCGTCACCCAGCCGGTGCTGTTCGTGGCCGGCTCCGGCCTGCTGATCGGCGGCGCGCTGGCCTGCACCGCATTCGGCGCAATGAGCGGCATCATCGGCCGCACCGCGCCTGAGGAAAAACGCTCCTGGGCCTTTGGCATCTCGGGCGCGGCCAGCTCCTTCGGCCAGTTCGCGCTGATGCCGATCGAGCAGCAGTTGATTGGCGCCATCGGCTGGCAGCATGCCTTCCTGGCGCTCGCCGCCCTGGTGGTGCTGGTGATGATCCCGATGGCGACCTTCCTGCGCGAACCCAAGCCGAGCCGCTCCGGACCGCAGCAAAGCATGCCGGAAGCGATACGCGAAGCCTTTGGCTACCGCCCCTTCCTGCTGCTGCTGGCGGGCTATTTCGTCTGCGGCTTCCAGCTGGTGTTCATCGGCGTGCACATGCCGGCCTACCTGAAGGACCGCGGCCTGACCGATCCTGGCGTGGCGGTGATGGCGCTGGCCCTGATCGGCCTGTTCAACATCTTCGGTTCCTACGGGGCCGGCCGGCTCGGCGGCTGGCTGCCCAAGCGTTACCTGCTGTCGTCCATTTACCTGGCGCGGGCCGCGGCGATCGCGCTGTTCCTGCTGCTGCCGCTGACGCCGCTGTCGGTCTATGTGTTTTCCGCGGCGATGGGCGTGCTGTGGCTGTCCACGGTGCCGCTGACCAATGGCGTGATCGCCGGCATCTTTGGCGTGCGCTACCTGTCGATGCTGTCGGGCTTCGTGTTCTTCTCGCACCAGGTCGGCAGCTTCCTGGGCGTCTGGCTGGGCGGCTTTCTCTTCACCCGGCAAGGCAACTACAACACCGTCTGGATGATCACCATTGCGCTGGGCATCTTCGCCGCGCTGATCAACCTGCCGATCGATGAAAAGCCGATCGCGCGGGCGCAGGCGGTGCCTGCCTGAAGGATGCGCACCATGCGATGGCGTCTGGTCGGATGGCTTGCCGCGGCGGCGCTGCTGACGCTGGTGTTCCTGGCCTACCTGCGGCCAGGCTTTCTCGTCGACCTCGCCAACCAGATCCTGCTGTGCATGTAGCGCAGGCTTGTCAGCGTCCCGCCGCGATCTCCAGCAGCATGTCCGTCAGCGCTTGCGGCGAGGTCAGCATCGCATCATGCCCGGCGGCGATCTCGCGCCAGCCCCAGTCCGGCTGGGCGCGCAGCCGCTCGCGGATGCCCGCCAGCGGCGGGTACCAGGGATCGGTGACGGCGATATAGGTCCTGGGCAGTCCATTGCCCGGCGGGTGCCGCAACGCCAGCGGCTCGGTATAGGCCTTCAGCGGATGCGGGGTGAGCCGGCGCAGCAGCCATGCAGCCTGCTGCGGGTCGCTGACACCGAATTTGTCCGGCGCCGGGATTGCCATGCGCAGTCCTTCCGGGTCGATCGTCCTGCTGCGCTCGCGCTGCACGGCTTCCGGCAGGATGCCCAGGCCCGACTGTCCATTCTCCACCACCAGCGCATCGAGGTAGACCAGGTGCGCGATGCGCTCCTTCATGCGGTCGGCAACGCCGCTGATCACCAGTCCGCCAAAGCTGTGCCCGACCAGCACGATGTCGTTCAGCTCCTCGCATTCGATCACGGCGCAGGCATCGGCGATGAAGGTGGAAAGACCGGTGCGCTCATCCAGCAGATGGGCGCGCTCGCCCAGTCCGGTCATGGTCGGGGTGTACACCTCGTGGCCGGCGGCGCGCAGCCGCGCCGCCACGTCGCGCCAGCACCAGCCGCCATGCCAGGCGCCGTGTATCAGTACGAAAGTCATGTCGTCTCCTTCTTTTATTGTTGGAATCCGGATAATAGGCCGACCTTGCGATCTGCGCCGCTTCTGACCGCGCGCAGCGCCCGGCCCGATGGCGCGGTTAGAATACGCCGATGGACACCAACCCAAGCGACATCGCGCTCGCCGAACTGGAACAGGCGATCAATTACTGGCGCAACCTGCGGCCTTCACGCGGCGAGGAGCGCTCGCTGTCGCCGGAAGTCAATCGGCTGGCCGAGGTCTATGCGCTGATGATCTACGAGCGGCTGCACAGCCTGCCGCTTGCCCGCATCGGCGCCGACGCGCTGGCCCTGATCGAGGCCTGGCGCAGCCAGCGGGTATAAGGCGGATCCAGGCTGCCTGGCCTGACGCCGATGGCGGGCGGCGGAGTCGCTTCGGATACCGTTGCAGTTGCAGTTGCCGTTGCCGTTGCCGTTGCCGTTGCCGTTGCCGTTGCCGTTGCCGTTGCTTTTGAAGTGGCCGTTCAACTCCCCGTTGAGCGCGCCGTGACGGCGATGCCTGAAGCGGATAAGGTGCGGCGTCTGTCTGAGCGCAGCGCAGCGGAGCGAGTTTAGCCGCGCCCCGCTTCAGGCGTCGACGGCACGGGGACCCCGCGCAGCGGGGCGCGATCATCGGGTCGCCTTTTTTTGCCTACTTTTTTTGGCGAAGCAAAAAAAGTAGGTCGCCCGCCGGGGCGAACACCCGGCCTAGTCATGACGACAGTGCTATCGCCTTGGGTCACCAGGGGGAAGGCGTCACTGCGAAGCAGCAGTTGCTTTTGACGTTGTCGTTAGCTTTTCAACCGAAAACACGTCAACGTCAACACCGACAGTGCTGCCCGTGCCTTGCCAGGTGACGCAACACCGCTGCACTACCGTGGAGACAAGCCGGGAGTCCGTCCCGGCGGCCGGGTCACTTTTTTTGCTTCGCCCTCTATGTCAGGCTAGTTGTCGCATCCACTGATATCCAACAACCTGGAGGGCGATAGCGAGTGAGCAATGAAGAAACGACATCCGGAGCCAGTCCGGGAATGGGCCATACAGCAAATCATGTTGC
>NZ_JACYOX010000006.1 GCF_015352955.1 Noviherbaspirillum soli
TGACGCCGGATCAGCGTCATCGTGGCCAGGCGGACCAGCTGCTGGCCCATCGCAAGGCGGTCTATCAAGCCGCCCGGGCCGCCAAGCCGCAGCGCTGGGCAGGCGCCGTGCGCCATTGGGATCTTGACGAGGTGGTGTATCTGAACCCCGAACGAAAGGAGGCTTTGCCGGCCGCGATGCCACGTGCTGCATGACTAATTTGGCGACAACTACCTTGACACATACCGCTTCGCCAAAAAAAGTAACCAAAAAAAGGCGACCCGGTGATCGCGCCCCGCTGCGCGGGGTTCCCGTTTCAGCGGCACCCGGAGCGGGGCGCGGCTAAACTCGCCAAGCTACGCTTGGCTCAGACAGACGCCGCACCTTATCCGCTCCGGGCACCGCTGACACGGCGCGCTCAACGGGACTTCACGGCAACTGCAACTGCAACTGCAACTGCAACTGCAACTGCAACTGCAACTGCAACTGCAACTGCAACTGCAACTGCAACTGCAACTGCAACTGCAACTGCAACTGCAACTGCAACTGCAACTGCAACTGCAACGGCCACCGCCATCGCCATCGCCATCGCGGAAGCAACCGCCCCTTAACCTTTCCTATTTCATGTCCAAGCTGACCTGGCTATTCGACCTCGACAACACCCTGCACAACGCGTCGCACGCAATCTTCCCGGCGATCACCGCGAACATGAATGTCTACATCGCCAGGGTGCTGGAGCAGAACGGCATGGCGGCCACGCCGGAGGCGGTGAATGCGGCGCGGCTGGCCTACTGGCAGCGCTATGGCGCAACGCTGCTGGGCATGGTGCGCCACCACCAGGTGCGAGCCGACGATTTCCTGCATGAAGCCCATCAGTTCGACGACCTTGCCACCATGATCCGCGCCGAGCGCGGCCTGGGCCGGCTGCTGGCGCGGCTGCCGGGGAGGAAGATCCTGCTGACCAACGCGCCGCGCCGCTATTCGCAGGATGTGCTGCGCCACCTCGGCCTGCACCGGCATTTTGCCCAGCATGTGCCGATCGAGGCGATGACGGTGCACCGTCAGCTGCGGCCCAAGCCGTCGCGGCTGATGCTCAAGAGGCTGATGGCGCGGAACCGCCTGGCGCCAGGCCGCTGCGTGCTGGTGGAAGATACCGTTAACCACCTGAAGGGCGCGCGCCAGCTTGGCATGCGCACCGTGTGGATTACCCAGTACCTGCCGGCGCATGCGGCGCAGCGCCAGCACAGCGGCGCGCACCGGGCGCTGGCGAACACGCGCAAGCCGGACTATGTCGATGTGAAGCTCAGGTCGGTGACGCAATTGCCGCGGCACCTGCGACGGCTGCGGTGATCGAAGCTGGCGCTGGAGATTGAATAAAAGCAACTATCCTCTGGCCGGGCCGGTTTTCGCCCTGATGGGGGCGTATCGGGATTGACCAACTCCCGCCCGGCGTACCGGCAAGCTCAACCGTATCTCCGGCCTCTTGTATAGTGTCGGCTTCGCCGTTGCGGCGCAGCATTTCGACAACGTGCGCCGCCGCATCCGATTTCAGCCATTGCGCCCCATTCCTCTTCAGAAAAGGAGCCCCATGCATCGTCGTGACCTGCTCAAGGCATCCGCCGCGCTGGCCCTGGCCGGCATTTATCTGCCCCGGCCCGCTGCCGCCAGCGACGCCCCGACCCGACTGAAAACCCTGGGCAAGGCCCAGGCCTTCGACTACGCCTGGCTCAAGGGCCGCGCCCGCGAGATGGCGCAGCAGGCCTACAAGCCCGTGACCGACCAGCTGCCGCCGCGGGTGTCGGCGCTGGACTGGGACCAGTACCAGGCCATCGGCTACCGCGATGACCATGCGCTGTGGGCCAATGACAAGCTGCGCTTCCAGGTCAAGTTCTTCCACCTCGGCCTGTTCTTCAAGCAGCCGGTGCAGATCCATGAAGTGGTGGACGGCATGGCGCGCGAGCTGGCCTATGATCCGGAAATGTTTAATTACGGCAAGAGCGGACTGAAGGGCGGCGAGCTGCCCAGGGACCTGGGCTTTGCGGGCTTCCGCGTCAATTTCCATACCGACCTGACCCGCGACATCACCGCCTTCCTCGGCGCCAGCTATTTCCGCGCGGTCGGCGGCGAATGGCAGTACGGCCTGTCGGCGCGCGGCCTGGCGATCGACACCGGCATGGAGCGGCCGGAGGAATTCCCGATGTTCCGCGACTTCTGGCTGGAACGGCCGGGCAAGGATTCCAGCAAGCTGGTGGTGTATGCGCTGCTGGATTCGCCCAGCGTCGCGGGCGCCTACCGTTTCGAGATCGTGCCCGGCGCCACCACCGCGATGGATGTCGACGCCGCGCTGTATCCGAGAAAGCCTATCGAGCGGCTCGGCATCGGCCCGCTGACCAGCATGTACCAGTACGGCGAGAACGACCGCCGCATGGCCAACGACTGGCGTCCGGAAATCCATGACAGCGACGGCCTGGCGATGTGGACCGGCAGCGGCGAATGGATCTGGCGGCCGCTGGCCAATCCGCCGCAGCTGCGCTTCAACGCCTATGCCGACAACAATCCGCGCGGCTTCGGCCTCTTGCAGCGCGACCGCAATTTCGAGCATTACCAGGATGACGGCGTGTTCTACGACCGCCGGCCCAGCCTGTGGGTGGAACCCAAGGCGGGCTGGGGCAAGGGCTCGGTGCAGCTGGTGGAAATCCCGACGGTGGATGAAACATTCGACAACGTCGTCGCCTTCTGGAACCCGGAGGAAAAGCCGCAGCCGGGCCAGGAGCTGCTGTTTGGCTATCGCCTGCACTGGGGCGTGAAGATGCCGGCCGTGCCCAATCTCGCCCACGTGGTGGCCACCCGCACCGGCATCGGCGGCGTGATCGGCCAGAAGCGCAAGTATTTCTCCTGGCGCTTCGCCATCGATTTCGCCGGCGGCGACCTGGCGCTCTTGAGCAGCAAGGCCGTGGTCAAGCCGGTGATCACCGCCAGCCACGGCACGGTGGAAATCACCTCGGCACGTCCGCTGGACTCGGTGAAGGGATACCGGGCCATGTTCGACCTGAAGCTGCCCGATACCGACAAGGCGCCGGTCAACCTGCGCCTGTACCTGGAAGTGGATGGCCAGCCGCTGAGCGAGACGTGGCTGTACCAGTGGACGCCGCCGACGGACCGCACCTTCGCGTGACCTTGCTTCCCGGTATTGGTCCGCAACGACTCAAGCGCTTTCGGCCTGACCGGCTTGGGCGAGACGGCGTCGCGTATCAGGAAGCACTGCGCTCGGCCTGGTAGGCGAGCGTACTGCCCCGATCCTGCCGCCTCACGCCGCCTGCCGCTCGCCTTCCCCGAACCAGGCCTGCGCCACCAGGTATTCCA
Organism: Noviherbaspirillum soli; assembly: GCF_015352955.1. GTDB lineage: Bacteria > Pseudomonadota > Gammaproteobacteria > Burkholderiales > Burkholderiaceae_D > Noviherbaspirillum_A > Noviherbaspirillum_A soli. The sequence continues at coordinate 3,343 of NZ_JACYOX010000006.1, forward strand.
GCCCCACCGCCAGCGCCATCAGCGCCGCGCCGACCGCCAGCATCATGGCCGGCGCCATCGCCGCCGACAACGCCCAGAAGCCCAGCAGCGAGGCCATGCGCAATACCCAGAGCGTGACTTCGCGCACCACGATGCGATCGCCGAGGTCGCCGTGTATGTCCAGCGCGCGCTGGTTCAGCACATGCTCGCTGGCGCCCAGGAAGGGGCTGGCAGCAGCCTTGGCGATCAGGTGCACCACGAACAGTCCCGGCAGCCAGGCGCTGCCGGCCAGGAACAGGAACGCCACCGCCATGGCCAGGCAGGAGCCGCCCAGCCAGGAGCCGCGGTTGCCGACATCGCGCTTCCTGGCCGACAGGTAGAGGCCGACGCCGCCTGCCAGGCCGGCAACGGTGGCGACCCAGCCCAGCGCCGTGGCCGAACCCATCGCGCGGGAAGCGCCGATCGAGGTCACCGCCTGGCCCAGGCCGAACAGGCCGGACTCCAGGAAGAACAGCGGCAGGCAGGCCAGGAATTGCGGCTGCCGCACCAGCGCGAACGGCGCTTTCAGCGGCTGCAGCGGCGCATCCGCCATGCCGCGGCCGAGCCGCCAGGCGGCCAGCAGGCAGGCCGCGCCATACAGCGCATACAGCAGGCGGGCGCTGTTGCCGGTCCTGGCCAGCAGCATGGTTGCCAGCAGCGTGGCGACGATGCCGCCGGCCACGCCCAGCGCGCCGGCATGCGAGGCGTAGCCGTCGCGCTGGCTGTCCGACAGCAGTCGCATTTCCAGCCAGTGGCGGGCGCTCCAGGTCAGTCCCAGGAAGCCGCCGAAGGCAATCGACATCGCCCAAACCGTCTGGTTGCCGGACAACAGCACCACGCCAGGCAGGAAAAAGCCCAGTTTCATCAGCGTCTTGCCGGTCAGGCCCAGTCGCGGGCCAAGGCCATAGGCCAGCACCGCGGCGATCATTGCCACGGTCAGCAGCAGCGCAGTGAATTCGAACATCGCTTCATGGCGGCTGCCGCCCATCAGGAAATAGCCAATGAAGCCGGACAGGGTGCCGACCGCGCCCTGCAGCGTGACGAAGGGCAGCAGGCTGCGTTCTTGCCTTGAGATTGTCATGGAAAAAGGAAAAGAGAAGCCCGAGGCTGCACCATGCGCCTTGAGAAAATGCATTCAGGAAAGCCGACAGGCTAGGGGAATTGCTTCATCGCAGCAATGCAATAAAGAAACTTTTGGTGAAAAAACGACAGAGAGGCAGTCGGCGAAATGGACTGCCCGGCCTTACCATGCCGGCATTTCCATTTGAAAGCATTGTTGATGAATGCATTGATAAGCCATTGGCAGCCGCGTCTGGCGGATATCGCCCAGACCGCGGCAGGCGACGACGGCGCCCATGACCTGCAGCACCTGCACCGCGTCTGGCAAAGCGCCAGCCAACTGCTGGCCCATTCCCCTGAAGCCGATGCGCTGGTGGTATTGGCCGCCTGCTACCTGCATGACCTCGTGAACCTGCCGAAGAACCATCCGCAGCGCAGTACCGCCTCGCGCCAGGCGGCTGCGCTGGCATCGGAAAAGCTGGCGGAGGCCGGCTTTCCCGCGGACCGCCTGGCGGCGGTGGCGCATGCGATCGAGGCCCACAGCTTTTCCGCGGCGATCGCGCCCCGCACCCTGGAAGCGCGCATCGTGCAGGATGCCGACCGGCTCGACGCGCTGGGCGCCATTGGCCTGGCGCGGCTTTTCTATACCGCCGGACGCATGGGTTCGGCGCTGGCGCATGGCGACGATCCGGGCGCGCTCCATCGCGCACCGGACGACCGCGCCTATGCGCTCGACCATATCGAATGCAAGCTGGCGACCCTGCCGGCCACCATGCAGACCGAGGCTGGCCAGGCATTGGCCAACGAGCGCCTGGACTGGCTGCGCGCGTTCCGGGACCGGTTTATCGCGGAGTGGGGCGGCGCGGCAGGCAATTAATCCGCCGTATCGCGGAAGGCCATTTGCTGCGCGACGAAACCGTCGAAGGCCTGCAGCAGCGGCCGATAGCGCGCCGCGTCGCCCTCCAGTTGGGCCAGCGCATGGCAGACCGCTTCCAGCGTCGAGAGCTGCCCCGGCTTGTGCGCTTTCCTGATCAGGTATTGCGACGGCGGCGGCGCCGACAGCGACAGCCGGGGCAGCGCCTGCAGGGCCGGGTTCAGCGCCAGCATCTTGCGGCTCTTGCGCCAGGTCGCGTCCAGCACCACCAGCCGCGGCGGCGGGCCGTGGGGATCGGGCAGAAAGGTCGGTGCATCCGGCGCCCCGGGGTACAGCAGCACCGGCTGCGTCTTGCCGGGTTCAGGTCCATCGAGCAGTTGCTGCAGCAAGGCAGGCGCGAAGGCTTCGCCGATTGCCACCGCATGTCGTGCAAGGGACAGCCGCAGCAGGGTCAGGCTGTTCTTGGCATGGCCGGTTTCCAGCGGATGCTGCAGCAGCAGCACTTCCACCCGGTTGGCGGTTGGCGTTGCCCAGCCGCAGAGGCAGGCGCGCGCCGGGCGCAGGCAATGCGCGCAAGTGGCACGGGTGACGGCGAATGGCACTTTTATCGGCTTTCCATGAGTGCAGTGCCGCGCCGAGGTGGCACGGCTGCTGCCGCCGTCTTGCGTGGCCAAGGGTGAGCACGCTGCAATGCAGCAAATCTTCGAATGTCAAGCTGTTTACTGTCCATTTTTCCTCAATTTATTTTGTGTAATTTTTACTACCAGGCATGGTCGCGCGTTACATAAAAGCACATTACACCTTTTATCGCACAATAAAACGCCCTTAATGCATTTGCGCCGTTCCAGTTCAACTTGGTTTGCTAACTGCAGCATCGTCCCGCGTCCACGCCGCTCCGGACTCGGATCGCCATGTGCATGCGCAGCATGCGTACCGGCTGCCAGCGCACGGCGAGAGCAGTGATTCACATGATGCCCGTCGACGATAAGGGCATTTCCATTCCGTTTGCCTGTTCAATACCCGATGCCAAGGAGCCTTCATGCATATCCAGCCCACATCCCTACCCGATGTCCTGCTGATCGAGCCGCAGCTATATGACGACGAACGTGGCCACTTCTTCGAAAGTTTCCATCAGCGGCATTTCCAGGAATTGACCGGGGTGTCGGCGTTCTTCGTTCAGGACAATCATTCCCGATCCATGCATGGCGTGCTGCGTGGCCTGCATTACCAGCTCTCGCGGCCCCAGGGCAAGCTGGTGCGCGTGGTGTCCGGGGAGGTGTTCGATGTGGCGGTCGACCTGCGGCGCGGCCGGCCTTCATTCGGGCGATGGATAGGCGTCGTGCTTTCCGCGCGAAACCGGCGCCAGCTATGGATTCCGCCCGGCTTTGCCCATGGCTTCGCCGTGACCAGCGGCGCGGCGGAAGTGCTCTACAAGACCACGGACTACCGTGTCGCCGAACAGGAGCGCTGCCTGTGCTGGAACGACCCCGCGCTAGCCATCGCGTGGCCGCTGCCCGGCGCCCCCGTGCTGTCAGAAAGAGACCGGAGCGCCCCACTGCTTACCGAAGCCGAACTGGATTGATAAGGGAGACCCATGATGCCTACTGTTGCGCACACAGATGTCGCCATTATCGGCGGCGGCTTTTACGGGGCATTGCTGGCCAATGAAATCAAGGCCCGGCAGCCAACCCTGGAAGTGATGATCATCGAGAAGGAGAAAGCGCTGTTCACCCAGGCCTCGTCCACCAACCAGGGCCAGTTCCACATGGGTTACATGTACAGCGCCGACCCGGCGCTGGCGCGCGAATGCGCAGACAATGTCGAGCGTTTCATGGACACCTTCGGCGATGCGGTCGACAGCGACATGCATTCCCTGTACGGCATCCACCGGCAATCGCAGATCAGCGCCGACGACTTCGCCGGCTTTTGCGCCGGCGCCGGCCTGGCGCTCAAGCCAGTGAAAAGGCCGCGCGACATTTTCGGCGATGACATAGACACTTCCTTCCTCACTTCCGAAAAGACCTTCGACAGCGCGGTGATGCAGCGCATCCTGATGCAGAAGCTGCTGCATAACCGGGTCGGCCTGTTGCGCGGGGTGTGCATCGACCGCATCGCTGCGGCCGCGCAAGGCCTGGACATCAGCGCCGACAGCCACGCCATCCGGGCCGCCCGGGTATTCAATGTGACCTTTGCCGACATCAACCGGCTCCATGCGCAGTCCGGCCTGGCACCGATTCCGTTGCAGCACGACACATTCCTGCATTTCGTGCTGGACCTGCCGCAGCAGTACCGCGATACCGCCGCCACCGTGATCAGGGGGCCGTATGCCTCGCTGCTGCCGTCCAACTTCCGCCAGGGGCACGTGCTGGCCTCCGGCAAGTTCCGCCGCGTGCAGTCCAGCCATGTCGACAAGCCGCCCTCGTGGCAGGACACGCAAACTGCGCCCGCGGTCTGGCAGCAGGCGGTCGACGAAGCATCTTCCTATCTTCCCCTGCTGCATGCGGCATGCTACCGCGGCTACACGGTGGGCACGCGGTCCGCCTACTGCGATCCGGCAACCGGCGAGTACAGCAGCAAGGCCATGGTGTTTCGCGACTTCGGCGGCCTGCCGGACTACCATGTCGTCTTGGGAGGGAAGGTAAGCTGCATGTTCGATGTGCTCGATGAGGTCCGGCGCATCATCGGCTAGAAGCCTTCTGTCGCGCAGGCTTCTGGAATTCCTTACTCTCTATTTCCTTGTCATGGCCACTCATCCCAAGCTCAGTTCCGACCTGGTTCCAGCGCACGAGCGCCCTCCTTGCCTGCAGGCGGCGTTTCGAGAAGCCGGCGACAATCCGCTGCTTGCCGTCAGCGCGGTCGACGCGCGCGGCGAATTCTTTGCGCTGAACACCGCGGCTTCGCCGCCAGGGTTCGTGGAAGTCATCCATTCGCGGCCGCAGGTGGTGCGCGGCAACCACCTGCACCGGCGCTGCACCGAAACGCTGACCGTGCTCAGCGGCGCCATTGCGCTGTACTTGCTGTGCGGCTGTCCTGGCCGCCACGTTTTCAGGACGCGCATGGATGGCGGCGCCAGCGTATGCATCCCGCCCGGCACTGGGCACGCGATTCATACGCTGGCCGAAACGGAAATCGTCTCTGTCTTCACGGATGCCGATCCACGCGAGGACCGGGAGCGCGTCGAATTGATCTGTCAGTAGCCCAGCCACGTTACGGCCCGTGCCGCCAGCGGCAGCAGCAGCGAGGCGATCAGCACCTGCAGGCCCAGCGCAATGCCGGCATAGGCGCCGGCGTCGGCATGCACCTGCAGTGCCCGCGCCGCGCCGATGCCATGGGAAGCGGTGCCCAATGCAAAACCGCGCACGGCCCAGTCGCGCACGCCCAGCAGGTCGAACAGGTATTTGCCGGACAGCGCGCCGACCATGCCGGTCAGCACCGCAAACACCGCCGCCAGCGCCGGTATGCCGCCCAGCCGCTCGGCAATGCCCATCGCCACCGGCGCGGTGGTGGACTTGGGCGCGAGCGAGCGGATCACATCGGCCGGCAGGTCGAATGCCCAGGCCAGCAGCACCGCGCTGCCGGCGGCTGCCGCGCCGCCCACGGTGGCGGCCAGCACCAGCGCCATGCCGCGGCTCCTGAGTTCGCCGCGGCGCTGCCACAGCGGCCAGCCCAGCGCCACCACGGCCGGGCCCAGCAGCACATGCACGAACTGGGCGCCGGCGAAATAGGTCTGGTAAGGCGTGCGGGTGGCCACCAGCACCGAGCCCAGCGCCAGCACCGACCACAGCACCGGGTTGGCCCACGGCGCATGGTCCAGCCTTTCATAGGCCCATTGCACCAGCACATACACCACCAGCGTCGAGGTCAGCCCGAACAGCGGCGCGGAAGACAGATACACCCACAGCTGGACGAATTCACTCATGGCCTGGCTCCCGGCCGGTCCGCCGCAGCAGCGCGCGCAGCGTCAGCGCCGTGACCGCCAGGCCGATCCAGGTCGACAGCACCACCACGGCCAGCAGGCGCATGCCATACGCTGACACAAGGTCCAGATGGGCAATCACGCCCACGCCGGCCGGCACGAAGAATAGCGAGAGATGATTCAGCAGCAGCTGCGCCGCCGCCGCCACGGCCTCGCGCAGCGGCGTCCATTGCACCACCGGCCACAACAGCAGCAGGCCGATCACGGGGCCGGGTATGGGCAGGGAAAGCAGGCGGCTCAATCCTTCGCCGCAGGCTTGCAGCAACAGCAGCAGGGCAAATCCGCGCAGGGCATTCATGGCATGGGGCGTCGTCAAATGGAGAATTATAGGGTCCAGGCCAATAACATTCCGGCTGGTATAGCCCTGGTATAAAGCGGTTGCCGATGATGGCGCGGCTCCGCTGCGCTGCGGGGACCATGGGCGCCGCTTTTCAAGCGGTGGCGGCGCTGCCGCACAGCCACGGGCAGTGCGTAGGGTGCAATCCCCGGAGGGCATTGCACCGGGGACGGTGGAGCGACGGGCGACGATGGCGCCTTGCCGTAATTAACGGCCCGGCGGAATGCCCCTTCGGGGTATTCCGCCCTACGCACTGCTGCGCAGCCTTGTTATCACCGCAATGACGTGTACCTGATTCGCTTGGGCCTGGCGCTTTCCTCGCCGAGCTGCTTCCTTGCCACGCTCTGGGCAAGCGGCATGCCTGGTTTTCGGCGCGACGACAGAGAAGCGGTACCGAAATGACGTGCGCCAGTTCATGGGGCAGGCAGCGGCAATGACTGCGGTGTCCGGAAACAGGGATCCCTTTTTTTTCGCCCGTTAAATACCAGGCACCCTTTAACCATGGCGGGCTTCCGGAAAAGCCCCTCTCCTGACAGGACATCAGCCACCATGCATGCCACCACTGCCACCATCAATTCCGACAAGTTAATCGGCACCCATACACCGGATCACGGGCAAGCCAGGCCATCCTCAGGCAACGTTGCCGGCATGCCCGTGATACGCGCCAGCCCGCCGCAGCACACGCTGCTCCAGGCGTCCGGTGACGACAGTCAAACAGCCTGTGTAACCAGAGGCCCCGCGTTCAATGGGCAGATGGATTCGGCCAAGCCGCGCGACGATCGGGTCGATGCCGCGCTGGCAGAGTTGTCTGGTCGGATCCGCGAGGGCGAGCTGGTGGTGGACGGGGCGGAAGACCCATGCACGGCGCAAGCGCTTGCAGAGTTGCTTGCCGACCCTCATTGCGGGGTGGTCAGTCTTAACTTCGGATATGCGGACTGCAGCAATGGCTTCCTGCCGCCGTTGTTAAAGGCGCTGAAGGACAATTGCACCGTCACCAGCCTGACCTTTGAGTTATCCAGGTTGGGCAGGGACGGCATTGCCTTGTTGTCGGATTTCCTGAAAACCGATCGCACGCTTGTCACCCTTGTGCTTTGCAACACCGACATTGACGATGACGGCGCACGCCTGTTGTCAGAGGGGCTGAAGGCCAATGACACGCTTGCCGCGCTCGACCTTTCAGCCAACAGCTTGAGCAGCGTCGGCGCAACCTTTCTGGCCGATGCGCTGAAGACCAATCGCGCCCTTACCGAGATTGTTCTTCGAGCCAACGTGATTGGCGATCATGGCGCAGCCGCATTTTCGGATGCGCTGAAGGTCAACGGCACGTTGACAAGGCTTGACCTCGGCGCAACCGTGATCACCGATGAGGGCGTCCATGCGCTGTCAAAAGCGTTGCCGTGCAATGGCGCTCTTGCCACGCTCGACCTCTCTTTCAACCAGATCAGCGACACGGGCGCAGCTTTGCTTCTGAATGCCGGGAAAGGTCATGGCGGCCTCGTCCGGCTTCACCTGGCGGGCAATGAGATCGGCGGTGCTGGCGCCACCCTGGTGTCGGAGGCATTGAAGAGCAATGATCGCATCACCACACTCGATCTTGGCAGAAACAGGATCGGCGATGCGTGCCTGGCACACATGGCAGAAGCGCTGACGGTCAATAGCACGCTCACTGACCTCCGCCTTCGGCATAACAAGGCCAGCAATGCCGGCGCAATTTCCGTGAAAAACATCCTGGAGGCCAACAAGACGCTCGTGTCGCTGGACCTTGGGTACAACAAGATCGGCGATGCAGGCCTGCAATTGATATTGGAGGCGCTGAAGATCAATAACACGCTCACTGACCTCTGCCTTCAGAACAACAAGATCGGCGATGCCGACGCAAGCTCCCGGAAGAGCGAGGCGATGGTCAACAAGACGCTTGTTTCGCTGGGTCTCGGCGACATGGACGTTTATAGCAAGCCACGCCGGTCCCCTGTGGCATGAGAAGCCCATGCCACGCCTGCCCGCGCTTAACCGACTATTCGCGCAAGGAATGCCGGGTCGTCAGTAATGCAGCGGCAGTCGACTGCCAGGCCTTTGCCTCGAGCAGCGTGCGTAGGGTGCAATCCCCGAAGGGCCTTGCACCGGGGACGGCGGAACGACGGGCGAAGATGGCGCCTTGCCGCAAGCAACGGTCCGGCGGAATGTCCCTTCGGGGTATTCCGCCCTACGCACTGCCGGGCTGCCTTATCCGCGCAAGGGCTTGTACCGGATGCGCTTGGGCTTGGCGCCTTCCTCGCCCAGCCGCTTCTTCTTGTCGGCCTCGTACTCCTGGTAATTCCCGTCGAAGAAGGTCACCTGCGAATTGCCTTCGAAGGCCAGGATATGGGTGGCGATGCGGTCCAGGAACCAGCGGTCATGCGAGATCACCATCACGCTGCCGGCGAATTCCAGCAGCGCGTCTTCCAGCGCGCGCAGGGTTTCCACGTCGAGGTCGTTGGACGGTTCGTCCAGCAGCAGCACGTTGCCGCCCATGAGCAGCGTCTTGGCCAGGTGCAGCCGGCCGCGCTCGCCGCCGGAGAGGTTGCCGACGACCTTCTGCTGGTCGCTGCCCTTGAAGTTGAAGCGGCCCAGATAAGCCCGCGACGGCATCTCGAAGCGGCCCACGGTCAGCAGGTCGGCGCCGTTGGAGACATCCTCGAACACGGTCTTCTTGTTGTTGAGGTCGTCGCGCGACTGGTCCACCAGCGACAACTGTACCGTTGAGCCGATCACGACTTCGCCGCTGTCGGGCTGCTCGCGTCCGGCCAGCATGCGGAACAGGGTCGACTTGCCGGCGCCGTTGGGGCCGATGATGCCGACGATGGCGCCGGGCGGCACCTTGAACGACAGGTTGTCGATCAGCAGCCGGTCGCCGTAGCCCTTGCTGACGTTCTTGAACTCGATGACTTCATTGCCCAGGCGCTCGGCCACCGGGATGAAGATTTCCTGGGTCTCGTTGCGCTTCTGGTATTCATGCTCGGACAGCTCGTTGAAGCGGGCCAGGCGCGCCTTGCTCTTGGCCTGGCGGCCCTTGGGGTTCTGGCGCACCCATTCCAGTTCCTTCTGCAGCGCCTTCTGGCGCGCGCTCTCCGTCGACTCCTCCTGCTTCAGGCGGTTTTCCTTCTGCTCCAGCCAGGAGCTGTAATTGCCCTTCCAGGGAATGCCGTGGCCGCGGTCCAGCTCCAGGATCCATTCGGCCGCGTTGTCGAGGAAGTAGCGGTCATGGGTGATGCCGACCACGGTGCCGGGGAAGCGGTGCAGGAACTGCTCCAGCCAGTCCACCGACTCCGCGTCGAGATGGTTGGTCGGCTCGTCCAGCAGCAGCATGTCCGGCTTGGACAGCAGCAGCCGGCACAGCGCCACCCGGCGCTTCTCGCCGCCCGACAGCACGCCGATCTTCGCGTCCCATGGCGGCAGGCGCAGCGCATCGGCCGCCATTTCCAGCTGAAGCTCCAGGTTGCCGCCGTCGGAGGCGGCGATGATGGCTTCCAGCCGCGCCTGCTCGGTGGCCAGCGCATCGAAGTCGGCGTCGGGCTCGGCATAGGCGGCATACACCGCGTCGAGCTTGGCGCGGGCGGCGAAAGCCTCGCCCAGGCCGGCCTCGACCGCCTCGCGCACGGTCTGTTCCGGGTCCAGCTGCGGCTCCTGCGGCAGGTAGCCGATATTCAGGTTGGGCATCGGAATGGCTTCGCCTTCGATGTCCTTGTCGACGCCGGCCATGATCTTCAGCAGCGTGGACTTGCCGGAGCCGTTCAGGCCCAGCACGCCGATCTTGGCGCCGGGGAAGAACGACAGGGAAATATCTTTCAGGATGTGGCGCTTGGGCGGGACGATCTTGCCCACGCGGTTCATCGTGTATACGTAATTGGCCATGTTGGGGTCTGGTTTGCTTGAAGGGCAGGGAGGATAAAGGAGGAGAAGGATAACGCAAGGGCGCGGCAGGGTACAGCCGCGTTCGCCGCTGCCTTTGCCCTGCCGGCTGCGATCAGCCCGCCGCCTGCGGCCGGCGCCAGGCGCGCAGCATGCCGTCGGCCGAGTACAGCGCCAGGCCGCCCCAGATCAGCGCAAAACCGGCCAGCCGGCCGATGCCGAACGGCTCATGGTAGAGCCACACGCCCAGCAGCAGCTGCATGGTCGGCACCATGTACTGCATCAGGCCCAGCAGCGACAGCGACAGCTGGCGCGCGGCGGCGGCGAACAGCAGCAGCGGGATCGCGGTGATCGGGCCCGACAGCGCCAGCAGCGCCTGGGTCAGCGGCGTGGCGGCGGCAAAGCCGTTCTGGCCATGCTGCGCCAGCCAGGCCAGGTACACGACGGCGAACGGAAACAGCAAGATGGTTTCCAGCGACAGCCCTTCCAACGCGCCCAGCGAGGCGGTCTTGCGCAGCAGGCTGTAGATGCCGAAGGTCAGGCCCAGCGCCAGCGAGATCCACGGCGGATGCCCGGCCTGCCAGGTCAGCCAGCCGACGCCGGCCGCGGCCAGCGCCACCGCCGTCCATTGCACCGGCCGCATGCGCTCCCCGAGCACGAAGAAACCCAGCACCACGTTGACCAGCGGATTGATGAAGTAGCCCAGGCTGGCATCGACGACACGGTCATGATTGACCGACCAGATATAAATGCCCCAGTTGGCCGCCAGCAGCAGGGCGCTGGCGGCGAAACCGGCCAGCAGGCGCGGCTTGCCGGCCGCCGCGATCAGCCAGGCCCACTGGCGCCGCCACAGCAGCACCACGGCCAGGAACAGCAGCGACCAGACCATCCGGTGCGCCAGGATTTCCTGCGCCGCAATGCCCTGGAAAAGTTTGAAATACAGCGGGAACAGGCCCCAGGCCAGAAAGGCCAGGGCGGCGGACAGCATGCCAGGGTTCATGGGAAGGAACGGCGTTTCTTGAGAAAAGGAAAGGCGGCATTATGCGCCCGATGGCGTCCGCACGCCTGCTTCCGGCCCGGCGCCGGCAATCCGCCGGGCTGCTCGTTCATGTCAAGCCATGAACAACGGTATGCAGGCATACTCCAGCGACAACATCATGGGTGCCGGCGAACGCGCCAGGCGGGCATGCTCTCAGTTAATATGCGGGTTTTTCCAGAAACGACAGGTGTCCATTGGCCTCATCCACTACCAACGACAGCCACGCCGAAAATGGCAGCGAGCACAACGCTCACAGCCATGCAGGCCCAGGGCATGGCAGCCGGCTTCTGACGCTGACCATCGCCGCCATTGGCATCGTCTACGGGGACATCGGCACCAGCCCGCTGTACACGATGAAGGAAGTGTTTTCCGAGGAGCATGGCATTGCGCTGACGCATACCAACATCCTGGGCGTGGTGTCGCTGATCCTGTGGGGCCTGATCCTGATCATCTCTCTCAAGTATGTGACCCTGGTGCTGCGCGCCAATAACCGCGGCGAGGGCGGCATCATGGCCCTGAGCGCGCTGGCGATGTCCTCGGTCGGCACCGGTTCGCGCTGGCATTATCCGGTGATGCTGCTGGGCATGATGGGCGCGGGCCTGTTCTATGGCGACGGCGTGATCACCCCCGCGATCTCGGTGCTTTCCGCCATCGAAGGCCTGGAAGTGGCCACGCCCGCATTGAAGCCCTATGTGCTGCCGCTGACGGTGACGGTGCTGGTGGCGCTGTACTCGCTGCAGCGCAAGGGCACCGCCGGCATCGGCAAGTTCTTCGGCCCCATCGTGCTGGTCTGGTTCGCCACCCTGGCGACCATGGGCGTGATCAATATCGTGCACTATCCGGCGGTGCTGGCCGCCTTCAATCCGCTGCATGGACTGAACTTCATGCTGCACAACGGCTGGTTCGCCTTCATCGCGCTGGGCGCGGTGGTGCTGGCGCTGACCGGCGCCGAGGCGCTGTATGCCGACATGGGCCACTTCGGCAAGAAGTCGGTCCGGCTGGCCTGGTTCTCGGTGGTGCTCCCGGCGCTGGCGCTGAACTATCTCGGCCAGGGCGCGCTGCTGATGTCCACGCCGGCGGCGGTGAGCAATCCCTTCTTCCAGCAGCTCGGCCCGTGGAGCGTCTATCCGCTGGTGGTGCTGTCGACCATGGCCACCGTGATCGCCTCGCAGGCCACCATCTCCGGCGCCTTCTCGGTGACGCAGCAGGCGATCTCGCTGGGCTTTTTGCCGCGCATGCGGGTGATCTACACCTCCGACCGCGAAATGGGCCAGATCTACATCCCGCTGGTGAACTGGGTGCAGCTGACCATCGTGCTGATGGCGGTGATCGGCTTCGGCTCTTCCGGCAACCTGGCCTCGGCCTACGGCATCGCCGCCACCGCCACCATGACCACCACCACCATCCTGACCTTCTTCGTGGTGCGCTACCAGTGGAAATACAATCTGCTGCTGGCCACGCTGGCCACCGGCTTCTTCCTGACGCTGGACCTCACGCTGCTGGCCTCGACCTCGCTGAAGATCGTCAGCGGCGGCTGGTTCCCGCTGGCGCTGTCGGCGCTGATGGTGACCATCATGCTGACCTGGAAGACCGGCCGCGAACTGGTGTTCAACAACCTGAAGAAGCACGCCATCCCGCTGAACGATTTCCTGCAGTCGCTGTTCTATGGCCCGCCGCACCGGGTCGACGGCACCGGCATCTTCTTCCGCGCCGAAGGCGACGGCGTGCCGCATGCGATGCTGCACAACCTGCTGCACAACAAGGTGCTGCACGAGCGCATCGTCTTCCTGACCGTGTTCAACGAGGACATTCCCACCGTGCCGATGGAAGACCGGGTCAAGGTCGAGCCGCTGGGCCATGAGTGCTACCAGGTCAATGTGTATTACGGCTTCAAGGACGAGCGCGACATTCCGCTTGCGCTGGCGTTGTGCGCCAGGCATGGCCTGGAATTCGAGATGATGGAGACCTCCTTCTTCATCGCCCGCCAGACCGTGATCTCCGCCGTCGGCGGCGGCATGGCGCGCTGGCGCGAGGCGCTGTTCGCCACCATGTCGCGCAATGCCCGGGATGCGGCGGACTACTTCCGGGTGCCGACCAACCGGGTGATCGAACTGGGCACGCAGGTGGAGATCTGAAGGCTGGCTGGCGGCCATGCCGCCAGCCAGATTCCGTTCCGATCTCGCCGGCCGGGACCACGCTTGCAGCGCACGCCGCCGATGCCCTTGCGCCGCCGGCGGTTTGCCTCCCATGCTGCAATTGCCTTCGGGTATTGCACCAGATGTGCGCTTGCCCGCAGCGGCAACATCTTGCAGGGCTCATCCTGCCTGCAGGTTCTGGTGCGGCGGCCTCCGCCTGGCCAGCCACGTCTCAGCGCCGTATGGTCCTGCGCAAGGCCTCCACGCCAATGCCGCCAACCACGCCATCCTTTGCCGGCGCGGCCGCGGGTTTGTCGCCGCAACTGTCGCAGCCGCCGCAGGCGCCGGCGCTGCTGGCCGGCGTGGCCAGCCTTTGCGCCAGCCGTGCCAGGCCAACCGCGCCGGCCAGTTGCGCGGCGCGCTTGCGCAGCGCGGCGCGCAGCGGCCGCGGCAGCAGGCGGCTTGCCGCCACCCACACGGCCCAGGCCACGATCAGTGCGACGATCAGGTTCTGCAGCATGGTCATCCTCCCAGGAGAGCGCGGCTGATCTGGAAGGTGGCGAATGCCGCCAGATAGGCCAGCGCAAACATGTAGCCCGCCATCGCCAGCACCGGCTTCCAGGAGTTGGTCTCGCGGCGCACGATGGACAGGGTGGAAATGCATTGCGGCGCAAACACGTACCAGGCCAGCAGCGACAGCGCGGTCGGCAGGGTCCAGGTTGCCGAGATCATCGGCGTGAGCGTGGTGGCCAGCGCGTCGCCGGTGGCCGACAGCGCATAGACGGTGCCCAGCGCGCCGACCGCCACTTCACGCGCGGCCAGGCCAGGGATCAGCGCAATCGCGATCTGCCAGTTGAAGCCGACCGGCGCAAAGACAAGCTGCAGCCACTGGCCCAGCTGCCCTGCCAGGCTGTACTGGATGGCCGGACCGGTGGCGCCGGCCGGCGGCGCCGGGAAGCTGGAAAGGAACCACAGCAGCACCATCAGCGCCAGGATGATGGTGCCGACCCGGCTGACGAAGATGCGGGCCCGCTCCCACAGGCCGATGGCCAGGTTGCGCAGGTTGGGCCAGTGATAGTCGGGCAGTTCCAGCATCAGCGCATGCGCGCCCTTGTTGCCCAGGGTGCGCTTGAAGACCCAGGCCACCGCCATCGCCGAGACGATGCCCAGCACGTACAGGCCGAACAGCACCAGGCCCTGCAGGTTGAAGATGCCCACCGAGCGCTCGGGAATGAAGGCGCCGATGATCAGCGCATACACCGGCAGCCGCGCCGAACAGGTCATCAGCGGCGCGATCATGATGGTGGCCAGGCGGTCGCGCGGGTTCTGTATGGTGCGGGTGGCCATGATGCCCGGCACCGCGCAGGCAAAGCTCGACAGCAGCGGAATGAAGGCGCGGCCCGAGAGACCGACGCTGCCCATCAGGCGGTCGAGCAGGAAGGCCGCGCGCGGCAGGTAGCCGGAATCCTCCAGCGCCAGGATGAACAGGAACAGGATCAGGATCTGCGGCAGGAACACCAGCACGCTGCCCACGCCGGACAGGATGCCGTCCACCAGCAGGCTGCGCAGCAGGCCGTCGGGCATCGCGTCGCGCACCAGCGCGCCGAGGCCGTCGACGCCATCCTTGATCAGTTCCATTGGCCACTGCGACCAGGAAAACACCGCCTGGAAGATCAGGAACAGCACGGCGGCCAGGATCACGTAGCCCGCCACCGGATGCAGCACCACCGCATCGATGCGCTCGCCGGGCACGTTCTCGCGGCCGGGGTTGGCAACCGCCGCTTCCAGGATGCGCCTGACGCGGGCCTGGGTGTCTTCCACCGTGGCGGCGTCGCTCTCCGCACCAGGCACGCCGGCCTGGGGCGGCAGGCCGGCATGGTCGGCGGCGATTTGGTCGAGCTGCGCCAGCAGCGCGCTGGCGCCGCCCGGCTGCACGGCCACGGTTTCGATCACCGGAATGCCCAGTTCGCGCTGCAGCGCGGCGATGTCAATCTGCATGCCGCGCTTCCTGGCCACGTCCATCATGTTGACCGCCAGCACGGTTGGCCGCTTCAGGCGCAGGACCTCCAGCACCAGGCGCAGGTTCAGCCGCAGCCGGGTGGCGTCCACCACCAGCACCACCAGGTCGGGCGCGGCCTCGTCGGCGCGGGCGCCCAGCAGCACCTCGCGGGTGATGGCCTCGTCGGGCGTCATCGGTTTCAGGCTGTATGCGCCGGGCAGGTCGGTGACCTGGTAGGCCCGTCCGGTGGCGGAGAAGAACTGGCCTTCCTTGCGCTCGACGGTGACGCCGGCATAGTTGGCCACTTTCTGGCGCGCGCCGGTGAGGCGGTTGAAGAGCGCGGTCTTGCCGCAGTTGGGATTGCCCACCAGGGCAAGGCGCAGGGGCCGGATGGCATTCATGAACGGTAATTACGAAGGAATGACTTGGACCATCGCCGCCTCGAAGCGGCGCAGCGCGAACGTGGTGGCGCCCACGCGCACCGCGATCGGATCGGCGCCGGGAAACGACACCGCCACGACGCGCACGGCCTCGCCAGGCACGAAACCCAGTTCGCGCAAGCGCAGCTGCACCGCGCGTTCCTCGTCGCCGGCAGCGTCGGCCATGCCCGCGACCACGGCGCGCTCGCCCTTGCGCAGTAGCGACAGGGGCTGGCTGGCAGCCTGTGGAAGGGAGCGGGGCATGATGGCTTGTTGGATGGCTGACATGGGCAGAGAGAGCGGGGCGTGGCGGAGATATAAGTGTAGCACCGTAATGATAATTATTCTTAATTGAGCGGTGCGGTAATAGACACGGTAGCGTTTAAGTGGGCAGGCGCATTGGCGCGCCTGTTATTCCGCCTGCCTGCGCATCCTGTCATTGCCTCCTTGTAACTCAAATTGCCAAGATGCATCGCTCTTGTCTCTGTTCAAGGAAGAATGCTTTCCTGTCAGACGCGATGTCGCCACAAGAAAAGTAGCGTGCGGGAGAAACATATCGTTCTGTCCATATAATTACCTGGATGCAATATTCTCCTGTGCGCCATCGTTGCCGTTCCTGCCGTCTTTGGCGTTTCACCCTGAGTTGATGCCATGCTGAGTCCCGTCATGTTTTTGCTGATCACGGGCTCCTTGTGCCGGGATCGCTGGCGCGCAGCAGCATGCCCGTCACCATCGACTGCCTTGCCCGCCTGGGCGGCGAGGAATTCGCGCTGCTGCTGCCGTATTCCGGCACGGCGGCGGCAATGCAGGTGGCGCAACGCCTGCGGCAACTGCTGGAACGGCTAGAGCCGGGCGCCCTGCCGGCGGAAGAGCCGTTTTCCGCGCTGCTCGGCCATGCCCATGCCGCGCTGTACGAGGCCGAGCATGCCGGGCGCAACCTGGGTCCGGCTGGCCGAAACAGCCTGAGCCGGCGCGCAGGCCAGCCCGCGGGCCGGGTCGGGTGAAATCGCCCTACGCCGGCAGGCGGGCCAGAAACAGCTGGAATTCCGCCAGGGACAGCGGTCCCGCCAGCAGATAGCCCTGGCCGTCGTCACAGCCGGCGTCGCGCATCCGGTCGCGCAGGGGCAGGGTTTCGATGCCGGTGGCAGTGACGCGTATGTCCAGCGCATGCGCCAGCGTGACCAGCGCTTTCAGGAAACCTGGCCTGGCGCTGTCCTGTGTCGGGTCGAGCTTGACGGTATCGACCGGCAGGTGCTGGATGCAGGCGAGGGCGCCGCCGCCCGCGCCGAAGTGGTCGACGGCAATCCGCACGCCATGGGCCTTCAGTGCCCCCAGGCGCCGTGCCGCCGCGTCGAGGTCGTCGGTCAGGGCAGTCTCGGCCAGTTCCAGTTCCAGCAGTTGCGGCGCCAGGCCGGCGGCTTCCAGCGCAGCGCCCAGCCGTTCGCCCAGCGCCGGATGACACAGCTGCCGTGCCGACAGATTCACCGACACCCGCAGCGCGCGGCCGAACTGGCGTTGCAGGCGGCCACCCTGCAGGCAGGCTTGCCGCAGCGCCCAGTGGCCGATGTCATCCATCAGGTCAAGCTGCTGCGCCACCGGAATGAAGTCCTGCGGCGCAATCCGGCCCAGGTGGGGATGATTCCAGCGCAGCAGGGCTTCCATGCCGGTCACCGCCATGCTGCGCAGGTCGAGGCGCGGCTGGTAATGCAGTTCGAACTCGCCGCGTTCCAGCGCACGGTGCAGCGCCTGTTCCATCAGCATTCTGGCGCGCGCCCTGGCATTGACCTCGGCTTCAAAAAAGCACCAGCTGTTGCGGCCTGCTGCCTTGGCGCGGTGCAGCGCGGCGTCGGCATGCCGGAACAGCGTTTCGCGGGTGGCGGCATCGGCCGGATGCATCGCCACGCCGATTGACGCACTGATGCCGGCTTCCTCCCCGCCCATGCTGAATGGCGCCGCCAGCGCTGCCAGCAGGCGGCCGGCGGTGGCCGCGGCGTCGGAGGCGCCCGCTGGGCAACGCGCCGCCACGACAAATTCATCGCCCCCCAGACGGGCGACGATGCCATCGGCCGGCAGCATGGCCCGCAGGCGCAGCGCCACCTGGCGCAACAGCTGGTCGCCCGCTTCATGCCCCAGCATCTCGTTGACTTTGCGGAACTGGTCGAGGTCCAGGAACATCAGCGCGACCGGCTTGCCGTCCGCCTGCTCCAGCAGGTGCTGCAGCCGTTGATTGAGCAGTGTCCGGTCGGGCAGGCCGGTCAGCGCATCATGCAAGGCCAGTTCCTGCGAGCGGTTTTCCGGCAGCCCGTCCCCGGCCTGGCTCAAAAAACAGTGCAGCCTGTCTGGTGCGCCGCTGGCATCCCGGCTCACGCTGGCATGCAGGCGCACCGGGATCGCATGACCGTCCCGGTGGCGCAAGCTGCGTATGCCGGGCAGCATGGCATCGTCGTCGCCTGGCGTGCGCGGACCATCCGGAAGCAGCCAGGCCAGATTGCGGCCGGTCAGATCGGCCGGCGCATGACCGCTCATGGCGCACAGCGCCGGATTCGCCTCCAGCAGCACGCCGTCGCGACTGGCCAGCAGATAAGGAGAAGGAGCCAGCGCGATCAGGTCATGCAATTGCTGCCGTGACTCGCGCAGGCGCTGCGCGGCCTGTAGCAGCGGCCCATCGGCCTGTTCGCCAGCATTGGCAGGAGTCTGCTGCGCTTTGAATTCCCTGGCTGCCGACGGATTGCCGATGGTCGAAGGCTGCGCCTGGCTGGCATGCGCACGGCTGTTTTCAGGAAAGGGACGCTGATTCATTGGCGCTATCGCAAGAGAATTTCTCTTCAGAAATATATAGCATGGCTATCAAAATTACCATTCTACATATCGACAGAAATTGCGCCTGAACAATAAATTTCCCTGAAAAAATTTTTCGGAATCCAGTTTCTGGTGCGATAAAAGGACGTTTGCTGTTCCCAAGCTGAGGATGCCCAAAGTGCGATAAAGGATAGCCCATGCTTTTTTTCCGGAAACATTCCTCAGCCCCCTTTCCCCGCCTTGTCGCCACGCATCCCGGCGGCCAACGCGTCAGTTCCAGGCACTCGCCGGGCCCGGCCATGGCCACACTGGTTTGGCCGCTGGCATGCGGCCTGGCTGGCATGGCCCTCTGGCTCAGTCTGCAATGGTGGGACATCAACAATGCGGCGCTCAGCGATGCGGAAGCGGCACTCGGGCCGGAACCGGAAACCGGCAATCCGCCTGGCAAGGCGACCTCTCCCGCGTCGGCGATGCTGGCGCGGTACCGGGAACTGGTGCACCAGCATCTGTTCATCGCCAACATGCTGCTTTTCGCCCTGGGGCTGGGCGGCATGGCGCTGGCGGTGCGTCTGGACAAGCGCAGGCAGCTTGCCGAGCAAATGCGCGGCGCCTGCCTGAAAGCCATGGACGCCGGCAAGGAAGGCTTGCTGATCCTTCTTCCGGTACGGCAGCACGGCGGCCGCTTCACTGATTTCATCATTCAGGACTGCAATGAGCGCGGCGCCGAACACGCCGGCCTGGCCAGGTGCGACCTGCTGGGAAGGCGGCTGGGCGAACTGCGCGACAGCGAAGGGATTGCCGGCCTGGTCCAGGCATGCAGTCATGCGATGGCCGCCGGATCGCACGAGGAAGAACTGGAAACCACGCGTAACGGCCAGCGCATCTGCCTGCACCGGCGTCTGCTGCGCGCCGATGCCGGCCTGGTCATCCTTCTGCGCGACGTCTCCGAGACCAGGGCGAATCAGGACGTCCTGATGAAAATGGCCCACGTGGACGCGCTGACCGGCTTGCCCAACCGTCTCTGGCTCACGAATTTCCTGCCCCGTGCAATCGAGTCGGCCGCTGCCAACGCTTCCAGCCTGGCTGTTCTGTTCATCGACCTCGACAATTTCAAATCAGTCAACGACACCTTCGGCCATGATGCCGGCGATGCGCTGCTGGTGGCAGCCGCCGGCCGGCTGGCCGCCGCGGTTCGAACGGAAGACAAGCTGGCGCGCCTTGGCGGCGATGAGTTCGTCATCGTCCTGGCGCAGGCGGATCATGCCGAGATCGTCCAGATCGCCCGCCGCATCAACAACACCCTGGCGGAAGACTTCCTGCTGAACGACCGCCAATGCTGCCGAACCCAGGCCTCGATCGGCATCAGCCTGTATCCGCAGGACGGCACCTGCGCCGCTCCCCTGCTGCGCAATGCCGACCTCGCGATGTACACAGCCAAGAGCAGCGGCAAGGGCCGCCATGCGTTCCATGACGCCAGCCCGGCCGCGCCGGCCAACGCGCTTCAGCCGGCTGAGGCATGAGCCGGCGCCCGTGCCTGCGCGTGCCTTACCAGCAGGGGATAGGGATTGATGGCGCCGGCATTGGTGTAGACGCCGTAATGCAGATGCGGCGGCGTGCCGCGCGCATTGCCGGTGGTGCCGACATAACCCAGCACATTGCCGCTGGCGACCCGCTGCCCGCGGCGCACGTCGGAAAAGCGGTCGAGATGGGCATAGTAATGCCGCTGCCCGCCCGGTCCGAGCACCCACACCACCTGCCCCCCGAGACGGTTGTTGCCCACATCCAGCACGATGCCTTCGGTGGCGGACCGTACCGGGCGGCCGCGCGGCGCGAAGATGTCCAGGCCCTCATGGCGCCGGGCGCCGCCGTCGCGCGGCGCATGCCAGTTGTCGCGCAACGCGGCCCGATGCACGCCGTCGACCGGCATGGCCAGCGACTGCGGCGCCGGCATCGCCGCCAGCCGGGCAGCGTACCAGGCCATCTTCAGCGGCGCCTCCGCCAGGAACAGCAGGAACAGCACCAGCACGGCGAGCGCGAGGCGGCCAATGAGACGGGACAGCGTGGGCATGCATTCGGGAGAGGGAAATGGGCCTGCTGTTTGGAGTGGCGGCGCCGGCGCGGGTTCAATGCCTGCGCCGGCAGCCTGGGAGGCTGCCTCAGGCCGGGGGCTTGCGCGAGGTCAGCGCCATCAGCGCATCGAAATTGATCGGCTTGACCAGGTGATGGTCGAAGCCGGCCGCCATCGCATCCTTCTTGTCCTTCTGCTGGCCGTAACCGGTCAGCGCCACCAGCGTTGCCCTGGCTGTTTCGGGCATGCCGCGCAGGGTCGACGCCACTTCATAGCCGGTCATGTCGGGCAGGCCGATGTCCAGGAAAACGGTGTCAGGCCGGAAGCTGGCCGCGGTGGCGATCGCGTCCTTGCCGGTATTGCTGGTGGCAACCGTGTGGCCATTGATCTCCAGCAGCGCGCACAGCATGGCGGCGGAGTCGGCGCTGTCGTCCACCACCAGGATGCGTTGACCATGCAGGGCGCTGGACTCAGCGGCCGCTGTCGCCGGCGCCGGCAGCGGGGCGCTCGCCATCACCGGCAACCTGACCTCGAAGGTGCTGCCCTGTCCTTCGCCCCGGCTGCTGACAGTGACCGTGCCGCCGTGCAGCTCGACCAGTTTCCTCACCAGCGACAGGCCGATGCCGAGGCCATCCTGGACCCGGTCGGACACATGCTGGGCCTGGGCGAACAGGTCGAAGATGCGCGCCGCATTGTCGGGCGCGATGCCGATGCCGTTGTCGGCAATGCGTATCACCAGCACGTCGCCTTCGAGCGCGGCGGTCAGCGTGACCTGGCCGCCCACCGGGGTGAACTTGGCGGCATTGTGCAGCAGGTTGCCGATGATCTGGGCCAGCCGCACATTGTCGCCATGCAGCGTGACGCTCTGCGGCGGCAGGGTGACCGATAGCGCATGCTGGCGCGACGCCATGATCGGCTGCACGGTTTCCAGCGCGGTGCCGATGAAGGCCGCCAGTTCGGTTGGCTCGCGCCGCAGGGTGATCTTGCCCTGGTTGATGCGCGAGACATCCAGCAGGTCGTCGACCAGGCGCACCAGGTGGTTGGTCTGGCGGATGATGGTCTGGCGCGCCTGCTCCTGCTGCTGCGGCGCATCGTTGCCGATCTGGCGCAGAAGTTCGACCGCATTGCGTATCGGGCCCAGCGGATTGCGCAGCTCATGCGCGAGCGTGGCCAGGAACTCGTCCTTCTGGCGGTCGGCATCGCGCAGTTGCCGTTCCACCCGGCCCAGGCGCAGCAGCGCCTTCACATTGGCCACCAGTTCCTCCGGCTCGATCGGCTCGAACAGGTAGTTGTCGGCGCCGCCGTCCAGGGCGCGGATCTTGTCGGCGCTGGACAGGTAGGACGCCGAGGTCTGCAGCACCAGGATCGAGCCCATGGCCGGATCCTGCTTGAGCATGCGGCATACCTCCATGCCATGGATGTCGGGCAGCTTCATGTCCAGCAGCACCAGGTCAGGATGGTGTTCATTGGCCATCTGCAGGGCTTCACCGCCGCTGGCGGCCTCGATCACCTTCAGTCCGGCGCGGGTCAGGATGCGCGTCTTGGCATAGCGGGCGCCGTCGTTGTCGTCGACGTTCAGCACCAGGGATTCATGCTTGCTTGCACTCATAAAGCCGGCCGCCTCACAACGGGCTCTCCTTGTTTGTCTGTGTGCCGGCGCCGGTCAGGTAGTCCAGCGTGGACAGCAGTTCCCGTCGTGACAACGGCTTGATGTAATAGGCATCGGCGCCCAGCGCCAGGCCCTTGCGCTTGTCGTCGGTCTGGGTGGCCAGCACCACCGGCACCCGCGCACGGCGCTGGTCGCTCTTGATGTCTGCCAGCCAGCGCCAGGTTTCTTCTCCCTTCAGGCTAATGTCCAGCAGCACCGCCGCCGGCTCCTGCACCAGCCACTGTTCCTCGGCTTGCCGCACGCTGGCCGCATGCACCGGCCGGAATGCCGAGCCATGCAGGAAGCGCTCGTACAGCAGGCGGGTGGATTCGTCATCCTCCACCACCAGCACCGGCCGCCGCCCATCGGGCTGGCCGTCCTGGCTGCCGGAGCTGGCCGCTGGCGACGCGGCCGGCGCCGGCAACGCCGCATAATGCACCGGCAGCACCACCGAAAAGGTCGACCCTTCGCCCAGCGTGCTTTGCAGCTCGACCCGCCCGCCCAGCAGCGCGGCCAGCTTGCGGCATAGCGGCAGGCCCAGGCCAGTGCCCTTGACCCGCTTCTGCATGCGGTTCTCGACCTGGGTGAATTCCTCGAACACCAGCTGCTGGCTTTCCTCGGGGATGCCAACGCCGGTATCGCGGACCGACAGCCGTACCGACTGCTCCGACGGCAGGGCGGCGGCGCTGATCCTGACTTCGCCGGCATCGGTGAACTTCAGCGCATTGGAAATGAAATTGCGCAGGATCTGCGACAGCTTGGCCTCGTCGGTGTACAGGGCAGGCACGCCGACCGGGTCATCGAATTCCAGCCGCACCGATTCGCTGACCAGCAGCGGGCGCAGCATGCCGCGCAGCGCCGAAAACAGCTCGGCCACTTCGAATTTGCCGGGGCGGATGTCGATCTTGCCGGCTTCGATCTTGGCCAGGTCGAGCAGGTCATTGACCAGTTCCGACAGGTCTTCCGCGCCGCGCAGGATGAAGTTGACCTGCTTTTCCTGCTCCGCCGTGAGTTCGCCGTCAACCCGGTCCAGCAGCAGCTTGGACAGCGCCCGGATCGAACTGAGCGGCGTGCGGAACTCATGGCTCATGTTGGACAAAAAGCGCGACTTCATCTCGTCGGCGCGGCGCAGGTGGCCGGCCTTTTCATCGAGCTCGGCATACAGCGCCACCACGCCGCGGTTGGTGTCTTCCAGTTCGCGCGTGAGCTGCAGCAGTTCTTCCTGTCGCGCCTTGAGCTCGGCCAGCGTGGACAGCAGTTCGCGGTTCTGCTGCTGCACTTCGGTCAGCGTGGCTTCGGCCGGCATGGCCGCCAGGCGCGCGCCGATGTCGCCGATCAGCGCCGGCGTGAGCAGGCGCGCCTGCGCCGGAAAGAGCTTCTTCAATTCCACCAGCGTGCCGCCGGGGCCGGTATCGATCGTGAAGCGGTCCATCAGCCGCTGCGCGCCCAAGAGGCCCATGCCCATGCCGGTCGGCGACTTGTACTGTCCCGCCAGGATGGCTTCGAGATCGGCGATGCCGGGTCCATGGTCTTCGATGCGGATGATCAGCACCTGCGGCGCGGTTTCGCCCTCGATCAGGAATTCCGCGCGGCCCGGCGCGGCATAGTTGAACACATTGCGCGCGATTTCCGACACCGCCGTGGCAATGCGCGCCTGGTCCTGCAGGCCAAAGCCGCACAGCGCCGCGATCTGGCGGGCGCGCTGCCGGCAGGCCACGACATCGAACTCGGCCTGGATGCCCACGGTGAGGATGCGCTTGGTCATCTGCGGCTACTCCCGGTTCCTGTGTGCCACCACCACGCTGACATCGTCGCGGTGGCGGGCATGATCGCGGTACAGGACGGCGGCGATCAGGGAAGGATGATGCCGCAGCAGGCCGGGATAGCGTTCCAGGTCCCAGCGGGTGGCCAGGCCGTCACTGTGCATGATCAGGAGGTCATCGTCGCCGAAGTCCATCCGGAACTCCTGCACCTTGCGCATATTGCTGCCCACGATGCCATTGTGCGACACCAGATGCCGGGAGGTTCCTGCCGCATGCATCGAGACGCTGATGTTGCCGATGCCGGCAAAGCGCAGGCTGCCCTCGGCCGGATTCAGGCAGGCCACCGCCAGCGCGGCGCCGCGCGTGCCATGCAGGGCAATGTGGGCGCGCTGCAGCAGCGTTTCCGGCGCGAAGGTTGCCTGCGCATCCACCAGGGCCACCGCTGCCTGGGAAGCGCGGGCTGCCTCCGGGCCATGGCCGAGGCCGTCGGCCACCATCAGCAACAGCTCGGCATTCCTGCAGGCAGCGCCCCAGGCGTCGCCGCATGCATGCTCGCTGGGCAGGGGCAGGCAGACGGCGCCCACCGTCCATGGCGTCGATGGCGGCGCGGCGGCCCAGACCGCCATGCGCAGCACGGTGCCGTGATCGCGGTCGGTGTAGAGGTCGAATTCATCGGCCACCCGCCGCATCGCGCCCAGGCCCACGCCATAACTGCCGGCGGTGGACATGCCGTCGCGCATGGCCAGGTCCAGGTTGGCGAAACCCGGCCCCTTGTCGATGGCCAGGATTTCCATGCCCCGCGTGCCGTCGCCCTCCAGCGGCCGCAGCAGGATGTCGCCGCTGCCGGCATGCTTCAGGATGTTGGTGGCGGCCTCGGTGATCACCAGGGCCGCCTTGCCCGCCATGGTTTCATTGAAGCCCAGCGTGCCGGCCAGGGTATTGCCGGCGCGTCGCACGGCGGCGATGCCGCTGCTCTCGGTGACCGGGTGGATGGTCTGGGGTGCCAGGGAGTTCAAAACAGCTTCCACTTCGCAATGCGTACCGTCGTGCCCTGGCCGGGCGCCGTGGTCAGTTCGAAATCATCGGCCAGGCGGCGCGCGCCGCCCAGTCCCAGGCCCATGCCGTTGCCGGTGGTGTAGCCATCCGTCAGCGCCAGATTCACATCCTCGATGCCAGGCCCCTGGTCGATGAAGCTGAGGATGACGCCGCGCCGGCCGCCATCGGTCACTTTCTCGATATGCGCCTCGCCGCCGCCGCCGTAGCGCAGCGTGTTGCGCCCGAGTTCGCTGGCCGCGGTGATCATCTTGGTTTGCTCGATCAGGGAAAAACCGATGGACACCAGGCACTCGCGCAAGACCTGGCGCATGCGCACCACGTCCTCGTCCGCACGCAGCGGAACCACCTTCACATCGATGTCGTTGCCAATCAAGACGTTACCTTTCGTGCAGACCGCAGGCCAGCATCCGGCATGCAGTCAGCCTCATGAAAAACTGCCCAGGTTCAACATGGTCATGCCGCGTTCGACATTCAGGGCGGTCTTCACGCCTTCCAGTGTCAGGCCCAGTTCGACCAGGGTGATCGCCACTGCGGGCTGCATGCCGACCAGTACCGTGTCCGCATCCAAAATTTTGGCCATTGCAGCAATGTTATTGATCATCCGACCGATAAAAGAATCTACCAGATCGAGCGCGGAGATATCGATCAGCACGCCCTTGGCACGATCTTTCACAATACGTGTGGTCAGGTCGTCCTGCAGCGTCATTGCCAGCCGGTCATGCATGTCGACCTGGATGGTGACCAGCAGCAACTGGCCCATTTTCAATATTGGAATACGCTCCATGCGAACCTCAGCGGTCTTTCTGGACAATGACGGAACCGGCGCGCTGGAGCGCCACCAGGAAGGCGTCGGCCAGGGTGGCCTTGGTGATCACGTCTTCCAGGTTCACGCCAAGATGGACGATGGTCTGGGCAATTTGCGGCCGGATGCCGCTGATGATGCAGTCCGCGCCCATCAGCCGCGCTGCCGCCACGGTTTTCAGCAGATGCTGCGCCACCAGGGTATCGACGGTTGGCACGCCAGTGATGTCGATGATCGCAATCGAGGCGCCGGTGTCGACGATTTTCTGCAGCAGGCTTTCCATCACCACCTGGGTGCGGGCGCTGTCCAGGGTGCCGATCAGGGGCAGCGCCAGCACGTCTTTCCAAAGCTGCACGACCGGCGTCGACAGTTCCAGCAGTTCCTGCTGCTGGCGCATGATGACCTGTTCGCGGGATTTCTGGTAAGACTCGACAGTGAACAGGCCCAGCTTGTCGAACAGCGAATTGGTCGCCATGATTTCATTGACCAGCGTGACCGGGTCGCCCGACAGTTCGGTCTGCAAATAGGTGGTCAGCGGCTCCTTCAGCGAAAACACGAAGTTGGCGGTTTCGATCGAACTGTAGCCCTGGCGCACCCGGTTGGCCGAGATTTCGCCCAACAGCTGGCGCGCCTCCTGCCAGGCGCTCGAATCGATGTCAGTGCTGCCGGCCTTGCTCAGCGTCGTGCCCACCAGCTTGAGGAAACGGCTGGCCTGCTGGCGAAGTTCGGCTTCGGCATGCGCATCGCGCCGGCTAATGCGGGAAATCAGTGAAGCCAGCCAGCCTTCCAGCAGTTTTTCCTGGTGTTCAATGATGATGTCGCCCAGACGGCCGGTTTCATTTTGCATAGCGGTTCCTTGTAAGTACATGTGCCATTGAGGCCAGGGAAGGGAAGGCGTGACATGCATGCCAAAAGGCAATAGCCCTGGGCATTATAAAATATGCAGCATCGTTTCAGAGGAACGTTATTGCAAAGATGGACATTCCTTTATTTCGCGCAATCTTGCCTGCGCGTTGAATGCGTGCAATATTTGACGGGTCTTGTTCTACGCTGAGGCGCCGGCATGCCGCGCGCCGCATACCGGGCAGGCCGGGTTGCGCGATATCCGTATGCTGGTCCACTCCATGGTCATCGCGTCAAGCAGCAGCAGGCGGCCGGCCAGCGCCTCGCCCAGGCCGGCCAGCAGCTTCAGCGCCTCGGCCGCCTGCATGGTGCCGATGATGCCCACCAGCGGCGCGAACACGCCCATGGTGGCGCACTGGACTTCCTCGAATTCCTGGTCGGGCGGGAACAGGCAGGCATAGCAGGGCGCGTCCGGCCGGCTGCTGTCAAATACCGAGATCTGGCCATCGAAGCGGATGGCCGCACCCGACACCAGCGGCACGCCGGCCGCGACACAGGCGGCATTGACCGCGTGGCGGGTGGCGAAATTGTCGCTGCAGTCCAGCACCACGTCCGCCTCGGCCGTCAACGCGCGCAGCCGCTCGCCTTCCAGCCGCTCGGTCAGGGCAAGCACTTCCACTTCGGGATTGATGCCCGCCAGGGTCAGCTTGCCGGACTGCGCCTTCGGCTGGCCGACGCGGTCGGTGGTATGCAGGATCTGCCGCTGAAGATTGGTCAGGTCCACCGTGTCGTTGTCGACCAGCGTGATGCGGCCGACGCCGGCGGAGGCGAGGTAGAACGCGGCGGGCGAACCCAGCCCGCCGGCGCCGATCACCAGCGCATGCCCGGCCAGCAGTTTTTCCTGACCCTCGATGCCGATCGGGTCGAGCAGGATATGGCGGGAATAGCGCAGCAGTTGTTCGTCGTTCATGGATGGGGCCAGGCCTGAAAAAGCAAGGCCGCATCGCTGCGGCCCGTGAGGTTGTTGCGGATATTACTTCTTGCTGTCGTTCTTCTTCGGATCTTCCGGGTCGTTGATGCTGGGTTCCTTCTTGCTCTCCACGACCTTGGCCTTGGCGACCTGCACCGGCAGGCCCTTCAGGTGATTGAGCGCCTGCGCCAGCTGGAAGTCGTCCTTGCTGCCGAACTCCAGCGGCTTGCGCTTCTTGTCCAGCGCCGCCAGGCGCTGTTCCTCCTCCA
Organism: Noviherbaspirillum soli; assembly: GCF_015352955.1. GTDB lineage: Bacteria > Pseudomonadota > Gammaproteobacteria > Burkholderiales > Burkholderiaceae_D > Noviherbaspirillum_A > Noviherbaspirillum_A soli. The sequence goes on from NZ_JACYOX010000006.1 coordinate 31,305, forward strand.
GTTCGTCGACCTTGTTGCGCACCTCGGCTTCCTTGTCCTTGTCATTGGTCAGGTGCTTGGTCAGGTCGGCTTCGCGCAGGCGCAGGCTGTTCAGGCCATCGCCTTCCGGGGTTTCGTCGACCATCAGGTCGGGCACGATGCCGCGGGCCTGGATCGAGCGGCCGTTGGGCGTGTAGTAGCGGGCGGTGGTGAGCTTGACCGCGGTGTCGGCGGAGAGCTGGCGGATGGTCTGCACCGAGCCCTTGCCAAAAGTCTGGCTGCCCATGATGGTGGCGCGCTTGTAGTCCTGCAGTGCGCCGGCCACGATCTCGGACGCCGATGCCGAACCGGAGTTGACCAGCACCACCATCTTCACGTTCTTCACCGCCTCCGGCAGCCTGGACAGCGGATCGCCCAGCGAGCGGGTGCCATAGAATTCGCGCCGGGCATAGAAGGTGGCCTTGGAATCCGGCAGCTGGCCATTGGTCGAGACGATTGCCACGTCCTTGGGCAGGAAGGCGGCGGAGACGCCGATGGCGCCCGGCAGCACGCCGCCCGGATCGTTGCGCAGGTCCAGCACCAGGCCCTTGATGTTGGGGTCCTGGGCATACAGGGCGCTGATCTTCCTGGCCATGTCTTCCACCGTGGGCTCCTGGAACTGCGACACCCGCACCCAGGCATAGCCGGGTTCGATCAGCTTGGACTTGACGCTCTGCACCCGGATTTCCTGGCGCACGATGGTGATCAGCACCGGCTTGTCTTCTTCCTTGCGCGCCACCGTCAGCGTGATCTTGGTGTTGGGCTCGCCGCGCATGCGCTTGACGGCCTCATCCAGCGTCATGCCCTTGACCGGCGTGCTGTCAAGACGGGTGATCAGGTCGCCTGCTTTCAGGCCGGCCTTGTAGGCGGGCGAATCCTCGATCGGCGAGATGACCTTGACATAGCCGTCCTCCATGCCGACCTCGATGCCGAGGCCGACGAACTTGCCCTGGGTGCCTTCACGCAGTTCCTTGAAGGCTTTCTTGTCCAGGTAGGCCGAATGCGGGTCCAGCGATGCCACCATGCCGGAAATGGCCTCGGTCAGCAGCTTCTTGTCTTCGACGTTCTCGACATAATCGGACTTGATCAGGCCGAACACGTCGGCCAGCTGGCGCAGTTCATCGACCGGCAGCGGGGCGCCGGCATTCTTCTGCGCCAGCGCGTCGAATTGCATCGAGCCGACGACGCCGGCAAGCATGCCCAGACCAATAAGACCGAAGTTCTTGAATTTGCTGCTCATGTGTCACCTGGAAGTTACCCAACCGAGAGGATCGAAGGCGCGGCCCTGATGCCGCATCTCAAAGTATAAACCCGATTGTTCGTTGCCGCCGCTATTGCCTGCACTGGCAATGACCTCGCCGGCCCTGACCGCATCGCCCGGCCGCTTCAGCAGCGACTGGTTATTGCCATAGATGCTCATGTACTGGCTGCCGTGGTCGACGATGATCAGGTTGCCGAAACCGCGCAGCCATTCGGCGAACACGACCCGGCCGCCGGCCACTACCTTGACCTCGGCGCCTTCGGCGGCCTTGATGAACAAACCTTTCCAGCTCGGGCCGTCGCCGCGGCCGCCGCCGAAACGTGCCGCGATCTCGCCATGCACCGGCATCGCCATCTGGCCGCGCAGCGCGGGGAAGGAGGCCGGGAAGATGCCGGCCGGAGGCGCCGGAGGCGGGGGCGGCGGCAGTGCACGCTCCCGTTCCCGCTTGTTGGCAGCCAGGTTGGGATTCTCGTCGGCGTCGATCGCATCCGGATTGTTGCCCGGCAGCGGTTTGCCCCTGGGAACATTGTGCGCCTGCTGTTCCCGCTGCCGCCTTGCGGCCGCCTGCTGCTCGCGCAGCTTTTCCTGGCGCGCGCGCTCGGCCGCCGCCGCTGCGAGTTGCTGCTGTCGCCGCTTTTCGGCGGCGATTTCGGCGCGCCGCTGTTCCTCGATCATCTTGGCCAGCTTGTCGACCAGGCCGCCCAGGCGCTGCTCGTCGCGCTGGACGTTGCCGACTTCCTTGCGCTGCTCGCCCAGCTTGTTCGACAGCTGCGCCACCAGCGTGGCGCGCTTGGCCTTTTCCCGCTCCAGCAGGGCTTTCTGGTCGCGCTGCTCGAGCGCGATTTCATCCAGTTCTTCCTTCGCGTCCTGGGTGTCGGCCTTGTTCTTTTCCACCGCCGCCACGTCGGCGCGTAGCGATTCGATCAGCCTGGCCTGCGCCTGCGACACATAGCCCAGGTATTGCAGGTCGCGGTTGATGCGGTTCGGATTGTCGCCCGACAGCAGCAGCTTGATGCGGTCTTCGCCGCCGGCCATGTGCTGCTGGCGCAAAAGCCGTGACAGCCGCGCCTTCTGGGCGTCGACTTCCTTCGTCAGCTGCGCCAGTTCCTTCTGCAGGCGGGCGATGCGGCCGGCCGTGTCCTTCTGCTCGCGGGCAAGGTCGTACAGGGCCCGGTTGGCGTCGGAGATCGCCGCTTCGGATTCAGCCAGCGCATCGGCCGCATCTTCCTTGGCGCTCTCGGTGCGGGTGATGTCGCGCTTCAATGCCGTCAGCTTCTGCTGCAGCACGGCGCGTTCGGCCTCGGCGGCCTGTTTCTGCCGGGTGCGCTCGGTCAGCTTGGCGGCGCCGCCCGGGCCGGCCGCCAACAGCAGCGCCAGGCCCAGCGCTGCGCCGCGCCATCGTTGAACAGTCACTTATTGTCTCGGGAAGGATTACTTGGCCTTGCCCTGGCTGGCGACCGCCTGCATTGCCGCGGCAATCGCGTCGGCGTCGCCGAGGTAGTAGCTGCGGATCGGTTTGAGGTCGGCATCGAGCTCGTACACCAGCGGCTGGCCGTTCGGCACGTTCAGGCCGACGATGTCGGCGTCGCTGATGCCATCGAGCATCTTGATCAGCGCGCGCAGGCTGTTGCCGTGGGCCGAGATGATGATGCGCTTGCCTGCCTTGATGGCCGGCGCGATTTCCTCGTCCCATGCCGGCATCACGCGCGCCACGGTGTCCTTCAGGCATTCGGTCAGCGGGATCTGCTCGCGCTCCAGGCCGGCGTAGCGCGGGTCGTTGTAGGAAGCGCGCGGATCGCTGGCGTCGAGCGGATTGGGCGGCGTGTCATAGCTGCGGCGCCATACCAGCACCTGCTGGTCGCCGTACTTGGCGGCGGTCTCGGCCTTGTCCAGCCCCTGCAGCGCGCCGTAGTGGCGCTCGTTCAGGCGCCAGTCGTTCTTCACCGGCAGCCACATCAAATCCATTTCGTCGAGCGTGATCCACAAAGTGCGGATGGCGCGCTTCAGGACCGAGGTATAGGCGAGGTCGAAGGACAGGCCGGCATCCTTGAGCAGCTTGCCGGCGTGACGCGCTTCGGCCGCGCCTTTCTCGGTCAGGTCGACATCGGTCCAGCCGGTGAAACGGTTTTCCAGATTCCAGGTGGATTCGCCGTGGCGCATCAATACGATTTTGTACATGGGGCTTCTATGGTCTATGGGGAAATCGGGGGCAAATGCGGACAAATGCAGGTTTTGAATTGTAAACCGACTTCTATTTTATAATGTCGCGCTCTTTTGGCTGTTCCATCCCAATCCAACCGGTTTCCTCCCGATTCCACCTACTGACGGCACGCTTGTGAAATTCTTCATCGACAATATCTGGCTGATCGCGCTGGCCCTGTTATCCGGCGGCGCGCTCTTTCTGCCCACCCTGCAGCGCGGCGGCGCGCGCGTCTCGCTGCTGCAGGCCACCCAAATGCTGAACCAGGGCAAGGGCGTGATCCTGGACATCCGCGACCAGGATGAATTCGCCGCCGGCCATATCCGCGACGCCCGCCACATCCCGCTGAAGGATTTGAAGTCGCGCATCAGCGAACTGGACAAGTTCAAATCGAAATCCGTAATCGTTGTATGCTCCTCCGGTGCGCAGTCGGCCCGCGCGGCCAGCCAGTTGAAGAGCGCCGGCTTTTCCGAAGTCTACAGTCTCGATGGCGGCCTGGCCGCGTGGCGGGCACAGGGCCTGCCGACCGCGAAATAATCAAGGAACAACATCATGACAGCGCATGTTCTCATGTACAGCACCGGCGTCTGCCCTTATTGCGTGATGGCGGAACGCCTCCTGAAAGCCAAGGGCGTCGACGAGATCGAAAAGGTCCGCATCGACCTCGATCCGGAACAACGAAACCACATGATGCAGAAAACCGGCCGTCGCACCGTGCCGCAGATCTACATCGGCGACACCCATGTCGGCGGCTTCGACGACCTGTCCGCGCTCGACCGCGCCGGCAAGCTCGAACCGCTACTGCGCGGCGAATAAGCAACCACCTTCATACACAGAAAGAAGTCCATGTCCGACGAAAACCTGCAACCCGTATTCCAGATCCAGCGTGTCTACCTGAAGGATGTCTCCCTCGAGCAGCCGAATTCCCCGACCATCTTCCTCGAGCAGGAAGCGCCGAACATGGAAGTGGCGGTCGACGTCGGCGCCGAGCCGCTGGCCGATGGCATCTTCGAGTCCACCGTCACCATCACCGTGACCGCCAAGATCAAGGACAAGGTTGCCTTCCTGGTCGAATGCAAGCAGGCCGGCATCTTCGAGGCCCGCAACATCCCGGCCGAGCAGCTCGACCCGCTGCTGGGCATCGGTTGCCCGAACATCGTGTACCCATACCTGCGCGCCAACATCGCCGACCTGATCACCCGGGCCGGCTTCCCGCCGGTGCACCTGTCGGAAATCAATTTCGAGCTGTTCTACCAGCAGCGCCTGCAGGCGCTGGCCGAGCAGCAGGGTCAGCAGGGTCAGCAGGCGGGCGGCGCCGGCATCGTGATGCCGGACGGTTCGCAGGCCAAGCACTGAGCACTGCAATGAATCGCCGTATTGCCTGCGCCGCTGCCCTGGCTGCCCTGGCCGCCACGCTGGCGGCGCCAGCGGCGCGCGCGGCCGAGTTCAAGTCGGTGGGCGCCGCGCCCGCCATCCTGTACGACGCGCCATCCGAACGCGGCCGCAAGATGTTCGTCGCGCCGCGCGGCATGCCGGTGGAAGTCGTGCTGAGCTATGGCGAGTGGACCAAGGTGCGCGATGTCGCCGGCGACCTGTCCTGGATCGAAGCCAAGGCGCTGGACAGCCGGCGCCACGTGGTGGTCAGCGTGCCCGGCGCCAGGGTCCGCGCCAGCGCCGATGAGGCCGGCGCGGTAGTGTTTACGGCCGACAAGGGCGTGCTGCTGGAACTGGCCGAGCCGATTTCGTCGGGCTGGGTCAAGGTGCGCCATCGCGACGGCCAGGGCGGCTATATCCGCGCCGCCGACATCTGGGGCGACTGAGTCAGCGTGAAGATCACGGTATTGGGCGCTGGCGCCTGGGGCACCGCGCTGGCATTGTCGCTGGCGGCGCGCCATGACGTGCTGCTGTGGGGACGCAACCGGGAAGCCATCGGCCGCATGGCCGCCGCGCGCGAGAACCACGATTATCTTCCCGGTTTTGCGCTGCCGCCGCAGCTGCGGCTTTCCAGCGATCTGCCGGAGGCGCTGGCCCATGTGGCCGCGCCCGATGCGCTGCTGGTCGTCGCCACCTCGGTGGCCGGCCTGCGGCCGCTGGCCATTCAGCTCCAGGCTTGCGCCATCCCGAATATCGTCTGGCTGTGCAAGGGTTTCGAGGAGGAGACCCGGCTGCTGCCGCACCAGGTGGTACGGGAGGTGCTGGGCGCGGATCTGCCGGCCGCGGCGCTGTCCGGGCCTTCCTTTGCCCAGGAAGTCGCGCAAGGCCTGCCGTGCGCGCTGACGGTGGCGTCGGCCAACGCCGACCTGTGCGAACGGGTGGTGGCGGCGCTGCACGGCGGCGCCATCCGGGTGTATTCCACCGACGACGTGGTCGGCGTGGAAGTCGGCGGCGCAGTCAAGAACATCCTGGCGATCGCCACCGGCGTGGTCGACGGCCTGGGCCTGGGCCTGAATGCGCGCGCCGCGCTGATCACCCGCGGGCTGGTGGAAATCTCAAGGCTGGGCGTGGCGCTCGGCGGCCGTCCCGAAACCTTCATGGGCTTGACCGGCATGGGCGACCTGATACTCACCTGCACCGGCGACCTGTCGCGCAACCGCCGTGTCGGCCTCGGCCTGGCGCAGGGCAAGCCGCTGGACGTCATCGTGGCTGAACTGGGCCATGTGGCCGAAGGCGTGCGCTGCGCCCGGGCGGTGCGGGAGCTGGCGGCGCAGCACGGCGTGAAGATGCCGATCGCCAGCGCGGTGGCCGGCGTGCTGTTCGACGGCGATGCGCCGGATGCGATGGTGGCCCGCCTGATGGCGCGCGACCCGCAGCCGGAGCAGGGCTGAGCGGCGCTGCTCCGGCCGAAAGCGCTCTACGGCTTGCTGCCGGACGGGCCGCCGGTATTGACCGGCCGGTTCAGCAGCACCGTCATCAGCACCGAGGCGTTTTCCCTGGCATGCAGCGCATGCGGCACCTTGGGCGCAAGATAGACCATCTGGCCAGGACGCATTGTCTGCCGCTTGCCGTGGGCTTCCAGTTCGATGCTGCCTTCCAGGCATTGCAGCGTCACATCGCCTTCCACCCAGTGTTCGGCCATCGACTTGCCCGCCTGCAGCACCAGGCGCATCAGTTCCAGGTGCTCGGTTTTCAGGAATGCGGTGGAGACCGCGCTTTCCAGTTGATCGCCCAACGGCGCGATGTTGATCAAATCGCCAGAGGCGGCATGGGGCAGGGACATAAACGTTCTCCCAAAGCAAAATCCCTAGCCTACATTGCTGTCCGCGGATGGCATTGCGCATGATCGAGTCGTTTTGAACTAGCAGCGGCACTTTGCTACCACTATTGCTGTCAGAGAAGATGCAAGAAAGAATGATTGCCTGTGCTCGCAGCTGCGGCAATTGTTACTGTTCTATTTCTTTATGTCATTTTCTTGTTTTCTCTGCATGCCGCCCCGGTACTGCCCTTATACTTTCATTTCTCCTCACCCGTAACCGAATCCATGCTCAAGTCTTCTGCTTCTGTTTCCCGGCGCGCACTGGCGCGCGGCTTCACCCTGATCGAAATCATGGTGGTGGTCGTCATCATGGGCATCCTGGCCGCGCTGGTGGTGCCCAAGCTGATGGGCCGCACCGACGATGCCCGCATCATGGCGGCGCGCCAGGACATTTCGACGCTGATGCAATCGCTCAAGCTGTACCGGCTAGACAATCAGCGTTATCCGACTACCGAACAGGGACTGCAGGCGCTGGTCACCAAGCCCACCAGCGGCCCGGCCGCCAACGGCTGGAAGCAGGGCGGCTACATCGACAAGCTGCCCAAGGACCCCTGGGGCAATCCCTACCAGTACCTTTCCCCCGGCCTGCGCGGCGAAGTCGACGTGTTCTCGCTGGGCGCGGATGGCCAGCCAGGCGGCACCGGCAACGATGCCGACATCGGGTCGTGGGATCTCTGACCTTCCACCGGGCCAGCCGCGCGCAGCGCGGCTTCACACTGCTTGAATTGCTGGTGGTGCTGGTCATTGCCGGCATTACGCTGGGCATCGTGTCCTTCAATGCCATGCCCGGCCCGCAGCAAAACCTGAAAGACGACGCACAGCGCATCGCGCTGCTGCTGCAGCTTGCGCGCGACGAAGCCATCGTGCGCGACCGCCCGATCGCCTTCGAGGCCGACGGCGAAGGCTACCGCTTCCTGCAGCGCGAGGAAAAAACCTGGCAGCCGCTGCGCGCGGACGACATGCTGCGCCCGCGCCAGTTCAAGCGCGCGCCGGTCACCCTGCTGGTGTTCCCGCCGCCGGATGGCAATGCCGGTCCGCTGCGCATCGTGTTCGGCCGCGAGCCGGTGCAGCAGCCCTTCGTGCTGACGCTGGCGCTGGCCGATACCAGCGTGGCCATCCGCGCCGATGGCATCGGCCATTTTACCGTTGACTGAGATGCCTGCCCCGACCACAGCGCTTCTGCGCCATGCCGGCTTCACCCTGCTGGAAGTGCTGGTGGCGCTGGCCATCGTCGGCACCGCGCTGGGCGCAAGCCTGCGCGCGGTCGGCAGCCTGACCCAGAACAGCAACGACCTGCGGGCGTCGCTGATGGCGACCTGGTCGGCGGAGAACCGGCTGTCGCAGATCCGCATGGCCAAGGAGTGGCCGCCGCTGGGCAACCGCAGCTTCGAGTGTCCGCAGGGCGAGCTGGCGCTGGTTTGCCAGGAAAGCGTGTTCGCCACGCCCAATCCGGCGTTCCGCCGGGTGGAAGTGAGCGTGGTCGATGCCGCCAGCCCCGAGCGGCGCATCATCAAGCTGACCCAGGTGGTGCCCAATGGCCTGTAGACGACATCACTATCGGCAGCGCGGCGTTGCGGTGGTGACGGCGCTGCTGCTGACCACGCTGGCCGTGACCATCGTGGCCAGCCTGTTCTGGCAGCAGCAGGTGCAGGTGCGCTCGATCGAGAACCAGCGCCTGCAGCTGCAGAAGCAATGGATACTGCGCGGCGCGCTCGACTGGGCGCGCCTGATCCTGCGGGAAAACGCCCGCCTTTCCAACTACGATTCGCTCGACCAGCCGTGGGCGGTGCCGCTGCTCGATACCCGGCTGGACCAGTATGTGGAAAACAACCGCGCCGATACCGAGAGCAGCGACGCCACGCTGTCGGGCCAGATGGTCGATGCGCAGTCGCTGTACAACCTGACCAACCTGGCGCCGAACGGCCAGATCGTCGAAAAGGAAGTGAAGATCTTCGCCCGCCTGCTGGCCAGCCAGCGGCTCAACCCGTCGCTGGCGCAGGATACGGCGGCGATGGTGGCGGCCAGCGTGCCCAGGCAGCCGCTGCCTGCAGCCAGCGCGGCCGGGGCTGGGCAGGATATCGACCCTCTGACCGGGTTGCCGCGCGCCAACGCCAATACCAATGCCAATGCCGGCGCCGCTGGCAACCAGGGCACGGCAACGGTTACCGTCGGCAGCCAGCGCCTGATGCCGATGACCCAGGTGGAGGACCTGCTGGCCATACCCGGCTTCACGCCCGAAGCGGTGGAGAAGCTGCGCAATCTGGTAATCTTCCTGCCGCAGGGGGGAACTAGTCTGAATATCAACACCGCTCCAGTGGAGGTTCTGGCAGCGGTGATCGAAAATATATCGACGTCGGACGCGGCGGTGATCGTGGCAACCAGAACCACCGCCAGCTTTCGCAGCAAGGAGACGATTGCGAACCAGTTGCCGGGCATACCGACGGTCGGTTCCAGTAATCTGGATGTCTATTCAAACTATTTTCTGGTCAATGGTCGGGTAAAGCTGAACCGGGCTGCATTGCAGATCCAGGCGCTGATGAAGCGCAACGGTCGTGGCCCGTCTGCGAAAACCCAGCTGGTATGGATACGCGAAAACTAGAAGGAAGTCCTTGAGCACACTGTATCTACGCCTGCCGTCCAAGGCAGCTTTCGACAGCACCGCCCAGTGGGAAGTGCTGGACTGCCCGTATGCGCTGGCAGCGCCGTCCGGCCTTCTGGAGCAGGAGGGCGTCGCTGCCCTGTCGCAGGTGTCGGCGCTGGTGGCGCGCGCGCAGCGCGTGGTGCTGCTGGTGGCGGCCAGCGACGTCACCATGCTGCGGGTGCAGATGCCGCCGATGTCGGCGGCGCGCCAGCGGGCCGCGCTGCCCAACCTGGTGGAAGACCAGCTGATCACCGATCCGGCCGAATGCATCGTCATCGGCGGCGCGCTGGCCGACGGCTTGCGCACGGTGGCGGTGGTGCAGCGCGCCTGGCTGGAACTGATGACGCGCACCGTGCTCGGTTCCGGCATGGCGCGCATTTCGGCGCTGCCGGCCCAGCTGTGCGTGCCGCATGCGGCCGACGCCGTGCAGGGCGTGGTGCTGGAGCAGGACGCCGACATCGAACTGACGCTGCGCCTGTCGGCGCAGGATGGCATGGGCGTGGCGATCCTGCCCGAGCATCCGGCCAGCGCGGCGCGCGAGGCGGTCGACGCGGCGCTGGCGATGGCGCACGGCCAACCGCTGCTGCTGCGGGTGCCGCGCGAGCGGGTGCCGGCTTACCAGCAGGCGGCGGCGGAATTGGGCGCGGCCGAACTGGCCACGGTGCAGGCCGACAGCTGGCAGCAGTGGATCGCCGGCGCCGGCGGCGCCGACATCGACCTGGCGATCGGCCTGGGCGCCTCGGCCCGGCCCAAGCTGAACTGGAAGCCGTGGCGGCTGCCGCTGGCGCTGGCGGTGCTGCTGCTGGCGGTGAACCTGGTGCCGCTGAACCTGGAATGGATACGGCTGAAACGGGAATACGACGGCCTGCGCGCTTCGATGACGCAGATCTACAAGGCAGCGTTTCCGAACGAGACCGTGATCGTCGATCCGCTGGCCCAGACCCGGCAGAAGGTGGCCGCCGGCCGCCGCAATGCCGGCCAGGGCGCGCCGGACGATTTCGGCGCGCTGGCCGCCGCCTTCGGCGAGGCGTGGCAGAGCGCCGCGACGCGCACGCCGGGCGGCGCGCCGCCGACGCTGGCCGGGCTGGAATACCGCGAGCGCAGCCTGTTCGTCCGCCTCAAGCCCGAGGCGCAGGTGCCGTTCGATGCGGTCAGCGCGGCGCTGGCGCGGCGCAATCTGTCCCTGACCGCCGCGCCGGAGCAGGCCGGCGTGGTGATGTGGCAAGTCAAGACCGGAAAATGAGGCAGCGCAGATGAGTCTGAAGACAAGCATGACCGAAGCGAGCCAGGCCGCTTCCCGTTTCTGGGCCGAGCGCAACCTGCGCGAGCAGCGCATCCTGCTGGCCGGCATGGCCGCGATCGTGGCCGCACTGGTCTACCTGCTGCTGGTCTCCCCGGCGCAGGAAGGCATTGCGCGCTACCAGCGCAGCCTGCCGGAAATGCGCCAGCAGGTGGCGCAACTGCAGGCCCTCACCCAGGAGGCGGTGATGCTGCCGCAGGGCGACGCCGCCGCGGCGCCGTCCGCCGTGCCGCTGAGCCGCGAAACGCTGGAGGCTGCGCTGCAGCGGCGCGGGCTGAAAGCCGAAAACACCTCGGTTGCCGGCGAGATCGTGCGCCTGCAGCTTGCGGGCGCCTCGTTCAGCGCGCTCAACGAATGGCTCAACGAGGCGCGCGCCGCGTTCCAGCTGACGGTGACCGAGGCCAACATCACCGCCCAGCCGACGCCGGACATCGTCAATGCCAGCCTGACCTTGCGCCAGCAAAAGGCGCAATAAGCGAGAGACAGTGTCCATGCCGTCAGATAATGAAAACCGGAAATCGCACAAAAAGGCGGGAAATTGCTGAGGGCCGTGGTATGGTTGCTTTCGGCAACATTCGCTATCCTCTTGACTATGCTGGCTTTTTTGCCCGCGGCCTGGATGTCGGTGTTGCTGGAGCGGCAAACCGGCGGCAGGTTCTCGCTGGGCGATGCGCAGGGGACGTTGTGGCAGGGATCGGCCTTTCTGGGCGGCGCGCCTGGCGCCGACGCTGCGGTGACGCCGCTGCTGCCGGGCCGCTTCGCGTGGCGGCTGTCGCCGCTGGTCGTGCTGGGAACGGTGGATGCCGAACTGAGCAATCCGGCGGCGCTGTCGAAACCGGTGAAGATTACCGGCGGCTGGACCGCCTGGACCATCAGTGCGGCGGCCATCAGCCTGCCGGCCGAACGCCTGACGGCGCTCGGCGCACCGCTCAACACGCTGCAGCCGTCAGGACGCATGACGCTGGACTGGCAGCAGCTGCAGATTGCGCGGCAGGGCCAGCAACTGGCAATGACCGGCACAATGCGCCTGACGCTCGACGATATTGCATCCCGGCTGTCGCCGATCAAGCCGCTGGGCGCTTACCGAATGACACTGGAATGGCGCGGCCAGCAGGCGCAATTGCAGCTGAGCTCGCTGCACGGTCCGCTGCTGCTGAGCGGCGCCGGCCGGCTTGACCGCGGCAGGATGCAGTTTTCCGGCAGGGCCGAGGCGGAGCCGGGGCAAGAGCAAAGACTGGCGAATCTGTTGAATCTGCTGGGACAACGTCGTACCCAAGGCGGCAAGGATTACATCTCACTCGAATTCAAATGAAAAAACTTTTCCCACTGGCAAAATGCCTGCCGACCAAGGCAACCTGGCGCCGCGCTGGCGCCGCCACTCTCGTGATGAGCCTGCTGGCCGGCATGGCGCCGGCGCGGGCGCAGGACCCGTCGCGCAACGAGGCGGTGCTCAATTTCGTCGGCGCCGACATCGAGTCCGTGGTCAAGGCGGTCGGGCACTACACCGGCACCAATTTCCTGATCGATCCGCGGGTCAAGGGCACGATCAGCCTGATTTCCGAAAAGCCGGTAACCAAGGCGCAGGCGATGCAGCTGCTCAGTTCGGCGCTTCGCCTGCAGGGCTATACGGTCGTGGCCAGCGGCCCCTTCACCAAGGTGGTGCCGGAAGCCGATGCCAAGCTGCAGGCCGGCCCGATCCAGACCACGCCCGGCCGCGGCGGCGACGGCGCGGTGCGCGGCGACCAGATCGCCACCCAGGTCTTCAAGCTCAACTATGAATCGGCGGTGAACATGGTGCCGGTGCTGCGGCCGCTGATCTCGCCCAACAACACCATCAATGCCAATCCCGGCACCAACAGCCTGGTCATCACCGACTATGCCGACAACCTGCGCCGGCTGGGCCGCATCATCGCCTCGCTGGACATGCCGGCCGCGGCAGATCTTGACGTGCTGCCGATCCGGCATGCGGTCGCGACCGACATCGCCACCATGGTCAACCGGCTGCTCGATGGCGGCAGCGCCGGCGGCCAGCCGGGCGGACAGGGCGTCGCCGGCGGCAGCGACCGCACCAGCCTGCTGGCGGACAGCCGCACCAACTCGGTTATCATCCGGGCGCCGTCCGAGGCCCGCGCCCGGCTGGCGCGCTCCCTGGTCGACAAGCTCGACCAGCCCACCGCGATGCCCGGCAACGTGCATGTGATCTACCTGAAAAACGCCGAAGCCACCAAGCTGGCGCTGACCCTGCGCGCAGTGGTGGCCTCGGACCCGTCGGCGTCCGGCCTGCAGACCGGCAACACCGGCGGCGCGTCCACGCCCAGCAACCCGGCCCTCACCAACACCAGCGGCGCCGGCCTCGGCCAGACCGGCGGCGGCGGCCTGGGACAGGCCGGACTGGGCCAGGGCGGCATGGGCTTTGGCCAGTCCGGCCAGGGCCAGGGCAGCGGCCCGCTGCCCACCGGCGGCCCGGGCGGCTTCATCCAGGCCGACCCCGCCACCAATTCCCTGATCATCACTGCCAGCGAGGCGGTGTACCGCAACCTGCGCAGCGTGGTCGACCAGCTCGACGCCCGCCGCGCCCAGGTCTACATCGAATCGCTGATCGTCGAGGTCACCGCCAAGCGCGCCGCCGAATTCGGCATCCAGTGGGCTGGCCTGTCCGGCAACGGCGACAGCGCCTACCGGGTTGGCACCATTACCGGTTTTTCCAGCGGCGGCAACAACCTGATCACCCAGGCGGCGGCGCGCCTGGCCGGCACCACCACCGGCGCCACGACGGCGGTGCAGCCCCCGGGCAACGGCCTGAACCTCGGCGTGTTCCGTCAGGTGGCCGGCCAGCTGACGCTGGGCCTGATTGCCCGCGCGCTGGAGACCGAGGGCAATGCCAACATCCTGTCCATGCCCAACCTGATCACGCTGGACAACGAGGAAGCCCGCATCATCGTCGGCCAGAACGTGCCCTTCGTCACCGGCCAGTACACCACCGCCGCGTCCGGCGGCGCGGCCGGCGTGAACCCGTTCCAGACCGTGGAGCGCAAGGACATCGGCCTGTCGCTGGTGGTCAAGCCGCAGGTCTCGGAGGGCGGCACGGTGAAGATGGCGATCTACCAGGAAACCTCGGCCATCGACGAAACCAAGAACAATGTCTCGGGTCTGATCACCACCAAGCGGGCGATCCAGACCAATGTGCTGGTCGACAATGGCGAGATCATCGTACTGGGCGGCCTGATCGACGACCGCAACAGCAATGGCACGGAAAAGGTGCCTGGACTGGGCGACATTCCCGTGGTCGGCAACCTGTTCAAGTACCAGAACACCAGCCGCGAAAAGACCAACCTGATGGTGTTCCTGCGCCCGACCCTGATCCGCAGCGCCGATCAGAACCTGAACGTGGCAAGCGACCGCTACGAATACATCCGTGGCCAGCAGCTGCAGACCAAGCAGCCCGACTCGCCGGTGCTGCCCAACGTCGGCAGGCCGATCGTGCCGGTGATGGAAAACGGCCGCCTGAAGGATGGCGACCTGCTGAACCTGCCGCCGGGCGCCAATGGCATACCGCCGCGCAATCCGCTGCAGCCAAGCCTGCCGCCCGAGACGCAGCCCATGCCCGTTCAACCCGCGCTGCCGCCGCAACCGCCGGCGCCGCAACCAGGCCTGCCGCAGTTCACCCAGTAAGCGGCGGCAAAGAGAGAAATCATGGAAGCCCGACTGTTACCGTATGCCTTCGCCCGCGACCATGCCGTGCTTGCGCAGCGCGGCCCCACGCCCGATACCGGCGTCGAGGTCTGGGTGTCGGATGCCACCGCGCCCCGCGCCATCGCCGAGGTCAGCCGCCGTTTCGGCCGCATCCGCTTGAAGCGCATGGACCGCGAAACGCTCGATGCCGCCATCGCCCGCGCCTATGCCGGCGCCGGCAACGACGCTGCCCAGGTGATCGACGAATACGAGTCCGACCTCGACCTGGCCAAGATGATGCAGGACATGCCGGCCGTGGAAGACCTGCTGGAATCGGCCGACGACGCGCCGGTGATCCGCATGATCAATGCGCTGCTGACGCAGTCGCTGCGGGAAGGCGCCTCCGACATCCATATCGAGCCCTTCGAGCAGATCTCGGTGGTGCGCTTTCGCATCGACGGCGCGCTGCGCGACATCGTGCGGCCCAAGAAGGCGATCCATGCCTCGATGATTTCCCGCATCAAGATCATGGCCCAGCTCGACATCGCCGAGAAACGGCTGCCGCAGGACGGCCGCATCACGCTGCGGGTGGGCGGCAAGCCGGTCGACGTGCGCGTCTCGACGCTGCCCACCGGCCACGGCGAGCGCGCCGTGCTGCGTCTGCTGGACAAGGAAGCCGGCCGGCTGGACCTGCAGAGCCTGGGCATGGACGACCATACCCTGAAGGAATTCGACCACCTGATCGCCCAGCCGCACGGCATCGTGCTGGTGACCGGCCCGACCGGTTCCGGCAAGACCACCACGCTGTATGCCGCGCTGTCGCGCCTGAACGCCGCCAGCACCAACATCCTGACGGTGGAAGACCCGATCGAGTATGAACTGGCCGGCGTCGGCCAGACCCAGGTCAATGCCCGCATCGACATGACCTTCGCCAAGGCCCTGCGCGCCATCCTGCGCCAGGACCCGGACGTGATCATGATCGGCGAGATCCGCGACCTGGAAACCGCGCAGATCGCGGTGCAGGCCTCCCTCACCGGCCACCTGGTGCTGGCGACCCTGCACACCAACGATTCCGCCGCCGCCGTCACCCGCCTGCTGGACATGGGCATCGAGCCCTTCCTGCTGTCGTCCTCGCTGCTGGGCGTGGTGGCGCAGCGCCTGGTCAGGAAGCTGTGCCCGCACTGCCGGCGCCATGACGGCACGCTGTGGCATGCGGTGGGCTGCGACAAGTGCGGCATGACCGGCTATCAGGGCCGGGTCGGCGTCTATGAACTGCTGCAGACCACCGACCAGATCCGTTCCCAGATCCATGACCGCGCCGCCGAGGCCGACATCCGCGCCACCGCCCAGCGCGACGGCATGCGCACCATGCGCGAGGATGGCGAACGCTGGCTGGCCGACGGCACCACGACGCAGGCCGAACTGCTGCGCGTGACCAAGGATTAAAGAGGAAAGCCCGTGCCCGCATTCCGCTATGAAGCCGTCGACACGCTGGGCGCCACCCGCAAGGGCGTGCTCAATGCCGACAGCGCCCGCGCCGCCCGCTCCGACCTGCGCACCCAGGGCCTGGTGCCTATCGTGGTCGACGCGATCGCCTCGCAGGTCGACGAGAGCGGCCAGGGGCGCCGGCGCGGCCTCGGCGACCGGCTCTCGACGGTCGAGCTGTCGCTATTCACCCGCCAGCTGGCCAGCTTGCTGGAAGCCAGCCTGCCGCTGGAGCAGGCCTTCACCGCCCTCTTGGAACAGGCCGAGCGCACCTATGTGCGCGACCTGATCGCATCGATCCGCTCGGAAATCATGGGCGGCGCGTCGCTCTCCGACGCGCTGGGCCAGCATCCGCGCGACTTCGCCGACATCTACCGCGCGCTGGTGGCCTCCGGCGAGCAGATCGGCCAGCTGGCCAAGGTGCTGTCGCGCCTGGCCGATTACATCGAGCGCCGCAACTCGCTGGTGCAGAAGGTGCGGCTGGCCTTTACCTATCCGGCCATCGTCACCGTGGTGGCGTTCGCCATCGTGATCTTCCTGCTGACCTACGTGGTGCCGCAGATCGTCTCGGTGTTCGCCAATACCAAGCAGAAGCTGCCGCTCCTGACCGTGGTGATGCTGGCCATTTCGGATTTCGTGCGCCATTACGGCCTGATCGTGGCGGGCGTGGTGGTGGCGCTGTTCTGGACCTGGCGCCGGGCGCTGAAGAACCCGGTCATCAAGATGCGCTGGCATCGCTGGCTGCTGACAGCGCCCATGTACGGCAAGTTCGAGAGAAGCCTGAACACCGCGCGCTTTGCCAGCACGCTGGCCATCACCACCGGTTCCGGCGTGCCCATACTGCGCGCGCTGCAGACCAGCCGCGACACCTTGTCCAACGTGGCGATGCGGGCCCAGGTCGAGGAAGCGGCCACCAGCGTGCGCGAAGGCGTGGGCCTGGCGCGGGCGCTGTCGGCGCACAAGCATTTTCCGCCGATGCTGATCCACATGATCCGCGCCGGCGAAGTCACCGGCGAGCTGCCGGCCATGCTGGACCGCGCCGCCAATGCCCAGGAGCAGGATCTGGAACGGCGCGCGCTGACCATTGCCGGCCTGCTGGAGCCGGCGCTGATTCTCGCCATGGGCGTGGTGGTGCTGCTGATCGTGCTGGCGGTGCTGATGCCGATTATTGAAATCAACCAGCTGGTGCGCTGATGTCGGAAGCCGCACAGATAAGGGAAGTCGAATGAAACGCTGGCCGCTGCTTACCAGTTTCGTGCTGTTCATTGCGCTCTGCGTGTCCGCCACCTATTGGGGCATGCAGCTGCTGAAACCGCCGGCGCGGCCGGTCGCCGCGCCGCCGCCGGCGGTGCAGGCGCCGCCCGACCCGCGCGCCGCCGCCGTGCTGTTCGGCGGCCGCCAGGGCCCGGTGGCGGTCGCCACCAATTACCAGTTGCGCGGCGTGGTGTCGTCCGGCACCAGCGGCGAGAGCGTGGCGATCCTGTCGGCCGACGGCAAGCCGCCCGAGGCGGTGCGCGCCAACCGCGAATTCCAGCCCGGCGTGGTGATCAAGGAAGTGCATCCGCGCTATGTGCTGCTGCAGGAAAACGGCGTGATGAAACGGGTCGAGCTGCTGGACGAGGCAAAAGGCGGCATGATGGCTGATACCGGCAGCCGCCCGCCCGTCACCAGAGCCGTGCCGCCGCCGCCCGGCATGCAGCAGCCTCAGATGCAGCCGCAATCCGCGCCAATGCCGCCGCCCCAGGTCCAGGCAGTGCCGGAGGGCGCAGCGCCCATGCAGGGTTTTGGCAGCCCCATGGGCAACATGCCGCGTTGACCCGGCACCGGCGGCTTTTGCCGCTGTCTTTGTTGTCATCGTTGCTGCAGGGATCTGCATCGAGCCTGGCCTGTCACGACCGTGCTCGACGGCGGACCTGAACGGTATCGACCTCGGCAGCGACTGCATGCCAGTGCATGACCTGCCCGCCCGCCAGGTTTTCGGCTGGCCTATTTCCCCGTGTTAAGTCAACACGACTTCGCGCAAACAAGCATCAAAACAACCGGGGCACGTCCTTCGGAGCCACGACCGACGCAAAACTCCCTTCCTCAAATCTTGTCAGACTTGCATTTGATCAAGTGTTGAGGAATTCCCGTGGACAAGCGCGCGAGCCAGCGTCGGGGCTGGTTGTGGTCAGTTGCCGGCATGGGCTGGCATGCCATCAAGGTCATTACCGTTTCCGGCATTGCCGTGGCGCTGCTGCTGGCAGGGCTGGTGTATGTGACCATCCAGGAAACGCCCGAGGTGGACCGCCTGCAGACGGTGCGCGCGGTGCAGCCCAGCGTGATCCTGGCGGCCGATGGCAGCGAGCTGACCACCTTGCGCAATGTGCAGCGGGAATGGCTGCCGCTGGAAAAGATATCGCCGCATGTGATCCATGCCCTGATCGACACCGAGGACCGGCGCTTCTACGAGCATCGCGGTTTCGATATCAGGCGCACGCTGTCGGCGGCGCTGCATACCGCCAATGGCGAAACCCAGGGCGGCTCCACCATCACCCAGCAGCTGGTGCGCAACCTGCATCCGGAAGAAATCGGCCGTGCCCGCACCGTCAGCCGCAAGCTGCGGGAAATCATCACCGCGGTGCGCATCGAGCAGCGCTACAGCAAGGACCAGATCCTTGAAACCTATCTCAATACCGTGCCCTTCCTGTACAACGCCTTCGGCATCGAGATGGCGGCGCGCACCTATTTCGCCAGGCCCGCCACCGAACTCGGCCCGGTCGAGGCGGCTACTTTGGTGGGCATGCTCAAGGGCACCCATTACTACAATCCGGTCGTGAACCCGGAACGCGCCAAGGCGCGCCGCAACGTGGTGCTGGCGCAGATGGTGCGCGGCGGCCATCTGGCGCAGGCCGATGTCGACCGGCTCGGCGCCGAGCCGCTGCAGCTGCGCTTCCAGCGCCAGGCCGAGCCGACCGGCAGCGCCACCCATTTCACCGAATACGTGCGCAAGTGGCTGGTGGACTGGGCCGACCGCAACCACCACGACCTCGGCGCCGACGGCCTGGTGATCCAGACCACGCTGGACCCGAAGCTGCAGGCCGTGGCGGCGCAGGCGGTGGAACGCCAGGCGAAGGTGCTGCAGGCGGTGGCCGACGTGGAATGGAGCCAGCCGTCCGGCAAGCTGCTGTCGAAGACGCCGGGCGCCTATGAAAAACTGCAGGGCAAGGTGGTGCCGTTCCGTCATTTCTGGACCGAGCGCACGGACCTGCTGGATGCCTTCCTGCGCGAGACGCCGGAATTCCGGCGCGCCGTGGCCGCCGAGGGCGAGGCCGCGGTGCTGAAGAGGCTAAAGCGCGATCCGGACTTCATCAATCGGCTGCAGCAGGCCAAGACCCGGCTCGAAGCCGGCTTCGTCGCGCTGGACCCGGGCAGCGGCGAGGTGCGGGCCTGGGTCGGCAGCCGCGATTTCCAGCGCGACCAGTATGACCATGTGGCGCAGGCGGAACGCCAGCCCGGCTCCACCTTCAAGCCCTTTGTCTATGGCGCGGCGCTGGAAGCCGGCCTGGCGCCGGAGCGCATGTATGCCGATGGCCCGGTGGAGATCCGGCTCGGCGACGGCCGGGTCTGGCGTCCCGGCGACATGGGCGGCGCCAGCGGCCGCATGATGAGCCTGCGCGACGGCCTGGTGTATTCCAAGAACACGATCACCGCTCAGGTGATGCAGGACGTCGGCGTGAAGGACATCGTCGACCTGGCCCAGGCCGCCGGCGTGCGCCGCAGCAAGCTGGACGCGGTGCCGTCGCTGGCGCTGGGCACCAGCCCGGTGACGCTGCTGGAAATGGCGGCATCCTACGGCACCATCGCCCGTGGCGGCCTGTACCAGGAGCCGATCTTCGTCCGCCGCATCAGCGACCGCAATGGCCGGGTGCTGGCCGAATTCAGTCGCGCGCCGGTGCGGGTGATCAGCGAACATACCGCCGTCGAGCTGATCGACATGATGCGCGGCGTGATCAGCCGCGGCACTGGCACCGCGATGAAGACGCAGTTCAAGGTCAGCGCCGATATCGCCGGCAAGACCGGCACCACGCAGAACAATACGGATGGCTGGTTCATGCTGATGCATCCGACGCTGGTGATGGGCGCCTGGGTCGGCTTCAACGATGCCCGCGTCACCATGCGCAGCGATTACTGGGGGCAGGGCGGCCACAATGCGCTGCTGCTGGTGGGCGACTTCTTCCGGGAAGCGATGCAGGCCGGGATGCTGGATGCAAAGGCATCTTTCCCGCGTCCGGAGCGCCCGCCGGTGATGGTATCGGCGCCGCTGCCCTACGGCATGGATGCCCAGGGTGAAATCATCAGCGCCGACAGCCAGCGCGCTGCGGCGCCGCCGCCCGCCACCACCATGGCCGGCATCGTGGTGCGCCGTTATGCCGGCGGCGGCGTCTGGATCGGCGACAGCCAGGCTGCCGCCCAGGCCGACAGCATGGCGCCGGCGAAAACCGACGATGAACTGAGCGGCGTGATGACCGGCATGGGGCGTGATCCGGTCAGCGGCGCCCGGATGGCGGCGCGCAGCGCGGTCGATTATGGCGACCGCCAGCCGGTGAGCAGCGCTGGCGCATCGGGCGGCGGCGATACGGATTTTGGTTCGGACACCGACTCGATTCGCTAAAAATACCGATTTGGTCAGAACTTGGTGAAATTTGCACAGGCAAGCTCTTTCAAGTTTCGTTGACAAAGTGCTATTCTCGACCCAGTTTTTTAATGCCAAATTAGCATCATCTGGTGCGCCGAAGCGGCGCCCGGTCAACCGCGTTGGAGAGAAATAAAATGGACCAGCCCCAGGACGCACCGCAAGCGCATGAACTGACCTCGCAAGTGACCTATAACCCCGACAATCTGCTGGACTCCCTGATCGAGCGGCTCAATCTGAAAAATGACGCGGCGCTGTCGCGCGCGCTCGAGGTGGCGCCGCCGGTGATCAGCAAGATCCGGCACCGTCGCCTGCCAGTTGGCGCTTCGATGCTGATCCGCATGCATGAAGTGTCCAACATGGACATCCGCGAACTGCGTGAACTGATGGGCGACCGCCGCACCAAGTATCGCCTGAGCGATGCGCAGGGCAAGCCCAAGCCTGAAAAGGCCTGACGCATTCTTCAGGCAGTGCGGCAGTTATGTTGGGCAGCGCACCGCCAGCATCGATCCAAACCGGGATGATGAACTTTACTGGCCAGGGCATGTGTCCTGGTCTTGTATCCATGCCGCTTTGAAGGAGATGTGATGAAAGCCAAGCTGATCGCCGTTTGCCTGTTTGCCTCGCTCGCCGGCCTGTCCGGCGCCGCCTCGGCCAAGGGCTGTATCAAGGGTGCCGCCGTCGGCGGCGTGGCTGGCCATGTCGCTGGCAATCATGGCGTGCTGGGCGCTGCAGCCGGCTGCGCAGTCGGTCGTCATCGCGCCAACAAGAAAGACGCGGAAAAGGCCCAGGCCCAGACGCAGACCCAGGCGCAGGCCCGCCAGTCCACTACCAGCAGCACGCCGGCCACGTCGCAATAACCACGCCTGCCAGGCCGGCCTGATGACCGGCATCGAGGGAAGCTCAACCGCCGGGCGCAAAGGCCCGGCGCCGGGTCATGTGTGGGCCGGCCTGCGGCTGTGCGGAATAATGCTGGATGAAGCCATGGCGCAGGGCGGCCAGCTGGTGGGCCGAGATCATGTTGCCCAGCATCGCGGAACGCGCCAGCAGCATGATGCCCTTGTCGTCGTTCCTTGCCACGCCCCGGCCTTCCAGGTGGCAGCGCGCCAGCCAGTGCAGCGCGTGGCTGTCATTCTTCCTCGCGGCCAGCTGCAGCCAGTAGACCGCGGCCCTGAACTTGCGGTGCCGCTGCAGAATCAGCGCCAGTTCGGTCTGGGCGAGCGGGTCGCCCCGGTCGGCATCCTTCACCAGTTCCCAGTGCCCGATAGCGATGTCGGTGTTCAGATAGGCTGCATTCCGGTCGATGGCAATGCCTTCCCGGACGCCCGCATCGTCCGTCAGCAGCAGACCGATTTCCCCGCTCCTGATCTTGCGCCGGAAGGTGCTTTCGCTTAAGTCGCTGAGCGTCATTGCAGTCGACAGGCTGACGATGCGCATGGAGATGGCCTTTCATGATGGCGTGCCGAAAACCGGCTTATGGTCACCGTGATGCGCGGGCGGTTCCGGCAACAGGCAAGCTCGATCTGACCCTGCGTTTTGATGGATGGCGATCGATCGTCACGGTGATTGCCGGTGGCGCCCGGTCAGGCCTGTCATGAACGGCGACAAACGTCCGTCGTCGTCCAAAATCGGGCATCAAACGAACGTATAGCCGTTGATGGATTGATTGCTGATGGCATCCGCTTTGCTCCTGCGTTGCGCCGGCAGCCGTGTCTTCGCTGCCGGATCCGTTCAACCCCATGGAGCAATCATGATCAAACATCGTTACCCGCGCGGCAGTGCAAGCGGCTTTACCCTGATCGAACTGATGATCGTCGTAGCCATCATTGGCATCCTGGCCGTGGTGGCCTTGCCGGCTTATCGGGATTACACGAAGAGGGCCAAGTTCAGCGAAGTGGTGCTGGCGACCGCGCCGGCCAAGATTGCGGTGGAGATCTGTGCGCAGGATCTCAATAGCATCAAAGAATGCAAAGGGGGAACCAATCAGATTCCAGCCAATATTGAGAAGGCATCTGGAAATGTTGCAAGCGTCAAAACAGAAGAAAACGGCGTCATTACTGCCAAGGCCATCGACAAAAACGGTCTTTCTGAAGAAACCTACATCCTTACGCCAACCTATGCCGATGGGAAAGTGACCTGGGTGGCTAGCGGTGATTGCGTCAAGGCTAATCTTTGCAAAGGGGTTGCGAATGAGAAGCAATAGACAAAGACACCCGACTCAGTTACCAGCTTTGCAATTAATGCACGCCACCCGGCAGGTTTTTCCCCGCCTGTTTTTAAAACGCTGGCGCCAATGCATCAGCGCAACCAATTCATTGAGCTCTGCCGGCTTGGCGAAGTACTACCCCCACCCCTGAAGCCTCCCTGCCGAACCAGGCCCGGCAGGGAGGCTTCGGCCTTCATGCCGCCCCATCCTCCGGCCCCGCCAGCACATGGTCCGCCCGCTTGTGCCAGACCCGGTTGCGGCCAGCTTTCTTTGCCGCATAGAGCGCGCTGTCAGCCAGTTTCAGCAACTGGTCCATGCCGCTGACCTGGCTGTCCATGCTGGCCACGCCGACGCTGACGGTGTAGCGGATTTCCTGGCTGCCTACCATCACCCGCTGGCTTTCGATCTCGGTGCGGAAGCGTTCGGCCAGCTTCACTGCGCCTTCGAGGTCGGTCGATGGCAGGAGCGCTGCAAATTCCTCGCCGCCCAGCCGCGCCACCACGTCGATTTCCCGCACCGTGGCCGACAGCGTCTGCGCCAGGTTGCGCAGCACCTCGTCGCCCGCCGGATGGCCCCAGGTGTCGTTGATCTGCTTGAAGAAGTCGGCATCGACGGCCACAACCGACAGCGGGCGCGGAAAGCGCCGCCAGCGTTCCAGTTCCAGTTCGGCCGCTTCGAAGAAGGTGCGGCGGTTGGCGATGCCGGTCAGGTAGTCGCAGGCGCTGGCGCGCAGCGCGCTGTCGCCGGCTTCGCGCTTGTCGGTGATGTCGCGGATGATCAGCGCATAGCCGCGCTCGTCTTCGGGCAGGTCGTCATCGCGCGACAGCGGCGCGATCATGGTATTGGCCCAGAACCGGCTGCCGTCGGCGCGCAGGCACAAGCCATTGTCCAGGCTCCAGCCGTTGGCGTCGGCTTCGACCAGGCGGTCGGCGATACGGTCGCTGGTGATGGCGCCGGGCGGGTGGAATAGGGACATCGGGCGGCCGATCACGGAACGCTCGCTATGGCCCGTGACTCGGGCAATGCTCTGGTTCCAGGATTCGACGCGGCCGCTCGGGTCGAGCGACATCAGCGCGTAATCGGTGATGCCGGTCAGCACCGCGCTGAACCAGGCTTCGCTCTGCTTCAACTGGCGTTCCCGCTTCACCGCCTGGGTGATGTCGCTGATGACCGCCATCAGGCGGCTGTCATCGAGTTTCAGCACCGACAGCGACAGCATGCGCGCATCCTTCTCGCCGGGGATGCCGGCCGAAAGCTGCACCCGCAGGCTGTCGCAGACCGTGCCGTGCGCCTGCGGGAACTGGCTCACCATGTTGCGCAGTTCCGGCGCCACCTGTTCGAGCGCGTCGAACAGATTGTCCAGGCTGCCGTCGCGGGACAGCGGCATCAGCAGTTGCGCCGACAGCGGATTGATCATGGCGATCGATCCGTCCAGCGCCGTCTGAACGATGCCCACCGGCGCCAGGTACAGAAACTGCAGCAGCGCCTCGTATTCGCTTTCCAGGTTTTCCACGCCGGGCCTTGCCTACAGTGAGCGCTGGATCAGCACATAGCGCATGGCCTGCGCCGGGTCCGACAGCAGGCGCAGCCTGACTTTCACCGGCCGCATGCGCAGGGTCAGCACATAGTCGATGGTGTCATCCAGCGTGCTGCCGGCGCTGGCTGCATCCTCGAAGCGCTGGGCTACCATGAAATTGTTCATGCAAGGCGCGACATGGGTGAACAAGGACTGGCCGAGCACGCGCTCCAGCGACAGGCCGGCGGCGCGCGCTTCGAAGGCGTTGTACTGGCGGACCATGCCATCGGCGTCGAAACCAATCAGCCCGAAGTCCAGGCTGTCCAGTATCTCGGGCGATGACGATGTCAGGAGGGGGAGCAGTTCGGGCTGGACAAAGGCGTAATGTGCTAGCTGGGTCATGGGAAATTGGGCAGAGCCGGTAGACAGGAAATAAGTAATATTTCTTCTTAGAAATATGCTTATACCATAAATTATTTTCATTGGGTAAGCATTTGATCGACAGGGTTGGCGACACACAATCCTGCGTAAGCCTGTTGCTGAATGATGGCAGCGCGGAACGGTCCAATCATCACTGCACCACAGCACGCAAGGAGAACGCGATGGAAATGGAAACCGGAAAGCCCGGCGCGCACCGCGCCGGCAATGAAGATGGCCGGCAGGCCGAGCCGACGGAACGCGACCGCGACCAACCGGCTGAAGATGGCGACGAGGCGCTCAACGACGCCCGCGCCCTGCAGCAGATGATCGAGGGCGTGCCGGATTCGGACGAGGAATTCAGGCGCATCGAGCAGAAGCGCTGACGGCTGTCGCGGCGCCGATGCTGCTGGCGCGCGGGCTCCTATGTGGCGTTCGCGCCCTGCATTTCGTTGTGGTAATGCCAGATGCGTTTGAGCGCATAGTCGGTGCCGGCCTTGCGGACTTCATTGCGGTCGCCGTCGAAACGCCGTGTCTCGGTAAAGGTGGCGACCTTGCCTTCGTGCTCGAACGACCAGGCAAAGCAGATGGTGCCGGGCGCGATGCCGCCTTCGCCGGGGCCGGGGCCGGCCACGCCGGTGTCGGAAATGGCGACATTGGCGCGGGTGCAGGCCAGCGCGCCCTCGGCCATTTCCCGCGCCACTTCCTCGCTGGTGAGGTTGTAGCGTTCGATGGTTACCTGCTTCACGCCCAGGCAGCGCATCTTGGCTTCCTCGGAATAGGTGACGAAGGCGCATTCCAGCCATTGCCCGCTGCCCGGCGCGTCGGCCAGGGTGGAGGCGATCATGCCGGCGGTGCAGGATTCGGCAGTGACCAGCTTGAGCTTGTTGTCTTCGAGATAGCGCAAGACGCTCTGCAGTTGTTGATCCATGAATGGGTTTCCGTTCTGTTCAGGGTGGAGGACGCCGCCAGCGCCGCCGGATCAGACAGGGCAGTACGAACCAGGCGGCGCCGATGATGAGAAGGAGCAGCGCGGCGACCGATACGCTGAAGGGCTGCTTGTCCGTGGCGAGGCTGAAGACAACGAACATTTCAAGGGCGAAGGCCAGCATCAGCATGAACAGCGCGGCGCAGATGCAGCGGGAAGACAGGACGATTAGCCGGCGCGACACCCGGCCCGGCTCTGCAATGCGGTGAAAGGCAGCCGGCGCCATGCCCAGCGCAATGGCCACGGCCACCATGAACAGCGAAAGCAGATGGGCAACCGGGGAGAGCCCGCGCAGGTGCTCGAAGCGCTCATTGAAGACGGCAATGGTCTGGAAGCCGAACAGGGCCTGCATGCCGGGCAGCAGTATCCGGCATTCCTCGAGGATATTGCTCAGTTCTTCCTTCAGCGTTTCCGCCTGGCTGTCATTGCGGGCCTTGCCGTTGGCGCTGGCTGAAGCGTGTTCCTGCCGGCTTGTCAGATCGTACATGAAAAAATTCTACATACGATTTTTCGGGGCGGGTTTGCGTCGACGTAATGGCGGTGGCTCGGGGGCTTTCAGCCTGTCGGTCCTTTTGATCGCGGCCGTGCCTGAGGCGGAAAAGGTCAGCCCGGGTGAGATTCGTTCGAACGAGCACTTTGCAAACTCGTTATGACATTGGCTTGCGATCGTTTTAGACGGCTGACTTCGCAGGGAACTGCTGCTTCGCAGTGATGCCTTTTCCCTGATGACCCAATGCGCATGTCCTCGCATCATGCCCAGGCCGGGAGTTCGCCCCGGCGGGCGACCTACTTTTTGCTTCGCCAAAAAAGTAGGCAAAAAAGGCGACCCGGTAATCGCGCCCCGCTGCGCGGGATTCCCGTGCCGTCGATGGCTTAAGCAGGGCGCGGCTAAACTCGCTCCGCTCAGACAGACGCCGCACCTTATCCGCGTCAGACATCGCCGTCACGGCGCGCTCAACGGGACTTCACTGCAACCGCAACCGTTACGCTTCCTGTGCGGCGCCGCTGTGCTTTTCGTAGGGTGCAATACCCGAAGGGCATTGCACCGTGGCCGCAAACTGGGATCGCATCGTCGGCCGACTTTCCCGATCGACCAATGGTGAAATGCCCCTTTGGGGTATTCCACCCTACCGAACCTGCATCGTTTTCGCTTCAGGCAGCGCCGTGACGGCGCGCTTAAGGGGAGTTGAGACGCAACCGCAACCGCTTCCGCGCCGCTGTGCGGCATTTACGCGTTCCTGGCTCAGATCCAGGACTCGCGCACCATCGGGTCGTCCTGGCTGCTGCGCTCCAGGCGCATCAGGCCGGGCGGCAGCTTGGCGCGCACGTCGGTGAGCGTGTCGCCGACCACGTATTCGCCGGTTTCCACATAGCTGCGATAGCGTCGCGCCACA
The DNA here is from genome assembly GCF_015352955.1 of Noviherbaspirillum soli. Taxonomy (GTDB): domain Bacteria; phylum Pseudomonadota; class Gammaproteobacteria; order Burkholderiales; family Burkholderiaceae_D; genus Noviherbaspirillum_A; species Noviherbaspirillum_A soli. The sequence continues at coordinate 58,331 of NZ_JACYOX010000006.1, forward strand.
TACTGGTTGGGAAAGGCGGGCGGCTCTTCATAGACGATCCACATCGAGGTGTCGTCATCGTCATGGCGCCTGGACTGTTCCTTGCTCATGCTATTCCCCTTTGTTCATTCTGCTGGCCGGGCGCGGCGTCGCTGGGTTGCACGTAGCTGGCCAGGAAGGTCTTGTTTTCACCGCCGTCGCCAAACGCGATGGTCACCATGTCACCCGCAATGGCAATCACTTCGCCCTCCTCGTGGCGCGGCACCCTGACCCGGCTGCCGACCGAGAACAGCGGCGCCGGCGCGACGGCCGCCGGCGGAGGCGCCGCCTCGACCGGGGCCGGGATGCTGGCTTCGAGCTGCCGGGTGCGCTGGCAATTGTCGCAGGTATTGCAGGGCTCGACTGTGTCTTCTGCCTCGCCGAAATATTGCAGCAGCAGTTGCCAGCGGCAGGTGCCGCTCTGCGCATACGACACCATCTGCTCCAGCGCCTCGCGGTCGCGTTCGGCCTTGTCGGCATAGGCGCCGGCAAGGATGTCGAAGCTGTCGGCGGCGGCGGCCTTCCTGCCGGCGCGGATGCGCAGCTGCTTGTCCTGGGCCAGCAGGCCGGCTTCCTTCAGCAGCTTCAGCGCCACCCGCACCCGCGCCGCCGACATCGACGGCAGCGCGGCGCACAGGTCGGCGAAGGGCGTCGGCCCCTGCTCGGCCAGGGTGGCGGCGGCGGCATACACATGCCGCACGTCGTCGCCGTCGGGATAGTCGCGCGCCAGGAAGAACTGCTGCACCCGCTTGTCCTTGAACTGGAACAGCAGGATGCATTCGGCGGGCTCGCCGTCGCGCCCGGCGCGGCCCGACTCCTGGTAATAGGCTTCCAGGTTGGCCGGCATCTGGTAATGGATGATGAAGCGGATGTCGGCCTTGTCGATGCCCATGCCGAAGGCATTGGTGGCCACCATCAGCCGCTTCTCGCCCTGCATGAACTGGTCCTGGTTGGCCTGCCGTTCCCTGGCGCCGAGCCGGCCGTGGTAGAGCGTCACGCTTTCGCCGCGCTCGGCCAGCGCGGCATGCAGCGCCTCGACCGCGGCCACGGTGGCGGTGTAGATGATGCCCGGGCCGGGCTGGCGCATGGCTGTCTCCAGTAGCTGCGACAGCTTCTCGGTGTCGCTGGTGACCTGGGTCACGGTATAGCGCAGGTTCTTGCGGTAGATGCCGGTGTTGATGATGCGCGGCCGCGACAGGCCGAGCTGCTTGACGATGTCGGCGATCGCTTCCTCGGTGGCGGTGGCGGTCAGGGCCAGCACCGGCGGCTTGCCGAGCGCGCGGATGGCGGCGGCGAGGTCGAGATAGGCGGGCCGGAAATCATGGCCCCACTGCGACACGCAATGCGCCTCGTCGACCACGAACAGCGCCATCTTCTGCTGCCGCAGCAGCGCGATGAACTCCTGCTGGGTCAGGCGCTCGGGCGTGGCGAACACGATGCGGCAGCGGCCCTCTGCAATCGCTTCCAGCGCCGCGCTTTCCTCTTCCCGGTTCAGCGAACTGTTGACCTGCACCGCCGGTATGCCCATTTCGTCGAGCTTGGCAAGCTGGTCGCGCATCAGCGAGATCAGCGGCGAGACCACCAGCACCAGGCCGCGCAGCTGCAGGGCCGGCAACTGGTAGCACAGCGACTTGCCGGCGCCGGTGGGCATCAGGGCAAAGGTGTCGGCGCCGGACAGTACGCTGTCGAGCACGTCGCGCTGGCCCGGCCGCAGGCGATCGATGCCGAAGGTCTTGCGCAGGATGGGGGTGAACATGTCGGTGGCGCGGCGGCGCAGCTTGGCCGGACTGGTGGGAGCGTTCATGAAGTGGCTGAAGGGCTATCGATGGAAAGACCCGTTCATTCTGTCCCGGCCAGGCGCGCCAGCCGTTGCGTGAAATCACCGGCGACTTGAATATCCTGCGCATGGAAGCATATGGCAGCTTTCACGAAAACCTGCGAGGAATGCCATGCCAGCCGCGATGAAGATCGACTTCGTTTCCGATATTTCCTGTCCGTGGTGCGCCATCGGCCTCAATGCGCTGGAGCAGGCGCTGGCCGAGGTGCGTGACGAGATCAGCGCCGAACTGCACTTCCAGCCCTTCGAGCTCAATCCGCAGATGCCGGCCGAAGGCCAGGATATCGATGAGCACATCGCGCAGAAATACGGCGCATCGAAGGAGCAGATGGCGGCCAACCGCGAGCAGATCCGGCGACGCGGCGAGGAAGTCGGCTTCATCTTCGGCGAAGGCAAGCGCAGCCGCATCTACAACACCTTCGATGCGCACCGCCTGCTGCACTGGGCCGAGGAAGAGGATGGGGAAGGCAAGCAGCGCGAACTCAAGCATGCGCTGTTCGAAGCCTATTTCACCCGCGGCGAGAATCCGGGCGACCATGCGGTGCTGCTGGCGGCGGTGGAATCGGTCGGCCTGGACCGCGCCCGCGCCGCGGCCATCCTGGGCTCGGACGAGTATGCCGCCGAGGTGAGGGAGCGCGAGCGCATGTACCTGGACGCCGGCATCCACTCGGTGCCGGCGGTGATCATCAATGACCGCCACCTGATTTCGGGCGGCCAGCCGGCGCAGGTGTTTGCGCAGGCCCTGCGGCAGATTGCCGCCGGCGGCTGAGCAGGCGAAGCCAGTCGTCAGGCCAGCGGCTGGTCGACGTTGACCGCCGCCGGCGCCGCTTCCTCGACCGGGATCGTGCCGTCCGGCCGCAGATAGGTGCCGATCAGGCAGCCGCTGGCGATGCCGTGGGCGCGCAGCGCTTCCAGCACCGCCTCGCGGCCGGGCGTGCCGCCGAAGTCGGGCGCCGCTTCCAGCGCGAATACCTGGAAGGCATAGCGGTGCACGCCGTGTCCGGGCGGCGGATCGGGCGGCAGCCATGAGGCCTGCAGATAGGAATTGCGGCCGGTGTGATAGCCCAGGCCTTCGCTGTGGCTGCTCTTCAATGCATCCTCGGGCAATGCGCCGTCCTGCGGCGGCAGGTCGACCACGATGGCATGCACCAGCGGATGCGGCGTCGGCGCGTCGGCATCCTCGACGATCAGCAGCACCGAGGCCGTGCCCGGCGGCACCCCGGTCCATTCGACCGGCGGCGAGATGCCGGCGCCGTCAGCCGTGTACAGCGCCGGTATCGGCGCGTGGTCGGCAAAGGCCAGGCTGCGCACCTGGATCGCCGCGGTGCCGCCGCCGACGCTGACGAGATTGAAGGCGATCTGGTCGAGTCCGGCGCGCTGGTTGCGCAGGGCATGGCCCAGCGCCTGAGGCAGTTTTTCAAGCATGGCGATGTTCGGCTAACCCTTGATGAAGGACACCAGGTCGCGACTGAGGTCGTCCTTGTGGGTGATGTACAGGCCATGCGGCGCGCCGTCATACACCTTGTACTGGGCGCCGGGCAGGGCCTTCGCGGTCAGCGCGCCGCTGGCCTTGATAGGCACCGTCTGGTCGGCGTCGCCATGCACGACCAGCACCGGCACGCTGATCGACTTCAGGTCTTCCCGGAAGTCGGTGCCGGAAAAGGCGCGCACGCAGTCGATCGTGGCCTTGGGCGACGCCGGCAGCGCCAGGCCGCGGGTCCATTCCAGGGTGGCGTCGCTGACCGGGTGGCGCAGCATGCCGACATTGAAGAAATGCTTGCCGAAGGTGGTCAGGAAATCCGGCCTGTCCTTCTTCAGTCCAGCGATCATCTGCTGGAACACGCTGTCGTCGACGCCGTCGGGGTTGTCCGCGGTCTTGCGCATGAAGGGCGTGACGGCGCTGATGAAGGCCACTTTCCTGACCCGTGCGCCGCCGTGGCGCGACATGTAGCGCGCCACTTCGCCGCCGCCCATCGAAAAGCCCACCAGCACCACGTCCTGCAGGTCGAGCTGGTCCAGCAGGGCCTTGAGGTCGTCGGCGAAGGTGTCGTAGTCATAGCCTTCCCATGGCTTGGACGAATTGCCGAAGCCGCGCCGGTCATAGGCGATCACGCGCAGGCCATGCGCCGGCAACTCCAGCATCTGGTGTTCCCACATCGCGTGGCTGACCGGCCAGCCATGGATCAATACCACCGGCTGGCCATGACCGATATCCTGGAAGAACAGTTCCACCTTCTGATTTTCGGCGCCCCGGCCGACTTCAATCGTGTTCATAGAAACTTTCCCATAAAAAAGCCCACCCATTGTTCGATCAACAAATAGAGTGGTGAGGAGAGATGAAGTTCTGGCAACGCTTTGACAGCACACAACGAAGGCGCGTATCACGGCGGCAGCCGCTTCACGCCGGCGCATTCGAGTGGCATTCTTTGCCGCAATCAACGACTGGAGCGACGATGCGCTTGCAATGGAAGCCATGGCGCCCACGGTTTCCGCGCGCCGCCATGCTGGCCGGCGCCATCCTGCTTGCGCCACAGGCGCATGCCGCGCCTGACTGGTTATATCAGGCTGGCAACAGGCTGGAAGCGATCGCGGACACGGGCGCAACCGATCTCTACCTGTCCGGCTATGCCCACCATGGCCGCGGCACCTATACGCGGGAACGCCTGGCTGAACTCAACGAACAGGCCTGGGGCGTGGGCATCGGGCGGCGCCTGCGCAATGACAGGGGCAATGACGAGATGGTGTATGCGCTTGGCCTGTCGGATTCACACCGCAAGCCCCAGCTCATGGCGGGCTATGGCCATGAATGGATACAGCCGCTGGGCGCCGGGCTGGAGGCGGGCGGCGGTTTCACCGCCATGCTGATGAGCCGTGCCGACTACTTTCACGGCATCCCGTTTCCGATGGTGCTGCCCATCGTGTCCCTGGGCAGCCGCGACATCAAGCTGCGCGCCTCCTACGTGCCGCGGCTGTCGCAGCACAAGGGCAATGGCGACGTGCTGCTGGTCTTCTTCAGCATGCGCCTGTAAGCGGCGCGGTCGGCACGCACTGCCGCCATGCTTCAGCGCTGCCCGTAGTACACCGGCGCCGGCGGCATCAGATGCTCGGCCTGGCGCCGCAGGTCGCCAAAACCGTTCAGCTGGTCGGCCGTGGACTTGCGCTGCAGGCCCGGCTTGCGGCTGCCTTCCATTGCCTGCACCGCCGACTTCAGCTCCGCCGCGAAAGCCTCCCGCTGTGCAGTGCTGCCAAGGCAGCCGCCTTCGCCCACCACCAGCGAAATGGTATCGCTGGCCGATGGCGCGACCCGGCAACCGGCGTGGGAGCACAGTGCAGGCAGCAGCAGGGCAAGAAACAGCAGGGGGCGATGCATGGTCTAACTCCGTGGAAACAGGCCGCAGCGTCTGGTTGCGGGCAATAACGGATTGTAAGACACAATATTTCTCTTGGGAAATTGTTTTCGGATTTTGCTTGTCAATCCTGTGAAAAGAACACTATTTCGGCGTGGCGTGAAAGTTTCGTGCAGTCTGACGACGGTCTAATGCCAATCCGAATCCCAATCCACCACGTCGCGGATGAAACCGACGGATGTTTTCGCCTGGCAAGAGCGTAGCGGGGAGTCGAGCGGCATTGCCGTTCGACAGCGCAGCCAGGCGGGAAAAGACGCGGTTGCATGGCGCGTTATGGGTCGGGATTGGCATGAAGCAGAACAGCACGAAGCCGGGGAGGCTTACATCACCGCGCCCAGCAGCATCGGCAGGTCGCTGAAGTGATAACGGTTCTTGCCGGCTCGCTTGGCGTCATAGAGCGCCTTGTCGGCGCGCGCCAGCAATTCCTCGACGTCGTTGCCGTCGCCGGGATAGAAGGCGATGCCGACGCTGGCGCTGACCTTGACGGTCAGGTCGCCAATCTCGAATGGCGTGGACAGAAAGCGCAGCACCTTGGACGCCGGGCGCACCACGTCGTCGACATGGGCGATATCGGACAGCACCACCACGAATTCATCGCCGCCCAGGCGCGCCACCGTGTCTTCCTTGCGGGTGGCGCGCAGCAGGCGGTCGGCCACCATTTTCAGCAGTTCGTCGCCGGTCTGGTGGCCATGGGTGTCGTTGACCGCCTTGAAGCCGTCGAGGTCCATGTACATCACCGCCATCATGTTGTGGCCGCGGCTGGCATGCTGCATGGCCTTTTCGATACGGTCCACCAGCAGGCGACGGTTCGGTAGTGCGGTCAGCGCATCATGCAGCGCCATTTCCTTCTGCATCCGGCCCTGTTCCGCCACGGTCTTGTAGAGAAGGCGCACTTCGAGCATGTTGCGCACCCGCATCTGGAACTCGGTCATGTCATACGGCTTGGTCAGAAAATCGCGGGCGCCGGCTTCCAGCGCAGCGATCTTGAAGCCGCGGTCGCCGGTAATCGCTAGTACTGGCAGATAGGAATCCTTTTCCACTTCCCGCAGCCGCGCCATGACTTCCAGGCCGTTCATGCCCGGCATGTGCATGTCCAGCAGGATCAGGTCGTAGGCATGGGCCACATGCAGGGCCAGCACGTCGCTGGAGTTCTTGCACGAGGAAATCTGGCTGTAACCCGCCATCTTGAGGATTTCGATCTGCATGAAGAGGTTGTCCTCGCAGTCGTCCACTACGAGAATTTTCGCCTGATGGATCTCGTCTGCAGGAATCATGCTTTCTTCTTTAGGAAAAGGGTAAGAGGCGCAAGCGCCGGAAAAACTGGAATTCTGCCTCCTGTCTTGCACTCTGATCGGTGCGCTGGCTCGCACATTGATGCATGCGAACAACTGAGACATGTTTCCATAGAAAAAGTTCTTGGTTTCTTTACGTCATAATTGATTGCAATCAATTAGGCAATATCCGGTTGTCCGGCGCGCCAAACGACCTACTGCGCGAAGCCTGCCGGGCCGCCGCACGCCGGGCCTGCATCATTTCCGCAATCACCTGTTCACGGGTCTTGGTACCGACGAATTCCACGACTGGCACCTCATTGCTGCCAACCTGGCGCGGCGATTCCTGGACTGGCGCCGGACGCGCCGTGCGCCGCACCGGCCGCTTTGCCCTGGCCGGCGGGGAATTGTCCACCTTGCGTGGCGCCGCCGCGGCCAGCCCGGCCGCGCCCAGGGCCGCCACGGTGCCCAGCGGCGCGCCGTCCGGTTCCTCGTTGCCCCGGGTTTGCGGGCTGGCCGGCGTGGCCGCCGGTTCAGGTGTCGGTTCGGAAGGCGCAGCAAGCGCCGGCGCCGGGACGGGCGATGGGCTTGCCGGTGCCGGCAGCGCCACCGGCGTTGCGGTCGGCGCCGGCGCGGTGCTCGCCACGGCATGCGCCGGTGTGGCAACCGCACCCTGTTGCTGGTTCGGCAGCCATCCCAGCATGGCCGCCATGGCCGTGAAGCTGGCCAGGATCACCGCGCCGGCCGCGCACAGCACCAGCGGATGGGTGCCCGTGGCTGCCGCCGGCGCGGCCGTGCCGGCGGCAGCCAGTACCGGCAGGTGCACCACGGCCGGCCTGGCGGCTTCGGCTGCCGGTTCTCTCATGGCAGTGGCCGCCGTATCGTTGGCAGCCGTCGATGAACGTGCAATGTCCGGCCGTGCCGTCACCGCCAGCGGCATGGCCTCGATCAGTGCGAATACGCTGGCAAACACGCGGTTGGCCACATCGCCCAGCTCGGTATTGGCATCGTCCTCGCCGATGGCAGTCCAGACCGGCGCCGGCGTGCGGCTGACCTGGCCGGGGATGATGCCATTGGACTCGGCAATGCCCAGCGCGTCGGCGCTGCCGTCGACCAGCAGTACCAGGTCGTAAGGATCGATGGCATGCTGAATGCGCAACTGCTCGAATGCCTGCTCCAGGGACGCGCTGCCGGCGGGATTGAATCCGGCGGCATAGTGGTCGCAGCGCAGCGGATGGCTGGCGCGCTGGGCCAGGCGCTGGCGCAGCGCAGCCAGTCCGGGCGAAGTATCCGGGGCGATGACCGCCAGTTTGCGCAAGCTGGTCGGAAAGGGTAATGCGCGATTGGCGTACCAGTTATCCAGCGTCTTGGCGCCTGCATGCTCCATGACTGTCCTTTGTTCAAATTCTGTCCGCGGACCGGAAGCGGTTCCGGTCCGTCATGTAAGCCTGACTGCACGATGCATATCGAAACGACAACGAATTGTAGAAGGAACGCTGTGCCAGGATTTGTTGCTACGCAGTACTTTTTCAGAAAAAACAATTATTTCTGAAAATTAAGCACCTTGCCGCAGATAGTGGCTTTTGCTCTGATGTTCGTCAATCGCATCGATATCTTCCCTGAATCAGCATTGGTCCTACACGCGCTTGGGAAAGCGTCCTATACGGGCTGCGGTCGATGCTGCCTAAGCTGACTTTTCGCTTGTCGGGAAGCTGCATGGAACTTGGTCGCCGACATGTGATTCCATGCATGAATCATGACTGGAGATGGCCTTCTGATGCATTTGCCGCCTTCGCCGCGGGTGGTTGCGTGACGCCGCCGCCCACTGACAGCGCCGCTGTCGACGCGGGCCTGCCGCCCCGGGCGGCGGGCCCGCGCCCGTTGCCGCCCGGCCGCTGGCTGCGCCGGCTGCTGGGCTTCATGGGGCCCGGCTACCTGATCGCGGTCGGCTACATGGACCCCGGCAACTGGGCCACCGACCTGGCCGCCGGCTCCGGTTTCGGCTATGCACTGCTGTGGGTGATCATGCTGTCGAACCTGATGGCCATCCTGCTGCAGGTGCTGGCGATCCGGCTCGGCGTGGTCACCGGGCTGGACCTGGCCCAGGCCTGCCGCGCCAATTCCTCCCGGCTGTCCGGCCTGCTGCAATGGATCCTTTGTGAAATCGCCATCTGCGCCTGCGACCTGGCCGAGGTGATCGGCAGCGCCATTGCGCTCAACCTGCTGTTCCATATTCCGCTGCCATGGGGCGTGGCGCTGACCGCGCTCGACGTGCTGCTGGTGTTCTGGCTGCAGGCGCGCGGCATGCGCTACCTGGAGGCCATGATCATTGCGCTGCTCACGCTGATCTTCTGCTGCTTCGCCATCACGCTGGCCATGGCCCAGCCCGACTGGGCCGATGTCGCCGGCGGCCTTGTACCGGCACCGCGGGCGCTGGCCAATCCGGACATGCTTTATCTCGCCATCGGCATCATCGGCGCCACGGTGATGCCGCACAACCTCTACCTGCATTCCTCGATCGTGCAGCATCGCGCCCGCGCGCCGGGCGAGGCCGGCAAGCGCGAGGCGATCAGGTTCGCCACCATCGACATCGTCATCGCGCTGTTCCTTGCCTTCCTGGTCAATGCCGCCATCCTGATCGTGTCGGGCGAAGTGTTCCACGAGCGCGGCCAGACGCAGGTTGCCGAGATCCAGGATGCGCACCGGCTGCTGTCGCCCATGCTGGGCAGCGCCATCGCCAGCACCCTGTTCGCGCTGGCGCTGCTGGCGTCCGGCCAGAGCTCGACCATCACCGCCACCATGGCGGGCCAGGTCGTGATGGAAGGCTTTCTGCAATGGCGCCTGAAGCCCTGGATGCGGCGCCTGGTCACCCGCTCCGCCGCCATCGTGCCGGCCCTGCTGGTGGCGGCCTGGTATGGCGAATCGGGCGTGGCGCGGCTCCTGGTGCTGTCGCAAGTCATCCTCAGCCTGCAACTTCCGTTTGCCATCGTGCCACTGATCCGGTTCACCAGCAGCCGCCGGATGGGTGTGTTCGTCAACCCGCGCTGGCTGACCCTGCTGGCGTCGGCGGTGGCGCTGCTGATCATTGCGCTCAACATGACGATGCTGTTCAACCTGGGCCGCGAGCTTGTAGCTACCTGAACCGGTAGTGCGCAAGGGCAGGGCGGCATCCTTTGGCGCGGCGCAACTGCAGAGGCGGGCAGCGGCGGTAAAACAAAAGCTGTCCGGCCCGCTTGTGGATATCCACAGTTGTGAGGCGGACGCCCGATGGTCAAAATCCGCGCCTTACTGTCCGTACCCGACTCTTTTAAGTAGGCAATCCATGACCCGCAAACCTCTCTACCGGTCCCTGTATGTGCAAGTGCTCCTTGCCATCGTGATCGGCGTGCTGCTCGGCCACTTCTATCCGGAATCCGGCACGGCCATGAAGCCGCTCGGCGACGGCTTCATCAAGCTCATCAAGATGATCATCGCGCCCATCATCTTCTGTACCGTGGTGGTCGGCATCGCCGGCATGGAAGACATGAAGAAGGTCGGCAAGACCGGGGGGCTGGCGCTCCTGTATTTTGAAATCGTCAGCTCGATCGCGCTGGTGGTGGGCCTGGTGATCGTCAACCTGGTCCAGCCGGGCGTGGGCATGAACATCGACCCCGCTTCGCTCGACACCAAGGGCATCGCCGCCTACACCGGCCCGGGCAAGATGCAGAACACCACCGACTTCCTGCTCAACGTGATTCCGAGCACCGTGGTGGATGCCTTCGCCAAGGGCGAGATCCTGCAGGTGCTGCTGTTCGCGGTGCTGTTCGGCTTCGCGCTGCATCGCTTCGGCGGCCGCGGCACGCTGGTGTTCGACTTCATTGAAAAGCTGTCGCATGTGCTGTTCGTCATCGTCGGCTACATCATGAAGGTGGCCCCGATCGGCGCCTTCGGCGCCATGGCCTTCACCATCGGCAAGTACGGCGTGGGTTCGCTGCTGTCGCTGGGCAAGCTGATGGGCACCTTCTACGCCACCTGCCTGATTTTCATCTTCGTGGTGCTGGGCACCATCGCCCGCCTCAATGGCTTCTCGATCTGGAAATTCATCAAGTACATCAAGGAAGAGCTGCTGATCGTGCTGGGCACGTCGTCGTCCGAGTCGGTGCTGCCGCGCATGATGGCCAAGATGGAAAACCTGGGCGTGAAGAAGTCCGTGGTCGGCCTGGTGATCCCGACCGGCTATTCCTTCAACCTGGACGGCACCTCGATCTACCTGACCATGGCGGCGGTGTTCATCGCCCAGGCCACCAACACGCCGATGACGCTGACCCAGCAGATCACGCTGCTGGCGGTGCTGCTGCTGACCTCCAAGGGGGCGGCCGGCGTGACCGGCAGCGGCTTCATCGTGCTGGCGGCCACGCTGTCGGCGGTGGGCGGCGTGCCGGTTGCCGGCCTGGCGCTGATCCTCGGCATCGACCGCTTCATGTCGGAAGCGCGCGCCCTGACCAACCTGATCGGCAATGGCGTGGCCACCGTGGTGGTCGGCCGCATGACCGGCGACCTCGACGCGGCGCGCATGCAGCGTCAGCTCAACAATGAAACCGATGAGGAGGCCGAGGAGCCGGAAGCGGTGCTGGACCGCAGCGAGGCCCGCATGGCAGCAGACGCCAGGCACTGACCGCCTGGCGCACACTGGGGGCGGCGCGTGCCGCCCCTTTCAATTTTCCTTCCCCGCCGCAATCACCCCTTTCCCCCCGATGGCCAATCACAGCATCCGGTTCCTGCTCATGGCGCTGCTTGCCCTGGGCGCGCAGTTGCTGCTGACATGGATGCTGTCGAAGGCGGCACGGCGCAGCGGCGCGCGGCGCGGGCCGCTGGCGCTGGTCGTGCTGGCCAGCGGCGTGCTGCTGGCATGGCTGCTGTATCGCCACCTGCCCGAGCAATTGCCCATCTGTACCGCCGGACTGCCGACCTACCTGCAATGCCTGGGCCTCTGATGCCGTGGCGCCTGTCGGGCCATCATTAGAGCGATCTTGCCGCCGGTAATGTCATTCCGGCATGCTCTTGCAGAAATGAAATAAGTATTTGATAAGAAAAGAAAATTTTTTATAGCAAAGTTAAAATTTCTCTATTGAATGATTTCCATAAAGAAATAAGATGGCGTCTCCAATAACGCAGGAGACATCATGAGCCAGAGCTATCTCGACGCCGTCGTTCATTCCAGCCGCCCGGCCATGCCGCTTCCCGGCCGCGCCGAGCAAGCCCTGCCCTTTACCGTGCGCGTGGTCAGCGGCAGAAGCGCGCTGATGAAGGCGGTGCAGATACGCCAGGCCGCCTATGGCCGCCACCTTCCGGAATTCGCGCAGACACTGGGCACGCCCGAGGCGCTGGACCTGCGGCCAGGCGTGGCCGTGCTGCTGGCCGAATCCAAGCTCGACGGCGCGCCGCTGGGCACGATGCGCATCCAGACCAACCGCTTCCAGCCGCTGGCGCTGGAGCAGTCGATCGCGCTGCCCCACAGCCTGGCCAGCCGGCCGCTGGCCGAGGCAGCCCGGCTCGGCGTGACCGAACAGCGTGTCGGGCGCATGGTCAAGACCGTGCTGTTCAAGGCATTTTTCCAGTATTGCCAGCAGGCCGGCATCGAGTGGATGGTGATTGCCGGACGCGCGCCGATCGACCGCCAGTACGAGCGGCTGCTGTTCAACGATATCTATCCCGACGCCGGTTACATTCCGCTGCGCCATGCCGGCAACCTGCCGCACCGGGTGATGTCGTTCGAGGTGGGCAGCGCCGAACGGCGCTGGGCCGCGGCCGGCCATCCGCTGTACGACTTCATCTTCCGGACCGTGCATCCGGACATCATGCTCGACGCGGCCTGCAACGCATCCGGGCGCCTGGTCCTGCCGGCATCGGACAATTACGTGAATTCCATGCGCCTGGACAAGCTGGCTGCATGAGCCAGCCTTTCCGCGACGCCATTTCAGTTAACGTAACGCCATTACGTTAGCCGGCAAGCCCGTGACTGATGCGGGCACCGCGCGGAAATGACGCATCATGCATGGCACTCTCCTGCAGCCTGACGGCAATCCTTTCCAGGGACGCACGCGTCTCGAGAATGCGCTGTACCTGCTGTCGGTGTATCTGGCGCCGGCCCTGATTGGCCTGGCAACCCTGCTGGCGCTGACTGCCTGGAGCGGCCATTACCCGGCAGGCAAGGGCGAGACGCTGATGTTTCGCGTCGTGCCCGAGGCGCCGGTCCGGCAGGGTTCTGAAGACCCGGCAGCGGCGCTGGCCCGGCTCAACGGCCAGCCGACCTTCGCTCGCTTTCACACCAGGCTTGCCGAAACCCCTTTCTGGATCGTCTTTTCCACCAGAGCGCCGGCACAAAGCGCGCCCACGATGCTGGAGTTTCCGTCGCGTCATACGCTGGATCTGCGCTGCTGGGACGCGCGCAGCCTGGCGCCGCTGGGCAGCGGCAGCCGCGCCGGCACCGATGGCGGCGTCACCCGCATCAAGGCCGGCTTCGCGCTGGCGCCGGGCGCGTCCACCGACGTGCTGTGCCGGATGCGCTTCATCGGCCCGGCGGCGCTGTCGGTCATGCAGTGGCCGGCCGACCGGCTCCAGCTCTCCGCCTATGAATTCCATCGCAACGCCGGCCTGCTCGACGGCGGCCTGCTGGTGCTGGCCGCCTTCGTGCTGATCACGGCGCTGATCCTGCGCTCCGGCACCTATGTGCTGTTCGCCGCCTGGCTGGTGATCAACCTGCGCATGGCGGCGCTGTCGGGCGGCTGGGACATCCAGTGGCTGGGCCGCAACCTGCCCACCGAACTGCTGCCCAAGATCCGGCTGCTGACCACGGCGCTGTACTACACCCTGACCATCATGCTGTTCTGCACCCTGTTCCGCAGCGACCTTGCCAGGGTCGGCTACGGCTGGCTGCTGCGGCTGGCGCAATGGACCTGCCTGCCGCTCGTGCTGCTGTCGCTCTTGCTGCCGTTTCATGACTTCCTGCCCTTCATCTGGGGCGCCACCGGCATCTGCACCGGCGTGCTGGTGTTCTTCCTGGCCCGCATCCTGTTCATCGTGCCGTCGCGCAGCGCGGTCTGGTACAGCGCCTCGATCGCCGTGACGCTGCTGGCCAGCCTCTATGAAGTATTCGCCGCCGCGCTCGGCATGCATGCGCTGATCGGGACCGTCAACAGCGTCACCGCCGCGCTGTCGTCGAGCCTGCTGGCGGCGCTGGCCATCGCCGAGCAGATGCGGCATGAACAGCAGCAGCGGCTGGCGGCCCAGGCCGCGCTGCGCAATGCCTTCGACGCCATGCCCATCGGCCTGTTCACGCTGGACCTGCAGGGCCATCTGCTGTCGGCCAACCCGGCGCTGAAGCAGATGCTGGGCGACGATGTGCTGGCGCCGGGCCGCAACCAGTGGGGCCGGCATTTCAGCGGCAATGCCTGGAGCAGCCTGCAGCAGATGGCGCGGCGCCAGCATCATGTCGAACTGGAACTGAGCAGCGCGCCGGCGCCGGAGGCGCCGCAGCGCCATTTCCTGGTCAAGGCCACCCTGGCCAACGGCAAGATCGAAGGTTCGCTGCAGGATGTGACGGCGCAGCGCGTGGCCACCGAGGAACTGCGTTTCCTGGCGCTGAACGATCCGCTGACCAAGGTCTGCAACCGGCGCGGCATCGAAGCCGTGCTGACCGATGCGATCGCGCAGCTGGAGCAGGGCAGGCCGCTGACGCTGGCCTATCTCGACCTGGACCGCTTCAAGCTGATCAATGACCTGTATGGCCATGCCGCCGGCGACGAGATCCTGAAGCTGGTATGCCAGCGCATCCGCACCATGCTGCAGGGCGGGCAGCAGATCGGCCGGGTGGGCGGCGACGAATTCGTGATCGTCATGCCAGACACCGCCATCGGCCCGGCAGCATGGACCTGCCGCGGCATCATCGACCGCATTGGCACCGAGCCTTACCGGCTGGGCGACAAGGCTTTCCAGGTGCGCGGCTCGATCGGCCTGATCGAGGTCGAGCCCGGCGCCGCGATCCGCGACCTGATGGCCAACGCCGACCGCGCCTGCCGCGCCGCCAAGAGCACCGCCAGCGACGGCCTGGTGGTCTACGAGCGCGGCTCGGCGGTGTTCCGGGAGCGCCAGGCCGAGCTGCGCCTGGTCGAGCAATTGTCCGCGCCGGACATCGGCGATTTCCTGTTCCTGGAAATGCAGCCCATCATGTCGCTGTCGGCGCCGCATGGCTCGCTCAATTTCGAGGTGCTGCTGCGCATGCGCGAACGCGACGGCAACGTCATCACCGCCGGCCGCATCATCCCGGCGGCCGAAAGCTGCGGCCGCATCGGCATGATCGACCGCTGGGTGCTGAAAACCACGCTGGACTGGCTGTCGGCCAGCAGGGAGCGCCTCGGCCGCACCCAGTTCGTCTGCATGAACCTGTCCGGCGCCTCGCTCAATGACGAGCGCTTCGTGCAGGACACCTTTGCCATGCTGGCCGCCAACCCGGACGCGGCCCGCTGCCTGTGCATGGAAATCACCGAAAGCGTGGCGCTGCATGACCTCGACAACACCCGCCGCTTCATCGACCAGGTGCGCAGCCATGGCGTGAAGATCGCGCTGGACGATTTCGGCGCCGGCTACACCTCGTTCTCCTATCTCAAGGACCTGCCGGCCGACGTGGTGAAGATCGACGGCAGCTTCATCGTCGACATGAACGACGATCCGGCCAACATCACCATCGTCGAGGCCATCGTTACCCTCGCCGCCAGCCTGGGCATGCGCACCATCGCGGAATGGGCGGAAGACCAGGCCACCGTGCAGGCACTGGCCGAACTGGGCGTGGATTATGTGCAGGGCTATGCGGTGGCCAGGTCGCAGGCCCCGGACACCCTGCTGCGCTTCACCTCCGCCGCCGGCTTCATACAGGATGAAGCCATGCGCAGCTACGTACTGACCCTGGGCGCCGCCGCCGCGCCCGACCTGATCGCCCTGGCCCATCCGCGCCAGGGCGAATGACGGCGCGCAGCGCCGGCTTCAAGCGCCTGCCAGACTTCGCTGTCCCTTCCTGCCATCGGCGTACTTCCATGCCGTAACCCGGCATCCATGGTCCGACACTGCTTGCGAGCTGCTTCCCTGTCGCGGCTTGTCGCGGATGGAACCAACAGTTGCGTGCTGTAACCGACTACTCGGACTAATAACGCTTCTGGCAGACCGCACTGCGCCTGCTGCCCACTTCCCAGTCGAAACCATCCATGCCAACTGCTGTTTTCGCACCGTCAATGTTGCTGTTGTTTCTTGGCTTGTCGCTTGCGCTGACCGGCGTGCCGGCCCGTGCGCAAGGCGCCGCCGAAGCGGCGGCTGCGCGCCAGGCCGAGATCCTGCAAAGGCAGAACCAGCAGCGCATCCAGCGCGACATCGACGCGGCAAGGTTGCCTGAGCCCGGACCCGGCGGCGCCGATACCAGCACGATGGCGCCTGCCGCCGGCGCCGCGGCCTCCGCCGCGGAAGCCGCCTGCCGCGACATCAGCCGCATCGTCATCAGCGGCGCCAGCCGCTTGAGCGCGTCCGCGCGGCAGCAGGTCGTGGAAGGCCATGCAGGGCGTTGCCTGGGCGTGGCCGACATCGAGCAGATGCTGGCGGCGATCACCAGGCAATACCTGGAGCAGGGCCTGGTAACGACCCGCGCCTATCTGCCCAGCCAGGACCTGTCCGGCGGCGTACTGGAAATCCAGGTGGTCGAAGGCGTGGTGGAAAACATCCTGCTGGATGAGGGCGCGCGCGGGAGCATCAATCCCGCGAACGTCTTCCCAGCGCCCGGCGCGCTGTTCAATCTGCGCGATTTCGAACAGGGCATCGACCAGCTCAACCGCCTGGAATCGAACCGGGCGCAGCTCGACATCCTGCCAGGCAGCCGGCCGGGCGCCAGCGACGTGCTCATCCGGAATGCGCCGTCCACCCGCTATCACGCGGCGGTTGGGGCAGACAACCAGGGCTCCGACAGCACCGGCAGGAACCAGGTGAGCGTATCGCTTTCGGCGGACCGGCTGCTCGGCCTGAATGAACTGCTGCTGCTGACCCATCGCCGTTCCCAGCCCGGCGATGCCGGGCGCCGCGCAAGCGAAAGCAGCAGCCTGAACCTGATCGTTCCGCTTGGCTATGCCACGCTCAGCCTCTCGGCCCTGCGCTCGCAATTCGTCTCCACGGTCGAGGCGCCTTCCGGCGCCGCGCTGCAATTTCGCGGGCGGAGCCAGGCCGGGAACATCCGGCTGGAACAGGTGCTGCACCGCGACCGCGTCAGCCGCTGGGCTGTCGCCGCCATGCTCACCGCCAAGGAATCCAGCAACTACCTGTCGGACCAGTATCTGCGCCTGAGCAGCCGCTCGCTCAGCGTGCTGGATCTTGACACCACTGGCAGCAGCCTGATGCTGGGCGGCGTTGCCACCGCCAGCCTGGGCTATGCGCGCGGCCTGAAGCTGGGTGGCGCGCTGCGTGACGCCGACGGGCTGCCCGACCTTGCGCCGCGTGCGCAATTCGGCAAGTTCAAGCTGGGATTGGGCTACCTGCTTCCCTTTTCCGTCGCCGGTACCGACATGCAGTTCTCCACGCAGTTCAATGCGCAGAGGGCGCAGCAGGTGCTGTACGGCTCGGAGCAGGTGCTGATCGGCGGGATCTACAGCATCCGCGGCTTTCGCAACAACACCCTGTCCGGAGACCATGGCTGGACCAGCCGCAATGAAGTGTCCGTGCAGCCTTCCCTTGTGCTGGGCAGCGTGGCCGTCCCGGTGCGCTTTTATCTGGGCGTGGACATCGGCGGCGTGAGCAACCGCGCTCCCGACGTGCCCGGCGGCCGGCTGGCCGGCATCGCGGTCGGCCTGTCGGCGACCTGGGCCGGCATCTCGGTCGACCTGTTCAACGCCCGCCGGCTGTCGCAGCCGGATTTCCTGCCGCGCGAAGCCAGCCAGACCTGGCTCAGGCTGGCCTTGACGCTCTGATCACCCGATGGACGAACCTCATGAACCACGCTTACTGTCTTGTATGGAGTGCGTCCCACGGCGCCTATCTGGTCGCGCCGGAAACGGCGCGGCGCAGGGGGCGCGCCGTCCTGGCTGCCTGCTGCCTGGCCACTGCCGGCCTGGCGCATGCGCAAACGCCTACCGCCACCGTCGTTCCGGCATCTGCGCCGGGCAGCGCCACCAGGGCCACCGTGTCGGCCAACGGCGTCCCGGTGGTCAACATCAATGCCGCCAATGGCGCGGGCCTGTCGTACAACCAGTATCAACGCTATGACGTCGACAGCCGCGGCCTGGTGCTCAATAACAGCATGACCAGGCGCCAGTCGGTCCTGGCCGGGCAGGTCGATGCCAATGCCGCGCTGGGCGCCGAGGCCAGGCTGATTCTCAATGAGGTCGTGGCGCCGCAGCGCAGCATGCTGGCTGGCTTCACCGAAGTGCTCGGCGGGCGCGCCGACGTGATCGTGGCCAACCCGTACGGCATCACCTGCAGCGGCTGCGGCTTCATCAATGCCGACCGCGTGACGCTCAGCACCGGCACGCCGGTATTCGGCGCCAATGGCGGCCTGAACGCATTGCACGTCAGGACAGGCGATGTGCTGGTGCAGGGCCAGGGCATGAACGCCAGCGATCAGCAGCTGCTGGACGTCGTTACCCGTTCACTGAAGCTCGATGGCCCGGTCAATGCCAGGGACCTGCATGTCACCACCGGCCTCGTCCAGTGGGATTATGCCGGCCGCACTGTCAGCGGCGGCGCCACCGGCTTCGGCCCGGCGCCCGCCTATGCGATCGACAGCAGCAGGCTGGGCGGCATCTATGCCGACCGCATCAGGCTGGTCGCGACCGAAGCCGGCGTGGGCGTACGCATGCGGGGCGAAGCGGCCGCCAGGGCCGACGACTTCACGCTCGATGCCGCCGGCCGCATCCAGCTGCAGGGCCGGTTGTCGGCAGCGCGAAACATGGCGCTGGCGCAGACCGGCGAAGCGGCCGGCATCGAGATATCCGATCCCGGCATGCTCGACGACGCCGGCCAGGCAGGCAGGGCATCGGTCACCGCCGGCGCTGCGCTGCATGCCAGCACGCCGGGCGGGCTCATGCTGTCGGGCGCAGAGCTCAAGGCCGGCACCGATCTGGTGCTGCGCGCACGCGACCTGACGGACCGGTCCGACAGCCAGGCCAGCCGCGCCGCCAACGGCCAGGTCGATGCCGTCTTCAGCGGCGCTGCAAGCATTCAGGGCGCGCGCTGGGGCGCCGGCTCCCGCTTCGGACTGGCTGCCGGCACCTTCATCAGTGATGGCGCGCTGTTCCATAGCGGCGCCGATGCCGATGCGGCGGAACGCGAGCTGCGCATCGCCACCAGCGCCGACATGGCGCTCGATGCCACCCGCCTGGTCAGCGGCACCGATGTCCAGCTGGCCGCCGGCAGGCAGCTTGCCGTGGGCGCCGGCACCGATATCGAAGCCCGCCGCGACATGGCGTTGACTGCGCGGGGCACACTGCGCAACGCCGGCGAACTGCTGGCGTCAAGGACGTTCAGCGTGCGCGCCGCCGCACCCGACGCCACGCTCGCCGTGGAGAACAGCGGCAGGATGCAGGGCAACGCGCTTGCCATCGGCGCCGCCGGCGAGCAACTCACCTTGAGCAACAGCGGCAGCCTGATCGGCGCATCGCTTGATATCGCCGGCGACAGCCTGGACAACGCAGGCCGCATCCAGGCCAGCGAGCGCCTCGCCGTGTCTGTCAGCGGCGGCATGCTCAACCGCGCCGGCGCCAGCCTGTCCAATACCGCGGCCGGCAGCCAGGTCGCGCTCTCCGGGGCGACAGTGGACAACCAGGGCGCCGTGCAATCGGCCGGCACGCTGGATGTCATTACAGGCGGCGCCCTGGTCAATCGCGGCACGATGCTGACGCTGCGCGGCATCGATGGCGGCGCCGATGGCGCCATGCTGCTGCGCGCCGGCAGCATCGACAACAGCGGCTGGATCGACGCATCCGGCGCAAACCGTGTCATGGCCGACGGCGCCATCGACAATAGCGGACGCATCCGGGGCGATACCTTGTTCCTGGGCGCGGCGGCCCTGCGCAATCGCGATGCCGGCAGCATCCTGCGTGGCGCCAACGGTGTGCTGATGCTTGGCGGCGCCGGATTCGCGTTCGACAATCGCGGCCTGCTGGCTTCGGGCAAGGATCTGGTCCTGCAGGCGCCGGCCGGATCGAGCCTGCGGAATCAGGACGAAGGCATGATCGTCAGCGATGGGCACATGAACCTGGATGGCGGCACGCTGCGCAACAGCGGCGCCATGCAGTCGGGTGCCGCGATGACGCTTGGCCTTGCAGCGGAGGCCGTGAACGAAGCGAGCGGCACGATCCATGCACGGGGCGGACCGCTCAGGCTGTCTGCCGCCCGACTCGATAACCGTGGCCAGGTACAGGCGGATGCCGGCCTGGATGCCGTCGTCGGCGGCCAGTTGCACAACAGCGGCGTCATGCTCAATCAGGACGGCGCACGGTCGCTGGCATTGACCGCCACCGCCATCGAGAACGCCGGCACGCTGCAAAGCGCAGGCGCAGCCTTGCTGAACGTGGACAATATCCTGCTCAATCGCGGCCTGATCCAGGCCGCGGCCGATATCGACCTGTTCTCGCGCGGCTACCTGGTCAACGAGAAGGCCGGGCGTATCCTGGGCAAGAACCTTGTGCGTATCACCGGCCCCGACATGCAGCTCGCCGTGACCAACCTCGGGACCATTCGCGCCGACGGGCTGCTCGCGCTGGGCGCCGATGGCGCCATGCTGAATTTGCTGCACAACACGCCGGGCGCCCTGCTTCAGGCAGGACGCCTGACGATCAATGCAAGGGAACTGACCAACAGCGCGCGCATCCAGTCGGATGGCGCTGCCGACCTGCGTGCCGGCAGCCTCGACAATGACAACAGTGCCGCCGTGATCCTGGCCGGCCTGGATGGCAGCGCCAGCAGCATGACGATTGATACTGCCTTGCAAAACCGCGGCGCCATCCACAGCGGCGGCCGCATGCGCATCCAGGCCGGCAGCGTGATGAACGGCGACACCGGCGGCATGTCTTCCCTTGCCAACCTGTCGCTGCATATGAACACCCATGGGCTGGACAACAGCGGCGCACTGTATGCAGCCGGCCTGCTGACCCTGTCCGCGCCCGGCCAGGCCATCGTCAACCGCAGCAGCGGCACGATGGACGGCGGCGATATCGTGATCAGGGCGGGCACGTTCGATAACTACAACGCCGTCAGTGCAACGCGCGATATCGACATTGCCGTTACCAATGCCTTTCGCAATCTGCCCACGGGGGGCGTGCCTGTGGTGATCGAGAAGGTGACGAGCGCACCCGTGAGCGTCACGTCGCGCGTCGAGGATATCGACCTCTTCACGCGCTATGTCACGACCTTGTACAAGGAAAAGGAAAGCGTCGTCCAGGAACTGGCCAGCCCGCTGCCGGAGGTGCGGGGGCGCATCATTGCCGGAAGGACCTTGTCGATCGATTATGGCGCGCGGGGAGAAAACCGGGCGTCGCTGTTGTCCGCCCCCACCGTCAACCTCTACAGCAGCAAGCCCGACGGCGCGGGCTTCGTCAATGCCGATTTGCATCTCGACGCCTATGAGCGCGAACGACGCTGGACCAAGGTCGAGTTGCAGAGCCTGTTCCATCCGAACACAGTCACTTACTGGTATCCGGAAAGTGCAGCCAGGTTCTCCTGCAATGGGGGAACGTGTTTTTCCAGCCAGGCCGCCAGCGCGGAAGCGGCGAGGGCGGCCAGCTATGTGGACGAGGTCAACCGCAAGACCGTCAAGACCTATGATGCGGGCATTTATGCCGGGA
Organism: Noviherbaspirillum soli; assembly: GCF_015352955.1. GTDB lineage: Bacteria > Pseudomonadota > Gammaproteobacteria > Burkholderiales > Burkholderiaceae_D > Noviherbaspirillum_A > Noviherbaspirillum_A soli. Next base: position 79,713 of record NZ_JACYOX010000006.1, read on the forward strand.
AGCTGAACGTCCAGGGCGCCAGCCTGCTGAACCTGGGGTCGCCCTTTTCGCCGACGGTGCAGGCGCGATCGGCCAGCAGGCAGCCGGCGCCGGACGAAAACGCATGGCTGGCTGGCGAGGCAGCCATAGCGATCGCTGCCGACAGTAATTCCGGGCGCCAGGTTGGCGTATTGCCATTCGACGTTGCCAACCTGCGCCTGCCCGCCAATCCCAATGGCTATTTCGTTCCTTCCAGGGATCCGCAGGCCCGCTATCTGGTGGAAACCAATCCCCTGTTCGTTTCGCCGCCCGCTGCCACGGCCAGCCCGCAGCCAGGACAGCAACCCCAGACGCCGCCCGTGGTCGGCTCGGATTACCTGGCCCAGCTGCTGCAGCTGGACCCGGACAAGGTGCAGAAGCGGCTCGGCGACGCAGCCTACGAGACCCAGATCGTGCGGCAGCAGCTGATCGCGCAGGTTGGCCGCAACCTGCTGCAGGCCGGTGTCAGCGAAGCTGCGCAGATGCAGGCGCTGATGGAAAGCAGCGTCGACCAGCTCGAAGCGCTGGGCCTGGTGTTTGGCCGCGCCTTGTCCGACGAGCAGGCGGCGGCGGTGGAAAGCGACATGGTGTGGATGGTGGAAGTTGAAATCAAGGGCAGGAAGGTGCTGATGCCCGTCGTTTATCTGTCGCAAGCCACCAGGAAGGGGTATGCCAGCGGCCCTGTGATTGCAGCCGGCAGCATCGACGCCAATGTGGCGTCGCTCACCAACGACGGCGGCGTGATCAGGGCCGACGGCAAGCTCGCGGTCAGGAGCGCCGGCGACGTGCGCAATCTGAGCGGCAGCATTAAGGCCGGCGATGCAGTGATCGCTGCGGGGGGCGACTTCATCAATGAAACCGTGGCAGTGGTCAAGGGCGGCGGGGATCTGTTCGCCCATACCGACATGGGCAGGACCGCCAGCGTGGAAAGCGACGCCGACCTGTTGATCTCCGCCGCAAATGTCGGCTTCAAGGGCGCAAGGGCCGCAGCAAAAAAAGATCTGGCCATTGAGGCGAGACAGGCAGTGCAGATCGATACGCAAGACGAGCATCAGGCACGCGCTGGAGTCGGCAGCGTCAAGGCTCATGCTTCTGGCTTGAGCGCGGGTGGAAACCTCGACGCATCCGCTGGCACGGATATGCTGATCGCCGGTTCCGGGCTCGACAGCGGCAAGGACATGGTCCTGGATGCCGGAGAAAATCTCGACATCATCGCCCGTACCGACACGCAATCGAGCAGGAAGCAGTCCAGCAAGAGCGGCTTTGGCGTGGGCGGCGGCCTGTATGGCATCGAGACCACGACGGAGAAGAAGACCGACCAGCAGAATCGTCAAGCCGCTTTGGCTGCGGGCGGAAAGGGCAGCCTCCTGGCAGGCAAGGAACTGTTGGTGAAAGGCTCCGACATTTCGGCGAAGGACAAGCTGCTGCTCACCGGCGACCAGGTCACGCTGCAGTCCGCACAAAACGTTGCCACCAGCGAGAAGATAACCGAAGCCACCAGCTTTCTGGCCACGTCAACGTCCAGCGATGTGAAGAAAGCGGCAAGCGCTTCGGCCCAGGCCAGCGCATCCGACAAGCTGCAGAAGCAGGCTTACAAGGATGTGGATGGCGTGTCCACGGTGGATGGCAGCAAGGGCGACACTACGTCGAGCCGCGCCATCGCCATGGCGGAAACCTCGGTGAGCACCAGCCGTTCGGTCGACAAGAAGGGCAAGGTCGACGAGACCAGCAAGCGCAGCGGCAAGGCTGCCAGCCAGTCGCTGGCCGGCACGCAGACGAGGGAAAAACCCCTCACGGCAGACAACAAGCCTGCCACGCAGGTCGCCACAAAAGCTGCATCGGCAAAAGCCGAGGCAAAGGCGGAGGCCAGCGCAACGGGCAAAGGCGAATTGAACCTGATGCGCAGCCAGGTCGATACCGAACGCAAGGAAGAGACCAGGCTGGCCCGCGCCAATCTGTCCGGCAGGGAAGTGGAGATCAATGCCGCAGACGCACTGGACATTCAAAGCGCTGCCGTGCGCGCCGAGCGTGACATCCGCATGTCCGGCAGGAGCGTGCGCATCACTTCGGCTGCGGAAACCAGCGCCAGCAGCAAGACGTCGAAGGTGACCGATATCGGCTTGCTGGCGGAGTCGAAGAATACAGCCAGCGCCAGTGCCTCGGCCAATGCCAATGCCGAGGCCAAGGCCACCACGGTGGGAAGCGACCGGGGCAAGGGCATGGATGCAAAGGCCACGCTGGAGGCCAACGCGGAAGCCGCAGTCAAGGCCAGGAGCGACAACATTGTCGACCTGGTTCGCACGGAACAGACAACGGAGAACAGCGCCGCCGGGAAAAGCCTGGAAACCAGCATCGCAGCCGGCGGCAATCTGCAGATCACCGCGGTGGACAGGTTGAGCACCGAGGGCGGCACGCTCTCCGGCCGTGAGGGCGTGGACCTGAAGGCGCGTGAGATGTCGTTTGGCGTGGCCGCCGATTCCCAGGAAGCCGGCAGCACGGAAAGCAAGTCCAGTTTCGGCCTGGCGCTGAAGGCCGAAGCCTCGGCCGATGCATCGGCCAAGGCCAGCCTGAAGGCCGAGACCAGCATGAGCGCCGCGACCAGGCAAGGCAATGAAACGGCTGCTTACGGGCTGGCCGACCGCGATGCCGCGCGTGCCAGCGTCAGCGCTTCGGCCACTGCTTCGGCCAGCGCCAATGCCGATGCGGGTGCGGAGGGCGGCTTGCAGTTCAAGCATGGCGCCGCCGGCAAGAGCACCGGGTCCACGCAGGCGAAAGCCACCCGCATCGTGTCCGGGGATGGCAACGTCAGCCGCATTGCTTCCGGCAAGATCACCGACGTCGGCACATCCATCGAGGCGGGCGGCGACGTCGTGCAGCAATCCGACGCGTTCGAAAGCAAGGCGGGCAGCAATACCGCCAGCCGGCATGACGAGAGCAGCGCGCATTCAGGAAGGCTGGTGTCGTACGCGAAGGCGGGCGCTGGCGCGTCGGCCGATGCCAGCGCCAACGCCAACGCCGGCCTGGGATACCTGGGCGGCAACGCCCTCGACAAGGAACAGGACAGCAAGACCGACACCCGCGCCGGCGCCAGCGTGGGTGCGCAGATCGAGTACAGCTACAAGTCGGCACAGAAGGATGCCGGCAGTGCGACGGCCGTCGTGTCAAGCATCAAGGCGGGAGGCAATATCGCCATATCCACGTCCGATGCAATGCGCATGGAGGGCACGCAACTGAAAAGCGGCGGCAAGATGGACTTGAGCGGGCGCCGTATCGATATCCTGGCGGCGGGCAACAGCGCTTCCAGCAGCAGCGCTGACACCAGCGCCAGCGGCACGCTTTCCGCTGGCACGGGCGTGGGCACCAACTCCGTTCTGGAAGGTGGCCTGAAAGGGGAAATGGAAAACAGGACCGACAATGCCACCCGGTCGAGCGCCCGGGTGGCGGCCTTGGACGCCGGCGGCGATCTGACGATACGCAGCCAGGGCGACCTGCTGATGGAAGGCACGAAACTGACGGCCGGCGGCAACGCCGATGTCAGCGCCGCGGGCAGCATCGATTACCGGGCGGCGCGTGAGAAGAGCCAGTCAGGCACCGACAAGGTGACCGGTAGCCTCGATCTGGCAGCTGGCCGGAATGACAAGGACAACCGCGAGGCCACCCTGGCCGCCAGCGGCGGCTATGAACGGTCAAGCGACACCGATAACAAGGCTGTCGTCGGCGCCATCCGCGCCGGGGGCGACCTGGCTATCAGGGGAGGGCAGGCGGTTGCCGTGGAGGGAGCGGCATTGGAGGCGAAGGGCAATGCGTCGATCGAGGCAGGCGGCGCATTGAGCCTGAATGCCGCCCGCGACACCGCGTCCTCCAATGCCCAGGCATTCAAGGGCGGCATCAATACGGCCCGCGTCAAAGCCACGGACGATGAAGGCAAGGTCGCCAAAGCAAAAGTGGATGCCGTCAATGCTTCCGGCACCGTGGAAAAACAGGAGTCCAGCCAGGCCACCGCGGTTGCCATCACCGCGGGCGGCAACCTGAGCACGCGCAGCCGGGACGACACGCTGTTCGAAGGCACGGCCATCGATGCCCGTGGCGGCATCGCCGTCGCTGCGGGCGGCAATGTGACGATGGAGGCCGCGCGCAGTACGGACGAGGCCTTGAAGGTGAGCGCTTCGTTGGCCGGGAAGAAAGCCGAGCTGCCGGACAGCAGCAAGAACCTCGACAAGCGTCAGGCCGAAACGGGAATGCGCTCCGAGAAAAACGAGAATTTTCAGGGCACCGTCCTGAAGTCCGATGGCGCCGTGGTGGTGGAGGCCGGCGGCAAGGCAGTGCTGGTCAATACCGAGATCAAGTCGCAAGGCCAGGTGATCAGCGCGCGGAGCGTGGAGCAACGCAGGAAGAAGAACAGGCAGAATGTGGTCAACACCGGCATCAGTGGCGTGAAAAGAAGCAGCGGCGCGAAGCCCGAGGCCGCGGGGACTGCGAAGACTGCGCAACCATCCGCCATCAGTACAGGTGAGCGGCCGGCCGGTTCCGCCGGGGCGGCCACTGCGAATGCGGCAGCTACCCCGCCGCGTTCGGACGCGCAGGCCGCGCAGCGGCAGCAGGCCGGTGCTTCAGGCAAGTAATGCCGATCCCGACCCGTAACGTGCCCTGAAACGGCCGCTTTTACCGCCTGGCCGCGTTGAGCGGCGCCCGGCTCCGGCCGGGCTACAGCTTGGGGATGCGCAGCGTCTTGCTGATCATCAGCGTGCCGGAGAGCACGAACAGCAACGCCAGCGGATGGAAATGCCAGGGACCGATCGCCAGTTCCCCCCAGTACAGCGCGTCGCCGATGCGGCCCTGCCAGGCGGCGAAGGCGAGCACCGCGGAAAGCAGCACGCTGGTCGGGATCGGGGTGCCTTCGAAATAGGCGACCTTGTCGGCGCCCTCGGCCAGGCTTTCGGCGGTGACGTTGTAACGCGCCAGCCGGCTCACGCCGCAGCAGACGAAATAGGCCAGCGCAGCGGCATCCCAGCCGCCTCGCATGCCGGCGGCGAAGGCCAGCGCCGCCGGCGCCACGCCGAAGGAAATTACGTCGGCCAGCGAGTCGAGCTCGCGTCCCAGCGGTGAATGCTGGCGCCGCCAGCGGGCGATGCGGCCGTCGAGCACGTCGAAGATCAGCGCCGCCGGCGCCATGGCCGCGGCGGCATAGAAGTGGTCCAGGGACTGGCTGCCCATGTAGAGCATGGACAGCAGCACCGCCGCCACGCCGCAGGCGGCATTGCCCAGCGTGAAGAAATCCGCCAGGTGAAAGCCGCGCAGCATGGAAAAGTGCTTGGGTGGAGTACCGGGTGTACGCATGAATGCAGGCCTGTTCAAAAGAAGAAACTGCAGGAAAACTGCCGGAAAACCGTCATCCGAGTGTATCAGCGCAGCCACATGGCCAATGACGATGCCATCAAGCCATGCCGCAATGACATCAGTGAATCAGTTGACCGACGGATGCACTTCCGGCGTTGCCGAGAACAGGTCCCAGCAGGCAATGAACAGCGCCGCGACCGCCGGCCCGATCACGAAGCCGTTCAGGCCGAACAGCGCCATGCCGCCCAGGGTGGAGATCAGCACCACGTAGTCCGGCATCTGGGTGTCCTTGCCGACCAGGATGGGGCGCAGCAGGTTGTCCACCAGACCGATCACCAGGACGCCAAAGGCAATCAGCGTCACGCCCTGCCAGATCGCGCCTGTCACCAGGAAATAGATTGCCACCGGCAGCCAGACCACTGCCGCGCCGATGGCGGGCAAAAGCGACAGGAAGGCCATCAGTACTGCCCACAGCAGCGCGCCCTGGATGCCCAGAAACCAGAACATGAGCCCACCCAGCGCACCCTGTGCCGCCGCCACCGCGACATTGCCCTTCACGGTGGCGCGGATGACGGTGGTGAATTTCTTGAACAGATGGCGCTTGTGGCTGGCGCTCAGCGGAATGGCGTCGCGGATGCGGGCTGCCAGCGAAGCGCCGTCGCGCAGCAGGAAGAACAGCAGGTACAGCATGATGAAGAAGCTCACCATGAAGTCGAAGGTGTTCTGCGTGATGCTGATGGCCTGGGTGGCAACATACTGGCTGCCCTGCATCGCGCCGGATGAGAGACGCTGCTGGATGGAGTTGATGTCGAGCAGGTCCAGCCGCTCCAGCAGCCGGGTCAGCCACTGCGGCAGGGCGGCGACCACCTGCTGGAAATACTCACCGAAGTTGATCTGCCCGGAACGGATCTTCTCGAAGATCAGCATGCCTTCCTGCAGCATGGCCATCGTGATCAGGGTCAGCGGCAGGATCACGCCGACCAGGCAGATCGCCAGCGTGGCCAGCGCCGCCCAGTTGGGCCGCTGGTGCATGCGCGCCAGCAGGCGCCGGTAGAAAGGCGCAAACAGGATCGCCAGCACCGCGCCCCAGAATACCGCGCCGTAGAAGGGCAGCAATATCCAGCCAAAGGCGATGGAGACGAGGATCAACAGGATCAGAAAGGTTTTTTGCTGAAGTTCGGGATGGTTCATCGGCGGTTTCTGGAAAGATCGGCGAATGGAAAGGGAAACCTCCACCGCGTCGCGTAATGGAGGTTACAAGCATGAAGTTACCGCAATGCTAAACCTAACGTCCGGCGCCGCCTCCGGCGGCAAGGCTCCGATTTGTGCGCAAGCAATCGGGCGGCCTGTCGTGCCTATTGTGTGCAGGGCTGCTCGCAAAGCTGGGCCGGGGTCCTGGCCTGGTAATGCAGGATGAAGTCGTCGAAACTTCCCGACTGGGTGGCTTCCATCGTGGCCTGCTCGGCCAGCGATGCCTCGGCCATGGCGGCGAATGCCTGCTGCTGCGCCGGAGCGAGCGGCCGCGAGCGGAAATTCTCGGCGTGCAGCCGGCTCTGCGCCAGGCCGAAGGCGGCAAACGAGCCATGCCGGCGGATCGCCTCCAGCGCCTGCGCCGAGGGCGTTGCGTCGAGGTCGGCCAGCTTGGCGCGCTGGGCGCGCAGCGCGTCCGCATGTTCGGCGCCGCCATGCTGCGCATCCAGCAGCGCAGCGACTGCCTCCATCTCGTCGAGCAGTTCCCGGCCCCAGGCTTGCACCGGGATCGCCGCGCCATTGCGCTGCAGCGTCAGCCCCGGACGGCGTCCTTCCTTCACCGCCAGCGCAAAATTCGCGGCATTCTCGATGCCTTCCGCGTGGCTGGTCGGCGCGCTCTGCTGCAGCGTGCAGTACAGCAGGTACACGTCCAGGAAACGGGCCGTCTGCAGGCTGATGCCGACCGGCGAGAACGGGTCCACGTCCATGCAGCGCACCTCGATGTACTGCACGCCGCGCGCACACAGTGCTTCCAGCGGACGTTCGCCGGAAGCGATCACCCGCTTGGGCCGTATGCTGGCGTAGAACTCGTTCTCGATCTGCAGGACGTTGGTGTTGATCTGCACCCATTCCCCATCGCGCCGCGTGCCCATCTCCACATAGGGCGCATGCGGCTGGCGTACCGCGCGCGCCAGGCTGCGCATGTATTCCGGCAGGGTGTTGTAGGGCGGCACCAGGCCCGCCTGCACGTTATTCTGGTAGCCAAGGTCGCTCATGCGCAGGCTGGTGGCATAGGGCAGATACAAGGTGTCGTCCGAGAGGCGCTGCAGCTGATGCTCGTGGCCGCGCATGAAGCCGGCGTCCAGCGCCGGCGCCGCGCCGAACAGCAGCATCAGCAGCCAGTTGGTCCGGTAGAAATTGCGCACCAGCGCGATATAGCTTTCAGACTGGTAGTCGCGCAGGCAACCCGAGGCCCCTTCCTCCTGCTGCAGCAGCGGCCAGAGCGCCTCGGCCAGCGAATAGTTGTAATGAATGCCGGCGATGCACTGCATCGCGCGGCCATAGCGCAGCGCCAGGCCGCGCCGGTAGACATGCTTGATCATGCCGATATGGGAGGTGCCATACCAGGCGATCGGTATCTCTTCTTCCGGCGGCAGCGGCACCGGCATCGACTGGCTCCAGAGCAGTTCCTGCCCGAGCATGCCGGTGGCGTAGCGATGGATGGCGTCGAGCTGCGTGAGCGCAGTGGCAATGTCGTGCTCGGCCGGCGTGATGAATTCCAGCAAGGCTTCGGAATAGTCGGTGGTGATCTGAGGATGCGTCAGCGCCGACCCCAGCGCCGGCGGATGCGGCGTGGTTGCCAGGCGGCCGCCGGCGGTCACCCGCAGCGTCTCGCGCTCGATGCCGCGCAAGCCCTGCAGCAGCAGGGGACGCGCCTGTTCGCTGGCAAGCAGCGCGAGACGGCGCTTGAGCAGATTGGTCATAAGGCTCCTCTTCCTGTCGTTATTGATTTTCGCTTCCTGTTACAAGCATGGCCACGGATGTGTCAGATGTAAGCAGTTGCATCAACCATTGAATGCATTTTTTACCACGGTATATTGGGCCGCATCATCGCACAGATGGCGGTTTTCATCCGGCCGCCCGCCAGACGCCCATGCTCCTGCTTGCCACCGCGGACCAGAACCGCCTGCTGTCGGCCCTGCCGGCCCTTGAGCGTGACCATCTGGCGCATTATCTCGAACCGGTCGTGCTGCGCAGCGGCGACATCCTGTGCGAAGCCGGCACGGTGCCGACCCACCTGTATTTCCCCACCAGCGCGGTGCTTTCCATCCTGCATCTGATGGAAAACGGCGCCTCCTCCGAACTGGTGGCGGTGGGCAATGAAGGCATGGTCGGCATTTCGCTCCTGATGGGCGGCGAAGCGACCGGCGCGCGCACCGTGGTGCAGGCGGCCGGCCATAGCCACAGGCTGCGCGCCGACCTGATGCGCCAGGCATTGCCGCACGGCGGATCGGCGACGCCGCTGCTGTTGCGCTATACCCAGGCATTCATGGTGCAGATGGCGCAGAACACCATTTGCAACCGTTATCACAAGATCGACCAGCAATTGTGCCGCTGGCTGCTGCAGAGTTTCGATCGGGTGGGCAGCGCCGAAGTGGCGGTTACCCACAGCATGCTGGCCGCGATTCTGGGCGTGCGGCGCGAAGGGGTGTCGGAGGCGGCGGCGCGGCTGCAGCAGGCCGGCGCCATCGGCTGCCGGCGCGGCCATCTGAGGATACTTGACCGCGGCCTGCTGGAATCCATGGCCTGCGACTGCTACCGCGCCGTGCGGGCCGAATTCTCGCGCCTGCTGCCGCCGGCTGCGGGCAGCCGGTGCGCCGGCAAGGAAGCGCGGTCCTGGCAGTAGGCGTCGACGGCAAGCGCGCCGGCAGGAACCCGGGGTGCGCTGCGCTTACCCAGGCTGCTTGTCTGCTTGTCGATGCCGTCAGACGCTGCGGGTATTGCCGACTTCGCAGACGCTGCAGATGGTCTCGATCAGGGTCTGGGCCGACAGCGGCTTGGCGACATGGGCATCGAAACCGGCGAACGAGGCGGCACGCTCGTCGCGCGTCATGGCGAAGGCGGTCAGGGCGATCGCAGGGATCAGCGCACCCTTGTCGCGGCTGCGCTTGCGGATGGTGCGGATCAGTTCATGGCCGTCCATGCCCGGCATGCCGATATCGCAGATCAGCAGGTCGAAGCTCCGCCGGTCCAGCAGTTGCAGGGTTTCGGCAGCCGACGCCGACACCGCGACCTCGGCGCCGAAGCTGCCGAGCAGGGACTGCGTGGCCAGGCGCGCATCCTCCTCGTCATCGGTCACCAGGATGCGCAGCCCGGTCAGCGGCGTCATCGGGAACTGCTGGAGCAACCGCTCGGTGCGGTCGCTGACGATGTTTTCAGTCGCCTCGGCCAGCGCCGGCAGCCGCACCGTGAAGCGCGATCCCTGGTTCAGGCCGGCGCTGTCGGCTTCGATGGTGCCGCCGTGCAGCTTGACCAGGCTGGCGGCAATCCCCAGCCCGAGTCCCAGTCCGCCCTTGCGCCGGGTCGCCGAGGCATCTTCCTGGCGGAAGCGTTCGAAGGCATGCGGCAGGAACTGGGGCGCGATGCCGCAGCCGGTGTCGGTCACCGAGACCAGCAGCGATTCGCCGTCGAAGCCCGCCTGCAGCGTCACGCGGCCGCCGCTGTCGGTGAACTTGATTGCGTTCGACACCAGGTTGGTGACGACCTGGTTGATGCGGCGTTCGTCGCCATCGATCAGCACCGGCGCCGGCGCGCGGCATTCGAGCATGATGCCTTTCTGCTCGGCCATGGGCTTCTGCGACAGCGCCACGCTGGTCACCAGCGCGGCGGCATCGAACGGCCGTTTCGCCAGCACCACCTTGCCGGCGATGATGGCGCTGGTGTCGAGCAGGTCGTTGATCAGCGCCGCCTGCAGGTGCACGTTGCGGTTGATCACTTCGGCGGCGCGGGTCACGGTATCGTCCCCCGAGGCGCGCCGCGCCAGCAGTTCGGCCCAGCCGGCAATGGCATTGAGCGGCGTGCGCAGCTCATGCGACAGCGTAGCCAGGAATTCGTCGGCCATCGATGCCACGCGCTCCGCTTCCGCACGGGCCTGGCGTTCCATCTCCAGCGCCTGCTCGGTGCGCTCGGTCTGCAGGATGGCGTCATGCACATTGGTGATGGTGCCTACCCACCGTATGATCCGCTGGTCCTCTGCGCGCAGCACACGGCCATGGATCCGGAACCAGACATAGGCGCTGTCGTCATGGCTGCGCAGGCGCACCGTGCAGTGCAGATCGACGCCGCTGGCGCGGCTGAGGCTCCAGGCATTCATCAGGACTGGCAGGTCGCTCTGGTGAGCCAGCGCTGCCAGCTGGTCCAGCCTGGTGACCGGGCCGGGGCCAAAGGTCGTATGCCACTGCTCGTTGCGGTATTCGAGCGCGCCCTGCGGGTCGGCCTGCCAGACGATATGCGGCAGCGACTCGGCCAGGGTGACGAATTCCAGTTCCCGCATCAGCGCCGTGTGCGACATCGCGCGGCTGTCATTGGCCAGCTGGTGCAGCACATCCTCGACCTGGGCGATGTCGCCAAGGCGTCGTCCCGCCTTCTTCGGCACGGGAAAGGCGGGCGCCAGCGCCAGTGCGGAATCAGCCAGCTTGCGCACCGGCCTCAGAAGCCGGCCGGTGACGAACCAGGCAATGCCGGCGGCGAGCAGGCCCAGCGCCAGCGCGCCGGCGAAGAATCCGCGCTGCAGCATGGCCACCGGCGCGAATGCCACGGAAACCGGCTGGCGCGCCACCACCTTCCAGCCAAAACCGGCAAACTGGCCGCTCGGCTCGGTGGGGGTCATGACCGTCAGATAGTCGGCGCCGCCGGACCAGCCGATCACGCTGGCGCTGGCGTCGGGCAGGCGCTTGGTCAGCTGGCTCAGCGCGCTGCCGACCGGCGTGCTCTTGTCGGGTCCCAGAACGACCTTGTTGCGGGTGTCGAGCATCAGCATCTCGATGCCGCGCTTTTCCTTCAACGGCCCCAGCACGCTGGCACGCACGCCTTCCGTCCATTGCCAGCTGATATGCGCGGCCAGCACGCGAACGATTTTCCCGCTGTGGTCGCGCACCGGCGCGGCCACATCGAGAAAGCGCAGCGGTTCGCCGCTGGCTGGCGGCGGCAGCAGTTCGGCCAGCCGCACCGCTTCATGCACATCGCCGACAAAGGCGCCCTTGCGGCCTTCCTCGAACACCGGCCGGCCGGCCAGGCTGCCGCCTTCGAAAACGCCGCCGGTGGCGGCCAGCACCTTGCCGGAAGCGGCATCGATCAGCGCCAGGTAGGCGTATTCGGGACGGGTGGCGACGAACTGCTCCAGGGCGGCGCGCGACTCCGCCGGTGCGGTGCCTGCGCCGCGGAAGACATCGCGGCTTGCCTGCACCTCGATGTCACGCGCGAAGTCGTCCATGCCGGCCGACAGTTCGCGCGCCATCTGCTGGGCCAGTCCCTCGATGTTGGCGCTGGCCAGGCGGGCGATTTCATGCTTGGCCAGTTCGCCCAGCACGCCGGCCAGGGCCAAGGCCAGCACGAGGATCACTGCGCAAGAGGCGGCGCCCAGGCAGACATGAAGGCTGATGTGTTTTCGTAACATCGTTATCGGCGGGCAGAGGTTTTGGCAAGGCGGGGGAACTGGAGCCGTATCGTCACTGAATATGCAAAGTGGGTCAAGGCATGTAACAAATTTATTGCTAAAAAGAATGGTCCGCTGGGTTTGCCGCTGGCGGTTTGCGCATTTCCAGTCTATCCCGCTGTTCTTCCTCAGGCGCATTGTGCAAGCGCAAACAATGGAAGGCAGTTGCCCGGAACTGGTCCGAAGGCGCCTTCTCTAAACGCCTGACATCGCGGCCATGCCCTATCAGCGGATTGCCGCGCCTTTTCACGCCCCGCCGCTATCCCGCGTCACAAGCAAGGAGTCCTGTATGGCAACAATGAATCCTCATATCACCGAGAGGCGTCACACGCCCGAGCGCCGCTCGCCTGTCGGCAGCAGCATGGCGCGCCGCATGGGCGCCATCGACTGGCTGGCCATGGTGCTGATGATCATCGGCGGCATCAACTGGGGACTGGTCGGCCTGATGAATATCGACCTGGTCGCCACCATCTTCGGCGACATGACCACCGCATCCCGCACGGTGTACGGCCTGGTGGGCCTGTCGGCGCTGTATTCCATCTATACCCTGAGCAAGATGGCGGGTGAGACCCATCGCTATTAGTCCGCCGCGCCTGCCGCGTCGGATGGGCCGCACTGCTGTTCCGGTGCCTGCGACCGCCGGCGCGCCGCCGTTCGCCTACGATGCGACACTGCCGGCAAAGCGCCATGTTTGACTTCATCGTCCGGTTCATCGCCGAGCATGGCTATCTCGCCGTCTTCGCGCTGATGGCCGCCGAGAACATCTTCCCGCCGATTCCGTCGGAACTGATCATGCCGCTGGCCGGCTTTACTGCCGCCAGCGGCAAGCTGAGCCTGTTTGCCGTGCTGCTCGCCGGCACGGCCGGTTCGGTGGCGGGCAGCGCGCCCTGGTATTACGCCGGCCGTCTCTATGGCCGGAAAAGATTGCGCACGCTTGCAGCCAGGCACGGCCGCTGGCTCACGGTCAGGCCCGATGACATCGACAAGGCATTGCAGGCATTCGAGCGGCATGGCCGCAAGGCGGTGCTGTTCGGCCGGCTGCTGCCGGCGGTGCGCACCCTGATCTCGGTGCCGGCCGGCATCGCGGAGATGAGCCTGCCGCGTTACCTGGCCTACTCCGCGATCGGCTCGCTGATCTGGGCCTGCCTGCTGGCGGGCGCCGGCTACCTGCTGGAGGCGCAGTACGACACCGTTGCCCGCTATCTCGATCCGGTATCCAAGGCCATCGTCGGCTTCCTGACCGCGACCTACCTCTATCGCCTGGTGACCTACAAAAAGGAAGGGGCCTGACGCGGCGCCCGTCAGGCCCGCGGCCTGCCGCGCGCGGCCAGCCATTCCATCGGTCCCTGCGCATGCCGTGCCAGCCACCAGCGGCTGGCCAGCGACTGCAGCAGCATGATGGCCAGCGCGACCAGCATCAGCCCGGCCGGCGATGCATGCATGCCCAGCGCCGTGCCCTGCAGCAGGCATACGCCCAGCAGGGACTGCATCAGGTAATTGCTGAGCGACATGCGGCCCACCGGCGCCAGCCAGGCGCTTGCCCGCCGCGCCAGCGAACCGCGCGCCAGCAGCAGCGTGGCGACATAGGCGGCGGCCAGCAAGGAGCCGCTCAAGGGCAGCAGCGCATAGGCCAGTTCGCCATGCACCGGCGCGGCGAGCGGGTTGGCCGCTTCGGTCGCCGCGGCTGCGGCCCAGGCCAGATTCAGCGGCAGGCCGGCCAGAAGGCCGATGGCGCGCACCCGCCGCCACAGCAGCGCATGGCGCCGCGGCGCGGTCAGCCATCCCAGCCGCACCGAACAGATCCCCAGCAGAAACAGCACCATCAGATGCGGCACGAGCAGCAGCGAGCCCGATGTGACCGCCAGATAGTCCGACAGTCTCTGCGCAGCGACTTCGCCGGCCGTGCCTTCGGTGTAGATGGCGCGGTCCTCCTGCGCATCCTCGATGTAGGCAATGGCCTGTTCATGCCGCGCATCGTCGGCGCCCGGGCCGCCTGAAGGCAGCGACAGCGCCACGCTGGCCGCCACCACGATCAGCCACAGCAGGCCCCAGCCGCGCAGGCTGGCGCGGACCAACCGCAGCCGGGCATCGAGGAGGCGCAGCAGCAGGAAGCCGGCAGCGCCATAGACCGTGAGGATATCGCCGGCCCAGAGCAGCAGGCCGTGCAGCATGCCGCAGCCCAGCAGCCAGCGGAAACGATGGCGCAATGCGGCATGCACCTGGCTCTGGTCCCGCAGGCGGCGCTGCAGCGAACGGGCCTGCAGCGCGAAACCGGCGCCAAACAGGAAGGCGAAGATGGGGTAGAACTTCTGCTCCGCCAGCAAGGCCACTGCAAAGACCGCGCCGCGGTCCAGCCAGGACGGCTCGGCAATGGCGCCATAACGCAGCGCGCCGAAGCCCCAGACAAACGACCAGACATTGACCAGCAGAATGCCAAACACCGCCATGCCGCGCAGGACATCGATATGCGCAATACGGCGCGGGCTGGCGGCGGCATCGGCGCCGCGGGCGCGGAACATTTCGGTTGGCACGGGCATCGAACTTTTCTCTCAACATACAGCCAGGACAAGGACAACATGAACGCTACGTGGATCGTCTCATCAAATGCAAGCCGGGCAAGGTTTTTTTCCCAGGCGAACGCGGCCGCGCCGCTGGAAGAAGTCAATGACATGGTCAACGACGGCGCGCGGCTGCGCATGGCCGAGAGCAACGAGTCGGACAAGATCGGGCCGACCGCGGGCACCAAGAGCATGCACAACACCGGCGGCGCCGTGCCCAACAAGCTCTTCGAGCCACGCCAGACACCCGACGAGCATGCGGCCGAACTGTTCGCCCGCGACATCGTCGCCTATCTGGAAGAGTCGCAGCGGGCAGGGCGATTCCAGCAACTGTGCCTGGTGGTATCGCCGCAGTTCCTGGGCATGCTGCGCAAGCTGCTGCCGCAGCAGCTGACCGCGCTGGTGAAGCTGGAGCTGAACAAGGACTACACGATGTCGTCCGCGGATGAGTTGCGCGGGCATCTGCAGGCGGCGCAGGCGCTGAAGTAATCCTTGAACTTGCGCGCCAGCTTCCCTGCTGGCGCCTGTCATTTCCTTCCAGCCGCCGGGCCGTTTCCTGACTGTTTCCTGGCTGCAGGAGTCATCGGAATGCGCCTGCGCGGTGCTGGAAGCGCCGCGCAGGGCCTGGCGCAGCGCATGTGGCCGGCTTGCCAGCCAGAAGGGTTCCGGACAAGGACGAACGGCGCTGCTTGAACGCAAGCCAGCAAAACTCTGTTACCGGACAGTGCATCAGCCAACGGGTTTGGGCAGCGGCTCATTCAGTCCTGGCCGCCGTCCTGCTTGCCCGCCCAATGCCGCCGCTTTCAATGCTGCCCTTTTTCCCTGAACGCCCGATACCCCTTGGCCCTCAACTCGCACGCCGGACAAGCCCCGCATCCATACCCCCAGTCGTGCAGCTGCCCGCGCTCGCCGAGATAGCAGGTATGGGTCTCGGTGCGCACCATTTCCACCAGCGCCTCGCCGCCCAGCTCGCGCGCCAGTTCCCAGGTCTGCGCCTTGTCGATCCACATCAGCGGCGTCTCGATGCGCAGGTCGGTTGCCATGCCGAGGTTCAGCGTGGTCTGCAGCGACTGCATGGTGTCGTTGCGGCAGTCCGGGTAGCCGGAGTAGTCGGTCTCGCACATGCCGCCGACCAGCACGTCCAGGCCGCGGCGGTAGGCCAGGGTGGCGGCCACCATCATGAAGAGCAGGTTGCGGCCCGGGACGAAGGTGTTGGGCAGGCCGTTTTCCTGCATTGCGATCGCCACGTCCTTGGTCAGCGACGTGTCGGAGATGCGGCCCAGCAGGCCCAGGTCCAGCATGTGGTCCTCGCCCAGGCGGGCGTTCCAGTCGGGCGACATCGCGCGCAGAGACTGCAGCACGGCCGGGCGCACCGCCAGTTCGACCGCATGACGCTGGCCGTAGTCGAAGCCGATGGTTTCGACCCGCTCATAGCGGGCCAGCGCCCAGGCGGCGCAGGTGGTGGAGTCCTGGCCGCCGGAAAACAGTACCAGGGCGCCCTTTGCATTGCTCATTGTGTTGTCCTTACTTTGCTGGTTGGCCGCGGACTTCCCGCAGCGTCTGTTCGATGTAGTCGCCGTCGCCTTCGGTATAGCGCAGCTTCACCGGGTACCACTGCAGGTCCGGCGCCAGCCAGATGTCGAGCTGGCGTCCCTTGGCGTCGGGCGGCGGATTGCGGGTCACATGCCAGGCCGTGGTCGGGCCGGACGGGCCGTTGACCTTTTCCTGGCCGACCACGCGGAAGGTCCACGGGTCGCCGTCGCGCTGGCCTACCACGAAGAAGTGCCAGTTCGAGCCGGCCTTGAATTTTGCGGGCGCGGCGCGCGCCACCGAGCTCAGTTGCCAGACCACGCTGGCATGGTCCTGCTCGCCGCCCTGGATCGGATAGCTGCGGTCGGATGCCTCGAAACGGATCTTTTTCGCCGGACGGTCGAAGGTGACGCTGGTCGCGCCCTTGCGGTAGCGCTGCTCGGTGAAGCGCGCCGGCGCCAGGCCCCACGCATCGACGCCGCCTTCGCTCTTTTCGTCCAGGATCTTCCCGACCAGCATGGCGCGGGTGGTCACGCCTATCGTATAGCCCTGGCCGCCATGGTCCCAGCGCATGGTCGCTTCGCCATTGAGGGACAGGCCGCTCTGGCGCGCCTTGATGCCATAGTCCAGTTCGGCCGGCGGCGGCAGCCGGGTCGGGTATTTCGGCGGCGGCGCCGCCAGTGCGGCGCTGCCGGCGACGAGGCACAGCAGCGCCGTGCAGAGGGTGCGGAAATGCATTGCGGGCAGGTTCTCCATGTCAGATCGGTGGGGCCGGCTGCAGCGCCGATACCGCCAGTTCGAGGTATTCGCCGCTGGGTTCGGTGAAGCGCAGCCGCACCGGGTACCAGGAATGCTCGGGCGCCAGCCAGATATCGAGCTTCTGGTCGCGCGAGCCGGGCAGCGGCACGCGGCTGACATGCCAGGCCTGCATCGCGCCGGCCGGCGTGTCGATCCGCTCCTGTCCGATCACCCGGATCAGCCAGGGTTCCGCGTCGCGCACGCCGGCCACGAAGATGCGCAACTGCGCGCCGGGCGCATATTGCGCGGGATCGCCCAGGCCGATCGACGCCAGTTGCCAGACGATGCTGGCGCGATCCTGCTCGCCGCCGTTGCGCGGATAGGACGCCGTGGAAGACGAGAAGCGGATGCTGCCCGGGCTGGGTTCGAAGCGGGTGACGGTTTCGTCCTTGCGCATGCGCTTTTCGGCATAGCTCTGCGGCGCCACGCCAAAGTCGTCGAAGCCGCCCTGGCTCTGGAAGCGCAGCACGGTAAAGAACAGCACGCCGGCCTCGCCGTCGATGCGGTAGCGCTGGCCGTCGGCATGCCAGACGATACGGCCGTTGCCATACACTTCCTTGCCCTGGCGCAGCGCGCGCACGTCGTATTTCATGTCGACCGATGGCGGCATGCGCACCTGGTAGCGCGGTAAGCTTTCCTGCTCCGGCGTGGCGGGGGCGGGAACAGGCGCGGGGTCCGGCGCGGACTGCGGCGGCGCCTCGGCGGACACGGCGGCTTCCGCGCTCCCGGCCGGCGCTGGCGCCGGCGACGGCGTGGCATCGGCAAGCGCGGGCGCGGCCGTGCTTTCGGCGGGCGGCGTGACGGGTGGCGGCGCGCTGGCCTGTCGTGGCGCAACGGCTTTCGGCCTGGGCCTGGGACGCGGCCTGGGCTTGGGCGGCGGCGGCGGCTCCGGCGCCGCAACGGGCGCCGGCGGCGGCAGCAGGGCCACCGCCACCGGCGGCGCATCGTCCTGGGCCAGCGATGGCAGCCCGATATGGCCGCCCGCCCAATGCAGTGCCAGCGCGTGCAGCAGCAGCGACAGCGCCAGCACGGCCAGCATGCGCAGCAGGGGACCGCGCCAGCGTTGGATGGGGGAATGTTTCTCGGACATTTCGCTAGTGTAGCCGCTCGGCGGCCAATGGTCGCCGGTCATGCTGCGGCGCGGCAAAGCAAGTAGAATGGCGCCTTTTTTCGGGGGCACCATGTTCAGAACAATGCTGGCGGCGCTGCTGCTGCTTCTTGCAAAGGGCGCCGCGGCCGGCACGCCGATCCGCATCGGCATGGTCGAGGGCATGTCCGGCCCCTTTGCCAATGCCGGCGAGGCCGTCGCGCGCAATATCCAGTTGGCGGTCGACAAGATCAACGCCTCCGGCGGCGTGCGTCTGCCGGACGGCAGGCATCCGCTGGCGCTGACCGTCTTCGACAGCAAGCAGGGCGTGGAAGAGGCGCTGATCGAATTTCGCCGCCTGTCCGACCAGCGCATCGGCTTCCTGGTGCAGGGCAACAGCTCGGCGGTGGCGTCGGCGCTGATCGACGCGGTGGAGCGGCACAATGGCCGCGTGCCCGATCAGCGCATCCTGTTCCTGAACTATTCCGCGGTGGACCCGGCGCTGACCAATGAAAAATGCAGTTTCTGGCATTTCCGATTCGACGCCCATGCCGACATGCGCATGCATGCGCTGACCGAGGTGATACGCCAGGACAGCCATGCGAAGAAGGTGTATCTGATCGGCCAGGACTACAGCTTCGGCCGCCAGACCGCGAAGGCGGCGCGCAGCATGCTGGAAGCCAAGCGGCCGGACATTGCCATCGTCGGCGACGAACTGCACCCGGTCGGCAAGATCAAGGATTTTTCCCCCTATGTGGCCAAGATCCGCGCCAGCGGCGCCGACAGCATCGTCACCGGCAACTGGGGCAATGACCTGACGCTCCTGGTCAAGGCGGCGCGCGAGGCCGGCCTGGACGCCAAGTTCTACACCTTCTACGGCAACGGCCTGGGCGCGCCGGCCGCGATTGGCGATGCCGGCGTGGGACGGGTGCGGGCAGTGGCCGAGTGGCATCCGAATGCCGGCGGCACTGCCAGCGACGCCTTCTACCAGGCTTTCGGCAAGCGCTATCCGGCGCCGAAGGACGACTATGTGCACCTGCGCATGCATGTGATGGTGGGCATGCTGGCCGCGGCGATCGAAAAGGCCGGCAGCACCGAGGCGGCGGCGGTGGCGCGGGCGCTCGAAGGCGCGCAGTTCAGGAACAGCTTCCACCAGGCCACCATGCGCGCCGCCGACCATCAGCTGATCCAGCCGCTGTATGTGTCGGTAATGCAGAAAAAGGGCGAGGGCGTGCGCTTCGACAATGAAGGCAGCGGCTACGGCTTTCGTACCGAGCGTTATCTGTCGGTCGAGGAAACGGCCCTGCCAACCAGCTGCCGGATGACGCGGCCTTAGAACTCCGGCTTCGATCAAAGTCAAAATGTATTAGCGCGCCCCTGGAATCGTTGCCCGGGCAGGTTTTTTTATGTGGCTTTTCTGCTACGCTAAGCGGACATCAAACGTGGAGATCAGCATGGCAGATTCAAGCATGTCCGGCATTCCAGGCGTGGGCGCGATGACCGACACACTGGAGTTCGTCAAGAACCTGTGGGGCGGCATGAAGATACCCGGCATGGCAATGCCTTCCCTGTCCGTCGATGACGTGAACAAGCAGATTGCCGACCTGAAGGCGGTCGAGTCCTGGCTCAACGTCAACATGAGCATGCTGCGCAGCACGATACAGGCGCTGGAAGTCCAGAGCGCCACCCTGGCCGCGCTGCACACCATGGGCAACAGCATGAATTCCCTGGCCCAGGCCGGCATGGCGCAGGCGGCGTCGGCCGACAGCAGGCCGGCAGCGGACATGGCCAAAGCCTTCTCGTTTTCCCCGCCGCAGGCCGAGAAGCCGCCTGCGCCGGGCGCCGGCGACAAGCCGGCAGGCGAGCCGCCGCAGGCCAATGCCGACATGGGCAATGCCACCGCCTTCGCCAATCCGGCAGCATGGTGGAACCTGTTGCAGGATCAGTTCAAGCAGGCCGTCAGCACGGCGGTGACCGCCGAGCCGCGCGCCGAGTCGCGCAGCGAACCCAAGGCAGCGGAAGCGGAGAAGGCCAAACCGCGCGCCCGCAAGACGGTGGCCAAGAAGCGCGCGCCCAAGGCCTGAGCGCCAGCGGGCAGGCCCGCGCCGCCCGGATCAGGCGGCGCGGGCCTGCTTGCCGATGCGCGCCAGAAGCGCGATCAGCCGGTCGATCTCCACCGGCTTGACCAGATGATGGTCGAAGCCCGCCCGCATCGAGCGCTCGCGGTCCTGCGCCTGGCCATAGCCGGTCAGCGCAATCAGCACGGCGTCGCTGGTGGCGGGCGAGGCGCGCAGGCGGCGCGCCAGTTCATAGCCGTCCATGTCCGGCAGGCCGATATCGAGCAGGCAGATGCCGGGCGCCTGCGCCGCCGCCCGTTCCAGCGCGTCCTGCGCCTGGTAGGCCACCGAAACCTGATAACCCTGCAGTTCCAGCAGCATCGCCAGGGTATTGGCGGCGTCGACGTTATCGTCCACCAGCAGCAGCGTGGACGCCGGCGCGACATGCGCCTGATGGCTGCCATCCTGCGCGGGCGGCAGGCTCTGCCGCTGGCCCGGCGCCAGCGGCAGATAGACCGAGAACGTGCTGCCCTTGCCCAACCCTTCGCTGTAGGCCGCCACCCGGCCGCCATGCAGTTCCGCCAGGCTCTTGACCAGGGCCAGCCCCAGCCCCAGTCCGCCCTGGGCGCGGTCCGGGGATCGCTCGCCCTGCGTAAACAGGTCGAACACATGCGGCAGCAGGTCCGGCGGCATGCCGATGCCGTTGTCGCTCACCGTCAGCGCCAGCATGCCGTCCTCCACCCGTGCCCCCAGCCGCAGCTCGCCGCCCGGCGGCGTGTACTTGGCGGCATTGTTGAGCAGGTTGGTGCAGATCTGGACCAGGCGGATGCGGTCGCCCAGAAGCGGCGGAATGCCCGGCGCGATATCGATGTCGAGATGATGGCGCCGCGACTCCACCAGCGAACGCACCTGCTCCAGGGTGCTGGCAATGACCTGGTCCAGCATCACCGCTTCCTTTTCCAGCGTGACCAGGCCGCGCGTGACCCGCGATACATCCAGCAGGTCGTCGATCAGGCTGGTCATGTGCTCCACCTGCCGGCTGATGATGTCGCTGGTCCTGGCAATGCGCGGATCGTCCGCCTGCGCCAGCCGCAGCAGCTGGGCGGCGGTACTGATCGGCGCCAGCGGGTTGCGCAGCTCATGCGCCAGCATCGCCAGGAATTCGTCCTTCCTGCGGTCGGCCGCGCGCAGCGCTTCCTCTGCGCGCTTGCGCTCGGTGACATCGATCGAGATGCCGCGCACCAGCGCCGGCTCGCCGGCGGCGTCGCACACCACCTTGCCGCGCGCCTCGACCCAGATCGTGGCGCCATTGTCGGGGCGGATCATGCGCACCGTGCCTTCATAATCCCTGCGCTCGGCGATGGCTTTCTGCACCACGCCGCCGATCTGGGCCATGTCTTCGGGATGGACCGCCGACCAGCCCGGCGGCGCATCTTCCTGGCCATGCCCGAACACATCCTTCACATTGAAGGAATAACGCACCTTGTCCTGCTTCAGGTCCCAGTCCCACACCACCATGCGCCCGACCTGCAGGCCCTCGCGCAGCCTTTCCTCGCTGTCATGCACCGCCTCGGCCGCCAGCCGCTGGTCGGTGACGTCATAGCCCTCGATGAAAATGCCCGATACCGCGCCGTCGAATCCGAGCACCGGCTGGTAGATGAAAGTGACGAAGCGCCGGGCCGGCGCGACATCCGGCCGCGGCTGCAGCACCAGCAGCGATTCATGGCCGAAGAAGGGCTGGCCGCTGGCATACACCTGGTCGAGCAGATCGAAAAAGCCCTGCGACTTCAACTCGGGCAGCACCTCGTGCACGCTCTTGCCCAGGATGTTCCTGCGGTCGATCAGCTGGGTGAAGCTCTTGTTGGCCAGCTCGAATACGTGGTCGGGGCCGCGCACCACGGCCATGAAGCCGGGCGCCTGCTCGAACAGGCCGCGCAGGCGGTCGCCCTCGGCCGCCAGCTGGCGTGACAGCGCCGCTTCCGCCTGGCGCCGGCTGGCTTCGGCGGATGCCCTTTCCACCGCCGACCAGATGCGTTCGGCCATGTCCTCGGCCAGCGCCACGTCGCCGTCGCGCCAGCGGCGCGGCGCGGCCTGGGCCAGCACCAGCAGGCTTTGCTCCTGACCGGTCTTGCGCAGCGGCACCGCCAGCAGCGCCCGCACCGCCACGCCGGCATACAGGGAGGCATGGGCGGCGGTGCGGCTGTCGCTTTCCACATCGGTGACCCAGAACGGGCCGCCGCGCTGCACGTTGGCGGCCAGCGCCGCGCCGAGCCGCGCGACCGGGTAGGTCTGGCCCTGTATGCCCGGCACGCTGCCGTCATGCCAGTCGCTGTTGATGCGCAGCTGCTGGCCGTCCCCCGTAATCTGTGCGTACACCACCCGGGTCAGGCCGAGATGGCGGCCGAGCAGGGCGGACGCGGTTTCGGTGATCTGGCCCGGTTCCGTCAGGCCGCGCAGCCGGTCCGCGATTTCCAGCTGGAAGCGCTGGCGCCGTTCCGACAGGATCTGCGGCGTGGTCTCGGTGCAGGCGCAGAACATGCCGGCCACCTGGCCCGATTCATCATGGATGGGGCTGTAGGAAAAGGTAAAGTAGGTTTCCTCGGGAAAGCCGTTGCGCTCCATGACCAGCAGCAGGTTGTCGGCGAAGATCGATTCCCCGGACATCGCCGTTTCCGCCAGCGGGCTGATGTCCGGCCAGATGTCTGACCAGACCTGCGCGAACGGCATCGCCAGCGCATGCTGCTGCTTGTTGCCCAGCACCGGGATATAGGCGTCGTTGAACAGGAAGGTCAGCGCCGGACCCCAGGCCAGAAACATCGGGAAGCTGGAGTTGAGCATGATGCCGACCGCGGTGCGCAGCGACGACGGCCAGGTAGCCGGCGGTCCCAGCGGCGAATCGCTCCAGTCGTGGCTGCGCATGCGGGCGCGCATCTCGCCGCCGCCGGCAAGCAAATCAAAATTGCTCTGTGCTTTCTGGCTCACTCTGGCCTACCTCCGGTGCTGCGGCAGCCTGGCGACGCAATCGTGGACGCGGCCGCGGGCGCGCGCGCATGCGCCAGCGCGCCAGGCCGGGATGCGGCGAAGGCGCCATCAGGCGCAACGGCTGGCGTGGTATTCAAGGCCAGGGCGCGGGCGCGACGCTGACAAACTGGGCGCCGCCTTCGGAAGGCGCCAGCGCCTCGCCCCTGGGATGGCGCACACGCTGGCTGATCGCATGCACCGCCTTCCTGACATCCTCGAAGTCAGCCAGGGAAACCGGACGCTCCCGGTCCGGCCAGCTGGTGACTGCCCATTGCATCAGGTCCTGGAAACGCTGTTCCAGGTCGGCGGCAAACTGCTCCTTATCGGTCTGATCACTCATTGCAATACCTCGCTCGCAGTTCGTATACCGGGCGATTTTACTGGAAGAAGCTATTCGCCTCAGGCGTTCGGTCAAGCCTGGGCCAGATTGGAAAATCAGCGTTTTCCTACGCAGGGGGCGCCGCCTCTCTGACACCGCTGCGAAAGGCTTGCGCCTATGATGCAGCCTTGTCAGGAGAACAAGGAGACTTACCGTGGCCAGCGAAACGACAGGACCAGCCGGACCGGACAATGGCGCGCCAGCCGGCGTCGAGCCGGCGAAGAAACGCAGTGGCCATCCGCAGGATGGCAGCCAGTTGCAGACCGTGGTCGAAGAACAGCTTTTCATCGAGACCGCGAAGGACGACCAGTTCAGCGAAATGCCGGGCGACCCGCGCTCCCAGCCGCCGCATCACCACAAGGCAAAGCAGCCGCCGCAGGGGGCCGCGCCGGCATCCGACCTCGAGCCTCCCGAGCAGGCCCGCGAGACCAGCCCGGAAAGCGCGCCGGAAGAGCCGGTGGAAGGCCTGGTGCTGGGCAACTCGGGATTCCCGGCCAGAGGCAATTGAGGCGGCCAGCATCGCTGGTTTGTTCCGCAGCGTGTAAAGGCGATTGTTTTGCCACCCGTGGCCGCATTACCATTTAGAATTTCAGGCTCCAAATGCCAACTCCATGCGCCGGCTCCCGGCCTGAAGCCTGAATCTGAATGAATGCGATTATTCGGTTGAATCCGGAAGCGACACGTTTGCGCCTGAGCGCCTTCGACTGGTCCGCCACGCCACTGGGGCCACGGCGTGCATGGTCGCCGGTATTGCGTACCGCAGCCGACATCCTGTGCAATGCGCCGCTGCCCACGCTGCTGCTGTGGGGGCCGCAGCATACGCTGATTTATAACCAGACCTTTGCCGCGCTGGCCGGCGAACGCGATGCCGACGCCTTCGGCCGACCGGCCGCGGCAGCCTGGCCGCAACTGCTGCCGGCCGGCGGCGACAGCCAAGCGGGCGTGCCGCAGCGCCAGCATCTTTTCATTGGCGGGCAAGGATTCGACCTGTACTACACGCCGCTGGGCACAGACGCCGCCGATGATGGCAACGATGCCGGCTATCTGGTCACCGTCACCGAAACCGCGCCGCAGGCGCAGAACAGCCCCGACAGCGGCATGGTGCGGCGCCTGCACGAAGCGATCGCCGCGGAACGCCTGGAAGCCGATACCCAGCGCCATGCGCGCGCCGACGAGAGCGATTTCCTGCGCAGCCTGTTCGAACAGACGCCGGGCTTCACGGCGGTGCTGCGCGGCCCGCGCCATGTGTTCACCGTCGCCAACGCGCCCTACCGCCATCTGGTGGGACGCGAGGACATCATCGGCAAGCCGGTCGACGAGGCGCTGCCGGAGGTGGTGGACCAGGGTTTCGTGACGCTGCTCGACCAGGTGTATGCCAGCGGCGAACCCTATATCGGCAAGGAAATGCAGTTGAAGCTGCGCGGCGGCAACGGCGGCGCGCAGCGCACCGTGCTGCTCGATTTCGTGTATCAGCCGATACGCGACCCGTCCGGCGCCGTGACCGGCATCTTCGTGCAGGGCGTCGACGTGACCGAACAGACCGCCAATGCCGAGCGCCTGCGGATTGCGCAGGAAGCCGGCGGCATCGGCAGCTTCGAGTGGTTTCCCGATACCGACCAGCTGGTGTGCTCGGATACCTACCGCCGCCTGTGGGGATTGCCGGACGATGTGCCCGTCACCGGCAGCATGCTGGTGGCCATGGTCAGCCCGCAGGACCGGCATGAGGTCGGGCCGGCCAAGCTGGCGCGCGAGGCCAATCCGCTGGAATACGCGGAATACGAGATCACCCGGGCCGACAATGGCGAAAAACGCTGGCTGGCGCGGCGCGGCAAGGTGATCGAGCGCGACGGCCGCAAGCGCTACCTGGGCGTGGCCTTCGACGTCACCCACAGGAAGCGCATCGACCAGGCGCTGCGCGACAGCGAGACGCGCATCCAGCAGAGCAATGAATTCATCCGCCTGCTGCTCGACTCGACCGAGGAAGGCTTCTATTCGATCGACCGCAATGGCCGCACCACCCTGTGCAACCGCGCCTTCATGCGCATGCTGGGCTTCACCCAGGCCTCGCAGGTCATCGGCAAGCCGCTGCACGACCTGATCCACCACAGCCATCCGGACGGCGCCCCTTACCAGCCCGACGAGTGTCCCATCCTGCGCACCGCCCGCACCGGCGAATCGGCGCTGGTCGACGAGGAAGTGTTCTTCCGCGTCGACGGCAGCAGCTTCCCGGTGGAATACCGGTCGCATCCGGTGCGTCGCAACGGCGTGCTCGAAGGCGCGCTATGCACCTTCACCGACATCACCGCGCGCCGCCAGCACATGGCCACGCTGCGCGACCTCAATGAAACCCTGGAGCAGCGCGTGGTGGAAGAGATCAGCCGCCGCGCCGACGCCGAGAACGCGCTGCGCCAGGCGCAGAAGATGGAAGCGATCGGCCAGCTGACCGGCGGCGTCGCGCATGACTTCAACAATGTGCTGCAGGTGGTCGGCGGCAACCTGCAGCTGCTGCAGAGCCAGCTGGCCGGCAACCAGGCGGCGCAGAAGCGCCTCGACACCGCGCTGGCGGCGGTGCTGCGCGGCGCCAAGCTGGCGTCGCAGCTGCTGGCCTTTGCCCGGCGCCAGCCGTTGCAGCCGGTGGTCATCAACCTCGGCGACCTGGTGCGCAACATGGACGACCTGCTGCGGCGCGCGCTGGGCGAGGCGGTCAGCGTCAGCACCGTGGTCGAGCCGGACCTGTGGAACACTTTGGCCGACCCCGGCCAGATCGAAAACGTGATCCTGAACCTGGTGATCAATGCCCGCGACGCGATGCAGGGCGAGGGCCGGCTGACGCTGGAACTGGCCAACGTGGACCTGGACGGGCAGGCATTCGGCGCAGCCGACCCGGTACCGGCCGGCGGCTATGTGATGCTGGCCGTGACCGACACCGGCTCCGGCATGTCGCCGGCGGTGCTGGAAAAGGCCTTCGAGCCCTTCTTCACCACCAAGCCGGAAGGCGAGGGCACCGGCCTGGGCCTGTCGATGGCCTATGGCTTCGTGCGCCAGAGCGGCGGCACCATACGCATCTACAGCGAGGTTGGCGTCGGCACCACGATACGCATCTATCTGCCGCGTTCGACCCAGGCCAAGGACGCCTTGCCCGACCTGCTGTCGGGGCCCGTCATCGGCGGCAATGAAACCATCCTGGTGGCGGAGGACGATCCCGATGTGCAGTCGACCGTGGTCGACATCCTGAGCACGCTGGGCTACCGGGTGCTGAAGGCCGACGATGGCGAGGGCGCGCTGGTGATCCTTCGCAGCGGCATGCATATCGACATGCTCTTCACCGATGTGGTGATGCCCGGCCCGGTGCGCAGCGTGGAACTGGCGCGCCAGGCGCGGCTGCTGATTCCCGACATCGCCGTGCTGTTCACCTCGGGCTATCCGCAGAATGCGATCGTGCATGGCGGCCGCCTGGACGAGGGCGTGGAACTGCTGTCCAAGCCTTACCGGCGTACCGACCTGGCGCGCAAGATCCGCCATATATTCGCCAACCGGCAGCAGGCGATGGGGCGCAGCGCCGCGCCGCCGCCGCCGCCATTGCCGGCCGCATCCGGACCGGCCCCGGCGGCCGGCCAGCCGGCGCCGTCCGCCGATACCGCCGATGCCGCCGATGCCGCCGCGCAGGATGGCGCGCTGCGCATCCTGGTGGTGGAAGACAACGAGGATTCGCGCATCCTGGTGTGCGAGCTGCTCTTTACGCTGGGGCACGAGGTGACCGGCGTGGGCAGCGCCGAGGAGGCGCTGGAGGCGCTGGAGGGCGGCGGCTTCGACACCCTGTTTACCGATGTCAGCCTGCCCGGCATGTCGGGCGTGGAGCTGGCCAAGAAGGCCGCGGTCATGGCGCCGGGCCTGGCGATCATCTTCGCTTCGGGTTACGGCGCCTCCATCAGCTCCCATCTGAACATCCGCTCGCGTTCCCTGGCCAAGCCTTACGACCTGAATCAGCTGCGCGCCGTGCTGGCGGCGGTTGCCGCCGATGCGAGCGCCGCGTGATGGCGCCAGACGATCCAGCCGGCCTGCCGCCCTATGCGGGACTGGACCCTGCCAGCATCACGCTGGTGCGGGACGATGCCGGCGCCGCCGCTGCGCGCCGGGTGCTGGAAGCCGCCGACGCGCTGGGCTTCGACACCGAGTCGCGTCCCACCTTCGTGCGTGGCGAAGCGTCCAGCGGTCCGCACCTGGTGCAGCTGGCCACCGACAGCCATTGCTTCCTCTACCAGGTCGACCATCTTGCCGACCTGGCCGACCTGCGTGCCGTGCTTGAATCGCCCGGCCTGGTCAAGGCCGGTTTCGGCCTGGGCGACGATCTGCGCCGCCTGGCATCGAAGTGCGACATTCATTGCGGCGGCGTGCTGGACCTGGCCCAGCTGCTGCGCCATAACAGGCGCGAAGCGATGGGCGTGAAGAAGGCGGTGGCCGGCCTGCTTGGGCGGCGCCTGGAAAAATCCAAGCGGGTCGCCACCACCAACTGGGCCAGCCGCAGGCTGAGCGAACGGCAGATGCTGTATGCCGCCAATGATGCGCATGCGGCGCTTTGCGTTTATCGCGCCTGGATCGCAGGGCAGGCCCGATGAGCGTGGAACGGGGCCGCGCCGGCGCCGTCCTGTCCGGCGGGTCGCCGGCGGACGACGTCGCATCGCCGTCCGGGGCGGCGCGCGTGCCGCTGCTGTCCTGGCTGCTGCCCCTGCTGGTGCTGCTGCTGTGCCTGGGGCTTACCGCGCTGGCCTGGCATGAAGCGCGCAGCGCCGCTGCCCGCAGCCAGCAGCAGGACTTCGACTACCAGGTTCGCCGCATCCTGACCCTGCTGCAGCAGCGCATGGCGACGTATGAGCAGGTATTGCGCGGCGCCCAGGGCTTCGTCGGCAGCCACGCCATGGCCGAGCGCGACGACTTCGCCCGTTATGTGGCCACGCTGCGGCTGGAGGAAAGCTTTCCCGGCATCCAGGGCATTGCCATTGCCGAGATGATTCCGGCCGGCCAGCGCGAAGCCCACATGGCGCGGGTGCGCGCCCAGGGCGTGGGCAACTATGCCGTCCGCCCCGATGGCGAGCGGCCGGCCTACAGCGCCATCGCGCAGATCGAGCCGGCCACGGCAATGAACATGCGCGCGCTGGGTTACGACATGCTGACCGAGCCGGTGCGGCGCGACGCCATGGAGCGCTCGCGCGACAGCGGCATGGCGGCGCTGACCGGCAAGCTGCGGCTGGTGCAGGAGCAGGAGCCGCATGTGCAGTCGGGCGTGATCGTCTACCTGCCGGTATATGGACACGCGCTCCCGCTGGACACCGTGGCGCAGCGGCGCGCCGCGCTGGTGGCCTGGGTCGGCGCGCCGTTCCGCATGAACGACCTGATGCTGGGCCTCTTGGGGGAGCGCGCCGGCGACGTCCGGCTGCGCATCTTCGACGGCGCCGGCATGGCCGAAGATGCCCGGCTTTATGATTCGGCTGCCGCCGGCAATGCCGCCCCGGCCGAGCTGCAGGCGCTGCGCCGCCTCCGCATTGCCGACCGCGACTGGACGCTGGCCATCGACAGCACGCCCGCATTCGAGGCGCGCTTCAACAGCGGCGCCCCCTTGCTTGTCGCCGGCGCCGGCGCCGGCATCAGCGTGCTGCTGGCGCTGCTGGTCTGGCTGCTGGCAAGCGGGCGCAGCCGCGCGCTGGCGCTGGCGGGCAGCATGACGCGCGCACTGCGCGCCAGCCAGCTGCGCTGGCAATACGCGCTGGAAGGCGCCGGCGACGGCGTCTGGGACTGGAACAACCATACCGGCGAAGTCGTGCTGTCGCGGCGCTGGAAGGAAATGCTGGGCTACGCCGAGTCCGAGGTGGAAGACAGCGTTGCCAGCTGGGACAGGCTGATGCATCCGGAGGACAGGGAACGCGCGATGCAGGTGCTGCGCAACTACGTGGCTGGCGCCCTGCCGGACTATGCCCAGGAAATCCGCATGCGCTGTCGCGACGGCAGCTGGAAGTGGATCCTGACGCGCGGCATGGTGGTCAGCCGCGATGCCCAGGGCAGGGCGCTGCGCACCATCGGCACCCATACCGACATCAGCCGGCTCAAGCAGAACGAGGACGCGCTGCGCGTGGCCTACAGCGCCACCGCGGCGGAGCAGCAGCGCATCCGCGTCATCCTGGAGAACTCCTACGACGCCTTCATCGCCGTCGGCCCCGACGAGCGCATCACCGACTGGAACGTGCAGGCCGAACGCACTTTCGGCTGGAGCGCGCATGAGGCGATCGGACGCAGCCTGGCCGGCCTGATCATTCCCAAGCAGCAGCGTGCCGAGCACCTGGCCAGCTTCGCCCGCTTCATCGAGCGCGGCGACGGCGCCGGCGGCCGCCAGGAAATCATGGCACTGCATCGCAGCGGCCGGCTGATACCGGTCGAACTTGCGCTGGCGGCGATGCCGCATGAAGGCGGCGGCTATGCCGCCACCGCATTCGTGCGCGACATCAGCGACCGGCGCGAGGCCGAGCGCCTGCGCGCCGAGCATGAGCGTTCGCTGGAAGAGGCGCGCGCGGCGCTGCATCATGCGCAGAAGCTGGAAGCGGTCGGCAAGCTCACCGGCGGCATCGCCCACGACTTCAACAATGTGCTGCAGATCATCAGCGGCTACCTGCAGCTGATGCAGCGCGAGGTGGCCGCCGGCGGCCTGCTGGCGCGGCAGATGTCCAGTGCGCTGGACGCGGTCGATCGCGGCGCGCGCCTGGCGTCGGGCCTGCTGGCCTTTGCCCGGCGCCAGCCGCTGCGGCCGGTGGCGGTGAACCTTGCCCGGCTGGTCAGGGGCATGGAAGAGCTGCTGCGCGGCGCGCTGGGCGAATCGACCACGCTGGCCATCCATGCGCACGAGGCCCTGTGGAACACCCTGGTCGACCGTGACCAGCTGCAGAACGTGATCCTGAACCTGGCCATCAACGCCCGCGACGCGATGGATGGCGTGGGCAGCGTCGACATCACGCTGGACAATCTGACGCTGGCTGCCGGCGAGCTGCGTTCACGGCCCGATCTCGCCGCCGGCGACTATGTCGTGCTGGCGATGAAGGACAGCGGCACCGGCATCACGCCGGAAGTGCGGGAGCGCGCATTCGAGCCGTTCTTCACGACCAAGGCCGAGGGCGCCGGCACCGGCCTCGGGCTGGCGATGGCCTACGGCTTCGTTGCGCAGAGCGGCGGGCATATCGATATCGATGGCGTGCCCGGCGCCGGCACCACGGTCCGCCTGTTCCTGCCGCGCAGCACCGCGGCGGAGAGCGCGGCGCCGGAGGCGGCCGGCCCGGCGCCGCAGGGCGGTGACGAGCATGTCCTGGTGGTGGAGGATGACGAGGCGGTCCGGGATTCGGTCTGCACGATGCTGGGCCAGCTGGGTTACCGGGTCCGCAGCGCCGGCGACGCGCAGACCGCGCTCGACATGCTGCGCCAGGGCGTGCCGGCCGATCTGGTGTTTACCGACGTGGTGATGCCGGGCCCGCTGCGCGCGCCGGACATGGTGCGCGCAGCCCTGGCGCTTCGCCCCGGCCTGGCCGTGCTGTATGCCTCGGGCCATACCCGCGACGCGGTACTGCAGGGCGTCAGTGGCGCCGAGCCGCTGCTGCTGAAAAAGCCTTACCGGCGCGAACAGCTTGCCCGCGG
Organism: Noviherbaspirillum soli; assembly: GCF_015352955.1. Lineage (GTDB taxonomy): Bacteria > Pseudomonadota > Gammaproteobacteria > Burkholderiales > Burkholderiaceae_D > Noviherbaspirillum_A > Noviherbaspirillum_A soli. The sequence continues at coordinate 110,854 of NZ_JACYOX010000006.1, forward strand.
CGTGCGCCAGGCGCTGGCCCAGGTCGCGGCGCCGCGCGCGGCACGGCGGGTGCTGGTGGTGGAGCAGCAGGAGGATTCGCGCCAGATCGTCTGCGACATGCTGTCGCTGCTGGGCCATGCGCCGCACGGCGTGGCCAGCATGGACCAGGCGCGCGAGGCGCTGGCCGGATGGGCGACGGACATCCTGCTGGTCGCCGACGATGTCGCCGACCGCGAGCAGGCAGGCGACATCGCAAGCGCCTATCCGTCGCTGCGGCTGGTCATGGTGGGTGAGGCGCCGCACGGCATGGCGGCGGCCCTGATCGGCAAGCCCTACCGCATGGATGCGCTGCGCATGGCTATAGGCGGCGCCGGCCCCGGCGCCTAGCCGCCAGCCAAGGAAGCGGGGGAATTATTTCTGCTTGCTGGGACGGCCCGCCTTGACCGGCGTGAGCGTGCCGAGCGCCTGCTGGATCTGGGCGACTTCCATCTTGCGCAGCAGCGACACCGCCACCCGCAGCAGTTCGCTCTTCTTCACCGCCACGCCTGCCTTGATGCAGGCTTTCTTCATTTCGGCCAGCGCCTCATATTCGGCTTCCGGCATCGTGAAGCTGTCGCGCACCAGCTTCTGCTTTTTCGCCTTGGGCTTGTCCTTGTCCTTCTTCTTCTCGGTGACGGGTGCGACGGGCCGGGCAGTCTCCTGGTCCAGCGCCACTTCGGGCAACATCACTTCAGGCGAAGCCACGGTCGGCGAAAGTGCCGCCAGGACTTTCTTCTGCCTGGGCACGGCGGTTTTCCTGGTGGGTAAGGCCATGTCATTGGAATCTCTTGCCACGAAGCGCTCCCGAAGTTAATCGTATAAATAATATATACAGTTTCGCCGGCGCCGGCAATGGTCGAGTGCGCCGATGAAACGGGCCGTCGCCCACTGGCCGCGCCTGCGGGATCGCACTGCCGTGACGGCAAGCTCATCGGCCTGACGGCGTGCGATCGCAGCGCGACTTAATCATGGCTGGATGACGTCCTGATGACGCGCCTGCAACACGCTTCATGGCGTGCGATTCATCATCCCGGCTGCGGCACCTGGCGCAGGCTTTTCCAGCGCTTGCACAGCCTGCGCAGCGCGTCCGGCTCGCGCGCCTGCAACAGGCCGCAGGCGAATCCGGCGGCCAGCGCCTGGGAAGGCTGGCGTTGCGCCAGGTCGCGCAGCAGGCCCTGTGCCACCGCGGCATCATTGAGCCCGCCCAGGCTGTCCTGCAGCGCAGTCAGCGCCCGGACGAACGGCCGCACCTGGCGTTGCGGATACAGGCTGGAAAGGAATTCCGTGGCGTAACGCATGCGCTTGGCGGCAATCCGCAGCCGGTGCCGGGCCGGCGCATCGGCATGCACCAGATTGCGGGCGCGCCGCTTCATCCGGCGCTCGCCCTGCTTCAGCACGCGCCGGGCAAAGCGGCCAACCGGCGCGGACAGGGTTTTGCGCTGTTCCGGCGACGCTTCATGCTGCCAGCGCGCGCCATGCAGCCAGGCGATCAGGTTCAGCAGCAGCCGGGCATGACGGGCCGAGCCCACCGCCTGCGCGGCGCGGGCGCGGTTGCCGTCGGCCTGCGCCTGCGCCGCCTGCTGCAGCGGCGGCAGCAGCGCGTCGTTCTGTTCATGCATCAGGTCCGACAGGGTGTCGCCCGCCAGCACTTCCCAGTCGCGCGCGGCGCCCAGTTCGCCGCCGAGCCAGCGCAATTCCTGGTCCAGCCCGGCCGGCAGCGGCGCCAGTTCCTCGAACATTTTCAGCAGCGAACGCAGCCGGCGCAGCCCGACCCGCATCTGGTGCACATGCTCGGGGTCGCCGCCCCGCATTACGCCGGCCTCGTTGCCCTGCATCTGCGCAATGCAGTTGCCGGCGATGGCCTGGAGCGCCTGTTCCACCGTCATCGCATCGGCCAGTTCGACCGGGGCAGCCTTGACCAGCGGCGGCGGCGCCGGATGCATCATCGCGTAACCGCGCGCGCTCTTGCTGGCATTGCCCAGGCGCAGCGGGATGTCGTCCAGCAGCGCCAGCGCAAAGTCGAACAGCGGCGCGGCGTCGCCCGATTTGACTTCCAGTTCGATTTCGCTGATCGCCTCGCGCTGCTCGCCACGGCGCAGTTCGCCCTGGTCCAGCACCAGTTCGGCCTGCCGGCCCTCGCCGAAATCCAGCAGCCAGGCGGTGCGGTCGATGCGGTTGGAAAACACCGGCGCAATCGCCTCCTGCAGCCTGGTGTCAGCCAGCCGCTCGAACCAGGCGCTATCCTGGCCGACGGCCTCCCGCAGCGCCGCCAGGTCGGGCGCCCCGGCATCGACCTCGGTCTCCCATTCATTGCGGCTGTGCAGCCCGCCCTGGACCTGGTTGCCGTCCTTGAGCGTCTGCACCCAGGCATTGTCGGCATGCCGCACCCGCAGCGCCGCCCGGTGGCGGCTGAAATACAGGTCGGGCGTGTCGAAATAGGTGGTGTCCATCTGATGCCGCGTCGGTGCAGCGACGGCATGTTTTTTCAGCAGCGGATGGTCAAGGAGGGCCTGCGCATGCGCGGGCTCGATCAGGAGCTTGAGTTCGATTTCCATAAGGCGGCCGCTTCAAAGGGAGAGGGCCAGTATAGCCGGCGGTATGGCCAGGCCCTTGGTAGAGCGCAAGCCGCCAGCCACCAGTCGCCAGCCACGACCGCGGCATTCAGATCACCGTATATTCCGGCAGCCGGATCACCCGCATGTTCAGCGATGCATACATCAGTTCTTCATGGGAATTGACCAGCCGGACTTCATACGCGCCCTGCTTGCCGTTGCCGAAGCGGATCTCGCTGGCCAGTTCTTCCCAGTCGGTGCGGTCGCGGATGTCATCGGTCTCCAGGCACAGGAAGACCAGCAGGTCGGCGTCGACCTTGCTCAGCGCATTCAGTCCGACCCGCACCAGCGCGCTGGGAATGCGGTCGTCGATGATCATGCCGTAGACCTTCATGCCCTCCGGATAGCGGAATTGCTGCTCGGGGCTGCTGCTGCTGTCGGTCGTGTTGTTCACTGTTTCCATCATGCTTTCCTCCGGTGGTGTTTGACGCCAGGCGTGCGCCGTGTGGCCGATGGCGCCGCCGTCTGTTTGCGGGGCTTTCCAGATGGAGTGCCTCAAGCACCAAAGATTCCTTGCAACCATTGACGCAAACCCGTTCCAGGTGCGATTGGCAGCCAGTTCCTGCCAGGGCATCACTGTCACGCTGTTGTCACAGTGATTGGCTACAGTGCGCGCAGTTCGTTTGTCGCAGCTTGTTCATCACTCAAGGGAAACATCATGTTCAAAGCCATCAGAAAATCCATGGCAGTCGCCGTCGGCGCTGTTGTTCTCGCTGCTTCCGCCCATGCCGCGGACATCACCGGCGCCGGCGCCACCTTTCCCTATCCGATCTATGCCAAATGGGCGGAGGCCTACAAGAAGGCCACCGGCACCGGGCTGAATTACCAGTCGATCGGCTCCGGCGGCGGCATCAAGCAGATCAAGGCGAAAACAGTGGACTTCGGCGCCTCCGACATGCCGCTGGCGGCAGAGGAACTGAACAAGGAAGGCCTGCTGCAGTTTCCGGCGATCATGGGCGGCGTGGTGCCGGTGGTAAACCTGGAAGGCGTCGCCGCCGGCCAGCTGAAGCTGACCGGCCCGGTGCTGGCCGACATCTACCTCGGCAAGATCACCAAGTGGAATGCAGCCGATATCGCGGCGCTGAACCCGGGCGTGAAGCTGCCAGACGCCGATATCACCGTGGTGCACCGCGCGGACGGTTCCGGCACCTCCTTCCTGTGGACCGATTACCTGTCCAAGACCAGCCCGGACTTCAAGAGCACGGTTGGCGCCGGCACCGCGGTGAAATGGCCGGTGGGCGTGGGCGGCAAGGGCAATGAAGGCGTGGCCGCCAACGTGCAGCGGATGAAGGGCGCGATCGGCTATGTCGAATATGCCTATGCGAAGAAGAACAATATCGCCCATGCCCAGCTGAAGAACCGCGACGGCCAGTTCGTGCAGCCGGACGACGAGACCTTCAAGGCCGCCGCCGCCAATGCCGAATGGTCGAAGACGCCGGGCATGGCCGTCGTGCTGACCGACCAGGCCGGCAAGAATGCCTGGCCGGTGACGGGCGCCTCCTTCATCCTGATGCATCGCAGCCAGGCCGACTCGGCCAAGGGCCGCGAAGTGCTGAAGTTCTTTGACTGGGCCTACAGGGAAGGCGGCGCGATGGCCGCCGAGCTGGACTACGTGGCGATGCCGCCGGCGGTGGTGAAGCAGGTGGCCGACCTGTGGAAGGGCGAAGTGAAAGACGGTGGCGGCAAGGCCATGTGGTAAGTCGCCCGGTCCGTGGCGCTGGGCTCCTGACCCGCTTTCGGGGTCAGGAGCCCAGCGCCTTTTCGATCGCGGCCTTCAGCCGGGCGTCCTGCGGCGTGACCTGGCTCGGATAGCTGGCAATCACCTTGCCGTCCCGTCCCACCAGGTACTTGTGGAAGTTCCAGGCCGGCATCTGGCCGGTGGCCGCAGCGAGCTGTGCATGCAGCGGATTGGCTTGCTTGCCGGTCACCACGGACTTGGCGAACATCGGAAACTTCACGCCGTAGGTGTTGTAGCAGAAGTCGGCAATCTGCTTGCTGTTGCCCGGCTCCTGTCCGCCGAAGTCATTCGATGGAAATCCCAGCACCACCAGCCCGCGCTCGCGGTATTTGGCGTACAGCGCTTCCAGGCCTTCGTACTGGCTGGTGTAGCCGCAATAGCTGGCGGTGTTGACCACCAGAGCCACCTTGCCGGCGTACTGGCAGAGATTCTGCTGCGCATCGTCCTGCAGCCGCTTGAACTGGTGGTCCAGCAGCGCCGGGCAGGACGGCGCCGGCGGCGTCTGCGCCAATGCAGGACCGCTGGCAAGCGCGATGCCGATACACAGAAACAGGCGATGCAAACTCATGGATGCCTCCCGACGAAAAAGCCATGATAAACCGGTAGTCGAAACCTTGCTTCTCATGTCAGGCAGGGTGCGACACCCGCAGGGCATTGCACCAGGGTTGGCTGGAACCCGCGCCTTTGTAGCGGCTGTCAGGGTCGCAATGGCGTAGGGTGGGGTGGAATACCCCGGAGAAGCATTCCACCGAGCCGTTGATTACTGCAAGAAGCAATCAGGCCTGCACGGCCTGATCCGGCATCGTTGCGTTGTCGTGCTCGAGAAACCAGCCCAGCGCCCGCTGCGCGATCCCGGGCGGCACCACATGCCCGCCCGCGAACTCGACATACGTCACCGGATAGCCCTCTTTTTCCAGGCGCGGCACGATGCGCCGGCTGCAGATCGCCACCGGCAGCACGTCATCCGCATCGCCGTGCGCGATGAACACCCGCGGCAAACCGCGGCTGGCCAGCGGCAGGATGAAGCCGGGCGAGAAGGCGATCACATGGGAAAACAGGTCGCCATTGTCCATGCCCAGCGACAGCGCATAGGAGGCGCCATCGGAAAAGCCCCCGACGGCAAGGCGGGTCGTGTCGATTGCATAGTCGGCGAAGACCATGGCCAGGCTGCGCTCTATCAGTTCCACATCGGCGCCGTAGTAATGGCGGGCGATCAGGTCCCAGGTCGAGTCGCGCGATGCCGGCGCCAGCAGGATCAGGCCGGCGGCGTCGGCATGCTCGCGCAGCAGGTCCAGGCCATGCAGCGCATGGCCGCCGGCGCCGTGCAGCAGCAGCGCCATCGGGGCCGGGCAATCGGGACGGTAGCCTGGCGGCACATACAGGTAGCTGTCGCGGCCATTGGCATCGGGCAGCGCCTGCAGGCCGGTCGGCCCGGGATGGGCAATGGATTTGGGCCGGGAATGCAGGTGGGAGTCGGCGGGCATGGGTCGGCTGCATCCTTCAGAAGATTAAAAAAATATCAACATGGATCAGATGCTTGGAATGTGCGCCTGCCTGTCGGTTCAACCCGACAGGCGTGTTATCGCCGGAATTTGACGCAGCAAAGACCTGGATGCCGCCATGCGACCATCAGAACGATACCGAATACAGGATGGCGGCGAACGACACCACGATTAATGAAATGCAAACCAGCTCCGCGATGGACTTCATGACGATCTCCCTGTGCTCATGTTGAAGATAGTGCAATGGACAGACGGCAAAACAGTTGATCAAACGCAACTATAATTTGCGCCTTATTGCCGGACAGAACATTGTGTTCGGCAAAATCAAGGAATTGTTCCCGTCTCTTTGCCCGATCCAATGATCAATTGGTAAAGAATTTCGAATTTCCCGCCAGAACAGTGGACAATAGCGCCGCGGCGCGTCCAGCCTCGCCGCAGTGTCGAACCGGATTGCGGATTATTCATGAAGTTTTCATCATTCCAGCGTCTCTCCTTGCCCCTGCAGACACTGCTGCTGCTGGCCTGCACCTTGCCGATACTGTGGGCCCTGCTTCTATTCGATCTGCATCGGCTCAACCACCAGGCGCGCACCCTGAGCGGCGCACAGATGGACAACCTGGCACGCGCCTTTGCCGAGGAAGTAAAGTCGTCCATCAGCTCGATCGACCTGACACTGGTTGAATTGCGGGATGAATGGCAGGGCGGCTACAACGATTTCTCGCAGGTGGTCAGCCGGCGCCAGGCCTTCCTGGAAAAGGACATCGGCTTCCAGGTGGCCATCATCAATGCCGCCGGCAACCTGGTGTTTTCCAGCGTCCGCTCGCCAGCCATGACGATGAACTTCGCCGACCGCGAACACTTCCGCGTGCACCTCGGCCTGGCATTCGGCGACCGGCTGTTCATCAGCAAGCCGGTGATGGGGCGCCTGTCCAAGCGCTGGAGCATCCAGTTCACCCGGCCCCTGATCGATGCCAGCGGCAATTTCTCCGGCGTCATCGTGCTGTCGGTATCGCCGAATTATTTCGGGCGCTTCTATAACACCATCGACCTCGGCAAGAATGGTTCGATCACCCTGGCGCGCGCCAGCGGCGAGATCCTTGCCCAATCGCCCGATTCGGAAAACGCGATGGGCAAGACCATCGCCGATGCGTCCTTCCTTGCGTCCGGCCCGGCCGAATACGGCCAGTATGAAGGACGCTCCGGCCTCGACGACATCGAGCGGCTGTCGGGCTGGCGCCTGCTGCCCAAGGAAGAAATGGTGGTGGTGGTCGGCCAGTCGCTCGATACCATCCTGGCGTCCTACCGCCAGCAGCGAGCCGCGTATTTCTCGATCGGCGCCGCGATCTCGGTGCTGCTGGCGACGATAGGCTATTTCCTGCTGGCCGGCATGCGCCAGCGCGCCATCGCCACCGAGGCGCTGGTCGACAGCGAGGCGCGCTGGAAATTCGCGCTGGAAGGCGCCGCCGAAGGCGTGTGGGACTGGGATGTGCGCAGCGGGCAGGTCCAGTTCTCGCGGCGTTGGAAAGAAATCCTCGGTTATGCCGACGACGCCATCGGCAGCCATATCGACGAGTGGAACGGCAGGATCCACCCGGAAGACAAGCCGCGGGTGCTGGCCGAGCTGGAATCGCACCTCGACGGCACGACCCCGACCTACAACAGCGAGCACCGGATGCGCTGCCAGGACGGCGGCTGGAAGTGGGTGCTGGAGCGCGGCATGGTGGTGAGCCATGCGGCCGACGGCCAGCCGCTGCGCATGGTCGGCACCTTCTCCGACATCAGCCAGCGCAAGGAGGCCGAGCAGCTCGACCGTGAACGCCTGCAGGCGCTGGATGAAAGCCGGCGCGCGCTGCAGCAGGCGCAGAAACTGGAAGCGCTGGGACGCCTGACCGGCGGCATCGCCCATGACTTCAACAACATCCTGCAGACCCTGACCACCGGCATCCAGCTGTCGCTGTTTTCCGTGAAGGACCAGGGCATCCAGACCGCGCTCCTGGCCTGCCAGCGCGCGGTGGAGCGCGGCGTGCAGTTGACGCGCCAACTGCTGGTATTCGGCCGCGTCCAGGAGGCGCATTTGAAGGCGGTGCACCTGCCGCGGCAGATGCAGGAAATCCATTCTTTGCTGCGCGGCGCGCTGCCCAGCAATATCGAATTTTTCGTCGGCATGCCCGAGACCCTGTGGCCGGTGCGCATCGACCCGCTGCAATTCGAGCTCGCCATGCTGAACCTGACCATGAATGCCAGGGACGCGATGCCGCAGGGCGGCCAGTTCAGCATCAGCGCCAGCAATGTCAACCTTGCGGCCGCCGCCAACGGCCTTGCGCCCGGCGACTATGTGCATCTGCGCATCCGGGACACTGGCGAAGGCATGAGCGAAGAGGTGATGCAAAAGGCGCTGGACCCGTTCTTCACCACCAAGGTGGTGGGCAAGGGCTCGGGCATGGGGCTGGCGCAGGCTTACGGTTTTGCCAGCCAGATGGGCGGCACGCTGACCCTGCAGAGCAGCAGGGGCGAAGGCCTGGACGTGGCGATCTACCTGCCGCGCAGCCTGCAGGAAGCGCCCGCGGCGGCGCCGTCCGCCAATGCGACCGCGCCGGCGGCGCGCTCGCGTGGCCGCATCCTGCTGGTCGAGGACGATACCCTGGTCAGCCAGACGGTGAGCCCGGCGCTGCAGAAAGCCGGCTTCACGGTCGATGTGGCGGACAATGGCGAGGAAGCGTTGCGCCGCCTGGAATCCCGGCAGCCATTCGACCTGGTGTTCTCGGACATCGTCATGCCGGGCGCCGTCAGCGGCATCGAGCTTGCCGAGATCGTGCGCAGCCGCTTCCCGGCGATGCGCATCATGCTGGCGACAGGCTACTCCGAGCGCCGTGTGGAAACCGCGGGGATACGCACCCTGGCCAAGCCCTATGCGGTCGACACGCTGGTGACTGCCCTCAACGAGGAACTGTATGGCGCCAGGGGGCCGGCCGATGACGAGCCCGCCCGGCACGTTCATTGAAGCGCTGCGGCGCAGGGACGCTTATTGCGCCAGCGGACGGTTTGGCGCCATACCGTCCCTGCCGGACGCATGGCCGACCTCGGGCGCAATCTCCACCCGGTTCTTGCCCAGCTTCTTGGCAATGTAGAGCGCCCGGTCGGCCCCCTCGATCATCTGCGCCACCTCCAGCGCGCCCTGTTCGGCCGACTGCACGCCCAGGCTGGCGGTAAAGGATGGCAGGCCGTCGAACACACCCTCGCTGAACCTGGCGCGGATGCGCTCCGCCACGGCAGTCGCCTCGTCCAGCGCGGTGTCGGGCAGGAGCAGTGCGAATTCCTCGCCGCCATAGCGGCACAGCAGGTCATGGGCGCGCAGTTCGCCGGCGGTGACTGTGGCGAATGTCCTGATCACCGCGTCGCCCACCGGGTGGCCGTGGCCGTCGTTGATGCGCTTGAAGTCGTCGATGTCGATCAGCAGCAGCGACAGCGGCCTGCGCTGGCGGCGCGCGCGCAGGACTTCACCGGCCATCATCCTGAAAAACGTGGCGCGGGTGTAGGCGCCGCTGAGATCGTCATGCGAGGCGGCATATTCCAGCTTTTCCTGCACCCGGGTGGTGACCATGAGCATGAAGCCGAAGCTCAGGCCGACCAGCGCGATCGAAAAGCTGGCCAGGTAAAACATGTGGACCATCGAATTGTCATTCCAGTAGTCGTCGCTGTTCTGGCCGGCAAGGGCGAAATAAAACCGGCCCAGCGATACCAGCGCCTCGACGGCAAACAGCGCACCGGTGAAGCGCTCGGCAAAGCCCTGCTTCTTCATCCGGAACAGGAACCATGCGCTGAGCCCGAACAGCAGCGTGTTGATGGAAGTGATGAATTCAAGCCGGCCGCGATAGTTGTCGGCCACCATGGTCAGCCACAGCAGCCCCGCGGCCACGGCCAGCAGCAGGCCTGCCGCCCAGCCGTATCCGGCGCGCAGGCCGGTGAAACGGCGCAGGCTGACGTGCATCAGCACAATGCCGCCGACGATCAGCGTGTTGGCCAGCACGACCGTCAGAAGCGGCGACAGCGTATCGCGGAAAGCGAACAGGAACGCGCCGCCCACCATCGCCACGCAACCCCAGCCCCATTCGCCGATGCCGCCGATCTCCCTGGGGAAGCTGCGGCGCAGGACGAAAAAGATCATCGAGCAAAGAATGCCGGCGACTGCGGAGGTGATGATGAAGGAGCGGGGATCGAAGGTGGGCATGGCGGTAACGATTCAGGCGCTTTTCTCATCCACCGGCAAGCAGGAAGCGCCGGTCCGAAACCGACAAGGAAAGCAACGCGCAGGCAGGCCCGGAAATCATCGTCGTGCAAATATACAGGAAAAGTTTCTTTTAATAAATATTGCTGGGCATTTAACGCTCATCCAGCAGCAGAATGTCTGCGTTTGCCAACCTTACGGTTTCTCCCTGCCGTCCAGAGCCTGTCATGGCGGCTTCCAGACCGCTTTCCCGAGCTGCATGGCGAACGCTAGATCCTTGCCCTGACTGCGGACAGCGTGGCGCCGCACAAAAAGAGCAGGGCGGCCACCGCCGCGAACACGGCAGAGATTTCCTGGTTTTTCTTTTCGGCGGAAAGATTCTGGGCGAGGCGGCTGTAGATCTGCGTCAGGTCGGGCGCCGAGCCGGCATAGAAATAGTCGCCCTTGGTGATTGCCGCCATTTCCTTGAGCGTTTCCTCGTCGGGCACGACCCGGATTTCCGCGCCGTTGGGCAGCGTGACCCGGCCATTCGGCGTGCCCACCCCGACCGTGAAGATGCGCACGCCGGTCTCGGCGGCAATGCGCGCCGCCTCGATCGGATGCACGCCGGTGGTGGCGCTGCCATCGCTCAACAGGACGATCACGGCCGACTTGTACGACCCCGGCGCCACCGGCTTCGGCGCCGACTCCTCGACGGCGGCACGATCTCGTTCAGCGAGCAGCGCGCGGGCGCCACGGCTGTTGCGGTAAAGGTCGAACTGACGTTCCGGAAAGATCGCGCCGAGCGACACCAGCACCGCGGTGCCGATCGCGGTCGAGTTCTGCAGCTGCAGCTGGTCCAGCGCCGCCAGCACGCTTTCGGCGTCGGTGGTGGGCGTCTGCACGACCGCGGCAGTGCTGGCGAACGCCACCAGGCCGATGCGGGTATGGCGCGGCTGCCCGGCGATGAAGCCGCGCACGGCTGCCTGCGTTGCCGCCAGCCGGGTCGGCTTCACATCGTCGGCGGCCATGCTGCGCGAGATATCCAGCGTCAGGATCACGGTGTCGTAGGCATAGGGCAGCCGCAGGCTGGCCGCCGGCCTGGCCGCCGCCAGCAGCGCGGCTGCCAGGCCGATGAAGAACAGCAGTGGAGGCAGGTGGCGCCGCAGCGAAGCGCGCGGGCCGATTGCGCCGCGCACCAGCGCCAGGTTGGAAAACTGCGCAACCAGCTTCTTGCGGCGGCGCAGCAGCAGCACATAGGCAAGGGCGGCTGCGGGCAGTAAAGCCAGCAGCCACAGCATTTCCGGTAGCAGAAAGGTCATGGTGGTCCGATTTGCTTGAGGCGCCGCCATGAAGCCGGCGGACCATGGTCACTGTTTGAAAGCCGTAGGGAGGAACCGTTCCTGCGACTGCAACGATCTTCTTTGGGATCGTCACCAGCCGGTTGATCCTGCCTCGGCTGGCCTGCCGGATACGCGAGGCTTAATGGGAATGTAACCCCTAATGCAAGTTTTTGCGCGGCGGGCAGGGGAGAAGCTTGCGTAATGACGGCTTCAAGCCGAGCCCGGTGATCCATTCCAGCGTTGCAAACCGCGCAGATGTCCGGTGCGTAAGGAGGTTCCGGCTTCGTTTCCGGAAAATTGCTTGATGGGTGAAGCTATAATTGCGCTTCTGAAAGAATAGAGGCAAGCGGGATTGCGTTCAAAGGCCGTCCATGCATGATGGCTGTTCTTCCATCGTTTCATCGCATGCGCGAACAGGATATATCCCCGTACGTTGCCTGGGCCAAGAGCCGGTCCGCGGGACGGGTACCAGGCTTCGTTGCTCAATACACATCCTGATCTGACTGCAATGCCGCAACAAGGCATCGGCTAAGGTTTCAAAGGCTATCAACCCTATTTTCGAAATCCAACATGGATGCCACCCCATCTCACCAGGCCGACAAGCCGTTCATGCGCTCGCCGCAAATGCAACCCACTGATCCAAGAATTGCCGTCATCCTGCCCTGCTATAACGAAGAGGCGGCGATCGGGACAGTAGTGCAGGACTTCCGCGCCACCCTGCCGCAGGCCGAGGTGTATGTCTATGACAATAACTCCAGGGACAGGACCGTCGAAGTCGCGCGGGCCGCCGGCGCTATCGTCCGCAGGGAGCCGCTGCAGGGCAAGGGCAATGTGGTGAGGCGTATGTTTGCCGACGTCGATGCGGACATCTATGTGCTGTGCGACGGCGACGTCACCTATGACGTGGCAAGTGCGCCGGCCATGATAGAGAAACTGCTTGAAGAGCAGCTCGACATGGTGGTGGGCTGCCGCGTGGACCACGATGCTGCTTCCTATCGCAAGGGACACCGCCTAGGCAATGCGCTCTTCACCGGCGCGGTGGCGCAGCTCTTCGGTAACCGTTTTTCCGACATACTCTCGGGCTACCGCGTCTTCTCGCGCCGCTACGTCAAGTCCTTCCCGTCACTGGCGCACGGCTTCGAGATCGAGACCGAACTGACAGTGCATGCGCTGGAACTGCGCATGCCGATCGCGGAAGTCGATACGCCTTACGGGGCGCGCCCCGAAGGCTCGGTGAGCAAGCTTTCGACCTACCGGGACGGCTTCAAGATCCTGCACATGATATTGAAACTGTTCAAGAACGAACGGCCCCTGCTATTTTTCAGCATCATTTTCCTGTGCCTTGGCCTGCTTTCGCTGGGGTTCGGCATCCCCGTGATCGAAACGTATTTCAAGACGGGCCTGGTGCCCCGCCTACCCACCGCGCTGCTGTCGGCAAGCATCATGCTGCTGGGCTTTTTAAGCCTGACCTGCGGGCTCATTCTCGATACCGTCACGCACGGACGGCGGGAAATCAAGAGGCTTGCCTACTTGGGCGTGCCTGCGCCTGCCGCAGGCTTTCCACGTACTGAAGCCGCAACCTCCGCCCATTCGCTGTTGAACGAAGCGAATGGCTTGTCTCCTGAAGTGCCGTTACCCATTGCGGCTGTGGCGACTGGCCATGTGGAACGATGAACAACGGGTATTGACAATCAAGCACAGTCGCATTTGCCACGACGCGGCAGGCCAGCCATGCTGAATAGGCGCACCTTGCGCCAGTTCTGGCGTTTCGGCATCGCGGGCGGGATCGGCTTTGTTGTCGACGTGCTGGTGCTCTACATCGCGGTTGCGCTTGGCTCGGGCGTCTACCTGGGAAGGGTGATGTCATTCTTTTGCGCCACGTTCGCGACCTGGCAGGTCAACCGCAACTTTGCATTCGCGACCGCGACGACGATGTCAGCCTGGGCGGAATGGTGGCGTTATGTGCTGGCCGTGCTGGGAGGTGGGCTGGTGAACTACCTGCTCTTCAGTCTGGCTGTCGCGACGCTGCGGCCAAGCCCCTTACTGCCGATGATCAGCGTCGCGATCGGCTCCATCGGCGGGATGGTGGTGAACTTCATTAGCACCAAGGTGCTGGTGTTTCGCCAGTAGCGTAGCGCCGCCGGATGAGCTTGCAAACAAATTTCTGGGCGATATCCTCGGGGAACATGACTTGAAAGCGCAACTCGCCCAATGTATTCACTGGGTGGAACCTAACTAAGCAGACCAGTTGGTAAAGCTGCATGGCAGCAAGCCGCTACAGCAGTCGGTGTTTGCTTTGGAAGAAGATGCCATCACCAGCCTAGCAAACGCCAATTATGCAAACAGAGCGAAGCGCCGCCAGATGGATCATCAGTTCGTGATGCCGACTTCGATGCGCTGCAAGGAAGTAATCAGAGCTTGCCGCTTGATGTCGCGCTGAAGAAGGCTGGCTGGACAAAAACCTACGCCGAACGTTTACGTAAAACCCAGACCGCTACCGATGCCCGACCACCATTTCAGTTAAGCCCACGCGGCAAAACGTCTCGCTTCTGCCCCATTCGCCTTTTGACCCGAGCCCAAAACCCCGCGCCAAGCAAATGCAACTCCGAAACCATCGGATGCCTAGTCAAGCGCAAACCGACATACCATACTGTCGCCAACGGTACCGCCATTATCAAAAGAACCGCAATCGCCGGCAGTGACGCCGGTAAAACCGCCTTCAGCAGCATTGCAGTAGCCATGCAAGCCGACGTCACTACAGCACTCGGCCATAATGCCACGAGCATGGTAGTGAAGCGGTGGTGCAAAACGATGTAATGCTGAGCGATCAGCACCGGAGCAGCAGCGATAGTCGCGGCGCAAATCGCCCAGGCGAAACTTTCGATGTGTCCATTAAACAAAACCACGCCAAATGTGATGCGCGTGATAATTGTCACGACTGTCGGCACTGCCGATAGGTAGGGGCGACCAACTGCGGTCAATGCAATCGAAGTGTAATTAAAGACGATACCAATGCTTGCGGCTATGGCGAGTGCATTGATGGCCGGCACTGCTTCCAGCCACTGAGGTCCGTATAGGGTGATGATGATTTCCCGGCCGAGCAGGTAGGTCAGGCCGAAGGCTGGCCAGGCAACGGCAGTTACCAGAGATGTAGCCCGATTGAGCAGCGGACCCAGCGGTTCTCCACGGTGGTGCGCCTGTGAAATGTACGAAATCGATCCGTAATTCATCGTGCTCCCGGCGACATACCCGAAAATACCTATCGTCGAGCTTGCTCTGCTGAAAAATCCCACCAGCGTGGCGTTACCCAGCTTGCCGAGAAGTATGTCCCCGATTGCATTATTGATAGAGTTCATGAAGTTGGACAACAGCGTGCCAACGCCGAAGTGAAGCACGTTACGCCAATGTCGGAACGAAGGCATCCATGGCATATTTTTGGGCCGCATCAGCGCCAAAGCGCATCCGGTCGCAATGATGTTTGCCAAATTCGCCCATGCCATGCTCATGGTGCCAAAGCCAAGAAAAGCAAGGCCAAGGCAGGTGATGGCGAAGACGGCAGTGCCTATAACGTTCACGATTGCCTGCTTGCCAGCCTCGAACTCGCGCGCCAGCAAGGAAGTCGTCACCGTGCCAAAGGGAATGAAAAGGAAACCGATGGCCAGCACTTCCATGACCGGCACCATCCTGGGTTCCGCGAACCACCGCCCAAACCATGGGCTTGCAAGGAACAGCCCGAGAGCAATCAACCAGGAGCTCGTAAAAACGACGCCGGTTGCGGCACGTATCTTTTGTGGGGTGAGTTCGCGCTCCTGCTGAAGATAGGTGCCGATGCCGAAATCTCGAAAAATATGCACCATGTTAACGAACACGATCGTCATCGAGTAGACGCCAATCTCACCTGGACTGAGCAATCGCGCGAGCACCAGGCTGACCACGAAGCCAGCGATGGTCGATCCTGAGGAAGAAAAGAAGTTGATCACTAAAGATCGTCGCAGTTTTGCCATGAGCAGGAGAGAAAAGTGCAAATAGACAATTTAAGCAATTTGAATAGAAGCCGCTGACATGCTTGTGAGCAGGACAGTACTTTAACGCTTTATCCTCCGTCCTAAGAAGAGGCGACTGGGCAAGAACGCGCTTATCGAGGCTGGTTGCAAGGAGTCAGCCGCGGGTCACATGGTTAGACATTATTCCAGGAACCCGGTAGGCATCTTGTCGCCACGCAACAGCACCCTTGGCGCTTTGGCTTAAAAGTTGACTAAACGCTTCCATCTTGTTTCTCGTCATGTGCCTCTGCGCATGTACTCGATGGTACAACCGGGAACGTGAAGAAAATCTTTCACTTTTCTAGGGTTGTGAATCTCCGGAGCCGCCTCACGCTCAAAGCGAGCGAAGATTTTCATGAGTTGTTGAAAATGCAAAAATGATAAGTATGTTCTGTTTGTTCAACAGCAAGATGGGCTAAGCCTGCACTGCGCAAAATAGCGATAATGTGTGTCAAAATTACAAGATAATACGTTTTCCCAATTTCCATCAGAATCGGGCTTTTCATGCAATTTCTCAGATTTCTTGTGCCGAAACTTAATCAGCAACGTAAGCTGAATGTTCTACCAGACGTAGCGTCCGGAGATGTTATCCCCAAGATTATCCACCAGACTTTTCCGACTCGTCAGCTGCCCAACGAAATAGAGGAAAACGTCGCTTGTTTAAGGGCGATGAATCCTCACTGGGAATATCGATTATATGATGACAAGGACATCTCGGACTTTATAAGGCAGAACTACAACGATAAAGTCCTCGAATATTACAATCGCATTAATTCAGCCTATGGCGCAGCACGCGCTGATTTGTTCCGGTATCTCGTCATTTATAAATGCGGTGGCGTCTACATTGATATAAAAAGTACTGCCACATTGCCGCTCGATAGCGTTTTGAAAGACAGCGATTGCTTTCTTCTCTCTCATTGGCAGAATAAAAAAAATGAAGAATACGAAGGGTTTGGATTTCACTGGGACCTGGACGTGCCGGATGGTGAGTTTCAGCAATGGCACGTCATCTCGGCGCCTGGTCATCCTTTTTTGAAGGCAGTGATCGAAACTATTTTTATGAACATCGACCTCTACCTGCCGAGCTTGCACGGCGTGGGACAATACGGGGTAATGCGCGTCACCGGACCAATTACCTATACGAAAAGCATCTTGCCGCTTATGCCATTACATCGCTATCGAATGGTCGATGCGACCGTGGACCTGGGGCTGAAGTACAGCATTTATGCAAAATTTTCCCATATGAAAATTTACAAGGCGAAGCATTACACTGTACTCAAGGAACCGATTGTCCGTCTCGGACCCGGGGGAAGAATGCTTTCCAGCCTTATGGCAAAGGTGCAAGGAACGGCTGATTTTCTAAAAGGTAAAAAGCTTGCATCTGCAAGGAAAAATAGCTAGTCATGTGGCTGGCAAGCTTGGACTTTGAACAGCTTGGCTTTTGAAAGAACCGGTTTTGTTGTGCCATTGAAGCACCGGCTGGCGTAAAATTGAAACTGCCATATCGCATTCACATAGGTCGTTAATGAGATTATTTAAGTACGTCTTCCCAAAACTGAACCAGCAGCCGCAATTGCACGTTCTACCGCACGTGGTCGAAGGTACACATATTCCGAAGATAATTCACCAGACCTATGCAAAAAGCGAATTGCCCACGGAACTACTGGAAAACCAGCGCCGTTTGCAGGCCATGAACCCCGGGTGGGAATACCGATTCTACAAAAATGACGATATTGTCGAGTTCATTAGCAAGAACTATGGGCCGGAGATACTGCGCTATTACAATCGAATTAACCCATTGTACGGTGCGGCTCGTGCTGACCTATTTCGCTATCTGGTCGTGTATAAATGCGGCGGTGTTTACCTTGACATAAAAAGCTCGCTGAATCTGCCTTTTGATCGCTTCTTGCAGGAAGACGACACTTATCTTCTTGCTCAATGGGAAAATGAGAAAGAAGAAGAATTTGCCGGATGGGGTTTTCATTACGACCTGCGTAGTATAAAAGGTGGTGAGTACCAGCAGTGGCATGTCGCGGCGGCGCCGGGACATCCTTTCCTGCGTTCGGTATTACAAAACGTGCTGAAAAACATCAATCTCTATATTCCTGCCTTACACGGCGTGGGCAAGCGCGGCGTGCTCCGCTTAACAGGGCCGATCGCCTACACGCTAGCAATCCAACCGCTACTTGGTGCATACAGGCATCGGGTGATCACCCGTCAAACACCATTTCCATTTCGATACAGCATCTACCCATACGATGCCCACATCGGCCTGCTTTCCACCCATTATTCACAACGTACAGAACCTGTTGTCGAAATCAGTCCCATGAAGCGCTTGTATTCAACGCTTTTCCAAGGTTTGAACAAGGTAGACGATAGGATCCGACGCAAGCCCGTCTGAACGCCAATTGGTAATCCTTAATCGCTTTCGTTTACTACCCTCTATAGATTCAAGAGCAAAAGATGCGCCTTACCTGCGGCATTGCTTTATGTACTTATAACGGGCAAAAATTCCTAGAAGAACAATTAGCGAGCATCATCGCCCAGCGGCAATTGCCCGATTCGATCGTGATCTGTGACGATTGCTCTTCCGACCAGACGTGGGAAATTCTGCAGGCCTTTGAGACTGCATCGCCGGTGCCTGTGAAGATTGTCAGGCATGCGGACCGACAGGGCGTCGTCAGGAACTTCGAAACCGCAGTGGGGCTACTTCAAACGGATATCGTTTTCCTGTGCGACCAGGATGATCTCTGGCTTCCGGAAAAAATATCGACCATCGCCGCGCTGTTTGAGTCCGACCACGAGGCAACCCTGGTTTTTACCGACGCCGTGCTGGTCGATGAACAGGGGCAAGAGTTGGGCGAGTCATTGTTTTCGGAATTGCAAATCAGTCGCTCGGAGGAATGGGCCTTGAGTCAAGGTAGGGCGTTTGAAGTCTTGTGCCGACGCAACGTCATTACTGGCGCCACCACTGCATTCCGCCGCTCGCTGCTTGATGCGGCGTTGCCATTTCCTGCTTCCTACTTGCATGATGAATGGCTGGGGCTGCTTGCTGCAGCGACGGGCAAGGTGGTGAAATTACCAGAGCCGACGATCAAGTATCGGCAGCATGGTAATAATGTAATCGGCGTGAAGAAACTGACGTCCATCGAGACCTTGAAGCGCCTCAGATGGAGCATGAATGAAGCCCGGTCGCGCCACTTTGCAGCCGAACGGGTCGATTTTCGGTCCGCGTTGGCGAAACGCCTGAAGCTACTTCCCGGCACTCCAGGCAACATCGTGCAACGATGCCAAAAGTCGCTTGATTTTGCACAGTTCCGCGCAACTCTGCCTAGGCGCTTTTTATTGCGCCTGCCAGCCGTGATATCGATAGCGGTGAAAGGTGAATACCGGCAGTTTGAAGGCTCGTGGAAAAGCGCTGTTTTCCGCGACCTGGTGCACAAATAAAATTGAAATCGACCTTGTACAAAAGATATTCAGGTCCGCTTATTGCACTGCTACTTTTAGCTTTATTTCGTCAAAGTTTATTTGCCAGATGCTTGGCATGCTGAATCATCAACACCCTTCGCAACAGCTCGATATGATACGGTACCTTGCGCGCCAGCACAGGTGGGCCGCCAGTGCCGCGCATGGCATCGTCAATGCCGAGCAGGCAGGCTTGCGCTTTGTCATGGCGCGACTTCGACACCAGAATGTTTGCCATAAATATGGAGCGGTCGATCAGCCTCAGGCGTATCCAGCGCCGGTGCTTCGTCGGCGTGTGTGTAAGCCAGAAGCGCAGACCGTTACGCGTCATTAGATAGAAGAAGTAAGGAGGACGGTGCGCCTCGTCAGACGCAAAACGCACATGCCTGGATCGGGCGTCGAAGGCCATACGGCTACTCCATCCGGCCTTGGACAAACGCGCGCCGATATCGTCGTCCTCATAATAGGCAAATAGCCCACTGTCGAGCGAGCCTATCTGTTTCAGTGCCTCGATCCGATACAGGACGACTGTGCCTCGCACCCACATCGTTTCCGGCGATTCGATTTCCCAGGCACGTGCTTCATCGATAGACGTGGCTCTCACCGACTCAAGCCGTTGCCAGTCGTGCTTCGCTCCACAAAAGTCAATCGAGGTTGGATCGTCAGCGGCAACCGTAACCGGTGATACGGCACCGCAGTCAGAATGTTCATTCATCAATTGGACAAGTTTTCCCAGGCAATCACGGTCGACGACGGCGTCACTGTTGACGAGCCAGATGAAATCAGCCTTTTCGTCAATTGCCATTTGAATTGCGAGATTGTGTCCACCGGCAAAACCCAGGTTGACTTCTTGTCGCACCAGGGTAACGGGCAAGGCTGCCGTTCCGGCATTTAGCAAATCCCAATCGGACTGCGTAGAGCCGTTGTCGATTACAACGATTCTGACCACAATTGAGGGATTATCATCCAATGCAAGCAACGACGCTATGCACTCGAGAGTAGTGGATGCCGTGTTCCAGTTCAGAACGCTAATGAGGACAAACTTTTTTTCAGCATCATTAATGCTGACAATCTGCTGAGTTTCAGGATTCACGATCGGGTTCTATGAGAATACGGGACTGGAACAGAAACATCAGTCTTTTCTTTTGGAAGCTGCAAGACATTGTGGAGCTCGCATGTCTTAAATTTTGTATATAAAAACATGATCAAACTTTTTAATCGAAAGCGATAAGTCGCCGGTTTATTTTCGAGTAAAGGAAAAACGGCGCCTGCAATATTGAACCGTCGGGCCCGGAAACTTTCGTAAAACACCCGATCGTAGCGTTTGCGGATCGCTTCCAAAAAAACGTTACGATAGCGTTGCGCAAATGGATGATGCCGAAGAACAAACTTCATGACTTCCACTTCTCCTAAAGCTGTGCGGAGGAGGTCATATGAGTCGTTGCCCTCATGACGCCTGATCCGCACCAATGGAATGGTACATATCGCAATCTTGCCGTTCGCAATCGCGCGTAAGGTGTACTCCCAATCTTCGGATGGAACCCGGTCGAATACCGGGTCGAAGCCACCAATACTTTCATAGAAAAGCTTTTTAATCGTTGCGCCGGTTGGCATCAGTGGCTGAAACACGATTGTTTTAGCATATAGGTCCGGGATGTCTGTCACAAGGTCGCCGTCGACATTACCGCCATCGAGAAAGCCCTTCGGTGCCCCGGACAAAATGTCTTCCGCCACCTTTTCGCCACAAAAGCTCTGGTAGTTCGAATAAATACTATCGATTTCAGGATGCGCTGCAAGCAATCCTCCTATCGTGTGCAGAAATTCTGGCTGCAGCAAATCATCGGAGTCGCATAAAGTGACATATTTACTTGTCGCCGTTGCGACGCCCAAGTTACGAGCGGCCTGCACGCCGATTTTTTTCGATGGAATAACGCGAATACGCTGGCCGAAGCGTCGCAGCTGAACTAAGGTGTCGTCTGTCGATGCGTCGTCGACGACAATAATCTCGGCAAAGGGAACGGTCTGGTCTAGCGCCGACTGCACAGTATGAACGACAAGCGACGCCCGGTTATGTGTCGGTATGACTAGGGAAACGTTTGGCTGTTGATTCAAAATTACACCTTGTACATTAAGTCCACATTCACGAACATCACGGTAAATCAGCACCAAGCTAACCAACAATTATGTATTTGAAGGGTGCATCTTCAATATTTGATTTTTCCATTATTTTATCTCGTAACCATAATGATGCGTTGGCACGATGGCCATGGACTTGTGCAATGCCTTCATCTGTCACTTACGAGGCTGCGGCCAAAGCTTTATGGCGGGCCTACGCGCCTGCAACAGGCGGATCGAGGACGCCAGCGAAGGAATCCAACTGCCAAAGAAGCGCCATAGCGCCACAGAGGCGGGGCAGTTTGCAGCAGAGAACGAAGGCTGACGCCAAGGCGACAGAGTCAAGCGGGCGCGGCAGACCGTAACGAATGATGTGCGAACAGGAAGGCCTGTTTGACACGGAACTTGAGCGAAGTTGGCTTTTTGCGAATCAGGCACAAGGTGTCTGCCGCGATGTCATAGCGTTTCGTGCCAAATGCCATGTCGAAGATACTCAGGCGGCGCCGGTCAATGTCGTCCAGAATGGCTCCACTGTACTGCCTCGCCAGCAGGTGGTGGATCAGCGCGTGCGTCAGCACCGTAATCTCACCATCAGCCTGCCGCATCGCGTTGCGTGAATCATTGTTAGCATGACGCCGCAGAAGCGCCAGAGGTTTAGTGCAGACGGCCGTATTGCCTCTCTCGATGGCGCGCAACGTATATTCCCAGTCTTCCGACCCAATGCCGTTGAACGAGGGGTCGAAGCTACCAATAGCGTCGTAGAAGGATTTTTTCGTCGTCATTCCAGTTGGAACAATGGCTGAAACTGGATCGTCTTGCTGTACAGCTCAGGGATGTCGCTTAGA
The DNA here is from genome assembly GCF_015352955.1 of Noviherbaspirillum soli. Classification (GTDB taxonomy): domain Bacteria; phylum Pseudomonadota; class Gammaproteobacteria; order Burkholderiales; family Burkholderiaceae_D; genus Noviherbaspirillum_A; species Noviherbaspirillum_A soli. The sequence goes on from NZ_JACYOX010000006.1 coordinate 132,740, forward strand.
AAATCACCATCGCGCTCAGCGCCATCGAAATAGCCTGGCGGCACCGTGCCGAATTTCTCGGCGTCGACCTGCGTGCCGCCGCCATGCCCTTGTTGCGGGCAACCTGAACGTCTACCTTATCGGACGCAATGACGGTGAGCCAATCGCCGAAGGAAGCCAATACCGCTAATGTGTCGTCGGTTGAGCAGTCATCCACAACTATGATTTCGTGGAAAGGACGCGTCTGGTCCAGTGCGCTCTGGATCGTTTCGGTGATGAGGTCCGCTCAGTTAAACGAGGGAATGACCAATGTAAATGTGGCGGTTTTCATAAATATTTTCTTTTGCTAGCGTAGCACTATAGGTTCAAATTTTAATGTGCAAGCCAAGACTGCAGCAAACGTCGGCAGTGCATTGCCAAAGTTATCAAGGCACTGCACGATGTGTTCAAACCCCTCAAAGCTCAGGATGATAAACAAGACTTTGTGATCCCAACTTAGCAAAACCATATTCATGACACGTTTCTAGGCGGTTATTAGTATTGCAGAATTGCAACGATTTTCATCCGAAGGCACATCACTAATTTAATTTATTTTTAACTAAAATTTCATTTAGCTCTGATGCTAATTAACAACAAAGCTGTGCTCGGATATCTTTTTTTAAAAATTCTTCGGTAAAAATAGATATTTAGAGCCAAATCTTTTATATTTCCAAATAACAACTAGATTGGAGAGGGAGATGTTTTTTTCTTATAAGCTCGGTACTGGAGAAGTAGGAACTATAAGTGCTAAAACGCCATTCATAGCAGCTCGGACGTTGCTGGGGCGCTCTGCTCAACACGAATGCGGAATGGCGGATATAGACGGCGCAATCTACGAAAACAACAAGCGCCTGAGATGTGTCCTGCTTTCAGTCAAAGACAATACGAGCAAGCAAGCAAGCATACCGCTTTCCCCCCTAGTTCCTGTTAATCCAACGGTAGCATGAGCGTCACGGCGACCAGGATGTGTTTGATAAGGTCGCCAAGCGCAGTTATCGACGAATCATGGCCAGCTTGATGATACTTAGGTAGTGGATCTCAATTTTGCTTTGTCGCATTAAGCGAGCAGGTCCCGGCCGTCGGGTAAACTGCCACCTTTGAATAACGAGCGGGCAGCTATGCTGAATCCCAAAGGGATGTGATTTCCGGTCGACGTAATTCTGGTCTGCATTCGCTGAGACGAAAATGCGCTGCTTCAAGCTACTTGGGGAACACATCATGGCGTGCGACTTTGATCGCCAAATCGCTGAATTACAGATCCGTGCCGCTGTGCTGAATCGCTTTACGCGTCTTGGCACGCCTATTACGGTATTACGGTAGCTATGCCGTAAATTCGTCTACGGAAAGGGTAATTTGCCCTTTTCTTTATTTCTGTAACAAAGCCTTGTGACACGGTCCTTTCCTTTACAAGAGGATCGGCTGGGTGCTCATTCGGTGAAGGACCACATTCTTCGCCGGCCAGCCGGCTGGCGGTGTTGCATACTGCCTGATGGAGGTAACCTTCTCCAGTGCAAACATACTTAGACCAGGTGTCCGAAATATGTCTCACTGGCTATAAACTGTCACATACAGTGCGGAAGAGCCAAATCACGAGCGGCATTGAAATCCAAGACAGCATCCACTGGTAGTGAATCCACTTTGCCAGTCATCAATAAGGAGGCGATTGCTATTTGCGCACGTTGCTGATTTGTAGCGCCAGGGCAGTCATCCTAGCTATCGTGAAGTTATGCGCATCATAGGGCTTTACGCAAAAAAGTATTTATAAAAATATATAAAATGAGAAGTTACGGGGAGACATAATGACTAGTTCTAAAAAGTTGCCCGCTGGGCAGCAAAAGCTTTCCAGCATTGAGGCGGCACGTGGCATTGCCGCTCTCATGGTGGTTTTTTATCATGCTGCTCGTCACTTAAAAGCAGATTTTGGCGTTTTACCTTGGAATGGTATTTTCAAGTTTGGCCATGCCGGCGTTGACTTCTTTTTCGTCCTGTCCGGTTTCATTATCTTTTTTGTACATCAACCGGATATCGGGCGTCCATCCCGATTGTTTGCTTACTTTGAGCGGCGCTTTACTCGAATCTATCCGCTGTTTTGGGTATCGCTGGTCATCGGTTTGGCACTAGCTGGGTTGTCAAGTACGAAAGTATTTCCTGGCGGCCTCACCATTATCCAGCACGCCACTTTGCTACCATTTCATGATGATGTAGGTGTTGCCTGGACCCTGCAGCATGAAATTTTATTCTATTTGATCTTCGCTATGGCAATGCTCCACCGGGCAATTGGCATTGCGGTATTTGCCGTCTGGTTTGTCTTTATTCTGACCTGTTGGGCAACAGGCCATACCTACGAAAATTCACTGCTTTTTGCACGCTTGGCCTCAACATTCAATCTTGAATTTTTCTTTGGGATTCTAGCTGCGTATATCGTAAAAACGCATCCACTCAAGCGGGGATACTTATTGCTTGCAGCTGGCATTGTCATCTTTGCCGGTTTCGCATTCGCGGAAGACATTGGCGTGTTCAATGGCTACGCAGACTCAGCCAAGATTGCTTATGGTTTCAGTTCCCTGTTGATTGTGATCGGCTTAGCTAGTGCCAACTTGACCGGCCGGTTAGCTGCACCCTCTGCCCTGGCACAACTCGGGACCGCCTCTTATTCAATCTACCTGTTGCATTTGCCTTGTATTGGAGTGATGTACAAGCTGTTTGGCGTGGCTGGAATGTTGACTGTCATCCCCTTGGGCTTGCTCTACTTATTACTGTCGGGTGGGGCAATTGTCATTTGCGTCATAATTTCGCGCACTGTTGAATATCCACTTATGCAATGCATTCGGCAGTATCTGTCAGCTAGGGAAAAACGTCGGAAGGCACGTGCTGGATTAACTGGCGCTTAATAATGATTAGTGTATATTTTTATGAAAAATTGTAGGTTTTCTTCTTTTTAGCAAAAAATTTCCAACGATATTTTCAATTAAAATGCATGGTATTGCTATAACCAAAAAATAATCGGAAAGCAATGCGATTTGCTATGGCACAGAATGAATCCAAAGGCTAGTATTTTCGGCAACATAGTTCTTGAATCTGGCGCGCCCCTTGCAGAGATAATAACGAAGGGAAAAAATTGCGAAAGGGCGGGCTTTGATCAACTGAAGAACGGATTCGACCAGGCTATCTGTCAGAATCAGCGTGCCGTCCAGATCAACCACCAATGGAGAAGCGGCGGGCGATGATGTTATCATTTAGGAATATTTATATATAACAATTTTATTTCGTAGTTGCATTTTTAAATTAAAGCCTTGGCATGGGATGTTCCGCGCTGAACGGCAGTAATCCATCAGTCAATGCCTGAAAAAATTCAAATCAAGCGCCAAGGCTGGTGGTGCACGTTCGAATTGCCGAGATTTTTTCTTGGCTGATTTATGTATCCGCTTGTCAAGCCGGAAAACAACAGTAGAAATCGACTGGCTGTGAATGCAGAGAAGGTATGCCTGCAAACCATTTCTGCCACGACCTTGATCATTAAATGGCTGAGTTGCGAGAGTGCGCCAGCGTCCTGGCTTGCATTATCCACATCAGTAAGGGCGGTTCCTAGCCATCAGGCTTATAAGCCTTGGCTACGGCATGAAACGCCATACATGGTGGTGCGTGTCATATGCTCGGCGGAAATGAGCGAATCAATCGCGCTGCCACCGCACTGGCCAGCGCTTCCTGGCGTCTTTTCTCCCATCGATGGTCAACTTACTCACACTTGGAGCGGAAACCATGCCTCACCGTCCACTTGCCCCATTCCCACAACACCGCCCCCTGCTGCTGCCCGACCTGGCACTACCGGCAAATTCCAGCATCGTCGTGCTGGCGCCGCATCCGGACGACTTCGACGCCATCGCCATCACGATGCGCCACCTGCATCGCCAGGGGCATGAGATCCACCTCGCCGTCCTGACCTCCGGCGCGAATGGTGTTGAAGACGGCTGGCAGGGAGCGCATGGAGCGGCGCAGAAGACTGCATTGCGCGAAGCGGAGCAAAGGGCGAGCTGCAGCTTCTTCGGCTTGCCCATGGAGCGCCTGGTGTTCATGCGCCTTTGGGAAGGCAATGACCAACAGCAGAACGAACAGGAGGGAAGGCAGGTGCTGCGCGCCTACTTGCATGCCAGGCACCCGGCGCTCGTCTTTCTGCCACATGGCAACGACAGCAATCGCACCCACCGGCGCACCTATGAAGCCTTTCATGCCATCGCCGCTGCGGACGGCCTGCAACTTCATGCCTGCCTGAATCTCGATGCCAAGACCGTCTCCATGCGGCCCGACCTGTATGCGTATTTCGGCGAAGAGGAGGCCGCATGGAAAGCGCAGCTGCTGCGCTTTCATCGCTCCCAGCAGGACCGCAACCTGAAGACCCGGGGGCAGGGCTTCGACCAGCGGGTGCTGGATGTCAACCGGCAGGCCGCTGCGGATGCGGGCGGCTTGATGCCGTATGCGGAAGTGTTCGAGCTGCGGGCTTTCGGCCTGTGAGCACTTCATGGCGCGCTTGTGGGCGAACACCATCAGGCTGCGTTGCTGGGCCGGTCTTGGCAGTGCAGTGGCCAGCCATATTCATTGGCTATCGCAGCCTGATGAGGTTTGACGCAGCTTTTCTATCGCGCGTCTCTGGAATACCAAATATTCCTGATGTCGGGATTCTTTACAGAAAAGAAACTACTTCCCTTAAGCACAACGTAAGCGGTTGATTATAGGAATTAATTTATTCATGGCATGATTTCTGCTTGGAACTTCCACGGAACACTTACCAGGGGAGAATAAAATGAATATTGTTGCCAACATCAAACGTAGCCTGTCGATAATTGCTTTTGCCGCAGCTTCCTTCGCTGCGCCTGCACATGCGGAACTGTTCCAGGATTTCACTGTAAATCAGAATGGGACGAGCTTTACCGCTGACAAAATGGTGCTCGGGTATCAGGAGATTTTGACTGTCGATAGCGCATCCACCTTCAAGACATCGGCATTCGCAGCGGTGCCCGTATTTTGGGGTAATGAGGCTAGTCTCCCAGTGGGAACTGATTTCAATGTATATGCGATTTTTACAGCAAACGGCCAAGTGATCGACAATGGCGGCACGTTTGTCGGAACCTCGGGCAGTATCCAGCTTTATCTGGATCGTGGCATCAGGTCGACGCTCACACTGCCTGCAGTTGGCGGCGCTGCCATCAATGTGACCAATGGCGAAACCGATCTGTTGCTTGCTTCCACTGAAAACTTCAGCTTTGGCTCCGGCTCATTGCGTCCTGGAAGTATTACCCAGGCAAACGGTGATTTTTCGCTGACCTTTAATGACCTGCTGTTGACTACCGCAGGCGCTGCTTACTTCACCTCTCCCGCGCCGTTCTATCAGCAGCTGACCATTGACGGCAATTTCAGCAGCACTCAGCCAATCAACCTCAATGGCACGAGCTCGGTAATATCGGGCGCTGCCAACGTGTTCTTTGTGCCCGAGCCAACTGCGGTGGCGCTGTTCGGCATCGCCCTGCTCGGTCTTGGCCTGAGCCGTCGCCGCCGCGCCTGATTTCCGGCGTAGGGTAGGGAATTACGATGGGCCAGCATATTGCTGGCCCATTTGCTTTGGGTAATTCCAAATATATTTAAGGTATGTGAAGCAGCAGGAAAGCCGGTATGCGCTACCTGCACACACCTGCCAGCCTGACCATCCCCAAATCGCACCCATTCCATTTCCGTTCATCCGCGAAAGGCTTTGCGATGAATGCGAAGAACGAACCAGCATTCGGCGCAACTGCGCTTACAGGCGCGCTTGCCTTCATGGCTGGCGCATCGGCCCATGCAAGCTCCCTTGTGCCCAAGACCGGCGGCTTTTCCTGCCAGCACGCTGGACCAGCCCAGCGACCCCGCCTGCCAGCTTGCTGGCACGATGGTTGGCATCGGCAGACTGAGTCGCTTGGGCAAGTCGGCCGTCGTCGCCACGGACTGCATTACGCAGGCGCATGGAAGCGTTGTCATCCTCCACGGCCTCATCACGGTGCCGGTCACCAATAGCGACAAGCTGATAGCCACCTACCCCGGCAGCTTCGTCCCGACGGGCGGCACGGTGTTTGAAACGAAGGAGGTCACCTGCGGCATCACTGGCGGCATCGGACGCTTCGAGGGGCAAGGGCAGCGGGGAAATGGACGAACCGGAAGACTTGGCGACGCATCAGGAATCGTTGAGCGTCAGCGGGAAGAGTTCGTATTGAGGGTTGGAATGCAAGTGAAGCGCGTTGCTGTTGTCGGCGCATGACGAAATCAAACCGCTTCCCTGTCGGTCGTAGCTGGCCAGCGCAGCGCCGGCCAGCTACGACCATCGCATGGCTCAGTCGGTAACCGAGAACGACTGGGTAGTGATCAAGCCCAGCGGCGTCGTCACCTTCACCGTGAGCAGGCCGCTGCTTACCTGGTTGGTGCAGACATAGCCGCTTGCAGCATCGGATTGCGTTGCATCGCTCTGCAGCAGCACGGCGTAAGTCCATACGGCAGAATTCGGCTCGGCGGTGTTGGGGACGATGAAGCTACCTTCGCTCAACAGCTTGCCGTTGGATACCGAGAATTCGATCTTCGTCCCGGCGGGCAGGATGTTGCCCGGCAAGGTGTTGGGGGAGAAGGTCGTTGGATTGGTATCCCTCACTGCGAAGCGGAATGCCTGCGCCGCATTGGCGAAAGCCACGCCGTTCTGGCATTGGCTGAGTGGGAGCGAGTTGCCATCCAGCGGGGTGATTTCGGCCGTGCTGCCCGACAGTACCTGCACCAGCGAGCCGCGCACGTGGATGGTGTTGGCACCCGCCGCACCCGTGGTGTTGACGCTGGAAGGTGACTTCAGCACGCCGTTGTACTGTCCGTCGCCGGTGCGAGTCCAGCTACCATCGCCGTTGGAATCGATGAAGACTTCGCCTGGTGCGCGCGTGTCGTTGCGGCTGAACGTATAGATGGCGCGGTCGTTGCGGAAGGGCTCGCCGAGGTCCTGCGTTGCGGCATCGAATTCGTTCGCATCCACCACGTTGTTGCCGTTGATGTCGGTGAAGTCCTCTTCACCCAGCGCATAGGCAAGAATGGTGACCCGTCCGTCAGCCGGGCGCGGCTGGGCGGCGCAGAAGCGCACGCTGCATTCGCCGGGCACGCCCTTCTGCTTGATCACAGTGCCATCTGTCAGGGTGGTTTCCGTCAGCCCGGTCAGGCAGGAGGCATCGATGGTGCCGCCTTCGGCCGTGAAGCTGACCGCGGTGCCGTCCGGCGCCGGGTTGTTGAAGTGGTCAGCCAGCCGCACCGTCACGTTCGAGCCTACCGGCGCCGGGCACCCGTCATGGCCCATGCCTTCAACGTTGAAGATCTTGGTGCTGAGCGAAAAGCTGTTTTGGTCCGGCACGCCGGTGGAAACCACGAGCTGGTCGGACAGCGTGGAAATGCTGCCCAAGGTCGCGGTCACCCGCACCGGAGTATTGACCGTGCCAGCCGCCACCACGGTGCTGACGGTGCCGTCCGCTCCGGTCGTGGCCGATGCCGGATTCAATGTCAGGCCGCCCACGGTGGTGTTCAGGCTGAAGCTGACGACCTGCCCCGAAACCGGGTTGCCGTTCTTGTCCAGCACCTTGAAGGTCACGGTGGAGCTTTCCTGGCGTCCGGCGCCGCCGGTGCCCTTGAGCGAGATGTTTTGCGGCAGCGCGGATACGAAGGTCAGCTGTCCGGCAGTGGCGGGCTGCACATTGACCGTGCCGGTCTTGGTGAACGTGGCCCCTGACAGCGTAGTGGAGGCAGTGATCACGTCGCTGCCGCCGCATCCCTTGTCGGTGTAGGAAGTGCTGGCCACGCCATTGACGGTGGTGACCGGCGAGCTGATGGTGGCCTTGCCGGCCGCCACGCAAGGCGAGGTGAAGCTGACCGATTGCGCAGGCGTGAATGGCGTGGTGCCGTTCAGTACCGTGACTGCAAGGCTGGCGGTGCCGCCGGCCGATAGCGTGGCCGGTGCGATGGCGAGTTCGCTGAACGTGAGGGAAGGGAAGGTGACGCTGTAATTCGTGGTGCCGAGGTAGGCCTTGCCATCGACCGTGGTCGTCGCCGTCACGGTAAAGGCGCCGGCCTGGGTGCCTGCCGGCAGGCTCACGCGGGCTACGCCGCTGGCATCGGTCATCGCAGTGCCGGAAGAGGGGATGAATACGCCGGTCTTGTCCGTGGTGGTGAAGGTCACGGCAGCATTGGGCACAGGTGTGCCGGTGCTGGTTTTCACGACCGCCAGCAGGGTGGCCGGCTGGTCGGGCGATACGGCTTTTGTGGTGCTGCCGGTGCTGTTGGCGAGAGACAGCGCCACCGTTGCCGCCGCTGTGGTCGTGCCTGACTGTGTGCCCGTACCCGTGCCCGTGCTGCAGCTTGGAAGGCTGGAACTGCGACCAGGCAAGCTGTTGCAGCCGTCGCTGCCGCCTCCGCCGCCGCAGCCCGCCAGCACCGCCATTGCCGCGCCAATCACAACGAGATCGGCTTTTACTGACCTTCCTGACTTCCCAAACATAAATCCCCCTGGTGTTATTGATGCCGGGCCGGCCTTGCGGCCCGTTTTTCTGATTTCTTGCGAGTTACTTGCGGCTGGCGCTATAGGCCAGCAGCGGCGCCTCGCCCATCAGCGCCACATGGCCCGCCGCATCCCTGCCCAGCACCAGGCGCACGTCCTGCGTGCCGGCAATGACGGAAACCGGCTTCATCGCCACATGGGAGGCCATCGCCGCCCTGACGCGCTCGGCTTCCTTCTCGAAGCCGGCGAGATACTGGATCTCGGTGCTCTCGGTGTTGAACGGCCGCTTGTTGGTGACGCGCGCCGCGTGGATGCCGCGCCGGGCCAGCGCATCGCGCATCTTCAGCGCCATGCCGGGCACGCCGTTGCCGTTGGCCACGTCGAAGCGGAAAGCACGCGGCTGCGGCGGCGTGGCTGCCAGCGTCTTGCTTTCTATGGCGGCGGCCTGCTGCGTCTTTTCCTCGCGCCGCTCGGCCATTGCCGGCTGGCGCTGCCGCAGCTCGATCACATTGGGCAGCACCTGCACGACTTCCATGCGGGAATTCGGCGCCAGCACGTCAGGCATGGCCGGCTTGCTGGGCAGCGCCATCGCCGGCGCGGGCTTCACCAGCGAGGTCGCCTGCCTGGCCGCAGCGAGTGCAGCGGCGGCGGCTTCCTCGGCCGGCTTGGCGGCGGTGGTGGTGGCGGTGTCGGCGCCACCGCCGGCCTTCTCCACGATCACATCGGCCAGGCCCAGCGCGGCCGTCAGGCGGTCGCGCTTTTCCAGCAGCGCGGTCTGCACCAGGCCCAGGTTGTTCAGCGCGCGGGCATTGCCCGGTTCCAGCGCCAGCGCCCTTTCCAGGGAAGGAATGGCGGCATCCGGCTCGCCGCGCAGCAGGTGCACATAGGCCAGGTTGTTATGCAGGTAGGCCATGCGCGGATAGTCGCGCGTGAGCTGTTCCAGCATGGCGCGTGCTTCGTCGAGCTTGCCGTCTTCCGAGTTCAGCACCGCCAGCGCATTGCGCGCCTCCACCTGGCGCCGGTCCAGGCTGATCGACTGCAGGTAGGCGGTCCGCGCCTGCTCCCTGTTGCCGCGCGCCTGGTGGAATTTGCCGAGCTGGTAATAGGTGGCCGCGGTCTGGTCGCCGGAACCGCGCACCTGCAGCAGCGGTTCCATCTTCATTGCGCGCGGCTCGGTCGGGGCCGGCGCGGTGGCGCAGGCCTGCAGCAGGCAGACGGATGCAACGGCGGCCAGGATAGGGCTGGTTGTTGGCATGATTTTCCCCTTGTTGTGGTTATTGGCCGCCGCCCATGGTGGGCAGAAGCACGCGGTAGATCTGGATGAACGCAGGCCCCATCAGCACCACCAGCAGCGACGGGAAGATGAAGAAGATCAGCGGAAACAGCAGCTTCAGCGCGATCTTGGCCGCCTGTTCCTCGGCGCGCTGGCGGCGCTTGGTGCGCAGCATCTCGGACTGCACCCGCAGCGAATCGGCCACGCTGGTGCCGAAGCGCTCGGCCTGGATCAGCATCGCCACCAGTGCATCCACGTCGTCCACGCCGGTGCGCAGCGCCAGGTTGCGCAGCGCCTTTTCCTTGCCGCTGCCGGCGCGCAGTTCCAGCGTCACCAGCTGCAGTTCCTCGGCCAGCACCTCGCTTTTCAGGCTGATCTCGGTGGCCACCCGCGCCAGCGCGGCATCCATGCCCAGGCCGGCCTCCACGCACACCGTCATCAGGTCCAGCGCATCCGGAAAAGTCTCGAAGATTTCCCGCTGCCGGCGCGAGATCAGGTTGCGCAGCACGATGTTGGGCAGGTAGTAGCCCAGGCCGGCGCTGAGCAGCAGCCAGAACAGCAGGGCGTTGGTGCCGTAGTTGCCGCCGGAGGTGCTCAATGCGATGAACAGCACTGAAGGCAGGGCCAGGGCCAGCAGCGTTTTGGCGCCAAAGAAGATCGCGGGAGCCGACGCGCTGCGCAGGCCGGCATTCATGAAGCGGGTGCGCAATGCCGAGTTTTCCCAGCCTTCTTCGGGCACCGAGAGCTTGGCCAGCGGTCCAGTCAGCTTGACGATGCGAGCCAGCCATTCGTTCTCGGCGCTGCCCGGCGGGGGCGTAACAGGGCCAATCACCGCGTCGAGCCGGTCACGCACCGGGTCGCCAGCGAACAGGCGCATGGCCAGCATGGCGGCTCCCATCACGGCCAGGAAGACCAGCGCGAGAAAGACAAGGTGCAGTGTGCTCATGGCGTGGTTACTCCTGATAATGTCGGCTGGTCCATGTCAAACCCTGATCTTGATGATCTTGCGCATGGCAATCACCCCGACGGCCATCATCGTCAAGGCAAAAGCCACCATCTTGCGGCCGCCGGGGTCGGTGTAAAGAACGGCCAAGAACTCTGGATTGATCAGGTGAATTAACAGCGCTGCGCCGAAGGGCAGCAGGCCCAACACCCAGGCCGACATTTTGCCCTCGGCCGACAGCACCCGGATCTGGCCCAGTAGCTTGATGCGGTCTCTAATGATCTTGCTGATGTTGGACAGCAGCTCGGACAGGTTGCCGCCGGTTTCGCGCTGTATTAGCACCGCGATCACGAAATAGCGCAGGTCGGTGCTGGGCACGCGGGTGGCCAGATTCATCAGCGCGTCTTGCATCGCAATGCCGAAATTCACCTCGTCGAACACGACCGCAAATTCGCTGGCCAGCGGCTCGCTGGCTTCATCGGCCACCATCTTCAGCGCGGTCGGAAACGCATGGCCGGCGCGCAGCGCGCGGCCCATCAGGTCCAGCGCATCGGGCAGCTGCTGGTCGAAGCGCGTCAGGCGCTTGTCACGGGCGCGGGCCACATGCATGTAGGGCAGGGTAGCCAACGCAGCCGCGCCGGCCAGCTTGATCAGAAGCGGAATAGCGAGCAAGCCCATGGAAAAAAAGGTCACCAGGAATAGCGCCAGGCTGATGCCCAGCAGGGTAGACACATTCCATGACAGGCCCGACTGCTGCAGCAGCCGATCGGCGGCGTGCACGCGCGGCAGCTTTAGCAATAGGCGCTGCATGGCCGGGCTGTTGCTCAGCAGCCTGTCCTTGACGATGGAGACATCGCCGCCTTCGCCATGCGCGCCGGCCGACAGGATGCGCAGCCGGCGCGCAATGCGGTTCGCCTCCGGCCCCTTGCTGGAATTCCAAGTCAGGTAGGCGCCTTCGATGAACAGCACCACCGCGATGAAAATCAGCGTGCCGAACAGGTAATAGAGGGTGTCCATGGCCTTCTGCTTAGTGGTACTGGCGGGTCGGGTCGAACAGCGTGTCCGGCACCGCAATGCCGAAGGCGCGCAGCCGCTCCAGGAAGCGCGGCCGTATGCCGGTGGCGCTGAAGTGGCCGATGATGGCGCCGCTCTGGTCGGTGCCGGTCTGCTTGAAGGTGAAGATCTCCTGGGTGGTGATGATGTCGCCTTCCATGCCGGTGATCTCGAGTATCGACAGCACCTTGCGCTTGCCGTCGGTCAGGCGGCCGATCTGCACCACCACGCCCACGGCGGAACTGATCTGCTGCCGCACCGCCTTGGTGGGCAGGCTGGCGGCCGCCATGCTGACCATGTTCTCCAGGCGGGTCAGCGCATCGCGCGGCGTGTTGGCGTGGATGGTGGCCATCGAGCCTTCATGGCCGGTGTTCATCGCCTGCAGCATGTCCAGCGCCTCGCCGCCGCGCACCTCGCCCAGGATGATGCGGTCCGGCCGCATCCGCAGCGCATTCTTCACCAGCGCCCGCTGCGAGACTTCGCCCTTGCCCTCGATGTTGGCCGGCCGGGTTTCCAGCCGCACCACATGCGGCTGCTGCAGCTGCAACTCGGCCGCGTCCTCGATGGTGACGATGCGCTCGGAATGGCTGATGTAGCCCGACAGCACATTGAGCATGGTGGTCTTGCCGCTGCCGGTGCCGCCGGAAATGACGATGTTGATCTTGGCCTTGCCCAAGCCCTGCAAGATCTCCGCCATTTCCGCGGTCAGGCTGCGGTGGCCGATCAGGTCGTCCATCTTCAGCGGCACCGCGGAGAAGCGGCGGATCGACATGCAGGGGCCGTCGATGGCCAGCGGCGGGATGATGGCGTTCACGCGCGAGCCATCCGGCAGGCGGGCATCCACCATGGGGCTGGACTCGTCGATGCGGCGGCCCACCCGCGAGACGATCTTGTCGATGATCTTCAGCAGGTGGGCGTCATCGAAGAACACCACGTCCGTCAGCTCCAGCCGGCCGCGCCGCTCTACGTATACCTGCTTGTGGCTGTTGACCAGGATGTCGGATACGCTAGGGTCGGCCAGCAGTTCCTCCAGCGGCCCGAAGCCCAGCATTTCATTCTGGATGTCGCGCACCAGGGTCTTGCGCTCGATATCGTTGAGGACAGCGGATTCCTCTTCCAGCAGCCGCTCCACTAGCGCCTGCAATTCGCGGCGGATCTGGTCCTGCGACAGCCGCTGCAGGCTTTCCAGGTCGATGCGGTCCATCAGCACCTGGTAGATCTGGTTCTTCAGTTCCTGGTAGGCCCGGTTCTCGATGCCGCCGGTGCGCGCGGCGGCCACGGCGGCATGGCCGTTGACCTGGGTGCTGCTGCGCAGCCGGTCCCTCAGTGACATGTTTTCGGCGTTCATGGTGCAGTGGTCCTTTCGTCGCTATTCGATATGGTTTGCCAGGCCCTACGCGCGCTTGAGCACGCGCGACAGCCAGCCGGAGGAGGCGCTCGCTTCTTCCGGACAGAGCGCCTCCGCGAACTCCTGCAGCGCCTTTGAGATCGGGCTGGACTTGGCCAGCTTCAGCACCGGCACGCCCTGGTTCACGGAAGCGGCGGCCGCGTCATAGTGGTTGGGTATGGTCCGGATGTCGGTGGCGCTGAATGCCGTTTCCACGTCGCGCAGCTTGATGTCGCCATTCTTTTCATGGCGGTTCACGATCAGCCGCACCTTGTCCTTGCGGTAGTCCAGCGAGCGGAACACGCCCAGCAGCCGCTTGCCGTCGCGGATGTAGGGCAGGGTGGTCTGCAGCACCGGAAAAATAGTGTCGGCATGGTCCAGCGCATGGATGCTGACCGCATCCAGGCTGCGCCCGAGATCCAGAATCACGAAGTCATAGTGGCGGCGGACCAGTTTGATCAGCTGGTCCACGTGCTCGGGCTTGACGTCGTTGGCATGCGCCGGGTCTTCCGGCGCGGCCAGCACGCTGAAGTTGGGCGTGACATTGAGCATGCTGGCCTGCAGGAAGGAGGCGTCCAGCCGGTGGATCTGCTGCGAGATGTCGGCGATGGTGGCGCCCGGCTTCTGGTCCGACACGAACAGCGAGGCATCGCCGAACTGCAGGTTCAAGTCGATCAGGGCCACCCGCTTGTTCTTCAGCGTGGCCAACGCATAGGCCAGGTTGGTGGCCAGGAAGGTGGCGCCGCTGCCGCCCTTGCAGGAAATGAAAGCCAGCACCTTGCCATGGGTCTGCGCCTGGCTGCCGCGCTTCTCCTCGATGCGGCGCACCGCGGCCGACAGCGCCTGGCCGTCCAGCGGCAGCGGCAGCACCTCGCGCACACCGGCGCGCATCGCGCGCATCAGGAATTCGGGCGAGGTTTGCTGCGACAGCACGATGAAGGCCAGGCGCGGATGCACGTGGCTCAGGCGTTCCAGCTGGTCGAGGTCGCCCTCGCCCATCGAGGGCGCATCCAGCACGAGGACGTCGGATGTGCTTGCTCCCGCGCCTGCCGCCAGCACGTGGGCAAGACCGGCAATGACTTCGACTTCGTCCGACGGGCTGCGCTCGCGCAGCAGCCGGACGATGTCCATGGCCAGCCTGTCATTAGGTGATACGACGGCGATTTTCACAATAGCTCCTGTTACTTGTTGCCTGTTGCAGCCGGCAAGTCGGCTGCTTTTTTTATGTGGAAAAAACCGTGCACTGCCACAGGCACGATTGCGTTCTTCATTTGCATACCGGGTTGGCCTCGGTGGCGCTGTCCATGCTTTCCCTCGGTAATGTGGTCACGAAGGGCGGCAGGGTCAGTGACGCAGCCAGCGTCGGTATGAATGTCTTTACAACCACTGTTGGGCTAATCTCTACGGTGACGCTTTCGCAACTGGCACGTGCGGTGGCAGCATCGCCGGCGCAGGTCGAGGGGAAATAGCTGACCGAAATGTCAGTGGCTTTCAGGATGGGCAGCATCACCCGCATCTTTTCCTTGATGATGCTGTCGTTGAGGTCGCACACCACGGCCAGACGGGCGCCCCAGCGCGTTGCCTCGGCGGCGGCATTCCAGTAAAACAGCACCCGGCCCATTTCCATGATGCCGATCAGCAGGGTCAGGAATACCATGCACACCAGCGCGAATTCAACGGCGGCAGCGCCGCGCTGCAAGGCGCGGCCGACTGGCATGGTGGCGGCGCGGGTCTTCATAACACCTGCCTCATGGTAGTGCCAATGTCGCCGAAGGTAATCGTGGTGAAGCCCGTGACGAATGGCACCAGCGATGTGAACTGGTAGCCGGCGATCTTCACCTTCACCAGGTTGATCACCCCGCTGCCGGTGTCCACCGCCGAAAACGATTCGCCGGGGCAGCTTGAAGAATTGCTGCGGTCGCACACCTTCACCATGGAGGTGGTCAGGCCCGGAACCAGCGGGGTGCCCGAGTCGCCGGTGCAGGGCTTTCCATAGACCACCAGGCAGCGGGCATCGGCCAGGGGATAATCCGTAGCCGTGGAGTCATGCCGGGAAAGAAAGCGCGTTGCGTCGCGCGTGGCCTTTGCCAGCGTGTTGTACTGGTAGATTGCGCGGCCGAACTCGGTGGTGCCAAAGGCGATCAGAATCAGCGGAATCAGCAGGATGCCGAATTCCACCGCCGCCACGCCTCTTTGCCATTTCAGTGTCTTCTTCATGATCAGTCGCCTATTGCACCAGTGAAGGTACCAGCGGGCCGACGCTGGTCGAACTGCCCGGCAGGCCGACCGAGGCGCACGGGCTGGTGGGGTCGTTGGACTCGCCCAGGTATTCGAGAAACATCCGGGTGCTGCCGCCGCCCGCGCCCTGTTCCAGCGGGTGCAGCATCAGCACGCAGGCAAAGCGCTGGATCGCGGCTTCATGCGAGCCGCCGTCGAATTCCGTGCAATTCACCACCGGCACGATGCCTAGGCGCCGGTCGGAACCCGAGGCCTGGTGGGTTGCCGAACTGATCGCGGTGCCGTTGGTGTTGAGCCCGCTTTCGCCGGCCTTCTTGCCGTCGCCCTGATAAGCCGCATAGCTGGATCGTGCGGTCTTGAAGTTGGGATAGCCCGAGGGGCTGGTGCCGGCGTAGGCATTGAACTTGGCCGGCCAGGAAAACTCGGTGTAGGCATAGCCGGTTTCATCCGGAACGCCATCGCCCGGACCCTTGTAGCCGCCGGCATAAATGCCAAAGCGGGTGTTCCACGCGGCCGACTCGCTGCCCTTGCCGCCCGGCGCACCCACCTTTTCACCTGTGGAAGGCAGGTTGCACACGCCGGCGCCGGTCAGGATGTCCTTGATGTCCTTAGCGCTGTTCGCCTTGATATAGTTGATCCATTTGAAGTCGCCGGTCAAGTTGTCCTGCGCGCCGACCGCGCCTTCTATCCATTGGCCTTTGACGAATGGCGTTGCCGCCTGGCAGACGGCAACCGGCAGCGCGCAGCTGGTTTGCGACGGCTGCAGCGTGGCCGCGCCCATCGATGCTACGGCCTGGTCGCCTATCGTGACCCCCGGCAGCACATTCAGCACCTGGATGAGCCAGGTCTTGATGCCGGTGCGCGCCAGCGTGCATTTGGCGAACTTCATTTTCAGTACGTCTGTCGCCGCGATCGCGTCCTTGGAATAGTAGGCGCCGTTAAGGGTCTGGCTGAATGTCACGTCGGTGCCGGCCACCTGCACTGCATTCTGCTGGAAACCGACGCGGTTGGCCTGTCCGGCCGTCTTGCCGTAGTTCTCGGCAATCACCAGCTGATTGGCGCTGGCGCCGGTGAGCGCGGCCGAGGCAGACAGCGCACATGCATCCGCGGCATTCTGCAGCTCGGTCTTAGAAACGAAGAGCTGGCCCGAATCCAGGGCCAGTCCGCCGAAGCCGATCAGTACCGCGATCGACAGCGCGACGATGATGGCGACCGCGCCGCCTTGCCGGGTTCGATGAAAGAAAGGCCTTTGCATTACAGCTCCTCCATGTAGCAGGCGCAGCGGGCATCAGCGCCCGCTGCTGATTCCTATCGTGAAGGCATTGCGTGGCGGCGGGGCCACCGGCGTCCTGAATGACTGCTCATAGCGCTCGCGCGCTACCTGGGCGGACCGCGCATCCATGCCGGCGACCGCGTCGGTATTGTTCGAGGCGTCGGGATTGATGGTCTGCTGCGCCCTGAGCATGGTCAGCGACTGGCCCATCTGGCTTTCCAGGTAGGGCGCGCGCTGCGCGCAGCCGGCGGCCAGCAGTGGCAGCAGGCAGGCGAGCGCCACGCGGGTAACGGTATGGTTCATCCTCTTTCTCCTATTTCACTTCGAATCCGGCTGCAGGATTGGCCGCGGGCCGGGCTGGCTGGGGCGGCCTGCTGCCTTCCATCTTCCCGCCCAGGAAGAACTCGGCGCGGGTCGGTTCGACAAAGGCGTCGGTCGGCAGCGGATAGTCCTGCGCCAGCGGCTTGACTAGGCGCGGCGTGACGATGAACACCAGCTCGGTCTTGTCGCTCTGGAAGTCGTTGCTGCTGAACAGCGGCCCCAACACTGGCACTTCGCCCAGCACCGGCAGCGCCTTGATGTTGGCCGTTACGTTGTTCTTGATCAGCCCGCCGATGGCGAAGCTCTGGCCGTCGAACAACTGCACTACGGTAGTGGCGCGGCGGGTGGTGAAGGAAGGGAGGATGGCGGTGGTGTTGACGCCGGTGGCGGTAATGCCCACGCCCTCGCGGTTCAGGTCGGACACTTCCGGCGCCACCTTCAGGTTGATGCGGCCGCCGGCCAGCACGGTGGGTGTGAACTTCACCGCCACGCCGAATTCCTTTTCCTCCAGCGAGATGGTCGGTATGCCGTTGTTGTTGGTCTGGCTGACCGGGATGAAGATCTTGCCGCCGGCCAGGAAGCTGGCTTCCTGGCCGCTGATGGCCATCACGGTGGGCTCGGCCAGCACCTTCACCAGGCCGTCGCGCTTCTGCGCATCCAGCGTGGCGAAGTTGCCGTTTTTATTGTTAAAGCCGTCGACCACGCTCGGGCTGCCGGTCAGAAGGTTTGACAGCAGGGTATAGGTCCAGCTGCCGCGGGTCTTGCTGCCGCCTATGCTTGCGCCGAGCTGGTCCACCAGGGTCTTGGATACTTCCGCCACCTTCACTTCCAGCATCACTTGCTGCGGCGCGGCGATGCCCATCATGTTGACCACCTTGGGCGCCGCGCCGGACTGGCCGCCGGCTGCCGCCGCGCCCTGGTCGCCGCCTGCCGCGCCGCCCGCCTGGGCACCCTTGGCGCTGCGCTGCACGTAGGCATTGGCCAGCGCCATCGCCTGCTCGGCCTTGCCCACGTCGGACACAGTGCCGGACAGGATCAGGGTATCGGCCGCCGTCGTGATCTTGATGTCCTTTTCCTCGGGCATCAGCGCGGCGATGCGCGACTGCAGCGCCGCCGTGTCGAGGCCCACCGCGATGTCGATGATGGTGGCGTCATTGCTCTTGTTCCACATCATCAGGTTGGTCGTGCCGATGGACTTGCCCAGCATATAGACCTCGCTGGGATTGAGCAGGATGACGTCGGCCACGGAGGCATCGCCCACCGACAGCCTCGATGCCGGGTAGGGCAGGCGCATCAGCGTGGACTTGCCCTCGGCCAAAAATACCTGCGGCGCCATCTCCACCTTGCCGGTGGCCGGCATGCGCGGCTGCTGCATGCGCGGCTGCTGCGGTGAGGGAGCGGCCGCGGTCGTTGCCGCTGCCGGCTGGGCCACGCCGGGGCTGCCCGGCTTGCCGGGCTGGGCGGCGGCCGGCAGCGGCGCAGCGGCTTTCATGGGCGCGGTGCGCGTGCCCACCGTGCCGTACTCCACGGCCGCCTGGCCGTGCGCGGCAAAGGCGGCGACGGCGCCCGCCACCGCCAGCGCCGTGCGCAGTGCGGCCGGCCTTACCTCGGTCCAGGTTCTGGTCATCGATGCTTCTCCCTTGCTTTCTTGTTCTTCAAATGGCTTAGCTTCAAAACTGCTGGGTGGTGCGGGACAGTCCCTTGATGAGTTCAACCTGGTCGGCCGGCGGCTTCGGCGCGGCCACTTGCCTGATCACGGGCCGGGGCCTGGGCGCCGGCTCGGATTTCGCCGCCGGCGCCACTGGCGCCTGCACGTTGAACAGGGTGGCCTTGGTCGCGCCGCCGGTATTCACCGGATCCGGGTCGATCTGGTTGCGCAGCACCAGCGACAGGCTGCCCACGCTGCGCGCCAGGTCCAGCCGCTCGGCCTGCTCGGGCGAAACTTCCAGCGTCACCGCATTAACCACCTTGGGCTTGGTGTCGTCGCGGTTGGACTCCTGCGCAATGGCCAGCACTAGGATGCGTTCCAGCACGATCTTGGAAATCGTCGAATCACGGTTGGGGGTTTTCGCGCCTTCCTCCTGGGTGTTGACCAGGATGTCCACGTAGTTGCCCGGCAGCGCGAAGCCGGCCACGCCCACCACGTCGTTCACGCGCACAGTGATGGCGCGCTTGCCTTCGGCCACCACGGCCGACAGGCCACCCTTGGTGCCGGGCGGCGCCAGCTTGCTTTCCATGATGGGCTCGCCTCGTTGCATGCTGCTGCGGGCCACGCGGGAATCCAGCTCCTTGGGGTCGGTAAAGGCGCCGGGCGGCATCGCGCCGGTGGGCCAGTCAACCATGCGCACCATCTCGGGATTGATGCGCGCGCCCAGCCCGATATCCACCAGCGCCACCGCGATCTTGCCCGAGTTGCCCTGGGTCTGCGCGCCTATCCAGCGCGCCGCCACGATCACGGCCGCGAAGGCCAGCACGACGGCGATGGCCATCATCATCATTGCGCGGGTATTTCTCATTTCAGTTCCCCTGGTCGGGCCGGCAGGCTAGGCCTGTTGCGGCCGCTGTTGCGTTCAACATCGTTGCGGTTCATGCCGGCCTTCAGCGCTCGGCGAAATAGTTGTTCCAGGCCCAGTCCAGCACCTGCGGGTTCAGTTCCGGCTGCCGGCCTTCGTAGCGGGCCAGGTCGCGCGCCTGCGACACCAGGTCGCGCGGATAGCAGGCCAGCAGCGGTTTGCCTTCCTTCTGATGCCGCTCGCGCAGCATGTATTGGAAGGCATCGTGCGAGTAGGGCACGCGGTGGTCTTCGCAGGCCTGGCGGAAAATGCGCTCGTAGTCCGGCTCGGTCTGCGCGCCGATCTCGATCTTGTAGCCCAGCCGCCGCAGGAAGGCGCCGTCGCCCATTTGCTCCGGCCCGAAGTTGGACGAGAACACCACCACCACATCGAAAGGCACCATGAACTTGTGGCCGGTGTGTAGCGCCAGGTGGTCCATGCGCCGGTCCAGCGGCACGATCCAGCGGTTCATTAACTGGGCCGGCGAGCAGCGCTGGCGGCCGAGGTCGTCGATGATGAAGATGCCGTTGTTGGCCTTCAGATGCGGCGGCGCCTGGTAGTAGCGGGTGCCGGGGTCGAACTGCAGTTCCAGCATGTCCAGCGTCAGTTCGCCGCCGGTCAATACTGCGGGACGCTTGCAGCGCACCCAGCGTGGGTCGGGTGCGTCGCGCTTGTCCAGCAGGTTGGCTTGCGCTACTTCGCTCGCTGCTTCATGGTGGACGGCCGGATCGTAAACTTGGATCACTTCGCCATCCACCAGGATGGCATAAGGCACCCAGATATTGCCCTTGAGAAGGCCGGCCAGGCATTCTGCAAGGAAGGTCTTGCCGCTGCCGGCCGGGCCATAAATGAAGAGCGCGCGGCCGGAATTCATCGCGGCACCGAATTTTTCGAGCACGGTTGGGCTGACGACTATGCCTTCGAATTCCTGTGCGATGTCTTCGCGCAGCACATGCATGTGGGCCACGCTTTGGGCCTCTACTTGAGCGCAATAATCCTGCACGGTGACCGGCGCCGGGCCGGCATAGGCGCTGCGGCTCAGAAATTCGGCGGCGCGGGCGCGGCCGGTGTCGGTCAGGGTGAATGTGAGGTCTGCATCGGTGTTGCTACCGCCGCGCCGGACTGCTTCGCATAGTTTTTCCGCGCGCATGAAGGTAATCAGCGGGTCGAGCACGCTGTTAGAAAGCTTCAGATGCGAAGATAGTTCCACCAGCCGCACTTGACCGCGCAGGAACAGCACCTTCGAAACTAGTTCGACCAGGAAAAGGAAGGGCAAACCCGTCTGCTCGGGCGAGCGCGGGGCTGGAATGGACGATGCTGAAGACTGGCTTGATTGCTCCAAGATGGGCGAATTCAATAAGCTAGACATAGGTTTTTCAGCCTTGTAATTTTTGCGCCTTGTGGAAGCTCCGGTTTCATTGACGGAAAAAGCCTACGTAGACCAGGGTGCCAGCAGCAATGGCGACGCCGTAAGGTAAGTTGCCAGCGGACTGTGCAGGCATTTCAGTCTTTGGCAATTGCCTACACATTGCGGCGATCGCTATGTTTGCCATCATCACGCTGAGGTTGGAAAAAACCAGTTTCCAACTGCGTTTAAAAGCCATGACCATCAGTGCTAGTGCGCCTCCTGCGAGCAGCGTCAGGACTACGGTTTGAAAAGCGGCGAAACCACCTAGGAAACTGCCAACAAGTGCCATGAGCTTTACATCTCCCGCGCCCATTGCGCGAAAAATATAAAGCGGCAGAAAAGAAAAAAAGCCGACCGCTAGTCCGGCTGCCCAGAAGATAAGACCATATCCATATCCTGAGGCGGTTGCCCATAGAAGGCTGCTTGCAATTCCGCTCAGCACAAGCCAATTGGGTATTCGCCGGAGTTGAATGTCATAAATGGCTGCAGTAATGACAAAAGCCGAAAGGAAAACGAACTCCAGACCAATGAAGAAATTGCCAAGATGGAAAATTCCAAACTCAATCATTTCATTTCGACTTTTTCTGTAAGGATGCAGTAGGATTATTTATTGACAGAGGTTGCTATGGCTGATTGCAGAAATTACACAGCGTTATATCTGCGGCCATAGAGAAATCGTCAATTCAATATTGATTAAATCAAAAAGAAAATAATATTAAAATGAAGGATGCAAACAGCGCATATTCGGTAGAGGGCGCTTGTGCCTCCTCTCAGTCGAGCAAGATAATCCGACACTTCTGTCTAGGCTGTTGTATTTGTCTTTCCCTCTTTTTTGTAAAAGATTAAGCCGCCCGAAGACGGCTTAAAATATTGGGCTGTGGAATTAAGTGCAGGTGGCTGGGGTGGTCAAGCAAGTAGCTACTCGATTAAACAAGCCATTTAGGTTGGTGCCAACTGCTTTGGCGCCAACGATAATTGCGATCGCAATCAGCGCCGCAATTAGGCCATACTCAATTGCCGTAACGCCGTCTTCTTCCTGCATAAAATTCTTAATGAATTCCATGATATTTCCTTTTCAAATTTATCTACAAGAGATCTTTTAATTTCTTTGTCAATGCCAATGCCACTGCGCGGATTTTATTGTTAGCCGTTGTCCATCCAAGCATAAATCCCGGCGACCTCCCGCTCCTTGTCTGTCCATTCCACTGCCGAAGCCCGGAATAAGAACCAGCCTTACATCACCTTGCCCAGCGCCAGCAGTCCAATACCAGCAACCACTGCCACTAGCGAGGCCACGAGTGCGCATTCGATAAAGGAAACGCCATCTTCTTCCTGCAGAAAACGCATGAAGCCTTTCGGCACGCCCTTTAATGAATACATCCCACTCTCCGATTTTCAGAACCGCTTGAACCGCGTATCAGGCAGCGGAAAATGCTTCCTGATGGGATGAACTATAAAGATTGGCGTGTAGGAGCGAGACTGACAAAAGTCCTTTTCCATGTAGGACTCGATAACCCTTGTTTGATGAGGGAACTAGTACTTTCGTACCTGATGTCGATGGGAAAAATTGCGCCACTGGCCCGGCGGCAATCCGTCGCGCCGGATGTGGTGATGAATGAATCAGCGGCCGGCCCGGGCGGGCCGTTTCAGCAAGTTGCGTACGGCATGGCTGCCGCAGCGGTGTGCGCGGGATGCGTCGTGGGTAGAAGGAAAATGCCCGTCATGGCAAGCGCCTGGCCATGGGCGGCGAGGGAGCGTGATACTGATTGTGCGCTCAGGCCTCGCCGGTTCGGTGCCATCACAGCCGGAAGCCGCAGCCCTGGCCATCAGCAGCCCATGCAGCATTCAACCCACCGCCTTCATCTTCTCCTGCTCCACCCCCAGCCCATGCTTCACCGCATACACATACAGCTCCAGCCGGTTCGCCACCTGCAGCTTCTGGTAGATGGACGTCAGGTGATTCCGCAGCGTGTATTCCGAGATGAACAGCCGCTCCGCAATCGCCTTGTTCAGCGCGCCGTTGCCTTCCACCACCGCCTGGATCACCTTGCGTTCCTTGGCCGTCAGGCTGGCGCGGCGGTGGGCGTCGGGGTCGGGCTTGGGCGCGGCGGCCGGGTTCAGCAGGTGGCCCAGCACGCGGCCCAGCGCGGTCTGGTCCAGCCACAGCTCGCCCTGGTGGACCTTGTCGATCGCCTTGATCACTTCCGCCGGCGATGCCTTCTTGTGCAGGATGCCGCGCGCGCCGCGCTTGATGGCCTGGTCCAGAATGTCCTGGTCGCTGGTGCCGGTCAGCAGCAGCACCCGCGAGACGCCGTTGGCAATCAGCACCGGGACGACGTCGACCGAGCAGCTGCCGCCCAAATCCACGTCCAGCAGGATCACGTCCGGCGCCAGGCGTGCCGCCGCGCTCACGGCCTCTTCGGCGGTGCGCGCCGTGCCTGCCACTTCCATGCGCGGCGCTTCGCTGCGTACCAGCTGTTCCAGCCCCCACAACATGGTCTGGTGGTCGTCCACCAGCATGATCCGGATGGCGCGCTGCGTGGTTTCCATGTCTGTGCCTGTTTGTATTGTCGTTGTCGTGTTCATGATTGTTCTGGTTTTGCTTATACCGGTATCTCTATATGGACTGCCGTGCGTCCGCCGTTGGCCTTGAGCACCTTGGCCCGCCCGCCCAGTGCCGCCGCGCGGTCTGCGATGGAGCGGGGGGTGAAGTCGGCCGGCTGCGCGCCTGCGCCCTCGTTCTCGATCTGGATGTTGAGCCAGCCTTCCGCGCAACCCACCCGGACGGCGCCGCGGCGGGCGCTGGTGTGCTTGCGGATGTTGGCCAGGCCTTCGCTGATGACGTGATACACCTCGGCGGCCAGCCGGTCGCTGACGCAGAAGTTGCCGTCCACGCTGATGGTGATGTCGATGCCATAGAACTTGCGCACCTGCTCGGCCTGCCGGTGCAGGCTGGCAAGGAAAGCCGATTCGCCTTGCACCGCGCCGTTGTTGAAGCGGCCCGCATACTGCCGCAGGTCGGTGATGACCTGGCTGGCCATCTCGCTGATCCGGTGCAGGTCTTCCGCCAGGGGATTTTCTGGCGCCACCTTGCGGCTCATGGCATGCAGCGCGATCTTGAGGCCGATGTAGGGCTGGATCACCGCGTCATGCAGGTCATGGGCGATCTTCTTGCGTTCCTGGGACGCGGCTTCCGAGGCGATCCGGTCCAGCAGTTCGATGTTCTCGATCACGGGAAAGGCCTGCGCGGCAATGTGCGCAAGAAACAGCGCGTCGGCGCGGGTGAGGTCGCTGTGCTTCGATGCCACGTAGATGCGGCCTTCGCCGCGCCGCAGCGGCACCGGCGCGGCGATGAATGCCGGGCTGTCCAGCAGTTCCACCACGCTGTCGCCATCTTGGCCGGCGCCCTTGCTCCAGTGGCCGGTGGCATTGTCATGGATGCGCCAGCCTGCCCGCAGCCTGATGCCGGGCAAGGCGGGAGACTGGTACAGCGCCACCTGCTCGCGCGCGAAGTCGAGCAGAGGCGCCATGGCCCGTGCGTCCACATGCTGCGCCCGGGCGATCTCGTCCGGCGCATTGCGCTTGACGGTGCGGTAGATGCAGGTGGGCTGGTCATCGTTGCGCACCACGAGCACGCAACTGTCGCCGCCAAAGAATTCCAGGGTCTTGCGCATCACCGAGGTCACGGTGTGGTCGACGCCGAAACGCGGGTTGGAGAGCTGGTTCACGTCGCGCAGCAACGCCAGCCGATTGCGCAGCGCCATTTCGGACTGCCCCCAGCGCGCGATCATGTAGCCCAGCGCCAGCAGGAAGGTGGCGCGCAGCAGCAGGGTGGAAGGCACGTCGACGGTTTGTTCAAGGCCGCATGCCGCAAAGAAGAGCAGGGTGGACGCCACGGTCACCCGCGCGCCTTCCTCGAAGCCCCAGCGGAAGGAGGCGGTCAGGATGGCGAAGAAGAAGAAGAGGAAGAACAGGCTTCCGCTGCCGCCGGTGGAGATCACCATCATCGCGTACCAGCAGGCGTCGAGCCAGGGGATCAGCCTGCTGCGGGCAATCGGCTTGTGCAGCAGGGAAAGCACGAACAGCGCGGTGGTGTGCAGCGTGTAGCCGATAAACACGGCCAAGTCCAGATGGTCGGGTTCGGGTGCGGACTCGGTAAAAATGGTCAGCAGGGCCGAGACAGCGAGCAGCAGCCGGATATGGGCCACCATCGACCCATCCGAAAAATCCAGCCCTAACTGGCCATGACTGTCGTTCTTGTTCTTGAACATGCTCGGTTCACAGAGTTAGGCATCGCAAACAGGTCAGCAAGTTGCTTCGCTTCGTGCATCAAGCGATCGTTAAATTGCTAACGGATTAAACAAACCTTTATTTAAGATGGGATTACTGCTAGTAGGCTGCGACGATCTTACCACCGGAAAATTGGTGCGGATATCAATCGTTCTAAAAATTGGATTGCTTAAAAAAATGTTGATATTTTGCAACAACACAAGGCGAAATCTTTTGCCGCCTCCCTTCGTTTCCTACGGTTTACATATTTTCATTCAGGAAATTATTTTGTGTAGAAGTTGTTGAAGCTAGTTAATGTAAAAGATTGACCGAAAGGCTTTTCAGGGCATCTGCTGCGAGCGGTTTGTGGCTCATGTCGGGATAAGACGGAGTCTTGGCCCATTCCACGTGTAGAGGCGGCATCGGCTGCTCTGCCGAAGTGGCGCTGTTAATGATTAATTATGAGGCTGGGCAGGATTTAACTTTAAAGCCCGGAAGCGTGCTTACTCTTTGTGAATTAATGATGGTCAGTTAATTGACAATGGGCTATAGATCATGTGTAAGCAAATCTGCTGAAAGCAACCAGGTCAAATAAAGCCCTTCAGCGCCATGCCTGCATCGATGTGTGATGTTCGCTACATTCTTTTTGAAGATAGCTTGCTTTGATAGCAACCGATGGTAATACACGTAGCTTGTTACAAGGCAAGAAGTAGTACAAAGCAACTATTTTCCCGATTTAAAAACAGTCTGTATGTCCTATGTAAGAGGGGATTTATCGTCCATTCAAGTCGAGGAATCGCCGGGTACCATGCATCAAGCTTGTAGGAACTGATGAAGTGCATTGTAAGAATTTGTCCTACATTTGCTGACGCAACATTGAGAATTTATAAATATTTGACTTTGTTACCTGAAAGCGTGATGAATTTCATTTACGACTTGGAGGGGGCAGAGGTGGGCCGCAAGAAAATCACAGAGAAATACGCTGTGCGGTAAGGCAAACAAAAAGTCTGTTGATATAGGAATGGGCCGCTTTTTGCCTGCGCAAAGTACATGCGAATAATTCGACTGCTAGTCATCTCTTCATTGCATAAATCAAGAAATCCAAGGGAAAATTTTCATGGCAATTAACCAGACGTCTTTCACGAATACGCCCCAAGCAGGCAATGACGTATACAACTATTCTGAGGATCAAATCTTAGGGCTGGCGAACTATAACAATACCAACTCCGTCCTTACCTTGGACGTCATGGGTAATGATCTCGGCGGCAATGCGAAAACGCTTTATTCAGTTGACGACGGCAATGGAAATCCATTAACTGCTGACTTTGAGTTATTGATAAAAGACGTGAATGCAAACGGTGTCTCGGGATGGGAAAAAACCGAGCAGCAGAACTGGGTACGGATTAATAATGGAAAAATTGAGTTTGCACTTGGCGCGGTAACAGATGGGGTGGCAGGCCCTAGCGGAACGAGTATCAATACATTGGCAGGCAATGAAGTTGTACACGACTCATTCGTCTATGCGATCCGCCTGGGTAACGGCACTCTTAGCCAAGCCCGCGTAACAGTGAACATATTGGGTCAAAATGACGGGCCAGTGATTGGCGCCGAAACGCTGACAGGCCAGGTAACAGAAAAAATCATCCCGACGGGGACCCTTGTCACTACAGGCAATATTGCCTTCACTGACGCAGATTTGGCTGACACTCATACAGCCACAGTGGTTACTTCCACAGCAGGCGCATTGGGTCAATTAACAGCTAGCATCAGCGGAGACACCACCGGCACCGGCAAAGGCGGCGTGGTCACATGGAACTACAGCGTAAACGCTTCGGCAGTGGAATATCTGGCTGCGGGCGAGACCAAAGTGGAACATTTTACTGTCGTGCTCAGCGACGGCAGAGGCGGTACGGTTGAGCGCACTGTTACAGTCAACGTTATCGGCACTAACGATGCGCCAGTCCTGTCCGGTACGCAGGCGACTCTGGCAAGCGGCACCGAGGATACGGCTTACACCGTCAAGGCATCTGATCTGCTGCAGGGCTTCAGTGATGTCGATGGCGACAAGCTGTCAGTAGCTGACCTGAAAAGCAGCAACGGCACGGTCGTCGACAATGGCGATGGCACCTACACGATGACGCCAGCCGCGAACTACAACGGCAAAGTCACTCTTAGCTACAGCGTCACCGATAGCAACGGCAGCACAGTGGCAGCCAGCCAGCAGTTCAACCTCGCGGCAGTCAATGATGCAGTGACCGGCAGCGCCACGGCTGTTCTGGCTGCAGGCACCGAAGACACCGCATACACCGTGACCGCAGCACAGCTGCTGCAAGGTTTCAGCGATGTGGACGTTGCTACCAACGGCCAGGTGCTGAGCGTATCTGGCGCGGTTACAGCCGACCACGGCACGGTTGCCGACAATG
>NZ_JACYOX010000073.1 GCF_015352955.1 Noviherbaspirillum soli
TACGCGCCCACGCGCAACGCATAACTGGCTCACGCCATTACAGGTCTATGCCGCCACTCTGGCGAGTGCTCATCAACCCGATACGTCACTTCATTAACAGCCGTTGCACTTCACTCTTGAAACCGCCCTGTAAGGCGATTTGAAAATAGTCCGGTTTTCGAAAAATAAAATCCGGGCTCAAGAAGGGAATGCGTCGAATTCGGTAAAAACCAGGTGCATGGTTATATCGTATTCATGCGAATCGAAGCATTGTTTTCCTGCTGCATAGGAGACGCCAATCGCCTGCACTCCCGGCATCGCCGCCAGCGTCCTATCGTAATACCCCCCGCCATACCCCAACCGATAACCTTCCTCGTTAAACCCAACGCAAGGCAGCAGCAGCAACTCCGGCTCAACCGGGCAATCGCGCCCCGACGGCGCCATCACTCCATGCGCATCCTTCACCAGCGCCTCGCCCGGCCGCCACGCATAGAACTCCAGCGGCGCATCCCGCTTCACCACCACCGGCAGCGCCAATGTCACGCCCCGCGCCACCAGTTCCGGATACACCGGCGTCAGATCCGGCTCGCCCGCGTGCGGCCAGTACACACCCATGGACCTCACCGGATGCGCTTCCAGCCAGTCCAGCAGGCGCCTGCTGATCGCCTCATCCCGCCAGGCCTTTTCCTGCGGCGGCATGGCCTTTCTCGCCGCCAGCAATTCCTTCCTCAAGCGTTGCTTTTCATTCATGTTGTAAGTAGTGTCCAGATGCAATTCCGGCGGCCAGCCGGGCGGGGGAGCGTGCTATTCTAGCCGCTCCCCAAAACGAGCAAGAATAAGGCAGCAATCTGATGTTTCCGATGAAATGGACCGCCGGGCTGGTGCTCGCCTGCGCCGCGTTCGGCACCCATGGCGCGCAGGCCCAGCAGCGCCAGCAAGCACAGCAACAGCCACAGCAATTCGCCAGCGACGATGACGTTTTCGCGGCGCTGCGCGAGGCGGCGCGGCGGGACGACGGGGTAAAGGCGTTCGATCTGTCTTCGCGGCTGTCGAACTACGCGATTCCCTCCTACATCGAGTATTACCGGCTGAAACCGCAAGTCAGAAACCTGCCGAATGCCGAAATCCGCGACTTCCTGAAGCGCCATGAAGGCAGCGCCATCGCCGACCGGCTGCGCAACGACTGGCTGCTGGAACTGGGCCGGGCGCGCGACTGGACCACCTTCGACGAGCAGTATCCGCAGTTCGTGCTGGATGACGATACCCAGGTCAAGTGCTACGCGCTGATGTCGCGCATCGAGCGCGGCCACAATGTGGCGGCCGATGCCCGCGCGCTGCTGGTGTCGCCGCGGGATTACGGCGAGGCCTGCCCGGCGCTGGTGATGCGGCTGGCCGAAACCCGGCAGTTCACTGATGACGATCTGTGGGACCAGGTACGGCTGGCGGCGGAATTCAATTCTCCCAACCTGATGCGCAAGCTGGCGCTGGCCACCGACGCGCCGGAAGGGCTGATCGCGCAAGCCTATGACAAGCCGGCGGCCATCATCGCCAGGAGTGCCAGCGGCAGCCGCGCGCAGCATGAAGCCTTCCTGATCGCGGTCGGCCGGGTGGCGCGCAACAACCTGGAACAGGCCGGCGCCGAAGTGCTGGGCGCCTCGTCCTACCTGTCGCCGCGCGAGCTGGCCACCGGCTGGGCCATGGTGGCGATGCAGGCGGCGCAGAAGCTGCAGCCGGATGCGGTCGAGTACTGGAAGAAAACCACCGGCGCGGCGATGTCGCTGGACGGCTACCAGTGGCGGGTGCGCAGCGCGCTGCGCGCCGGCAACTGGGCGATGGTCAAAAGCGGCATCGAAGCCATGCCGGCAACGCTCAGGGACGACAGCCCCTGGGTCTACTGGCTGGGCCGCGCCTGCAAGGCGCAAGGGCAGCGTGAACAGGCCGATGCGCTGTTCAAGTCGATTTCCGCGGTCAATGGCTTCTATGGGCAACTGGCGCTGGAAGAGCTGGGACAGAAAATCATCATCCCGCCGCGCGCCGCCGCGCCGAGCGAGGAAGACATGGCCGCCATGTCGGCCAACCAGGGCTTTCGCCGCGCCTTCCGCTTCTTCGACATGAACATGCGCTTCGAGGGCTATCGCGAGTGGAACTGGCAGCTGCGCAGGATGACCGAGCGCCAGCTGCTGGCCGCGGCGGAATTTGCCCGCCGCAACAATGTGCTGGACCGCATGGTCAACACCTCCGACCGCACGAAGACCGAGTTTGACTTTACGCAGCGCTTTCCCTCGCCGCACCATGACATCATGCATCCTGCCACCCGCGACCTTGGCCTGGACAAGGCCTGGGTGTACGGCCTGATCCGGCAGGAATCCCGCTTCATCCAGACCGCGCGCTCGCATGTGGGCGCCTCCGGCCTGATGCAGCTGATGCCGGCCACAGCCAAGGAAGTGGCGCGCAAGATCGGCATGCCGGACTTCAGCCAGGCCCGCATCAATGAAATCGGCACCAACATCCTGCTCGGCACCAATTACCTGTACATGGTGCTGCAGTCGCTGGACGGTTCGCAGCCGCTGGCGACAGCGGCCTACAACGCCGGCCCGAACCGGCCCAAGGCCTGGCGCTCGACGCTGACGCGGCCGGTGGAGGGCGCCATTTTTGCGGAGACCATACCGTTCGCGGAGACCCGCGGCTATGTGAAGAACGTGATGTCGAATGCCACCTACTACGCGGCGCTGTTCGAGAATGCGCCGCAGTCGCTCAAGGCGCGGATGGGCACTATTGCGCCGAAAGGCTATTCTGGCAGCGAAAACGGAGAACCCTTCTGATGGACATACTGCGCGGACCCTATTGCAGCAATGTGCTGGTGCTGGGCGGCACCGGCTTCATCGGCAGCCGGCTGGTGGCGCATCTGGCCGCGCAGGGGCGCTGCATCACGCTGCCGACCAGGCGGCTGGTGCATGCGCGCGAACTGATCACGCTGCCCAACGTGGAAGCGGTCGAGGCCGACGTGCATGACGAAGCCACGCTGGCGCGGCTGATGCAGGGCGTCGACGCGGTGATCAATCTGGTGGGCGTGCTGCATTCCCGGCGCGGGCCGGGCGGCTCCGAGTATGGCCCCGACTTCGCCCGCGCCCACGTGGAGCTGCCGCGCAAGGTGGTCGCCGCCTGCGGCGGCGCCGGCGTGCGCCGCTCGCTGCACATGAGCGCGCTGGGCGCGGCAACCAATGGGCCGTCGATGTATCTGCGCTCCAAGGCGGCCGGCGAACTGGCGGCGCTGTCCGACCCGCGTCTGGCGGTCACGATCTTCCGGCCATCGGTCGTGTTTGGCGAGGGCGACCAGTTCCTGAACATGTTTGCCCGGCTGCAGAGCCTGCTGCCGGTGATGGCGCTGGGCGGCGCCGACGCCCGTTTCCAGCCGGTGTATGTGGAAGACGTGGTGCAGGCCTTCGCCAATGCGCTGGAAGACCGGGGCAGCTTCGGCCAGGTGATCGAACTGGTGGGGCCGAAGGTCTACACCCTGCGCCAGCTGGTGCAGCTGGCGGGCCACTACAGCGGTCACCAACGGCCGGTGATCGGTTTGCCGCCGGCGCTGGCGCGGCTGCAGGCCTGGTTCCTCGAGCATGCGCCGGGCGGCCCGATCATGAGCCGCGACAATCTCGATTCGATGCGGGTCGACAATGTCGCCTCGCCCGGCACCACGCCGATGCCCACCGCGCCGGAAGACGTGGCGCCTTTCTATCTCGGCCCCCAGCCTTCTCCCACCGGCTACGATCATGTCCGCCGCCGTGGCTAGAAGTCCGCGCGGCTGGCGTTGACGCCCGCGCCGCGCCGCCATTCGTCCTCACCCTGTTTTCCGGAATCCCCATGCAATCCACCATCCTCGACCCCACGCTGTCCGAAACCCTGGCCAGCGCTGAAAGCAACAGCTACAAGCTGGTGATCGCCAACAAGAATTACTCTTCCTGGTCGATGCGGCCCTGGGTGGCGATGACCGCCTTCGGCATTCCGTTTCAGGAAATCCGCATTCCGCTGGGCCAGCCGGAAACCGGCAACAAGATCGCGATGTATTCCACGTCCGGCCGCCTGCCGGTGCTGGTCACCCGGGAAACCTCGATCTGGGATTCGCTGGCCATTTGCGAGTACCTGGCCGAGCAGTTCCAGGAAAAGAACATGTGGCCGCAGGACATGGTGGCGCGGGCGCTGGCGCGCAGCATCTGCGCCGAGATGCATTCCGGCTTCACCGGCCTGCGCAACGCGATGCCGATGCATATCCGCGGCCGTTTCCCCGGCCACGGCCGCACGCCGGAAGCGCAGGGCGACATCGGCCGCATCTGCGAGATCTGGGAAACCTGCCTGGCCAATTTCGGCCATTACCAGTTCCTGTTCGGCGACTTCTCGATCGCCGACGCCTACTACGCGCCGGTGGTGACGCGCTTCCAGACCTATGGCGTGTTCCTGGCGCCGGCGCTGCAGGCCTACGCCGACCGGGTGCTGGCCCATCCGGCCGTGGCGCAGTGGGTGCGCGAAGCCGAAGCCGAAACCGAAGTGATCGAGCGCTACGAACCCTGGCCGGATGACGAATAAAGGGCTGCCCGCATGAAGACCTTTGTCGTCGGCGGCGCCGTGCGCGACCGCCTGCTCGGATTGCCGGTGCAGGACCGTGACCATGTGGTGATCGGCGCCACGCCAGAGCAGATGCTGGCCCAGGGTTTTCGCCCGGTCGGCAAGGATTTCCCGGTGTTCCTGCATCCGCGCACCAGCGAGGAATATGCGCTGGCCCGCACCGAGCGCAAGACCGCGCCCGGCTACAAGGGCTTCTTGTTCCATGCCGCGCCCGATGTCACGCTGGAAGAAGACCTGGTGCGACGCGACCTGACCATCAATGCCATCGCCGAAACCGAGGACGGCGCGCTGATCGATCCGTTCGGCGGCCAGCGCGACCTGGCCGCCCGGGTGTTTCGCCATGTGTCGGACGCCTTTGCGGAAGACCCGGTGCGCATCCTGCGCCTGGCGCGTTTCGCGGCCCGCTTCGCCGACTTCACGGTCGCGCCGGAAACCGGTGCGCTGATGCAGTCCATGGTGGCTGCCGGCGAGGTCGATGCACTGGTGCCGGAACGGGTCTGGCAGGAACTGTCGCGCGGCCTGATGGAGCAAACGCCCTCGCGCATGTTCGAGGTGTTGCGGCAGTGCGGCGCGCTGGCGCGCCTGCTGCCCGAGCTGGACAGCTTGTGGCGCGTGCCGCAGGCGCAGGGCAGCGTCGGCATGCATGCAATGCGCGCGCTGGACATGGCGGCCCGGCTGGCGCGGCCGCTGCCGGTACGCTTTGCCGTACTGATGCTGGATCTGGGCAGGGGCGCGCTGACGCCGTCCGATGACGTCCACGGGCACACAGTTGCGGCAAGAAGCGTGGCGCTGGCGGACGGCGTTTGCCGCCGGCTGAAAATCCCTAACGATTGCCGCGATCTGGCATTGATGTCCGCCCGCGAGCGGGACGCCGTGGCACACGCGCTCGAACTCGCTCCCGATGCCATCGTCAGGCTGCTGGAGCGCTGCGACGCTTTCCGCAAGCCACAGCGCTTCATCGACATGCTGCAGGTGGTCGAATGCGGCCGGCGTGCCGGGACCGGCAGTGACGACCAGCCCTTTCCCGGAAAAGCCAGGCTGCAAGCGGCCTTGCATGCAGCGCGTGAGGTGGACGCCGGTGCGATTGCCGCATCAGAGAAGGAACGTCACCCTGACCAGCCGGCACACATCCCTGCAGCTATACACGCTGCCAGGATTGCTGCGGTTGCAATATGCCTTAATGAAACAATGAGATAACCAAATGCGTTATGGGCAATATAATTGCCAGTTTTTCTTGCTTCGCAGCTATTTCTCACCAAGAATCTCCTTCCGCCAGCTTTGAGTACCGTCAAGCAAGTCGATTTTAGAAACCGGATTCCAGCATTTTTCGCACAGTTGTCCTAGAATTGGTTGTGCGTTGCAGCATGCTGCGACTCCTGGAGCAAACATGAAACTATTGAGCAATGCCTTATCCCGGTTGACCGAACGCGATCCTGAAGAAGGCCCGGAGAAATTTCCGGTGCGCGTGAAAGCACTGGCCGAACGTGACCGTCGTCGTCTGCTGATGCATTTTCTCGGGCTCAATGAGTCGGACCGGCTGCTGCGTTTCGGCACCGTGCTTCCGGACGAACTGGTCACCCGCTACGTGCAGATGCTGAATTTCTCGCGCGACACGGTGTTTGGCGTCTATGACAGCCGTTTCAAGCTGATGGGCGTGGGTCACCTGGCATTCGCGCCGCGCGAAGCGCTGCCGGCGGTGCGCGACGCCACCACCAAGGAGCGGGTCGCCGAATTCGGCGTGTCGGTGTCGGCCGAGGCGCGCGGCATGGGCATAGGCAGCAAGCTGTTCCAGCGCGCCGCGATCCATTGCCGCAATGCCGATGTCGACACCCTCTACATGCACTGCCTGTCGTCGAACCGGGTGATGATGCATATCGCCAAGAAATCCGGCATGGATATCGAGCGCTCCTACGGCGAGGCGGATGCCTACCTGAAACTGGCGCCGGCCAGTCCGGCCACCGTGATGCAGGAAGCGGTGGAGGAGCAGGTCGCCATGCTCGACTACACCCTGAAAGCCAATGCCCGCATGGCCACCAAGTGGCTGGCCAATCTGTCGCGGGATACCTGAAGCGGGACGGGTTCATTATTTCTTTTGCTTGAAACTCGTTTGCCTGGAAACGCCGGCATGCCGCCTTGCAGCGCATGCCGGCGTTGTCGTTTGCGGCGGCGATGGGAAAACACGCACCGCAAGCATTTCGCCTCTTGCAGATGAACCGATGATCGGAAGGAGCCACCTGAATCTACGTCAGTACTTTCCTGGCGACGAAGCAAGGGGTGCCCAACTTCGATTTCGGTGAACCATGGAGGGAAAAATGGAGAACAGTGTTAAAGAAGATGCGGCGGAACATGCGATTCGATTCAACTCGGGCTGGATGACTTAAAGGCAATTTCGGGCGGCATGTCGCCAGAAGCCAACGCACAACAGAAGAAAGTGATGAACAAAGCTTTGGAGTTGCAAGCGGCAACCGGTTTAGATGAAGCGATCCACGCCGCTCGCGACTATCAATTAGCTATATTGGACTTCCAAAAAACGCTTAATGCATCTGAAGAAAATCCATGAAATGGCAATCACGGTGCTCTGATGAACGTCTGGCAACAGGATACCAATGCCATCCCAAGCATCCAGAGCGACGCGATTTGTCGACCATCATCACAGGCTGACAAATCGCAAACTGCGGTTGCTTCATATCCCTATCATCGCTTTCAGCAGTTCTTGCCAGTACGCCGCATTGGCTTTCCTCTCCCATTGATGCCAAACTGTCGCGTTTGCTGAGCGATCGAGCAAAAGCCCTCCCCACGCGGGAAACACGGGCCTGTTGATCAAAAACGCCTTGTTGTAGTCCGATTAACGCCCCAAATGGGCGTTATGTTAATGTTGCTCTAAAATGGTCGCTCTGATGGTCCGCCCACAAGGTGGGTTGTCGGCCGCGAGACGTCGCACCCCAAAGACACAATTTTTGGCTTGGAGACAGAATGAATGCACCCCTTCCTGCGGATCGGCAATCGCCGGCCGCCGATATTTCCCTGGATGACAAATACACGCTGGAGCGCGGCCGGGCCTTTATCACCGGCACACAGGCGCTGATCCGGCTGCCGATGCAGCAGCGCATGCGCGACGCGCGCGCCGGCCTCAATACCGCCGGCTTCATTACCGGCTACCGCGGCTCGCCCCTGGGCAGCGTGGACCAGACCGCGATGAAGGCGAAGAAGTACCTGGAAGCCCAGCATGTGCGCTTCCATCCCGGCGTGAACGAAGACCTGGCCGCCACCAGCATCTGGGGCACCCAGCAGGTCAACCTGTTCGAGGGTGCGCTGTACGACGGCGTGTTCGGCATGTGGTACGGCAAGGGGCCAGGCGTGGACCGCTGCGGCGACGTCTTCAAGCATGCCAACATGGCCGGCACCAGCCGGCACGGCGGCGTGCTGGTGCTGGCCGGCGACGACCATGCGGCCAAGTCGTCCACCACCGCGCACCAGAGCGAACATATCCTGAAAGCCTGCGGCATACCGGTTCTGTATCCGTCCTCGGTGCAGGAATACCTGGATTACGGCCTGCACGGCTGGGCAATGAGCCGCTACACCGGCCTGTGGGTGGCGATGAAGTGCGTGACCGATATCGTCGAATCGGGCGCCTCGGTGGACCTGGACCCGGACCGGGTCAAGATCGTGCTGCCGGAAGACTTCGAACTGCCGCCCGGGGGCCTGAACATCCGCTGGCCGGACGCCGTGCTGGAGCAGGAAGCGCGGATGAACAACCACAAGTGGTATGCGGCCCTGGCCTATGCCCGCGTCAACAAGCTCAACCGCATCGTCTGGGATAGCCCGCGGGCGAAGATCGGCATCATCACCGCCGGCAAGTCCTATCTCGACACCCGCCAGGCCTTGGCCGACCTCGGCATCGACGAGCAGGTGGCGCGCGACATCGGCATCCGGCTCTACAAGGTCGGCATGACCTGGCCGCTGGAAGCCGAAGGCGTGCGCGAATTCGCCCAGGGGCTGGAGGAAATCCTGGTGGTCGAGGAAAAGCGCCAGATCCTGGAATATGCGCTGAAGGAAGAGCTGTACAACTGGCGCGACGATGTGCGTCCGCGGGTGGTCGGCAAGTTCGACGACACCGGCGAATGGAGCAGCAACCGCCACGAAGGCCACGGCAACTGGCTGCTGCCGGCAACCTATGAACTGAATCCGGCGCAGATCGCGCGGGCGATCGCCAGCCGGGTGTCGCGCTATTTCGCCGGCCATCCGATCGAGGCGAAGGTCAGGGAACGCATCGCCTTCCTGGAAGCCAAGGAGGCGGTGCTGAAGGTGAGCGCGCCCGATCCGTCCAAGGACCGCATACCGCATTTCTGCTCGGGCTGCCCGCACAACACCTCGACCAGGGTGCCCGAGGGCAGCCGCGCGCTGGCCGGCATCGGCTGCCACTACATGGCGCTGTGGATGGACCGCGAGACCGCCACCTTCACCCACATGGGCGCCGAAGGCGCGACCTGGATCGGCGCGGCGCCCTTCACCAGCGAAAAGCATGTGTTCGCCAACCTGGGCGACGGCACCTATTTCCACTCGGGCCTGCTGGCGATCCGGGCGGCGGTGGCCGGCAAGGTCAACATCACCTACAAGATCCTGTACAACGACGCCGTGGCGATGACCGGCGGCCAGAATGTGGACGGCCCGCTCGACCCGGCGATGATCTCGCGCCAGATCGCGGCCGAAGGCGTCTCGCCCATCATCGTGGTGACCGACGACCCGGAAAAGTACCCGGCCGCGATCGACTGGGCGCCGGGCGTGACGATACGCCATCGCAGCGAACTCGACGCGGTGCAGCGCGAGTTGCGTGAAAAGCCCGGCGTGTCGGCGATGATCTATGACCAGACCTGCGCCTCGGAAAAGCGCCGCCGCCGGAAGCGCAACGAGTATCCGGACCCGGCCAAGCGGGTGGTGATCAACGAGGCGGTCTGCGAGGGCTGCGGCGACTGCAGCGTGCAGTCCAACTGCCTGTCGGTCGAGCCGCTGGAAACCGAGTTCGGCCGCAAGCGCCAGATCAACCAGTCTTCCTGCAACAAGGATTATTCCTGCGTCAACGGCTTCTGCCCGAGCTTCGTGACGGTGGAAGGCGGCAAGCTGAAGAAGCCGAAGAAGGCGGTTGCCGAACCGGCCAGGGCCGCGGCGCCGGCGCAGGACAGCCTGCCTTACCCGGCGCTGCCGGCCACGCGCGAGCCGTACGGCATCCTGGTGACCGGCATCGGCGGCACCGGCGTGGTCACCGTCGGCCAGATCCTGGCGATGGCCGCGCACGTGGAGGGCAAGGGCTGCTCGGTGCTGGACATGAGCGGCCTGGCGCAGAAGGGCGGGCCGGTGCTGTCGCATGTGCGCCTGGCCGACAGTCCCGACCAGCTGTTCTCGACCCGGGTCGGCACCGGTGCGGCGGACCTGGTGATCGGCTGTGATGAAATCGTCACCGCCGGCCGCGACGCGCTGTCGCGCATGGGCGAGGGCAGGACGCATGCGGTGATCAACGCCACCGGCACGCCGACCGCAGCCTTCGTGCGCAATCCCGACTGGCAATTCCCGGAGGCCGGCGCGCAGCAGGACATACAGCGCGCCTGCGGCGCCGGCCGCGCCGAGTTCGTCGATGCCGGACGCATCGCCACCGCGCTGATGGGCGACTCGATCGCCACCAACCTCTTCATGCTGGGCTATGCCTGGCAGAAGGGCTGGGTGCCGCTGGCGGAGGCCTCGATCCTGAAGGCGATCACGCTCAACGGCGTGTCGGTGGACTTCAACACACAGGCCTTCGTCTGGGGCCGCACCGCCGCGCATGACCCGGCCCCGGTGGAAAAGCTGGCGCGCGCCAGCGCCCCGGCGCAGGTGATCGAGTTCAAGCGTTCGCCGGCGCTGGACGACGTCATCGCGCGCCGCGTGGCCTT
Source organism: Noviherbaspirillum soli (assembly GCF_015352955.1). GTDB lineage: Bacteria > Pseudomonadota > Gammaproteobacteria > Burkholderiales > Burkholderiaceae_D > Noviherbaspirillum_A > Noviherbaspirillum_A soli. The sequence goes on from NZ_JACYOX010000073.1 coordinate 10,524, forward strand.
CCTGACCGGGTACCAGAATGCCGCCTATGCCCGCCAGTACAGCGACTTCGTGGCCCGGGTGCGGCAGGCCGAAAGCGCGGTGGTGGAAGCCGGCAAGCCCCTGCGGCTGACCGAGACGGTGGCGCGCTACTACTTCAAGCTGATGGCCTACAAGGACGAGTATGAAGTGGCGCGGCTGCATGCCGATCCGGCGTTCACCGCCAAGATCGCCGGGATGTTCGAGGGCGACTACAAGGTGAAATTCCACATGGCGCCGCCGCTGCTGGCCAGGCGCGACCACCAGGGTCACCTGGTCAAGCGTGAATTCGGCCCTTGGATGATGGGCGCCTTCCGGCTGCTGTCCAGGCTGCGCGGCCTGCGCGGCAGCGCGCTGGATGTGTTCGGCTATACCGCCGAGCGCCGCACGGAGCGGGCGCTGATTGCGCATTACCGCGATACGCTGGCGTCGCTGCTGCCCAGGCTGTCTGCCGCGAACCTGCCGCAGATGATTGCGCTGGCGGCGATTCCGGAGGATATACGGGGTTATGGCCATGTGAAGGAGCGGCACCTGAAGGCAGCGCGCGAGAAGGAAGCGGCGCTGCTGGCGGAGCTGAAAGCGGCGCCGCAGGCAGCGGGGGTGCTGCACGCGGCCTGAGGGGAAGGACGCACTCGGCTGGCGGCGCGGGCTGACGGCCTTTGTCGGTTCAGGGTGCGCCTGGCGGTGGGAGGGGGCAGTCAGCGTTGGCAGCGGCAAATGGCCACGCAGTTGCGGTTGCGGTTGCTTTTGAAGTCCGCGTAGCGACAGTTGCCGTTGCTTTTGACGTTGCCGTTGCTTTTGCCTTTGCCTTTGAAGTGGCTGTTGCCTTTGCCTTTGCAGTGGCTGTTGCCTTTGCAGTGAAATCCCGTTGAGCGCGCCGTGTCAGCGGTACCCGGAGCGGGAAAAGGTGCGGCGTCTGTCTGAGCCAAGCGCAGCTTGGCGAGTTTAGCCGCGCCCCGCTCCGGGTATCGCTGGCACGGGCACCCCGCGCAGCGGGGCGCGATCACCGGGTCGCCTTTTTTTGGTTACTTTTTTTGGCGAAGCAAAAAAAGTGACCCGGCCGCCGGGACGGATTCCCGGCTTGTCTCCACGGCAGTGCAGCCGTCTTGCGTCACCCGGCAAGGCACGGGCAGCACTGTCGGTGTTGTTGTTCAAAGGGTTTTGAACGTTAAACCTTTAACTTCAAAAGCCAACTGCTGCTTCGCAGTGACGTCTTTACGGCTGGTGAAGCAACACGACCTCACTATCGTCATGACCAGGCCGGGAGTTCGCCCCGGCGGGCGACCTACTTTTTTTGCTTCGCGGTATGTGTCAAGGTAGTTGTCGCCAAATTAGTCATGCAGCACGTGGCATCGCGGCCGGCAAAGCCTCCTTTCGTTCGGGGTTCAGATACACCACCTCTTCAAGATCCCAATGGCGCACGGCGCCTGCCCAGCGCTGCGGCTTGGCGGCCCGGGCGGCTTGATAGACCGCCTTGCGATGGGCCAGCAGCTGGTCCGCCTGGCCACGATGACGCTGATCCGGCGTCA
>NZ_JACYOX010000074.1 GCF_015352955.1 Noviherbaspirillum soli
ACTCTCCAGAGAATCTGCGCCGCATAGCCGGCGCAACCGATGAGCCACACGATGGTGGCGCTTTGCAGCAAGAGGCGGGCGACGACGGGCTTGACATAGTCCATCCAGATGTCGCGCATGCCGACCCAGACGTGATAGAACATCACGAGCAAGGTGACGAATGTGGCGATCTTGAACCACTGGCGGGCGAACATGCCGGCCCAGCCTTCATAGCTGAAATTGCTGCCCGTGAGGAAGGTCACCAGGATGATGACGGTATAGAGGGCCATGACGATGGCGGTGACGCGCTGGGCCAGCCAGTCGCGAAAGCCATAATGGGCGCCGACGACGAGGCGCTTGGAGCCGATGTTGTTGTGCTTGATGGCCATGGTGTCAGAACACTCCGAACAGTTTCAGTGCGACCAGGAGGGTCAAAAACAGGCTGATGGCCAGCACGCTGGCGGCCGAGTGGCGCGAGCCTTCCTTGCTCAGGCCCATGTGCATGTCCATGAACAGGTGGCGGATGCCGGCGGCGAAGTGGTGCAGGTAGGCCCAGGACAGCGCCAGGATGATCAGCTTGATGTACCACTGCGAGGCAAAGCCGCGCAGGTAGTCGAACGAGATTTCAGAGGTGATGCTGCGTTCGAGCAAATAGAGCACGAAGGGCAACAGCAGGAACATCAGCGCGCCGCTGATGCGATGCAGGATGGAAACCACGCCGGCCAGCGGGAGGCGGTAGTGCATCAGCTGCGTGACGTGGATATTGCTGAACTGCGGCCGGCTTTTTTTTGCGGCTTCTGACATACAAACACCTCTTCTAACAAATAATCATCGATTTTCGCCGATTTTTGTGCAGCACACCAATAGTTATTATGGCCGCTCGCACAGATATCCGCCGCCCTGAGGCAGCTCGCGCTCTTGCCCGGCCGGCAATGCGCATGACGCCAGTTCAGCTCAATTCATTGTGGTAGTGATGCCTGTCGGTCCTGTACAGACCGCGGCGCACCTCGACTGGCTTGTCGCCATAAGTGAAGGACACGCGCTCAAGGCTGAGCAGCGGCGTGCCCGGCAGCACATCCAGCAGCTCGCTCACCTGGGGTTCGGCCAGCACCGCCTTGACCCTCTCGGTGGCGCGGATCATGCGAGTGCCGAACTCGGTCTCGAACAGGCCATACATCGGCCCCTTGTACTCCACTAGCCGTTCCGCGGTCAGGCCGCGAAACAGCGCGCCGGGCAGCCACAGCTCTTCAAGAATGGTGGGCACGCCTTCGAACGACTGCACGCGCCGGATGAAGATCACCGAATCGCCGGACTTGACGTCGAGCAGGCGCGCCACCTCGGCGGGAGCACGCATGCGCTTGACCTCGATGATGCGGTTATCCGCCTGGTGCGCTTCGCCGACGTCGGGCATCAGGCGCAGAAAGCGATAGTGGGCGCGTTCCTCGTGATGAGTGGCGACGAACGTGCCCTTGCCCTGGCGGCGCACCACCAGGTTTTCGGCCGACAATTCATCGATGGCCTTGCGCACCGTTCCCTGGCTCACCTTGAAACGGGCGGCAAGCTCGACTTCGCTGGGAATCAGTTCGCCCGGCTTCCATTCGCCGGACTGCAGGCTCTGGGTGATCAGCGCCTTGATCTGCTGGTAGAGGGGACTGAAGGTGGGTGAAGCATTGACGGCAACCCCCGACCCTGCGCCGGGCGCATTGCTGCTTGACTGGTTGGAGGCTGCGGAACTCATAACTGTTGATTTCACCATAAAACCGGGTTTGCCGTCCAGCAAAAACCTTAAATATATGTCTTATATAAGATATAAGATAGTTATTGCCACCATTGACAGGGATATTACACCCCCCTACACTCGCGGGCGACCGGCCCGGGCTGACCGCAGGAAACATGCGCATCGCAGTTCATTGCGATTCGGATCAAGCCGCGCAGGCTGACGTCGACCGGTTTCAACGGTATGATTGCGTTCTGTCGATTTAGGCAACTTATTGAACCAAGCTGCCAGCGGCGCTACCCCCGCCCGCCCTTTTCTTTATCACTTTGGAGATTCAACATGGCTAAAGCCCCAATGCGTGTCGCCGTCACCGGCGCCGCCGGCCAGATCGGCTATTCCCTGCTGTTCCGCATCGCCAACGGCGACATGCTGGGCAAAGACCAGCCGGTGATCCTGCAACTGCTTGAAATCCCCGACGAAAAAGCCCAGAAAGCGCTCAAGGGCGTAATGATGGAAATCGACGACTGCGCATTCCCTCTGCTGGCCGGCATGACCGCCCACAGCGACCCGATGACCGCATTCAAGGATGCCGACGTCGCCCTGCTGGTCGGCGCCCGCCCTCGCGGCCCGGGCATGGAGCGCAAGGACCTGCTGGAAGCCAACGCACAGATCTTCACGGTGCAGGGCAAGGCGCTGGACGCCGTCGCTTCCCGCAACGTCAAGGTGCTGGTGGTCGGCAACCCGGCCAACACCAATGCCTACATCGCGATGAAATCGGCCCCCAGCCTGCCGGCCAAGAACTTCACCGCCATGCTGCGCCTGGACCACAACCGCGCGCTGTCGCAGATCGCCGCCAAGACCGGCAAGCCGGTTTCCTCGATCGAGAAGCTGTTCGTCTGGGGCAATCACTCCCCCACCATGTACGCGGACTACCGCTACGCCACCATCGACGGCCAGTCGGTCAAGGACATGATCAACGACCAGGCATGGAACAAGGACACGTTCCTGCCGACAGTCGGCAAGCGCGGCGCCGCCATCATCGAGGCGCGCGGCCTGTCGTCGGCTGCTTCGGCAGCCAATGCGGCCATCGACCATGTGCATGACTGGGTGCTGGGCACCAACGGCAAGTGGACCACGATGGGCGTGCCGTCCGACGGTTCCTACGGCATTCCGGAAGGCACCATGTTCGGCTTCCCGGTCACCACGGAAAATGGCGAATACAAGATCGTCCAGGGCCTGGAAGTCGATGCTTTCTCGCAAGAGCGCATCAACATCACCCTGAACGAACTGCAGGAAGAGCGTAACGGCGTGAGCCACCTGGTAGGCTAAGAACCACCCTGCCCGCAGCCGCCTCCACGGCGCTGCGGGCAACGTCGTTAACGTTCGGCACAATTGACCACCTTGCCCACCACCTGAAGCGTCGCTTTACATGCATCCTTCCGAAGTTCTCTTCCAAGGCAAGCGTCAGCCGGTATCCCTTCCGGTGTGTGATCACTACGCCGGCTCCGAAAAGCTGATGCGCCGCTCCATGGCCTTGCAGCAGGAGCTTGGCCCCCTGTTTGACATTACCTTTGATTGTGAAGATGGCGCCGCCGCCGGTGACGAGGAAGCGCATGCGCGCCTGGTCGCCTCGCTGATCGCCGGCCAGGACAACCGGCACGGCCGCATCGGCGCCCGTCTTCATGATGTGCACAGCCCCTGGTTCGAACGCGACGCCGCCATCATCTGCGCCGGCGCCGCCCAACGGCTTGCATACCTGGTGTTGCCCAAGCCCGAAAGCCTGGCCGATGTGCAGCATGGCCTGGCCGTCATCGAGCGCCATGCGCAGGCCGCCGGACGCGAGCGCCTGCCGGTGCATGTGCTGATCGAAACCCATGGCGCGCTGGCCGCGGTGCGCGAGATTGCCGCGCTGCCGCAGGTCGAGTGCCTGTCCTTCGGCATCATGGATTTCGTCTCGGACCACTACGGCGCCATTCCCGGCGCCGCCATGCGCTCGCCGGGCCAGTTCGAGCATGCGCTGGTGGCGCGGGCCAAGACCGAGATAGCCGCCGCCTGCCATGCCCATGGCAAATGCCCTTCCCACAATGTCACCACCGAGATCCGGGACGGCTCGGTGGTAGCGCAGGATGCCGCGCGCGCCTTCCGCGAGTTCGGCTTCACCCGCATGTGGAGCATCCACCCGTCCCAGATCCGTGCCATCGTGGCGGCATATGCGCCGCCGGTGGCGGAGGTCGACGATGCGGCCGCCATATTGCTGGCCGCCCGCGCCGCCAGTTGGGGCCCGACCCAGTATCAGGGCGCCTTGCACGACCGTGCCAGCTACCGCTATTACTGGACCGTTCTGCAGCGAGCCAAGCTGTCCGGCCTGCCGCTCACGGCCGACACCCTATCACTTTTATAAAACACGCGCCCTGCCCTCGCGAGATCGCAGATCGGAAGAGGATGCACGGGTGCAACCTGGAGAGTAATTGATGAGCAAGTTTTTGACCGCCCTGCTGTTGATGGGCGCATGCATGACCGTAGCGGCGCAAGACCATGACAGCGCCGGCAGCAAGAAGAAGAGCAAGGCTGCGGCCACCAAGACGGTGAAGAAGGAAGCCCCGTCGAAGAAGAAAGCCGCAGCCGCTGCCGCGGCTGGCACGGCGGCAGGCGCAGCAGCGGCGCAGGGAACGGATGAGGAAGACCGCGAGCCGGATACCGCCGGCAGCACTGGCCTGGACTACAACTGCGCGCTGGGCGACAAGGTCACGATCTTCTCCAACGCCGAGGATGACAAGCACATCGCGCTGCGCTGGAACAAGCGGCTGATGCGCCTGACCCGCGTGGAAACCACCACCGGCGCGCACCGTTTCGAGAACCGCCGCCAGGGCATGGTGTGGATCGGCATCCCGGCCAAGGGCATCCTGCTCGACTCCAGGAAGGGCCAGCAGCTGGCCAATGAATGCAAGAGCGCCGAGCAATTGAAGCCGTCCGACGCACCGGCCGCCCCCGGCCTGGGCATCCAGTAAGCGGGAAACGCGAAAACACGGAAACAAAGCCAGCAGCGGTATTGTCAATTTGATTTGAACGGTAAATAACAAGGAGAGGCCATGACCCGCAATACACTGAATACGCTGAAGGATTTCCCCATTTCCGGCGCGAAGAAGGGAAAGTTTCATTCCCTTCCCGCGCTGGAACAGGAACTGGGCGTCAACCTCTCGCGCCTGCCCGTGTCCATTCGCATCGTGCTTGAGTCGGTGCTGCGCAATTGCGACGGCAAGAAGGTCACGGAAGACCATGTCCGTGAACTGGCGAACTGGGCGCCGAATGCGCCGCGCACCGATGAAATTCCCTTCGTGGTCGCCCGGGTCGTGCTGCAGGACTTTACCGGCGTGCCGCTGCTGGCCGACCTCGCCGCCATGCGCGGCGTGGCCAACAAGATGGGCGTCAATCCCAAGAACATCGAGCCGCTGGTGCCGGTCGACCTGGTGGTCGACCATTCGGTGCAGGTCGACTATTACCGCGACAAGAAGGCGCTGGACCTGAACATGAAGCTGGAATTCGAGCGCAACAACGAGCGCTACCAGTTCATGAAATGGGGCATGCAGGCCTTCGACACCTTCGGCGTGGTGCCGCCGGGCTTCGGCATCGTGCACCAGGTCAACCTGGAATACCTGGCGCGCGGCGTGCACCAGAGGGACGGCGTCTATTATCCCGATACGCTGGTGGGCACCGACTCCCACACCACCATGATCAACGGCATCGGCGTGGTCGGCTGGGGCGTGGGCGGCATCGAGGCGGAAGCCGGCATGCTGGGCCAGCCGGTGTATTTCCTCACGCCCGACGTGGTGGGCGTGAACCTGACCGGCGCGCTGCGCGAAGGCTGCACCGCAACCGACCTGGTGCTGACCATCACCGAGATGCTGCGCAAGGAAAAAGTGGTGGGCAAGTTCGTCGAGTTCTTCGGCGAAGGCACCCGAACCCTGACCCTGACCGACCGCGCCACCATCGCCAACATGGCGCCGGAATATGGCGCCACCATGGGCTTCTTCCCGGTCGACGAAGCCACCATCGACTACTTCCGCGGCACCGGCCGCAGCAAGGCCGAGATCGACGCCTTCGAAGCCTACTTCCGCGCCCAGAACCTGTTCGGCGTGCCAAGCTCGGGCGAGATCGACTACACCAATGTGGTCGCGCTCGACCTCGGCTCGGTGGCGCCCTCGCTGGCCGGCCCCAAGCGCCCGCAGGACCGCATCGAGATCGGCAAGGTCAAGAACACCTTCGCCGACCTGTTCTCCAAGCCGGTTTCCGAAAACGGCTTCAACAAGCGCGCCGAAGAACTCGACGCAGTGTATGAGAATGCGGACGGCATCAAGGTCAGGAACGGCGACGTGCTGATTGCCGCCATCACCTCCTGCACCAACACCTCCAACCCCAGCGTGCTACTGGCTGCCGGCCTGCTGGCCAAGAAGGCGGTGGAAGCCGGCCTGACGGTTGCGCCGCACATCAAGACATCGCTGGCCCCCGGCTCGCGCGTCGTCACCAAGTACCTGGAAGCGGCCGGCCTGCTGCCCTACCTGGAAAAGCTCGGCTTCGGCGTGACCGCCTACGGCTGCACCACCTGCATCGGCAATGCCGGCGACCTGACGCCGGCCATGAACGAAGCGATTGCGAAGAACGACATCGTTGCTTCCGCCGTGCTGTCGGGCAACCGCAATTTCGAAGCCCGCATCCATCCCAACATCCGCTCGAACTTCCTGGCATCGCCGCCGCTGGTGGTTGCCTACGCCATCGCCGGCAACATGAATGTCGACCTGATGACCGAGCCGGTGGGCATGGTCAAGGGCAAGGGCGTCTATCTCGGCGACATCTGGCCCACCAGCACCGAGATCAACAACCTGATGAAGTTCGCGATGAACCCGAAGACATTCACGGCGAACTATGCGGAAGTGAAGGAAGCGCCAGGCAAGCTGTGGCAGCAGATCAAGGGCGTGGCCAGCGGCGAGGTCTACAACTGGCCGGATTCCACCTATATCGCCGAGCCGCCCTTCTTCGACGATTTCGACATGGCGCCCAAGGCTGCCGCCAGCGGCATCGAAGGTGCGCGCGCCCTCGGCGTGTTCGGCGACTCCATCACCACCGACCATATCTCCCCGGCCGGTTCCATCAAGGAAAGCAGCCCGGCGGGCAAATGGCTGCTGGACAACGGCGTGCTCAAGGCCGACTTCAATTCCTATGGCTCGCGCCGCGGCAACCATGAGGTGATGATGCGCGGCACCTTCGCCAACGTGCGCATCAAGAACCTGATGATCCCGGCCAAGCCGGACGGCTCGCGGGTCGAGGGCGGCCTGACCTTGTACCAGCCGGATGGCGAGGAAATGTCGATCTACGACGCGGCGATGAAGTACATCGCCAACGGGGTGCCGACCATGATCTTTGCCGGCGAGGAATACGGCACCGGCTCGTCCCGCGACTGGGCCGCCAAGGGCACCCAGCTGCTGGGCGTGAAGGCGGTGTTTGCGCGTTCCTACGAGCGCATTCACCGTTCCAACCTGGTCGGCATGGGCGTGCTGCCGCTGCAGTTCATGGGCGACGACAGCGTGCAGTCGCTGGGCATCACCGGCACCGAAACCTACGACCTGAAGGGCCTGGAAGGCGAGATCACGCCGCAGCAGGAAGCCACGCTGGTAATTCATCGCGCCAATGGCGAGACCCAGGAAGTCACGGTGCTGCTGCGCATCGACACGCCGATCGAGGTGGACTACTACAAGCACGGCGGCATCCTGCCATTCGTGCTGCGCCAGCTGCTGGCCGCCTGAATCCGGGCCAGGAAGCAAGGCCGGGGAAATGATCCCGGCCTTGCAAGCATGCTGTAAGACTGTGTTGTTACGCTTCTTGTCAGGACCAACGCCGGCATCGTCCGGCGTTTATTTTTATCCAGACAAAGAGGAGACAGACTATGTGGAAAGTCGCTGTGGGATTCGTCGCTTTTGCGGCGCTGGCCCTGTTCATCATCATGCAGGCCGGCGACAAGGTCGACATGCGCGGCGAGTCCGCTGGCCATGAAATGACCGAACATGCCGCACCCGCCACGCCGGCAGCCCCGGCAGCGCCCGCGGCAAAATAAGCAGCGTGACCCTAAGGGCGGCATGGCTCGTGCATGCCGCCCTTTTCAAAGCGCCCGCTTCCGGCGCGCCCGCATCATCTCTTCAGCCCATCCAGCAGACCCCGGTTTTCCGCAAGGTAAAACCCGCCAAACTATTTCCTTCCCCAAAGGTCGAATCCACTACAATAGCCCTCCGAGTTATCAAAGCTTTCACAGACTATGCGTCGCCCTTCCAAATCCCGCACTCCCCGTATTTCCGCAGATAGCCAGCGCCTGGCGGCCATGGCGCAAGCCATGGCCCTGGCCAGCAGCCGGCATGAAGAGCGGGCCTGGGAGCGCAGCCTGGACATGCTGATCGAGAAGCTGCTGCGCACCGACCACCAGAACACGCTGGACTCCGCGCTTGACAAGCTGTTCAGCACCGACCCCATTGCCTACGACGTGCTGATGGAATCGATCGAAGCGGTCAGCTCCAGCGCCGTGGTCGAGCACGATGGCAAGCGTTACGACGCGCTGCTGGTTGCCTTGCCGGTGCTGGCCTGGACCCGCTTCGCTATCTTTTCCGGCACGGTTGCCGGCGATACCCTGATCACCCTGGCCGCACAGCTGCATGCCCATGTGCTGGCTGACGATACCCGGGTTGCGCTGGCGCCGATGCTGTACTCGATCGACCAGCTGCCGCGCACCCATGCCGAAACCCATGCGCTGACCCTGCGCATGGCTCAGGCCGCGCTGGGCAATACGGTATTGAAGCCCATCTCCAATCCGCCCGAGACCGCGCCTTTCCTGGCCGACACCCGCTACCTGCTGGCGGCCGTCGTCGCACCGGCCGAAGGACCGCTGTTTCGATGGCAGACCGCCGAGCCGGCGCAGGACATCATCGCCCAGCGCCAGAGCGCCATCGAGGCATTGCGCGAGCAGGCCAAGCCCACCATCGAGCGCCTGCTGCCCGGCTGCGGTGTCGAACTGCTGGCGCCTGAAGCCTATTATGTCGCCTGCCGTGAAGCGGACCGCGCCATCAGGCCGGTGTCGGTGCATTCGGCGATCCACTACCTGACCCACATCCTGAGCATCGAGCCGAACGGCCTGTCTGCCATCATCGGCGCCTTCGGCGATGAGGGCGGCGACATGCGCGTGGATGAATACCGCATCAGCTTCACCCTGCGCGACCAGGCGGAAGTGGTCTATGGCATCGTCTGGCCGCTGTATGGCCAGGAAGAGGACAGCGAAGAGCCGGTGTCGGCGAGCGTCGGCATGACGCTTACCGTCCCGCCCGCCGGCGCGGAAGCGGACATTCCGCCGCCGATCACGCAACTGGTGCTGGCCCTGCGCGCCAATGGCATCACTGACATCATGCGTCACCAGGAACGCTTTGCGATGGAGTTCTGCGAAGACTGCGGCGCACCGCTCTTTTGCGACCGTGAAGGCGAACTGGTGCATGCCGAACTGCCGGAAGACACGCCGCAGGCTTCAGGTCATTTGCACTGATGCTGCCTCACCATGCCGGGATGCATCCCGGCATGGTGATCGATACCGCTACCCCATCTCTACTCTATCGCGTTGACCAGCAGCCCTGCCTCACGCCTGGCTCACGACATTCAGCGACCGCCCTATCGCCTTCAGACATGCCCCGCCCAGTTGCGCGCTGCGCGCGCCATTCCACCCCACTGCGGGGTCGGGTCGCTGCGCATTGTCCTTGAAGGGCAACTCCAGGGTCAGCGATACGCATTTGAAGTGATGCCCCACATACTTCGACGCAAGCTTCAGCATATCGGCGCGATACTTCCCTGACGGATAGCCATGCTGGTCCTGGAAATCCGGACTGGCTTCCTTGAAGGCATCGATAAAGGTTTGCTGCGCGGCCGCCTGCTCCGCGCTGAAGCCTTCCAGCATTTCACTGCCGGCTGCAAACACATAAGGCAGGCCCTCATCGCCATGCACATCCAGGAACAGGTCGCAGCCGGTTCGATTGAGGCGCTCACGCACATGAAACACCTCTGGACTGGTCGCCAGACTGGGCGACACCCACTCCCGGTTCAGGTTGGCGCCGGCGGCATTGGTGCGCAGGTTGCCGCGGGCAGCGCCATCCGGGTTCATATTGGGCACGACATAGAAGACGGCCTGTGACAGCAAGGCGCGGGAATGCGGATCGCCCGCATCCAGCAATGCATCCAGCAATCCCTCGACGAACCATTCCGCCATGGTTTCGCCCGGGTGCTGACGCGCGATGATCCACACCTTGCTGGCTGCATCGGGGTTGCCGACAACCAGCAGATTCAGGTCGCGTCCATCAACGGTATTGCCCAGGTCTTCCACTCGAACCTGCTCATGGCAGGCGACGCGGCCGATCAGGTCGAGATGGCGTTCAAACGGGTAAGGCTCGAAGTAGGCGTAAAAAATGCTGTCGCGTTCCGGCTGGTGGCTGATTTCCAGCACGCCGTTTTCATAGGTTGTCGGCACGCGAAACCAGGATTGCCTGTCATAGCTGGCCACCGCCTGGTAACCCACCCAGCCATCCGGATAGCTGGCTTCGCCGGCGTTCAGGATACGCATGCGACATGGAAGCGCACGCGCGCCCTGCAGCCTGAAATAAAACCACTGCGAGAAATCGGCATGGCTATCCTTGCGCAGCCTGAGCTGGATATCTTCTGCTGAAGTTGCATTGACTACCTCGATGGCGCCGGCGTCAAAGTGATGACTGATCTTGATGGACATAAATATTGAAAAAGACATGTTTTAAATGCTGCAAGGATACGCGGATTGAAAACCCTCTGCTATAATCCGTGCCTCGTCGGGGCGTAGCGCAGCCTGGTAGCGTACTTGCATGGGGTGCAAGGGGTCGGAGGTTCGAATCCTCTCGCCCCGACCAATAGAATCAAACAGTTAGGCCAATCTTCGGATTGGCCTTTTTGTTTCTCTAATCGTTGTACCCCACTTTGTACCCCACTACGGGTTTGTTCCAGGAGCAGCGTTTCATGCTTAAGTTCGGTGGGTGCTTATGCTCCTGGTTGCACCAGCGCTCAAACTGCTGCGTAGATGCCCGCGCCTTCCAGGCCGGCGAAGGGCTTACGTGGGTAATCCGGCCAATACTTACAAATTTCTGTTAGCACCTACCAAGCCCTCTTTCAAGGTCGTCACGATCGACATCTTGACGCTGAACTCGTAGCGCAGTAAGCGCCCAGTCATCCCGTCTTGCCGGAACCTTCTGAGGTAGATGGACGAATTAGGCAGGCGTCCAGCCATGCGGGAGCAAGTCGCTGATACGGCTGGCCGGTAGCGTCGGCAAGCGCTCCAGGA
>NZ_JACYOX010000075.1 GCF_015352955.1 Noviherbaspirillum soli
CCGTTAGACTGTCCATGAGCGCCTCCTGCTTCGTGGCGATTGATCGGTGTGCAAACCCAATCTTACGAAGCGCAACGGAGGCGCTCAATCATGTCTACAAAGAAAATCCTTATCCCGAACTGAGGTTAATTATTGATCATCGGGCTTACCCAGGACCGGAATAGTTTTAAGCTGGAGGAGTAGGGCTAAATATGGGAGAAAGCTTGCCGAGGTAGGATCGGCAAGCGTCGATTCTCACTCTCGGCGAGAATAAAGAAATCAAAAAAACAGCAGCCTTGTATGGCAATTTAATCAACTGCGAATGGGTAGCAGTGAATAATTTTTAAGCTTGCTGACAGCGACGGCTCAGACCAGCTCCATCAGGCACAGACGGCTCGGCGCAACGCTGCCCGGCTCTTGACAGCATTGTTGATCACCGCGTCCAGCGAACCGTTAATGATTTGCGTGCCGGTAGCGGAAAGGTTGTTTAGCTGCTCCGACTGGAATGACACATTGTAGAACGGGTTCGGTACGATGAAGTACTGGCTGCCGGAAGCGGTCAGAGAGAAGGTCGAGGTGGCACCGAAGCTGCCGCAATGATGCCATTGCCGCAAGTGCTCAGGGTAGGGTTTAGCACTCTCTGGCCAGTGGTCGGAGTACCGTTTGCGATCAGCACGTCGTCGCCGGCACTAGCCGTGGTCCAGACTGTTGCCCCGTTTCCAGGTGCGCCGAAAGTCGTGTTCAAGTTCGTATCGAGGAACAATCGGAGGCTGCTACTGATGCCTGGCGTAAAGTTGAACTTGGTAACGCCGCCGGACTGGGTAAAGGTGCCGGATGCCTGGTACAACACGTACCCAACAGAAGTGGGTAGTGCCAGATCAACGGTGCAGCCATCTATTCCGCCGACATCTGCGGGAAGTATTTCAGCAGCCTGTTAAGCTGAGCTGAGGTTCACTTTTAGGTAACCATCGTCGAACACGTTTAGGCAGTCGTAACTGACATAGCGGTCGTAATGTTGTCGTAAGCATGGGCTCGTATTATCGTTAGCTGCATAATTACTGGAGACGAACGTGGAAGACCATCTTGTCGAACGAATAAAATCAAACGCAAGCTACCATCGCCTAGTGACAACGCGGTCAAGGTACAGTTGGACCCTCGCCGTGATCATGTTGATTGTCTACTACGGCTATATCTTGCTGATCGCTTTTAACAAAGACTTACTCGCAAAACGGCTAGGCGACGGCGTCATGACATGGGGCATACCGATTGGCCTGTTCGTGATCGTGTTTACCGTCGTCATTACTGGCATTTATGTCCGCCGCGCCAATGGCCAATTTGACGACTTGACCGCTGATATCCGGGAAAAGGCCCTCCAATGACACGTTACAAACAAATTTCCGCGTTATTGGCTCTTGCTTGGGCTTGGGAGAGTGCGCTTGCTGCCGGTGACAGTCTGGGGCAGACCATCAAGCAGCCCACTAACTGGACGGCAATTATTATGTTCGCCACCTTTGTCGTTTTTACACTGTTTATTACAAAGTGGGCGGCCTCCAAAACCAAGTCCGCATCGGACTTTTATACGGCAGGCGGCGGCATTACCGGTTTTCAGAATGGTCTTGCAATTGCAGGCGACTTCATGTCAGCAGCATCGTTTCTTGGAATCTCGGCTGCGGTCTACCTGAATGGCTATGACGGCCTGATCTATTCGATTGGCTTCCTGGTCGGCTGGCCAGTACTAACCTTTCTGATGGCCGAGCGGCTGCGCAACCTCGGACGCTTTACCTTTGCCGACGTCGCCGCATACCGCTTTGAGCAACGTCCAATCCGCGTCTTTGCCGCTTCCGGCACGCTAGTCGTTGTAGCATTCTACTTAATCGCGCAAATGGTCGGCGCGGGACAACTAATTAAACTGTTATTCGGCCTGGAGTATTGGATGGCCGTGATCATCGTCGGCACCCTAATGATGATCTATGTGCTTTTCGGCGGCATGACGGCTACGACCTGGGTGCAGATCATCAAGGCCATCATGCTTCTTGGCGGCGCGACTTTCATGGTGTTCATGGTGCTTTACCAGTTTCACTTCAGCCCAGAGGCGCTCTTTGCAAAAGCCGTCGAAGTGCATGCGAAAAAAGATGCGATCATGGCGCCTGGAGGCTTCATCAAGGACCCCATCTCGGCCATCTCATTTGGCATGGCGCTGATGTTCGGCACGGCCGGTCTACCCCACATCCTGATGCGGTTCTTCACCGTGCCAAGCGCCAAAGAGGCCCGCAAGTCCGTGTTTTGGGCAACAACTTGGATCGCTTATTTTTATTTGCTCACCTTTATCATCGGCTTCGGTGCGATCGTCCTCGTCAGTACAAACCCAGTGTTCAAAGATGCGGCTGGCAAATTGCTTGGCGGCGACAATATGGCAGCGGTGCATCTTGCGACAGCGGTCGGCGGCAACGTCTTCCTCGGCTTTATCTCGGCGGTCGCGTTCGCTACCATTCTCGCAGTCGTTGCTGGACTGACGCTCTCAGGCGCGTCGGCTGTATCGCACGACTTATATTCAGTAGTGATGATGAAAGGCAAAGCCAGCAGCACGGATGAGTTGCGCGTCTCCCGCATCACTACAGTGGCGCTGGGCGTCATTGCGGTCATTCTTGGGATTGTGTTCGAGCGGCAGAACATCGCCTTCATGGTGTCACTGGCGTTTGCAGTTGCGGCGTCGGCGACTTTCCCAGTCCTGTTCATGGCGGTGCTATGGCCCGACTGCACCACGCGCGGCGCCACTATTGGAGGCTTTCTCGGACTTGTCACCGCTGTGGCGTTGACGGTGCTGTCCAAGTCGGTCTGGGTTGATGTCTTTCACAATGCTAATGCAATTTTCCCGTACACATCGCCAGCGCTGTTCTCGATGACCGCGGGCTTTTTCGGTATCTGGCTGTTTTCCATTACCGACAATAGCGCGCGGGCCAAGCTCGACCGTGCGGGATTCGAAGCGATGAAAGTCCGCTCTGAAACCGGCATCGGTGCCGCAGGCGCATCGGGGCACTAAAGGTTGAAATCTAAAAACATTTACACTGGAGACCATCATGTCAAGGATCGAATCGGTACAGCATGAAACGTGCGTTTTTCCGCCACCACAAGATCTGGTCGCACAAGCGACAATTTCCGGGATGACAACGTATGCGGCGCTGTGCACGGATGCCGCGCGGGACTATGAAGGGTTTTGGGCCAAGCTGGCGCGTGAGAATCTATTCTGGAAAAAGCCTTTTGCCAAAGTTCTCGATGAGACGAATGCGCCGTTTTATAAGTGGTTTGAGGACGGCGAACTGAACGCTTCCTATAACTGTCTTGATCGCCATCTTGAAAATGGCAATGCTGACAAAACAGCGATCATTTTTGAGGCCGACGATGGCAAGGTCACCACAGCCACTTATCGACAACTTCATCAAAAAGTCTGCAAGCTTGCCATTGCCTGAAGGAACTGGGTATTGCGAAGGGCGACCGGGTCATCATTTACATGGCGATGTCCATCGAAGGCGTTGCAGCCATGCAGGCATGCGCCCGAATTGGCGCAACCCATTCCGTTGTTTTCGGCGGTTTTTCGGCAAAGTCACTGCAGGAACGAGTAATCGATGCCGGCGCAGTCGCCATCATTACTGCCGACGAGCAGGTGCGTGGTGGCAAGCAACTCCCGCTCAAGTCGATTGTCGATGAAGCGTTGGGCATGGGCGGATGCAGCTGTGTTCGGAATGTGATTGTGTATCAACGTACAGGAGCGAAGACAACGGTAACAGCAGGAAGGGATGTTTGGCTGCATAATTTGGTGGCTGAACAACCCGAAGTGTGCGAGCCTGAATGGGTAAGCGCTGAACATCCATTATTTGTCTTGTACACTTCGGGGTCGACTGGAACCCCGAAGGGCGTGCAACACTCAACTGGCGGCTACTTAATGTGGGCTGCCGTGACAATGAAGTGGACGTTTGACCTTAAACCGGCGGACGTATTCTGGTGCACCGCCGATATCGGCTGGATTACCGGGCACACCTATATCGCTTACGGACCGCTGGCGGCAGGCGCGACACAGATCGTGTTTGAAGGCGTGCCGACCTATCCCAATGCTGGCCGGTTTTGGGACATGATTGCCAGACATAAAGCAACCATCTTCTACACCGCGCCGACGGCAATCCGCTCTCTAATCAAAGCAGCTGATGCAGATCCGGCAGTGCATCCCTCTCAATATGATCTTGCGAGCCTGCGTCTTTTGGGGTCAGTAGGAGAGCCAATCAATCCCGAAGCATGGATATGGTATTACAAAAACGTTGGTCGGGAAAAATGTGGCATTGTTGACACGTTCTGGCAAACGGAAACCGGAGGTCACGTCATTGCTCCACTGCCCAGGGCGACACCAATGGTGCCTGGTTCCTGCACATTGCCGCTTCCAGGAATGATGGCAGCCGTGGTAGACGAAACCGGCCAAGACCTGCCGAACGGGCAGGGTGGGCTGCTCGTTATTAAAAAGCCATGGCCTTCGATGATTCGAACCATCTGGGGTAATCCGGAGCGCTTTAAGGCCAGCTATTTTCCGGACGAGCTTGGCGGCGCCACTTATCTTGCCGGCGATGGCGCGATACGGGATCAAGATACAGGCTACTTTACCATTACTGGCCGCATTGACGACGTATTGAACGTTTCTGGACATCGCATGGGGACGATGGAAATCGAATCCGCGCTAGTTGCGCATGCATTAGTGGCGGAGGCAGCCGTGGTCGGCAAGCGTGACGAAACGACCGGCGAATCGATCTCTGCATTCGTGGTCTTGAAAGGTGCCCGTCCGGTAGGCGATGAAGCCATGCAGATTGCCAAAGAATTGCGGGAATGGGTAGGCAAAGAAATCGGACCAATTGCGAAACCTAAGGAAATCCGGTTTGGCGACAATCTGCCCAAGACCCGCTCAGGCAAGATCATGCGCCGCATCTTGCGCAGCATGGCCAATAACGAGGAAATTACACAAGACACGTCAACTTTGGAGAACCCCGCCATTCTTGACCAGTTGCGGCAAGTACTCTGACGTATCCACGCACGGCGTGACGAGAGCGATAGCCAAAGCATGTTCAATGACGACGCTATTCGCGTGCGAGTAAAGCCCGAGTGGTGAAATGGCCTCCGTAAAATGGCAAAAGAATGTCATTAAAAAATGGGCAGTAGAAGTTTTGAAAGTTAAAGGAAACGCAATGGACGATGTCGTTATTGTTGCAGCATTGAGAACAGCGGTCGGCAAATTCGGCGGCACGCTATCCAAGATTCCCGCCGCCGACATGGGCGCCAGCGTCATCAAGGCACTGCTCGAGCAGACCGGTGTGGACCCCGCTGCCATCAGCGAAGTGATCATGGGCCAGGTGCTGACCGCCGGCGTGGGCCAGAATCCAGCCCGCCAGGCCGTCATCAAGGCCGGCCTTCCCGACGCCATCCCCGGCTTTACCATCAACAAGGTCTGCGGCAGCGGCCTGAAGGCCACCCATCTGGCAACGCAGGCGATCCGCTGCGGCGATGCCGACATCATCATCGCCGGCGGCCAGGAAAACATGAGCGCGTCGCCGCATGTGCTCAACAATTCCCGCGAAGGCTTCCGCATGGGCGACGCCAAGCTGGTCGACACCATGATCGTCGATGGCCTGTGGGACGTCTATAACCAGTACCACATGGGCGTGACCGCCGAGAACGTGGCGAAGAAGTACGAAGTCTCGCGCCAGGACCAGGACGCGTTCGCGATGGCCTCGCAGAACAAGGCCGAAGCCGCCCAGAAAGCCGGCCGCTTCAAGGACGAGATCGTGCCGCTGCAGATCGCGCAGAAGAAAGGCGCGATCACCTTCGACACCGACGAGTATCCCAAGCACGGCACCACGCTGGAATCGCTGGCCGCGCTGCGCCCCGCCTTCAACAAGGAAGGCACCGTCACTGCCGGCAATGCCTCCGGCCTGAACGATGGCGCCGCCGCGGTGATGATGATGTCGGCGAAGCGCGCAGAGCAGCTGGGCCTGACGCCGCTGGCACGCATCAAGGCCTATTCCTCGGCCGGCCTCGATCCCAGCATCATGGGCATGGGCCCGGTGTCAGCCACCAAGCTGTGCCTGCAGAAGGCTGGCTGGACCCATGAAGACCTGGACCTGATGGAAATCAACGAAGCCTTTGCCGCGCAGGCCATTGCGGTCAATCGCCAGATGGGCTGGGACACCAGCAAGATCAACGTCAATGGCGGCGCGATTGCGCTGGGCCATCCGATCGGCGCTTCCGGCTGCCGCATCCTGGTGTCGCTGCTGCATGAGATGGTCAGGCGCGATGCCAAGCGCGGGCTGGCCAGCCTGTGCATTGGCGGTGGCATGGGCGTAGCACTGGCAGTCGAACGCTGAGACCGGCGGCAACGCCAACTTTTTGATTCGTCATTCAAGACAGGAGCAGACATGGCTAGGATTGCATTGATTACGGGCGGCATGGGTGGCCTCGGTGAAGCGGTGTGCGTGAAAATGGCGGCCCTCGGCTACCAGGTGGTGACAACCTACTCGCCGGGCAACACCAAGTCCGCCGAATGGTTGTCCAGCATGGAACAGCAGGGCTACAAGTTCTATGCCTATCCCTGCGATGTGGCGGACTACGACTCGGCGCAGCAATGCATCGCCCAGATCGCCAAGGACCTGGGACCGGTGGATGTGCTGGTCAACAATGCCGGCATCACGCGCGACATGACGTTCAAGAAGATGGACAAGACGGCATGGGATGCGGTCATCCGCACCAACCTCGATTCGGTGTTCAACATGACCAAGCCGGTATGCGATGGCATGACCGAGCGCGGCTGGGGCCGCATTATTAACATCTCCTCCGTCAACGGCCAGAAAGGCGCGTTCGGCCAAACCAACTATTCCGCGGCCAAGGCCGGCATGCACGGCTTCACCAAGGCGCTGGCGCTGGAAGTGGCGCGTCGCGGGGTGACGGTCAACACGATCTCGCCGGGCTATATCGGCACCAAGATGGTGATGGCGATTCCGCAGGAGGTGCTTGATACCAAGATCATTCCGCAGATTCCGATGGCGCGCCTGGGCAAGCCGGAAGAAGTGGCGGGCCTGGTGGCTTACCTGGCTTCGGACGAGGCGGCCTTCCTGACCGGCGCCAACATCGCCATCAATGGCGGCCAGCACATGTCTTGACAAGTGTTTGTCAGTGCAAAGGCCGCGCCTTGCATGGAGGAACGTTCCAAATTGGGCAGTTGCCTTTCGCAACGGGCTCACGCCGTTCGGCCACTGGCATGTTAATTACTTTTAAACTGATCGAGGACTTTATTTTGACGTCTCGAGATTTGCAAATGCGAAGCCGGCTGATGAGTTGGCACTCGTAGGGAGACCATCGTAAGTGCGTGGTATCTCTCGATTGAATTTTTTGGGTAACGTCGCAACGTTATTTGGGTCATAATTAATGTTTTGCTTGTTAGATCAAGCCAAATTTACAAGCTAAGGGTCAAAATGTCGTCCCTTTAAGGCGTCCCATGGGTTGTAATTTGGAGGAAAAATCTTTGCTCGAAAGGTTTAAATCGGCAGAAAGTTTGACGGTTTGCAGAACGTCTTCCAGACACCGCAACCGAGATATTTAAATCTATCGACTAGGAAGTAAACCATGTCAGGAAAAACAAAGGCCGCCCGCAGAAGCTTTTTCGCGGGTCTGGGGCTGGTTGCAGCCGCTGGCGTCGCCGCCAAGCTGTCACCCGCCAACGTGGTCGAAGCCATCGCCGAACAGCCTGCCGAGCCGGAAGGCAACAGCTATCGCCTGAGCGAGCACGTCAAGAAGTACTACCGCACTACCACTATCTAATTTCGAGGTGACCTCCATGCTGTTGACTCGCAAAGGCCAGTCGGGCCAGCGTTCGAACACGCGTTTTTCATCCAGCCTGGCTGATACTCTGTCGCGCGCATTGCCGACCATGGACAGGCGCATGTTCCTCAAGCGCTCCGGCATCGGCGTTGGCGCCGGCATCGCAGCGGCGCAGCTGGGACTGATCCGCAAATCCAATGCGGCCGACAGCGCCAAGGCCGGCGCGCCGGGCGCGAAGATCGAAGTCCGCCGCACCGTCTGCACTCATTGCTCGGTGGGCTGCGCGGTTGACGCGGTGGTGGAGAACGGCGTCTGGGTGCGCCAGGAGCCGGTATTCGATTCGCCGATCAACCTCGGCGCGCATTGCGCCAAGGGCGCGGCGCTGCGCGAGCACGGCCATGGCGAGTACCGCCTGAAATACCCGATGAAGCTGGTCAACGGCAAGTATCAGCGCATCAGTTGGGACGTGGCCTACAACGAGATCGCGGCCAGGCTGCTGGACATGAAGAAGACCAATGGCCCGGATTCGGTGTTCTGGGTCGGCTCGTCCAAGCACAACAACGAGCAGGCACAGTTGCTGCGCAAGTTCGTCTCGTTCTTCGGCTCCAACAACTGCGACCACCAGGCCCGCATCTGCCACTCCACCACGGTGGCCGGCGTTGCCAACACCTGGGGCTATGGCGCAATGACCAACAGCTACAACGATATGCAGAACGCCAAGGCGGCGATGTATATCGGCTCCAACGCGGCCGAGGCGCATCCGGTGTCGATGCTGCACATGCTGCATGCGAAGGAAAACGGCTGCAAGATGATCGTGGTCGATCCGCGCTTCACCCGCACCGCAGCCAAGGCCGACCAGTACGTGCGCATCCGTTCCGGCTCGGACATTGCCTATTTGTACGGCATGCTGTACCACATCTTCAAGAACGGCTGGGAAGACAAGAAGTACATCCATGACCGCGTCTACGGCATGGAAGCGGTCAAGGAAGAAGTGATGAAGTGGACGCCCGACCGTGTCGAGGAAGCCTGCGGCGTGCCGGAAGCGGAAGTGTTCAAGGCCGCGCAGACGATGGCGCTGAACAAGCCTTCGACCGTGGTCTGGTGCATGGGCCAGACCCAGCACACCATCGGCAATGCGATGGTGCGCGCCTCCTGCATCCTGCAGCTGGCGCTGGGCAATGTCGGCGTGTCCGGCGGCGGCACCAACATCTTCCGTGGCCATGACAACGTGCAGGGCGCAACCGACGTCGGCCCCAACCCCGACTCGCTGCCCGGCTACTATGGCCTGGCCACCGGCGCATGGAAGCACTGGTGCAATGTCTGGGGCGTGGACTATGAATGGGTGAAGAAGCAGTTCGCCTCGCAGGCCATGATGGAAAAGTCCGGCACCACGGTGTCGCGCTGGGTCGATGCGGTGCTGGAAAAGAACGAGCTGATCGACCAGGACAGCAATGTCAAGGCGATGGTGTTCTGGGGCCATGCGCCGAACTCCCAGACCCGCGGCCTGGAAATGAAGAAGGCCTTCGACAAGCTGGACCTGCTGGTGGTGATCGATCCGTATCCCTCGGCCACCGCGGCAATGGCGGCGATGAAGGTCGACGGCCAGGAATTGAACCCGAACCGCGCGGTGTACCTGCTGCCGGCCGCCACCCAGTTCGAGACCTCCGGCTCGGCCACCGCGTCGAACCGCTCGGTGCAGTGGCGCGAGAAGGTCATCGAGCCGCTGTTCGAGTCCCGTACCGACCACATGATCATGTACCAGCTGGCGGAAAAGCTGGGCTTCGCCAAGGAGCTGGTGGCAAAGATCAAGCTGGTGCCGGGCAAGGGCGGCATGATGGAGCCGGAACCGGAGTCGATGCTGGAAGAGATCAACCGCGGCACCTGGACCATTGGCTACACCGGCCAGTCGCCGACGCGCCTGAAGGCGCACATGCGCAACATGCATCTGTTCGACGTGAAAACCCTGCGCGCCAAGGGCGGCAAGGACGCGGCGACCGGCTACGACATCACCGGCGACTATTTCGGCCTGCCGTGGCCATGCTTCGGCACGCCGGAAATGAAGCACCCGGGCTCGCCCAACCTGTACGACACCACCCGGCACGTGATGGATGGCGGCGGCACCTTCCGCGCCAACTTCGGCGTCGAGCGCGATGGCGTCAGCCTGCTCGCCGAGGACGGCTCGCATTCGGTTGGCTCGGACATCACCACCGGCTACCCGGAGTTCGACCATATCCTGCTGAAGAAGCTGGGCTGGTGGGATGACCTGACCGAGGCGGAAAAGAAGGCTGCCGAAGGCAAGAACTGGAAGACCGACCTGTCCGGCGGCATCCAGCGCGTGACGATGAAGGTGCATGGCGTGCATCCGTTCGGCAATGCCAAGGCGCGCGCCGTGGTCTGGAACTTCCCCGACCCTGTGCCGAAGCATCGCGAGCCGCTGTACGGCACCCGGCCTGACCTGGTCGCCAAGTATCCGACCCATGACGACAAGAAGGCGTTCTGGCGCATGCCGACGCTGTACAAGTCGGTGCAGGACAAGAACGTCGAGCAGAAGCTGTACGAGAAATTCCCCATCATCCTGACCTCCGGCCGTCTGGTCGAGTACGAGGGCGGCGGCGAGGAAACCCGCTCCAATCCGTGGCTGGCCGAACTGCAGCAGGAAAACTTCGTGGAGATCAACCCGAAGGCTGCAGCCGACCGCGGCATCCGCGATGGCGAGTACGTGATCGTGGCCACGCCGACTGGCGCCCGCATCAAGGTCAAGGCGCTGGTGACCCCACGTGTCGGCCCGGACACTGCCTTCATTCCGTTCCACTTCTCGGGCTGGTGGCAGGGTCGCGACATGAAGGAGTACTACCCGGAAGGCGCGTCGCCGATCGTGCGCGGCGAGGCGGTCAATACCGCTACCACCTACGGTTATGACGTTGTAACGATGATGCAGGAAACCAAGACCACCATCTGCAACATCGAAAAGATCGTGGCCTGATGCGGCGTAGCCAACAGCGAATAAAGAGGAATAGCAAATGGCAAGAATGAAATTCATCTGCGACGCGGAGCGCTGCATCGAGTGCAACAGC
>NZ_JACYOX010000076.1 GCF_015352955.1 Noviherbaspirillum soli
CGGCCAGTACCACGCCGCTCACCGTCACCTCCTTGTTCGTGGCCGCGGTTTTGTCGGCAAATGCCGCACCCGACGCGCTTGCCGTTACCTTGTCGCCGGCCACCGTCCTGTTGAGCGTGCCGATGCCGTTGAGCACGGCATTTGATGTGCCGTCATATTCCCTGTCGTCCACCTTCGTGTCCGACAGCGTCAGCGCGCGCCTCAGGATCCTGGCGTTGGTTTCCACCGTGATATTTTCGGCAATGCTGTAGTTGCCGGCGTCCGTGCCGCCCAGGGTTACCCGGTTCACCGTCACTTGCTTGTTCTCGCCGGCGTTCCTGGTGACGAACTCGACGCTGGCCGCATTTACTGCGCTCACATCATCATTGACGACGCTATTGACCAGGCTGCCTAAACTTGCAGGTGTGCTTGCAAGTGTGGCGCTCTTGCTGCCGTCATATTCCCTATCGTTCACCTTCGTATCCACTAGCGACAGCGCGCGCTTCGTGATCTTGCCGCCACTGCTGAACGTGTTTGCGATCTCGTAATTGCCCAGGCTGTTGCCGTCGAGCGTAATGCCGGAGAAAGATACGGTCCTGTCATCAGCCGCATTCTTGTTGTCGTATTGCGCCGATGCATAGCGCAACGTGACAGCGCCGGGATTCAAGGGCGTGATTGACAGGAGATCCTGCTGGTACACGTCCGTTTTCCCGTCATATACCTTTTCAAGGGTTGAAGTGACGCTGGGCGTCAACAAAACAGGCGTGATGGTCAGCTTGCCGCCTCTGATGTCATATCCCTGCTGCAAATCGTAAGGTGTGTAGGTGCCGGCATACTCCCCGGAAGCGGCCGAAAAGGTCGTATTGCCTGCAGCGCTGTCGCAGGGCATGCCGGTGCAGCCGCTCTGGCGCGCGTTGTTGTAGGTGACGGACTTGTCTTCGACGTCCTTCGTCACCAAAAAGCTGCGCAGCAGCGGCGCGGTCTGCCCGTCATAGATACGCCAGGTCTTGCCCGTGCCGCCCTCGGCATCGATGTCCCACCCCTTGAAGGTGGACAGGTTTCTCATCCCGGCAGTATCGATGCCATTTGCATCGGCACCGCCACGGCTTGAAGCCTGGCCTGTTGTTTCCGTGTTCCAGAAACTGTTGAAAGCCAAACCCGCGCCTTTGCCAATCAGGCCGCCCACGGTGCTTTTGTCGGCGTTATCGGATCTCACAGGACCACGGGCATATGCTCTTTGCACCGTCCCACCCGATAAGCCGACCAGGCCTCCGATTGCAGCGCTGCTCGCGCTCGCGCTCGTGCCCGTCACCGGCACCGCGGCGTAGCTGTCGCTGATACTGCCAAGTTCAAGGTACCCGACCAAGCCGCCGACATTCTCCTTGCCCTGGACGGATCCTTTGCGTCCATCTGCACTTACGCCGGCGTAGCTGCCAGTCACCGTAGGGTTTTCTATGCCAGTCGCACTTTTCTCCATGAGCCCGACCAGGCCGCCGACAGATCGATTGCCGATTACGTCAACCGTTGCATAGCTGTCAATGATAGTGCCGCCGGCCTTTGATGTGCTGCCAGACTTTACCTGACCTACCTGCCTGCCTACCAGCCCACCGGTTGCTTCGGCGTCCCTGGCGCCCTCGAACGTCACTGTCCCCACCGCGGAACTGTTCCTGATTTCGCCGTTGTTGATGCCCACCAGGCCACCGGCATTGTTATAGGCGGACTTGATCGACATCGTTGCATGCGCATTGAAAATTTTTCCATCATTCTTGCCCACCAGTGCACCGACAGCAGTCGTAGGTGAAGAGCCATTGTTGCTTATATCCGCGTTTTCCAACGTCAGGTTCTGAACGCGGCCGTTGGATGTCAGATCCCTGATCAGGCCGACCCATAAGCTTTGGGTGCTGTTGATATACAGGTTGCTGATCGTGTGGCCCAGGCCATCCAGAATGCCATTGAAGCCGCCAATCGGGACAAAGCCGGCGCCGTTGTTCCAGGTCTTGGTGGCCGATGCATCAATGTCCGCGCCGAGGACGTAGCGGCCGTTATTGACGGCATTGGAAATGCCCTGCAGGTCATTTCCCGTTACGCTTCCCGGGGCGCCGGGCTTGCTGATGACGCGGTACGTACTAAGCTGGCCCAGTTTGCCGAAACGCAAGCTGAAGTTGTCGCCATCCGGCAAGTAGATCTTTGCGCCATTGCGCACGAAATAATTGGGAGATCCGCCCGCGGTTCCCTGCCCATACTCCAGAGTCAGGCTTCCGCCCTTCGACGCATTGATGTCCGCATTGACATAGATGTTCCTGGACGCCGATAGGGTCAGCTTGCTGGCCGACTCCCACGCCACCGGGGCATTGACATACAGGTCGCCCGTGCCGGCCGCGACGTTGGGCGTGGCCGGGTTCCTGGAGGCGGATGACAACAGTTGGCTGAGCGTTGTCGCGCCGATGGATGTCGATGTCTCCGGCCCTTTGCCCTTAGCGATCAGGAAGTCGCGCGAAGCGTTGGTCCAGGTGCCGTTACTGTTCCCGCCAAGTTCCTGCGCCAGCAAACTGACCTGGGCGCTTTTGGCAATGTTGACCCGTGCCGCGCTGGTTTCGACGCGCCCGCCATCGCCGCCGCCGGGCGCGGAGACATCCAGCGTGCCGTCTACCAGCATGTCGCCGGCCTCCCTGTCGCCGGACTTGATGCCGCCCAATAACCGGATCGAGCCGGTTTTATTCCCTGCCGCCAGGGTCTGCGCTTCGATCACCCCCGAATGATTCACCACCGCCTGGCTGAGCTTGTCGGCCGCGCTGGCGTCGAGCGTCACTTGGCCGCCGCTGGCGCTGATCATGCCTGTACTGCGGTTGTCAACCAGCGCATTCAGGCTGCCGCGGTCGATGGTGTAGCTCGCCAGGCTGCGTCCGGCCAGGGTAAGGGTGACCTTGTCACCGGCCGCCATCAGCACCTGGCCCTGCTGCGCGTTGATGGCGCCTTCGTTGATCACGCGCGGCCCGACCAGTGCGATGTATCCGCTAATGGCGTCCCTGCCGCCCTCGGTCGCGGTGAGCTTGCCCTGGTTGACCACGCTGCCCTGGCCGCCGCCTTCCAGCACCTGGCTGCCGTTCATGAAACTGTTTGTGTCCATGCCCAGCGTCGACGCCACCAGGCCGCCGACATCGACCGACGCATTCGGCCCGAACAGCACGCCGTTCGGATTGAGCAGGAACACCTGGCCATTGGCAACCAGGCTGCCCATCAGTTCGCTGCGGCCACGGCCGGTGACGCGGTTGAGCGCGATCGAGAAAGCATCCGGCTGGATGAAAGTGATTCTCTCGCCGGCGGCGGAGGAAAAGCTGGTCCAGTCGATGGCCAGGCGCGAACTGGTCTGGGTAATGGCGGTGGTGAGTGCGTCCGGCCGGGCGATGCTGCCCGCGCCCTGGGTGACAACGCCGCCGGTGGGGCCGGCGGCGGCCGGTGAGACGGGAAAGACGGCGGCCGCCAGTGCGGCTGCAATGACCAGGGCGGCGCCCCTGGCTGACTTGCCGCAGCCCCGGGCATGCTCGCCAACGGCGACAAAACAATGGCTGCGGTGGCTCCAGATCAGGCGGTAGGTATGGTTCATGCGCGTCTTTCCTCGTTCTTCGAGGAAAGACGGCCCCAGTGGCGGTCAGAAGTTTCCCCGAGTGATTACGCTGAGTGCGCGCCAGGAAAACCTTGTTCCGATCTGTAATGCATTAACTCATCCGAAAACCGCCCGACCATCACAGTCAGGCGGCGTGCCGTGCCCGATCAGGCCGCCTTGGCCACCGGCGTCATCAGCTCGGTCATTTCGCCGCCCAGTGCGGCGACCAGGTCGGCGATCATTTTCGCCAGTTCGCCGGTCATCAGCGCCATGTCGGTGTCGAAGCGCTCGTCGTCGTTCTGCGAGCTGCCTTCGTTGTTTTCCTTCAGCACGTCCAGGGGCGCGATGCGCTTGATGGCCAGCGACTCGGTCAGCACGAAGGAGACGCGGTCGGCCCAGGTCAGCGCCAGGCGGGTGCACTGCTTGCCGGACTCGATGTGGCGGCGCACGTCGGCCGCTTCCAGCGTGTGGCGCACATAGCGCACCGTGGCCTTGCCTTCGCCGGTGGCGCGCAGCTCGGTGTCCTGGTCGACCGTGAAGCCGCCCGGCGCTTCGTCGGCCAGCAGCCAGTCGGTCATCGCCGTCACCGGCGAATGCGCCACGCGCAGGGTGTCCATCGGGAATTTGTCGACGGCCTTCAGCAGCAGGCGGATCACGTCTTCGGCCTTGGCGGCGCTGGCGCTGTCGATCACCAGCCAGCCATTGACCGGGTCGATCCAGACCCAGGTGCTGCTCTGAATGGAAAACGCGCGCGGCAGCAGGTCGTCGGCAACCTGTTCCTTCAGTTCCTTCATCTGCTTGCGGCCGGGCTTGAAACCCTGCTGCTCTTCCAGCTCGGCGGCCTTGGCCTTGGCAACCTGGTTGATGACCGAGGACGGCAGCAGCTTTTTCTCGGTGGACAGCTGCAGCAGCATCTGGCGGTTCACGCTGTGGACCAGGCCGCCGTTCGGGCGCGGCGGCAGCCAGCCCTGGGTCTGCAATTCAAGGCTGGTGCAGGGCGTGAACGCCTGCGGCGCCAGCTTGTCTTCCAGTTGTTCGGGAGTCATTGCCCACGGCGCGGGCAGACGGTAGATCTGGAGGTTTTTGAACCACATGGCAATCGTCGCAAAAAGCGGCCATTCTACACGGCGGATCGGGGATTTCCGGCAAGCTTGCCAGCCTTGCAATGCGTCGCGGCGACACAGGGGCAGTGAGTGTTGTGCTATGGTCAATCCGCGCTTTTTAGCCGCAATCCAATCAGAAAATACGAGGAGAACACCATGCGATATCGACGTCTCGGCAACAGCAACCTGCAAGTCTCGGCCCTGTGCCTGGGCACCATGATGTTCGGCGACCAGACCGAGGAGGCCGAGGCCGGCCGCATCGTCGCCTCGGCGCGGGAACATGGCGTCAACTTCATCGACACCGCCGACGTCTACACCAAGGGCGCGTCGGAACAGATGGTGGGGCGGCTGCTGGCCGGCCAGCGCGACGACTGGGTGCTGGCGACCAAGCTGGGCAACACGATGGGCAGCCAGCCCAACCAGTCGCACTATTCGCGCAAGTGGATCATGCGGGAAACCGAGGACAGCCTGCGCCGGCTCGGCACCGACTACATCGACATCCTCTACCTG
This sequence comes from Noviherbaspirillum soli, assembly GCF_015352955.1. Taxonomy (GTDB): domain Bacteria; phylum Pseudomonadota; class Gammaproteobacteria; order Burkholderiales; family Burkholderiaceae_D; genus Noviherbaspirillum_A; species Noviherbaspirillum_A soli. The sequence continues at coordinate 5,197 of NZ_JACYOX010000076.1, forward strand.
CACCGCGACTTCCACGAGGAAAACCTGGACGAGGCGGTGCGCGCCATGGGCGACCTGATGCGCGAGGGGAAGATCCGCTATTTCGGCCTGTCCAACTTCCGCGGCTGGCGCATCGCCGAGACGGTGCGCGCCTGCGAACGCGCCAATGTCGCGCCGCCCGCGGTCTGCCAGCCCTACTACAACCTGCTGAACCGGATGCCGGAAGTCGAGATCCTGCCGGCCTGCGCGCATTACGGCCTGGGCGTGGTGCCCTACAGCCCGATCGCGCGCGGCGTACTGAGCGGCAAATACCGGCCGGGCCAGCAGCCGCCCGAAGGCAGCCGGGCCGGCCGCGCCGACAAGCGCATGATGGAAACCGAGTTCCGCGAGGAGTCGCTGGCGATTGCCCAGCACCTGAAGGAACACTGCGACCGGCGCTGCATCAAGCTCGGGCATTTCGCCACCGCCTGGGTGCTGGCCAACCGCCATATCACGTCCGTGATCGCCGGACCACGCACGCTGGAACAGATGGAGGATTACTACGCCGCGCTGGAAGTGACCCTGGACGCGGCCGAGGAAGCGATGGTCGACGCGCTGGTGCGGCCGGGCCATGCGTCCACGCCGGGCTACAACGATCCGAGCTATCCCTTCTTCGGGCGGCTGACCACGGGCTGAATATCTGCGGAGAAGCGCGCCGGCAAGCGGCGCCGGCTCAGGCCAGCAGCAGTTCGCCCTGGCTCGGTCCGGCGTCGGCGCCTGCCTGGCCGCGCGGCGACAGCGTGCCGACCCGCACGCCCAGGAGCCGCAGCCGCTTTTCCAGCGGCACCCGGCGCAGGCACTCGCCGGCGGCGCGCCGTATCACGGCGGGGTCGTCGGTGGGCGCCGGCAGGGTCACGTCGCGCGTCACGGTCTGGAAGTCGTCGTAGCGCAGCTTCAGGCCGATGGTGCGCCCGAGGTAGCCCTTGCGCCGCAGGTCCTCGGACACCCGCACGCACAGGCCGGTGAAGATCGCCGACAGCGTCTCGCGGTCATGCCGCGCATGCAGGTCGCGCTCGAAGGTGGTTTCGCGGCTCAGCGACTTGGGTTCGGAGCGGGTGACCACCGGACGGTCGTCCTCGCCCTGCGCCACGCTGCGCAGCCAGGCCGCGGTGCTGCGGCCGAAATGGGTCTGCAGCAGGCCGGCGTCGGCCTGCGCCAGGTCGGCGATGGTGTGGATGTCCAGCCCCGCCAGTTTTTCCATCGCCCTCGGGCCGATGCCATTGACCTTCTTCACATGCAGCGGCCAGATCCGGGGCTGGATGTCGGCCGGGGTCAGGATGGTGATGCCGTCGGGCTTGTCGAGGTCGGAACAGATCTTGGCCAGCAGCTTGTTGGGCGCAACCCCGATCGAGCAGGACAGGCCGGTGGCATCGCGCACCGCCTGCTTCAGGCGTTTCGCCAGCGTGTCGGTCGGCTCGTCGTGGCCGCTCAGGTCGAGGTAGATTTCATCGATGCCGCGGTCTTCCATCTCGGGCGCGATTTCCAGCACCGCCGCCTTGAACAGCTGCGAATAATGGCGATAGGCCTTGAAGTCGGCCGGCAGCAGCACCGCGTCCGGCGCCAGCCTGGCCGCCTTCATCACGCCCATCGCGGAGAACACGCCGAGAGCGCGGGCTTCGTAGGTGGAGGTGGTGACCACGCCGCGGCCGACGTAGTCGCGCAGCAGGGAAAAGCTGCGGCTGCCGTCGGGCAGGGTTTGCGGCTGGTCGGCCGAGCGGCCGCCGATCACCACAGCCCGGCCGCGCAGTTCCGGATAGCGCAGCAGTTCGACCGATGCATAGAAGGCATCCATGTCGAGGTGGGCGATGCGGCGGGATGGGGCGGGCATGGCAAGCGGCGGAAAAAGTCTAATCAGCGGCGCTATTTTAACGGCAGCGCAGGTGGCGATGCTTGCCAGCGTTCTTCAAAAGGTTTCGCCGATGAGCGTAATCGGCTATGTATGGATCAGGCCTTCGTAAGGTGAAATACCCGAAGGGCATTCCACCGTGGTGGGTTGCACGACGAGCGAAGGTCGGGCCTTGCCGTGAGTGGCGAAGGTGGAACGCCCCTTCGGGGTATTCCACCCTGCTGCGTGAAGAGCGTAATCGGCCATGTATGCAACAGGCCTTCGTAGGGTGGAATACCCGAAGGGCATTCCGCCGTGGGTTGCTGCACGATGAGCGAAGGTCGGACCTTGCCGTGAGTGGCAAAGGTGGAATGCCCCTTCGGGGTATTCCACCCTACTGCGTGATCAACTGGCTTCGCAGTGTGACGTTCAATGCAGCCCACGCTGCCGGCCAATCGGCTCGACCCGCTGCACCAGCACCCAGGGCTTGACCACCACCGCCCACAGTTCCACATCCGCCTGCTGCCAGGCAGCGGCCTGGATGTCGCCCAGCCGGGCCAGGCGGCCGTCGGCCATCCATTTTTTCACCGATTCGGTGTCGTCCTGGGCGATGCCGACCGCGACCTCGATCAGGTCCAGGCTGTTGTCCACCGCGACGACGTTGCCGCCGGCGTAGTGGCGCTGCAGCTCGGTCCAGCGCAGCTTCGAGGTTTCGCTATTGAGCCGGCGGCGCAGCTCGTCATCCTTTTCATGGTTCATCGCGTCTCTCAGATCGTTCAGTAATGCGGCGGGATCTCATGCGCGGCCTGCTGGCCGCCGTTGTCCGCCTGCTGCGACTCGGCCACGCGCTTGGCCAGCGCGGCGCACAGCGATTCCAGTTCGTCGATGCGGCGCTGCTGCCGGTAGACCGTGCTGTTGAGCACGTCCAGCAGATCTTCCTGCCGCGCCAGTTTGATCTCGATATCGACCAGGCGTTCTTCATCCATCATGTTGTCCTTTTCGGTTTCTTCGGCGCGGCGCGGCAGGCGTCGGAACAGTAGCGCACCTCGTCCCAGTTCAATGCCCACTTGCGGCGCCAGGTATAGGGCCGGCCGCAGGCCTCGCAGGTCTTCACCGGCAGGTTGTGCGGATTGCGCAGCGGGTTTTTCTGCGGCTTCACGTCGGTCTCGGCTTTTGCAGCAGGGCCTTCAGGTTGGCCAGCCGGTTCTGCGGCGTGATCACCTCCTCTTCCTTCGGCACCGCGTCGCCTTCGTCGAGCTTCATTTCCTTGATGAAGCGCGACATGTCGCAATTGACGCTTTCGCGCGCCCGCTTGCGCTTCTTGCACCAGGTGATGTGCAGCGTGCGCTGGGCGCGGGTGATGCCGACATACATCAGCCGCCGCTCTTCCTCGATGCGCGCGCCCAGCGTGTCCATCGGCGCATCCGGGTCGCCCTTGTGCGGCAGGATGCCCTCCTCCACGCCGACCAGGAACACATGCGGGAATTCCAGTCCCTTGGAGGCATGCAGCGTGGACAGGCGCACCGCGTCCGGCTCCTCGTCCTTGCCTTCCAGCATGGTCATCAGCGCCACCATCTGGGTCAGGTCGAGCAGGCTCTTTTCCTCGCCGGCGCCGTCGCGTCCGCCGCTGCCCTTTTCCTTGAGCCAGCCGGTGAAGTCGATCACGTTCTGCCACTTGCCCTGTGCGCCGCGGTCGTCGAAGGCGTCGTACAGGTAGGCTTCGTAGTTGATGGCCTTCATCATGTCGTCCAGCACTTCGCCGGCAGTCTCGCCGGGCCGGTGGGCGCGGGCTTCCAGCTGGTTGATGAAGGTGCAGAACTCGCGCAGCGGACCCAGCTGCCGCTCGGTCAGCTTGGCCTCGATGCCGCCCTTGAACACCGCCTCGAACAGCGAGCACTGCCACTGGCCGGCGAAGCTGCCCAGCACTTCCAGCGTGGCCTTGCCGACGCCGCGCTTGGGCGTGGTGACGGCGCGGATGAAGGCCGGGTCGTCGTCGGCATTGGCCACCAGGCGCAGGTAGCTCATGATGTCCTTGATCTCGGCGCGGTCGAAGAAGCTCTGGCCGCCCGACATCACATAGGGGATGCGCTCGCGCCGCAGCGCCTGCTCAAAGATGCGGGCCTGGTGGTTGCCGCGGTACAGGATGGCGTAGTCGGAGAACTTGCCGCGCCGCTCGAAGCGGTGGGCCGACAGCATGATGGCGACCTGGTCGGCCTCGTGCTCGTCATCCTGCATGGCCAGCACCTTGACCGGATCGCCCAGGCCATGTTCGGACCAGAGCGCCTTCTCGAACAGCTTGGGATTGTTGGCGATGACCGAGTTGGCCGCCTGCAGGATGCGCGTGCTGGAGCGGTAGTTCTGCTCCAGCTTGATCACCTTCAGGTCGGGGAAGTCGACCTGAAGCGTGCGCAGGTTCTCGATGGTGGCGCCGCGCCAGGCATAGATCGCCTGGTCGTCGTCGCCCACCGCGGTAAACATCGGCTTCTTGCCCACGCCGGTGACCAGCAGCTTGACCAGCTCGTACTGGCAGGTGTTGGTGTCCTGGTATTCATCCACCAGCAGGTAGCGCAGCTTGCGCTGCCACTTGTCGCGCACCGTGTCGTTGGACTGGAACAGCTGCACCGGCAGCCGGATCAGGTCGTCGAAGTCGACCGCCTGGTAGGACGCCAGCGTGGCCACATAGTCGCGGTAGATGCGCGCGGCCTGGGCTTCATCCTCCGTGACGGCCTGCTTGATGGCGTTTTCCGGATCGACCAGGCCGTTCTTCCACAGCGAGATGGTGTTCTGGATGCGCCGTATCACCTGCTTGTCGGTGGTCATGGCCATGTCCTGCACCAGCGAGAAGCAGTCATCGCTGTCCATGATGGAGAAGCGGTCCTTGAGCCCCAGCTCGCGGGCTTCGCGGCGCAGGATCTGTACGCCCAGCGAATGGAAGGTCGACACGGTCAGCTGCCTGGCGCCGCGCGGATCCTTCAGCAGCTTGGCGATGCGCTCCTGCATTTCCAGCGCGGCCTTGTTGGTGAAGGTCAGCGCGGCGATGTGGCGCGGATCGTAGCCGCACTCCTCGATCAGGTGCGCGATCTTTTGGGTAATGACCCGGGTCTTGCCCGAGCCGGCGCCGGCCAGCACCAGGCAGGAACCGTCCATGTACTTCACGGCCTCGCACTGCGGGGCATTCAGGCCGAACTGGGGGGTGGTGGTCATGCGGGGAATGGTTATGCGAAGGAAGCGGGGTATTGTAGCGGAGCGGGGAGATGGGTGTTGGAATGGGCGCAGGGCGGAATCGCCCGAAGGAACATGCCATCAGACCGCCGGGCGAGGGAGGCAGGCGATATTGCGCTATCGGGTCGCGGTCGATGGTGCAATGGGCTTTGCGGATTGCGCCTTATGGAGTGGTTGCGGCTGCGGAAGCAGTTGCAGTTGCAGTTGCAGTTGCAGTTGCAGTTGCAGTTGCAGTTGCAGTTGCAGTTGCAGTTGCAGTTGCAGTTGTTTTGGAAGTGGCCGTTGCAGTTGGGGTGAAGTCCCGTTGAGCGCGCCGTGTCAGCGGTACCCGGAGCGGGAAAAGGTGCGGCGTCTGTTTGAGCGAAACGAAGTGTAGCGAGTTTAGCCGCGCCCCGCTCCGGGTACCGCTGACACGGGCACCCCGCGCAGCGGGGCGCGATCACCGGGTCGCCTTTTCTTGCCTACTTCTTTTGGCGAACCCTCTATGTCAGGCTAGTTGTCGCATCCACTGATATCCAACAACCTGGAGGGCGATAGCGAGTGAGCAATGAAGAAACGACATCCGGAGCCAGTCCGGGAATGGGCCATACAGCAAATCATGTTGC
>NZ_JACYOX010000077.1 GCF_015352955.1 Noviherbaspirillum soli
TGATTGCACCCGCGCTACTGACCAGAGCTCCCAGGACACCGCCGATCGTTGTACGGAGTCGTCGCGATGCGCGACGACTCGTCCGAGGCAATGGAGAACACACACGTGCGGGAAATTGAGCGCTTACAGTTGTTATGTGTGCCTTGAGAAGGCACGGTTGATACGTCGGTGCAAGCCCGACCCGGCCAACTCTCGCTCCGGCCGGAAGCACAAGGGTAAGCGAGGCAGCAGAGCCGTCTGGACAGGATGTAAGGCAGTGGCCAAAGTGGTGTGCGTCAAATAGTAGTGGAGATCACTTTGGAGTCAGTCAACAGAGCAGGCAGCAGGAAGGGGCGGCCGAATCACCCGGTCGATTTCAAGAAGGCAGTGGTTGCCGCTTGTTTGCCAGGAAGATCCATTGCCGGGATCGCCATGGAACATGGCATCAACGCCAACCTGCTGTTCAAATGGCGTAAGCAGTACAGCCGTGGCATGCCAGAGAAGAGGTGCATTGAACAGCCGACATTACTGCCAGTGACCATTGTGGAGTCTGACACGGCATCTTCGAGGGCAGAAGTCCAGGCGCCGGCTTCGCTGCCCGGGCCAGCATCGTCTGCCGCAGAGGCGCCCGTTGCGCGCGGCGTCATCGAAATCCGCCTGGGCAGCGTGTTGGTGCGTGTGGATGGGATGGTGGATCCGGCGACCCTGCGCACTGTGTTGCAGAGTTTGCGTCCATGATGGGCCTGCCGGCGGGTACGCGCATCTGGATTGCCGCTGGAGTAACGGACATGCGGGCTGGATTCAACGGTCTCGCAGCCAAGGTGCAAGCAGCACTGGAGGAGGATCCGTTCAGCGGTCACGTCTTCGTCTTCCGCGGTCGACGCGGCAATGTCATCAAGGTGCTCTGGTCTACCGGCGACGGCCTATGCCTGCTGGCGAAACGGCTCGAGCGTGGTCGTTTCGTCTGGCCGCAGGCCGACAGCGGCAAGGTGCATTTGACGGCTGCCCAGCTGTCGATGCTGCTGGAAGGGATCAATTGGAAGCAGCCGGAACGCACTTGGCCGCCCTTGTCGGTGTTGTAAACCTATCCGGGGGCGCGTAAACTGCGCGCATGCCAGCCGCCCCTGACACCCTGCCGGACGATATCGAAGCCTTGAAGGCATTGCTGCGTCACCGCGACGACGAGCTGCAGCAGTTACGGGACACGGTATCGACACTGGAGCAGGCGCTCAGCGTGCGCTCGCTGGAAATCGAACAGCTCAAGCTGCAACTGGCCAAGTTGCGACGCATGCAGTTCGGCCGCAAGTCCGAGAAGCTCGACCGGCAAATCGAGCAACTGGAAACGCGCCTGGAAGATCTGCTGGCCGAAGAAGGCGAGCATCCGGTTGACGCGGCCGTATCGGCGCCAACACTGACCACGCCAAGACCCGCGCGCCAACCGCTGCCGGCGCATCTGCCACGCGAAGACCGTGTGCTTGAACCAGAGGAACAAGACTGCCCCTCCTGCGGCGGCAAGCTCAAGCCGCTGGGAGAGGACGTGTCCGAGCAGCTCGATCTCATCGATGCGGCATTCAAGGTGATCCGCCATATCCGGCGCAAGAAGGTTTGTGCATGTTGCGACGTCATCGTTCAGGCCCCAGCACCCAGCCGGCCAATTGAGCGCGGCATCGCCGCACCTGGCCTGCTGGCCCATATCCTGGTATCGAAATTCGCTGACCATCAACCTCTATATCGACAGTCGGCTATCTATGCCCGTGCTGGTGTGGACCTGGATCGTTCTACTATGGCCCGCTGGATCGGCGCCTGCGGCGCCCTGCTGCGCCCGCTGGTGGAGGCGCTGCGCCGATATGTGCTGGCGCCGGGCAAGGTGCATGCCGACGACACGCCCATGCCGGTGCTCGCGCCCGGCAATGGACAGACGAAGACCGGCCGGCTCTGGGTCTATGTCCGAGACGACCGAAATTCGGGGTCCGCGGCACCACCGGCAGTATGGTTTGCCTACTCGCCCAACCGACAGGGCCAGCATCCGCAATCCCATCTGGCTCAATTCAGCGGCGTGCTGCAGGCCGATGCCTTTGCCGGCTACAACGAGGTTTATGCTGATGGACGCATCAGGGAAGCCGCGTGCATGGCCCATTATCCCGAGTGCTTTTTTATCCGGAGTTCGATGCATGAGGCCACTGTCCGCAGGAGGAGTATGGCTGGCGCGTGACACCACATAAATCCAGCGCGTTCAATGAGCTTTTGAATCCGATCTGGCCAGGCTAGCGTATATGCTTGCATGGCCACCCAGTTACCCAAGCCACAGCCCTCCGAGCGCACGCCCAGTGTTCAAGACATCCTGCGCGTATGGCGCGGTGATCGCTGTGTCCGCGCAAGCAGCGCGAAGCGATACCTGGAATGGATCGGCCGGTTTCGGCGCTATTGCGGCGCTCTTGGCCTTGACGAAGGCGCTGAGATATCACGCGACGGGGTCAAGCGCTTCCAGGCCTGGTACGCGCGTTCACGCAAGATCAATACCGCATATCTCGGTCACGCCAGTTCAGCTATACGCTCACTGCGCCGCGTTCACGAAGTCATGGGCATGCCGGTGCCACCGTGGCAGTCTATCGAACCCCGCCGGCCTCCTGCCGAGGCAGTTCTGCGCGACTACGCTGCTCACCTTGGGCAACATCGTGGCAACCCAGAGACCACGATCCGCAAGAAGCTCGATCATGTCGGCAAGCTGCTCGAGCACCTGAGCCGTTCCGGCAAGTCATGGCGCCATCTGAGCTTACCCGCCATCGACGCATTCCTCATCCAATGCGCCAGTCAATATGCGCGCTCGACGACAGCCGACATCGCCAGCACGGTCAGATCCTTTGCCCGGTTCTTGCTATCCAGCGGGCGCATTCGCGCCGACTTGGCCGATGGGGTGATCGCGCCAGTACAGCCAAAGTTTGAACGCCCCAGGCGCGCGTTGCCGTGGGAGGACGTTCAGCGACTGCTGCGCGCAGTGGACACAAGCACAGCATGCGGACTTCGCGATCATGCGATGCTATTGATGATGAGCACCTACGGTCTGGGTGCAGGCGAAGTGATCGGCTTGCAATTGGAGGATATCGATTGGAACGCCGGCGCGCTGCACATGTCGCGCCCGAAGACCGGCGTCAATTTCGTGTTGCCGCTGCTTCCTCCGGTCGCCAAGGTGTTGGCACGTTACCTGCGGCAGGGGCGTCCGTTGCATACGGCTACGCGGCACGTGTTCGTCCAGATGAAGGTGCCATTTGCCGCCCTCACGGCGTCGTCGGCGGTGCGGCACATGCTCATCAAACATGCCAAGGTCGCCGGCATTCAAGCGCCATACCTGGGCAGTCACGTCTTGCGGCACTCGAACGCCGCGCGGCAGCTCGATGTCGGCACCAAGGTACGAGTCTTGTCGGATCTGCTCAGCCATCGCGACCCGGATTCGGTCTCGGCCTACGTGCGCATCGCCACGCAGTCGCTGCGTGAGGTATCTCTTCCGGTGCCGCGATGAGCACGATGATTACCGCCACAGCCTTGGCCCACGACGCCGCGCAGTTCCTTGCGTTCAAACGAGCCATGGGCATGGGCTACCGCCGCGCCGAGTTCGTGCTTAATGGCTTCGTGCGCTTCATCCGTGACCACTACGGCGAACGCCCGGCGTCATTGGAGCAAGCGGTAACGCAGTGGGTGACACGGATCGAAGGCCGCAAGGCCATCACGGTGGGCAGCGAGTTTGGCGTAGTACGCCAGTTGTGCCTGTTTCGCCGTCGCAGCGACCCGTATGGCTTCGTTCCAGATCACGCGGTGGCGCCGGTCAAGGAGTCGGTGTTCGTGCCCTACATCTTCAGCCGCGAAGAGCTGCTTGCCTTGCTGAACGCCGCCACGCGGCACGAGGGCCGCAACATGTGGGGGGCTATGCTGCGCGCGCTCACTCTCGTACTGTACTGCACCGGGATGCGGCTGGGCGAGGCCACCAGGCTGCACTTGGTCGACGTCGATCTACGCGCCGCCGTTCTGACAGTTCAACGAAGCAAGGGGCGTTCGCGCATCCTGCCGATCCGCAACGATCTGGTTGTCGAACTACGCCAGTACCTGCGGCAACGCGAGGAAGTCTTGGCGGCAAACGGCGCCAGCGATCCACTGATACTGTTCATCCGTCGCGATGGATCAGCGCTCACTCTGCGTGCGGCCTCGGACGCGTTGCGATGTCTGCTACGCGATCTCGGCTTGAAGCCGCCATGCGGTCGCTCGGGTCCCAGGCCTTACGAGTTCAGGCATGCCTTCGCCGTACATCGGCTGACCGCTTGGGCCGTCGAAGGTGTGGACGTGCATGCAAAGCTGCCGTGGCTATCGGCCTACCTTGGCCACCAGAACGTCCTTGGCACGGAGGTGTACCTGAAGGCCACGCCCGAGCTGTTGCAATTGGCAAGCCAGCGCTTTGAGCAGCACTCGCGCAGCAAGAGTCGATTGCCATGAGCCGCTCGCCGTGTGGTCTGTTCGCTCATGTGCAGTCGTACTTTACAGAGTACCTGCCGAAGCAGCGAGGTGCCAGCGTCCACACCGTCCGTGCCTACCGTGATGCGCTGACGATGCTGTTCAAGTTCATTGCTGAGCAGCGCGGCCGAGGGGTCGCTTCCTTGCAGCTCGACGACATCGATGCAGAGGCAGTGATGCGCTTCCTGGATCACATCGAGGCGCAGCGATCGAATTCGGCAGCGACACGCAATTGCCGCCGGGCCGCGATCCGTGGATTCTTCAAGCACCTGCTACGCAACGACCTGGCACACTCACAGCAGTACGCGCGGATGTTGGCGATCCCTGCGAAGAAGGCGCGGCAGCGACCGGCAACCTATCTTGAGGCGGAGGACGTCCGCCTGATCATCAACATGCCCAATCAGCGCACCTTCGACGGTTGGCGCGACTACGCGTTGCTGCTCTTCCTATACAACAGTGGTGCTCGGGTCAGCGAGGCCGCCGGGCTTCGGTGGGACGATCTACAATTGGCCGCACCAAGGCAGGTTCGCCTGCGCGGCAAGGGCAAGAAAGAGCGGCTGTTGCCGCTGTGGACCGAGACGGCCAACGCGCTGCACCGACTACGCGGAATGTCAGGCGCCGCCGGTGGGCAATGCGTCTTCCTCAATCGACAGGGCCAACCTTTGACCCGCGACGGCGTCGCTTACATTCTCAGAAAGCACGCGGCGTCGGCTGCTTGCGACAACCCAGTGCTGCGACACAAGCACATCACGCCACATGTCTTGCGCCACAGTTGCGCCGTTGGGCTTCTGCAGTCAGGCACTGACGTGACGGTGATCCGCGACTACCTCGGTCACGCCAGCGTCGCCACGACCGGCCGCTACATCACGACCAACCTGCAGATGAAGCGGGAGGCTATGCTGGCCTTCTGGAAGAAGGCCGGTATCGAGCCGGCAAACGCGAAGACATGGAAGCCCAAGGGCGATATGCTCGCGTTCTTGCAGTCCCTTTGAACAATTCAAATTTATGTGGGGTTCGGATCACCGATTGACCGCATGAACGCTGTTGCCAATTAGCTTCACTCAAGATAAAAAAGCACTCGGGATAATGCGCCCAGCAAGCCGCTTCCCGGATCCGGCCGGACTCGTACAGCGCGGTGAAGCCGGCAAAGCCGTCGGCCTGCAGCACGCCAGTGAAGTTCTTCAAGTGCTGCTGCGGGTGGGCGCCCTTGCGGTCTGGCGTATAGGCACACCAGACTGCCGGCGGATCCTGCGAGCCGCAGGGCCGGTCATCACGCACATAGGTCCACAACCGGGCGGTCTTGGTCTTGCCCAAGCCGGGCGCTAGCACCGGCAGCGGCGTGTCATCGGCATGCAGTTTGTCGGCGGTGAGGACATGGCGGCCAATGGCGTCGACCAACGGGGCAAGCAAGTCGCTGCAGGCGCCGACCCAGTCGGCCAGCAGTGCCCTGGACAGTTCCACCCCTTCACGCTCGTAGATGACCGATTGCCGGTAAAGCGGCAAGTGATCGGCAAACTTGGCGACCATTACATGGGCTAGCAAACCAGGACCAGGCAAGCCACGCTCGATCGGCCGGCTGGGCGCAGCGGCCTGCACGATGCAATCGCAGCAGGAGCAGGCCAGCTTCGGGCGGATATGACGGATGACCCGGAAGCTGGCCGGCACATACTCAAGTTGCTCGGACACATCCTCGCCCAGGTGCTTAAGATGGCCGCCACAGGACGGGCATGCCTTCTCGGCCGGGGCATGGACTTGTTCGTCGCGTGGCAGGTGGGACGGCAATGGCTTGCATTGTGGAGTGCGGAATGGCCGCTTCTGCCGTTGGGCCACGCTGGCGGACTGGCCTTCGTCAGCCTGGAGGTCCTCCAGGCGCAGCTCCAGTTGCGCAATCTGCGTATCAAGCTTCTCCGACTTGCGGCCGAACTGCATGCGCTGCAGCTTGGCGATCCACAGCTTCAGGTGCTCGATCTCGGCAGACCGGATCGAGAGTTGCTCGCGCAGTTCGGTGACGACGACTTCCTTGTGGGCCAGTGCCGCATCACGCTCGGCAATCAACGTCCTGAGAGCAGCAATATCGTCGGGGAGGTCGGCAGGCAAGGACATGCCGAAGGAGTTTACGCAGGTGCAAGGATGTTTACAAGCTATAACGCCGACAGCGGACGCTGGGTGCGCTCGGGACGGCGCCAGTCGATGCCCTCAAGCAGCATCGAGAGTTGGGCTGGTGTTAATGCGACACTGCCTTCGGTGGCCTGTGGCCAGATGAAGCGGCCGCGTTCCAGACGCTTAGCCAGCAAGCACAAGCCATCGCCGGTCCACCATAGGACCTTGATGAGGTCGCCGCGCTTGCCGCGGAAGACGAACACATGGCCGGAATACGGGTCTCCGGTCAGTGCCGTCTGCACCTTCGCCGCCAGACCGTTGAAGCCGCTGCGCATGTCGGTAAACCCGGCTGCCAGCCATACGCGTGTGCCCGCCGGCAGACCGATCATCCCAGCAGGCGATCCAACACACGGTCAAGGATGCCGCTGTCAGGTACGCCTTCGATGAAGAGGCAGCCTTTAGCGCATTCGAGGCGAAGGACGTTTGCTGTTTCCGGCCTCGGAGATGAGGGACAAGATGAATCACTGTTCTGTGAGTCTGTCGCCATGATCGTGACCGGCAGCATGGCCGCTGACGCGTCGGCTGACGAGTCCAGCAAGCCCTCGCGATGCAGCTTGCGCCAGCCGAACACCTGGTTGGCATTGACGCCATGCTCGCGTGCGATGCGGGCGACAGAAGCGCCGGGCTGCAAAGTCTGCTCCACCAGCGCCAGCTTGAATGCAGTGCTGTGGCGGCGGTAATGCTTCGTATCGGAAGAGGAAACGACCGGTCGATCCATTATGTCCATGATGTCAATCGTGGACACAACCCAGATGTGTCACACCGACCAAATCATCTCGCTGGCAGATCGCCTCGTCCAGACGGTGCCCAGATGACGCTTACCCAGTACACATAGCGGGCAGCGGAGAGGTCCCGCCGGGGTGCCGTCGCGTTGGCGCGCTAAAGACAGAGCAGTGCAGGTAAGGTCACGTGCCCATTACTTTGAAGGGACTTGTCCTGCCAGCGTATAAAATTGATTGGCAAACGACATGCCATCGCACCCCGCCATGATGAGCTGGCCTTTGCGAATCATGTGCATGAGCTCGATGCCGGCCAGAACGGCTTGCGCAGAACAGAATGATTTGAAGCCGCGCATCGGCCGGGTGACCCGTTTGACGGCGCGATGGTCCTGCTCGACGATATTGTTGAGATACTTGACTTGCCGGATCTCGATAAGGGGGGTCTCGTTCCGCGTTCGACTGGTCGAGGGCTGCCTTGTTGGCACCGCTCTTATCCATCGTCACCGTGTCAGGGGCCTCGTTGTGCTGCGAGCTGGCGGCTATGTACAAAATTGGCAATCCACATAGCATCACGATGTGGCAGCGACAACATGACCGCGGAGAACTCCGTTCGCCGCAGCGTATTCCTCCATTGAATGATCTAGTGCCAACATAGAAAAAGACCTCGCCTCGGTCGCCGGAGCCTGAGCGGTTAGAGCAGGCAGACTGCTTACTACGCGAAAATCAACAGTTGCGCTGAAATTGCATACCTAAAAAAGTGCGATGCAGCAATTCCAAGGCTAGGCCACCGTTCAACATTTTGAGCGATCTGCGAAAGCAGGCGGTACCTTGGCAGATGCACGTAGTCACGGGTTCGCAGCATCAAAAGTGCTAAAGAAAAAAGCCGCATGAGTATCGGCTTTTGTTTGCGCTGCGCTGACGAATTGGCGCGCTCAGCCTTTGAATTTTTTGGCGGCGGCTTTCAGGTCCGGCGCGGCACGGAACTTGGCGGTGTTGGTTGCCTTGATCTTGAGCTTTTCGCCGGTCGCTGGATTTCGGCCGGTACGTGCTGCGCGTTTGCCGACGGCGAATGTCCCCAAGCCTGTCAGCGGAAAGCGTCCCTCTTTGCGTATTCCCGTCTGGATCAACTCCACAAGACGATCAACCATGATCCGCGCTTGGGGCTTGGTGACTTCGGCGGCAGCGGCCAAGTCTTCTATTAAATCGCTTTTCTTCATATTATTCCTACAAAATAAGGAAAGGATACGGGGACGACTGTAGCTGCAGATGCACACTGCCTCTCACACGACCCGTGTCCATTGTATCGGCTCATGCGGCGGCAGTAACTTCGCTGTTGTCCGGTGTTGCAAAGTTACAAAAAGCCCGCGTTCACCGTAGCGGAAAGCGATGCCCAAGCGAACGGTAGCGCGGCCCTGCTAACCTGACCCGATTACAGGCGCCAATCACTTGCACCATCCGGTCAGCCTTGCTGGATTGTGTGTGTATATAATTTTCATGGCGTTGACGCTGTCAAAAACATACCGTCAGCCGCCGTATCTGTTGACGGGCCTGGGCTCCTGTCTGTCGCCAATGGTCAGTACTTGATATCAGGCTGAACAAGTCGCGCCGCTTTGCTTGCACAGCAGTTCGAATAGATGGCAAGCACTGTGCGTTTTGTTCCGATTCGTCAAACTGAGGGTTGCCGGCAAAGATAGGCACACCCTAAGCTTTGCTATGTGGCCCAAACCTTGTGCTCCCCCACGTCAGGTTCCTACGTTTGGGGAAGGTTGCATCATGGGGCGATGCAACCGGAAGACCCAATGCAGCGATCGCTGTTTGCATGGATACTGGCACGATCATGGCTTGTCAGCCGGCTCGTCGGCAGCGTGGAAAGCAAATTGGAACACCTTTTTTGAGTAGCCCCAGCAGCGGCGCGCTGAGGCTATACCCTTGCGGGATCAGCTGATGTGTGCAGAGAGCAGTTTGGTCATTTCAAACATCGTGACCTGCGGCTTGCCAAAGATGGGTTTCAGCTTAGCATCGGCGTTGATATTGCGCTTGTTCGCGGCATCCTGCAGATTATTCGCCTTGATGTATTCCCAGATTTTTTTCGTGACTTCCGTGCGCGGCAGTGGCGTGCTGCCGATCACGGCAGCCAGTTCTGGCGAGGGCGTCAGGGGCTTATTAAAGCCGGTGCCTGTGGCGGCTTTTGCTCCCAATGTTTTCTTTGCAGCGGGTGCTTTCTTTGCAACTTTAGCCATAGGTTCTCCAGATCAAGTCGTCTTATGATGCAGGTAGTAGCGCGATATTGCGCAAAGCTTGGCATGTCCAAGCAGGGCAACCAGTCTAACCGAGTCGGTAGTGCATGCAACCCCGTCATATCACTTCTATCCGCAAAAGTTGACATGCAAGCAACCAGTGTTGCGCATAATCGTCTATTGATCACGCCAATTTATAGATTACATTTGCCGGGCAAACGAAACTCCCCAAGAGTGAAGTGGCGTGCTATGACGGCCACTGGCATCGCCTGGCTGCTTGTGCATATGCATCATGTCCAGCTTAAAGCGAGACACAGGTCCTAGGGCTAATAAAAGCTGCGCTCAGTAAGGCCATCCAATAGGATAAACCGGGGCTGGTTGCATATACACGCCCGGAGAAGACCAGTAAGTAGTTTGAGGAGGCCGATAATAGACTGGTGGCGGCACATAGTATACAGGGGGCGGCGGCTGATAAAAAGCTCGTGGTGGCGGATAGTATATCGTTGGCGGAGGCTGATAATAAAATTGCGGAGGAGAGTAGTAACCTGGGGAGCCAACGCTAACGGACCGATGAACCCGATTATGCGCCTGCGCAAGAGGCACACTGAGCATAATTGCTATCAGCGCAACTTTAACAGGGAAAAGGCAGAAGCGTTTCATAAGGTTTCTCAGTCAGACTATTTTCTATAATTAGTAGCACTGACTGGCCCAGACGAGCATCTTTTTTTGGTAACTTGTGTAACATTTTCCGACTTTTCGTCGTCGGGTGCACAATATTTCCTTCCTTGCTGCGTTTGTATAAGAACTAAATTCGAACGATCAGAACGTAATTAACGTCAGTTCGGGATAAGGGCAGGTATCAGAGAATTGGCGCTCTGGTCGTCACGGGCAAGCGTGGCTTGTTGGGCGCGAGGCAGTAAGCAACGACACCGGCCATAAGATTGACGACGAAGTTCACGCAGGAGCGGTGATGAGTATGTTCAATCTGGCATAGGTTTTTGAT
>NZ_JACYOX010000078.1 GCF_015352955.1 Noviherbaspirillum soli
GCCTTCATCGGTCGCGATGCACGTCAGTTCACCGGTCCATACCTGGTCCGGTGCCTCGGCCGTGAAGCGCCGCTCGGGCAGGTCCGGCGCAACCGGCAGAGTGTGCTTCGAATCGGTCGTTGCCTTGAACTTGCGCTTTTGCTTGCAGCGCACCCGGTTTCTTGCGCAGCCTACGAATGCGATGCAGGCCGACCTGCACGCCATGCGCGGCCAGGCCTTCTTCAGTCGCTCCGGCCCGCACGTCTCGCGGGTTCGTCGGTGGACAGCCTGAATTTTCACTTCCAAGCGTGACTCTTGCCGCGCACGCGGCGACGGTTTGCGGCGGCGGCAGGCATAGTACCCGCTGGCCGATACGCCCAGCAGCCGGCACATCGCCGGCACGGGATACTGACGTCGCAATTCTTTTTATGGACTCGTACTTCACCGCGACTCCTTCGCAAAGTACGCCGCGAACTTTTTTGGCAGGTCGCGCTCCATCTGCACCTCAGCCAGCTCCCGCCTGGTCCGCTGCAGTTCAGCTCCCAGCTCCGTCTGCGGTTTCTGCTGCCGGCCAACTTCCTCCAGCTTGCCCGCCTTGCCCGCCCGCTGCCAGTTCGCCAGCGACTTGAGTGGAATTGACAGCCGCCGCGACGCCTCCGACGCACCTACTGCCCTGCGAGCTTTACTGCCTCTTCCCGGAATTCCTTCGTATAACGCGCTCTCGGTACTCGATTCATCTATGCCTCCGTTCCTCAATTTTACGAAACGTTGGCGTACACTTTTTTCAGCTGACCTCAGTGAGGGACGCACCTTGTTCCCATACCGCCAAACTTTAATTGCCTGCTAAGTTTGGTTGCGCGGAATATAATCATCGGGTGCGCCTGGGGGTATGGGTGGTGAAACTTTTAGCGACTCTTGGAATGCATGGATCATCTTCCGTATCGGACCGCGCACCCACCCCTGCGTCGTATTAACATCGCTTTCTTCCTTGGGGTCCTGAATCAGGTTGAATAAGTAGGGCGTTTCGAGATGGTTTGCCCCCGCATTGGGCTCGACCTCCCAAACAAAATGCATTTTCCAATCCCGCCACTTTGCTGCTCTTATTTCTGATTTGATGTAATAGACGAAGCCTTCGCGGCAGGATTTCTCTTGCTTACCAAGGAAAAAATTGCTTTGGTCGACGCCGTCGATGGGACGGTCGCGCGGAATATCGCTGCCTGCGATGCTTGCCAGCGTGGGTAAGAAGTCGACAGTGTGCACCATTTCGTTTGTAATTTTCCCAGCCGGCACTTTGCCGGGCCAGCGGATAATCAACGGCACGCGGAGCGCACCTTCCATCGCGGTATGGTAAGTGCCTGTCCACATGCCGGCGCTTCCACGCCAAGGGCGACGATATTCAGGACCGTTGTCGCTCGCAAATATGAAGACCGTTTGCTCACTTATGCCGCATGCATCAACCTGATCCATGATCTGCCCCACCCGCGCATCCATTTCGACGAGCGAGTCCGCAAAATCGCCATGGGCAGTTCTTCCTTCGAACTCCCGATGAGGGATTGTCGGAAAATGAAGCTGCGTCAGCGGGACGTAGAGGAAAAAGGGCGTATCGGCACCAGCGTGCCGCTTGATGAAATCACAGCTTTTGTCCGTAAGCACGGAATCGATGCGACGGCGCATTTCGAGGTCATAAAGCTCGCGTTTCTCAGCCGGGCTTCCGCTGTGCCCTTCCATCACATAAGGTGGTTCCACGACCGCAGGATCGAAGCCGACCGAATCCATGAACATGCTTTCGTTCGTGGTCCTGGGAATGCCGTACCACTCGTCGAATCCTTTGTCCTTGGGGTACCGTCCTTCCTTGTCACCCAAATGCCATTTCCCGTACATAGCGGTGGCATATCCGGCCTGGGACAGGATTTCCGCTATCGTTACTTCCCATGGAATGAGGCCTTGCGGCAGGCCAGCCGGTACCGACTGCAAGGCGCCGGTCCTGATCGGGTGGCGTCCCGTCATCAACGCCGACCGGGTCGGCACACAGTCGCTTTCGACGTTAAAGTTCAGGAACTGCGTTCCGCTCGCTGCAAGCGCATCGATGCGCGGCGTGGGCGCGCCGCGGACCTTGCCGCCGCCGTAGCAACCCAATTCGCCCCAACCGAGGTTGTCCGCGAGGACGAAAACGATGTTCGGCGCCTGATTGCTTCTCTCGTTGTTGACGTTCATGATTTTTATTCCTGGTTCATCCGTGCGGGGTTACGTGGTTTTACTGCAGTTTCAGATTGAGCTTGGGGACGACTCTTGCCCAATCATCGGCGGTTTTTTTTATAAAGGAATCAAACTGCGCGCTCGACATGTAATTTGGATTCATGCCTCTGTCGGTAAGCTCCTTTTGCACCTCAGGCGAGTTCAGGGCTTTCCTGATATCGCTGGACAGGCGTTCAACGATATCAGGTGGCGTACCACGCGGCGCGACGACGCCGGCCCACTGGTCCAGCATGATTTCCTTGAAACCGAGCTCACCCAGCGTGGGCATATCAGGTAAACCGGGATCACGTTTCGCCGAGGTCAGGGCGAGGATACGCACCTTGCCAGCCTTCTGTTGAGCGAGCAGCGGAGCAAAACCGAGTACCGCGGCGGGAATTTGGCCCGCTATCAGATCCGTCGTGGCCAACCCTCCGCCTTTGTATGGCACGTGGATCATTTCCACTCCGGCTTGCTTTGACAGCCATTCCCCGACAATGTGCTGCGCTGTGCCGATTCCGGACGTGCCATATGCGACCTGACCTGGCGTCTTGCGTGCAGCATCTAGCAACTGCGTTAGCGAGCGGTGCGGACTTTGGGCGGGAACTGCTATTCCGATCGGCTGGTCGCCGATCATCGCTACGCCGACAAGATCGCGGTTGAAGTTCCAGTTCAGAGAAGGTCGCACTGCGCCTAGCGTAAGAGACGTATCCGAAGCCAAGGCGAGCGTGTAGCCATCCGGCTTCGCCTGCGTGGCCGCCTGTATGCCAATGGCGCCGGAGGCGCCGGGACGGTTGTCGATGACGACGCTCTGTCCCAGGCTCTTGCTCAGTTCCTTGCCGATCAACCGCGCCACCGTGTCATTCGTGCCACCCGCCGCCTGGGGCACAATCAACTTGATCGGCTGATCTTGCGGCCAAGCGGCATGGACATTTCCGCCGAAGAGCTGGCTGGCGGCCAGCAGGGCCGATCCTATTGAAGTCACGAGTCGATATTGGCGCACGTTGATCCCCGTCGAGTGTTTGGTGGAGAAAAGTCTAGGTCAATGCGTGAAAACTTGTTAATCGAAAATTCTGATGTCGTGATAACCTTAGGTTTTCACAAATTTCAGTGGTTCGACTACGCAGGTGACTATGCATCCTTTATCGGCGTTGTCCCATTTGAAGTTCCGGCATTTAATGTTGATCGATCTGCTGGTTCAGCATGGAAGTCTGCATAAAGCAGCGACTCACCTGAGCGTGAGCCAGCCGGCAGTGACAGCTATGCTGAACGATATGGAATCCCAGATCGGAATCCGTTTATTCGACCGGACTCGGCAAGGGGTTGTGCCTACGGCAGAAGCGCAGGCCATTCTCGGTCGATGCCGCACCGTTCTCAACGAATTTCGCGAGCTGGCTTCGGCGATTACACGAGTGGCTGGAAGGCGTCAGGTTGTATTGCGCGTTGGCGTAGTACCGCAAGCCTTTATTGCTCATCTTCCGAAGATGATCGGTCGGTTTCGGAAGGCGGGTGGCTGCGCGCTGCAAACCCGTGAAGGCACCGCCCGGCAACTGCTCGAATTGTTGCTTCAGGGGGAACTGGACTGCGTCGTTGGCCGTTTGCCAAATGAAGGACTGACCTCGGAGCAGGCATCGAACCTTTCTATCGCCAATCTTTATGAGGACGAGATTTGCGTTGTCGCCGGGATGAGTAACCCAATCCATAATTGCCTGCCTCTGACCTATGAACTGCTCGCACAACAGGATTGGGTTCTGCAGCAACGGGACTCGAGCGTCCGGCGTGCACTGACCGAAGCTTTTCTGCGCAGAGGCATACAGCTTCCCGAACCTGTCGTTGAGACAGCGACCTATGTGCAGAACTTGGCAATCGTTTCCGATAGCGACTTGATCACCGTGGCGCCGCGAACAGCCGCCAAGATGCAACAGTCTTTTGGGCGGGTCCGCCTGTTGGAAATACCGCTTGGTGTTTCACCGATGCACGTATGCATGATAACCAGAAAGGCATCGGCGTCAAACCCGGCTGTGATTCTGTTCCAGCACACATTCATCATGAGCTTGCATGCACAATGATTTGTTGCGGCGAAACTCCGGTTAGCCAGCACCCCCGCGCAGCTCCGTACATGCAGTTTTCCTGTATACAAGCTCCTACCTTGCATATTTGCTCCGAAGCTCGGGTCAGGATAAGGGTGCACTACCCGTGGTTCTCGCAACCATTTAATGGCAATGCGGAAGAATCGCTCCCACGTGAACCGGTGACGCTGGCTTTGACGGCGCAAGATATGTAGTCACAACATCATCAAATGCCATTGGATTGCGTACATTGCCGCAAATTTGCAGGAACCGCCTGGTCCTTACACATCGAGGCCGTACAATTGCTGGCCGAACACATTCAGATCTGTACCGTATTGAAGATGGGGTCGTCGCGTTATTGGGCAAGCGCAGTCAAAACCGGAGGTGTTGCCAGGCAACGCATTGGCCCTGATCGTCATTCTTTTTTCGGAGAGGGTTCGTCGTCGATCAGGCATGTCGCGCATTTTCAGCTCGCCGTTGAGCACCGCTAACCGAACTTGAACAAGATGACCATCCGCATCACCGTCTCCCCAATTGTTGGCGTCACAATAAATGTAGCGCCAAATCGGGCTGAATGGTTGCCTTCGGTCTTGACTGTTTTCCCACGGTGCGCGGGGCTGCCCAGGTTCAGCCGGCCGGCCGCTTCATCTGGCAGGATGTCGGCTGGGTTGCCACGAAGGTGTCGATCTTTTTCTCGGTCTTCCAGCCATAGCCAGTGTTTTCCTGGTCGTAGCGCACATCCTTGCCATTGACCTTGGTCCAGGTGGCGATATAGATGGGCTGCTGCGCCTGGTGGTCAGACTTGCGCATCTCGACGTCGCCGTTAAAGCTCTTGACCGTCATGCCTTCCATCGCGAAGGCCACCTTGACCGGGTCAGCCGAGCCGGTCTGCTTGATGGCCTTGGCCAACATCGCGATCGCGCTATGGCTGGACATGAGCCAGTAGTCCTCGTTGTACTTTTTCTTAAACGCTTCCACCACGTCGGCGCCAGCGAAGCTTTCGTTGTTGGGGTGCCACTGGCTGACATTCTTGACGCGGTCGGCGCCGGCAGCGCCCATCGCGGTCGGCACGCCCGTGGTGTAGGCAGTATAGGTATAGAAATTGACGTCGAGCTGAGCGTCCTTGGCGGCCCGGATCAGCAGCGCCAGGTCATTACCCCAGTTGCCGGTGATGACGGAGTCGGCGCCGGAGGCCTTGATCTTCGCGACATAGGGCGAGAAGTCCTTGACTGTGGCGATTGGATGCAGGTCGTCGCCGACGATCTGGATGTCGGGACGTTTGCGCTTGAGATAGTCCTTAGCGGCGCGGCTGACTTGGTGGCCCAACGCATAGTTCTGCCCGATTACAAACACTTTCTTGATCGCCGGATTGCTGGCCATGTAGCTCGTCAGCGCCTCCATGCGCATATCCGAGTTCGGTTCGAAGCGGAAGTGCCAGAAACTGCACTTGCTGTTGGTCAGGTCGGGGTCGAGCGCCGCGTAGTCCAGATACACCAGTTCCTTGCCGGGATTGCGTTCGTTGTGCTTGTTGATGCCGTCGATCAGCGCGAACGCCACCCCGGAGCCGCCGCCCTGGGCGATGTAGCGGTAGCCCTGGTCAATCACCGTCTTGAGCTGGCTCGCCGAGTCTTGGGGACTGCCCTTGCCATCGAAGCCGACCACCTCGATGGTGTTGCCAGGCCCTGCCCATTTCTGCTGGTTGGCGATCTCGGCAATCATCTGAAAGTTCTTTAGCGCAGTTTGCGCAGGAGGGGCGAATGCGCCGCTCAGCGCGTCGATGAACGCGATCCGCACGGTTTCGGCCGAGGCCGCCGGTGCAAGGCACAGGCCTGCGGCGATCAGGGCCGCGGCTGCCGCGGATGGTGGAAATGTCTTTTTCATGTCGCCTCCTTCAGGTTGGTGGTCAAGTTACGGCGCGCCTGTAGGCCCGGCTTGCTGCCGTCTCGCGCGCTCTTCTTCGTATAGCTCTTTCTTCGACAGCTTGCCAACCGCCGTCTTCGGTAATGCGGCGCGAAACTCGATGGCCTGCACCATTTCATGCTTGCCCAGCGCGTCCTTCAGGAACAGCTTCAGCGCCTCCAGGGTGAACGGCGCAGCGCCGTCCCGCAGCCGGATGAAGGCTTTCGGATGCTGGCCGCGGTAGGGATCGTCCACGCCGATCACGATGACTTCGACCACGGACGGATGACGGTAGACCGCTTCCTCAATCAGGCGCGGATAAACGTTGTAACCGCTGCACAGCAGCATATCTTTGACGCGGTCGGAGATATGAAGATAGCCGTCGGCGTCCATGTAGCCGACGTCGCCGGTGCGGAAATAGCCATCCGCCGTCATGGCATCGGCGCTCGCCTGCGGCTGCAGCCAGTAACGGCGCAGCACATTGGGGCCGGCCACACAGATCTCTCCCCGCTCGCCGTAGGGCACAGTGCGGCCCGGGTCATTCACGTCCAGAAAGCGAATGTCGACGCCGCACAGCGGGATGCCGCAGGCGCCCGGCGGCCCGACCGTGCCACGCGGCGTGATGGTGCCGACGCCGCAGAGTTCGGTCATGCCCCATCCTTCCAGCACGATCTGGCCGGCGGCCTCGCGGAAGCGGCGGGCAGCCTCCTGCGCCAGCGGCGCGCCGCCGGAATTGCAGAAGCGCAGCGAGGACAGGTCAGCGGTGTCGAGCAGCGCGCAGGCATTGAGCGCGGTAAACATGGTGGGCACGCCGAAGAACACCGTGACGCGGCGTTCGGCGATCTCGGCAATGGCGCGTTCGGGCTCGAAGCGCTGGTGCAGGATAGTGGTGGCGCCCAGCCGCAGCGCCAGCAGCAGGTTGAAGGTCAGCGCGTAGATATGGAATAGCGGCAGCACGCACAGAAATATTTCTTGGCCCAGCCGCATGCCGTCGTCGTGGCGGGTGTTCAGCAGCGCCTGGCTGCAGGCCGCCGAGAGCATGGCGTGGCTCAGCACAGCCCCCTTGGGCAGGCCGGTGGTCCCGCCGGTGTACTGCAGCACGGCGATTGCCTCTTCCAGGTCGGCCGGCGGCGCCGACAGTGGCGCGCCGTCGTTGGCGATCAAGTCCTGGAAGCGGATATGGCTGTCGTCGAAGGCGATGCCGGGGCTCTCGGCAGGCGGACCGCGCATGCCCATGTCGGCCAGGCTGCCCACCACCAGCCGCCGCAGGCGGGTGCTGCCCAGCATGGATGCCATCATTGGATACAGCGCGGGCAGGTCCAGCGTGATAACGATCTCGGTCTGGCTGTCGGCGATCTTGTGACGCACCACGTCGGCGGCGTCCAGCGGCGAGAAATTGACCACCGTACCGCCAGCCTTCAGCACGGCAAAGAAAGCCAGCGCATAGTGCGGCGTGTTGGGCAGGTATAGGCCGACAGGCACACCGGGCGCGACACCCAGCGCGCGCAGGCCCTGTGCGGCTCGGTCGGCCAGGCTGCCAAGTTCGGCATAGGTGAAGGCGCGGCCTTCGAATTCGATCGCCACTCGCGCCGGGTAGGCTGCGACCGCCTCGTCCAGGATGTGCTGCACCTGGCAGGTGGCGATGGGCGCGTCCCATGACAGGCCGGGCGGATAATGCTTCAGCCAAGGCCGGACGGCGCCTGCTTCTGGCCGCTTCGTGCTGTGCTCGGGCATAATGCGCCCCTCCTTCCTGTGTGGCCGGGATAGACAGCTTGCTAGACTAAGAGTTGCCCGCGTGGAAAGCCAATGAATTTCTTCGATGGCCGCCCATGAAACCGGTGCATATTGTCGAGCAGCAGGCGGCGTAACGACCATCGGACCATCGGTCATCCCCGGGCGCCGACGCAACCGGAAGATGTTTTCGTCGGTAATGCACGAGCGAGGGCAAGCAATCATCAAAGCCGTGGGGCTCTGTTGCGCGATGAATGTAAAGGACGCGCTTTCGCTTTAGTAGTGGAAGTTATGGCATAGCAACCGTAACAGGCGTGCCAAGACGCGTAAAGCGATTCGGCACGGCGGCAAGCGCCTGCCGCTTAGCTACATGGCGACCAAAGCCACGCGCCATGCGTCTTGGAAAGTAAATGTGGCTCCGCACAACCTCGCTAATTTACCCAGCCGCTACCCCAGGATCGGACCCGTACCAGAAAGCGTGTCCCTTCTGGAGGGTCAGCAGTTCAGCCCCCTGCGTGTCATCGCCCTGCGCGCGAGCAATGCTGTGCCAGTTTCCCACGAACACCAAGATCTCGCATTATGCCGTTCTCATTTAGGAAATCGCGTGAGGCGATCCCTCCAACGTCGCTATCTCCCACGAGTTGGCCCGCATTGTTAATGCTGATTCCAACGCTTTCCCGTCCATCCAGGATACCGAGCTCGGTCATTGGGCCATTGTGCTGTACAAGAAACCATAGACAGGACTCGCATTTGACCCGATCGGCTGAAACCTGCTACCTGTCCGGAATTGTTGATGGTATGGACGCCGGCGTGGACTCCCCCAGCGTCCCATGCCCGTCATGACGCCGCCGCGGTAGACATATGGATGAGAAATGGCTTCACCAGGAAGTGAACTGTTGCCCGCACCGCAGCCTGCATTATTCAGTCCCATCCACTTGTCAGCGGTCCGCCAAGCGATCCAATTGCAGTAACCGAGTAGGAAGAAGCCGAATGACACGTCCTGCCAGTCATTGCAAACCCGGCAAAAAAGCACTGTAGAAGTTTTCTGCACCGGAGGCCGAATGTAAGCGAGCAACCTCTATCCGGCTTGTGCCATAAGTTTATTACCTGGCAAATGGCGGCGTCCAAGCAACCCTCTTAGCAGCATGGGTCATCCCTACGGCGTTCATGAAGTCAGTGCCAATCAGGGGCTTGTCTGCATTGGCGATTGCTTTGACACGTCCCGCTTTGCCGTCGAGGTGATTGGCGACTGGTGGTTCTTCGAGGGGCTAAAGCGCTATGGCAATGCGCATCGCTGATTAATCCCGGCCGATGTGGAAGGCTCTCATAGTTACCGCTCACGTGTAGGGAAGTTCCAGTTCCAGTTCCAGGTACTCAGCGATATTGCGATCTTGCCGGTTACGGTGGGCCACCACCCGCCAATGCCTTGCTTCGAGCTCCTTGGCTATCACATCGTGGCGCGCAATTTCCATAATAGAAGGGTGTATTACAAATACGTGCTGCGGTGCTAAATCGCTTTACCACACTGTTGTCGATCGTCGAATTATTGGCCGATACAACAATATCTTTTTACCATTTTTTTTCTGCGAAAAGGCGCATTACGTCTTGTTCTGGAAGCGGCCTTGAACAAAGGAAACCTTGGAATTCGTCACACTCCTCTTCGCGCAAATAGACAAGTTGTTCGTAAGCGCCCAGTCATCCCGTCTTGCCGGAACCTTCTGAGGTAGATGGACGAATTAGGCAGGCGTCCAGCCATGCGGGAGCAAGTCGCTGATACGGCTGGCCGGTAGCGTCGGCAAGCGCTCCAGGA
>NZ_JACYOX010000079.1 GCF_015352955.1 Noviherbaspirillum soli
GCAGCTCGATCGCTTCCCGCGAGCCGGTCGATGCGCCCGACGGCACGGCGGCACGGCCCATCACGCCGGACTCCAGCAGCACGTCGCATTCAACGGTCGGATTGCCGCGGGAATCGATTACTTCGCGACCAATGACATCAACAATAGCGCTCAACTTTATCTCCTCGAACTATTTCAGGTTTAAAAGCAACAAAGACTTATTCGATCTGAGCAATTCGTAACAGGTTTGTCGTACCTGGTGTTCCAAACGGCATACCCGCCGCGATAACGATGGTCTGGCCTTTTTTTGCCAAATGCTCACGCGCTGCAGTCTGGCAGGCAAATACGGTCATTTCCGAGACAGTCGCAACATCATGGGTCAGCACCGGGTGTACGCCCCAGACCAAAGCAAGCTTGCGCGCCGTACTGAGCTTGGGCGTCATGCCAATGATGCGCGCTTTCGGCCGCTCCCGCGCCATGCGCAATGCTGAATAGCCAGAGCTGGTGTAAGCAACGGTTGCCGTGGCACCCAGAAGGTCAACGACGTTGCGCATTGCAGACCCGATTGCATCGGCAATCTCAGGACGCGCGGGGCTGTGGGACCCTTCCATTGTCTCGACGAAGAATGGATCGGCCTCTGTCTGGTCAATAATGCCGTTCATCATGCGTACTGCTTCAACCGGAAATTTTCCCGATGCCGATTCAGCCGAGAGCATCACCGCATCGACCCCGTCGTAGATTGCTGTCGCAACGTCGGAGGCTTCGGCACGGGTGGGTACCGGCGCACTGATCATTGACTCAAGCATCTGCGTGGCTACCACCACGGGCTTGCCAAGGCGCCGACACATGCGCACGATGCGTTTCTGTATCGCCGGCACCTGTTCGGCTGGCATTTCCACCCCTAGGTCGCCCCGGGCAACCATGACGGCATCGCATGCCTGCACGATTTGTTCGAGCTGATTGATGGCTGCCGGTTTTTCCAGCTTTGCCATGATGGCCGCACGGCCTTTTACAATTTCCTTAGCCTCTTCAATGTCCTCAGGCCGTTGGACAAAGGACAGCGCAACCCAGTCAATACCTAGTGTCAGACCATAATCAAGGTCTCGCCTGTCTTTTTCCGTCATTGCGGACATGGGCAGCACCACACCGGGAACATTGACCCCCTTGCGCTCTGATAGCATGCCACCGTTGATTACCCGCGTATCAGCGAAGTCCGGGCCACACTGCTCTACTTTCAAATGAATCTTGCCGTCGTCTAGTAACAGGCTTGCGTCTTCGGTTAATGCAGCAAAAATTTCCGGATGGGGAAGAGAGACCCGGCGCTGGTCTCCTGCCTTTTTATTGTCCAGATCAAGACGAAACCGAGCGCCGTTCTCCAGCATCACTGGACCATCAGAAAATGTGCCGATGCGCAATTTTGGTCCCTGCAGGTCGAGGAGTACGCCAATAGGACGGCCAACTTCCGTTTCAACCGCACGGATAATCTCAAGCCGTCTTTTATGGTCCTCGTGAGTGCCATGGCTAAAGTTCATCCGGAATACGTCGACCCCGGCATGAAATAAGGCCTCAATAATTTCTTTCGTATTGCTTGCCGGTCCAATGGTTGCAACAATTTTTGCTTTGCGATTGCGGTGCATGCCAGTCTCTCTTCAGTGGGGCGTCGTGATTAAACTCACGCAAAAATCATTCACGCTGCTAGGGTCAGTCCGGTTCTCGGAATACCGCAGGTCGATGCCTTACGGAAGCTTGCGAGCCCCCGCTGCTAGGAACCCGCCATCCACTGCCAGATCGACCCCCGTGGTGTATCCGGCCTCCTCACCGATGAAATACATCACGGCCGCAGCGACTTCTGCAGTTGACCCGTAGCGATCCATAGGTATGGCATGGGTATATTGTTTGCGGAACTCATCGGTGTGGAGCACACGCGTCATCGGCGTGTCAACCGGACCAGGAGATACCGTATTGGCTGTGATGCCGTGCTCGGCGAGTTCCACGGCCATCTGTCGCGTCAGCGCAATAACCGCTCCCTTCGAAGTGCCGTAGGCAGTGCGTCCCGTACCGACAGACCTCTGGCCGGCAACCGATGCCAGGTTGACGATGCGTCCCCATCGATGCTTCAGCATCAGCCGGGCTGCGTGCTGGGCACATAACAGGGCGCCGGTGACGTTGACGTTCATCGTCGCAAGAAAATTATCGAGTGGAAATTCGAGGAATGGAAAGACCTTGGCAATGCCTGCACAGTTCACCAGCACATCGCATCGGGCATGCCGGCTGTCGATAGCAGCAAAGGCTTTCGCCACCGATGCAGCATCGCCGGCGTCTATTTCCTCTGACTCAGCACGCAGGCCCGCTGCCTTCAATTCTTCAACGAATGTTGCCGCGGCTTGTATGTCGCGATCGGCGATGATTACCGTATAGCCGGCCGCACCAAGGCGCCGGCAGACTTCGGCGCCGATACCCATTGCGCCGCCAACTACAACGGCAACGCGATCCTTGTTGTTCTGTTCTTGCATTCTGTTCTCCTGTGTCAAAGAAAGCCGATTGAAATCCACGGCACTGCTGCAACGACGATCAGTCCTACTATCATTGCCGCGATGTATCCGAGGATGGGACGAATTCCTTCGTCCGGATGAATTTTCGAGATGGCGCATGCCGCGTAATACCCGACGCCGAATGGTGGTGCAAAGAGGCCAATCCCCATCGACAGGATCACAACCATTGCGTAATGGACTTCATGAATGCCCATGGCACGAGCGATCGGAAATACCAGTGGTCCGAATAGAACGATGGCGGGAATTCCTTCTAGTACGCTGCCAAGAATCACGAATGCCACGACCGAAACAGCCATGAAGCCCACGGCGCCACCTGGCAGCGAGCGCATCGCATTGGCAAGCGTCCCTGAGAAACCAGATTGGGTGAGGCCCCAGGCCATCGCTGTCGCAGCGCCGATGATCAGAAGGATTGCGCCCGAAAGGCTTGCCGTCTCCACCAGCATCGGATACAGCCGGCGGAAATCGAACTTGCGATAGATTAGAAGCCCAGCAACGATGGCGTAGACGATGCCGATTGTTGATACCTCGGTCGCCGTCGCCACTCCGCCGACCACTGCGGCACGGATGATGAAGGGCAGTGCGATCGCAGGTAAGGCGACCACGAACGATTTTGCGATCTCTGCCCCATTCGCTCGCACCACATGTGACAAATCTTCCCCGCGATAGCGCCAGAACACGACCGCGATCAGGCCGATGGCCAGCACCACGCCGGGCAACATGCCACCCGTGAACAGGGCGGAGATAGACACACCCGTCACCGACCCGATCGTAATCAGCACAATGCTCGGCGGTATAGTCTCAGTCTGGGCGCCTGTCGCTGACAGCAGCGCAACTAGGTCACCTTCCTTAGCGCCACGCTTTTTCATTTCAGGGAACAGCACCGGAGCAATTGCGGCCATGTCAGCTGCCTTAGACCCGGAAATACCGGATACCAGATACATGGCGCCTACCAGCACATAATGCAGGCCCCCGCGCACATGGCCCAACAGGCTCGCAAGAAAGCCTACCATCGCACGAGCCATGCCCGTCATTTCGATCAATTGTCCAAGAAACACGAACAGCGGCACCGACAGCAGAATGAGATGGCTCATTCCTTCGTCCATGCGCCCCACCACGATCATGATCGGCGTTGAAGTGGTCAAGCTCATGTATCCCATTGTTGCAAGGCCAAATGCAAAGGCGATCGGCACACCCGCGAAGACGCATGCGGCGACTACAACGACAAAGAAGATCACCAAGTTCGCATTGCCGAGTTTTTGAAAAACCGGTTGCAGCATCCACATGCCAATCAGCAGCACCGCCACCAGCACAACTGCTTTGCCTACTGTTTTGCGGTCGGCCACCTGCACCAGGCGCAACACGGACAGAAGCACCATCATGAAGAAGCCCACAGCCATCGCCGCTACCCGCCAACTATTCGGAATATCCAGCGCAGGCGTACTAATCACGGCTTCCTCATGCGCATATTCCAGTGCAGGCGGCAGCACCAGCGACAGGAACACTAGAGCGGCAACAGTCGCCAGAACATCGACGAACGCACGCGTGGTTGGAGACAGCTTGCCGACCACGGCCGTCATGCGCATGTGCTCACCCTTTTCGAAGGCTACGGCAGAACCAAGCATCGCCAGCCAGAGAAACAGGATGGACGCAAGTTCATCGGACCAGATCAGCGGCGTGTGAAAAACGTAACGGCCGATCACCCCTGCCAGCAGGACGGCTATCTCCGCTGCCACCAGCAGCGCCACCGGCACCGACAGGCAGTGGCCGAGAAGGCGCTGTATCCGCGCCGCGCCGGCGCTGATGGCGTCTCGCGGCGTGTCTGCCGCGGTGTTCATGTGCACGATGTCCATCGCTCACCCCAATTTTCCGGTGTATTTCTCCAGCATTGCCCATGCCTCATCACCGTATTTCTTGCGCCACTCTGCATAGAAGCCGGATTTCGAAAGCATGGCGCGGAACGGCGCCGGATCGGGCGTGTTGAAAACCATGCCTTTTGCTTGCAGATCTCCGTTTAGCGAAGCGTTCAACTTTGCAACGTCGGCACGCACATCCAGGCCAGAGCGGTTCATGTGTTGTGCGACGACAGGACGTACCTTTTCCGGCAAGCGGTTCCATGCCTTGATGCTGCTCATGCACCAGTAGCCATCCCACATGTGGTTCGTCATGGAACAATACTTCTGCACTTCGTAAAGCTTGGCGATCGAAATGATGGAAAGCGGGTTTTCCTGGCCGTCGACTACTTTGGTCTGCAGCGATGAGTACACTTCAGCGAAATTGATTGAAGCGGGCGCCGCGCCGAGATGCTGGAATAGTGAAGTCCAGAGCGGGCTTACTGGGACCCGTATCTTCATGTTCTTGAGGTCATCGGGCGTGGTAATTGGCCGGACACTGTTGGTAATCTGACGGAAGCCTGAGCTCCAGATTTTGTCCATGGCCATAAGTCCGACCTTGGTGAACTTGTCGCGCAAGTATTTACCAAGATCGCCATCCAGCGCCTCGTGTACCTTATCTTCACTGGAGAAGGCAAAGCCTAGGCCGTACATTGACGAGACCGGAACCATCTGCGACAGCACATTTACGCCGGACACCGTGAAAAAATCGATAGCGCCAGCTCGCAGCTGGGACAACATATCCGCATCGTTTCCAAGCTGATTGTTGGGGAAGACATTGATTTGGACCTGCCCTCCCGTGTCCTTCAGGATGCGTTCGGCTGCCTCGGTAGCACGAATGTTTAGCGGATGGTTTGCCGGCAAATTAGTGCCAAATTTTAGATTAAATTCAGCGGCGCGAGCGAACTTCGGGATGATCAGTGCTGGGGCTGCTACTGCGGCGGCAGCGGTGATCAGGGCTTGACGGCGTGTGAATCCATTCATGGTTACTGTCTCCTTGTCGTTCTGTTGAATCGTGGATTTCTACGGGTTGGTACCGCGCAGAGCTTTAACAAAGTAATCAGGCTGGCCCATCTGCCCGCCCTTCAGTGCAATCTGCAAGCCGTTGAGATGCGGCTGATCCGACAGCACGCGGCACAGCGGGGCGCCTGGTGCAAGGCGGGCAGCAACGACCAAAGCGTCGGGCGCCAGGTGCTGCGTAACATGGCTGGAGGTGTCGCCGCCTGATACGAGCAGACGCTGGAGGCGCACGGCGCGCAATATGCCATCGACAAAGTGGCCCAGGCGCTGTGCCAGCAATCGCCCGCCGCCATGCTTGGCCTCGTCCCGGCTCAACCCTTGCGCCATCAGCAGCGATGTCATCGCCGCGATCCGCCCATCATCGGGGCCGCGGGCGGTATGGACCATGACACTGTGGCCGGCGCGCAATGCTGCGACCGCCTCGCCATGCAGACGCGCCAACTCGGCTTCCCATCGATCATCTGCGACCAGGCTGGATGCCTCCACCGCAATGTCAACGAATCCATGCGCGATGGCAGCGTCGACCTGCATTCTGCTCAATGGCGATGCACTGCCGGACACGGCGAGCACTTGCGGCACGCCTTCGAAGTTTTCATATTGGGCGGTATCCACCGCGGTCACCTCGCCAGCCTCGCGCCACCATTGGGTAGTCGCAT
This sequence comes from Noviherbaspirillum soli, assembly GCF_015352955.1. Lineage (GTDB taxonomy): Bacteria > Pseudomonadota > Gammaproteobacteria > Burkholderiales > Burkholderiaceae_D > Noviherbaspirillum_A > Noviherbaspirillum_A soli. Next base: position 6,097 of record NZ_JACYOX010000079.1, read on the forward strand.
ATTCCAGCCCCGAGGACCCTACGCAGAACAACGGGCGGGAACGACCAGCGCTAAGGCGCTCCAGCTGGCGTCCGACATCTGTCAAATGTTCAGATGTCGTGCCATCGAACACGATGCCGCCCGGCTCACCTGCGGCGATGCGCGCCAGTTCGCTATCCATAGCTGGACGTCCTGCTTCGTACAACGGCAGCGTAAACTTGGCGAACGTCTGGCGGGTTTGCGCCGCCAGGTGCAGTGCCATGTCCGCTTCCGACATGGGCGTGGTCGGATGGCGACTCATAATCGGGTGGCGATCCAGCCGGTACACCAGGCCATCCGTGCCGGAACGGGCAAACAGCGTGCCGAAAACACAGTACCGGCCCAGCGCGGGCGTTGCCGCCACAATGGGAATTGGCCCTGCGCCGAATGCTTCCCGGGCCAGATCCATGACCCGGCCAATGCTTCCGACCGCGGCGGAACTATCGAAGGTGGAGCACACCTTGTAATGCACCAGCGGCACTGGCAAGGCTGCCAGCGCAGCCAGCGTTTGCGGCAGGTTTTGATCCATTTCTTCAGGCGACATGCTGCGGCTTTCACCCGCAACGCCAATGGCATCAAACGGGCCCAGCGCGTCGAGCATCTCGACACTGGGCGGCTTCAGGAACAGGGCGCAGCGCAATCCGGCGAAGGCCAGGACTTCCAGCGCGTCGGTGGAACCGGTGAAGTCATCGCCGTAGAAAGCCAGGCGCAACTGTGGCGTGGCATCCATGCTTCACATCCGTCCGAAATGAGACAGCGCACGGCTAAGTGCCGGGTGGGTCTCGGCATAAGCGTCCAGGCTCTCGCCGGCGACCGCGGCCTCCCAGCCTTCGTGCATGCTGGCTACGCCGGCATGAATGCCGTCCGGGTGGCCGATGATGCCGCCGCCGGCAAGATGCATGAGGTCCGTCGATTGCAGCTGCCAAAACAGGTCTGGCGCCTGGCCAGCCCATTGTCCGGATGAAAACACCGGCATTAGCGCCGGCACGCCGGCAAATGGAGACAGGCAGGCACGCGCAGAGCGCAGCACCGACTCATCCGGTTCCCAAAACTTGCTGCGCAAGCCGTTGACATGCAGATGATCGACGCCGGCCAGGCGCCAGAGCTTTTGGTAGGCTTCGAAGCTGAAGCCCAGTGCAGGATGACGCGTCATGCCACCCCAGCCGTTGCGGTGGCCGTGGATCGGCAGTTGCGAGTGCCGCCTCAAGTGTTCCACGCCAGCGAATCCTGCCCAGTTCACGCTGACCATCACACAAGTGCCACCGGCGTTCAGCACAGTGTCATGGTGGCGCAGCATGTCATCGATGGAGCCTGAGATGTTGAATGCGTACATCGGCATGCGCCCTAGTCGGTCAGCATGCTTATGCAGCACGGGCATCACCGCTGCCACGCGGTTCGCGAAAGGTTCGTAGGGCGGATTGGCGATCAGCTCATCATCCTTGATGAAGTCGATGCCAGCACCGCAGAGGTCGTCGACCATCGCTGCAGTCTGCTCCGCCGTGAGGCCGATGCTGGGCTTGATGATAGTTCCGATCATTGGCCGACCATGGACACCCGCCAGGCGGCGCGTGCCGTCGATGCTGAATGCCGGCCCCGGAAATTGACGCGCATAGTCGGGCGGCATGTCCAGGTCAAGCACGCGCAAGCCGGTGACTTCGCCCAGTTCGAACAGATTGCCGGCGAGCGTCGCAAGCAGCACTGGCAAATTGGCGCCAACATTCTCGATAGGAAACGCAATCTCGATTTCGGCACGATGATAGACGCCGGGGCTGCCGCGACGTTCGACATGGGCGCTATGCAACGAAGGTTCCAGCGCGGGCGGCAATGAATGGATATTCGTTACGCGGGCACGGGAGCGTTCCTTGAGCTGGGCAGTTTCGCCGGGAAGCGCCAGGAAAGTGCCGCTTGATTGCTCACCAGCGATGACTTGCGCGATCTTCTCGGCTGGAAGCGAGCTTTCAACGAAGTAACGGACAGTGAACTCGGGGCGTGGGGCAGTAATAGTCATGAATTCCTCTGAATTTTTTTCCGGTACTTGCCGGAAGCTTGTGGCACCAGGGCTTGCGGATGAAGTTGATCTTATGGAGGTAGGAACTGCGCAGCAAGCGATATAAAATTACCAAGCTGTGAGAAAATCTCACATTGAATGCACATAGGAAACAAGGTCGAGATCGATACAGGAGGATGCATGGCCACCCCACGCGTTTCATTGAATGCACTGCGCGCGTTCGAGGCCACGGCGCGGCTTCACAGTTTCAGCGCGGCTGCGGACGAACTAGCGGTAACCCATGGTGCAGTGAGCCGCCAAGTCCGCATGCTGGAAGAAAGATTCGGTGTATCGCTGCTGCGGCGCACGGCTCAAGGTGCGGAACCCACGCCGGAAGGCCAGCGCCTTGCAGCGGGTCTCAAGCGTGGCTTCGATGAAATTCAGAACAGCGTCGATCAGCTCAAGCCCGGGCCGCTGACGCTGGCCTGCTCGCAGTCCATCATGATGTACTGGCTGCTGCCGAGGTTGTCGCGCTTCCAGCAGAAAAATCCTGACGTGCTTTTGCAGTACCACATGACATCAGGCCCACTCGACTTCACGCGCGACAAGGTCAGCGTCGCCATTCGCCTGTCGTCGCAGGAGCTGCCGCGGGATGTCATCCGCACTGATATCTGCAGCGAATGGGTGGGTCCGGTGTGCTCCCCCGAATACCTGAGAACACTCAAGATTCGCACGCCCGCAGACTTGCAGCGGGCACGGCTGCTCTATTCCCACACGCGTGAGCATGCCTGGTCGGAATGGAAGAAATGTTATGGCCCGAAGATGGGAGAACTAAGCCTGGACGAAGGTTTCCCGCACTTTTATCTGCTGATTCAGGCAGCCCGTTGCGGATTGGGCATCGCCAATGTGCCGCGCATGCTGGTTCAGGATGATCTCAACAGTGGCACCTTGGTCGCCCCCTTCGGCTTCGTTGCCGGACCCAACAGGCTTACGATCTGGATCGCTTCGCATCTAACGGAGCGTTCCGAGATAAAACGCTTGGTCGATTGGCTAAGTGGCGAGCTGCGCACGGATGAGCGCCAGAATCGGGCACGGGCTTAACCTATGTACCTTTACCCTTGCCAAATACCGAGCCAACCGCGGCATCCAGCTAGGGTTCCGTGTTTCGATGGGCGCATTTAGTACGCGTGTGCCCTGCTGGTAATGTCGTTGCGCCAGTAGGCGCTGGTCTAGTAGTCCGTCACTCATCAATTTTCGGATAAAGGTATTTCAGCTTTATGCGTGCATCGGCGGTGCGGAATTGCCAGTCGATCCCCGCTTGCCGCCGGTTGCGCGCCTCTGCCCATTTCTGGGCAA
>NZ_JACYOX010000080.1 GCF_015352955.1 Noviherbaspirillum soli
TCGACGGCACGGGAACCCCGCGCAGCGGGGCGGCACAGTCGGGGTCGCCTTTTTTTGGTTACTTTTTTTGGCGAAGCAAAAAAAGTGACTCGCCCGCCGGGGCGAACACCCGGCCTGGTCATGACGATAGTGCTATCGCGTTGGGTCACCAGGGGTAAGGCGTCACTGCGAAGCAGCAGTTGCTTTTGACGTTAAGGGTTGTTCGGCGAACAAGGCAACGTCAACACCGACAGTGCTGCCCGGGCGTTGCCGGGTGACGCAACACGGCTGCACTGCCGTGGAGACAAGCCGGGAATCCGTCCCGGCGGCCGGGTCACTTTTTTTGCTTCGCCAAAAAAAGTAACCAAAAAAAGGCGACCCGGTGATCGCGCCCCGCTGCGCGGGGTGCCCGTGTCAGCGGCACCCGGAGCGGGGCGCGGCTAAACTCGCTACGCTGCGCTGCGCTCAGACAGACGCCGCACCTTATCCGCTCCGGGCACCGCTGCCACGGCGCGCTCAACGGGACTTCACTGCCACTTCAAAAGCAACGGCAACTTCAAAAGCAACGGTAACGGCAACGGTAACGGCAACGGCAACGGCAAAGGCAACTGCAACCGCAACGCCCTCCGCAAGGACGGCTCACCCCCCCCCACGCCGCGTGTAGTGATCGAAATACCGCAAAAACGCCGACCACTGCGCCTCATTCATCGCGACGAATCGGAAGCGCACGCCCAGCACCGGCAGCGTGATGCTGGCGATGCGCCGCGGCGGCAGTTCGCTCAGGGCGATTTCCACCGTGCCCTGGTCCGACAGCACGGTATGCAGGTCGCCGATGCTGATGATGGGCGCGTGGCGGGTTGCGCCGGGCAGCCAGCGCAAGAACTCTTCCCGGGTGCAGCCCATCTCCCGGTACAGCTCGTGGTCGGCTGTCATCCACCCGCGACCGGCGGCCAGATCGCCAGCGCGTCGCCGGCTTCCAAAGTGCGCGCCATGCGCTGCGACGGCTCCACATAGACGCCGTTGACCAGCACCAGGTGCACCAGCTTCTTCGGCAGGTTGAAACGCTCGATCAGGTCGCCGATGGTGGTGGCCTGATCGATGTCGAGCTCCACCGCGTTATGGCGCTGACCTGCCGGCAGGTAGTCCGACAGGGTCGCATACAGCTTGAAAGTGATCCTCATGCCACAGACTCAACTTGCATGCCGCCACACCTCCTGCTGCTGGGCGCAGGCGATATAGGCTTCCATCAGCCGCGTCGGGTCTTCCTTCAAGCGGTCCTTCCAGGCCCCCAGCCTGACCCTTTGCGAGATCAGGCCGCGCAGCACGCCGGCATGCTGGGTGTGGCCAACCGCGTTGGAGCCGATCAGCCGGTCGCCTTCGAATTCCAGGCGCAGGAAGCGGAATGCCGGCACGTCGATCAGTTCGGCATGCTCGCCGCCGGGCACGCCGTCCCAGCGGCCGAACGAGGTGGAGATCAGTCCCAGGGTGTCGAGCACGTTGATCTGCGGCACATCGGTCATGCGCAGCGCGCGGCCCACCATGTTCATGCCGGCGCAACGTCCCTGCTCGGCCGCGTTCGGCTGGATCGCCGACACCACGGTGTGGCCCGTGGCCTGGTCGAATGCCTCGGCGCAGTCGCCGGCGGCATAGATGCCGGGCACGCTGGACTGCATGGTGGCGTCCACGAGGATGCCATCCTTGCAATGGATGCCGCTGTCGCGGGCAATGTCGATCTGCGGCTTGACGCCGGTGGCGGAAATGATCAGGTCGGCTTCCACCACCTCGCCGCTGGAGAGCGTGAGCCGCAGCGGCGTGCCCGGCTCGATGGCGTTGACCCGTGTCGACGTATAGACCTTGATGCCCTTGTGCTGGCACCAGGCCTTGATCATGTTCCCGGCGCCGGCGCCCATCATGCGCGGCACCATGCGGTCGCCCATCTCGATCACGGAAAGATCCACGCCGCGCGCGGCCAGCGCTTCCATGATGATGCAGCCGATGAAGCCGGCGCCCATCTGCACCACCCGTGCGCCGGGCCGGGCCAGCTGCATGATGCGGCGCGCGTCTTCCATGGTCCAGCAGGTATGCACGCCGGGGCTGTCCATGCCCGGTATCGGCGGCGCCACCGGCGACGAACCGGTCGCCAGCAGCAGCCGGTCATAGCCCAGGCCCCGGCCGTCGGCCAGGTGGACGATATTGGCCGCGGTGTCGATGCTTTTGGCGCGACCATGCTCCAGGCGGATGCCGCGGCTGCTGAAATGCTGCGGGTCCTTGCGGAGATAAGTGCCCTGCTCGGTGATGTTGCCCATCAGCAGATAGGGAATGGCCATGCGTGAATAGCTTGGTTCGGGCTCGTCGCCCAGCAGCACGACCTGGTCCTGCGGCGCATGGCCGACGATGGTCTCGGCGGCGATCACGCCAGCCGGACCGTTGCCTATGATCAGATGTTTCATGTTGGTTCCCGGTAAGCAGGCGAGGCGGCGCGCCGGCGCCTTGCCGGCGACGCCTGCCCTGCATGAAAGACGTGGCCTACAGCGCCAGCCGGCTGCGGGTTTCCTCGGTCAGCTGCCCTTCCGCATTCCAGCCGCGGATGCGGTAGTACTCGGGCAGCATCTTGTCCAGGCCATTGACCAGGCCCTTGGCCGGGCCGGTCTGGGCAGGTTCGGTCAGCAGGCGCTTGGGCAGCGTGTCGTCGAGGCGGGTGAAGCCGGCGCGGTTGTTGAAGTCGCGCTCCATGTTCCAGATGCGCTCGCCGATCTCGCCCAGCTTCTCCATCGTGAACGACTCGTCGCAGGCGGCATGCAGCTGCGGCTGCAGGTCGGCCAGCGTCCAGGCGAAGGTGGTGAAGACGCACACGCCGGCCGAATCGAACACCGCGGTGGCGTCCTGGAAGGCCTTGACCAGCTCGGCCTTGCCCTCGGTCACCAGCGGGTCGGTCTTGACCGGTATGCCCAGCACTTCCGAGGCCACGGTGTAGCCGCGCAAATGGCAGGCGCCGCGGTTGGAGGTGGCGTAAGCCAGGCCCATGCCCTGGATGCCGCGCGAATCGTAGGCCGGGAATTCCTGGCCCTTGACCGACATCGACAGGTCGGGATGACCGTACTTCGCGGTCAGGCGCTTGGAGCCCAGGCCGATCTCCGCGCCGAAGCCCTCGCCCTTGGCGGTGATCTCGACGAAATGGGTCAGCGCCTCGGCGCTGCCGAACTTGGCGTCGATGCCCAGTTGTTCCTTGGTCAGCACGCCCATTTCATACAGCTCCATCACCGCGCCGACGGTGGCGCCGAAGGAGATCGGGTCCATGCCCTGCTCGTTGCAGATGAAGTTGGCGTAGGTCAGCGCTTCCAGGTCATTGACGCCATTGGCCGAGCCCAGCGCCCAGGCCGCTTCGTATTCCAGGCCGCCGGAGGCGCCCCAGTACTGCGGCTTGTTCTGCACCGTGAAGTGGTTCTCGTCGATCTTGGAAATGCGGCCGCAGGCAATGGTGCAGCCGAAGCAGGCCTGGTTGGTCACCAGGTTCTTCTTGCCGTCGGTCGGACGCGGCGTGTGCATGGCTTCGCCGGAAATATCCTTGGCGCCTTCGAACTGCACCTCGCGGTGATTACGGGTGGGCATCGCGCCCATCTCGTTGATCACGTTCATCAGCACCTGGGTGCCATAGGTCGGCAGGCCCTGGCCGGTGACGGCATTGTCGGCCAGCACCTTCTTGGCGGCGACGGTGGCCTTCATGAAGGCGCGCGGATCGCGGATATTGCCCACGCCCTTCTTGCCGCGCACCGCAATCGCCTTCAGGTTCTTGCTGCCCATCACGGTGCCCACGCCCGAGCGGCCAGCGGCGCGGTGCAGGTCGTTGACCACCGCGGCATACAGGCAGCCGGTCTCGCCGGCGCGGCCGATGGTGGAGACGCGCATCAGCGGGTCCTGGTGGCGGGTCTTGATCGCCGGCTCGGTTTCCCAGACCGACTTGCCCCACAGCCAGGAGGCGTCGAGCAGTTCGGCATGGTCATCGTTGATCGACAGGTACACCGGGCTGGCGGCCCGGCCTTCGAAGATGATCATGTCCCAGCCGGCCATCTTCAGTTCGGCGCCGAAATAGCCGCCCGAATTCGAGCATGCGATCGCACCGGTCAGCGCGCCCTTGGTGATCACGGAGTAGCGGCCGCCGGTGGAAGCCATGGTGCCGGTCAGCGGGCCGGTGGCCCAGATGATCTTGTTCTCGGCCGACAGCGGCTCCACCGCCGGATCGACTTCCTCGACGAAATACTTGGTTGCCAGGCCGCGCTGGCCCAGGTATTCCTTTGCCCAATCCATCTTCAGCGGTTCGGCCACGCAGGTGCCCGCCGTCAGGTTGACCCGCAGTATTTTTCCAGTCCACGACATGATGTGCTCTCCTCGCTGATTCAGGCCGCGGGTGCGGCGGCGTTGCTGTTGCCGAGCTTGTCGGCCCACTGGCGCATGCGGTCCAGGCCGGTCCAGTCGGCGTCGACATAGGTGATGGCGCCGGTCGGGCAGGCATCGGCGCAGGCCGGGTCGCCGCCGCACAGGTCGCACTTGTGGACCTTGCCGGTGTCCTGCACATAATTGACGGTGCCGAATGGGCAGGCGATGGTGCAGACCTTGCAGCCCACGCAGATGTCCTGGAACACCAGCTTCGCGCCGGTGGTGAGGTCGAGCTTGATGGCGTCCACCGGGCAGGCATGCAGGCACCAGGCTTCGGCGCACTGGGTGCAGGTGTACGGCACCTTCTTGCCGGTGTCATGGAACTCGAACACCTTGATGACGGACTTGGACGGGTTGAACAGCCCGTAATGCTCATAGCTGCAGGCCATTTCGCATTGCAGGCAGCCAGTGCATTTCTCCGGCTCGATATGTAGCGACTTTTGCACTCTGGTCTCCTCCTGGTGGAAGCTTCGCTGCGGTGCGCCGCACAAGGCAAGGCGGGCAGGCGACGGCGCGCTTTGGACAAAACGCAGAGTGATGTGCAAAAAGCAAGCCAGGCCAGGGGCACAAGACTTATGCAGCCTTGTTCATACGCAAAACCGGCTTGGGGAGGGCAAACAGCCGATGCCGACACGATCAACGACTGTCACGGAATGGAACAGTTGACCGGATCTGGAACAGTGGCAGTGTGTAGCAATGTGCGCCCCGGGCAGGCCGGGGCAATGCAGATTCAGACCAGCTCGGCAATCAGCGCGACGATTTCCTCGCCATAGGTCTGCAGCTTCTTCTCGCCGACGCCGGACACGCCGCGCAGGTCGTCCAGCGACAGCGGCTTGGCCTTGGCGATCTCGCGCATGGTGGCGTCGTGGAAGATCACATAGGCCGGCACATTGTGGGCGCGTGCGGTTTCCACCCGCCACCAGCGCAGCTTCTCGAAGATTTCCTGCTCGCTGCGCGACAGGTCGGCCTCGACATAGCCGCGCGGCTTGGCCGACGCGCTGCGCTTCTGCTTGACCGGCTTCTCATAGCGCCGCAGCTGGATCTGGCGCTCGCCGCGCAGCACCGGCTTGGCCTCGGCGGTGAGCTTGAGCGCGTTGTAGCTGTCATGGTCCACCGTCAGGAGGCCCAGCGCGATCACCTGGCGCAGGATGGCGCGCCATTCCGCCTCGCCTGTTTCCGAGCCCACGCCAAACACCGACAGCTGGTCATGCTTCCATTGCTTGACCTTGTCGGAATCGATGCCGCGCAGCACATCCATCACATGGCCGGCGCCGAAGCGCTGGTCGACCCGGTAGACAGCCGACAGCAGTTTCTGCACCGGCACCGTGGCGTCATACGACACCGGCGGATGCAAACAGGTGTCGCAGTTGCCGCACGGCCCGGATTCCTGGCCAAAATAGCTCAGCAGGCGCACCCGGCGGCAGCCGATGGTCTCGCACAGCCCCAGCATCGCATCGAGCTTCTGGCCCTGGATGCGCTTGTAGGTTTCGTCCGCCTCGGACTCGTCGATCATGCGGCGCTGCTGCACCACGTCCTGCAGGCCATAGGCCATCCAGGCATTGGCCGGCGCGCCGTCGCGGCCGGCGCGGCCGGTTTCCTGGTAATAGCCCTCGATGCTCTTGGGCAGGTCGAGGTGGGCGACGAAGCGCACGTCGGGCTTGTCGATGCCCATGCCGAAGGCGATGGTGGCCACCATCACGATGCCTTCCTCGCGCAGGAAGCGGGCCTGGTTGGCGGTGCGGGTTTCCAGGTCCATGCCGGCGTGGTAGGCCAGCGCGCTGCGGCCGTTCTGGTTAAGGAACTCGGCCACCTCCTCCACCTTCTTGCGCGACAGGCAATACACCACGCCGGCATCTTCCGGATGCTCGGCCTCGATGAAGTCCAGCAGCTGCTTGCGGCCGTTGCCCTTTTCCACGATCTGGTAGCGGATATTTGGCCGGTCGAAGGAAGAGACGAACTGGCGGCCCTCCTCCAGCTGCAGCCGGCGCGCGATTTCCTCGCGGGTCTGCTGGTCGGCGGTGGCCGTCAGCGCGATCCGCGGCACGTTCGGGAAGCGCTCGTGCAGGATGGACAGGCGGATGTATTCCGGCCGGAAGTCATGGCCCCATTGCGACACGCAGTGCGCCTCGTCGATCGCGAACAGCGCAATCTTCGATGATTCCAGCAGCTCCATGCAGCGCGGCGTGAGCAGCCGCTCCGGCGCGACGTAGAGCAAATCAAGCTCGCCGTCGCGCACCTGCTGCTCGATGCGCGAGGCCTGCTGCCAGTTCTGGGTGGAATTCAGAAAGGCGGCGCGCACGCCGACCTCGGCCAGCGCGTCGACCTGGTCCTGCATCAAGGCGATCAGTGGCGACACCACCACGCCGACGCCGTCGCGCAGCAGCGCCGGAATCTGGTAGCACAGCGACTTGCCGCCGCCGGTGGGCATCAGCACCAGCGCATCGCCGCCGTTGGCCAGCGTATCGACGATCTCGGCCTGCTGGCCGCGGAAAGCCGGATAGCCAAAGATGGTTTGCAGCAGGTCGAGCGCGCGTTCTCGAAGGTCGGACATGGTTCTGGATTTCGCTTTTTCCGGTTAATCGGCCCAGACCACCCAGCCGCTGTAGGCGCTGAGCAGCACGAACAGGCCGAACACGATGCGGTACCAGGCAAAGAGGGTGAAGTCGTGGGTGCTGATATAGCGCAGCAGCCAGCGCACGCACAGGAAGGCCGAGCCGAACGCGGCGATGGTGCCCACGGTAAACATGGGCAGATCAGCGGCCGACAGCAGCGCGCGCTCCTTGTACAGGGAATACACCGTGGCTGCCAGTAATGTGGGGATGGCCAGGAAAAAGGAAAACTCGGTGGCCGCCTTGCGCGAAAGGCCGAACATCATGCCGCCGATGATGGTGGCGCCGGAGCGGCTGGTGCCCGGAATCAGCGCGAAGGCCTGGGCGCAGCCGACCTTGAAGGCATCCAGCACCGTCATGTCGTCCACCGACTCGACCCGCGCCGGCCGGTTCTGCGCGCGCTGGCGCTTTTCCACCCACAGGATCACGAAGCCGCCGAGGATGAAGGCCAGCGCCACCGGCACCGGCGCGAACAGCACCGCCTTGATGCTCTTGCTGAAGATGAAGCCCAGCACGGCGGCCGGCACGAAGGCGACGACCAGGTTCAGCACGAACAGCCGCGCGCGGTGATCGCTGAACATGCCGGTCAGCACCGCCGCGATGCGCGCGCGGTATTCCCAGATCACGGCCAGCATCGCGCCGGCCTGGATGGCGATCTCGAACACCTTGACCTTGTCGCCGGTGAAATCGAGCAGGCTGCCGGTCAGAATCAGGTGGCCGGTGGAGGAAATCGGCAGGAACTCGGTAAGTCCCTCGACGATGCCCATGATGAATGCTTTAAAGAGTAATGCCAGATCCATGCTTGAATTTTTCTTGGGTGAAAGATGCGCTGCGGGAGCGTGCGCGTTGAAAAAGGAAAACCCGCCGGGATGATACAGGCGGGTTCGGTAGGTAGCCCCCGAGACAGATCGGTTCAGTTGACCGGCGCAAAGGTTACCACGAGGCGATCCGGCTGAGTGACGATTTTCTGTGGCGCAAACTGCACGCCGGCATAGCGCAGGTCGCCCGGCGAGAAGCTGTACACCGGCAGGTCGCCCAGCAGCTGCGCGGCCAGGAAACTGGCGACATTGGCAAGCTGGCCGCCGAATGCCTGGTCCAGCCCCGGTATGCGCAGTTCATCGACGCGCGGGTCGCCCAGCAGCAGCACGCCGCGCGACATGTCCACCCGCGGCACGCCCGACAGGGTCAGGCTGCCGCGTATGCCCCGGCCCAGCGCCAGCACCGGCGCCACCGACAGGTCCACGCTGGTGGCGATGCGGTTCTGTTCCGGCTGCATGGCCAGGCGCGGATTGACCGCGGTGACATCGAACAGGCCGAGATAGCGCTGGTTGTAAGGAAACCGGCGTTCCAGCCCCTGCTGCAGGCGCGACACCGGCACTTCGACGTCGCGCGGGCCGATCAGGCCTGCGCAGGACGCCAGCAGCAGCAAACCAAGCAGGGCCAGCAGGGAAAACAGGCGCTTCATGCCATGGTCTCCTTCTCCAGCCTGTCCAGCCAGGCCAGCGCCTGCTCGCGGCTTTCGCCGCACATCTCGACAGAAGGCCTAAGGCTGGCGCACACCGCTGGCCGGGCCGGACTGCCGAAAATGCGGCAGCCGTTGGCGTCGTCAAGCTGGATGCAGCGGACTCCGGCAGGCTTGCCGTCAGGCATGCCAGGGATGGCGGACGTGATGGAAGGCGCGGTGCAGCAGGCGCCGCAACCGGGGCGGCATGACATGGCGGAAATCATCGGGGGATTGTACTGAAAAACCCGGCGCCAAGCCGCAATGTGTGGCGGAGCTGGCTAGAGCGAATTTAGCCAGACTAGCCTCATGCCGCAGGTTTAGGCGCGGCGCAACCTGCATCCTGCACATACCCCTGATGCCGTAGGGTGGAATACCCCGAAGGGGCATTCCACCATGCGTGGACCAGAGAAGGTCCTTGAGATGGTCTTTGCGGTATGCGGCCGCGGTGCAATGCCCTTCGGGTATTGCACCCTTGTATTATTCCGTCAGTTCGGTTGTGTAGTAATTCCGACGGTCTTGTACGACAAGCGTCGGAATGGTTGTAGCAGTTCCTTGGGGGCACCCAAGGAACGGGCGGCTGGATGC
>NZ_JACYOX010000081.1 GCF_015352955.1 Noviherbaspirillum soli
TTTGCTTCGCCAAAAAAAGTAACCAAAAAAAGGCGACCCCGACTGTGCCGCCCCGCTGCGCGGGGTTCCCGTGCCGTCGATGCCCGGAGCGGGGCGCGGCTAAACTCGCTACGCTGCGCTGCGCTCAGACAGACGCCGCACCTTTTCCCGCTCCGGGCATCGCCGACACGGCGGTACACAGACGGGGACCCTAACGGCAACGGCAACGGCAACGGCCACTGCAACTGCAACTGCAACTGCAACTGCAACTGCAACTGCAACTGCAACTGCAACGGCAACGGCAACGGCAACGGCAACGGCAACGGCAACGGCAACGGCAACTGCACCTGCACCGCGACCGGCGCCTCGGTCCCGCGCCGCTTTTCGCGTAAAATCGCGCGCTATTCCCCTTCCTTCCCGATAGCACGCACATGACCATCAAATCCGACAAGTGGATACGCCGCATGGCCGAACAACACGGCATGATCGAACCCTTCGAGCCGGGCCAGGTGCGCACCGCGGCCAATGGTCAGAAGATCGTGTCCTATGGCACGTCTTCCTATGGCTACGACATCCGCTGCGCCGACGAATTCAAGATCTTCACCAACATCAATAGCACCATCGTCGATCCCAAGAACTTCGACGAGAACTCCTTCGTCGACATCAAGAGCGACGTCTGCATCATCCCGCCGAACTCGTTCGCATTGGCCCGCACCATCGAATACTTCCGCATTCCGCGCAGCGTGCTGACCATCTGCCTGGGCAAGTCGACCTATGCCCGCTGCGGCATCATCGTCAACGTCACGCCCTTCGAGCCGGAATGGGAAGGCTATGTGACGCTGGAGTTTTCCAACACCACGCCGCTACCGGCCAAGATCTATGCCGGCGAGGGCTGCGCCCAGGTGCTGTTCTTCGAAAGCGATGAAGTCTGCGAAACCTCCTACCGTGACCGCGGCGGCAAGTACCAGGGTCAGCGCGGCGTGACCCTGCCCAAGACCTGATCCGGGCCGCCATGCGGCAGGAATGCCAGGTCCTGCTGGACGACAGCCATGCCACGGCCGACGCGCCCACTTCGCGCCTGTATTCGGGCTATAGCGAGACCCTGGAATGCGCCGATGCCGTCGGACTCGACGCCTGGATGGCACAGATACAGAAGGCGCTCGAAGGCGGCCGCTTCGCCGTGCTGCTCTGCGACTACGAGCTGGGCGCCGGGCTGCATGGCATTGCCGCGCGGCCAGGGCAGGGGCCGGCGGCGCGGGCGCTGCTGTTTGCGCAGTGCCGCCGGCTGTCGCGCCAGCAGGCCGACGACTGGCTGGCCGCGCAGGCCGGTGATGCGCCGGCCGGCATCGCCGGACTGACAGCGGGCGAGGACGCGGACCGTTTCGCCGCCGCCATCGACCGCATCCACGCCTGGCTGGAAGCCGGCGATGCCTACCAGATCAACCATACCTGGCGCTTCCATTTCGATGCCTGGGGCGAGCCTGCCGGTTTGTACCGCCGCCTGCGCGAGCGCCAGCCTGTGCCTTACGGCGCGCTGGCGCTGCTGCCTGACGGCGCTGCCGTGCTGTCGCTGTCGCCCGAGCTGTTCATGCGCCAGCAAGGCCGCACCCTGACGGCGCAGCCGATGAAGGGCACCGCGCCCGCCGCCGGCGATGCCGCGGTCGATGCCGCCACCGCGGCGCAGATGCGGGCCGATCCCAAGACCCGGGCCGAGAACCTGATGATCGTCGACCTGCTGCGCAACGACTTCGGACAGGTGGCCGAGACCGGCTCGGTGACGGTGCCGGCGCTGTTCCAGGTCGACCGCTTTGGCGCCGTGCTGCAGATGACCTCCACCGTCAAGGCCACGCGGCGCGCCGATGCCGGCTTTGCCCGGATACTCTCAGCGCTGTATCCCTGCGGCTCGGTCACCGGGGCGCCGAAGCGGCGCGCGATGCAGATCATCCGCGAACTGGAAGACACGCCGCGTGGCATCTACACCGGCGCGATCGGCTGGCTGGAGGCGTCCGGCGACTTCTGCCTCTCGGTGCCGATCCGCACGCTGGCGCTGGCCGCGCCGCAGGGCGGCGTGCGCGCCGGCGTGCTGGGCGTGGGCGCGGGCATCGTGCATGACAGCCGGGCGCGGGACGAGTACCAGGAATGCCTGCAGAAGGCGCGCTTCCTGACCGGCCTGCCGCAGGAATTCACCCTGTTCGAGACCATGCATGCGAGCCGCGACGCGGGCTGCCGGCACCTGGAGCGGCACCTGGCGCGGCTGGCTGCCTCGGCCCGTTATTTCGGCTTTGGCTGGGATGAGCCGGCACTGCGCGCCCGGATCGATGCTGCCTGCATCGCGCTCGGCGAGGGCGAACATGCGCTGAAGCTGGTGCTGTCCTTTTCCGGCGAGGCGACGCTTGCGGCCAGTCCGCTGGCGCCCTGGCCACAGCCAGTGACGGTGCTGCTGGCGCCGCAGTCCACCATGTCCGACCACCTGTTCCTGCGCCATAAGACCAGCCTGCGCGAGCGCTACGACCAGGCCTGGCGCAGCGCCCAGGACCAGGGCGCATTCGACATGCTGTTCCACAACGAGAAGGGTGAACTGACCGAAGGCGGGCGCAGCAATGTCTTCCTCCGGCTGGATGGCCAGTGGCTGACGCCGCCGCTGGGCGCGGGCGTGCTGCCGGGCGTGATGCGCGGCGTGCTGCTGGACGACCCGGCCTGGCGCGCGCGAGAAGCGCGCCTGACCATGGCGGACCTGCACCGGGCCGAGCAGATCGTGGTGTGCAATGCCCTGCGCGGGGCGATGCCGGCGCAGGTTGCCGGCGACGTAGCGTAGGGTGCAATACCCGGAGGGCATTGCACCGTCGGCCGCACACCGGGATCGTCATCCCAGCCGCCATGCCTGATCGACCAAAGGCGCAATGCCCCTGCGGGGTATTGCGCCCTACGGCGGGTGCAGTGGGTAGTAGCGTAGGGTGCAATACCCGAAGGGCATTGCACCGTCGGCCGCACGCCGGAAAGGTCATCCCAGCCTCATTCCCTGATCGACCAAAGGCGCAATGCCCCTGCGGGGTATTGCGCCCTGCGGCGGGTGCAGGCTGGCGCGGGATTGCATGGCGGCGCCATACCATGTCCGCCGCGGCCGACGCTATCATTGATGGCTCTGCTTCGCTTCTCATCACACCGCAAAGGAACCGCGATGCCTTCCACTGACCATTCACGTCTTCATTCGCCGCTGCGCGCCACCGGCGCCCAGGCAGCGGGCAGCCTGGCGCTCGGCGCCGCGGCCGCCGGTGCGCTGGCCATCGGGGCGTTGGCCGTCGGCGCCCTCGCTATCGGCGCGCTGTCGGTCGGCAAGGCACGCATTCGTCGTTTGGAAATCGACGAACTCGTGGTGAAGAAGCTCAGTGTGACCGGTTCGCTGGACTTGCCCGGACGCTCCTGAAGCCTGGCTGCAACGTGTCGCTTGTGCAATCTCAAGGTCGTCCGGCCGAGCTGCCGTTAGGGTAGGACAACGACTTTTGCGACTGGCGCCATGCCACATGCCGATGCCCTGAATCACGCCGACAGCGCCGAGAACGCCACCACGCCAGACGCAGGCTGGCAGGTCCCCGCCGCCGCGATGGCACATGACGATCCGCTGCTGGCCTGCCTGCTGGCGCTGGCGCGGCTGCATGAACGCACGATCAGCGCCGCGGCGGTGCTGGCTGGCCTGCCCCTGGTGGACGGGCGCCTGACGCCGGAACTGTTCGTGCGCGCGGCGCGCCGCTTCGGCCTGGATGCGGCGCTGTCGCGCCGGCCGCTCGACCAGGTCAGCGCCGGCATGCTGCCGGTGGTGCTGCTGCTCGACGGCCGCGATGCCTGCGTGCTGACCGGCGTCGAAGGCGACAGCGCGCAGCTGATCCTGCCGCAGGAGGGCGCCGTGGTGCTGCCGCTGGCGCTGCTGCGGCAACGGCATGCCGGCGTGGTGATCCTTGCCCGGCCGCTGGTGTCGGCCGACGCCCGCAGCGCGGCCAGCGCGCCGCCCGCCCGTGCGCAGTGGCTGCGCGACGCGGTTCTGCCGCTGTGGCCGCTGTATGGCGAAGTGCTGGCGGCCTCGCTGATGATCAACCTGTTCGCGCTGTGCATGCCGCTGTACTCGATGAATGTGTATGACCGGGTGGTGCCCAACCAGGCCGAGGCCACGCTGTGGGCGCTTTCCGCGGGCATGGCCATCGTGCTGGTGTTCGACTTCGGCATGCGCATGCTGCGCGGCTATTTCATCGACATCGCAGGCCGCCGCATCGACCTGCAGCTGTCCTCGCAGGTGTTCCAGCGGGTGCTGGACCTGAAGATGGCGGCGCGGCCGCAGTCGGCCGGCGCTTTTGCCAACAACCTGCAGGAATTCGAAAGCGTGCGCGACTTCGCCACCTCCGCCACCATGGCCGCGCTGGTGGACCTGCCCTTCGTCGCGCTGTTTCTGGCTGCGATGTTCTGGGTCGGCGGCAGCCTGGCCTGGATACCGGTGCTGGCCATTCCCGTGATGGTCGGCGTCGGCCTGCTGCTGCAGCTGCCGCTGGCGCGGCTGGTGGCGAACAGCAGCCGCCTCGGGGCGCAGCGCCAGGCGGTGCTGGTGGAAAGCCTGGTCGGCCTGGAAGCGATCAAGGCCGCCGGCGCCCAGGGCATGCTGCAGCGGCGATGGGAAACCCTGGCAAGCCAGTTGGCGCGGATGGGCCTGCACGCAAGGCTGCTGTCGGCCTGCGCGGTCAATTTCGCGCAGTTTGCGCAGCAGGCGGCGTATCTGCTGGTGATCGTGTTCGGCGCGCTCAGGATCGCGGAGGACAGGCTGACGCTGGGCGGCCTGATCGCCTGCACCATCCTGGCCGGGCGGGCGCTGGCGCCCTGGTCGCAACTGGCCACGCTGCTGACCCGCTACCACCAGGCCCGCAACGCGCTGCATGCCACCGGCAAGGTGATGGCGCTGCCGGTGGAGCATGAGGCCGGCCGCCAGTTCCTGCAGCGCGGTGCCGTGCGCGGCGAGATCGAGCTGCGCAATGTGCGCTTCGCCTATCCGGGCCAGCAGGCCGAGGCGCTGGCCGGCGTGTCGCTGCGCATCGCAGCCGGCGAGCGCGTGGCCATCATCGGCCGCATCGGGTCGGGCAAGACCACGATCGAGAAGCTGGTGATGGGCCTGTATGCGCCGGACGCCGGCGCGGTGCTGGTCGACGGCACCGATGTGCGCCAGCTCGACCCGGCGCTGCTGCGGCGCCAGATCGGCCATGTGCCGCAGGACATCAACTTGTTTTACGGCAGCATCCGCGACAATATCGTCCTCGGCGAAAGCGGCGTGGACGACGAGGCCATGCTGCGCGCGGCCGCCATCGGCGGCGTGGCCGACTTCGTGGCGGCGTCGGCCGAGGGCTATGACCAGCAGGTCGGCGAGCGCGGCGTCAATCTGTCGGGCGGCCAGCGCCAGGCGATCGCGATCGCCCGCGCCGAACTGCTCGCGCCGCCCATCCTGCTGCTCGACGAGCCCAGCAGCGCCATGGACGCCCGCTCCGAGCAGCTGTTCAAGGAAAGGCTGGGCGCGCAACTGGCGGGGCGCACCCTGGTGCTGGTGTCGCACCGCGGCTCGCTGCTGTCGCTGGTCGACCGGGTGCTGGTGATGGACCAGGGCCGCCTGGTGGCCGACGGGCCGCGCGACGCCGTCCTGGCCGCGCTGGCGGCGGGCAAGGTCCATGTCGCGCGCTGAACAGAAGGCGCGCCCGGTGTCGGGCTGGGAGCCGGCGACGGCGGCGCTGCCGGAGCCGGTCAATGATGCCGACTACCTGCATGGCGTGGCCGGCATGCTGGCGCATGGTCCGCGCCGCATTACCCGCTGGGCGTTCTGGCTGGGCCTCCTGTTCTGGCTGGTGGCGCTGGCCTGGGCGGCGCTGGCGAAGGTGGATGAATTCACGGTGGCCGAAGGCAAGGTGATTCCATCGTCGCGGGTGCAACTGGTGCAGAACCTGGAAGGCGGCATCATCTCCGAGGTCTTGGTGAAGGACGGCGACAGCGTGGCCAAGGATCAGCCGCTGCTGCGCATCGACAAGGTGCGCTTCGCATCGCAGTCGGAAGAGGGCAGGGCCAAGAACCGGGCGCTGCTGGCGCGCATTGCGCGCCTGTCGGCCGAAGCCAACGGCCAGCCGTTCAGCGCGCCCGGACAGCTCGCCGGCAGCCATCCGGCGCTGGTGGCGGAAGAGTCGGCGTTGCATGCCAGCCGTCAGCAGGCGCTGCGCGCCAATCTCGCGGTGCTGCGCCAGCAGCTTGGGCAGCGCGAACAGGAACTGGCCGAGAAGCGCGCGCGCCAGCAGCAGCTGCAGCAAAGCCATGCGCTGGTGACCCGCGAACTGGGCATGGTGAGGCCAATGGCCAACCAGGGCTATATCACCCAGCTCGATGCGGTGCGCCTGGAGCGCCAGGCCAATGACCTGCAGGGCGAGCTCGACGCCGCGCGCCTGGCGCTGCCGCGCCTGGAAGCGGCGCTGCGCGAGGCGCGCGAGAAGGTCGATGAACTGGCATCGCGCTTTCGGGCCGACGCGATGAAGGAACTCAGCCTGGCGCGCGCCGAGCAGCAGGCGCTGGCCGCGGCCAACACCGAACTGGAAGACAGGCTGCGCCGCACCGAGGTCAGGGCGCCGGTGGCCGGCGTGGTCAAGCAGCTCAAGGTGCATACGGTGGGCGGCGTGATCCAGCCTGGCATGGAGCTGATGGAAATCGTGCCGCGCGAGGACAGCCTGCTGATCGAGGCGCGGGTGCGGCCGGCCGACATTGCATTCCTGCGCGTTGGGCAGGAGGCCATGGTCAAGCTCAGCGCCTACGACTTCACCATCTATGGCGGTTTCCCCGGCACGCTGGAGCATATCGGCGCCGACACGGTGATGCCGGAACGGCCGGGCGAACGTGCGGAAAGCTACTACCCGGTGCAGGTGCGCACCCGCGGCAGCACGCCCACCGGCGGCGGCGCGGCGCTGTCCATCATGCCCGGCATGGTCGCCAGCGTGGACATCCGCACCGGGCGCAAGACCGTGCTGCACTACCTGCTCAAACCGATCGTGAAGGTCAAGGACGGCATGTTGCGGGAGCGCTAGCGCCAGTGGCGTCTGTCTGATCCGCGTCAGGCATGGCAGCCGCGCTGTTGATCCATATCGTCATTGGTTTGCGACGATGATTTAGCGTTAGAAGATTGGCTAAGCATCCGGCGGCATCCCTGCTGGGTGGAAGTTTGCGGGGATTCGAGCATGGCTACCATCAATGGCACCAACGGTGCGGACAACCTGGTCGGCACCAGCACTGCCGACACCATCAACGGGCGCAACGGCAATGACACGCTGCGCGGCAATGGCGGCCGCGACACCCTGACCGGCGGCGCCGGCAACGACACCTTCGTCTACCTGGCAGCCACCGATTCGGCCGCGAGCGGCAACTGGGATCTGATCACCGACTTCACCCGGGGCGCCGACCGGATCGACCTGTCGGCCCTGCTCGGCGCCACCGACCTGGTCTGGGGCGGCACGACGCCCACCGCCAACGGCGTCTGGTACACCAGGAACGGCACGACCATCTCCGTTTTTATCGATACCAATGGCGCGCCGGCAACGGCGGAAATGCGGATCGACTTGCAGAACATGGCAAGCGGCACCGTGCTCAGCGCCAGCGACTTCATCGGCGTGGCGGCGCCTCCCAACACCGCACCGGCGTTTAACTCGTCCAGTGCCGTCACCATGGCGGAGAACAGCACGGCGGTCGGCACGGTGACGGCGACCGATGCGGAGAGCCAGGCACTGACCTACAGCCTGGTCACAGGCGGCGATGCGGCCCTGTTCAGCATCAATGCTGCCACCGGCGCATTGAGTTTCATCACTGCCCCCAATTTCGAAGCCCCGGCTGATGTGGGCGCCAACAATGTCTACAACCTGACCGTGCAGGCCAGCGACGGCACGTTGAACACCACGCAGGCGATTG
>NZ_JACYOX010000082.1 GCF_015352955.1 Noviherbaspirillum soli
AGCTGAAGGCCAACGTGGCGGAATACAGCCCGGAGAAGATGGCGCCGATCTGCGGCATCGACGCCGAGACGCTGCGCTACGTGGCGCGGCTGTATGCGACCTCGAAGTCGTCGATGATCCTGTGGGGCATGGGCGTGTCGCAGCATGTGCACGGCACCGACAATGCGCGCTGCCTGATTGCGCTTGCCCTGATGACGGGCCAGATCGGCCGCCCGGGCACCGGCCTGCATCCGCTGCGCGGCCAGAACAATGTGCAGGGCGCGTCCGACGCCGGCCTGATCCCGATGATGTACCCGGACTACCAGCATGTCTCCGACCCGGCGGTGCAGGCGAGCTTCGAGCAGGCCTGGAAGCTGCCTGCCGGCACGCTGGACGGCAAGCCCGGCCTGACCGTGGTGGAAGTGATGCACGCGATCAAGCATGGCGATATCCGCGGCATGTATGTGATGGGCGAAAACCCGGCCATGTCCGATCCCGATGCGAACCATGCAAGGGAAGCGCTGGCCGCGCTGGACCACCTGGTGGTGCAGGACATCTTCCTGACCGAGACCGCTTATCTTGCCGATGTGATCCTGCCAGCCACTGCCTTCTCGGAGAAGACCGGCACCTTCACCAACACCGACCGCCTGGTGCAGATGGGACGCCAGGCCATCGACCCGCCGGGCCAGGCCAAGCCCGACCTGTGGATCATCCAGGAACTGGCGCGCCGCATCGGGCTGGACTGGGACTACGGCCATGTGTCGGAAGTCTTTGATGAGATGCGCCACACCATGCCCAGCATCGCGGGCATTACCTGGGAGCGGCTGGAACGCGACAATGCGGTGACCTATCCCTGCCGCAATGAAGGCGATCCGGGCGACCCGGTGGTGTTCGTGGACAGCTTCCCGCGCGAATCGGGGAGGGCGCGCTTTGTGCCGGCCGACATCATTCCTGCGGCAGAGCGGCCGGACCATGACTACCCGATGGTGCTGATCACGGGTCGCCAGCTGGAGCACTGGCACACCGGCAGCATGACCCGGCGCGCAACCGTGCTGGACGCACTCGAGCCGGACCCGGTGGCGCTGGTGCATCCGCTGGACCTGGCGCAGATGAATATCCTGCCCGGCGACCTGATCACGATCGAGTCGAGACGCGGCAAGGTATCGCTGTATGCGCGGGCCGACGAAGGCTCGCCGCGCGGCGGCGTGTTCGTGCCGTTCTGCTATTACGAGGCGGCGATCAACCGGCTGACCAATGCCGCCCTGGACCCGTTTGCCAAGATACCGGAGTTCAAGTACTGCGCCATCCGCATCACGCCAGGCGGCGAGGCGCCGGCCCAGAGCAGCTATGGCGGTGGCCAGGCGCTGGAAGCGGTGGAAACCAATCGGCAAGGCCGTCCGCTTGAAGGACTGCTGGTCCGGAACCGGGAAGCGGATCCGCTTTCACTGATATGAAGCATCTCCCTTTCCTGTCAAGCGCCGCTGCCACGCTGACCCACGATATCGAGGTGCTGGACGAGCGCGGCAGGGCCAGCACCATCGCGATACCGGCCGAGCGGCCGCTGACGGTGTATGTCGACAAGCGCGAGCTGGTCACGCTGATGACGCTGGGCGGCGCGCCCGAGGCGCTGGTGCTGGGCTACCTGCGCAACCAGCGCCTGGTGAAAGACATATCGGAGATCCGTTCGGTGCAGGTCGACTGGTCGGTCGATGCAGTGGCCGTCACTACGGTCAATGGCATTGCCGATATCGAGGAGCGTACTGCGCGCAAGGTGGTCACGACCGGCTGCGGCCAGGGCTCGGTGTTCGGCGGCCTGATGGATGAGGTCGACCGCATCGTGCTGTCGCCGCATGCCCGCCTGCGGCAGTCGGTGCTGTACAGCATCGTCAACACCATACGGCTCCAGCAGTCGATCT
The DNA here is from genome assembly GCF_015352955.1 of Noviherbaspirillum soli. Classification (GTDB taxonomy): domain Bacteria; phylum Pseudomonadota; class Gammaproteobacteria; order Burkholderiales; family Burkholderiaceae_D; genus Noviherbaspirillum_A; species Noviherbaspirillum_A soli. The sequence goes on from NZ_JACYOX010000082.1 coordinate 1,896, forward strand.
ACAAGCAGGCAGGCTCGGTGCATGGCTGCGCGCTGTTCTCTTCGCGCGGCGAGCTGATCTATTTCGTCGAGGATGTAGGCCGCCATAACGCGGTGGATGCAATCTCGGGCCTGATGTGGCTCGATGGCGTGGACGGCGATGACAAGGTGTTCTATACCACCGGCCGGCTGACTTCCGAGATGGTGATCAAGGGCGCGCAGATGGGCATTCCCTTCCTGCTGTCGCGCTCGGGGACGACCGAGATGGGGCACATGGTGGCGCAGCAGCTGGGCATGTCGCTGCTGACCCGTTGTACCGGAAAGCACTTCCTGCTGCTGACCGGGAAGGAAAGAATGGTCTTCGAACCCGAGCTGCTGGAGCTGGCCGCGCATGCCCATTGACATGTACGTTTTCCGTTTTCGCCGGCCAGCAACGGGGCCAGCCGCGCCGGCGCCGGATGTTCTGGCCCTGTTAGCTAAAAGGAGGCAATGCCGGCTGCGCGAGCGCCGGCATGCATCGTCATGACCACACGTATCTATACCCATGCCGCGTGCATGGAACACAAGCCCGGCCCAGGGCATCCCGAGTCGCCCGAGCGCCTGCGCGCGGTGCTGGCAGCACTGAAGGCGCCGGGCTTCGAAGCCCTGCAGTGGCAGGATGCGCCGCTGGGAACGCGGGAACAGGTTGCGCTCATCCATGACGCCGATTTCATCGACCAGATCATGGACAATGCGCCGAGCCGGGGTTACCTGGTGCTGGATGGCGGCGACACCGTGATGTCGCCCGGTTCGCTGGAAGCGGTGATGCGCTGCGTTGGCGCCGCATGCGCCGGCGTCGATGCCGTCATGGCCGGCGAAGTGGACAATGTATTCTGCGCCACCCGCCCATGCGGCCACCATGCCGAGCCAGACCGTGCTATGGGCTTCTGCGTCTTCAACCAGGCCGCGATCGCCGCGGCCCATGCAGCCGATCGCTACGGCCTGTCACGGGTCGCCGTCGTGGACTTCGATGTGCACCATGGAAACGGCACCCAGGCCGCCTTCTTCGACAAGCCGGGCATGTTCTACGCATCCAGCCACCAATCGCCGTTTTATCCCGGCACCGGGAGCCGCAACGAAACCGGCGTCGACCACAATATCGTGAACCTGCCGCTGGCGCGTGGCTGCGACTCCGCCCAGTTCAGGGCCAGGAGCGAGGCCGAGATCCTGCCGGCATTGCGTGACTTTGCGCCGGAATTCCTGATCATTTCCGCGGGCTTCGATGCCCACCACCTGGACCCGCTGGCTTCGCTTGAACTGCAGGATGACGATTTTCGCTGGATAACCGATGAGCTGATGCGGATCGCGGATGCCAGTTGCAAGGGCCGTGTCGTGTCGGTACTGGAAGGGGGATATAGCATGGAAGGCCTGGCCAACGGCACGGCCGCGCATGTGCGGCGGCTGATGTCCGCGGCCTAGCTTCTGCAGCATGACAAGTTGGGAGCGATGGCGGGGAACGGGCCGGCATCGAATGCGATCAGACGTTTGTAGTCAGACATTAGATAAAAGGAGACGATCATGGCGGCATGTCCGAAGTGCAATGGCAGCGGCATACTTCAGTGTCACAGATGCAAGGGGACAGGGAAGGTCGCGAAGGAAAACAGCGAGGCAATCGTCAACATGGCGCCCGGCGCCAACCCGGAACCGGTCAGGTGTCCTTCCTGCCACGGTGTCGGCACCGAGCCCTGTTCACGCTGCGACGGATCTGGCGTGGTTCACTGCTAGCGGGCATTGCGCCGCAAGGCGCGGCGATTGCAGCTTGCACCTGCAGGCATGAGCCGAAAGAGCAGCAGGCCAGAACCGATCCATCGGTGTTTGTGCCCGCAACGCGGGCACGTTGAAGCCCACGCTTTCCCGGCGTGGGCTTTTTGCTTGCCGCCGCATGCTGCCGCGGTTTGGACCCGTTTGCGGTCAGCGGGAGCAGCGAACATTGTTCAATTTTTTCATGCTTGACCATGGTCAATGTGACAAACGGCCCTGGTTTCATAAAATGATTTCCGCCAGTGAAGTGAAACGGCCGCACCATCCTTGGTCGACGCCGGCGCTGCGGCCAGCCATGGCGATCGCGAAACCCTTGTTCTGCAACGGCTGTGAACGCAACCTGCCGCTGCCTGCTCGCAGGGTTTCCATCGGCGACAAGCTGCGGGCGGCCGGCACGGCATCTTCAATCTGTCCGCTAGCTTCTGACGCCCTGTTTTTCAAAAAGAACACCAATGAAAATCGAATTCCTGTCCAGCCTATTGCCCGCTCCGGGAACGACCGACCGTTTCGAGCGGATGCGCGCCTGTGCGGGCGCCTTGTTCGGCCTTATTCTTACCGGCCTGTGCACCTACGCGGTCCTTCCCGATCCCGCCAATGCGATGCTGCTGATCGCGCCGATGGGCGCCTCTGCCGTGCTGCTGTTCGCCGTGCCGGCCAGTCCGCTGGCGCAGCCCTGGTCCATCATCGGCGGCAATCTGGTCGCCGCCTTCATCGGCGTGACCTGCGCCAAGCTGATCGGCACGCCGCTGCTGGCCGCTGCGCTGGCCGCATCGCTTGCGATCGGCGCGATGTTCCTGCTGCGCTGCCTTCATCCACCCAGCGGCGCGGTAGCGCTGACCGCGGTGCTGGGCGGTCCCGCGATCCATGCAATGGGCTACCAGTTCATCTTCTATCCGGTTGCACTGAATTCGCTGCTGTTGCTGGGCACGGCGCTGTTCTACAACAATGCCACCGGCCGGCGCTATCCGCATCGGGTGCAGGCCGACCCGGCAACCCGGCACGAGACCAGGGACCCGATCCCGACTGCCCGCCTTGGCATCACGAGCGACGACCTTGACGCCGTGCTGGCGCGCTATAACCAGGTGCTCGACATCAGCCGTGAAGACCTGCAGGCCATCCTCGTGGAAACCGAGATGCAGGCTTATCAGCGGCGCTTCGGCATCACCCGCTGCGCCGATGTGATGTCGCGCGACGTGCGCAGCGTCCTGTTCGGCAGCGAATTGCAGGAGGCGTGGGACATGCTGCACAAGCACCGGCTGACCGCATTGCCTGTGATTGATCGCGGCAACCGGGTGGTGGGCATCATCACCAAGGCCGATTTCATTGCGCATGCCAAGGCCGACCGGTATGCGCGGCTCGGACGCGGTCTGCAGAGCCTGCTGCAGCCGATACGCCACACCCACTCGATCAAGCCGGAAGTCGTGGGCCAGATCATGCATAAGGACGTGTGCACTGCCTATCAGGAACAGCCTGTGGTGGAACTGGTGCCGCTGATGTCCGACGCCGGCCTGCATTCCATTCCCGTCGTGGATGAGGAGCGCCGGCTGGTGGGCATGATCACCCAGTCCGACATGATTGCCACCCTGTACGAGAAGAACCTCGGCCAGCCGGCGCGCGGCGCCAGGCTGGCCGCGATATCGAATTCAGGCCGCTGACCCAGGCCTGTAGAACAACAAGCGCCCGCTGACCGCGGGCGTTTTTTCACAAGGCTCTCTTCACACTGCCTGCTTCTGGCCTGCTTCCAGTTCGGCGATGCGCTTGCGCATGTCGCGCTCATCGGACCAGCGCTGTGTTTCATCACGCACGACGGCGACGATGGCCGACACCTTGTGGTCCGGCGTATAGAGTATCGCGACCGTGAACGCTATCGACAGCGGCCGGCCTTCCTTGTGCAGGGCAGGCACCCGCAGCAGGTCATGGCCATAGCGGGTCTGGCCGGTGTCCATGGTCTTGTGATAGCCGTCCCAATGACGCTGCCGCTGGCGTTCCGGAATGATCAGATCGAGCGACTTGCCGATTGCTTCCTCCTCGGTAAACCCGAATATCCGCTCGGCTGCGGCATTCCAGAAAATGATGTTGCCGCCGGCGTCGGCCACCACCACGCCGTCGCCTATGGTTTTAAGCAATTGCTCGAAGTCGATGGATGCTTCCATGTTTCCTTCCCTGTGTGCTGATAAAAAAACGTCCGGCCCCCTGTCGGAAGCCGGACGCGATTCTGGAGATAAGCTCAGGAGGCTGCTTAGACCGCCTTGGCCTCGTGCATCGCGGCGATCTGCTGCGAACTGTAGCCCAGCTCTTCCAGCACCTCGTCGGTATGCTGGCCCAGCAGCGGCGAGGCCGTCACTTCCGGCTTCAGGTCGGAGAACTTGATCGGGCTGCCGATGGTGAAGTACGAGCCGCGCACCGGATGGTCCACTTCCACGATCGAGCCCGACTTGCGCAGCGACTCGTCACGCAGCAGTTCCTTCATCGACAGCACCGGCGCGCACGGAATGTCGAACTTGCGGAACACGTTCACCGCCTCGAACTTGGTCTTGTCCTTGATGAAGTCCTCGATCGTGGCAAAGATCTCGTCGATGTGCGGCTGGCGTGCCTTCGGCGTGGTGTAGGCCGGGTCGGTCTTCCATTCCGGCTTGCCCAGCGCGTCGCAGATCGGCTCCCACGCATGGCCCTGCACCGTGAAGTAGATGTACGCGTTCGGGTCGGTCTCCCAGCCCTTGCACTTCAGGATCCAGCCCGGCTGGCCGCCGCCGCCGGCATTGCCGCCGCGCGGCGTGACCTTGTCGGCGAACGCTTCCATCTCGTGCGGATACTGCGGAT
>NZ_JACYOX010000007.1 GCF_015352955.1 Noviherbaspirillum soli
GACCATAGCGAGTTGGTACCACCCCTTCCCATCCCGAACAGGACCGTGAAACGACTTTGCGCCGATGATAGTGCTGCAACCAGTGTGAAAGTAGGTCATCGTCAGGCTGTTATTAGAAAACCCCCGGCGCCAGAAGGCGCCGGGGGTTTTTGCTTTGGGGCGTTGGAACGGCCAAATTCCCGGCGACGCTCTTGCCAGACGAAGAAATCCGTTGCCCTCATCCGGGACGTTGTGGATCGGGTGTTGGTATTACAAAGGCACCGCTGCGGCAACCCTGCATTTGATGAGCAATAATATACAGGCGGTCTGCGCGATTGCAACTGGTCTGGTGACTGGACACAAGAGCGGCTGCCTACGGGTGCTGGCCATTACAGGTTCCAGGCGCAATCCCGATCTGCCGGATGTCCCCACGCTTGTCGAGGCCGGGGTCAGGAACCTTTTGATGGGTACGAAAGCCGGTCCTACCATGCGAGACATTAGTCAGTCCGCGCTGAAAAATCGTTTTGGCCGAGTCTGCCCGCGGGGTGAGGCTCGAAATGAGGCCGTGGAATTTGCAAGGTTCGGCTGGTGTCATATTCATTTTCCTGCAAATTTTGATGAGGCCGAAATGGACCCGCGTCATCATTCCGGAAAGCCAGCACCGGCACAACGGCAAGAGTTTCCATTGCTGGAACACCTCAACCTGCAGCATCCGCTTATCGTGCTGGCCAAGCTGATTGACTGGAACGCCATCGCCCAGGTCGCCTATGAGGCCATGGGGCCCAAACATCGTCGCCCGCCCTTACGGCCGCGCTTGGTCGCCGGCCTGCTGTACTTGCAGCACACCTTCGATCTGTCAGATGAAGAAGTCGTCTGGGGCTGGGTGGAGAACCCATACTGGGTGCGCCGGGAGACCGGCAAGATGCAGGTGGTGAAAGTCCACTGCGATGAAGGTTTAGCGAACCACATCGGCCCCGAGCCGTGCGTGGTCGCCCGCGAGGGCGGCTGCGAAGCGTCGGTAGGGGTGCATGTAGGCCAGCCATGGAGCCACGAAATGGTTTATTTCCCGGATGCCGACGTACTCCAGTATGCGGAAGGCAATACGTGCGGGCGCGCTATCGTCAGTGCCCGACGGTCCGGCGTGGTCGAAGACCCTGGCATGCATGTAAGCGCCTTGCGCGGGAACCGGGAGATCTCTCGGCTGGCCTGTTGCCGTACCGGACAGGTCCGCATCGGGAAGGCGAGGAGCCGAAGCCGATGATGTACGGACGAGAGAAGTCAGACTCCGCCATAGTAGCGAAGAAGCTTGCGAACAAGGCCGGCTTGCTGGCTGCGGAGCAGGCGGAGCCAAGGGCGGGGACCGAGGGACACGCGGGACAGCAACGCACGCGCCGGGCGCAGAACCGGGGAAGCGTGTCCCAGAAGCTGGAACGCGTACGGCAAGCAGCAAAGTTGCGGAAGAAGGAACGGTTCACTGCGCTACTGCACCACGTCACTGTCGAATTCCTGGAAAAGGCCTTCTATGCGCTGCGGCGCAGGGCCGCCCCGGGTGTTGATGGACAGACGTGAACGGACTATGACGGCAATCTGGAAGCGCATCTTCAGGACCTGCATGGCCGGATACACAGCGGCGCATACCGGGCGCTGCCGGTCAGACGAAGGTTCATCCTGAAGTCTGACGGCAAGCAGCGCCCATTGGGCGTGACCGCGCTGGAGGATAAAATCGTCCAGCGTGCCGTCGTGGAAATCCTCAACGCGGTCTACGAGGCAGATTTCCTCGGGTTCTCGTACGGATTTCGACCCGGGCGCAGTCAGCATGATGCGCTCGATGCCCTGGCAACAGGGATCACGACCACGCCAGTGAACTGGATACTCGACGCCGATATCCAGGGCTTCTTTGACGCGGTTAACCAGGAATGGTTGGTGCATTTCATGGAGCACCGGATCGGCGATACACGCATCATCCGTCTTGTGCAGAAGTGGCTCAAGGCGGGCGTCCTGAACGACGGGGAACTGAGCGTTAATGAACTGGGTACGCCGCAAGGGGCAGTGGCTTCGCCACTGCTCGCGAATGTGTACCTGCACTACGTCTTCGATCTCTGGGCAGATCGTTGGCGTCGGCGGGAAGCCAAAGGCAAGGTCATCATCGTGCGGTATGCCGATGACATTGTCGTAGGCTATCAGTACGAAGCGGACGGTCGGCGGTTCTGGGACGCGATGCGTGAGCGGTTAGCGCAATTTGCACTCACACTCCACCCGGACAAGACCCGACTGCTGGAGTTTGGCCGCTATGCGGCTGAACGAAGACAGCAGCGTGGTCTTGGCAAACCGGAGACCTTTACCTTCCTGGGATTTACCCATGTCTGCAGTAAAGCACGACGCGGCACCTATATGCTGCGTCGTAAAAGCAGGGCAGACCGTATGCGGGCGAAACTCAGGGACATCAAGGAGCAACTGCGTAAGCGAATGCACGATTCCATCCCGGTTCAGGGGACGTGGCTCGCTCAGGTGGTGCGAGGGTACTTTGCCTACCATGCAGTGCCGATGAACATCCATGCATTACAGTCCTTTCGTCACAATGTCATAAAGCTCTGGCGCCGCACGCTGCAACGACGAAGTCAGAAAGACGGCATGACGTGGGAGCGCATGGAGCGAATCGGCAATGACTGGTTGCCGCCAGCGAAAATCCTTCATCCATGGCCGGAGCGTCGCTTTGCCGTCAAACACCCAAGGTAGGAGCCCGGTGCGTGAATTGCGCACGCCGGGATCCGTGCGGGGGGTGCCAGGTAACCGGCATTCCTACCGCGATCAGGTGTTCACCGGCGAGACGCATCTGCAGACCGCGCCACCCATCGACCCGTCTAGCCTGTCACGCTGGCGCCAGCGGCTGGGCGAAGTCGGTATGGAGGACCTGCTCGGGCAGAGCATCGAGGCGGCCAAGCGCGCCAGCGTGGTCAAGCCGGCCAGCATCAAACGCGTCATCGTCGATACGACTGTCATGGCCAAGGCAATTGCGCCGCCGACCGATTCCGCGCTGCTGGAGAAGAGTCGTGTCTTGCTCGTTAAAGCGGCCCGGCAGTACGGCCTGTCGCTGCGCCAGAATTACAATCGCCTGGCGCCGCGTCTGGTCCGTCAGGTCGCGCAGTACGCCCATGCCCGCCAGTTCAAGCGCATGCGCCGCGCCTTACGGGCGTTGCGCTCCCGCGTGGGGCGCGTGCAGCGTGACATCGAGCGGCAGCTGCAGCGTGTGTCACCTGAAGCTCGGGAATGGCTTGATGAACTGCTTGGCCGTACCCGCCGCATCCTGCAGCAACGGCCCAAGGACAAGAACAAGCTATATGCGTTGCATGCCCCAGAAGTCGAGTGCATCAGCAAGGGCAAGGCGCGCATGCGCTACGAGTTCGGCGTCAAGGTGTCGATCGTGACGACCTTGAAAGAGGGCCTGGTGGTTGGGGCACGCTCCATGCCGGGCAACCCATACGACGGCCACACCCTGCACGAAGCCCTGGAGCAGGCGGCCATCCTGTCGGACGTCGCACCGGAAATGGTGTTCGTCGACCGCTGCTACAAGGGTGTCGAGGTTGACCATGTAAAGATCTGGCGCTCCGGGCAGAGACGTGGTGTAACACGTGGGCTCAAAGCCATGATTCGGCGCCGTAGCGCCATCGAACCGACGATTGGGCATATGAAGAGCGATGGCAAACTGGGCCGTAACTGGCTCAAAGGTGCCCTTGGCGATGCCCTCAATGCCGTATTGTGCGGTGCCGGGCATAACATCCGACTCATCATCAATAAACTCAGGGCTTGCTCATCGCAAGTGCCCGCTTATTGAAAACTAGAATTCTTCAGGGCGGACTAATCAGGTTCAAAACTCCAACGCGCTGGTCATTGGCAAGAACACCTGTCTGGTGGATATGGCGCGACGATGCGACTGGTTGAAAAAAGGTTCCCCTTTCTCTTTCCGATGCAAGGGTTGCGCCTGCGAACAATATCGGATTTCTGACGGTCCAAGCAACGCGTGGCACGATCCGCGATCCGTTCCACAACAGTTTGTTCCTTGGGCTTGGCCGGGACGGTAACCTGTACGCCCTTGATTGCAGATGAACCCTACACCGATCAAACCGCTGGTTTTCGGCAAGGCCGGATGGCCTGAAAAGTCTGACAGGATCGCGCGCTTTGTGGTGACAATCATGACCTGTCTGGGTGCATTGGGTCTGGCTGCGCTCTTATTCTTTCCGCTTTATTTCCCAAAGTGATAACCCTAGCCAGCAGGAGCGAGCATGAGATTGCAGGCAGCGAGAGTGACCAGGAATCTTCATAAGGCACCGGACGAACCGTTTATTCCAGAAGGTATTCCGATACCCGGTCCACGCCCGAATCGTTCAGATCATCCACCTGTCAGGGAGCCGGATCGTCCGCCGCTGCCTCCAGCAAAAGAGCCTCCGGCGCCGGTGCGGCGCAATGACCTTCAGTGACTGAATGAAGGCAGTCGGCAGGGCTATTGTTGGTGCACCTTAGCGAACCTTTCTGCCAGCGCTCCAGCTCCTGCATTCCCCCGCAGCCGCGAGGTACGACCTCATCCATTCACGCGATGGATAGCCAGTATCCGCAATGAAAATGGTGTCTTTGCGGCTGGTGCCACTATATTCCCTGTAGAAGACGAAACGTGGATCAAACATGGCCCACACCGTTAAACAGAAAGGGCAGCCGCGATCGTGGCGCGATATATGCAAATGTCGTCGTCATGCCGTGTGCAGGTCACGCCGGAAACAGCACTTGCAGGTAGAAAATGAAAACGCCAAAAGTATTACCGTGGCTGGCCCATAAGGCCGGCCTGACAAATGAACATGTTGAATTGCTCTGGAACAGCGAGCTCCGCCAGGCAAGCCTCAGACAGCCACAGCTGGCTGCAAATCAGCGTATGGCGGTTGCAATGCAGGAACTGATGGCCAGACTGAGCCGTGAAAAAAAATTGTGCAACAACATGAAGTCTTCCCTACGTATTGCCGCAAATGACGCCAGCAGGTCAGTCGCCACGCCGGGACTCGTGCGAGCATAAATCTTCCGTAATGCATGAGGCGCCCGGGTCGCCCAGCGCGCCGCTACTTTGTCAACGCGGCGCTGTTTCACGCCGCTCCCGGTGCGTGATCAGTTGGATGGCGGTACGGCGCGTCTGATTGAATCGTCCAGTTTCTCCTTATCCTCCGCATCCGGCTCTCCGTTGCCCTGCAGCGCATTCCTCATTGCCTCATTCGTGCGCATGTCACCATATCCTTCCGTGCTTTGGTGCGGCAGCTTACCCGCATGGCGGACGGCATTGGATTGCTGGTCGAGATTCACCTCTGCCGCGACATTGAAGCGGCCACCGGCATTAGGCCCGCCGGTGTCTTTTGAGAACGCGTTTTCCGACAGATCGCCTGAGCCTGCTGCGCCAGGGGTCGGGTGGCGCTCGTTACCGGTAACCTGGCCGCCATACACCTCGCCGCGCCAGGCGCCAGTTTCCTGGCCTTGGGTTTCCATCAGCTTTTTCAGACGCTGCAAATCTTCCTGCACCTGCTTCGCCATCGCATGGTCGCCTTCGGTGCCGGCGTGCGCGGCATTGGCTTCCAAGGTGAAGGTCACGCGGGCGCCGTTCTCGCCCAGTGCCTGCACGTCAACCCGACCCGTATTGACCGGGCCGTCCAGGTTGCGCCATGCAATGGATTGGTCAGGCTGCTGCTCGATGATTTCCGAGTTCCAGTCGCGCGTCTGCTGACCGATCCGGGTAGTCCAGCGGACATGGGTGTTGTCGACCTGCTGCGCCGACTCCACTTCCTGCATGAAGCGGGGATAGTCTTCGAACTGCGTAAGTTGGTTATATGCAACATGCGCCGGCACGTTGATATCTACCGATTGCTGAATTCTTGCCATCTCAAATCTCCTTGTCCATGTTGGCGGCCGGGCGAGTTAGCCGCGCCCGGGCTGGCTGTGGCTATGAGAGACGACGTGCGGTGACTAGTTGCGTTTCAATGGCCCCGATATTGTTTCGAACAAGCTGCGTTGAACAAACGCATTCTTTTGCAGTTCCCGGCAGCGCTGAAAATACCAGGCGCCTTTAATAAAAGATCAGGTAGCCCAAGCCCTTGCGCCGGGCTTCCGCCAGCATCGGGCGCAGCCTGGCCGGGATTTCGGGCAGTGTGCAGTTCATGTCGAGCACGAATCCCGCAATGCGCCTGTCGCCGGAAGTGTGCCGCGTCAGGCCGCTGTTGTTACATACCCAGTCCCATTCCTTGCAGCCGTCCGCCTGGCCGCGCGGGCCGACCAGTTCCGAAAGCGGGAAGGAACCGGTCTTGTGGATTTCGGCCGCAGGAAAGAAGCCGCCGTTGATGGCGTCTTCCGCCAAGTCATGTTCCGGATCGATATCCAGCAAGTCCTCGACAATTTCCACCTGGTCTGGCTCAAGATCATAGACGACTCGCGACAACACTGGCTTGATGCTCCCGGAACGAAGAAATTGACGCAGCGCGTGCAATGTCGTGTCTTCGTCGAGGAAGGGATTGCCGTTGATCTCGATGCCGGCTTTCAACAGCAGGTCAAGCATGGCAGGCACTTGCTGCAGTAGCGGATGCACTGCGTGGAAATGCGCCAGGACCTGCTGGACTTCCGGCGCATGAAGGCCGTTTTCGAGTCTGGCTTGGGCGATGCAGGCCTGCATGAATTGAAGAACGAGATTGATTTGCGCCTGCAAGCCACCCGGGTCCTCGATTGCCGACTGCGTTGTCGCCGGCTGTATGCAACTCTGCAGCAGCAGATTTTCAAGAGAATTCGGAGACGCGCTCATGTCCTGCTTTTCACTTCCGGAACCGTTCTTCATTTTACTATTTCGACTTCAGGATTTTACTTTTCCACGAACGTCCTATCATGCGCCTCTTTGGCAGAACTAGCCATAATGACAGCAAAATTTTTTGGTCGGCCGATGCATATTTGCAGCGGCCGACAGATGCACGCGGCATCGCCGCCGGGCCTGATTGGACATCCAGAGTGAGCGGCCGCCGTTTCGAGCCGTTCGGCGACTATTCCAGCCAGACCTATCTGCTGGTACCCAAGGCCAGCGGCGTGGATGCCCTGCGCCATCATCCTGTGCTGCGCTATATCAAAGTGGCGGTGGGCTATCGTGCGCGGGGCTGTTCCGACGTCTGCGGGCGGCTGGTGGAGTTCGGCAGGCGCAGCCTTTACGCCGGCGTTTCCCTGAACCTGTCAGAACTGCTCGGGCAAACCGTTTTCCGCCAGTAACATGGTCCGGTACAGGCAGTTGCCCAGACGGTGCTGGAATATGTGCAGTTTCCGGCACCGCTGTGCTCGGGCGTATCGGCCTGGATGATTGATGGCAAACTGCTGCGTGATCAGCGCTTGCCCGCCTCGGTAATCCCTGGAGAATTACCGGAAGGCGTGCCACGCGCGGCCAGTTTCGGTTCCGCCTTGATCAGCGTGGCGGTGTCGCCGACGATGTGCGCGGCTTCATTGAGCCATACATCCTTGGCTTCCTTCTGCGCCTTTTCGTCCGCCAGTTCTTCGCTGAGGCTGCGTTCGCCGGCCTGCAGGCCGGCATCCTGCGGGACGATCTTTCTGGCAGCAGCCTGGCGGCCGGCCTTGCCGCCCTTGGATGCGGCTTCGGTATCCTTGCCTTCTTCGCGCTGCTTCAGCCGTGCCTCGCGCAACTCACGCTCGCGGCGGCGCTCCGCTTCGTTCAGGGATAGCTGACGCTTGCTGCGCTGTTCCTGCACTTCGCGCAGGTCTTCCAGCAGGTACTGGAAGTCCTTGTCCTTGGCGATCCGGTTGGCGTGGCGGCTTTCCAGCACCGGCAGGAGCCGGGACAGGTCGCCCAAAGGGGTGAAGCCGGCTGGCTTGATCTGGGTCCATGGCAACGCGTTGTCATAGCTGGACTCGCCGAATTGCTCAGTGTCGGAGACGGTCGGGAACTTGATGTCGGGCACGACGCCGCGCAGCTGGGTGGTGCCGCCATTGATGCGGAAGAACTGGGCGATCGTCATTTTCAGCTCGCCGAACTGCGGCTTTTCATTGCGCGCCATCTGGTCGAGATTGACCACGGTCTGCACCGTGCCTTTGCCGAAGCTGGGTTCGCCGATGACCACGCCACGTCCGTAGTCCTGGATCGCGGCGGCGAAAATCTCCGAGGCGGATGCCGAGCCGCGGTTGATCAGCACGCCCATGGTGCCGTTCCAGACCGCGCGCGGCGCCTTGGCGCTGTCGACCTTGATGTCGCCGCGCGAGTTGCGCTCCTGCAGTACCGGGCCAACACCGGTGAAGAGGCTGGTCAGCTCGATGGCTTCATCGAGCGAGCCGCCGCCGTTGTTGCGCAGGTCGATCAGCACGCTGTCTATCTTGTCCTTCTTCAGTTCGTCGAGCAGGCGAGCAACGTCGCGTGCGGCGCTCTTGAATTCCTTGTCGCCGCGTCGCCGGGCTTCGATGTCCTGGTAGAACATCGGCAAGGTGATGACGCCGACCTGGCGCGTGGCCGATCCCTCCCTGACCTGGATCACCGACTTCTTCGCGGCCTGGCGCTCCAGGCTGATCTTGTTGCGAACCAGGGCAATGCGGCGGGCCTTGGCGTCCGGACCGGCGTCCGCCGGCAGCACATCGAGCCGCACGGTGGTGTCCTTGGCGCCGCGGATCAGGCCGACCACGTCGTTGACCCTCCAGCCAACGATGTCCGTCATCGCGCCATCGGCGCCCTGGCCGACTGCGACGATGCGGTCGCCGACCTTGAGCTTGCTCGACAGCGCCGCCGGGCCGCCAGGAACAAGGTCGCGGATGGTGGTGTATTCCTCCCGCTCCTGCAGCACCGCGCCAATGCCGACCAGCGAGAGGCTCATGGCGATATCGAAGTCGGCCGATGCGGTCGGACTCATGTAGTCGGTATGCGGCTCGATCGAGGTGGCATAGGAATCCATGAAGACCTGGAACACGTCGTCGGCCTTGTATTTCTCCACGCGGGCGATATTGCTTGCGTAACGCTTGTCGAGTGTGGATCGGATGAACTTGTCATCCTTGCCGGCCAGCTTCAGGCGCAGCCAGTCGCTCTTGACCCGCTTGCGCCACAGGTCGCGCATTTCATCCTGGGTCGCAGGCCAGGGTTCCTTGTCGCGCTGGTACTGGTAGGTTTCGTTCTGGGAGAAATCGAAATCCTGCTTCAGCAGCTCACGGGCATAACCGAGCCGCTCGGTCACGCGTTGCTGATAGAGATTAAATATATCGAACGGTACCCGCAGGTCTTCCTGGAAGATCGCATCGTCCAGCCGGGAGCGCAACGAGGAAAATTGCGCCAGGTCGGTCTGCAGGAAGAACAGATGTTCCGGGTCCAGCATCTTCAGATAACGATCAAAGATCTTCTGGGACATCGCATCATCCAGCGGCACTGCCCGATAGTGATGGCGGGTGAGAATCTGCGCGGAGAGATTGGCCGCCTGCGCCTGTTGCTGTGCCGGCGCCAACGGCGCGGCTTGTGTTGCCACAGTGAGACCGGCCAGCAGTGTGATGAGCAGTTGCTTCTTCATGCGTTTCCCCAAAATGAATCCCTGAAGTATAACGACCTATGCGGCCGCTTACCTGACTCCGTCAGCAATTGCAATATTGAAATGATTTCGGGAAGAGCAAGGAGAGAGGACAAGCATGTTGTCTGCTTCGGGTTCGGCACCCGCCTGCCATTCGAGGTGGGAGGCATTTGCCGACACAAATACTTCCTGGCTGAATCGCAGGAGTGAATTTGTGCCGGCGGACCGCGACGTCAGCCGGGTCCTGGATTGCATCAGACGCGGAATTGTTCCTTGTCTTTGCCCGAAAGCCAGTTCGGCATTCTTCCGCGGCCGCTCCAGGTATCGCCGGTTTCGCTATTACGAAATTGCACCACGCTGGATTTCTTCGAACCGCCCTTTTTTGAAGACTGGAGATCAGCCACCGTAATACCGTATTCCGACATCATTTCCTTGATGCGCTGAACCGCTGCACCCAATTCGCTTTCGCGCTGCGCAGCGGCCTGTTTTTGCAGGTCTTCGATCTTCGCTTGTATTTCTTTGTAAGTAGCCATATTGATCCCTGTAATTGGTTGAGCAGTGCCGTATATTGATGGCGACCGAATCCTATATTAATTAAGCGAATATTTCAACTGTGAAAACATCGGGTTTGATATTAATCACCTTCTAACATCTGCTGAATCCGGAGCGAAAAGGTTTTTATGTTCCAAACACTAACCCTTTAAAAAGTTGCTAATAAATCATTTGTTACCGAATTATTTTCAGTAACGCTTTTAAAGGCATTGGTCCTGAAAGCTTCCATGCTTCCAATGGAAGATGCCCCATGCTGGTGCGCTTGCGGCATCAGTAATCTGTTTGGGTCCCGCGCAAATTCCGGTGGTGGTGCCATTTTCATTTTTCGATAACAGTCTTGGAGCCAGATATTTAAAACCGAGAAAATTGTTATAGAAAAGTGATCAATTTTTTTGGGTGAACGTCTTTATCCCGCAATGGTCGTATTCAAGGGGCTTGGCGAAGAGGATGCTGAGGGGAGAATATGACTGCCCGATTCCGGAAATTCCATTTTCAACTCGCCGCGCTAACTCACCATTCGCCACAATTATTGACCAAGCAAAGGGATGCAAAATGGAAAGCATTAACCCGCATACCGGGCTGAAAATCAAATCCTTCGAAACGCAGAGCGACGAGGTGATTGACCAGTGCTTGCAGGGGGCTGCCGACACATTTCAGAAATGGCATAAAAGTTCTTTTACTGACCGGGCCAAATTGCTGCGTGGTGCTGCTGCACTTTTACGCGATCGGAAAAATACACTGGCTCTTTTGATGGCGCAGGAAATGGGCAAGGTTTTACGCGACGGCGTTGCCGAAGTGCAGAAATGTGCCGATTGTTGTGATTTTTATGCCGAAAATGCGTACCGGTTCCTGCAGAAGCAAGTCATCGAAAGCGATGCGGAGGAAAGTTACGTTGCCTATGATCCGCTGGGCGTGGTGCTGGCGGTGATGCCCTGGAATTTCCCGTTCTGGCAGGTATTCCGGTTTGCCGCGCCGGCTTTAATGGCCGGCAATGTCGGTGTGCTCAAGCATGCGTCCAATGTGTCAGGCTGCGCACTGGCCATTCAGGATATTTTCCGGGACGCCGGTTTTCCCGAGCATGCCTTTACCGTGCTGCTCGTCGAAAGCAAGCGGGTGGAGCGGCTGATACGGCATCCGCTCATCAGCGCGGTAACCCTGACGGGGAGTACGCCAGCCGGCAGGTCGGTGGCCGGCATTGCCGGGTCTGAACTGAAGAAAACCGTACTGGAACTGGGCGGCAGCGACGCCTATCTGGTGCTGGAAGATGCCGATCTCGACCTGGCGGTGGAAATCTGCGTGAAAAGTCGTCTGATCAATGCCGGGCAAAGTTGCATTGCCGCGAAGCGCTTCATTGTCGTCAAGCCGCTGTTCAAACAGTTCGAGCAGCGCTATCTGGAAAAATTCCAGGGGATCCGCTTCGGCGATCCGATGGACGAGGCAACCGACATCGGGCCGATGGCGCGTGCCGACCTGCGCGACCAGGTGCATGAGCAGGTGATGCAGAGCGTGCAGCAGGGCGCCCGGCTGCTGACCGGCGGCGTGGTGCCGGACGGGCCCGGCGCCTACTATCCGCCCACCGTGCTGTCCGGCGTGCGGCCGGGCATTACTGCCTTCGATGACGAGATCTTCGGCCCGGTGGCGGCATTGATCGAAGCGGACGACGAGCAGCATGCGGTGACTCTGGCAAACCAGTCTGTTTTTGGCCTCGGCGCAGCGGTCTTCACTGCCGACAAGCCGCGTGCCGACCGAATTGCGCGTGAACTGCAGGCAGGCAGCGTGTTCGTGAATGCACTGGTCAAATCCGACCCCCGCCTGCCGTTTGGCGGCGTCAAGCAGTCAGGCTATGGGCGCGAGCTGTCCTGGTTCGGCATCCAGGAATTCGTCAATATCAAGACGGTCTACCATGCCGGCGCCGCGCCAAGGCAGGCGCCGGACCGGGGCGCCGGCGGTGCCGGCGCACAGGACTGATCTTCCCGCAACGTGCAGAGCCAAGCCCGGCATGCAGCAGGCCGGGCGCCTGCTGATCCATGACCATTTCAAGGAGATTTTATGCAAGCACTTTCCGGCACGGGTGCGCGGCTGCTCGCCATTACCGCAATGGCTTTGTCGATCACCGCCTGCAACAAGGGCGATGCCAACTCCAGCGCTTCGGGCGGGCCGGGCAACAGCACCGGCACGGCTACGGGTTCGACGTCCGGCGGTTCGACATCGGCTACGGTCGGCGCGGACAATGGCAGCGGCAAGCTGGGCGGCACGACCAGCGCTGGTTCGGGAGGTACTTCGGGTTCCGGCTCCGGCACGGCGCGCTGAACGGCGGCATGACTGCGCGCGACGGCAGGACGCATACGGTGCGGGCTCCTACTCGTCTTCCCACTCATTGACGCGCTGCAGTCCGCGCAGGATGGCGGCCTGTTCAGCCGCCGATACGGCGCAGGCCGACAGCATGAAGGCAGCTTTCTGTATCAGCCGGCTGTCCTTTTCAATGATGAACGAGGCTTGCCAGCGGCCCTGGGCGGGACGGGCGCTGCCTGACACGGTATAGCCCTTGAACGACACGGTCTGTGGCATGGCAACCCCGCTGAAAGAACGCTTCGACCGGTTCGATGTTGCATTGTTCCCGGTCGCCGCGCCGCCGCCCGATTTATTCCGCCGCTGCGTCCGCTTTCGGCTTGCGGGCCCGGGTGGAACGGCTGCTGCGCTTCTTTGCCGGCGCCGGCTGCGGCGCGTCGGGCTCTTCCTGCACCTGCGGCGTGTCCAGACGCGGCGTGGCATCGCTGGCCGTTGCCGGCCTGGCTTCGGCGCCTGACCTGGTCCGGCGCCCGCCGCGGCGCGTGCCGTCGCCGCGGTCGCTCTCGGCGACCTCCGCGGGCGGCAAGGCGCTGCCTGCCGTTGCCGGCGCAGCGTCCGTGGCGACAGGCTGGACTTCGGCCGCTTTCCGGGCGCGGGCCGGCATCCGGCTGTTGCGCATGGCGCGGCGCTGCGCATTGCTGACCGGCAGATCTATGCCTGGGCTTGACACAGTTTCCGTCATGGCCAGGGATGCGGACGAATCAATGGCATCGGCAGCCAGTGCTGGCTGTGGCAGGGCTTCGGGTTCGGCGGCTGGCGCTGGAATGGCGTTTGCGGCTTCAGCCTGGTTTGCGCCTTGCCGGCCGCGCGCGGACTTGCGGGCGCCGCGCCGACGGCCCTGTTCCTGGCCTTCCTCGCCGGCGACCTGGTCCGGTCCGGCGGACGTGGACGGCGCCTCGGCTGTTTCCTCCAGCGCGTTCGGGGACGCAGCCGGAGACTGCTCTTCCGGCACCTGTGCCGCTTCAGGTTCCAGCTGCGCACCAGGCTCGTACCAGGCCACCACCGGCGCCGGCGCTGCGGCTTCCGCCGACTCCTCGCGCTGGGAGCGATGGCGCTGA
This sequence comes from Noviherbaspirillum soli, assembly GCF_015352955.1. GTDB lineage: Bacteria > Pseudomonadota > Gammaproteobacteria > Burkholderiales > Burkholderiaceae_D > Noviherbaspirillum_A > Noviherbaspirillum_A soli. Next base: position 13,490 of record NZ_JACYOX010000007.1, read on the forward strand.
TCGCGTTCATTGCGGCGGCCACGGCCTGCGGCTTCCGGCTTCTCGGCGACTGGCGCCTCAACGGTCCCGAGCGGGATCAGGTTCGCGGCCTCGGCCAGCGCCCGGCTGCTGCGGTACACATAGGAACCCGACTTGTCATCGCGGCCGATCTCCAGCATGCCGCGCGACTGCAGTTCTTCCAGCAGATTGCCGAAGGTGCGAAAGCCGAAGTACACCTCATTGAAGTCGGGCTTTCTGCGCTTGATCGCCTGTTTCAGCGCGGATGCCCAGATCTTGCCATTGTCGCCGCGCTCGGCCATCAGCGCCTCGAAGGTCTCCGAGGCCAGGTCGACCGCGCGGTTCTTGCGCACTTCCAGGCTTTCCTTGGGCTTGTGCTCGTCCTCCACCGGGGCCGGGCGACGGCCGGCGGCCGGCGACTGGCGGGTTTCGCGGCTGGCGGCGGCACGCCGGCTTTCACGGACCAGGTCGTCGATGAAGATGAACTCGTCGCAGTTGGCCACCAGCAGGTCGGAGGTGGAATCCTTGACGCCGACGCCGATCACGTACTTGGCGTTTTCCCGCAGCTTGGACACCAGCGGCGAAAAGTCGGAGTCGCCGCTGATGATGACGAAGGTGTTCACATGCGACTTGGTGTAGCAGAGGTCGAGTGCATCGACGACCAAGCGGATGTCGGCCGAGTTCTTGCCGGACATGCGCACATGCGGTATCTCGATCAGCTCGAAGGATGCCTCATGCATCTGCGGCTTGAATTCCTTGTAGCGGTCCCAGTCGCAATAGGCCTTCTTGACCACGATGCTGCCCTTGAGCAGCAGCCGTTCCAGCACCGGCCGAATGTTGAATTTGTCGTACTTGGCATCGCGCACGCCGAGCGCGACGTTTTCGAAGTCGCAGTACAGGGCCATGCTGATGTTGTCATTGGGTGCAGCCATAAATCGTTATCTCCGATGAGGATGCTGCGCGGGGCAGCGTGCCGGACAGGCGCCATGCGGTGTTTGCCGCTTGCTGGCCCTGGCTGGTGAATTCTGGACAGGTGGCGAACCATGGGGTGGCGCTGGCTTGCCGGCCGGCGCCTGGTTGAAGCGAACCCGCTCAAGGCATGCCGGATGGTACGCCCGCGCCATTATAGAGATCAATCTGTTTCGCACCAGTCATGTGCCGGTGCAATAGGAAAAGGAACAAGCGGTGTGCAACCTCGCTGCCTAGCCCGGATATTTCATGAAAGAAGGTAAGCGGTCTCGTGCCGAAGCGCGTTGTCAGAGGTATCTCACGCCAAAAACAACCGAGGACTGCTGACGTCAAATTGTACCAACGAGGTTGTCCACGTCGGCAAGGTTGGCCGCCGGTGAGGTAGGCTGAATCTTGCGGACACTACCGTTTGATGAACTGCATCAATGGAAGAACGCCTGACGAGAACAGATGCGGGGACCTATACGCCCGAGTTTCGGGCCGAAGCGGACAAGGTCGTACCGGAGCAGGGACTATCCCCGGAAGCAGCGGCGCAACGGCTGTCGGTGCCCAAGGGAGCGCTGGCAAACTGGGTCAGGGCTGGCATGCGTGGGACAACGACAACGGCATCTCCTCCCGGGAGCCGCTGCCCGGTAGCGCATTGGAGACGATGCGGCTCGACTACCCGGTTGCACTGCTATGCCGCGTGTTTGAAGTCTCGCCCAGCGGATTTTATGCCTGGCTCGCCCGCAAGCCGTCGCGACGCCGGCAAACCGACGAACGGCTGAAGATCGCCATTAAGGCAGTCCACCGGCAGATCCGTGAAACCCATGGCGCGTGCCGGATGCAGCCGGAACTCGCCGCCCACGGAGTCCTCGCGGGACCGGACCGGATCGGGGGCTGCGGCGGGAATTGGGCTTGCGCTGCAAGCAAAAGCGCAAGTTCAAAGCCACGACCAATTCCCAGCATGAGTTGGCGGTGGCGCCTAATCTGCTGGAGCAGCAATTCAAACCGACGGCTCCAAGCCAGCGATGGCTGGTCTACATCACTTATGTACCTTCCGGAGAAGGCTGGCTTTACTCTGACTATCGCGAGCTGCCGGACCGGCTTGGCATGCAGGCGTCAATGTCCCGTAAGGGAAATTGCTTCGATAACGCTCCGATGGAAAGCATCTGGGACAGCCTCAAAAATGATTTGACACACCATCAACGCTACGAAACGCGTGCCCATGCCAAGGCTGTGATTCAGGAATATATCGGGATCTTTTATAACCGCCAGCGGCGCTGTTCACACCTTGGTTGCCTGTCGCCCGCAGTGTTTGCTGATACCTTCAGACATGACATCTGCAGGACGCCTGACACGAGGGTGTCCATCATTGACAGTACACCTCAATCCATCTGCTCTTTGATGCAGGGGACTGTGCACGATGAACGTTCGCTACCGCGTGACGCTAAACGTAAAAAGAGCGCATGGCATTGCCAAAACCAGCACTGTTTCCAGACCGGCTCATTCCTTCTCGATGCCGGCCTTGCGTATGATTTCTCCCCATTTCTGCGATTCCGCGGCCTGGAATTTCGCGAGTTCATCCGGCGAAGTGACAAATACCTCGGTGCCGCTCGTGGCATAGAAGGCGCTGCTGGCGGCAGGGCTTTTTGCCGCACGGGACAGCAATTCATTCAGCCTGGCCACGACCGGCTGGGGCGTCCGGGCGGGTGCGTAGGCAGCGAACCAGTAGCCAATGTCATAACCCTTTACTCCGGCTTCCTCGATGGTGGGCACCTCCGGTGCCAGGGGCGACCGGGTCTTGGCCGAATAACCCAGCGGCCGCAGCTTGCCGCTGCGGATATGCGGCATTCCGGTCGCGGTGTCGGTAATCATCATCTGGATCTGGCCGCCCAGCAGGTCGGTAATGGCGAAGGTGTTGCTCTTGTAAGGCACATGCAGCAATTCCACGCCCGCCAGCTGCTGGAACAGCTCCCCGGCGATCCGGCTGGACGAGCTGCCGCTGCCGAAGGTGATCTTGCCCGGCGCCTTCTTCGCCTGGGCTATGAACTCCTTTACGCTGGTCGCCGGAAAATCCATGCTGACCACCATCATCTGTCCGCCCTTGCCCAGCGCAGTGACCGGGGCGAAGTCCTTGACCGGGTCGTAGGGCAGTTTCCTGAACAGGTGCTCCGCCGCCGCATGGGTGGTGTTGGTTGTGATGAACACGGTGTAGCCGTCCGGCGCCGCGCGTGCCGCTTCGGTGGCGCCGATGAATCCGTTGGCGCCCGGCTTGTTGTCGACAATGACCTGCTGCCTGGTTTCCACGCTGATGGCCTGGCCGACCGCGCGCGCCAGCTGATCGGTCGCGGTACCGGCTGCGAAGGGCACCACGAAGCGGATCGGCTTTTCCGGGAACGTCCCCTGTGCATACGCGCCGGCGGCGGTAAGCAGGCAACTCGCGGACAGGATGAAGCGGTGCAGATGGGTGATGGTCATGTCTTGTCTCCTCTTTGGATAGGGATGTATCGGGATGGGGATAGCAGGCCTAACGGGCGCCCTTACGCCCTTAGTTCGCGGGGCCGGCCGGATCAAGGGGTGCCGCGGCGTTGCGCTTCCGGAATCTCCAGCGTCAGCAGCGCTGAACTCAGGGTCTTGCCATGGGCGTCCAGGGCCAGCGAGCGGGTCACGCCGCCAGCCAGCGCATCATGCAGTACAAAGTTCAGTGCGCCCAGGCCGGGCAGGGCGTAGCGCCGCACTTCTCCATGCACGATGGCGTGCAGATGCTGTCGCACCCGCTCGGCAGTGAGCCAGCGCTCCAGCAGCGGATAATCCGCCGGGTCATAGGCAATCACCGAGATATTGGAAATATTGCCCTTGTCCCCGGCCCGGGAATGGGCGATGTCGCGCAGCAGCATCTCAGCTTTCCTCCATATGGACGGTGGCAACCACGGCCTCGCGCGGCAACAGGGCAGACACTACCGCGACCACGTCGCGTGCCGATTTCGTCGCGCCGCCGCCCGCCGCCGGGCCGCAGGTGTACAGGGTTTCCACTTCATTGGCGATGCGCATTGCCTCCCGCATGCTGTCGGTGCGGCCGGCGACGCGGATGCGCACTTCATAGGGCTCGACCGGCATCTGGCCGGACTGGCCGCCATGCATCGCATTCACGCCGAGCAGCTCATAACGCATTTCGCTGGCCTGCACGCCGGTCAGCTCCAGCCGTTCCTCAACGATCGCCAACGCCAGTTCCGCACGTGCCAGCGCGCCCGGCCCGGCATAGGACATCTGTCCCTCGCCGATATAGCTGTCCACATAGCCGACCGATACTTTCAGCGTCGGCGGGCGGGGGCGGCCGGTCGCGCCGCTGATGCGCACCTGGTCGATGCCGATCTCTTCCATGCGCACATTGGAAAAGTCGGCAACCACGTCCGGCGTCAAATAGGCGGCCGGGTCGTGGATCTCGTACAGCATCTGTTCCTTGCAGGTGGCAGCGCTGACCCGCCCGCCGCTGCCTGCCACCTTGCTGATGACGACGTTCCCTTCCTCGTCGACTTCGCCGATCGGAAAGCCCAGGCGTGCCAGTCCGGGCACATCCTTGTAGCCGGGGTCGGCGAAATAGCCGCCGGTAATCTGCCCGGCGCATTCCAGCAGATGGCCGACCAGGGTGCCTTGTCCCAGCCGCTGCCAGTCGTCCATGGCCCAGCCGAACTCATGGATCAGCGGCGCCAGCACCAGGGCAGGGTCGGCGGCGCGCCCGGTGACGACGATGTCGGCGCCCTGCGACAGCGCTTCCACCAGCGGTTGCGCCCCCAGGTAGGCATTGGCCGACAGCAGCCGTTCTCCCAGCCGGTCCAGCGGCAGGCCGGCGTCATCGAGGTAACTGCCGCGGCGGAGGACTTCGGTGACGTCGTCGCCCTGCACGGCGGCGACCCGCAGGCCCGGCAACTGCAACGACCGGGCAATCTCGCGGATGCGGGCGGCGGCGGCCAGCGGATTGGCCGCGCCCATGTTGGTGACGATGCGTATGCCTTTGGCCGCGCACAGCGGCAGCACGGCCCGCATGCGCTCGTCAAGCAGCGGATCGTAGCCGGCATCGGGGTCAGCCAGCCTGGCGCGCTGCGCCAGCGCGATCGTGCGTTCGGCCAGGCATTCGAAGACCAGGTAGTCGATGTCGCCCTTTTCCGCCAGTTCGACGGCTGGCTCGATGCGGTCTCCCGAATAACCGGCGCCGCCGCCAATCCTGATGCGTTTCATATCGCCCCCAATCGCGCCAGCGACGCTGCCGGCAACTGCATTGAACATGGCGCAGATTGTGGCGCCTGTTTTTCATTGAGTAAAATGGAAAGATACGATCAATTCATCGTATTTCGAGATCAATTCATGAAGGCCAATATTTCCACCCGCCTGCTGCAGGCATTCGTCGCGCTGGACGAACTGAAGCATTTCACCCGCGCCGCCGAGCGCTGCCATACGTCCCAGTCCGCATTCAGCGTGATGATCAAGAAGCTCGAAGCCGCGGTCGGCGCCAGGCTGTTCGAACGCAGTACCCGCAAGGTGACGCTGACGCCGGAAGGCGAGCTGTTCGCCCAGGTGGCGCGCAACCTGATCGGGGAAATCGATGCCGCCTTCGACGACATGGCCGAGTACGTGGCGCGCCGTCGCGGACGGGTATCCATCGCCGCGCTGCCCTCGCTGGCCGCCAAGGGACTGCCCGCGGTCATTGCGCAGTACAGGGCGCTTTACCCGGGCGTCACGGTGACCCTGCAGGACACCTTGTCCGACCAGTGCCTGGCGCTGCTGCGGCAGGGCAGGGTGGATCTGGTGCTGACCGCGCCCGGCGCCAGCTTCGCCGAGTTCGAGACCAAGCTGCTGTGCAGCGATCCCTTCTATCTGGTCTGCCGGGCCGACCATGCGCTGGCAGGGAAGCGCAAAGTCCGGGTCGCCGATCTCGCCGGGCATTCCATCATCCATCTCGCCAAGTCGTCCAGCGTGCGCCAGCATGTCGACCTGCTGCTGCGCGGCGTCGATGCCGCGCATGCGGGCTTCGAGGTCGAGCATCTGGCCACCGTGGCCGGCCTGGTGGAACAGGGACTGGGCATCAGCCTGGTGCCGGAACTGACCCTGTTCCAGTTCCGGCAGATGGGGCTGGTGGCTGTCCCGCTGGAAGCCGGCGAACCGATGCGCCCGATTCTGATCGTGAAGCGGCGTGATCAGGCCTTGTCACTGGCTGCGCAGGCGATGCTGGCGCTGATCGAGAAACATATCCGGCCAGCCAGCTCACTGCGCCGTCATGAGCTGGTTTGAAGGAACGTTGAACAACGTTGAACAAGGCATCGGATGCGCTTTGCTAGTCAGCCAAGGAAATTTCCTGAGTGAACTTTCCGGAGCGCATGCAATCCAAGTTGATCTGCATATAACAAACAAGCCGTCGGCCAGGCCAGAATAACCACAATGCCGAATTCATCCCGCCAAGTCCTGTCCGCACCCCTCCGTCCGGTCGCCAATGCGCCTCTGCGCCTGCACATCGCTGGCCGCGCATGGCGCGCGGTCTCGCTGATGCTCCTGCCCGTGCTGTGCCACGCCGGCCAGGACAGGCTGGTCATGGGCGGCGCGGACCTGGCGGCCGAACTGCCGTCGCTGCCTGGCGAAGAACGTGCCGAGCAGGCCGATGCGCTCCATGTGGCGCCTGAAAGCATCGCCCTGCGCGAGGGCGCTGCCGATGGCATGGTCGGCATGCGCCTGGATAACTACCGGGATGATCTGCCTTCGCTCTCGCTGGAAAAGGGCTGGCTGGTATCGAACCGGCTGGCCATGGGCGGCGCCTATACCGTGCGCAACAAGGCATCCGAGCTGGTGCTCAATGCAGTGTATGCGACACGTCCCGATGCGCGCATCCTGCTGTCCATGTCGCAGCTGCGCGCCTCCGATGCCGCCTATGCGCAGAACGGCGACGCCAGGACCGTGCTCCAGACCAGCTATCTGTCGACCTTCCGCAAGCAGTGGGGCAAGAGCAGGATGCTGCCCGAAGCCGGCGTGACCGTCTTCGTTTCGCGCACGGCCGGCGCGGATCGCCGCAGCACGGCATCCGACGGGCTGGAAATGGGCACGCTGGCCGGCACCATGCTGAAACTGGCCGCACGCCCCATGCTTCGCACCCGGGTCGAGCTGAGCTACCAGACGGAGAGCACGGCCTATGACAATCCACTGGCAGCCTATGCCCGCGACAGGCAGGCGTCGGGCAGCCTGGATTACTTCCATACCTTCGCCGACTGCAGCCGGCTGCATGGCCGCTATACCGGCGGCCACGGCTTGAGCAAGACCGACCTGGCGTACGAGAAGGGCGCGTTCCGGCTGGGTTTCCTGCAGATCCGGGGCGCGGAGTACAGCGACAACCGGGTCCAGCTGCGCTACTCCCTGCCGCTGGGCCGCGCGCGCCATGCCAGCACCGTTTGCGATGGCGCGCCGGATGCGCCATCAGCCTTCCGCACGATGGTGGATGCCGCCACCACGCGCTCGCCCTATCTGCCCAGTTCGCCGGTCACCAGAACCGTGCCGGCCATGGAAGCGCCTGGCTAGCCCGATAGCTGGTCGGCACGTTCCCGCAGGCAGGTCACCAGCATGGCAATCGCCGGCCGCTGCAATGCCGGGCGCCTTACCAGCACGCCGACCTCGCGCAGCAGCGCAGGCCCCGGCAAGTCAAAGTGGCTGACGCTGCCGTCGCTTGTCGCCTGGATCAGGTCGCCAGGCACCACTGCCCAGCCCAGACCCTCACGCACCATCTGCAGGATGACCGCCGGCTCATCCAGCTCCATGCCTTCCGTGACCCATATCCGCTGCGCTCTCAGGAACTGGTCCACCAGCTGGCCGCCATGGGAATGCCGGTTGTAGCGGATGAAAGGCAGGCGCGCCGGCAGGCTCTTCAGGTCGCCCGGCATGCCGGGCGGCGCAATGCCGATGTAGCGCTCGCGCATTACCGTCAGCCATTTCAGGTCTGCCGGTATGCCCAGCCGGGGACGGATCATCACCGCCAGGTCGAGTTCCCGCGTGTCGACCTGCGACAGCAGCTGCACCGACATGCCGGGAACGATGTTGATATGCACGGCCGGATGATGCCTGCGAAACTGCTGCAGCGCCCTGGGCAGCAGCGTGGCCTGCACGGTCGATATGGCGCCGACCTCCAGCCGCGCCGGTTCGCCAGTGCCGCCCGGCTGTCCGCGCATGCCTTCGTAGAGTTCCAGCATGCGGGCCGCGTCGGCCAGGATGCGGCGGCCTTCCGGCCCCAGCTTCACCGACTTGCCGGTGCGTTCGAACAGCTGGCAGCCGAGGTCTTCCTCCAGCTTGCGCATCTGCAGGCTGACGGCGGACTGCGTCAGGCCCAGGCGCTCTCCGGCTGCCGAAAACGAGGCGGTTTCAGCGGCCACCAGGAACGTGCGCAGGTAACGCAGCATGTGAACATCCTCGGCATTTTTGAAAGCAAGCATGAGAATAACGCATGCTCAGCCTTGGCAAGACTCATTTCTGTTTCGCGCGCAGCCTTTATATAATCGTCTTCGTTTCGGAATGCCCTGCCAACCGCCTCGCCAACCATTAAGGATCATCATGCAAGCCACGCCTGTGCCACTGTTCCATCTCGCCTTCCCCGTACACGACCTCGCGGCGGCGCGCGGCTTCTACGGCGAACTGCTGGGCTGCCCGGAAGGCCGCAGCTCGGACGCCTGGGTCGACTTCGATTTCTATGGCCACCAGGTGGTCGCCCACCTGGCGCCTGAGGAAACCGGCGCCAGCGCGCGCAACGCGGTGGATGGCGACGACGTGCCGGTGCGCCATTTCGGCGCCATCCTGTCCATGGAACAATGGCAGTCGCTGGCCGACCGCCTCGAGGCCGCCGGCATACGCTTCATCATCGAGCCGCATATCCGCTTCAAGGGCCAGACCGGCGAGCAGGCCACCATGTTCTTCCTCGATCCGTCGGGCAATGCGCTGGAATTCAAGGCGTTCGGCGACATGAGCCAGGTATTCGCCAAATAAGCCTGTCCATCCCGACGACACAATGACTCAAGGAGCAGCCATGCCCGTGTTTGATGAATCCGCCAAAGGCGTCTATCTGATCACCGTCACGCCGTTCTCGGATAACGGCGCGCTCGACCTCGACAGCACCGACCGCATGGTCGACTTCTGCCTGGAGAGCGGCGTCGACGGCCTGACCATCCTCGGCATCATGGGCGAGGCCAGCAAGCTGACCGCCGAGGAATCGCGGACATTCGCCAGGCGGGTGCTGGACCGGGTCCGGGGCCGCGTGCCGGTCATCGTCGGCGCTTCCGCGCCCGGGTTTGCGCCCATGGGCGAGCTGGCCAAGAGCGTGATGGACATGGGCGCGGCCGGCGTCATGGTGGCGCCGGCATCGACCCTGCGCACCGACGACCAGATCATTGCCTATTTCGACATGGTGACCGAAACCCTGGGCGCCCAGGTGCCTTGGGTATTGCAGGACCATCCGGTATCGACCGGGGTGCAGATGGCCACGCCGGTGGTGCTGCGCATCATGAAGAATTCGCCGAGCTGCGTGATGCTCAAGCACGAGGACAGTCCGGGCCTGGCCAAGCTGAGCGCGATTCGCGCCGCCAGCGACCGCGGCGAGGTGCGCCGCCTGTCCATCCTGGCCGGCAATGGCGGCGGCCTGTTCCTGCCGGAAGAGCTGAGCCGCGGCGCGGATGGCGCCATGACCGGCTTCGCTTACCCGGAAATGATGGTGGACGTCTGCCGCGCCCATGCCGCCGGCAATGTCGAGCGGGCGCATGACCTCTTTGACGCCTACCTGCCGCTGGCGCGCTATGAACAGCAGACCGGCGTCGGGCTGGCGGTGCGCAAGCACATCCTGGCGCAGCGCGGCGTGATTGCCTCGTCGGCGGTGCGCAAGCCCGGCCCGAAACTGTCTGCCCAGGACATCGCCGATATCGAACTGCTGACCCGCCGCCAGGAAAAGCGCCTGCGCGAGATCCAATAAGCCCTACAGGATGAACATGACACCAGAACAGATAGCCGCCGCCTTCCGCCAGGCCAGGCAGGCAAGCACCGCGCTAGACGCCTATCCGGCCGATGAACTGCCGGCCAGCCTGGAGAGCGCCTATGCAATCCAGGAAATCGCGATCGGGGCCTGGGATGACCGGGTCGCCGGATGGAAGGTGGCCGCGGTGCAGCCGGCCTTCCGCGAGAAATACCCGGCCGAGCGCCTTGCCGGCCCGGTGTTTTCGCGCACCGTCCGGCAAGGCGGGGACACCGCCGCGGAGGTGCCGGTGATCGAGAATGGTTATGCGGCGGTGGAGGCGGAATTCGCGGTTCGTATCGCCAGGACCGTGCCGCCACTGCCGGCTGACGCCGATCCGGCCAGCCTGCTGCCTTATGTGGAAGGGGTGTACGCCGCATTCGAGATCGCCGCCAGCCCCCTGGCGACCCTGAGCGCGCTCGGGCCAGGCGCGGTGATCAGCGACTTCGGCAACAACAGCGGACTGGTGCTCGGCCCGCGTTTGCCGATGACCGTGCTGACCGAGCCGTCATCCGCCACCGCAGTCACCGAGATCAATGGCGCCAGGGCAGGCGAGGGCGGTGCCGCCAGGGTGCCGGGCGGCCCGCTGGCCGCGGTGCTGTTCCTGGCCCGGCATCTGGCCGCGCGCGGGCGCAGCCTGAACGAAGGCGACTGGGTGTCGACCGGGGCCGCCACCGGCATTCATCCTGTCAGGCCGGGCGACGCGGCTCGCGCAGTGTTCAACGATACCCATGTCGTGTCGGCAGTAATCGTCAGGGCAGGCAGCTAGATTTTCGGTTCGGCAGGGCGCGACCAGATAGTCTTGTCGACCTTGCTCGCCAGTTCCGGAAAATGGGCGATGTCGAACACTGGCTTCACGCCCGCCTTGCGCTGCCGCCGGTAGTCGTGCGTCAGCTTGGCCACGGTGCCCGACAGCAGCACGATGGCAATCATGTTGACCGTGGCCATCAGGCCCATCGACGCATCGGCCGCATTGAACACAGTGGTCACGCTTTCCAGAGCACCCCACACGACCATGGCCAGCACACCAAGCCGCAACAGCGTAATGCCGGTGCGGCCGCCTGCACGCAGGAAGGTCATGGCATTTTCGGCATAGCTGTAATTCCCGATGATGGAAGTGAAGGCGAAGAAGAAGATCGCAATGGCGACGAAATCGTCGCCGGCGGCGCCGATGTGCATGCGCATTGCGGCCTGGGTCAGCGGCGTGCCAGTCAGGCCGGAACCGGGCGCCAGCGTGCCCGAGAGCAGGATCAGGAAGGCAGTGGCGCTGCAGATCAGCAGCGTGTCGATGAACACGCCCAGCGCCTGCACCAGTCCCTGGGAAGAGGGATGATGCGGGTCGGGCGTGGCAACCGCTGCGATGTTGGGCGCCGAGCCCATGCCGGCCTCGTTGGAGAACAGGCCGCGCTTGACGCCGTTGAGCATCGCGCCGGCGACGCCGCCAGCCGCGGCGTCCAGGCCAAAGGCGCTGCCAATGATCATGCCGAACACCCGGGGCACTTCGTTGATGTGGACGACAATCACGTACAGCGTCACCAGCAGATAGGCCAGGGCCATGAAAGGCACTACGACTTCCGACACCCGCGCCACCTGGCGGATGCCGCCAAAGATCACGAACCCGGTTGCCAGCGCCAGCCCGATGCCGACCCAGAGACGCGAAAAGCCGAAAGCGCCTTCCATGGATTCGGCAATCGAATTGGCCTGCACCGCGTTGAACACCAGGCCAAAGGCCAGGATGAGGCATACCGAAAAGAGCGCGCCGGCCCACGGCGCCTTCAGTCCATGGGCCATGTAGAAGGCCGGTCCGCCACGATAGTCGCCATCCTCGTTTCTGGTCTTGTAGAGCTGGGCCAGCGTCGACTCCGCGTAGGCGGTCGCCATGCCGAGCGTGGCCACCATCCACATCCAGAAGATCGCACCCGGCCCGCCGAGGTAGAGGGCAACCGCGACGCCGGCGATATTGCCCGTGCCAACCCGTGAAGCCAGGCTGGTGCAGAGCGCCTGGAATGGCGTGATGCCGGCGCTGTCCTTCCCCTTCCTGCCAATCACGTTGCGCAGCATCTCGGGAAACAGCGCGAATTGAACGAAGAAAAGGCGCACCGTGAAATACAGGCCTAACGCAAGCAGGCCGTAGATCAGCAGGTAGCTCCAGAAGATCTTGTTGACGACGTCGATGATGGTGTCCATTACGCTGCATTCCCCCGGTGAAGGTTCGGCGTTGCGAACCGGATAGATTCAGTAGCGCAAGGCATGAACTTGTTCGGGATCAGACCATGGCACCGTTGTCGCACTGCGTAGAGCGCTGCCGGGCATCATGCCAAATCGGGCACCAGGTAACCCGACATTGCGCAACTGTTCAGTATGGTTTTGGCGCAGCGGATGTGCGTTTGCGGGCGATGCCAATCGGAAGGGGCGGCCTTCACCAACCCGCATGCAGCAATCCGGCAAGCTGGCAGGAATGTGACTTCATGCGCGCCGATGGCGCGTCGAGCCGAGCCGAGACGGCATGCTTGCGGCTTCTTGCGTCTGCCGTAACAGGCTCATCGCGCGACCACGGCCGGGCTTCGTTGGCCGTCGCCATCAGGGCATTAGGGCATCGGGGCATCGGGGCATCCAGCAATCAGGCGATCGGTTCACGCGGCGCTGCCACGAATTGCAGTGCCGCGTGCTCAGCAGGGAGAAAGCGGCGCCTTCATTGCTGACGCCGTGCTCTATTCATTGCGCAGCCTGCTATTTCAGCAAGCCTGCATTCTTCGCATCTTCCAGATACTGCTTGCTGCGCCTGGCAAGGAAGTCGGGCATCTCTTCCAGGCCGACGTCGACCAGGTCATAGCCGCCGTCCACCAGTTTCTTGCGGCTTTCCGGGTCGCGGTTGAGTTCACCCATCATGTTCGATACCTGCTGCTGCACTTCCCGCGGCGTGCCCTTGGGCACGGCAATGCCGCGGTAAGCGCCGTCGACCCAGTTCAGGCCCAGTTCCTTGAACGTCGGCGCATCCGGGAAGGCCGGGTGGCGCTTTTCCGACGCCACTGCGAGCAGCCGCATATTGCCCTTTTGCTGCACCGCCATGGGCAAATACGTCATGGCGGCATTCACATGGCCGCCCATCACCGAGGCGATCAGGTCGCCGGTGCCCTTGAAAGGGACATAGGTCGTCTTGATGCCGGCCAGCTTGTCTAGCCGTTCATGCGCCATGTGGTTGGCCGACATGCTGCCCGAGCCCGCAAAGCTCACCATGCCTGGCTTTTCCTTGGCTGCCTTGATCAGGTCTTCATACGATTTGATCGGGCTGCTGGCCGGCACCACGATGGCGTCGGGCGTGAAATGGTAGAAGTAGACCGGCGTGATGTCCTCGGTCTTGTAGCTAACCGATCCTTCCAGCGGCTGCAGCACGATATGCGGCAGGTTGACGCCGGCAATCGTATAGCCGTCGGCCGGCAGGCTGTTAAGCTGTGCCCACACCAGGCCGCCGCCGGCGCCAGGACGATTGACCACGACCATGGACTGCTTGTATTTGCTCCTGAAGACTTCCGATTGCAGACGCGCCACGTAGTCGGATTCACCGCCGGCCGTGAACGGGATGATGTACTGCACCTGTTTATCGGGATAGGCAGCATGGGCGCTCAGGCTCATGACGAGCGCCGTCATTCCTGCGCCAGCGAGTTTGGCAAGTTTCATGATTGTCTCCGTAATGGTTGTAAGCGCCAGGCCGCCCTGGCCATATTGTCGGCCTGTCATCAGCGGTGCGCCCGGCAATTGTACGTCGGCAGAGGGGAGTCGAATTGCCGTTTTCGTCTCTTGCCAGGATTGGCCGGAACAGCATGGGTACAGGCTATCGTCGCTGCAGTGGAAATGGCGTCAGGCGTCTTGAACAAAAACTCACTGCAGCTGCCATCAGCGGTAATGCTCAGCAGTCGGGGAGCGCAATACCGTGCAATCGTGCCTCAGTCTGCACTCATGTACGGCGCCGGCCTGGCGTGGCCAGCGGTGACCTGTATCTCTTCGCTTGCAACTGCATCGCCAGGCCTTGCAGGCGCTGCGCGCGCTGTACCAGGCCGAGAGTCGCCTCGATATGTCGGTGTGAGCGTCTCGTCAGGAATCAGGTCATGGTGAGAACTCCTGTGAACACCGCACCGCCTGACGACTTGCCGGCTGCAGTAGGCGGCGCTATTTGCCCTGACATTGCAGCAATGCGCCCGGCAAGCGGCTCCGGCGCCGGGGCGCAAGCTGCGCAGTCAGCGCCGGCCCCGTGCCCGCCATGCCTTTCAGGTGCTGCCTACAAACCGAAGATGCGCCGGCAGTCGGGCGTGAGCAGGTCCAGGTATTCGGGCCGGCGCCGGATCTGCTCGGCGAAGAAGCCGCATACCGGCACGACATGCCATTGCTGCTCGCGGAAATAATCCAGCGCCTGCCGTGCCATCGCAGATCCATGACCTCTGCCTTCATGGGCGGGATCGACTTCGGTATGCGTCACGATGGCCACCCGGCCGAACAGGTAGTAGTCGACAAAGGCCACGGCCTGCCCGCCCGACTGCAGCGCCAGCCGTTGCGCCGCATCGCGTTCACCCTCCTTTGCCGCCATCGTCGACATCCGTATCCCTTCATCCGCCCGGGCGGAAATTATAGGCAAAAGCGACAGTCAAACAGCCATTGCCATTGCCATTGCCAGAACGGAGAAACCCATGAGTGAAAACAAGACCAGCGGCGCCAGCCAGCAGGGAACGGCGCGACAACCGGAAGACTGCGACCGCCTGCTGCTCGCCGCACTGCAGGCGGGCGACATCGATGCCAGCGTGGCGCTGTACGAGCCCGGCGCGGCGCTGTTTGCGAAATCCGGCGAGGCAGTGGTCGGGCATGAGGCGATTCGCGCCAGCAATGCCGCGCTGATCGCGCTCAAGCCCACCTTCCATATCGAGCGCATCGTCACCACCGTCAGCGGTGACGGCAGCATTGCCACTACCCGCATGAAGGCCAGACTGGAAGGCACACGGCCCGATGGCCGGCCGGTCAGGAGCGCGCTGCACACGCTGGAAGTGGTGCGCAGGCAGCCAGACGGTTCCTGGCGCTATGTAATCGACGATCCCTTCGGCAGCATGCGCGACCAGATGGAGCAGCGGGCCCCGGGCTGACAACGCGCGGGTTGCCGGTGCGATTCCTTGATAGGATCGTCATTGCGCTTTGCTATGCATTGTATAAATGACGCGGCAAGCGCGGCGGTGCGACTGGCCGCGCCGCCATCGAGAAAGGACTCAGACAATGAAATGCGCTTTGGTTGGATCACGGTTCTTTGGCGCCTCGGTATTCGAGGCGCTGCGCAAGGACGAGGGCATCAACTTCACCAGCGTGGTTGCGCCGGCCGCCGACGACAGGCTGGCGCTGGCGGCGCGGGCTGCCGGGCTGGAGGTCCATGTGCTGGAGAACCCGAAGATCGTGCCAGGGCATGCGATAGCGGACGGCACCGACCTGATCATCGCCGCCGATACCCATGCCCGCGTCAGCGACGAGGCGCTGGCCCGTTCGCGCCTGGGCGGCATCGGCTACCATCCGTCACTGCTGCCGCGGCACCGCGGCATTGCCGCCGTGGAGTGGACCATCCTGGAAGGCGATCCGATCGCAGGCGGCTCGATCTATCACCTGGCCGACGGCTGGGATGCCGGCGCGATTGCGGCGCAGGACTGGTGCTTCGTCGAAAAGGGGGAAACCGCGCGCGAGCTGTGGGAACGCAGCCTGGCGCCGATGGGCCTGGCGCTGCTGAGCCGGGTGGTGCAGCAGGCGCGCCTGACCGGCAGCATACCGGCCGAGCAGCAGGACACCCGCTACGCCACCAGAGCGCCGATGCTGCGCAAGTCGGTGGTGCTGACCGAGGATGCCTCGCCGGCCATCACGTCGCTGATCGTGTCCGTCACCGGGCCGGACCGGCACGGCATCGTCAGCCTGCTGGCCGACCGCGCGCAGCGCTTCGACGCCAACTGGGCCGCCAGCCGCATGACCCGCTTCGGCGGCGAGTTTGCCGGCACGGTGCATCTTGAAGTGCCGCGCGAGCGCGCCGACGCGCTGGCCGAGGCCTTGCGGGCGCTGGCGGCAAGCGGCCTGCAGGTCGTCATTGCCAGGAGCGATGCCGCCACGGTCGCCGCCGGGCTGCGCGGGGTGGAGCTGGAGCTGGTCGGCGAGGACAGGATAGGCATCGTCAGCTCGCTCACGCGCATCCTGGCCGAGCGCGGCGTGAGCATCGAAAGCATGCATACCGAACTGCTGCGCAGCGGTATCTCGGGCAAGCAGACATTCAAGGTCGGCGCCCACCTGCTGCTGCCGGCCGGCCTGACGCTGGACACGCTGAAGGCCGAGCTCGGCGCTCTGGCGGGCGAGATGATGCTCGATATCGCGCTGGGAGAGCCGCAGGCGGCCACGCCCCGGCATTGACCGGATACGTGGCAAGGGCATGCGGCCGGTTGGCGCTGCCCGCCTGGCGGGTAGCGCCATCCTGCCCGATAGGCTACGCTATGCGCCCGGCCGCCGGAGCCGGCCGCCCGGTTCAGCCGCCGTGAAATCCCTTCAGGATATCGTCCACCGGTTTCTCCGGGTCGATGGTGGAATCATTGGTACGCTGTGGCGAGTCGAGCTTCTTGCTTTCCTCGGCTGCCTTGTCCAGCTTGGCCTGGGATTCTGGCGGCGGGGTGGGATTGGAATTGTTCAGGTCCGACATGGCTGTCTCCTTGGTGGTGTAGGCATGCCGCACTATCGGCGGGGCGCAGGCCGGGGTCAATCAGGCAAACGGACATGGTGTTGTAGGACAAATGGAAATGCATGAATCGATCGGGGCAGGGGCCAGGGCAGGGACAGAGGCGCGCATGCTGGCGCCGCGCCGGCCAGGCACGGAAAGCGACGCATGAATCTGCTGATCGTCGAAGACAATCCGGATATCGTAGCCAACCTGTTCGCCTATTTCGAGCCGCTCGGGCACACACTGGACATTGCGCGCAATGGCGATGCCGGGCTGCAAAGCGCGTCGCGCCATGCCTATGACGCGATCATCCTCGACCTGACCCTGCCTGGCATGGACGGACTGGAGCTGTGCCGCCGCCTGAGGGAGCAGTATCGCGTCGCCACTCCGGTGCTGATGCTGACCGCGCGCGACACGGAACAGGACAAGCTGAGCGGCTTCCAGGCCGGCGCCGACGACTACCTCGTCAAGCCCTATTCGCTGCGCGAACTCGATGCGCGCCTGAAGGCGCTGCTGCGCCGGGCGCGCAACGAGCTGGTGCAGTATGTACTGCGCTTCGACGACCTGGAACTCGATACCGGCACCGGGCAGGCCACGCGGGCCGGCAAGCCGCTGGCCCTGACCCCGACCGGCTACAAGATCCTGATGGCGCTGCTGCGGCATGCGCCGAAACTGCTGAGCCGGGAAGCGCTGGAGCGTGAGGTCTGGGGCGACCATCCGCCCGAGAGCGATGCGCTGCGCACCCATATCCATGCGTTGCGGCAGGCGCTGGACAAGCCATTCGGGCGGCCGATGCTGCTCACGCGCCCCGGCGCGGGTTATCGGCTGGTGGGCCGCGATGAAGGCTGAATACACGCTGAAGCACCGGATTGCCCGCGCCTTCGTGCTGCTGGCGATCGTGCTGGCGGGCTTTTACCTGCTGGCGTCCTACGTGGCGGTGGAGGTGATCGAGTCGCAGGTCATCGGCGGCAGGATGGAACGGATTGCCGACACCCTGATCGGCCGCCAGCTGCGGCATGAGCCGGCCGAGCCGCCGCCGGACATGCGCTTCTATGTCAACGAGAACATTCCCAGGGAGCTGCTCGGCAAGCCGCGCGGTCTGCATGAACTGGTGATCAACCGCCAGCCGGTGCAGGCGCTGATCAAGGTCGAAGGGAGCGAGCGCTTTGCAGTGGTGCAGGAACTGGATGAGTTCGAACATACCGAATTCGTCATTTATTCCGCGCTCGCGATCGGCTTCATTTCCAGCATGCTGCTGGCGGTGGTGCTAGGCTATGGCACCGCGCGCCGCATGGTGGCTCCGCTGACGACGCTGGCCGAGGCGGTCGGCAACGGGCAGCCGGCGCCGTTGCCGTCCCTCGCGGCGATGGACGAGATCGGGGTGCTGGCGCGGGCACTGACGCGGCGCACCGACGAGCTGCAGCGCTTCCTGGAACGCGAGCGGCTGTTTGCCGGCGATGTCAGCCATGAACTGCGCACGCCGCTGACCATCATGCTGGGCGCGGCCGAACTGCTCGAAGTCCAGCTGGAGGACCGTCCGAAGCAGCAGGAAATCGCCCGTCGCCTGCAGCGCGTGGCGCGCGACACCGCCGAGCGGGTCAGCGCGCTGCTGTGGCTGTCACGGGCGCCGGAGAAACTCGGCATGCCGGCGGTAATGCTCGGGCCGCTGATCCGGCAGGAAATCGAGCGCTATCAGTCTTTGCTGGACGGCAAGCCGGTGACTTGCCGTTTCGAGGAGCAGGCCCAGGTCAGTCTCAGGGCGCGCCCCGAGCTGGCGGCGATCGCCGTCGGCAACCTGGTGCGCAATGCCTGCCAGCATACCGAGCAGGGAGAGGTGCTGGTGGCATTGCAGCCGGACGCCATCGTGATCAGCGACACCGGCCCGGGCTTGCCTGACCAGGTGGTGGCCAGGCTGTTCGAGCGCTTCGTGCACGGCGGCGCGGAATCGGCCCACGGCAACGGGATGGGGCTGTCGATCGTGAAGCGGGTGGCTGACCATCTCGGATGGACCATCCGCTACGAGCGTGCGCCGGAAGGCGGCAGCCGCTTCGTGCTGAAACTGCCGCCGGCGCAACAAAGCTGACCTGGCGCTGACCTGGCGGCCGCCTGGCTGGTCCGGCAGATCTGCAACACCGGCTTAACGCCGTCTTAACAGCCGTTCTTCTATGCTGCGGCCTTTAATTTTTCTGCAGATCAACGGTGTCCAGATTTCCTTTTGGGAGGCGCCTTGCGCCATCCCGGTCCGCGCCCGAGGGCGTTTCCCCCCTGCGCTCTCCCGATTCCGGCTGGTCGCGGTTGAGCAGCGAATGGTGCATCCTGCTGACGAGCGTGTTTTTCACGCTGTTTTCGAATCACCGGCTCTGGCTGGCCTGGGCGCATGGCCGTGACTGGAGCCAGGCGCGCAACTGGCTGCTGGCGGCGGCGCTGGGCCTGCTGCTGACCGCCCTGCACGGTTTCCTGCTCGGGCTGCTCCTGACCCGCCGCACCGTCAAGCCGGTGCTGGCCGTGCTGCTGCTTGTCACGGCGCTGGCGGCCTTCTACATGGAGCGCTACACGGTCTATTTCGACGTGAGCATGATGCGCAACATATTCCACACGGATGTCCGCGAGGCACGTGAATTGCTGTCGCCCGGCATGCTGGTCGCGCTGGCCGTGTTCGGACTGGCGCCGGCGCTGCTCCTGCTGCGCGCCAGGGTGCGCCGTCGTCCGCTGCGCCAGGCGCTGATCTCGCGCGGGCTGTTCCTTCTTTCCATGCTGGTGGTTGCCGGCGCCAGCACCTTGCTGTCGTTCCAGGATTTGTCCGCGCTGTTGCGCAACCAGAAGGAATTGCGCTATCTGATCACCCCGGCCAGCCTGCTGGTCTCCTCGGTGCGGATGGCGGCGACCGAAGGGCAGGAAGCCAAGCTGGTTCGTGCGGCGCTGGGGCAGGATGCAGTGCAGGCGGCCGCGGCGCGGGGCGCCAAACCCCGGTTGCTGGTGCTGGTGGTGGGCGAGACGGTGCGCGCCGCCAACTGGGGCCTGAACGACTATGCGCGCCAGACCACGCCGGAACTGGCTGCCGCCGGCGTGATCAACTTTCCCCGGATGAAGTCCTGCGGCACCAATACCGAGGTGTCCGTGCCGTGCATGTTCTCGCCTTACGGTCGCCATAGCTATGACGAAAAGGCCATACGCGGCCACCAGTCCGTGCTGCACGTGCTGGAGCATGCGGGCGTCAAGACCGTCTGGCGCGACAACCAGTCCGGCTGCAAGGGCGTGTGCGACGGGCTGGAGATGCAACGGCCGGGCGAGGTGCCCGGCGCGGCATTCTGCGACGGCGAGCATTGCTACGATGAAGTGCTGCTCAACGACCTGTCGCGCCTGCTGAAGGACCATCCGCGCGACCTGGTGCTGGTGCTGCATCAGCTCGGCAACCACGGGCCGGCCTATTCCCAGCGTTATCCGGCCGCCTTCAGGCGCTATGAGCCAACCTGCGACCAGGCCGAACTCGGCAAATGCAGCCGCGAGCAGATCGTCAACAGTTATGACAATGCGGTGCTGTACACCGATCATTTCCTGAGCCAGACGATACAGCGCCTGCGCGAGCAGACCAGCCATGACGCCGCCATGATCTATCTTTCCGACCACGGCGAATCGCTGGGAGAAAACGGCATCTACCTGCACGGGCTGCCGTATTCGATCGCGCCGCGGGAACAGACCGAAGTGCCGATGGTGATGTGGATGACGCCCGGCTTCGCGGCAACCGCCGGCGTCGACCCGGACTGCCTGGCACAGCGCGCCCAACAGCCCGCCAGCCATGACAACCTGTTCCATTCGCTGCTGGGCCTGATGTCGGTGACCACCTCGGTCTATGACAAATCGCTCGACCTTACCGGTGCCTGCCGTGGCCGGGCGGGAGACTGACATGAGCCAGCGCCGCTTCCTTGCCTGCCTGGCCATGCTGCTGTGCGCCGCCGTGGTTCTGGTCCTGATCGGCCGCTACACCGAGCTGGACCTGATGCTGGCCGACTACTACTACGACCCCGCCAATGCCGTATTTCCCTGGCGCGCCGACTGGTTCTTCGAATTCGTGATGCACCACCTGGTCAAGGCATTGATGATCGCGGTAGCCATGGTGTCGCCGCTGGCGCTGCTGGCCGACCGGGTACTCGGCTACACGCTGCTGTCCCGCCACGCCAGGCGCGCCATCTGGGTAGTGGCGCTGTCCTCGGTCTCCATTCCCCTGGCCATCAGCGTCACCAAGTATTTTTCGATCCATCACTGCCCGTGGAGTCTCAGCCGCTACGGCGGCTTCGCGCCTTATCTGCGGATTTTCGATGCCTTGCCGCAAGGCGTTTCCGCCGGGCGCTGTTTCCCGGCCGGCCATGCGTCGAGCGCGCTCTGGCTGGCGTCGGTCTGCGCCTTCTGGCTTCCTGCGAAACCGGTGCGGGCGCTGCTGGTGTTCGTTGCGGGCCTGCTTCCCGGGCTGGCCCTGGGCTGGGTGCAGCAGATGCGCGGCGCCCATTTTCTGACGCATACGCTGTGGTCGGTCTGGATTGCCGCGCTGGTGATCCTGCTGCTGACGCGCTTCATCCTGCCTGGGCGTGGTGCGGGTTCCGGAAGCGAAGCAAGCCAGGCTTGTGGACTTCCTGTGCATGAGCCGGAGGCGATTCCTGTGGACGGTGCGCGGGAAGAGTGTGTGGACAGGCGCGCCTGACAGATTTTGAGCAGAAAGAAAATATTTTATAAAAACAACGGCTTGCGATGGTCAAGGCAAAGATATCCACAGCCTTGTTCACGGAATTTGTGCGTAACTTTTGCTGCTTTTCCAGGCGGCAGCATGCCTGACCACCACCCGGGCTGAAATGCAGGCCCACCTTGTTCGGTATTCCCTAACGCGCCGGGCCGGTCGCACATCGACCGGCACTGGCCCACAGACCCTCCGGCAGCGTGCCACCGGATGATGTGAGCCGGATGTGGCCAGTATGGAAGCCCGGCCGGCGGCGCTGATGTCATTCTGATCATTGGTCGCTCATCGCACCTCCTCAGTGCGCCCGCACCGCCACGGTGCCGCACATCAATGTGGACTCCCCTCTTTTAACGCATTCCAGCCGGCCTGCCGGCCAAAACCAGTCCGAATCCGCTGGCACACCGTTTGCTAAACAAGGCCAAAGCAGTCTTGCTTCACGAATGCGTGAACCCAACGGCGGGTTCTTTGGACAATGGTGTCCCGTGCAGTCGCCGGCAGCCTAGTGCTGCGGACCGACGCGCGTTAATGGTTCGGGTGTGTGATGTTCAAATTAATCGACCGCGCGAGCGCCTGCGGCGCAACGCTCTTCATGGCGCCAAAAATCGCGCACCGTGCGCTGCCGAGCGGCCCAATGGCCGTCCCTCTCTTTCCGGTTCCGACCAATGCCAGCGCTGCCTCCGGCATGACGCCGCGTTGATCCCTCATTCCAGCGCATAAGGAAAACCTATGAAAATCGTCGTTATCGGCCACGGCATGGTGGGTCACAAGTTTCTCGAGAGCCTGGATGCGTCGGGCATCGGCCATGCCGAAGTCACGGTGCTGTGCGAGGAGCCGCGCGCGGCCTATGACCGGGTGCATCTGTCCGAATTCTTTGCCGGCAAGTCGGCGGACGATCTGTCGCTGGTGTCGCCCGGCTTCTTCGACCGCGACAACCTGCTGCTGAACCTCAACACCCGCGCCACCGCGATCGACCGCGCCGCGCGCACCGTCGCCGTCGCCAGCGGCGAGGTGCTGGACTATGACAAGCTCATCATCGCCACTGGCTCGGCGCCCTTCGTGCCGCCGGTGCCGGGCAGGGAGCGTCGCGACTGCTTCGTGTACCGCACCATCGAGGACCTGGAAGCGATGCTGGAATGCGGCAGCCGCGCCAGGAGCGGCGTGGTGGTCGGCGGCGGCCTGCTGGGCCTGGAATGCGCCAAGGCGCTGCGCGACATGCGGCTGCAGACCCATGTAGTGGAGTTCGCGCCGCGTTTGATGGCGGTGCAGGTCGACGAGCTCGGCGGCCGCGTGCTCAGGAAACGCATCGAGGAACTCGGCGTGGCGGTGCATACGCAGAAGAACACGCTGGAAATCGTCGATGGCGAGAGCGCCGCCCACCGCATGGTGTTCGCCGATGGCAGCCATCTGGAAACCGACATGATCGTGTTCTCCGCCGGCATCCGGCCGCGCGACGAACTGGCGCGCCAGTGCGGCCTGGAAGTCGGCCCGCGCGGCGGCATCGTGATCGACAATGGCTGCCGCACTTCCGACCCCGACATCTACGCCATCGGCGAATGCGCGCTGTGGAATGGCCAGCTGTTCGGACTGGTCGCGCCCGGCTACGAGATGGCCCGCATCGCCGCCAGGCAGCTGGCAGGCGAAGCCGCCGAGTTCGCCGGCGCCGACATGAGCACCAAGCTGAAGCTGATGGGCGTGGACGTGGCCAGCATCGGCGACGCGATGGGCAACACCGCCGGCAGCCGCGCCTACCAGTTCACCGACGAGCGCAAGCAGGTCTACAAGAAGATCGTGGTGTCCGGATGCGGCAAGCATCTGCTGGGCGCGGTGCTGGTGGGCGATGCCGCCGAATACGGCACGCTGCTGCAGATGGCGCTGAACCGGATCGAACTGCCCGAGGATCCCGAATTCCTGATCCTGCCGCAGGGCGATGGCAAGGCAAGGCCCGGCCTGGGCGTGGACGCGCTGCCCGACAGCGCCCAGATCTGCTCCTGCAACAACGTCTCCAAGGGCGACCTGTGCGCAGCGGTTGCCGCCGGCGCCACCAGCATCGGCGAACTCAAGTCCTGCACCAGGGCCGGCACCGCCTGCGGCGGCTGCGTGCCGCTGGTGACCCAGGTGATGAAGGCCGAGATGAAGAAGCAGGGACTGGCCGTCAACAACCACCTGTGCGAGCACTTTGCCCATTCGCGCCAGGAGCTGTACCACCTGGTGCGTGTGGAGAAGATCCGGACCTTCGATGCGCTGCTGGCCAGCCACGGCCAGGGCCTGGGCTGCGACATCTGCAAGCCGGTGGCGGCCAATATCCTGGCTTCCTGCTGGAATGACTTCGTGCTGAAGAAGGAGCATGCCGGCCTGCAGGACTCGAACGACTACTTCCTCGGCAATATCCAGAAGGACGGCACCTATTCGGTGGTGCCGCGCATGCCGGGCGGCGAAGTCACGCCGGATGGCCTGATCGCGGTGGGCCAGGTGGCGAAGAAATACGGCCTCTATACCAAGATCACCGGCGGCCAGCGGGTCGACATGTTCGGCGCGCGGCTGGACCAGCTGCCGGCGATCTGGGAAGAGCTGATCGCCGCCGGCTTCGAGTCCGGCCATGCCTACGGCAAGTCGCTGCGCACCGTGAAGTCCTGCGTCGGCTCGACCTGGTGCCGCTATGGCGTCGACGACAGCGTGGGCCTGGCGATCGAACTGGAGAATCGCTACAAGGGCCTGCGGGCGCCGCACAAGATCAAGTTCGGCGTCTCCGGCTGCACCCGCGAATGCGCCGAGGCGCAGGGCAAGGACGTCGGCATCATCGCCACCGACAAGGGATGGAACCTGTACGTCTGCGGCAACGGCGGCATGAAGCCGCGCCATGCCGAGCTGATCGCCTCCGACCTGTCGAAGGCCGACCTGGTGAAATACATCGACCGCTTCCTGATGTTTTACGTCCGCACCGCGGACCGGCTGCAGCGCACCAGCGTCTGGCGCGACAACCTCGAAGGCGGCCTGGACTATTTGAAGGACGTGGTCATCAGGGACAAGCTCAATATCGCCGCCGAGCTGGAAGCCGACATGCAGCACATCGTCGACACCTATGCGTGCGAGTGGAAGAACGCGGTGACCGATCCCGAGACCCGCAAGCGCTTCCGCCAGTTCGTCAACAGCGACCAGCGCGACCCGAACGTGGTGTTCGTCGAGGAGCGCGGCCAGATCCGCCCGGCCCGGCCCGACGAGCGCAAGGTTGTCATTCCCATCATAGAAGCCGCATAAGGAGCAAGCATGTCCACGCCATCCCAAGCACTGAACTGGAGTCCCGTCTGCACGCTGGACGACATCGCGCCCAATACCGGCATCTGCGCCCTGGTCAACGACCGCCATGTGGCCGTGTTCCATGTCACCGGCGAGGCCGGCTCCCTGTTCGCCATCGACAACTACGACCCCAACGCGCAAGCCAGCGTGCTCTCGCGCGGCCTGATCGGCAGCCTGGGCGAGCGCATCGTGGTTGCCTCGCCGATCTACAAGCACCATTTCGACCTGCAGAGCGGCGAATGCCTGGAAGCGCCCGAGAACTCGGTCAATGCCTACGCGGTGCGGGTGGAAGACCGCGTGGTGCATGTCGCGCTGTAACCCGGACTGACTCATCCCATCAACATCCCGTACCTGCTGCAGTCTTTTAAGGAATCATCATGGCTTACCTGGCGCCCTCGGAATTCGTGACCAAAATGGTCGATGCCGGCGAATCGAAAATCTTCATGGCCACCCGCGATGCGCTGATCCGCGCCTACATGGCCGGCGCCATCCTTGCGCTGGCCGCCGTATTCGCCGTCACCGTGTCGGTGCAGACCGGCTATCCCATCATCGGCGCCATCCTGTTCCCGGTGGGCTTCTGCATGCTGTACCTGCTTGGCTTCGACCTGCTGACCGGCGTGTTCGTGCTGACCCCGCTGGCCCTGATAGACAAGCGGCCCGGCGTGACCCTGGGCGGCGTGCTGAAGAACTGGGGCATCGTCTTCCTCGGCAATTTCCTGGGCGCGGTCACGGTGGCGGTATTGATGGCCATCGTCTTCACCAACGGCTTCTCGACCGAGCCGAGCAAGGTGGGCCATGCGATCGGCGTGATCGGCGAGTCGCGTACCCTGGGCTACGCCCAGTTCGGCGCCGCCGGCATGCTCACGCTGTTCGTGCGCGGCATGCTGTGCAACTGGATGGTATCGACCGGCGTGGTCGGCGCGATGATCTCCACCACCGTTGGCGGCAAGGTGATCGCGATGTGGATGCCCATCATGCTGTTCTTCGGCATGGCCTTCGAGCATTCGGTGGTCAACATGTTCCTGTTTCCATCGGGCCTTCTGATGGGGGGTAACTTCTCGCTGCTTGATTACCTGATCTGGAACGAGATTCCGACTGTGCTGGGGAATCTGGTGGGTGGGCTGGCGTTTACCGGGTTGACGCTGTATGCGACGCATATCAAGACTGCGCCGAAGCGGACGTTCAACTGAGGGCAGGGACAGTTGCCTTTGAAGCGGACGTTGCGGTTCAGCGAGCGTAGCCTGGGTTGAGCGAAGCGAAACCCGGGCAGTTTGGCGTTGCAGTTGCCCTCGGTGGCCCATCCAGCCATGCAATGGCACACCAACGCCTCAAGCCAGGCTCCCTCACCGCATCGCCTGCGTGTGATCCGGAAAGGCATTCGCATCGATGCTGACAGGACGTACGCGCTTGGCTTCCAGCGGCGCGCACTGGCCATCGCGCAGCAGCTCCAGCACCAGCCGGGCCGGGTTGTGTCCGACCGACTGGCGCATCCCGGCATGGGAGACCGTGATGCGCGGATTGACTTCCAGCACGACCGGGCCTTCCGTGCTCATGATGAAGTCGATGCCCACATAACCCCACAGGCCGGGCACTGCGGCCATGACCTGTTCCGCCAGCGCCCTGGTTTCGCGCTGCATGCCGTCGACGCCGCTGACCGTGCTGCCGAGGTAATGCAGCTGGTTGTCAAACACCGCCATGCGCTGTTCATTGACGCTCATCAGCAAGGCCTGGCCGTCTGCGCATACCATCGAGATGCTGCGCGGCTTGCCGTGTATATATGGCTGCATTACATAGCGCGCCGGGTCGTGCTCGGCGATCCAGGCGCGGGCGGCGTCGCGGTCCGGAAAGATGCGGGTGTCGCTGCAGCCGGCGCCGTCATCCGGCTTGACGACCCAGCCGCCGCCGGCATCGCTCTGCGTCGATGCCGGCGCCTCGTCCAGCCGGAAGGTATCGACCACCGGCAGGCCGGCCGCGCGCAGGCGGCGCGCGGTCTCGTGCTTGCTGGCGAAGATGGCGACCGCGTCGGGACGGCAGCCGATCAGCAGGCGGTCATGGCGCAGGATGTCGGCCGATGCCAACCCCAGCGCGCCGGCTGACTCGGGCGCCACCGGCCATGCCGCATCGGCCTCGGACAGGCAGCCCGCCAGCGCAGCCATGGCCTGGTCCGATGTGCATGAGATCACGTTGGCCGATGCCGGCAGATGCAGCGCGGGAAGCGCGGCGTCGCGCAGCAGCGTGACCTCCACCCGCGGCAGGCGGCACAGGTCGCCGATCAGGGCCTGCAGCGCGCGGTCTGCCGAAAAGCCTGCGGCCGACAGCAGGCCATGCGCGTTTCCGTAATGCGCAGTCTGGTGGTCGTAGGCCAGTATCTTCACAATGCCTCGTCAGAAAAGGACGCGCGACACGAGCAGCATGAGCGGCAGGCGCCTAGCTCTTGGTGCCGCTGAAGGTCATGGTTTCTTCGATCAGTGCCGCGCCGGCGCCGTCCTTTCCGGCGGGCGCAGCGCCAGGCACCGTCGCGCTCAGCCGGTACACCGAGCCGGGCACCGCATCGCTCAGGATGAACACATACTGCTTGCCCAGGAACTTGGGCATCTTCCCGGCCATCGGGTCGTCCAGGTAGGGCTGGATAACCACTTTCCGGCCGCGCACCTGGCGGCCGTCGTAATCCACGGTCACGTCCTCGACGCGGGCATGTTCAGCCAGCGCCATGCGGATGCGCTTGCGGAAATAGCTGGTGGAGCCGCCGGTCAGGCGCTTCATTTCGGCGATGTCGCGCTCCAGGAATCCCAGCAGGGCCGGGTTGCCCTGCGCTTCCTGCACGGCCGGAATCGGAAGCTGCCGTTCGCCATGCAGGAATTCGGAAGACACCCTGGCGCTGCCATCGCCGTTTTTCGCGGCGACGTCGATCAGCACCTCGTCGCTGAAGCCGGCGCCCTCGGCATCCTGTCGCACATACCGGTATCGCAGCACCTTGGGCGCGGCGACGTTCTGCAGGTGGCTGGTCTGGAACAGCAGCTTTTCCGCGGCGGTGATGTCCTGCGCCGTCGCGCTGCCGGCCGCAAGCGCCATCGCGGCGGTGGCCAGGAAGGCGGCCATCGCCGCGCGGGCAGGCCGCGGCAATGGCCGCGGCATCAAGCAGGTATGCGTGTTCATTGGCCGTTCTCCCTATCGTTCCCGGCTGTGCGCCGTTGTCAACGCGGCTTATTTCTGGTCCAGCGGCAAGAGCGGCACGCCATACTCCTTCAGTATGGCCTCGATCTCCGGCCCGCTGCTGGCGATCAGGCCATTGATCCGGTCGCGCAGCGCCTTGTCGCCATGCCGCACCGCCATGGCGATGCTGAAGTCGAAGCGCACGCCGTTCTTGTCCGGCGGCATGAAGGGCACCACCGCGATCGGCGCGGCATCGGCCTTTTTCGCGAAGTAGCCGACGATGGGGCCCCAGGCGATCGCCACATCCAGCGCGCCGCTGGCCAGGTCGCGGTCAATCACCTGGCCCGGATACTGGTCGGGGTCGCCGGTCTGGTGCTGGTAGGACACCATCTGGTCGATCAGCCCGTTGTTGAGCAGCCAGTCCACGGCCGGCGTCCTGGCGAAGGCGCCGATGCGCAGCTTCTGCCTGCGCTCGGGCGGCAGCCTGGCGAGGTCTTCCGGGGTAGCCACATCGTCCAGCCCGCGGCCTTTCACGTAAGCCAGCGCATACGTCGAATGATAATAAGGCCTGGTCGTCAGGCCCATCTCGAAATCCGTGGATACGCCGGTCACGAGGTCGCACTTGTACTGGTCGCTGTCGGGCAGCTTGGCGCGCAGGGTATTGCGGATGAAGCCCATGCGCTGCGGATACCAGGTATGTTCCAGCTTCCAGCCCAGCTTGCCGGCGAGCAGTTCGGCAATCCGGTTCTCGAAGCCGCGCCCTTCCTTGTCGGACAGCGGCAGGTTGTTGGGGTCCTGGCAGACGCGCAGCACCTTGTCCCTGTCGTACCGCTCGTCCATGCCGCCTGCTGCTGAAGGAGTGGTCGCCTGCGCCGCGGCGCTGCCAAGCGCCAGGGCAAGCAGCACGCCTGCCGCAGCACGCGCCGGCAAGGCAGGGAGCCTGTTACCGCCATCGCGTCGCATGGCTCATTTCTCCATGCTCTCGACCCGTCCCGGCTTGATCGCGCCGTCGGACCGGCCCTTCAGATACGCGTAGAGATTGTCGATGTTCTGCTTGACCTGCTCCGAGCCGCCGAAGTTGGGCATGCCCTTGTCCACGCGGCCGTTCAGCACGGTTTCCTTGAACTGGTCCTTGGACAGCACCTTCAGGCTGTCGATCAGCGAAGGCCCGACCATGCCTTCCTGGTTGGCGCCGTGGCAGCGTTCGCATGCCATGGCGCGCCAGGTGCGCCAGCCCTTCAGGGTATTGGCGTCGACCTTGTTGCCGTCGACCACGGTATAGAGCTTGGCCCCGTCAGCCTGTTTGGCGCCGTCGGCTTGCGCCTGGACCTGGGAAGCAAGCAGGCCGGCCAGGCCCGCGATCACTGCTGCGACTGCCGTAATACGCAACCTCATCAATATCTCCTTGTCGGGGAAGACCGGCAGCGGACTGCGCCGGACTTCCCTCGTTTCTTGTAAAGCGCCGGCCTGTGCGGCCGGCGTCTTGCCTTAGGACTTGCCCGGCAGGGTGAACACGGTCAGCACGCCGCCCAGCTCGGTGTACTTGGACAGCTCGCGGTAGCCGCCGACTGCGCCCAGGCCTTCATTGTCCTTCTCCAGCCCGGCCGCCATGCCGATGCCGGCCCAGCCGCCGATGCCGGAGAGCACGCCGATATACTGCTTGCCCTTGTATTCCCAGGTGGTGACGTTGCCGATGATGCCGGACGGCGTCTTGAACTTCCACAGTTCCTTGCCCTGGTTGTCCACGGCCTTGATGTAGCCTTCCAGCGTGCCGTAGAAGTTCACGTCGCCGGCGGTGGCCAGCGCGCCGCTCCAGACCGAGAATTTCTCGGGCTTGGACCAGACGATCTTGCCGGTGCCGGCATCCCAGGCGATGAAATTGCCCATGCCGCCATGGCTGTTGGGCGCCGGGTACATCGACAGCGTCGCGCCCACATACGGCTGGCCTGCGGTGTAGTCGACCTGGAACGGCTCATAGTCCATGCAGACGTGGTTGGTCGGCACGTAGAACAGGCCGGTCTTGGGCGAGTAGGAAGCGGGCTGCTGGTCCTTGGTGCCCAGGGCCGACGGGCAGACGCCCTTGGTGTTCACGTCAGGGCCATTTTGCGCGGTGCTGTACTTGGCCTGCACCACCGGACGCCCGGTCTTCATGTCGACATGGCTGGCCCAGTTAACCACCGGGTCATATTTCTCGGCCACCAGCAGTTCGCCGCTGACGCGGTCCATGGTGTAGGCGAAGCCGTTGCGGTCGAAGTGCACCAGGGCCTTGCGCGGCTTGCCCTTGACCTTGATGTCGGCCAGGATCATTTCATTGACGCCGTCATAGTCCCACTCGTCGTGCGGCGTCATCTGGTACACCCACTTGGCCATGCCGGTGTCGAGGTCGCGCGCGAAGATGGTCATGGACCACTTGTTGTCGCCCGGGCGCTGGCTCGGGTTCCAGGTGCTGGGGTTGCCGGTGCCGTAATAGACCAGGTTGGTTTCGGGGTCGTAGCTGTACCAGCCCCAGGTGGTGCCGCCGCCGATCTTCCACTGGTCGCCCTTCCAGGTCTTGATCGAGGAGTCCTTGCCGACCGGGGCCATCTTGCCGTCGGTCCAGGTCATGGTCTTGTCCGGGTCGATCAGCATTTCATTGTCGGGGCCGACGCTGTAGCCCTTCCAGACTTCCTTGCCGGTGGCGAGGTCATACGCCACCAGCCGGCCGCGCACGCCGAATTCGCCGCCGCTGATGCCGGTGATCACCTTGTCCTTGAAGATATGCGGCGCATTGGTGTTGGTCTCGCCGATTTTCGGATCGCCATTCTTTACCTTCCACACTTCCTTGCCGGTCTTGGCGTCCAGCGCCACCAGCGTCGTGTCGGCCTGCTGCAGGATGATCTTGCCGTCGCCATAGGCCACGCCGCGGTTGACCGTGTCGCAGCACATCACCGGGATCACGGCCGCATCCTGCTTCGGTTCGTATTTCCACTTGATGCTCTGGTCCTCCAGGCTCAGCGCAAAGACCTTGTTGGGGAAGGGGCTGTGGACATACATCGTGTCGCCGATCACCAGCGGGCCGCCTTCATGGCCGCGCAGCACGCCGGTCGAGAATGTCCACGCGACCTGCAGGTTCTTCACGTTGCCCTTGTTGATCTGGGCGAGCGAACTGTAGCGATGGTTGGCGTTGTTACCCGCCTGCATTGTCCAGTTCTTCGGGCTTTTCGCCGCCTGCTGCAGATCCTCCGCGGCAACAGCGCTCCCCGTGGCCGATACCGCGCCCGCCAGCAACAGCAAATGCCTTAACCGTAAAGCTGAAACCATGTCTGCCTCCTGTTGTATTCAAGCTTGTGCATCAACGTTGCGATCACTGTCGCCGGCCTGGCTACCGATCGCGTCCATCCCGGCAGGCATGGAGTAGCAGTTAGCATGCCAGTCCGGCAAGACGGGGACGAAAGGGGACAGCCGATGCGTCGGGCCGGCCGCATGCGGCGGGAGAGAGGGCGGTTGTCCCTCTAAATGAACAAGGCGGGCAAGCAATGTTCCAATTTCGTAGCGGATGCGTTGACGGCCGGCCTTCCTGCGGGGCGCACGGCGGCAGGTCGACTGGCATGGCGCTTGCAGCCGGTGTGTCGGGGTTTGCGCCGCCGGCGAAGGCCTCGCGCAACAGCCGGCACGGGCTCCGGAAAGGATGGTGGCGATGGGCATGCGCAGCCTTGCCTGCCTGCTGATGACGTGCTTGCTCTGCCTGGCCGTGCCGGCCAGCGCCGAGGGCACCGCCCTGCCCATGCGGGAAGTGGCGCGGGGCATCTTCGTGCACCAGGGCCTGCACCAGGAAACCAGCAGCAGCAACCAGGGCGACATCGCCAACATCGGTTTCATCGTCGGAGAACGCTGCGTCGCCGTGGTCGACACCGGCGGCAGCGCGGAAGTGGGCGACCGGCTGCGGCAGGCGATACGGCAGCGCACCCGGCTGCCGGTGTGTTATGTGATCAACACCCATGCCCATCCCGACCATGTATTCGGCAATGCCGCCTTCGCTGCCGACGAGCCGGTCTTCATCGGGCATCAGCATCTTGCGGCGGCGCTGCAGGCCAGATGGCCGCATTACCGCAAGGCGCTGGCGCGCGAGCTTGGCGAGCAGCAGGCGGCGCGCACGGCAATGATCCTGCCCGGGCGTTCCGTTACCGGGGAAATGACGATCGATCTCGGCGCAAGGGAGCTGCTGCTGCGTGCCTGGCCCACCGCGCATACCGATGCCGACCTGACCGTGCTGGACCGCAACACCGCCGCCCTGTGGCTGGGCGACCTGCTGTTCGAAGAGCGTGTGCCTTCGCTCGATGGCAGCCTGAAGGGATGGCTGGCGGTGATGCAGACGTTGCGCCCGATGCCGGTGCGCATCGCGATACCGGGACACGGCCCGGTCAGTGGCAAGTGGCCTGCCGTGCTTGAGCCGCAGGAACGCTACCTGCTGGGCCTGCTGAACGACACCAGGGCCGCGATCAAGGCCGGCAGGACGCTGGCCCAGGCCGTTGCGCAGGCCGAGAATGCGCCGGCGTCCGGCTGGCTGCTGTTCGACGCCTACCACCGCCGCAATGTCACCACCGCCTATACCGAACTTGAATGGGAAAACTGATGCGCTACCACCATGCCGCGTCGGCCAGGCCGACACGCACGCTGCGCAAGGCGTGCACCGCCGCACTGATTGCGCTGGCAGCAGCGACCATGCTGCAACCGGCGCTTGCATCCGACAACTGGAGCAAGATCAGGCCGGGCCTGTTCCAGGACCGCGTCATCGCCACCGATGCCGCGCAGATCGTCGAACTGGTCACGCCAGCGCGGGCGCAGGATGCGGCGGTGGTGCCGATCACCATCAGGACCCGGGTGCCGCAAGGCACCGAGCGCTATATCAGCAAGCTCTACCTGGTGATCGACAAGAACCCGGCGCCGCTGGCGGCGGTGTTCTCCATGACGCCCGACCTGGGAAGGGCAGACATCGAAACCCGGGTCAGGATCGAGGAATATACCGATGTGCGCGTGATCGTGGAAATGAATGACGGCAGCCTGCACATGAGCAGCAACTACGTGAAGGCATCCGGCGGCTGCTCGGCCCCGGCCGCCAAGGACCCGGCCGAAGCGGCGGCCGGCATCGGCAGGATGAAGCTGGCGCTGGAACAGTCGGGCAGCCTGGACCAGCCGCAGCAGGTGCAGCTGATGATCAGGCATCCGAATTTCTCCGGGCTGGCCATGGACCAGGTGACCCGGCTCTACACGCCGCCGCATTTTGTCCGGCATCTCGAAGTGGCTTACAACGGCAAGCGCATCCTGAGCGCCGAAACCGACATCTCCATTAGTGAAAACCCGAATTTCCGTTTCTATTTCGTGCCGCACAAGGAAGGCACATTGACCGTGGAGGCAATCGATTCCCAGGATCTTTCCTACAAGACCAGCCTGGCGGTGAAGGCGAATTAGGCTGCCGGCGCGCCGGCTCAGCGGTTGCCCTGCCGCTTCTCCTCCATGCTGCGCACCATGTAGCGGATGCCGCGCTCCCAGCTGGTGTCGGTGTTGCCGCGTATGTCGACCGACTTGTTCAGCAGCGGCTGGCCCGAGGCGACGTCGTTGATCTGGATATTGATGTTCAGGATCAGGTTGCTGACCTTCTGCACCCAGGCCGTCATCACCCGGTCCGCGCCCAGCGCCCGGCCGATGTCGATGTCGCAGCCGTTGCAGTCATACAGCATGAAGCGCGACTTCAGGTCGTCGATCATGGCCTGCTGCGGGGCGGTGTCGAGCACCCGGTAAAAGCCCTTGTCGATGAACTGCTGCCGCAGCAAGGCGGAAATCCTTTTCAGGCGCTCCCGCTGGGCTTCATCGGAAGCGCGGTCCAGGGTCGGGTCGATCAGTTCGAAGTCCAGCATCACGATGCTCTTCAACGGCGCATCGGCTGCCCCGCCGGCAAGCGGCGACAGCAGCAGAGAGGCCGCCAGCGCGAGCAGCCGGCGCCGCCTCGACCACCGCGTGCCGCGCTTCATTTCATCAGGCAGGCATCGCCGGCCTGCTGCTGTATCGCCTTGTAGCGTTTGGCCATCTCGCGCACCTTGGGCGGGTCGCGGAACTCGCTGCCGCGCTCGCCCGCCATCGACTGGTGCCGCAGCGCAGTCGATGCTTCGAGGTAATCGTCATACTTCAGCTTGTCGGCGATCCTGTCGACCGCGCAGGAGCATTTGTACAGGAACTCGTATTTGCCGCCATGGTCCTTCATGCATTCCAGCACGTATTCCATGCGCGCCGTGGTCGGGAAGTCATTGGCCGCGGCGACGCCGGGCACGAGGATTGCAGCGCAGAGCGCTGCGCCGGCTACCGTGAACGTGCTTCTCATCTGGTCTCCCTTTCGATATGTGCCACGCCGGCGCTCCACAGCAGCGAGGCCCGCTACGTGATGAAGGTTGCTCTAGCAAGATTGTTGCCACGCCTCTGCGCCGTCCTCGCCAGCGCTGCGCTGTGCGCCGTTGCCGGCGCCGCGGCTGTTCCAGAACCGGAACAGCTTGCGCCGGGGGTGTACGCCGTGATTGCCGCGCCGGAGGAGGCGGCGCCGTCCAACCATGGCGTGGTCGGCAACATCGGCATCCTGGTCGGCGACAGCGGCGTGGTGCTGATCGACACCGGCACCAGCGCCCGCTACCTGCGCCAGCTGCTGGCGCAGGTACGGCGCATCACGCCGCTGCCGGTGGTGCTGGCCATCAATACCCACCAGAACCCGGCCCATGTGTTTGGCAACGGCGTCCTGCGCGACATGGGCGTGCCCGTGCTGGCGCACCGCGACACCGATGCCTTCATCGCGGCGCGCTGCCAGCGCTGCCTGAGGCAGCTGGTGCAGGCGCTGGGCGAGGCGGAGATGGAAGGCACCGTCGTCACGCGGCCCAGCCGGCTCATCGACGGTCCGGCAACGATTTCGGCGGGCGGCCGCACGCTGGACCTGCTGTATTACGGCCCCACCTCCGCGCCCGGCGCGATCGCCGTGCTGGACCGCGAGAGCGGCACGCTGTTCGGCGGCGGCATGGTGACGATGGACCGGATCCCGGACCTGAAGGACGCCGATCTCGGCCAGTGGCAGGCGGCGCTTCGCAGCCTGGGCCGGATTGCGCCGGCGCGCATCGTGCCGGGCGCCGGCCCGGTGTTCGATCCCGCGAGGCTGCCCGAGCTGGCCGGCTATCTGGCCGCGATCAGGCCGGCGGTGGAGGCTGCCTTCCTGCAACGCGTCAGCCTGGGAGAGGCAGCAGCTGCCGCGCCGCTGCCGGCCTATCGGGACTGGGCGCTGTATGACAGCATGCATAGGAAGAATGTGGAGCAGCTTTACCTGCGTCTGGAGAATGCCTACCTGAATGCGCCGTGATTGCGGCTCGGTGATGTGCTGCAATGCCCTTCGATTATTGCATCCTGCAAAGGCGGCTGAAGGCACTGCTGTCGCTGCGGTTTGTTCTGCCGTAGCCGTTCATTCCCGCTGCCGCACCGCCTCCACCTTCGCAAGGTGCCGTACTCCCCCACACATGCCTACTAACGCATTTCCAGCCTGACTGGCATCAACCGATCAAGCAAGATCGCCTTTGGAAGAGCCGCCCAGGGGTTGGTAGTGTGCAATACCCGAAGGGCATTGCACCGTGGTCGCATACCGCAAAGATCATTTCAGGGACCTTCGCTGGTCCACCCATGGTGGAATGCCCCTTTGGGGTATTCCACCCTACGGCACCAGGGGCATGCCAAGGGCGCAGGATGCAGGTGCGCCGCACTGAGCCTGCAGCATGAGGCTAGTCTGGCCAAATTCGCTCTAGGCAAAACCCGCTCTACCCGGGCTTCTTCTCACGCGGAACGCGCCCCAGCAGGTGAAACTCCGGATTGGGCATCATGCCCGACAGGTTCGCCATCCGGTTCGACAAGGCAAAGAACGCGGCGATCGCGCCGATATCCCAGATGTCCTCGTCGGCAAAGCCGTGGGCGTGCAGCGCGGCGAAGTCGGCATCCTCGATGGCATGGGAAGCATTCGATACCTTCAGCGCGAAATCCAGCATGGCCCGCTGGCGCGGCGTGATCGGCGCCTTGCGGTAGTTGGTTGCCAGATGGTCGGCCAGCAGCGGGCTCTTCTCGAAGATGCGCAGCAGCGCGCCATGCGCCACCACGCAATACAGGCACTGGCTCTGGGCGCTGGTGGCCACCACGATCATTTCCTTCTCGCCCTTGGTCAGCCCGCCTTCGCGCAGCATCAGCGCATCGTGGTAGGCGAAGAAGGCGCGGTATTCATCCGGCCGCCGCGCCAGCTTCAGGAACACGTTCGGCACGAAGCCGGACTTCTGCTGCACCTCCAGGATCTGCGCCCGGATGTCCTCCGGCAGGTTGTCCAGCTCGGCCAGCGGATAGCGTTCGTCGGCGCCTTGGGTCGTCTGCATGTCGTCTCCTCCTTGTGGGTTGGACATGCATCTTAACCGAGGCGCCGGGCCCCATGGCCGCCAGGCGGGTCAGGCGAACCTGGTGGCGCGTGCCCGGCCGGTCGCCAGCAGCGCCAGCAGCGTCAGCAGCGCCGCCGCCGCGAGGTAATAGCCGACATAGGACAGGCCATAATGGCTGGCCAGCCAGGTCGCGATATAGGGCGCGAGCGAGGCGCCGAGGATGCCGGCGAAATTGAAGGTCAGCGACGAGCCGGTGTAGCGCACTTCTGCCGGGAACAGCTCGGAGAGCAGCGTGCCCAGCGGACCGTAGGTCATGCCCATCAGCGCCATGCCCAGCGACATGAACAGCGTGACCTGGACCATGCTGCCCGAGCCGAACAGCGGCGCCAGCGCCAGCCCGAACACGATGATGGCGGCCGACACCAGGATCATCGCGGCGCGCCGGCCGTAGCGGTCGGCCAGCACCGCCGACGCCGGGATGGTCAGCGCGAAGAACAGCACCGAGAACAGCTGCAGTTGCAGGAACTGCGGACGGCTGTAGCCCAGCGCGCTGGTGCCCCAGCTCAGCGCGAACACCGTCATCAGGTAGAACAGCACGAAGGTCGCCAGCGCCATCACCGTGCCCAGCACCAGCGTCAGGCCATGCTCGCGAAACACCGTCACCACCGGCACCTTGACCCGCTCGTTCTTCTCCAGCACCTTCTGGAAGGCCGGCGTCTCGGTGATCCTCAGCCGCACGAACAGGCCGACGCCGACCAGCAGCGCGCTGGCCAGGAAGGGGATGCGCCAGCCGTACTGGAAGAACTGGGCATCGCTCAGCACTTCCGACAGCAGCAGGAAAATGCCGCCCGACAGGAAGAAGCCGATCGGCGCGCCCAGCTGCGGGAACATGCCATACCAGGCGCGCTTGCCCGGCGGCGCGTTCTCGGTCGCCAGCAGCACCGCGCCGCCCCATTCCCCGCCCAGCCCCAGGCCCTGGCCGAAGCGGCACAAGGCCAGCAGCATCGGCGCGGTCGCGCCGATGCTGGCGTAGGTGGGCAGCAGGCCGATCACCACCGTGGAGACGCCCATCGTCAGCAGCGCCGCCACCAGCGTGGCCTTGCGGCCGATGCGGTCGCCATAATGGCCGAACACGGCCGAGCCCACCGGGCGGGCGAAGAAGGCGATGGCAAACGTGGCCAGCGACTGCAGCGTGGCGGCCGTGGCGTCGCCGGGCGGAAAGAACAGCTTCGGAAACACCAGCACCGCGGCGGTGGCGTAGATGTAGAAGTCGAAGAACTCGATGGTGGTGCCGATCAGGCTGGCAAACAGCACCGTGCCACGGGAATTGGCGGGAGGGGGATTGCCCGGCAGCGTGCTGCCGGCAGGATGACTTCGCATGATGCTACTTCCTTGTTTCAGTGAAATTGGATGAATCCGCCGCGGCCCCGGGCCCGGCGCTTTCCCAGCCGCCGCCGAGCGCCAGGAACAATGCAACCTGGTCGCTTGCCAGCTGGGCGTCGCTGGCCGTGAGCGCGCTTTCGGCCGAGGCCAGCGAGCGCTGGGTGTCCAGCGTGGTCAGGAAATCGGTGCGGCCGTAACGGTACAGTTCGCTGGCCTGGCTTGCCGCCAGCGCGCTCTGCTCGCGCGCCGCCTTCAGCGCCGCATTGCGGTCCAGCTCGCGTGCATAGACTGTCAGTGACGTTTCGGCCTCGCGCAGCGCATTGAGCACCGTGCCATCGAAGCGCGCCAGCGCCGCCTCATTGGACGCCTCGGCCTGGGCAATGCGGCTGCGGGCCGCGCCATTGACCGGCAGCGACCAGGAAATCAGCGGCCCCAGGCTCCAGCGCAAGGCATTGCCGGCGTCGAAGCCGGCCAGCGCGCCGGTGCTGCCGGCCGACAGGCCCAGCGTGATGCTGGGATACAGGTCGGCGGTGGCGACACCGATGCGCGCGCTGGCGGCGGCCAGGCCGCGTTCCGCCTGGCGGATGTCGGGCCGGCGCCGCAGCAGCGCCGCGCCGTCGCCCACCGGCACCGGGAAGGCCAGGCGCGGCGGTACCGTGCAGCGGGCGGCGCTGTCGGGCAGCTTGTCCGGCGTGTCGCCCAGCAGCGCGGCCAGGCGCAGCAGCGCGCCGCGCTGTGCCGCCTGCAGCGGCGGCAGCGCCGCGCGCAACTGCTCGGCCTGGGCCCGGGCGCGGCTGGCGTCGAGCGCGGTGCCGCGGCCGGCGGCGATGCGCTGTGCGGTCAGGTCGAGGAAATCCTGCTGCAGCCCGAGCGAGCGCTTCGCTACCTGGAGCTGGGCGGCGGAGGCGCAGGCATCGGCATAGGCGCGCACTGTGCCGGCGGCGACGTTGATGCGCGCCAGGTCGTAGGCGGCGGCTGCCGCGCCGCTGTCGGCGTCGGCCGCCTCGATGGCGCGGGCGATCTTGCCGAACAGGTCGACCTGGTAGGACACCGACACGCCGGCATCGTAGGAAGCGGCATCCGGCAGCGCTTCCGGCAGGCCGCGCGCCGCGGCCGACGGCCGGCCGTAAGCCGGCGCGGCGCTGACGCCAAGGGCGGGCCGGCCGGCGGCGCCGACTTCCTGCTCCAGCGCCCGGGCGCGCCGCAGGTTGGCGTCGGCCACCCGCAAGTCGGCATTGGCGGCCAGCGCCTGTTCGACCAGGCGCTCCAGCGCCGGGTCGCGGTACAGCCGCCACCAGCGCGGCGGCAGCGGCGCGAGGCTGTAGGCCGGCTCGGCGGCGCCGGCAAAGGGCGCGGCGGCGGACGGCTTGTTGACTGCGGCCTGCTCCGGCACCCGGTAGTCGGGGCCGACCGTGCCGCAGGCGGCGAGCAGGACGAGCAGGGAGGCGGCGGCCGCGCGGCCCGGCAAAGTGGCCCTCATCGCGCAGCCACCCGGGCGTCCTGGCGATGATGCACTTCCACCGTCACCGTCTGCCCCGACACCAGCCGCACGCCCTCGGGCACGCGGTCGAGCGCGATGCGCACCGGGATGCGCTGCGCCAGCCGCACCCAGTTGAAGGTCGGGTTTACGTTCGGCAGCAGGTTGCCGGCGGTGTTGCGGTCGCGGTCGGCGATGCCCTGGGCAAAGCTGTCGACGTGGCCGGCGAGCTGCTGTTTCGTGCCCATCAGCGACACGCTGACCGCGTCGCCCAGGCTGATGCCGGGCAGCTTGGTTTCCTCGAAATAGCCTTCCGCGTAGAAGGAATTGCGGTCCACCAGCGCCAGCACCGGATGGCCGGCGCTGACATAGGCGCCGGCCTGCAGGTCGAGGTTGGTGACGATGCCGTCGCTGCTGGCCGCCACCCGGGTGCGTTCGAGGTTGAGCCGGGCGACGTCGCGCGCCACCAGCGCCTGGTCGAGCGCCGCGCGCAGCTGGTTGACCCTGGCCTGGCCCTGTTCGCGGTTTTCCTGGGACACCAGGTTGCCGAGCTGGCGGTTGCGGCGCGCCTCGTTCTCGGCCTGGTCCAGCGCGGTGCGCTGCGCCTGCAGCGAGGCCTCGGCCTGGCGCAGCGCCAGTTCGAAGCGGGCGCGATCGATCTCGAACAGGGTTTCGCCCCTGGCGACCTGCTGGTTGTCATGCACCAGCATGCGCGTGACCTGTCCGGTGACGTCGGGCGCAACCTGGATCACGTTGGCCTTGATGCGGCCATCGCGGGTCCAGGGCTGGACTTCGTAGCGTTGCCACAAGCCGGCGCCGGCCACCACCGCCGCGCCCACCGCGACCAGGGTAACCAGCACGCGGCCCATGCCTGAAAGGGAAAATTGCATATCTACCTCGACTTCAAAGCGTTAAAAAACGGCACAGCGCGCCCAGCACGACGATGAACATCGCCAGGTCGAACAGCGCCGGATGCCATACCAGCCGGTAAAAGCCGGCACGCGCCAGCAGCCAGGAAAGGCCGCGCGAGAGCATCAGCGCCAGCAGCGCCATCAAGAGCAGCGATGGAATGTAAATGCCATAAAGGCTGACTTCGCCTGTCATTGTCTTGTCTCCGTCATCCGGTTGCGTGGTTCCGCCGCGCCGGCCAGGTAGCCGGCTGCGTCGGGAAACAGGCCGCGCCGTATGCCCACCAGCGCAGCCGCCGCGTCCTGCCGTGCGGCGTCTGCGCCGCCAGCAGCGGCGCAGACAGCGGCCAGCGCCGCATCGAGTTGCCGCAGCAGCCCGGCCCCGGCGCCTTGCTGCGGGCCGGCGCGGAAATGGCTGGCCAGGTCCTGCAGCAGCTGCGCCAGCGCCGCCTGCTGCTGCCGCAGCCGGGGCGCCAGGCGCCGCAACTGGGCAATGTTCAGGCCAATGCGCAGGTCGCCGAAGGCATGCAGCGCGTCCAGGCTGGCGGCGTCGTGCTGGCCGCGCGATGCCGCCATCGCCAGCCGCGGCGTCAGCATGCCGATCCGGTCCACCATCCGCGCCGATACCGCTTCCACCGACGGCACCCGGCGTTCGCCCGCCAGGCTCGCCAGCTCGCGCCAGCCGGCACGCAGCAGCCGGCGCGCCGTCCAGTCTGCGCTGACCGAGCGCAGCAGCCGCGTAAACACCGCGGCGGCGCCAATGCCGGCCAGCTGCGCCAGCATGCTGTTGATGAAGGACACCAGGTCCATGGTGCCGGTGTCCTGCATGCTGAGCATGCCGGCCACGCCGAACAGCATCGCCATCGCCGCGCCGGTGGTGGCCGGCCGCGCCACGTAGATGCCCAGCAGCAGGAAGCAGGGCGCCACCGCCAGCATCAGCATCTCGAAGCTGTGCACCGCCGGCATCACCAGCAGCAGGTACACGGCCGACACCGGGATCGACGCCAGCGTGTAATTGAAGAACAGCCGTATGCCCGGCACCGGGTCGTCCTGCGTGGCGAAGAAGCAGCAGAACACCGCCGCCATCATGGCCGCGGCCGAACCGGCCGGCCAGGCGGTCAGTATCCAGAAGGCGCAGCAAGCCAAAATGGCGATGACCGCGGCCGCCGCCGACAGCAGGGCCATGCCGGAATCGCGGTGCAGCACCCGCGGCCGCGATCCCGCCACCCGCGGCGTCGCCGGCTGCCTGCCGTGCAGGCTGTCGTCGAGCGCCGCGCGCAGGCTGGCGCATTCGGTGCACAGCCGCAGAAGCGCATGCAGGCGGCCGGCCAGGTTGACCTGCAGCAGGTCGGCCCAGCCCGAGCTTGCGGTCAGCGCCGGACGCAGCGCATCGATCTCGGCGTGCAGCCGCCCGGGTGCGCCCTCGCTCGTGCTGGCGCCGGCCTCGTTCCAGGCCACGATGCGCGCCAGCAGGTCCCGCCAGCGCGACGCCGCCCCGGCATCGCCGTTGGCATCGGCATCGGCATCGCGCAGCGCATGCAGCCTGTCCTCGATGCCGGCCAGCAGCGGCATCATCAGCGCCAGCCGGTCCTGCAGCGCGTGGATGGTGTTGCCGGTCCAGCGCAGGTTCGACGTGTCGAACGGCAGGTGGGTTGCCATCAGGCGCAGTTCGGTGATGTCGCCCGCCAGGCTGCGCCGCTCGCGCGCATTGCTGCCTGCGCCCAGCGCATCGCGCAGCCAGCGCCGGGCATCGTCCAGCGCCCGGTCCAGCCGCGCCAGCAGCGCCGGCGCCATGCTCTGCGGCAGCACCACGCTATGGATCACGGTGGCGCAGACGATGCCCAGCGTGATTTCCTCGACCCGCGCCAGCGCCACATCGAACACGGTGTCAGGCGCACCCACCGCGGGAAAGCCGATCAGGGCGGCGGTGTAGCCGGCCAGCATGAAGACATAGGAACGCGGCGTGCGGTCGTGCAGCGATATATACAGGCAGACGCCGACCCACAGCGCCATCACCAGCGCCAGCAGTTCCGGCGCGTTCGACAGGCGCGGCACCAGCAGCACCGTCGCCATCGAGCCCAGAAGGGTGCCGCCGACCCGGTACGCCGCCTTCGAGCGCACCGCGCCCGACAGCGGGTTGGACACCACGTAGGCGGTCAGCATCGCCCAGAACGGACGCGGCAGGCCGATGGACATGGCGAGATAAAGCGCCAGCATCGCCGCCGCGAAGGACTTGGCCGAGAACAGCAGCTCGGCGCGGCTGGGAGCCTTCACGACACGCGCCGGCTCCCGGCGGCGTCTTCATAGTCGGCGATCGCCGCATCGAGGCGGCTCAGCACGCTGGCGCAGACCGCGATGTCCTCGCGCGGTATGCCGTCGAACAGGGTGCGCCGGAACGGCACCAGCGCCTGTTCCAGCCGGGCCGCGCAGTCGCGGCCGCGTTCGGTCAGGTGCAGGGTGCGGGCGCGGCGGTCGCTTTCATCCTCGCGCCGTTCGACCAGGCCGGATGCGATCAGCTGGTCGATCACCCGCACCAGCGACGACGGCTCCAGGCCCAAAGCCTCGGCCAGCGCGCCGGGACGCACGCCGTCACCCAGCCTTGCGATCATCACCACGGGCCAGGCGGTTGCCTGCGACAGCCCGAAGCCGGATGCAACCTGGTCGGCCACCGCCTTGTAGCTGCGCGACACCGCGGTCAGGGCCATCGTGAGACGCATCAGTTCCTGGTCGAAATTTTCCATTTAAAAATCCGCAAGAAAAATTAGTTTGCATACCAAATATTAGCATACAAAGGAAATCCCTGCAGGCATGCCGGATACATTCCCGACACATTGCCGTGACAATCGGCGCGGAAAATGATGTTTTGGCGGGCAGAAAGGCCGCCGTCGTCCGGCGGCCGATAACAACAGGAGGATGCGAGCATGACGAAGCAATCGATGTCATCCCACACACAAATCAACGACGCGGCACAGGACCTGGCGGCGCGGCCGGTCCCCGAACTGGTGGCGCGCCTGTATGCGGATGCGCCGCCGTCCGAGAAAAGCCGATTGCTGGAACCGCTGCTGCGGCCGCTCGGCCTGCTGTCGCTGTTTGCGCTGGCCGATGGCGCATTCGCCCGCAT
This sequence comes from Noviherbaspirillum soli, assembly GCF_015352955.1. Classification (GTDB taxonomy): domain Bacteria; phylum Pseudomonadota; class Gammaproteobacteria; order Burkholderiales; family Burkholderiaceae_D; genus Noviherbaspirillum_A; species Noviherbaspirillum_A soli. The sequence continues at coordinate 56,666 of NZ_JACYOX010000007.1, forward strand.
CTGGCTGCGCAACGGCGCCAGCGAGCTTCGGGTCAGCCCGGACGATGTCCAGGCAATATCGGCTGCCCATGTCGCCGACCTGGTCGGCTACCTGGAGCAGGCCAGCGTCGAGGCGCTGGACGGGCTCTGCCAGGTCATCGGCGCGTCGCCGCTGCTGGCCGGCTCGGCGAGCGCGGTGCTGGTGGTATTGGTGTTGCGGCGCCTGCGCGCCAGGCGTTTCATCTGAGCGGCCCCGGCGCCCGCATCATGCCCGCTGGCCGCAGTGCTCCAGCGCGAAGCGGCGCGCCGTGTCCAGCGCCGGATTATGGCTGTCGGGCCGCCATGCCAGATAGATCTCGGCCCGGATCGGGCTCTCCCAGAGCGGCTTCAACACGATGTCGGGAAACTGCAGGTGGCCGGCCGAGGCTGGCACGATGGCCACGCCCAGGCTCTTGCGCACCATCGACAGGATGGTGTGGTTTTGTTCCAGGTATTGCGCATGCGGCGGATCGATGCCGGCGGCGGTCAGCAGCGCCGTGATCAGGTTGTAGAAGTATTTTCCCTCGTCCGGCGAATGCATGATCAGTGGTTCGCTGCGCAGGTCTGCCGGCTCGATGCCGGCCTTGCCCGCCAGCGGATGCGCGCCATGCACCGCCAGCAGCAGCGGCTCCGACAGCAGCAGCGTTTTGGAAAAAGGCGATTGCGCGCTCAAGGGGCGTGTAAAACCCAGGTCGATCAGGTTGGAGGACAGCGCCGCGGCCTGTTCCAGCGACACCATCTCCTTCAGCACGATGTCGATTTCCGGCAGCGCCATGCGCGCGGCGGCAACCAGGTCGGGAATCAGTTCATAGCCGGCCACCGCGGTGAAGCCGAAGATCACCCGGCCGGCCTGGCCCTTGTCGATGCGGCGCGCCTCGACGGCGGCCTGGTCGGCCTGCCTCAGCAACTGGCGCGCATTCAGGTAGAAGCTCTGCCCGGCGGTGGTCAGCGCAACGGAGCGGGTAGAGCGCTCGAGCAGGCGCACGCCGACGACATGCTCCAGCAACTGGATCTGGCGGCTCAACGGCGGCTGCGTCATGAACAGGCGCGCGGCCGCGCGGCCGAAATGCAGTTCCTCGGCAAGGGCAACGAAGCAGCGCAACTGGAAGAGTTCGAACATTTATGCATTTTATGGATTAATCGATACAGCATCTAGCTTAGACTAAACTTAATCCCCTTTCTACAATGCCCTTCATCCCGCTGCGCCCGGCGTCACGACCAGCGTAAGCAGATGGCGCACAGCGCGTCATTTTTCCTGCTGGTCAGCTTGGCCAGTCACGACCCATCATCCTGAAGGATCAAGCATGAAGAACTGGAATGCCGCCGGTGCATCGTTGATTGCGCTTGCCTGTCTTGGACCCGGCGCCTCAGGCGCGGCCTGGGCGCAGGGCTTCCCGTCACGGGCCATCACCATCGTGGTGGGCTCCAGCCCCGGCAGCACCACCGACGGCCTGGCCAGGGCGGTTGCGCAGGAAGTCACGGCGGCGACGAAGCAGCCCGTGATCGTGGAAAACAAGCCCGGCGGCAGCGGCGGCATCGCGGCGCAGGCAGTGGCGCGCGCTGCGCCGGACGGCCACACGGTGTTCATGACCACCAACACCACCCAGGCCGCCAACCCGTTCCTGTTCAAGAAGCTGACTTACGACCCGGTGAGGGACTTCACCCCCGTCGGCGCGCTGGTCAAGGGTTACCTGCTGATGGTCACCCATCCGAGCGTGAAGGCGAAAACCGTGTCCGACTTCATCGCGCTGGCAAGGAAGGAGCCGGGCAAGCTGACCTTCGGCTCGGGCAGTTCTTCCGCCCGGGTCGCCGGCGAACTGTTCCAGCAGATGACGGGCGTGCGCATGACCCACGTGCCCTACAAAGCCAACCCCAACGCGGTGCTGGACCTGGTGGGCGGCCAGATCGACATGATGATCGTCGACCTGACCACCAGCCTGCCGCAGGTACGCTCCGGCCGCCTCAATGCGCTGGGCGTGACCAGCCTGCAGCGCTCGCCGCTGGTGCCCGACCTGCCGACCCTGAATGAAACCGGCCTGCCGAATTACCAGATCAGCTACTGGAATGCGCTGTATGCGCCTGCCAACACGCCCGAGCCGGTGGTGAAAGCACTGAACGAACTGATGCAGAAGGCGATGCAGTCGGACGCGGTGAAGCGCTTCGTTTTCCGGAACGGCATGGAGGTGTTCACCTCGTCGCCGGAAGAACTGAAGCAGTTCCAGGCTGCTGAACTGGAAAGCTGGGGCAAGATCATCCGGACGGCGGGCATCGAGGCCGAGTAATCACCGGCCCGGCCGCCCCGCCCGCGCTGTCTCTCATAGCCAAGCAACAAGCCACCAGCAAGGACAACAATGAAACCCGAAATCCTGCAGCTCAACCCGATCCTGGTCCCGTCGATCAACGACAAGCTCGACGCCCTTTACACCATGCGCCGCTACTACGAGCAGGACGACAAGGACGCCTATATCCGCGAAATCGGCCCGCGCATCCGCGGCGTGATCACCGGCGGCCATACCGGCATTAGCAGGGCGCTGATGGCGCAGTTGCCCGTGCTGCAGGTCGTGGCGGTCAATGGCGTCGGCACCGACGCGGTCGACCTGGCCCATGCGCGGGAACGCGGCATCCCGGTCACCGGCACTTTCGGCGCGCTGACCGAGGACGTGGCCGATATGGCGCTGGGCCTGATGCTCGCGGTATGCCGCAATCTCTGTAGCGTCGACCGCTTCGTGCGCGACGGCCTGTGGGTGCAGCATCCGCAACCGGGCGCGATCCCTCTGGCGCGGCGCCTGAGCGGCATGCGGGTCGGCATCGTCGGCATGGGCCGCGTCGGCCGCGCCGTGGCAACCCGCGCCGCCGCGTTCGGCTGCGCGATCGCCTACACCGACCTGGCGGCTATCGACAGCCTGCCATGGCACTTCGTCGGCGAACTGCGGCGGCTGGCTGAAGGCAGCGACATGCTGGTGTTGTGCGCGGCCGCGGACAAGGCCGAGGGCATCGTCGATGCGCAGATATTGCAGGCCCTCGGCAGCGGCGGCTTCCTCGTCAACATCGCACGCGGCAGGCTGGTGAATGAACCCGATCTGGTGCAGGCGCTGCAAGCCGGCGTGATCGCCGGGGCCGGGCTGGACGTCTTCGTCGATGAGCCGCACGTGCCGGCCGCGCTGCGCGGCATGGAGCAGGTCGTGCTGCAGGCCCACCGCGCCAGCGCCACCATCGAAAGCCGCACTGCCATGGGCGAGATGGTGCTGGCCAGCCTGGCCGACGCGCTCGCGGGGCGCAGGCCGGAGAACAGCCTGACGACCTGAAGCGTGTGACGCAGATCACCCAGCCGGCGCTTGAACACAGGCATAATCCTCCAGACCCCAACACGCGGGCAGCCGCCATCAAGCCGGCCGCCCGCCAATAACAAGGAGGAGACATGACGGAAACATGGCGCCTGTCGGCGGCGGAACTGGCTGACCGCATCAAGGCAAGGCAACTCTCGGCGCGGGAAGCGGCGCAGTCGGCGCTGGACCGGCTGACTGCGGTGAACCCAACTATCAATGCGGTCGTCGACTGCCGGCCGGAAGAGGTACTGGCGCAGGCCGACGCGGTCGATGCGGCACTTGCGCGTGGTGAAGATCCGGGCATCCTGGCCGGCGTTCCGGTGACGGTCAAGGTCAACATCGACCAGGCCGGCCATGCCACCACCAATGGCGTGACCCTGCAGCGTGACCTGATCGCGGCAAGCAACAGCCCGGTCGTCGACAATCTGCGCAAGGCGGGCGCCGTGATCCTCGGACGGACCAACACGCCCGCATTCAGCTACCGCTGGTTCACCAGCAACCAGCTGCACGGCACCACCCGCAATCCGCGCAACCGGCTTCTCACGCCCGGCGGCTCTTCCGGCGGCGCGGCATCGGCTGTGGCCAGCGGCATCGGGCATCTGGCCCACGGCACCGACATCGCCGGCTCGATCCGCTACCCGGCCTATGCCTGCGGCGTGCACGGACTGCGCCCGACCCTGGGCCGCGTGCCTGCCTACAACGCATCGTCACCCGAACGCGCCATCGGCGCGCAGCTCACGGCGGTGTCGGGGCCGATAGGACGCACCATCCAGGATCTGCGGCTTGGTCTTGCCGCGATGTCCGCGCCGGATCCGCGCGATCCGTGGTGGGTGCCAGTGCCGCTGGAAGGCCCGGCATTGCCGAAGGTGGCGGCGCTCTGCGTGCGGCCCGACGGCCTGCAGGTTGCGCCGGAAGTCGAGGCCGCCTTGCAGGATGCCGCCCGGCGGCTGCGCGAGCGCGGCTGGCGTGTGGACGAGATCGACCAGTTGCCGCCGCTGAAGGAAGCGGCGGATCTGCAGATCACGATGTGGCTGGGCGACGGCTATGCGGCAATGGAGGCCGCCGCCATCCGGGAAAACGATCCCGGCGCGCTGGCAGCGCTGGCCGGGCACAAGGCCCGCGCCGCCGAGCTCGACCTGGCCGGGTTCTCCCGGACGCTGACGCGCCGGGCCACGCTGCTGCGCCAGTGGCAGCAGTTTCTGGTTGACTACCCGCTGCTGCTGCTGCCCGTCTCGGCCGAGCTGCCTTTTCCGGATCAACTCGATCTGCAGGGCGACGCCGCTTATGCCCGCGTATGGGCTGCGCAGATGACCCAGATCGGCTTGCCATTCCTCGGGCTGCCTGCATTGAGCGTCTGCACCGGCATGCATGGCAACTCGCCGCTTGGCGTGCAGCTGGTGGCGGCGCGTTATCGCGAGGACATCTGCCTGCTTGCCGGCGAAGCGATAGAGCAGGGCGGCGTTGCGCCGTCGCCTGTCGATCCGGTCTGACGGCGCCGCGGGGCGTGACCGGGTTCAGCGTGCGGCGTTGCCGCACGCCGGCGAATGACTTTCCTCCCGCAGCGGAATGGTTTTCCTGAACGGCGCGGTGGCGCGTGCCCGCAGCTGGCCGCATCCGCCGTCCACGTCCTGGCCGGCGGAATCGCGCAATTTCGTCAGCACGCCCCGTTGATGGAGCGCACGCGCGATTTCCTTTGCACGTTCCCAGCTGGGACGTACAAACGGCAGTCCCGGCACGGTGTTGTAGGGAATCATGTTGAGGACCGCATATTTCCCCTTCAGCAGTGCAACGATGCCATCAAGCTCATCCTGTCCGTCATTGACGCCTTCCATCAGCGTCCATTGGTACTGCACCGGATAATGCGTCTGCCGCGCATAGTCCTCGCCAAGGGCAACCAGATCAGCCGGGTCGATGCGCGGCGCCTTCGGCAGCAAGGTTGCGCGCAGCTCAGGCCTGGTGGTGTGCAGCGAAAGCGCCAGCGCCGGCTTGACCCTGCTCATGGCCAGGCGCTCGAAGGCACGGGCATCGCCCACAGTGGAAAACACCAGGTTCTTGTGCCCGATGTCGCCTTCGGTGCCAAGAAGGTCGATTGCCTCCAGCACGTTGTCCAGGTTATGCGCCGGCTCTCCCATTCCCATGAATACGACCTTCTTCACTGGCCTGATCGAGCGCGCCAGCACGACTTGCGCAACGATCTCGCCGCTGGTTACCTGGCGTATCAGGCCGCTGCGCCCGGTCATGCAGAACTGGCAGCCCACTGCGCAACCAACCTGGCTGGACACGCACACGCCGCCGCGCGGCAGCAGCACGTTTTCCACCATCTGGCCATCGCCCAACCCAACCAGCAGGCGCGCCGCATCACCCTCGGCAGCGTGGCTGGAGATCAGGCGGGCGAGAGCAAGCAGCTCGGTATCGATACCGGGCAATGCATTGCGCAATGTTTTTGGAAGGAAATCAGCAGGCCGCCGCCGTCCCTGATCATGCGGCCTGACCTGGAGCCAGTCACGCAGCACCCTCTGCTCGTGCAAGGGCAGGGCGCCCAGTTCCCTCAGGCGCTGGCGGATTGTTTCAATTTGCATAACGGCGACACATGCGCGGTGACGGGCATGGATATTTCTGAAGAGGAAAAGATCGACATTATTACCCGGAAGTGCATGGCAGGGCAGGTCGCGGGAGTGCTACATCGGACAGAGAGACATTTGTGAGCTACCAGAATATGGAAAATGGCTGTCTTTAGCTGTTTCCAGCCAAACAGATTTCATGACCAGCGGCAATCGCGTCCAAAGACGTTCTGACAAAAGATGGAAAACCCCGCTCAAAAAATGCGGACTGGTCGCTCATCATCATGGGTTCAAAGCGGGAAGAAACGGAACGGGGTAGACAACTCGGCGGTATTCCTCGGGGAATATTCCAGGCCAAACGCTTAACTCCGAATGCCAGTGCTTTCCCGTGACGTGGAACGGAGGAACGATTTTGCAGATGTCTGAACAAGCCAAGCAGGATAAACGCCCCATGCCCTTAGCAACCCTGATGCAACAGACAGCCAGATAAAGCCAAACCCTACCGAGCTTAAAACGCCGGCCGTAGCGAATAAGGACCAGCTGTTTTCAAGCAAGGGAAAGGGATGGTATCGGCAACGCCCTTGGAAGCGATGCAGGAAATATGATTTTCAAAGATCAGGTCAGCGAGGATAAGTACACAGCCCTTCCTTAAATTCCACAGCCCTTCCTTAAATGCGCCAACCCCAACAATCGCCAATCCCCCCTTCGAATTCCGTACTAACGCCAAGCCGTTGCGGCAATGCCATTCCCCGGTTTGTTTGATACCAATTAGTACGAACAAGTTTTCAATGTGTTGTTACATTGCAAACATTAAATTAAACATCTGTAAATTTATTCAGACGTTCGGTCTTTTAATTATTTGTGGCTTTACGAGTTTGTCGCAGGGATGGAAACGTCGTTTGGCGTTAATTCGGTTATGATATTGGTTCAAGAATGCTGCTTGGTTGAAGCCGTTTTTAAGGAGTAATTCCGGATGACAAAGAACCTGACGCTTTTTGATATCGATTCTGGCCAGACCGAAGAGGCGTTAAACCAGAGTTTCGAGGCGTGGCTTGCCCATCGACAGACGTCCCGTTCGCGTGCCAAGAGCGAGCGAGCCTTGTCGGAGGAGTCGATTAATGTCTACCGCGAGATGTGGCAGGCATTCGCGAAATTTTGTGCTGAACGGCAAATTCTGCTGGCCGACCTGACGGTATCGGACCTCGAAACCTTTCTCGCCATCCGGGGTACCGGTCCGGACCCGGAGCAACCACGTCAGACCACCCGTGGCGGTTACCTCTCTGCGCGCTATGCGAACCGCTACCTGATGCTGATACAGCGCGTGAGCCAGCATCAGGCCCGGGTCGACGGCGTTCAGGTCAACCATGCGGCAGCCTTGCTCAGGGAAAGACCAGAGTACAAATATGCCGAGGCCGCTGACAAGGATCCGCCGCCAGACTACCTCGACGAAATGCAGGCACGCGTCTTGATAGCCTACCTGACGCGTGCTCCGCAGCCAGAATCGAAGGAAAAGATGACCTGGAAGACAGTGCGAGACCGGACCGCGGTGGCGTTAATGCTTGGCGCCGGCCTGGCCCCAGGCGATATACGCAGCCTGAAACTTGATGGCGTGATCACGACCGGCGGCCGCAGGGCAGGCGTGCCATGGAAGCTCTCGGTTGAAGGCAACGGCAATTCGCCGGCGCGGGAAACGCCGGTGGCGGACTGGGCTGGACGCCAGCTTGCGTTCTGGCTGCGCATCCGTGCCCAGCAGGCCATACCCGGCAACTATGTTTTTCCATCGACGATGAACGGCACGCAGTGGTCGCATACCCGTTGCTTCGAGGCCAGCCGGGATGTCCTCGAATCGGCAAAAATCAGCAAGGATGCCGGCGGCCTGTTCAAGCTTCGGCACACTTTTGCCTTGCGTCAGCTGCGAAAAGGAAAGAGCGAAGAAGAAGTCGCGCGCTGGTTGGGATTACTGGACATTAACAGCATGACGCGTTATCGACGCATCGTGCTCAGTTACCAGGATGTCGTCTGAGTGGCTGACGGTGCACCTTGCATCGCCGGCCGCCCCCTGGTTTGCGCGAAACGTCATGCACGCAGCGCGGTGCACCGGCGACCATCGCGCCGGTGCAAGAATGGCAGTTCCCTATTCCAGTCAACGGAGCACTGTCATGCGAAAGATGATCATGCTGGCTGTAGCGAGCTTCTTATGGAAGCAGGTACAAAAACGCATCGTACGCGGCGGGCCGCAACGGAGCATGCCACGGCGGGGACGGTGAGGCCCGTCCTTTAAAAAGCATCGCAAGTTCAGGCGGCGCGTGTTCCCAACTGCGAAAGGGAAGCAATAAGATCGGCAAAGCGCTGGCCCTGAACAAGGACATGCTGGCGCAGCAGCCTGGCGGTCAGTTCACCGTCCCCAGCCAGGATCGCATTGACTACCTGCTCATGCTCTTCGAATGAAGTGGGAAGGCGATTGCGCACCCGCAGTTGCAGACGACGATAAGGGCGCAGCCTCCGGTGCAGCCCACGCGCCTGCTCCGCGAGAAAGTTGTTATGGCTTCCGGCATAGATCGTGTCGTGAAATGCTTCATTCTTGTAATAGTAGGCGTCTGCGTCCCCTGCAAGGCACGCCTCCCGGCAAGCGTCATGGGCTGACTTCAGGGCGCCGTGGTCCGCAGCCGACATGCGGCGTGCGGCAAGTCTGCCGCACATGGCTTCCAGCTCTGCCATCACGTCGAACATTTCCACCAGCTGCTCGGGAGCCGCGGTGGCGACGATTGCTCCGCGTCGCGGTCTCATCGTCACGAGCCCCATAGACGCCAACTGGATCATCGCCTCACGGATCGGCGTGCGCGACACATCGAAACGCTTTGCCAGCTCGGTCTCGTCCAAAGGGTCTCCCGGACGAAACTGGCCGGTTGCGATCAGGTCTTCGATCGCGTCACGGAGCAAATGAGATCGGTTTGTCATGGAACACCAGGAAGGCCACAGGGGCTCTTTGTCGACAGAGGAAGCTACATGGTATTTGTTAAGCTTCATCCTGTATACAAAAACTCTTGTATTCATTGCATTCTGATGTCGGTGCCGCCTTCCGTCGGTGGCATGACGCCTTTTAAAGACGCTTTATTCAGCTTGCCTGTCCTGTGCTAACGCAGGGACGCATCTGCGTACCTGAGCGCAGGATGCACAGCCTAATCAAGGATGGCTTTAAAAGCAGAGGGATTCTGAAAACCACAGGAGTGCCCTCTGCAGCAGCCCCGTGGTCGACTTCGAAAGCAGCATGCCGTCGGAAGAAATCAGTGCAATTCCCGTCGGCAAGAGAATTGGCTATCGGTTAGCGTGTTCAGCGTGCTTGCATGACTCTTCAGCTCGCTATCATGGATGAAGCTTGCTGAGAACTCCGCCGCAAGGATGCTGGCCGAGGACTGATGCCGGGGCACTGACGTCAATGCCAGCAGGTGAGGTACGGAAAACGAAATTAACTATAGGATGCTGCACAGACAGCCAGAGATCATGCGCGGTGCGCACTTTAAAGGACATTATGCCGCAGAGCAGGTTTCCGACATGCTTGTAGCGATATACACGATTTCCGAGTCGACATCCTTGAACATCAGGCCGTCATGATGGCGTTCCAACGCCGACCACGCAGTAAAGGCGATTCGGTCGACCGGTTGTTTTTGGCAACAGAAGAGAATGCCTTGCACAGCGCGGTGGTCATCATGCGGCAATATTGTAGGCCGTACACATATTATTTCATTGGCTCAACATGCACGTAAGAAACATTACAAAAAAATGTTTTTAAGAAACATATCGTCAAAGCGATTTTCAATATTTCAAATAGGAAATAATGCCTGACATCGTTTAATGATCGTTGCCATCGGAAAACTTGATTGCGGGTGATAGACATTCCACATGAGCTAGGTAGTGGGCAACTTGAGAGGCCAAAAGTAGGTATCCGTGCATGATTAAGCACTTTGGCTAACCAAGATTGCAGTTTTAACGCAGCGAGCTGACCAGTCAGATCCATGCGCCTGGCTGTCTTTGCTGGAAATGTTCAGAAAGAACAGGGCATATAGGAGAACAAGAATATGAGAAAGCAGTAGAAGAAGGGCGCTTGGCTCTGATTTTATTTTACATAAGGCTGATTATCAGGATTATGTGTGTAGCAGCAAAGTTGTAATGTCCGATTCCAGCAAAGTTGAAATGTCTGATGTTCCCTACGCTACGCCGCTTGGCATAGCAAATGGGAGCGGTTTTGGATCAACCTGGAACAATTACGATGAGTATGGGCGAACTCGACCGGCTCAAGGTGGTGCAAGCCTTGGTCGATGGCTTATTGAAGCCTGGTAGTGCTGCGCGCAAGCTCGGGCTGACAGTCCGTCAAGTACATCGATTGGTCGTACGGTATCGCGCTGAAGGTCCTTCGGGCCTCGTATCGCGTCGGCGTAATCGGCCAAGTAACAACCAGACCGACGACGAGATTGCGCAAATCGCCTTGACCATCATTCGCCAGCGCTATGCAGACTTCGGGCCGACCTTGGCGTGCGAGAAGCTGCGCGAGCTGCATGGCGTTGATTTATCGAAGGAAACTATCCGCAAATGGATGTCCGACGTCGGCCTATGGATACCGCGTAGCCAGCGTCCGGCACGGATTTACCAGCCACGCAACCGCCGGCACTGCTTTGGCGAGCTGGTCCAGATTGATGGTAGCGACCATCGCTGGTTTGAGGACCGGGCGCCGGCGTGTACCTTGCTCGTGTTTGTGGATGATGCCACCAGCCAGATCCTGCAGCTGCATTTCACCCCGTCAGAATCGACCTTCAGTTATTTCGAAGCGACCCGTGCTTATATCGAGCAGCATGGCAAGCCACAAGCCTTCTACAGCGACAAGGCCAGTGTCTTTCGCGTCAACCACAAGCATGCCACCGGTGGCAATGGCCATACACAGTATGGCCGAGCGCTGTTTGAGCTCAACATCGAAGGCATCTGTGCCAATACCAGCCAGGCTAAGGGCCGCGTAGAGCGCGCCAATCTGACACTGCAGGACCGTCTGGTGAAGGAACTGCGTTTGCAAGGCATTTCGACGATGGCTGCCGCCAATGCATACGCGCCTGCCTTCATAGCCGATTACAACCGGCGCTTTGCCAAGCCCGCTCGCAACGACTTCAATGCCCACCGTCCTGTGCGCCATGATGAAGCGCTCGATTTGATCTTTGCAGTCAGAGAGCCCCGTCGGGTCTCGCACAGCCTGACGGTGCAATATGACAAGGTGTTGTACTTGCTAGCCGATACGCCGGAAAGCCGGCAATCCATCGGTAAATACATTGAGGTCTACGAATATCCCGATGGTCGCATTGAGCCGCGTGCCGGTGGCCGCGCCCTGCCCTATGCAACCTATGACCGCCTGCCCAATGTCAGCTCCGGAGCCGTGGTCGATAACAAACGCCTTGGTCACGTTCTTCAGATCGCTCAGATGGTGCAGGAACAGCGCGATAGCCGGCATGGCAGTTCTGCTCCGTCGCGCAACCATCGCGGTCTTGGCCCGGTTCCTTCCAAGGCAGCACCAGGCAAGAAGTCGCAAAGATCCCTTGCGTCAGACGACATCGCACTCGCAATTAAACAGCAGGCGCTGCTTAAAGCGCGAGATTTGCTGACTGAACCGGTCGCCGAATATCGGACATTTCAACTTTGCCAGGAAGCGGACATCTGAACTTTGCTTTGACAATGTGCTTTCTCTTTCTTGCAGTTAGGTTCTCCGTAGAAACCGCTGATAAAAGTCATGTCAGACGACGCAAAACAAACGATAAGGCCCCAGTTTCCCTGAACCTTGCTTGGCACGCCTTAATTTCAGTCTGACTTACAGATTGACGCAGCCGAAGCAGCCCGCAACGTCCAGGCTGCCACTGCCTTTGTATTTCGCCACCTGTGGATATGGGTACAGGTGGCAGGTCCTGTTGCCCGTGCCCTTGGCCAGCCGAGTGCTTGTCGGTGTGGGTGGCGCCGTACCCCGCGCCACCCAGCGGTCGAGGGCGTGCACGACACGGCGACAGCAAAGACATCTTGACGCGAGGCTATGCTGCGCCGCAGAATGCGGCCCCATGATCGTTTCCGCCTGGCCCTCCACCCGCAACATGCATGCGCCCGACAGCGCTGGCAGCGCTTGCTTCAGACGCAAGTGCCTGGAAGCCGTCTCCTTTCCGGGCGCCGGACTGCCCCGCGGCCATTTCTTCTCGGTCACTCCGCCTTAACAGAGTCTGCTTCCCTGGTTTCCGTGCCGATGTCTTTTCATGCCATCGATGCCGGAGTTCCTGCTGCCTTGCACGCCACAGCGCGCTCATTTACTCGTCTTCCGCCCGGTCATGCTGGCGGAAAGGATACTTATGTCTCTACAAACAATCCGCCAGGACTGGTTTTCCAATGTCCGCAATGATCTTCTGGCCGGCCTCGTTGTCGCGCTCGCCCTGATCCCCGAAGCGATCGCATTTTCCATCATCGCCGGTGTCGATCCCAAAGTAGGCCTTTACGCCTCGTTCTCCATCGCGACCCTGATTGCCTTCTTTGGCGGCCGCCCGGGCATGATCTCGGCGGCGACCGGGGCAATGGCCCTCGTCATGACCAGCCTGGTCAAGGAACACGGCCTGAATTACCTGCTGGCTGCCACGATCCTGACGGGCATCCTGCAGGTCTGTGCCGGCTGGATTAAGCTTGGCCGCCTGATGCGCTTCGTCTCGCGTTCAGTGGTCACGGGATTCGTGAATGCCCTGGCCATCCTCATCTTCATGGCTCAATTGCCCGAGCTGACAAATGTTACGTGGCATGTCCATGCGATGACCGCGGCCGGGCTGACCATCATCTACGGCTTTCCCCGCCTGACGCGCGCCATACCGTCGCCACTGGTGGCAATCGTCGTGCTGACCGCGCTGTCCATTGCGCTCGGACTGGACATCCGCACGGTGGGCGACATGGGCACCCTGCCCGACAGCCTGCCATCCTTCCTGATGCCGGATGTGCCACTCAACCTGGAAACACTGCGGACAATACTGCCGTATTCGGCCACGCTGATGGTGGTGGGACTGCTCGAGTCGTTGATGACGGCAACGATCGTGGACGACCTTACCGACACGCGCAGCGACAAGAACCGCGAATGCGTCGGCCAGGGCATCGCCAACATCGCGACCGGATTCATCGGCGGCATGGCAGGCTGCGCAATGATCGGGCAGTCCGTCATCAACGTCAGATCTGGCGGGCGCGGCCGCCTGTCCACGCTGACTGCCGGCGTTGTCCTGCTGGTGCTGGTCGTCTTCCTCGGCGAATGGGTAAGACGCATTCCCATGGCAGCGCTGGTCGCAGTCATGATCATGGTATCGATCGGCACCTTCAACTGGCAGTCGCTGCGGAACTTGCGCGCGCACCCAGCCAGCTCGGGCGTCGTGATGGTCGCCACCGTCATCGTCACCGTCTTGACCCACGACCTGGCGAAGGGTGTGCTGACTGGCGTGCTGTTGTCCGGCGTCTTCTTTGCGCAGAAAGTCAGCCGGATGCTAAAGGTCATTTCCCATGCCGACGACAGCGGGCGTGCGCGCCGATACAGCGTCAGCGGGCACGTCTTCTTCGCCTCCTCCGACCAGTTGTTTCACTCGTTCGACTACAACGAGACTGCCCGGCGCGTGCACATCGACCTCAGCCATGCCCATTTCTGGGATATCACCGCGGCCGGAGCGCTGGACAAGATTGTGCTGAAGCTGCGGCGTGCCGGTGCCGAGGTGGAAGTACATGGCTTGAACGAAGCCAGCGCCACGATGGTGGGCAAGTTTGGTGTTCACGACAAGAATGACAGCGGCCTGGCGACTGGTCACTGACACTGACTGGCTGCCGGCCTGCCCCAAGTAAGCACCATGGGCCGCTGGCGACGGCGGTCATCGGCCCGCCGTGGACGTTCTGCGTTGGGTTGAATCCCTCAATCGCTCATTGCCCGGGTTGCAAGAGCCACTACCGCAGCCCCCGCGGCAACGACCAGCGCATCTTCAATCAGGCCGCTGCGGGTCTGGCCGATATGCGCCATTGCCTGCTTGCGCCCAGCCAGCGTCAGGTAGGCGAGCGGCACCGCGGCGGCTACCGCGAAGGCGGCGCCAGCCTGCTCCCTACCGCGCGGCGCCAATGCCGCGCCGGCAATCCCGGCGCTCATCACACGCGCCAACAGTCCGAGAAAGACAGTGCGGTCAGGCGCGGTCTTCATCTTGTCGCCAAGCAGTTCCGCAACCCCCATGGCCAGCGCGCCGGATCTGAACAGCGGACGATCGAGCAGGAACAGTTGCCCGCTTGTATGCCGTCCCGCAAGGCGTGCAGCCGCGATGGCAGCCATGGGCGTCATTGAACGTGCGCTCGCCACGGCGCCAATCAAAGCGGAGGAAAGCAGGCTGCGGGTTCGCATCTTTTCGGGCTCCAATGCAAATGAAGGTTGGTCGAACCGCCATTGCCTCTGGCCGTGCCGGATCGAGTCAACCGACAAAATAGCTGGTCGCGCACAAGGTGAAGGCGGTCCTGTTAAGGATGCCCATTCTAGTTGCTCTGAACAGTGGCGCAGTCACGCAGGCGCCAAGGCATTGAGCAGGCGCAGAGGAGCAATACCAGGTGTAATTGCCGTGGCCGGCCGTTTGCCTTGCCGGGTCGACGCCGCTGTTGGGAAATCATCCCGGCGCGCACATGACGCCAGTGTCGTCAAAACAGGCAGCACGATGTCAGGGTGTTGACCGCGCGTCGTCTCCGGCCGCGCGTCGCCGGCGCATGCTAGGGCGAGCAGGAATACCGTTCAAATGACGGCGCCCGGGATGATATCCCGGGCGGGTAGCGCATCCATCGATGAACCTGCCAGCCGCACCTCGCGGCCGCCCTCGGCAGATGGCAGATGGCAGATGGCAGATGGCAGATGGCAGGTGCGGAAGGTTAAAACTCTTCCCAGTCAGCCTGTTGCGACACCGCCTGCGTGGTTGTTTTTCCTTGCACGGTCACCTGTCGCGCCTTTGGTGCCTGCGCAACTGTTCTGACCGTGCGTGCGGCCGGCGCCGCCGCTGCCTGCGCACCGCCCTGTACGCGGAAGATGCCGACCGCTTTCGCCAGCGTCGCAGCCTGGTCCTTCATCGATTCGGCTGCGGCGGCTGCCTGCTCGACCAGTGCGGCGTTCTGCTGCGTGACCTGGTCCATCTGGGAGACGGCTTCATTGACCTGCTCGATGCCGACGCGCTGCTCGCCGCTGGCGGCAGCAATCTCGCTGATGATGTCCGAGACGCGCTTTACGCTCGATACCACCTCGTGCATTGTCGAGCCGGCCCTTTGCGCCTGGTCCATGCCGACTTCGACCTTGGAAGCCGAGTCTTCGATCAGGCCCTTGATCTCGCGCGCCGCCGCAGCCGAGCGCTGGGCCAGGGTGCGCACCTCGGTGGCCACCACCGCAAAGCCGCGCCCCTGCTCGCCGGCACGGGCCGCTTCCACCGCCGCGTTCAGCGCGAGGATGTTGGTCTGGAAGGCGATGCCATCGATGGTGCCGATGATCTCCGCAATCTTTTTCGACGACGCTTCGATCGCGCTCATGGTGCCGACGACTTCGCTGACGACCGTGCCGCCCTGCTGGGCCACCTCGGAGGCGGCACGCGCCAGTTGATTGGCCTGGCCGGCGTTCTGCGCATTCTGCTGCACGGTGGAGGTCAGTTCTTCCATCGAGGAAGCCGTCTCCTCCAGGCTGGACGCCTGCTGCTCGGTACGGGCCGACAAGTCCTGGTTGCCGCTGGCGATTTCCGCGGAAGCGGTGCCGATCATGTCAGTGCTGTTGCGTACGTCCGTGACGATGTGTACGAGGCTGGCATTCATGTCGCGCAGCGCCGCCATGAGGTCACCGGTCTCGTCCCGCGAGCGTACCGTCAGATTGGCCGTCAGGTCGCCCTGCGCTACCAGCTTGGCCGCCGTCACGGCTTCCTGCAGCGGAACCGTAATGCGCCGGCTGATCCAGACTGCCAGCATCAGACCGATCAATGCCGCCGCCGCGCCGCCGCCGATCAGCGTGGCACTGGTCATGGACTTCAGCGCCGCGGCATCCTTTTCGCGCTGCGCGAGCAGCGAGGCTTCCGCGTCATAGATCTGGCGCAGTTCCTCGCGCATGGCGTCCATGCCCTTCTTGCCGCGACCCTGCCGCACCAGCGCCACCACGTCCTTCATGTCGTCGTCGGACGCCTTGCGTCGCGCCTCTATGACCGGCTCGACGGCCTCCTGCATCCACTGCCGACGATATTCGGCAAGCCTGGCAAAGCGCTCCTGCTGCGCCGAATTGTCAGCGGTCAGCGATTTCGCCTTGTCGAAATGCGCCTGGAACTGCTCCACGCCAGCTCTGTAGGGCTCCAGCGACGCCTCCTTGCCGGTCAGCGCAAAGCCGCGCTCCCCGGTCTCGATGTTGATCAGGCTTTCCAGGATGGCCTTCACCTCAACCATCACCTCATAGGTGTGGACGTTCCATGTGTTGGCTTGTCCCAATCTGGCGAAATTGCCGTAGGCGACCGTTACCAGAATGATCATGGCAGCGACGAGCGCGCCGAAGCCGGCATACAGCTTGGTGCCGATTTTCCAATCCTTGAATTGCATGTTGTTGTCTCTTGGGTCAGTGGTCCGGCCAGTCGCCGTCGAAGTAAGGCGCCCGCTCGGACCCTCGAGCTTCTATCGGCTTTCATCGCCGAAAACAAATGACGCAAGAACAACTTCGGGTGAATATTTTTGCAGACACCGGCACGCTTGCGAGGCGCCTCCACGCCATGGGCGCGCAAGGCCATGACATTTCTCTCGATCGGTGCTGAAGGTGGGACGTGCTTGCCGCTGCAAGGGGCGTTGTGATCGAACCAGCAGCTGGCAGCCGGATCGGCCCACCTTGGGAAAGCGACGCTGTCAGTCCTTGCCCGCCCCCTGGATGCCTGCCTTCATCGCTTCCTTCTCGGCCTGCTCCTTCAGGAAGGATTTGAAGAACTGCAGAAGGTTCACGTTCTTCAAGTCCTGCGGACGCTCGCTGTGGCAGCGCGGGCAGCGGCACACGAAGCCCATGCGACTGACCAGCGTCACGTTACGCACGAGGAAATTACGGCCAAGGAAACCGCTGGCGTCGTCAATGTAGGTTCTGGTGATTTCCTGGCCGGGCTGTATGTCCTTGAGTGCGCGCAGGCCCTGCTCGCCGCTCGCGCCGTCGATCACCGTCAGTTCGGCGGACGGATCGCAGGAGTGGTTGACGCGGCCAAGCGTCTGGTACAGGCCATGGCCCAGGTGCTCGCCTTCGCCGGGACCATAGCCGACCTGACAAGCGCTGATACCGGCATGAAGCTTGCCGACCATCGCCGGCGGCAAGCCATAGCGCCGCGCCATCAGCCGCTCGATTTCCCGGTCCTGGCGAGTGTTCTCATGTACGTTCGTGCTGCGCAGTTGCCATGCATAGTAGGCGTCGCGCAGTCGGGTATCGGCAATGAGCCGGTGGGTCAAGTCCCAGGCCGGGCTGCCCAGCTCCACATCGCTGCCGGCCACTGCCACGAGGGGCTTTTCGCGCAGGATTTCCTCGCCGGCGGCAATCGGCGCAGTCGCCAGCAATTGCATCCCGCCTGCGTTATCCCACTTCACTACGCTCCACTTAACCATCCACATCCCCTGCCCGGCCGGCAAAAAGCCGTGATTCTACGCTGATTGGGGTCGATGCACCGAAGCGCCGGCACTGAGCAATGCTGCCTTGAATGCATGCCACCGGCGTGACGATGCCTCAAGCGAGCGCCAGCGCAGCTTCTAGGAGCCTGCGCGGCAGAAGACCCCTAGATCTTCAAGCGCCCATGCCACCAGTTCCCGCGCTTCCATGGGCTTGCCGTACAGGTAGCCCTGTCCCTTGTCGCAACCGAGCTGCATGACGACGGCGGCCTGGGCCGTGGTCTCGATGCCTTCCGCCACCGTGTCCATGCCCAGGCTGTGGGCCACCATCACGGTAGCCTCGATCAGAACCCGGTGATGCATGCTGGTGTCGGCGTGGCAGACGAAGGAGCGGTCTATCTTCACCGTATTGACGGGCATCTGGTGCAGACAGGCGAGCGATGAATAGCCGGTGCCGAAGTCGTCCAGCGCCAGCTGTATGCCCAGGGATTGCAGGCGCATCAGGCAGTCGCGCACTTCCGCGTCTTGCGCCGCCAGGCTTTCCGTCACCTCCAGCTGCAGCAGGCCGGCCGGCATGCCGGTGGCCTGCAGAACCGCAGCCACGCTTTCGACGAGATCCGGCTGCGCCAGCTGTGCCCGCGACAGGTTCACTGCCAGCCTGCGTGGCGCGCGTGTCCCGAGTTCGGCTTGCCAGCGCATGAATTCCTGGCATGCGGTGGCCAGAACGAAATGCCCGAGAGCGCCGATCAGCCCCGATTCTTCGGCAATGCCAATGAATTCCACCGGCGGCACCAGACCGCGCACCGGGTGCAGCCACCTGACCAGGGCTTCGACGCCGGCCGCCTGCTCGATGACGCCGTCCGGCCGAAAGCCCACCACGGGCTGGTAGACCACAAACAGCTCGTCCTCCGCCAGCGCCCGCCTCAGCGCCACTTCGATGTCGCCGCGGTGCTCCGCGCGGCCGCGCATCGCGTGGTCAAACAGCGCGTACATCGCGCCGCCTGAACGCTTGGCCTCGCGCATGGCAATGCTGGCATCCTGCAGGATGCGTTCCGCGCCGCTGGCATCCCCGTCCAGAACCACGATGCCCATGCTGAAATGGCAGACGATCTGCTTTCCGCCCACGCTGCAGGGCACGGCAAGCGCCTTGAGCAGCCGCTGCGCGACCCGTTCGGCCAGGTCCGGCGCACGGACGCCATCCACCACCACCACGAATTCATCACTCCCGATCCGTGCAACCAGGTCGCCGGTTCCGGCGGCTTCGGCGTCGGTCAGCGCATGCTGGCGCAAGGCGGTTCGCAGCCGTTCACCCATCAACCTCAGGATGTCGTCGCCGGCGGTCGTGCCGAGCATGTCGTTGATCTGCCGGAATCGGTCGCAGTTCAGGAACAGCAATGCGCCGCGTCGCGCGGCCGCCGGGCTGCTGTCCATCATGGACTGCAGGTGTTCAATCAGTTCGACCCGGTTAGGTATGCCGGTCAGCGAGTCGATCCGCGCGGCATGGCTGAGCTCGCGGGCAAGCTGGTCCTGTTCGCGCCGCATTTCGAGCGTGACGTCGGTCAGCGAGATCATCAGCCGCGCGTTGTCGAGCTTCAGAACGCTCAGCGCGAGCACGGTAGGCGACCGTTCATGGGGCAGGCCGATGCCCAGTTCGACCTTGACTGCCTCGCAAACGATGCCCGAGGCCGGCGCAAAGTCGCGAATCATCTGCTGCAGTTGCGGAACATACGGCGCCATGACCGTGAAAAGATTGTCAAGGTTGCCTTGCCTTGCCAGCGGCATCAGCAGGCGCGACGCCATCGGATTGAGCATTTCCACGTCGCCATTGCTGGCGGTCTGCATCAGGCCGATCGGGGTCCGATACAGGAATTGCAATAATGTTTCGTAATCGTCGGTAGCCTGCTCTGCCATAACTCGTATCTGTTCGTGCGCCCGATGAACTTGGAGGATGAATTATCAGGGATTTTAAGTATATCCATATGGAAATTTTTTGCTTTGTGGATTTTTTCACACTTTTTTGCTGGGCTTTGTTCGTTCAGGCCGGGGCGCGGTAAAGGCCGCGGGCGGCAATCTTTGCGCCGCGGCGACGCTCGATGGTGTCATCCAGCGCCATGAGCAAGGAGCACGACGGCGCGAAGGTCTCGACCATGGCGGCGAGCAAGCGCCCGCTTGCCTTCGGGGACGGCCAGACCTTGCGGTCGAGCACCGGTGGAACCGCTGGAGCTGGCGATCTTCAGACAGGCCCGTGACGCGCAGGATAGCCGTCACCGTGCGCGCACCCACGGCAACGATGGCGCCCTTGATCAGGGTCTGAACCGATTGCGGTACCCGCCTGGAAAACAGGACTGGAATACTGAACTGGCACCGGCAGGCTCGTTGGGCCATAGACGCTGCACCGCATCCGCCTCAGGCATCGCTGACACGGCGCGCTCAACTGGATTCAACTGCAACGGCCCCTCAAAAGGCAACTGCAGCTGATCGTGCCCCTGCATGCCCCTCAATCCACCTTGATGTTCCCGGTCCTTACCACCTCCCGCCACATCGCCAGCTCCGTCCCCAGCATGGTCCCGAACTCCGCCGGCGTGGCGCTGTAAGCCTCCGCGCCTTCGCTAACCAGGCGTCCCTTCAACGGCTCCTTGGCCGACGCCTCGTTGATCAGCGCATTGAGCCTGGTGACAATCGGCGCAGGCAGGCCGTCCGGTGCGACGATGCCCCACCAGGTGGTGATGTTGAAATTCGGGATGCCGGCTTCCGCCACCGTCGGCACGTTGGGAAACAGGGGCGAGCGCTGCGCGCCGGTGACGGCGATCATGTCGACCGCGCCTGACTTCACGTATTGCAGCATGGTCGGGAAGGTGGCGAAGAAGGCGTGGGTGCGGCCGGCGAGGAAGTCGACCGTGGCCGGGCCGCTGCCCTTGTAGGGCACATGCGTGAGCCTGGCGCCGGTCTTCTGCACGAACAGTTCGCCCGCCAGATGGGTGACGCTGCCGGCGCCGGAGGAGCAGAAGTCCAGCCCTTCGGGCTTGCCCTTGCTGGCCGCCACCAGGTCTTTCACGCTCTTGAAACCCATGCCCTTGCTGGTGACGACCATCAGCGGGCCGCGGCCTATCATCGCGATCGGCGTGAAGTCCTTCTTCACGTCATACGATGCCTTCTTCTCGGTGGCCGCATGGGTGACGAAGGTGGAGGTCACGAACAGCAGGGTGTAGCCGTCGGGGTCGGCGCGGGCCACCGACTTCGCGGCGATCGCGCCGCCGCCGCCGCCGCGGTTGTCCACCACCACCGGCTGGCCAAGGCGGTCGGACAGGAACTTGCCCAGCTCGCGGGCGATGCTGTCGGTGCCGCCGCCAGCGGCGAACGGCACCACCAGGGTGATCGGGCGCTTGGGGTAGTCCTGGGCTGCTGCCATCAGCGGCATGGCGGCCAGCGAGAGTGCGATGGCCCTGAGCGCGAAACGGCGGCCGGTACGGAAAGTCATGGAGGTCTCCTTGTTGATTCTGATGAATGCGCCCGGCGGCATGGCGGCTGGCGCGCCGCGGGCGATGGGGTCGGGCGCTTTGGAAAGAAGTGCTCAGTCCGATCCCAGCTGCAGCTTGTTGGCCTGCCGCTTTTCGATGGCCGACTTCAGAAGCGCCGCGCTGCGATAGATGCCATGCGCGAATTTCCCGTATGGCAGGGTGGCGAACAGCGCCATCACCACGCCCAGGTGCACCGCCAGCAGGAGCCCCATCGCACCGCTGTCGCGCCAGGCCAGCAGGGCCAGGCCGGTGGCGCTGGTCAGCAGCAGCAGCGCGATGAAGCCGCGGTCCATCGGCCGCTGCTTGACGTCGCCCTGGGCCGGATCGCGCCTGAGGTTCAGCCACAGCAGGCCGGCCGGCCCGACCAGGAGGCCGATGCCGCCGGCGGTGCCGAGCAGCACCGGCAGGCTGGTCAGCGCATACGGCGCAGGCAGGCCCAGCAGATAGTGGTACAGCGTGGCCACCGAGGTGGCGGCGAAGCACAGCATGAAGCCATAGAAGGTGAAATGGTGAAAGCGCCGCCGCGCCAGCGTGAAGCGGTCGTCTTCCTCGTTGCAGCCGTCGCCATGGCCGCCGTCCAGGTATTTCAGCGTCAGCGCGTTCTTCGCCGCTTCCGCCACCGCCGGAGCGGAGACCTGGCCCGGCGACACGTCGCGCCAGAAGCGCGTAACGCCAATGCCCAGCGCCAGCACGGCGAAGCCGAACACGGCGCCGAACATCGCTGCCATCAGGTTATGCGGGAAGATCGCATAGAAATTGCCGGCCAGCGGCGCATGCAGCAGCGTGCCGTTGCGCGCCAGCGCCAGCACCAGGAACAGCGCCAGGCCGGCCGCCAGCGCCAGCGCCACCGTCAGGCCGTTGCGCTTGTAGAGCGCGCCCAATGCCGGCGGCCATGCATACTCGGCATAGGTCTGGCCGCGCACCGTGGCCATCGCATGCGGCACGTTGACCGCGAACTCATGCGGCGGCGCGTACTGGCAGGCGTGATAGCAGGCGCCGCAGTTGTGGCACAGGTTGGCCAGGTAGTTGACGTCGGCCTTGCCGAATTCCAGCCGGCGCGTCATGGCCGGGAACACCGCGCAGAAGCCTTCGCAATAGCGGCAGGCATTGCAGATCTGCATCTGGCGCGCCACTTCGGCCTCCGGCCCGGTCAGGGCCAGCACCCGGAATTCGGGCTGCGGGCCGCCGGCATTGCGCAGCACGCGGTCTTCGGAGGGGGATACCTGGTCGCGCGCGTCGCGCACCAGCGCTTCAAGCTGCTGCATGGTGTTTTCCTTGTTTCGCTTCGAGCGCCGCGGCGGCGGCGCGGGTGCCGGCAATGCGGCCAAAGGCGGTGCCGATCGACATGCCGACGCCGGCGGTATAGCCCTTGCCCAGCACATTGCCGGCCATCATTTCACCGGCGACGAACAGGTTGTCGCTGGGCCGGCCGCCGAAATGCACCGCGGCATGCTCGTCGACCTTCAGGCCGAGATAGGTGAAGGTGATGCCCGGCCGCAGCGGATAGCCATAGAACGGCGCGGTATCGATCGGCCGCGCCCAGTGGGTCTTGGCCGGCGCCAGGCCTTCGGTATGGCAGTCGTCGAGCGCGGTGTGGTCGAAGGTGCCGACGCGGCAGGCGGCGTTGTAGTCCGACAGGGTGCGCATGAACTGCTCGCGCGGCAGGCCGAGCTTGTCGGCCAGTTCAGGCAGGCTGCCCGCCACCGTGCCCGGAAACACCGGCGGCATGAAGCGCCCCACGGCCTTGGCGTCGATGATGGAGTAGCCGATCTGCCCGGGCTGGCCGGCCACCAGCCGGCCCCAGATCGCATAGCGCTTGGGCCAGAAGTCCTCGCCCTCGTCGTAGAAGCGCTCGGCATCGCGGTTCACCACCACGCCCAGCGAGACGCAGTCGATGCGGGTGCAGATGCCGCCGTCGTACAGCGGCGCGCGGGCGTCGATCGCCACGCAGTGCGATTGCGACGGATCGCCGATCACGTCGGCGCCGGCATCGATCATGTATTTCAGCAGCACGCCCTGGTTGAAGCGGGTGCCGCGGATCAGGAAATTGTCGGCCGGCCATTCGCCGGCGTCGTTCTGGCCCCAGGCTTCGCGCAGCCATTCGCGGTTGGACTCGAAGCCGCCGGCCGCCAGCACGCAGGCGCGGGCCTCGAAGCGGCGCTCGCCGCTGCGGGCGGCGGCGAAGCGGCCTTCATCGAGCTCGATCGCATCGACCGGCGTCTCGTAGAGCACCTTGACGCCCATCGCCTCGGCGCTGCGGTAATAGGCGTTCACCAGGGCCTTGCCGCCGCCCATGAAGAAGGCGTTGGTGCGCGCCACGTGCAGCGCGCCCGACAGCGGCGGCTGGAAGCGCACGCCATGCTTCTGCATCCACGGCCGGCAGTTCGACGAGGCGCGTATGGCCAGCCGCGCCAGCTTTTCATCGGTCAGGCCGCCGGTCACCTTCAGCAGGTCCTGCCAGTACTCTTCCTCGGGATAGGCGTCCACCAGCACGTCCTGCGGCGCATCGTGCATGCAGCGCAGGTTGCGGGTGTGCTGGGAATTGCCGCCGCGCCATGCGCGCGGCGCCGATTCCAGCATCAGCACCGAGGCGCCCGCCTCGCGCGCCATCAGGGCGGCACACAGGGCGGCGTTTCCGCCGCCAATTACCAGTACGTCGTACATCGTCAGTCTCCCGGCTCAATGGCGGGGACTGTAGCGGCCCATGCGGTTTGCCGCCAGACCACCGGCGGCAACGGGCCTTCAGGATTCGTGAAGGGTGGCGCCCGGCCAGCGTCCCTGCAGCACCAGGTCGCGCATCACGCTCTGCAGCACCACCCGCGCCGCCAGCCCGGCCGGCGACAGTTCATCGTCCGACAGGCTGGTCAGCAGGTTGGGACGGCGCACCGCGCTGTCGGCGATCTCCAGCGTGACCAGCGGCTCCCCGCCCAGCCGCGCCAGCGCCGCGCCCGGCTGTATGGTGGCGCCATAGCCGGCCCGCACCGCGTCCATCAGCACCGCCAGGCCATCGATCTCGGCCACCACGTTCAACGCATAGCGGCCGCGGCTGGAGGCGGCATTGAGCAAGGCCCGCAGGCCGTGCTGGTTGCTGGGCAGGATCAGCGGCAGGTCGGCCAGCTCGCCGACCTCGACCCGTTCACGATCCGGCAAGCCGGCCAGGCCGGGGCGCGCGATCAGGAACAGGCGCTCGTCGAGCACCGGCAGCACGCTCCAGCGCTGGCCGCGGTCGGCCTGGAACAGCACGGCCAGGTCGAGCTGGCGGGCGCGCAGCATGGAAGTCAGGTTGCCCGACAGGCTTTCCACCAGGTGCAGCCGCACTTCCGGATAGCGCTCGCGCATCGCCGCCATGAACGGCAGGCCCAGCACCGCGCTGGTGCTGGGCGGCAGGCCGACGCTGACATGGCCCGACAGCCGCGCCAGCTGGGCCGCGCGCACCGCGTCGTCGGCATGGCGCAGCGCGAGCTGGGCCTGGCGCCAGAAGGCCAGGCCGGCGTCGGTCGGCACCACGCCGGTGGACGTGCGCTGCAGCAAGCGCGTCGAGAGTTCGCCCTCCAGCCGGCTGATCTGCTGGCTCAGCGCCGAGGTCACCACGCCGAGGTCGAGCGCGGCGCGGCCCATGCTGCCCAGTTCGACCACGCGCACGAAATAGCGCAGCTGGCGCAGTTCCATCAGGTCCTCCGCAAGGCGCCGAGCCAGGTGCCGCACACCACGCAGCCGAAGCCGAACAGCAGCCACCATGAAAACGGCTCGCCGAGAAAGGCCACCGCGAAGGCGATGGCGAACAGCGGCACCCAGTTCAGGAACAGCGCGGTGCGGCTGATGCCGAGGATGCCGATCGACCGGTTCCAGATCAGGTTGCCGATGGCCGATGCCAACACCCCGGAAAACAGGATCAGCGACCAGGACTGCCAGCCGGAGGACAGGATGCGCTGGTCGAAGCCGGCCAGCGCCGCATGCAGCATCAGCAGCGCGGTGCCGACCAGGTAGATGCTCAGGCTGATGGACAGCACGTCGAGCTGGCGCGCCAGCCGCTGCACCAGCACGCCGCCCAGCGCAAAGCTCAGCACCGAGGCGCCGACCAGCAGGTCGCCGATGCCGGCCGCGCCAACGCCGGCGCCCGGACGATGCAGGATCACGCCGGCCACGCCGGCCAGGCCGAGCGCGATGCCGGCCAGGCGCGGCAGCGCCAGGCGCTCGCGGAAGGCGATGGCGGCCAGCAGCGAGGACACCAGCGGCCCGAGCGCCACGATCAGCGCGCTGTTGGTGGCGCTGGTGCGCGCCATGCCGCTGGTGAAGAACACCTGGTTGCCGTACACCATCAGCATGCTGCAGGCCAGCAGCAGCGGCCAGTGGCGCCGCGCCATGCGCGGCAGGCGGCCGCCGGCGCGCAGCGCCAGCACCGCGAACACGCAGCAGGTGAAGAACATGCGCACCGCCGCCAGCGTGGTGAAGTCGAAGCGCCCGGCCAGCACCCGCACCGCCGGAATGTTCAGGCCCCACAGGGCCATGGCCGCGGTCAGCACCAGCTGGGCGCGCAGGTTGTGGGAGGGCGACACCGGGGATGCGGTGCCCGCCGGCGCCGGGGCCGGCGCCGCGCCGGAAGGGGTCCGGGTCTTCATTGGACAGGAGTGGGTCTGGTGGTCATGGTCTTGAGGCGCTGTCCAGTGCAAGCGTGAAAGTAAGGCGGACGGTTTGGGAGACGCCGGCGGCGGTGCAGGCCACCGGCGGCCGCGGCGTCAGCGGCCGGTGAAGCGCGGCGCTCGCTTCTCGCCGAAGGCGCGCACGCCTTCCCGGTAGTCCTCGCTCAGGTTGGCCGCATCGATCGCGGCCTGCACCTCGGGCCGCTGCACTTCGCCAAGCCGGTCCAGGTAGGCATTCATCGTCAGCTTCACCGACTTCGCGGTCAGCGGCGCATTCTCGGCGATGGCGCCGGTGAATTCGGCCACCGCCGCATCCAGCCCATCGGTGCTGGCGACACGGCCAACGAAGCCCATGCGCTGCGCCTCCTGGGCGTCGAAGATGCGCGCGGTGAAGAAGATGTCGTAGGTGTTCTGCACGCCGATCAGGGCGGCGAAGCGATGCACGCCTGCCTGGTTGTAGCCCAGCGACAGCCGCGCCGCCGGCATGCGGAAGCGGGCGTCGTCGGCGCAGATGCGGATGTCGCAGCCGGCGGCCAGACCCAGGCCGCCGCCCATGCAGATGCCGCGTATCTTCGCGATGGTGGGCTTGCCGGCCTTCAGCGGCGCGCTGAAGGCGTCGTCCAGCGCCGCATTGTAGACGGCCAGCGCTTCGGGGTCGGTGCGCTCGTCGCCGAACTGGGAAATGTCGGCGCCGGACACGAAGGCGCGGTCGCCGTCGCCGGTCAAAACGATCACCCGCACCTCGGGGTCGGCATCCAGCTCGGCCACCCGGATCGGCAGCATGCGCCACATCTCGGCCGTCATCGCGTTGAATTTCGCGGGGTTGGATATCACCACGGTGCCGACGGCGCCGTCGCGGCGCACGATGATCTGTCCCATCAAGCTGTCTCCTGGTTTGTTGTAATGGATTGCTGCCGCGCAGGTTCCTAGGCGCGGGCCTTGGCGGATCTTAAGTCAGCGCTGCGCCTGTAACCAAGTTTAAGCGGCACGGCTTCAGGCCGGCGTGGCGTTAACGCTGCCGGTGCCACTGCCGACGCCGCACAGATGCCCGAGCAGGTTGGCCGCATGGCTGTCGCCTGCCTCGGGCTCGCGCATGCAGGCATAGAACTGGCGCCGCGCCCAGGCATCGGCGATCTGCACCAGCGCCAGGCCGAGCCCGCCGGTATAGCGACTGGCAATGTCTTCCGGCAGCATTGCAATGCCCACGCCGTGCCGGACCATATGGCAGCGCGCCTCGAAGTTCGAGACCGACAGCACCACGGTGGGCGGGCGCGACAGGGAATTGCCGGCCAGTTCCAGGAAGCGGTCCAGGCTGTGGCGCGGGAAGGCGCCCACCAGCGGGAAGTCCAGCGCCTCCTCGAACAGCACCTGGCGGCGCGACGCCAGCGGATGGCCGGCCGGCACCACCAGCCCTACCCGGTCCTGCCGGTAAGGCCAGGACAGCACGCCGGCCGCCGGATGCTGCGCATGATAGATGCCGACATCGGCATGGCCTTCATGCACCGCGGCCGGGATGTCGGCGCTGTGGCCCTCGGTCAGTTCGATGGAGGTGTTGGCATGGCTGGCCAGGAAGCGGGCGATCTCGGCCGGCAGGCTCTGGACGATGCTGGTCTGGTTGGCCAACAGCCGTATCTTGTGCACGCCGCTGCTGTCGAATTCGGCCAGCGCCTGGTCGGCCGCGCGCAGGCTCTTCAGGATGCGCTTGGCGTGCAGGTAGAGCAGCTCCCCGGCGGCGGTCGGCACGATGCCGCGGCCATGGCGCTTCAGCAAGGCCTTGCCGACATGGCGCTCCAGCTCGTCCATGCGCTTGCTGATGGCCGACACCACCAGGTGCATGTCGATGCCGGCCTGGGTCAGGCTCTTTCTCTCCACTACGGCAACGAAGATTTCCAGCAGATGGGTGTCCAGCTTCTTGGTCATGCGATTGATGTGATTGTGCCGTTCGGGAAGTTGCCGGTGCTTGGCGGGCCGTGATGCATGGGAGATCCCGCGGCGCCGCGGCAGACGCGATTATCGCCGATCGAGGCGCAAGCGAGAACGCTGCTTTTCCGTTTCGTCAACTCTGGCCAACCCGCGGTCTGTACAATCGGCCACGCTCATCCGCAACACCAACCCGATAAAAGCAACATGAATCTGTATGGCCAGGACCGGCAGGCGCCGGTCATCCTGCTGTCGGACCAGGCGGCACGCTACCTGGGCCCGCGCATCGCGCAACTCTTCAATCGCATGCCCTACCGCCTGGTCACCCCGGAACAGGCGGCGCAGGACGGCGCCGGCAAGGACATCGACATCGCCTTCATCAGCCGCGACGTGACCGGCAAGTCGACCAAGCATGAACTGACCGAATCGCTGCAGCAGTTCTACCGGGTGCTGCGGGCCGCGCCGCGCCTGGCCTGGGTGCATGCCCATTCGGCCGGCGCGGACCGGCCGATCTATCCTGAACTGCGCGGGCGCGGCGTGACCGTCACCACGTCGTCCGGCGCCAATGCGGAAGCGGTGGCGCAGATGGCGCTGGCCGGCATGCTGGCGCTGAACCGGCGCCTGCCCGAACTGCTGGACGCCCAGCGCCGCCGCGCCTGGGAGCCGCTGCTGGGCGACCGGGCGCCGCGCGACCTGCGCGGCCAGACCGCCGTGATCGTGGGCCTGGGCCCGATCGGCCTGGAAACGGCGCGGCTGTTCAAGGCGCTGCGGCTGCGGGTCATCGGCGTGCGCCGCAGCGATGCCGCGGCGCCGCCCTGCGACCAGGTGCTGCCGCTGGCGCGACTGGACGAGGCGCTGCCGCAGGCCGACTGGCTGGTGCTGACCTGCCCGCTGACCGACGACACCCGCAACCTGATCGACGCGCGCCGGCTGGCGCTGCTGCCGCCAGGCGCGCACCTGGTCAACGTGGCGCGCGGCGAGGTCGTGGTCGAGCCCGACCTGGTCGCCGCCCTGCGCGAGCGCCGCCTGGCCGGCGCCTTCCTGGACGTGTATGCGCACGAGCCGCTGCCGGCCGCGTCGCCGCTGTGGGAGCTGGGCAATGTGCTGCTGTCGCCGCATACCGCCGGCCATACCAGCGGCCACTATGCGGCGGTGGCCGAGATCTTCCTGGACAACCTGGCGCGCTGGCGCGACGGCCGTGCCATGAACAACCTGGCGCCCTGAAGGCGAACCACAAATCAACACAACACTGGAGGAGACGACATGGTGCAAGACGGCGTGCTGCAGATTCCATCGATGAAGGGGCAGTGCTCGCCCGAGGAATGGGAAGCGCGGGTCAACCTGGCAGCCTGCTATCGCCTGGTCGAGATGTATGGCATGTCCGACATGATGGCCAACCATATCTCGGCCCGCGTGCCGGGCGAGGAAGGCACTTACCTGATCAATCCCTACGGCATGATGTACGAGGAGATCACCGCCTCCTGCCTGCTGAAGGTCGACCATGATGGCAAGATCCTGTCCGGGCCGGACTTCGGCGAACTGAAGTACGGCGTCAACAAGGCCGGCGCGGTGATCCATACCGCCGTGCATGCGGCCCGGCCCGATGTCGGCTGCGTGATCCACACCCACAGCTGGGCCTCGATGGCGGTGTCGTCGCTGGAATGCGGCCTGCTGCCGCTGACCCAGACTGCGATGCGCTTCCTGAAGATCGGCTATCACGACTACCAGGGCGTGGTGCTGAATGAATCCGAACAGGAGTCGCTGATCGCCGACCTCGGCACCGGCGAGGCGCTGATCCTGCGCAACCACGGCGTGCTGACGGTGGGCCGCTCGGTCGGCGAGGCCTTCAACTGGATGCACCGGCTGGAACTGGCCTGCCGCTCGCAGCTGGCGGCGATGGCGGCCAACAGCCCCTATGCCAGGGTGCCGCAGCAGGTGCTGGAGGAAACCTGGAACAACTACCAGCCCGGCACCCGCCGCCCTTACGGCCTGATGGAATGGCCGGCGCTGCTGAGGAAACTCGACCGCACCGACCCCGGCTACAAGTCCTGACCATGGCCATGCCGGAGACTCCCGAGGCCGAAGCGCCCGCAGCGTCCAGCCCCGCGGCGCGGCCGCAGTCGGCGCTGGCGCCGCTGGGCCAGCCTGTGTTTCGCATGCTGTGGTGCGTCTGGCTGGCGGCCAACATCTGCATGTGGATGAACGACGTGGCCTCGGCCTGGATGATGACCTCGCTGTCGTCCTCGCCGATCTGGGTGGCGCTGGTGCAGACCGCGTCCAC
This sequence comes from Noviherbaspirillum soli, assembly GCF_015352955.1. Lineage (GTDB taxonomy): Bacteria > Pseudomonadota > Gammaproteobacteria > Burkholderiales > Burkholderiaceae_D > Noviherbaspirillum_A > Noviherbaspirillum_A soli. The sequence continues at coordinate 86,579 of NZ_JACYOX010000007.1, forward strand.
CCTGCCGGTGTTCCTGCTGGGCCTGCCCAGCGGCGCGCTGGCCGACATCCTCGACCGCCGGCGCTATTTCATCCTGACCCAGTTCTGGGTGGCGGCGGTGGCGCTGGTGCTGTGCGTCACCGTCCTCTCGGGCGCGATGACCGCGCCGCTGCTGCTGGCCCTGACCTTTGCCAACGGCATCGGCCTGGCGATGCGCTGGCCGGTGTTCGCGGCCAGCGTGCCGGAGCTGGTGCCGCGTCCCCAGCTTCCGGCCGCGCTGGCCCTGAACGGCGTGGCGATGAATGCCTCGCGCATCGTCGGCCCGCTGGTGGCCGGGGCAGTGATCGCCAGCGTGGGCAGCGCCTATGTGTTCGTGCTCAACGCGGCATTGTCGGTGGCGTCGGCGTTCGTGATCATGCGCTGGCGGCGCGAGCACAAGCCCAGCCCGCTGGGCCGCGAGCGGCTGTTTTCCGCAATGCGGGTCGGCGTGCAGTTCGTGCTGCAGTCCGGCCGGCTGAAGTCGGTGCTGCTGCGCATTTCGCTGTTCTTCCTGCATTCCACCGCGCTGCTGGCGCTGCTGCCGCTGGTGGCGCGCGGCCTCGGCGGCGGCAATGCCGCGGCCTACACCGTGCTGCTGGCCTCCATGGGCAGCGGCGCCATCGTGGCGGCGATGTTCCTGCCGCGGCTGCGCCAGGTCATGGCGCGCGACACGCTGGTGATGCGCGGTGCGGCGCTGCAGTCGCTGGCCACCGCGGCGGTGGCGCTGGCGCCCAACATCTACCTTGCGGCCACCGCGATGTTCGTCGCCGGCATGGCCTGGATCACCACCGCCAACTCGCTCAGCGTATCGGCCCAGCTGGCGCTGCCGGACTGGGTCAGGGCGCGCGGCATGTCGATCTACCAGATGTCCATCATGGGCGGCAGCGCGCTCGGCGCGGCGCTGTGGGGCCAGGTGGCAACCGTCACCTCGGTGCAGACCAGCCTGCTGATCGCCTCGGTGACCGGCGTGACCGCGATGCTGGGCGCCCACCTGCTGGTGACCGACCTCGGCATCGAGGAAGACCTGACGCCGTCCCGTGAATTCAAGGTGCCGGTGGCAAGCGACCCGCCGCGCGCCGGCCATGTGCAGGTGACGATCGCCTACCTGATCGATCCGGCCCGCTCGGCCGAGTTCATGGCGCTGATGCAGGAAAGCCGGCGCAGCCGCCTGCGCCAGGGCGCGCTGTCCTGGGATCTGCTGCGCGACCTCGGCGAGCCGGGCCGCTATGTGGAGCAGATCGTCGACGAGTCCTGGACCGAGCACCTGCGCCGCTTCGACCGAGTGACGGCGGCGGACGTCGCGCTGCGCGAGAGGAAGCTGGCCTTCCATGTCGGCGACGCGCCGCCGCTGGTGACGCGCTGCCTGGTGGAAAGCAGCGTGCGGCGCTGACGCGCAGCCGGGTTCAGAGCGGCAGCGCCTGGCTCCAGGCCGACAGCGTGTCGCCGAAGCCGCCCCGCGCCTTGCTGGCGATGCGGGCGCTGGTCACCACCCGCGGCGCCGCGCTCCAGGCAATGCGGGCGCCGGCCGCCTCCAGCGCCCTGACCAGCGCCACATCCTCGCTGCAGCCCAGCGACGGGAAGCCGCCTGCGCGCAGATAGGCGCGCGCGCAGACGCCTAGGTTTGCGCCATGGATATGCGCATGGCCGTCGGCATCGGTATAGGCCGCATGGAAGCGCTGCAGCAGCTGCTGCAGCCGCGCCAGGTGCGGCGTCCAGTCGGACACGCCCACCGTGCCGCAGACAACGTCGGCCCCCTCTTCATGATGCAGCTGCAGCTGGCGCTGCAGCCAGTCTTCCGCCACTACCGTGTCGGCGTCGGTGCAGGCCAGCCAGCGCGCGCCGGCGGCGAGCAGGCAGGCTGCCGCGGCGGCGCGGGCGGCGCCGACATTGCGCGCCTCCAGGCGCAGAACCGTCACGGGATAGGCGGCGGCGATCTGGGCCGAGCGGTCGGTGCAGGCGTCCAGCGCCACCGCGATCATCACCGGCTCGCCGGCCAGGTCGCCATGCGTGGCCGCGCGCAGCACCGATTCCAGGCAGGACGCAAGGCCGTCCTCCTCGTCATGAACCGGGATCAGCACGCCGATCATGCGAAGCCTTCCCGCTGCGCCACCGACTGCGGCTGCCGGCCCCACAGGTCGAGCAGGAAATCGGCTTCCTCGTGATGCGCCAGCCGGGCCAGGCCGGGAGCCTGGTCGAACCAGGCATGGATGGCCTCGCTGTCCTGGGTGCGTTCCGCGAAGGGCCGGCGCCAGTGGCAGGCCAGCAGCACGCCGTCATCGGCCAGCGCATCGACGCTGCGCTGCTGCAGCAGCGCCAGGTCGGCATCGTCGAGATAGAACGCAAATTCGCTCAGGATCACGAGGTCGAAGCGGCCGGCCGGCCACTGCCGCGGCGTATGCAGGCGGTCGATCTCCACATGCGGCGCAGCTTGCAGGCGAAGCCGCGCCAGCCGCACCGCATCGGCTGAAAAATCGGTGGCCAGCAGCCGGGCGCAGCGCGGCGCCAGCGCCTCGGTCAGGTGGCCGGCGCCGCAGCCGGGCTCGAACACCCGCCCGAAGCGCGGGCGCGGCAAGGCGGCCAGCAGCAGCTCGCGCTTGCGCCGCTCATACCAGCGCTGGTCCATGGACCAGGGATCGGCGCTGTGGGCGTACAGCCCGTCGAAATAGGAAAGGCCGGTGGCGTTCATCGGAAATACACCTCCTCGCGCCGCATCAGGCGCGCCAGCGCGCCGGGCGCGACCACTGGTCCGCTCCCGGTCGACGGATCGGGCAGTAGCTGGCTGCGGTAAGCCTCTGCCGCCGCGCATTTCGCGGCATGGCTATCGTCGTCCAGCTCCAGGCGGCAGGCGCGCTCCCACGGCACCCGCGCGTCGCCGGCCGCGGCCCAGTGCCACATCCAGACCGGCATCTCCAGGAGCGCAGCGCCGTGGCGCGCCGCCGCCTGCGCGGCTGCCCTGCCGCTTGCCTCATGATCGGGATGGCCGTCCAGCCGCCAGGTGGACACCAGCACGTCGGTGTCCACCAGCAGCCTGTCGAGCGCTGCATCGAGCCGCGGCGCCTGCTCGCCGATGCGCCCGTCGTCCAGCCCGAGGCGCTCCACCGTGACGCTGCCCGCGCCCAGGCGGCGCAGCGCGCGCAGGCTTTCGCGCGGCCGCTCCCGCGCCAGGCGCGCGGCGGGCCATAGCGTCGAATGAGGATGGCTGGCCGCGCCGTCGGTCACGGCCAGAACGATGACCTCGCGCCGCAGCGCCACCAGCTGCCGGATCAGGCCGCCGCAGCCCAGAAGCTCGTCATCGGGATGCGGCGCCAGCACCAGCGCCCGCGATCCGGCCGGCACCAGCTCGCCGGCGCTGGCCTGCGGCAGCCGGCGCAGGCCAGCCCAGGACTGCCAGCGCAGCTCGTCGGTGCCCGGGCCCCGGATCTCGCGGCCGGTCGCGGCCGTCACAGGCTGTGCTCCCAATGCGACGCGTCGAGGGCCATCTGCCCGAGCGCTGCCTGGTCGCGGCGCGCATGGCCCTGGCGCAGGAACACCGGCAGGTCGGCCATCAGGCGGGCAAACCGCCGGTTGCGGCAGAACGGCGCCGCGCCCAGCGCCTGGCCGACCTGGGCCATCACTTCCACGGCGCAGGCATCGACCGCCAGCCGCAGGCGCAGCGCAAGCGCCGCCGCATCGTCGCCGGGCCGGGCATCGATCGCCTGCGCGCCGGCATGCAGCAGCGACCGCGCCGCGCTCAGGCAGGCATCGGCCGCGCCCATGTGGGCCAGCCGGTGCGCATCGGGCGTGCCCGGGGCGGCGTGCAGCATGCGCGCCAGTTCGGCGGCGGCGCCATACCAGCAGGCGGCAATGCCGGCGCCGCCGTGCCAGAAACCGGGCCGGCGCAGGTAAGCGCCGCTGTCGCCGACGCAATGGGCCTGCACGCCCGAGAACGTGAGAAAGGCGGTGCCGGTGCGCGCCATGCCGACCGCCTCCCAGCCGCTGTCGTCGATCCGGATGCCGTCCTGGCGCAGGTCCAGCGCCACCAGCCACGGCCGGCCGTCGGCATCCCAGGCGCTCAGCAGCGCATGGCTCAGGTCGGCCGCGCCGGAACACCAGGCCTTGGCGCCGTCCAGCCGCACCGGCGCGCCGGCGGCGGCATGGCCGCTGACGATGGCGCGGGCGGACGGCGCCTCGGCGCACCAGACGCCCCACAGGCTGCCGGCCGGCGCCCGGCTGCCCAGTTCGGCCAGGATGGCCAGCGCATCGGCATGGCCCTCGTACAGCTTGGCCAGCGACAGGTCCCACCCGGACACTGCGGCCAGCATGCGCCAGCGCAGCAGCGTGGCGCCGCTGCCAGGCAAGGGCAGCCGGTCCAGTCCGGCGTCGGCCAGGCAGCGCAGCATCGCCCCTGGCGTGCTGTCTTCATCCAGTTCGCCCAGGCACTGCGCCGCCATGGAAGGCGTCGGGGAGTTGAGTTGTTCCACGTTGATTGGCACCGGTGATTTGATTTCTGCCGTGGAACATAGCCTTTAATGCCGAGGTGCACGGTGCGTCGGCGAACACAAGCAGGTGATTTCCGCATCCATCTCCAACAATCATGACGAAGTCGGCGCGTCTGGAGCCCTTACGGGCGAATTTGTGCAACTTGATCTTTCACAAACGCTTTTTCGTTCGGTGATCGACAATTAATTTCATCCTAAAGTTGATCGCCGGTTTCTTTTTTGCATCTTCCACCTGCCGGCATCAACGCTTCCATTCGACCAGACAGGCCGTCGGCGCGGCGGCGTGCCGGGTTGCGTCCGCAGAGTCTCGACTCTGCACCCATCGTGTCAAAACCTGGATCAGGAGAACAACATGAAGTCAAGAACACCGAGCACTTTGCTTGCCATTGCACTGGCAGGCTTCAGCACCCTTGCCCTGGCCGATGACGGCAACGGACAGGGCAACAAGCCCTGTGGCATCCCGGATGCGACCGTGGCGCGGCTGCAGCATCAGCTCGCCAGCGTGGCCGCGCAGGACAACGGCGGCCTGTTCTCGCCCAGCCCCAGCCGCATGTGGTCGGCCGTGGTCGACAGGCAGGGCGTGCTGTGCTCCGTGATCCGGCTGGGAGACGCCTGGCCGGGCAGCCGCGCCATTGCGATCGCCAAGGCCAACACCGCGAACGCCTTCAGCAACGATGCACTGGCCCTCTCCACGGCCAACCTGTATGCACCCACCCAGCCCGGCGGCTCGCTGTATGGGCTCAACAATTCCAATCCCTTCAATCCTGACTACCTGGCGCAAGGCAGCGGCATAGGACGGGTACCGGGCGGCATCATTACCTTCGGCGGCGGCGTGCCGCTATATGTGGGTGGCAAGGTGATCGGCGGCCTGGGCCTGTCCGGCGACACTGCCTGCGCCGACCATGCGATTGCCTACCGCATGCGGGCCGCCGCAGGCTTCGAAAAAGTGCCCAACGGCGTTGGGCCGGGGAAGACTGACAACATCATCTATGCCTCGGGCACGCCAACCGGCTTCCAGCATCCGCACTGTGGAGACTCGGACATTACGCCCTGAGCGACCAGAGCGCGGCGACCTGCGCTGGCTGCGCCGAGGCGCAAAGCCGGGATTGCCCGGCTCAGCCTCGGCCTCCCGGCGCCTCAGAAGCAGGGACTTGGCCGCAGCGCGGTGACGGCCACCACTTCCCGGTCGAAGGCATCGGTCGCGATGTCGACGAACTGGGCAGTGCTTTCCTCCACCAGCGCGGCGATGCAGGTGCCGGCAGCTGATGTGACATTGACGATGCGCATCGCCAGCACGCCATAACGCACCCTGTCGCCGCCGGCGTTCAGGCAAAATCCCTGGTTCTCGCGCCCGGTCTGGAAGTTATAGAGGCAACCCGTATCGCTGAAGAAAGCGAATGCGTCATTGTTTACGTCGACCACGCGTTCGCCGCTGCTGCTGCCGCTCCAGAAGATGAACGTGCGCCTGGATGGCTCCGGCCCGTCGACCGATACAGAGGCGCTGCCGCCGCCGCAGCCGGCGAGCGCAGCCAGAACAAGCGTTGCGAATCCGATTTTCGATGCCATGCTGTCTCCCTTTTTGCGTTGTGATGCGCGCCTTATCTTAAGCCCGCAAGGCAGTCGCCGCGGTTCTATCTGAACGCGGCAAGACCTGCATCATGCAGCCGGCCCCGCCGTGTGGCAGGACCAGCTTGCTTGGTTACCCACCACCGCGCATTGCTCCGTCAAACCTGTGCAGCAACTGCAGTGGCGCCTGACCGCGTTGCATCCGTCGGCGACGCGGTCGCCGCCCAGTGTTCCATGGCCAGGCCGCGCAGGCATTGCGCAGGCTCGCCCGGCGGCAGGCGCGCTTGGGCTAAGCTTGCCTTTCAAGACTGGAACCGGGAGAGCTTGCAATGCGCAGATCGATCGCCTGCCTGGCGCTGTGCCTGCTGTGCGCGCTGCAGCCAGGCGCCGCCCGCGAGGCGGCCTACGGCAGCGTCCAGCCCAGCCGCGACGGCATCGGCAAGACCTATATGGGCCGCGAGATTGCCCAGGTGATGGGCTATCCCGGCGCCGACTGGCTGGAGCGCGGCAGCCGCGAACGCGAGGAGCGGCCCGAGCTGCTGCTGGCTGCGCTCGGTCTTGCACCGGGCATGGCCGTGGCCGATGTCGGCGCCGGCACCGGCTACCATGCCGGCCGCATCGCCGAGCGCATCGGCGGCGACGGCCGGGTGTATGCGGTGGATGTGCAGCCGCAGATGCTGGCCCTGCTGGAAGACAGCATGCGCCGGCGCGGCGTGCGCAATGTGCAGCCGGTGCTGGGCACGGCAACCGACACCGGCCTGCCGCCGGGCGCCATCGACCTGGCGCTGATGGTGGATGTCTATCACGAGCTGAGCCATCCACGGGAAATCCTGGAAAGCGTGGCGCGGGCGCTGAGGCCGGGCGGCAGGCTGGTCCTGGTGGAGTACCGCGCCGAGGACGAGCGGGTGCCGATCAAGCCGCTGCACAAGATGAGCGAGGCCGGCATGCGGCGCGAGGTGGAAGCCAGCGGGCTGGTCTGGCAGCAGACCGTCACCACCCTGCCCTGGCAGCATGTGGTGATCTTCCGCAGGCCCTGAGCGATCCCTGCCCGGCATGCGCATCTACATCGGCACCAGCGGCTATCAGTACAAGCACTGGAACAACGGCGTCTTCTATCCACGCGGCGTGAAGGACCGGCTGGCCTATGCGCTGGAGCGCATGACGGCCATCGAAATCAATTCCAGCTTCTACCGCATACCGCCGCCCGACACGGTGGCGGCCTGGGCCGCTGCGATGCCCGATGGCAGCAGCATGGTGCTCAAGGCGCCGCAGTCGGTCACGCACCGGCGGCGCCTCAAGCTGCACAGCGAGGGCGGGGTCCGGCAGGGTGCCGACCTGCTGGCTTATTTCATCAGCGGCGCGCTGCGCATTCCGACCGACAAGCGCGGCCCGGTGCTGCTGCAGCTGCCCGGCCAGATGCAGATCGACCTGGCCCGGCTGGAGCCGGTGCTGGCGCTGCTTGCCGAACACGGACTGCGGGCAGCGCTGGAAATCCGGCATGCCTCCTGGTTCGTCGCCGCCACCCTGTCCCTGCTCGAACGCTACGGCGCCGCGCTGGTGGCCTCCGACTGGCCCGAGTTCAGCACGCCGCTGGTGCCAACCTGCGACTTCCTGTACCTGCGCCGCCATGGGCCGGGAGCGCTGTATGCCAGCAGCTACGACGACAATGCGCTGCTGGCCGACCTGGACCAATTGCGCGCGCACCGCGTTGCGCCAACGGACAGGGCCTATGTGTTCTTCAATAACGACATCCATGGCCATGCGCCGCATGATGCGATGCGCATGATGGCGCTGCTGGCACGCAATCTGCCTATCTGAGGCGGGCAAGCCATCGCATCACGCCAGCTTTCCACGCGCTTCCGTTACGTTAATTAATCTTTCACCGCGCAACCTATTTTCAGTTCCTCTGCGCCGCACTGAACCATCTCTCGCTACAAGCCACCCACGGCCTTGCCCTCTAGCGCATTTCCAACCTGACTGGCATCAGCCGGCCAAGCAAGATTGCCTTTGGAAGATTCGCCCAGGGGTGAGTAGGGTGCAATACCCGAAGGGCATTGCACCGCGGTCGCATACCGTAAAGATCATCTCAAGGACCTTCGCTGGTCCACGCAAGGTGGAATGCCCCTTCGGGGTATTCCACCCTACGGCACCAGGGGCATGCCAAGGGCGCAGGACGCGAGGTGCGCCGCACCTGGGTCTGCGGCATGAGGCTAGTCTGGCCAAATTCGCTCTAGCCGCTCCACGAACGACATGCTCCGGCACCCAGGCATTTCCACGGCATTCTCCTTTTCCTTCACAACGCATCCCTTGTAAGAGGCTTCTTAAAATGGCGACTCCCATCCCCGCTTCCGCAATTGCCGGCAAAGGCGTTTTCATTCCCACCACAGGTACAACCGACACCACGTCCACCGCCACCACCCCCAGCACGCCCCGGTGCTTGCCACCGTGCCGGGCCGCAATCCGTCCGCGCTGCACCAGCCGGCCGACCATGTAGGCCAGCAAAACCCACCGCCGTCGACCAGCCATCCCGTGCTGATTCCCACAGACAATGGCACACCGGCATCCGCAACACCGGAGAAATCCAGGAAGGACGCGCCCCCGCCCGGCACGGGCAGGGAAAGCGACGGCGAAGACAACGACGATGCCGGCAACGGTCGCGGCATCGACAAGCCGTTCTCGACCATCGGAACGCTCCACATTGGGAAACCTGTAGCCGGTGCCCAAGATACCGATACCGCCACGTCATATCATGACATCGGTACAGCGCTACACACGCAAGGCAAATACGCCGAGGCGATGGAGTACCTTCTCAAGGCGCTCGCCATCCGGGAAAAGAGCTCCGGCACTGACCCTTTCGCTACCGCCCCGTTATATATGCAGATCGGCGCCCTGCTATACGGTCAGGCCAGGCATGCCGAAGCATTGGTGTACTTTCTCAAGGCACTTCCTTTGTTGGAAAAGGGCTTCGGCACTGACCATGCCTATACCGCCAAAGCACATGAGAACATCGCTTTGGTGCTACAGGCTCAAGGTCAGCATCCCGAGGCGCTAAAGCACTATCGCAAGGCACTCGACATCCGGGAAAAGATCCTCGGCATCGATGAGACCGAGACCGCCGAGTCGCATAACAACATCGGAAGTCTGCTAGATGCGCAAGGCAAGCATGCCCAGGCGCTGGAGCACTATTGCAAGGCGCTTGCTATCCGGGAAAAAGTCCACGGCACTGACCATCCATCTACGGCAACATCGTATAACAACATTGGGGGGCTGCTACAAGATCAAGGCAAGCATGCCCAGGCGCTCCAGTACTTTCTCAAGGCGCTCGCCATCAACAAAAAAGTCGCCGGCACCGAACATCCTAATACTGCCCTGGGGTACCACAACATCGGCGTGCTGTTACACCGCCAGGGCAAGCATGACCAGGCACTGGAGTACCTCCTCAAGGCGCTTGTGATCAAGGAGAAGGTCCTGGGCATCGACCATCCCCTTACCATCGCATCGTATGACAACATCGGGGCGTTGCTGCATGGTCAAGGCAAGGATGTCCTGGCACTGGAATACCTTCTCAAGGTGATCACGATCAGGGAAAGGGTCCTCGGCGCCGATCATCCCGTTACCACCAAGTCCCGTCTCCCCCTGAGAATGGTTCTGCAGAAACAGGGCGTGTATGCCCAAGCACTGGCCTATTTTCGCAAAGCGCTCGTCGAAGCAACCACTACCGGCAATGACGCAAAAATAGCGATATATCAGCGCTATATCGATTTACTGGCTCTTGCCAATCCAAAGTCCTGAGCATTGCGCTCTTTCCGCCGGCTGCCAATCGCGGCCGACAGTCGCCTGGAAGCACGGCACAGCAAATGCAACGCAACAGTCTGCCAGCGCCGTCAAAGCATGCGTCATAGGCCACGATAACCAAGCCGTGCAAAGCACGCCCCGCACATCATCCTACCCTCTCCCCCGCCAGCACCCCCACCGCCTCCCTGTCAGTGCTGAACAATCGCCCCTCCCCGATCATCGCAATCAACCCCGCACGCTCCATCACCTCCCACACCTGCTTCTTCACCGCCGCCAGGTTCAGCTCCACGTTCTGCGCCTGCAGGTTCAGCGCCAGCGCCTCCAGCAGGTCCACGCCACTGGCGTCGATATCATTGATGCCCGAGGCCGACAGCAGCACCCGGCGCACGCGCGGGTCGGCGCTCTGGCGCTCGACGATGAAGCGCTCCAGCGCGGCGGCGGTGAGGAAGTTCAGGGCGGAGTCCATGCGCACCGCCAGCAGGTCGGGCGCCAGCGGCGGCAGGTCGAAGCGGGCGCGGTCGCGCAGCGTGCCGTCGGGGTGCAGCGCGACTTCGATGATGCGGGGGTGGGCGCGGCGGTACAGGAAGGTCACCATGGTCAGGCCCAGGCCGGCGAAGACGCCGAAGTGCAGCCGCGGCGAGAACGACAGGGTGACGATGAAGGTCACGGCGGCGACCGCCGCGTCGTCGCGCGAAATATGGAACAGGCGGCGGAAGGCGCCGAAGTCGAGCAGGTTGAACACCGGCACCATGATCATCGCCGCCAGCACCGAGTAGGGCAGGTCGTGGATGAAGCCGGTCAAAAACAGCAGCGAGAACAGCACGCACAGCGCGGCCACCAGCGACGACCAGGCGCTGGTGGCGCCGGCATACAGGTTCAGCGCCGAGCGCGAGATCGAGCCGCTGACGGGAAAGGCGCCGCAGAAGCCGCTGGTCATCTTGGCCAGGCCCTGGCCGATCAGTTCCTGGTTTTCATCCCAGCGCTCGCGCTGCTTGCGGGCGATCACGCGGCAGCTCGACATCGCCTCGGTGAAGCTGACGATGGCCAGGATCAGCGCGCCCAGCCACAGCTCGCGGTGGCTGTCGAAGGAGATCGCGGGCGGCAGCGCCAGCGTTGGCAGGCTGGCCGGCAGCTTGCCGACGATGGCGCCGCCGTGGCCGGCGTAGTCCAGCAGCCGGCTGGCGAGTATGCCCAGCACGGTCACCAGCAGCACGCCCGGCAGCCGTGGCGCGTAACGCCGCAACAGCACCAGCAACAGGATGGCGCTGCAACCGAAGGCGGCGGTGATGGGCGTGCCGCGCGAGAAGGTAATGAACTCGGCGGGCGCGGACCACTGCCGCGGATGAAAGGCAATGCCCAGCAATTGCGGCAGCTGGGAAAGCATGATGATCACCGCGGCGGCGTTGATGAAGCCGGTGACCACCGGCTGTGACACCAGGTTGGCGATGCTGCCCATGCGGAACACGCCCAGCAGCATCTGGAACAGGCCCGAGTAGAGCGCCAGCCAGATCGCCAGTGCGGTCCAGGTGCCTGTTTCCGGCGCGGCCAGCGATGAAAGCGAGCCGAACACGAGGATGGAAGTGAGCGCCACCGGTCCGACTGCCAGCAGCGGCGACGAGCCCCACAGCATGCCGATGATGCTGGGCAGCAGTGCGGCATACAGGCCCGTGTGCGGCGGCATGCCGGCCAGCGTCGCATAGGCCAGCGCCTGCGGCACCAGCACCAGGCCGACGGTAATGCCGGCCCACACATCGCGTTTCAGGGATTGCCGCGTCGGACGCGGCCAGGACAGGAAGGGAAAATAACGTCGCAGGCGGTGGGAAGGCTGCATCTCGGGCTGTTGTGGTTGGTGTGGGTTGCCCTGGTAACGCTGGCCTGATTCGCGCCGGGGCTCTCCGCGCGGGCCTGTCTCTTATATGAACACCTCGTTGGACGTCACGCAGTATAAAGTACGCGCCCGCAAGAAACAGTACATGTGTGCGGCCCTGACCGGCGCGTTGATGTATTGGCGCATTGCCCGCCCTTGCGTTGCATCCGGGCAGGTCGCCGCCCTCTCACAATGTCGTCCGCACGGGGGCCTGGCCATGCGCGCGCAGGCAAGAAAAAACCACGGCCGGGAAGCGCCGTGGTTTCGGATTGCAGCCTGTCCCCGCCACCGCCGTGCAGGCGGCGGCGGGCATCATCAGGCTTGCTTGCGACGACGGGCCAGGCCCAGGCCCAGCAGGCCCAGACCGACCATGGCCACGGTTGCCGGCTCCGGCACTTCCGAAGAGCCGCCGAAGATCACGTCGAGCGAACCGTTGATGACCTGGGTGCCGGTCGGGTTGAAGTTGTTGAGCTGGCCCGACTGGAACGAAATGTTATAGAACGGGTTGGGCGCAACAAAGTATTCGCTGCCGGCAGCGGTCAGGTTGAAGGTCGACGAGGCGCCGAAGCTGCCGCAGTTGATGCCGTTGGTGGCGCCGCAGGTGCTCAGGCTCGGGTCGAGGCGGCCTTCGCCGGAAGTCGGGGTGCCGGTGGCGATCAGCACGTCATCCGCGGTGTTGGTGGTGGAGAAACCCAGCGCGCCATTGGCCGGCTGGCCGAACACGGTGTTGGATTGTGCGTCGGCGAACAGGTTCAGGGTGCCGCCTGGCGTGAAGCTGAACACGGTGCCGGATCCGGTGGTGTTGAAGGTGCCGGTGCCCTGGTACAGCGCGTACAGGCCATACTGGCTGGCCGAACCGCCGAGCTGGCTTGCCACCGGAGTGGAGCCGTTACCTGCGACGAACTGGCCTGCATTCCACTTCAGGGACACATTGAAGGTGCCGCTGGTTTCGGAGCCGGCGAAGGTGATGACTTCCACGTAGTTGCCGGTAATCTTGTCGGCGGTGAAGGTCTGGCCGAGCGCGCCGGCGATGGCGCCTTCGTTCACGGTGAAATCAGGGAAGCTTTGTGCCATGGCGCCCGAGCTGGCGGCGAACGAGGCGGTGACTGCGCATGCGATCAGGGTCTTGCGAATTGCGTTTTTCATTTTTCCGATTCCAGTTTGATTAATTATGGCGAGATTGCTCTCATGGCTTATTCAGCAGGAACCGTGCCACCTGATCAACGTTTTTTAAAATCAACGACTTAACAAGTTACTGAATGTAACTAGTTTCAATATTGTAAATTTATCCGACACAACAATTTTACAATATGCATGGAATGCACGAAATGTATGTGCGTTTGCGCACGTAAATAGGAATTAATGAGAATTATTGGCGTTTTCCCTTCTTTTGAAAGCGATCCAGACAAGCATTCATAGTGTCGGCGCCGTATCAGCCATGATTGTGAACTGTGGGCATGAGCAAGTTCTTACCAGATTATCGAACGCAGTCATAATTACTGCAGGAAACATATTTGAATTTTTATTAGATGTTTCCCTAATTCATTCTTTTATTTATTCAGTGTCATTATTAACTTCATGCAATTTTTCATGCATCAATAGGCGCGCCATCCATGCACTTTGCGTCGGTGTTTTCGATCAAAACCCGCCCTGCCCTTTTCCGGCAGACTGTCCCGTTAATCGACAGGTAGAAAACCATGAATCGACGGTGGGAACTGGATCTGCTACGGGGCTTCATGCTGGTGATGATGTTTACCACGCATCTGCCGACCCGGTTTTCCGACAAGCTTGGCCAGCCTTTCGGCTATGTGTCGGCCGCCGAGGGGTTCGTGATGCTGTCGGCCTTCATGGCGGGCCTGATCTACACCGGGCGGGCGCAAAAGGCAGGCATACCGGCAATGAAGAAGGCCTTCTTCCGGCGCGTCACCACGGTCTATGCCTGCCATGCCACCCTGCTGCTGTTCCTGTTCTCGGCCATTGCCATGCTCGGCCTGAAGCTCGACCAGCCGGCGCTGACCAACCTGATCGGCTTCTATCTTTCCGACCCCTGGGCCGCGCTGCCGGGGGCGCTGCTGCTGATCTACAACCCGCCGCTGCTCGATATCCTGCCGCTCTACATCCTGCTGCTGTTCGCCAGCCCCTTCGTGCTCGCCTTTGCGATGCAGCGCGGCTGGACCTGGATATTCGTGATCAGCGTGGCCTTGTGGGCATGCGGCCAGTTTCCGCTGTCGCAGGGCTTGTACGAGGTGCTGGCGCGGCATACCGGGCTGCGGGTGCCGTTCAGTGAAACCGGCTCGTTTGAAACCCTGTCCTGGCAATTCCTCTGGCTGTTCGGCCTGTGGATGGGCGCCGCCACCGCGCAGGGCAGGCTGGACCATCGCAAGCCCTTTCCGCAAGCCCTGGTAGTGGCCGCTTTCCTGGTGGTGCTGGCTGGGCTGGTGTGGCGACATACGGCCGGGCAGATTCCGGTGCCGGGGCATGCCGAATCCGTGGTCAACCAGCTGTTTGACAAATGGAAACTGGGGCCGCTGCGCATGCTGAACCTCTTCGCGCTGCTGGTGGTGATCATGCATGTCGGCCCGCGCCTGAGCGAGCGGCTGCCGCGCATCGGCTTTCTGGAAAAGCTGGGGTCGGCATCATTGCCGGTGTTCTGCATGCACCTGGTTGTGGTTCTTGCCGCCCTGTCGATTGCCGGGGAATACCGGCCCGGCCGTCCACTGCTGCTGGATGTGCTGATGATGGCGGCTGGCCTGGCCGCGCTCTATGCAACCGCCCTCATCACCCTGTACATCGACCGCGAGGAGCAGCAGCGCATGCTGGCCGCGCGCAAGGCGCAGGAACTGCAACGCGCCGGGCGCCGCCGGTCCAGGGCCGCCCATGCGGCCGAATCCGACCTGCCTACCTGAGCGACGGCGAGATCAGGTCATGCCATAGCGCATAGCCAGCCTGGTTCATGTGCAGCCTGTCTTCGCGGAACAATTCCGGGCGCGGCGCGCCGCTGCTGTCGAGCATGGGCGTGAAGACATCGATATAGCGGGCATTGTCCAGGTGCGACACATACTCGCTGATCAGGGCATTGGTGGCACGGATGTCGGCCAAAAGGCCAACGCGGGCAATGCTGGGCTTGATCGACACATAGGCGATGCGGGTGGCGGGCAATGCGGCGCGCACGCCTTCGACGAAGCGGCTAAAGCTCTTCAGCACCTGCTCCGGCCGGCGGCCTTCGGCCAGGTCGTTCTCGCCGGCATACACCACCACCGTGCGCGGCTTGTAGGGAATCACCAGGCGGCTCAGGTAGGCAGCGCAGTCCTCCATGCGGGAACCGCCAAAGCCGCGCTTGACCACGATGGGCGCGGTGTTGAATTGTTGTTCCAGGTTGTCCCAGAGGCGGATCGACGAACTGCCCACGAACAGCACGCCGCCTGGCGCCGGCATCTTTTGCTTGTCGGCATTGGCGAAGGCGTCGAAGCTCGACGTCCAGCGCGGATCGATGGCGGCCTGAAGCCCGGCCGCGCTGCCTTGGGCCAGGACCGGCTGCGCCAGCCCGGCGGCAAGGACAAGGAAAACCACTGCCCGAGAAATGGCAATCATTGCAAACCTTTAATTTCGTTCAACCGGATGTTGCCGCATTTTGGGACGGCCCGCCAATATTAAAGGTTCTTCGCCGTGCCGGCATATGGATTACCTGAATGGGTACTCCAGTGCCCGGAAATACGCCAATTGGCCGTAGCTGGCCTCGTCGGAGCAAGGCTCAATGTTTCGTAATGAGTCATCGGCATCAGGGAAGTCCTTCAGCACGCGGCGGATCGAACCATCATCGGATATGACCCCGACTCGAATCCAGCGGCAATTTGCAAATGCCCATCGCAAGGGCTATGAAGCGCATCGATGTAATGCCTGGTGGCTTGCCGGTTAATAATCCAAACCGAGCATCCAGTCCAAACCGAGCGTCCTCATAAGGACGAAGGTGACGACCCCCAGGCCCAGGAGCGATAGCACAAAGACTGCAGCCACCTTGCCGCCCGCGCGCAGCACTCCGCGCTTCTCCTTCTCCTTGCCCTTCTTCCCCTGATCGTAATGCCACTTGACGGCGAAGAACATGCCCGTGCCTAGCACGAGAACCTTGAACGTAACCAGGACTATAGGAATCCATTCCATTTTTTGAGTATTTCCAGTCTATTGCTTGACGCTATCCATCGTGAGGAGCACTACCTTAAAACGCTGCTTCAGCAACTTCATGTTTTGTTCAAGCCATCGAAGCCGATTGCCCGAGATGTTTGAATCCTTCATTACATCCGCCGATGAAATAACAATGGCATTCAGCGGAGTGGTTTACCGAATGCAGATGGGAGGAGAAAACATCAGCGACCACGATGCAAGTAGGATGCTGCCGCACGTTCCGAAGCATTCTACTTAAAAGCATTTCCAAGCATCGAGACAAAATGTCCCAGTTGAAGACCATACAAGATGAAAATTTGCCAATCTGCTTGCCGCGATTGGCGGTGCACGGCGGGCCACGTTTTTGCAGATTGCAGATGCGTTGCAGGCGGCGGCGGGAGACGGAGCGCTGAAACCGTGTGACCGTCCACCTCCGCATCGCCAGTTGGCAGCGCGGCTTGACGTCCACTTGACGACGATTGCGCGCGAAAGCTGGTTCTCTCAGAACCTGCTTAAGAACGCCGCGCTATTTCCTCGCTTGCTATTGCCGCCAGTTCGGACAAACCGCGACGCTGTTCCTGATCAAGAACTCTTGGCCGTCGATCCAGCACGCAGAGCGTACCTAGACGATAGCCTTCTCGGTCGGACACGGGAAAGCCCGCATAGAAGCGGATAAACGGATCATTGAGGACAAGCGGATTGCTGGAAAATCGGTCGTCGTCTCTGGCATCTGAAACGATGAGAGGCGTATCGCGCAAAACTGCATGCCCACAGAACGCCCACTCTCGTGGCGTTTCGACAACGTCGATACCAATCCTGGATTTGAACCACTGCCGACGCGCGGTGAGTAGCGAAACCAGCGCCATGGGCGTGTCGGCAATACGGGTGGCAAGCCAAGTAATCCGGTCGAAAACCTGCTCTGGCGCAGTGTCGATCAAGCCACTTGCAAGCAGCGCGTTCAGCCGTTTGCCTTCGTCGGGGGCAATCGGATAAGTCGGACCGGCAGGCAGATCAAATTCCCCTCGGTTGTCATCAGGATGGCTCGCAGCGCCTGTCTCGATGTTCTGCGGTTGAGCTGAACGTCCCATGACTGCCATCACGGCGCTGCGTCTTACACGCCGGTGTCCTCCGGGCGTCTTCCATGACGCGATCGCGCCGCTCTCGATCCATTGTTGTGCTGTGCTAACGGATACACCAAGTAGCGCTGCCACAGCGCGGCTAGTCAGAATGGGATCAGCGAGATCTTCTATTGCCTTTGGTTGACTCATGACTCGGAGAGCGTTCTTGAAAGCGAGGCGAGATCATAACCGACTTTAAAGCGCATCGAGAGAAATGACGAAATTGATAAATAAAGTTGACTAACGGAAATATTTGTTGGAGTATTCGTCACTTTCATCAATTTTCCTAATTCGATTTGGCGCATAAAGGGATCAGACGCTCCCATGGCTACAAGAATTACAAAATACAACATAGGAGTCACGGTTTGGACCAGCCACATGAGAAGTTGAACTTAGCCCAAGCAGGTGAATACCTCTCCTTCCGCGCAGGAACGGAGGAGTATGGAATCGATATTCTGACGGTGCAGGAAATCCGGGGCTATGAAACCGTGACCCGCATCGCCAATGCGCCCGAGTTCATCATGGGGGTGTTGAACCTGCGCGGCGCCATCGTGCCCATCGTTGATCTACGCATCGCGTTGAATGTCGAGGCAACTTGCGACGCGCGGACTGCTGTCATTGTCCTTGACCTTGGCAAGCGAACTGTCGGCATGGTTGTCGACAGCGTCTCGGACGTCGTCATTCTGCTGGCGGAACAGACGCTGCCGCCGCCAGAGTTAGGCAGGACGCATGCCGTACCTTATGTCACCGGGATCGGCACGCTCCCGGAGCGCACCCTCATTCTCATCGACATCGGCGCCATGCTGGCAAGCATTGGCCTTGATTTTTGCGAGCCGGTTGCGGCTTGAATTCGCCTGTTACGGATAAAGAAAGGAAGTCCATGAACTCTACTCGCACCAACGGCCTCACCGTCAAGGCACGCGTCAGCCTGGGATTTGCTGTCGTTCTTGCCATCATGATTGCATTAACCACAGTCGGGATTTTTCGGGTCAATTCGATTTCCGACGGTTTGACCACCATCGGCGACGTCAACAGCGTCAAGCAGCGTTATGCCATCAACTTTCGCGGCAGCGTGCATGACCGGGCTATCAGTTTGCGCGACGTTACCCTGGTTGACAGTCCCACTGAACTGCAAGCAGCGCTTAATGACATCGTTAAACTTGCCGACGACTATGCCAAGTCAGCGGTGCGCATGGACGACATGTTCAAGACGCGTACCGATATTAGCCAGGACGAACGTCAAATTCTGGCGAGCATTAAAGACATCGAGGCGCGTACGCTACCGATGATCAACAGGGTGATCGAACTGCGGAAAGCAGGACAACTCGAGCAGGCCAAAGAGGTCATGCTCAAGGAAGCACGACCAGCGTTCGTCGAATGGCTGGCGCGCATCAACAAATTCATCGACCTGCAGGAAAAAATGAATCAGACCGTCTCCAGCGAAGCCCGTGGCTTGGCAAGTGGATTTCAGACCCTGATGCTGATCATCACTGTAGCGGCGGTGGCAATTGGCGTGGGCATTGCTGGATTTATCGTACGAGGGATACTGAAGTCCTTGGGCGGCGAGCCCAGCCAGGCAAGCGCATTGGCCAAAAGCATTGCGGCCGGGGATCTGGCGGTGCCGATTCATACCCGAAAAGATGACCGCTCCAGCGTCTTGTACGCGATGAAGGAGATGCGTGACAGCCTTGTGCAGATCGTCGCGCAGGTGCGCGGCGGCACTGAAACGATTGCTACAGCGTCTGCGGAAATAGCCATCGGCAACCAGGATCTATCCGCTCGCACCCAGCAACAGGCCGGCGCCCTGGAGCAAACCACCTCTTCAGTGGGAGAACTGACAGCTACCGTTAAGCAGAACGCAAACAATGCCAGGCAAGCCAATGAATTGGCTGTGGCAGCCTCGCAAGTAGCGATCAAGGGCGGCGAAGTCGTCTCTCAGGTAGTGACGACGATGGACTCGATCAACGAATCGTCGAGAAAGGTGGTCGACATCATCAGCGTGATTGATGGCATTGCCTTCCAAACCAACATCCTGGCACTGAACGCAGCGGTCGAGGCAGCCCGTGCCGGCGAGCAGGGAAGGGGTTTTGCAGTCGTGGCCAGTGAAGTACGCACCCTGGCACAACGTTCGGCCGCTGCTGCCAAAGAGATTAAGAGTCTCATTGGCGACTCGGTAGAAAAGGTTGATACTGGCAGCCGGCTAGTCAACGACGCGGGCGCGACCATGCAGGATATCGTGGTAAGCGTCAAACGCGTCACTGACATTATGGCCGAGATCAGTGCTGCCAGTGCTGAGCAGACCGCCGGCATTGAGCTAATCAATGCAGCAGTAACGCAAATGGATCAGGTCACGCAGCAGAATGCAGCGCTGGTGGAAGAAGCCGCTGCGGCATCGGAGTCGATGCAGGAGCAAGCCGCCAGCCTGGCGCAGGTCGTCTCCGTGTTCAAGGTCAGCAATATGGATACGCAAGGCGCATCGGCACTGGCTGTAGCCAAGGCTCAAAGCCGCATGGCCGCACCGATGCACAAGCCGGGTGGACAGAGCCATACCCGCAGCACCGCAGTACCGGCGGCGCGAGCGCTGGCAGCGCCCCGCGCCAACGGCGACTGGGAAGAGTTCTGACCCTGCCTGGCTGGTAAAGCAGACTCCAGAATCGTTCGATGCCCCTTCGGGGGCATCTTTATTTCGGCGAACCTTGCCAACCCGCTGAAGTGGAGGTGAACCCAGCGGCAGCAGCACGCTCCCGAGTCGGAATTTATACTATCCCCCGGATGATCCTGCCCTGCCCGCGGAATGCTCCGCTCAGGCAGCATCCTTCAGATAACCGACGCGAGCGGGGTCGCGCATCCTCAGGCAGACCACGAAGGCGATCGCGCACATCGCCGTCACGTACCAGTAGAAGCTGGCTTCATGGCCGGCCGACTTGAGCCACAGCGCGACATACTCGGCCGAACCGCCGAAGATGGCATTGCCCAGCGCATAGGAAAAGCCGACGCCGAGCGCCCTGATCTCCGGCGGGAACATCTCCGACTTGATCAGGCCGCTGATGGAGGTATAGAAGCTGACGATGGCCAGCGCGCCAACCACCAGCGCGAATGCGGCATAGGGGCTGCGCACGCCGGCCAGCGCATACAGGATGGGCACGGTGCATAGCGTGGCAAGGCCGCCGAACCAGAGCATCGAGGTGCGGCGCCCGATGCGGTCCGACAGCGCGCCGAAGAGCGGCTGCATCAGCATGTAGACAAACAGCGCGCAGGTCATTACCAGGCTGGCGGTCTCGGCATGCATGCCCGCGGTATTGACCAGGTACTTCTGCATGTAGGTGGTGAAGGTGTAGAAGATCAGCGAGCCGCCGGCGGTGAAGGCGATCACGGTGAAGAAGGCGCCCTTGTGCTGCATCAGGCCGGCGAAGCTGCCGGCTTCCCTGGCGCCGCGGCTTTCGGCGGTGGATGTCTCGGACAGGGTGCGGCGCAGGTAGAGCGCCACCAGCGCGGCCAGAGCGCCCAGCACGAAGGGGATGCGCCAGCCCCAGTCGCGCAGCTGTTCGGTGGTGAGCAGCTGCTGCAGCACGACCAGCACCAGCACCGCCAGCAGCTGGCCGCCGATCAGGGTCACGTACTGGAAGGAAGCGAAGAAGCCGCGCCGGCCCTTCAGCGCCACTTCGCTCATGTAGGTCGCGCTGGTGCCGTATTCGCCGCCGACCGACAAGCCCTGCAGCAACCGCGCCAGCAGCAGCAGGCCCGGCGCGAGCGTGCCTATCGTGGCATAGGTCGGCAGGCAGGCAATGAGCAAGGAGCCGCCGCACATCATGAACACCGAGATCAGCATGGCCGTCTTGCGGCCGCGCTTGTCGGCGATGCGGCCGAACATCCAGCCGCCGATGGGCCGCATCAGGAAACCGGCGGCGAACACGCCGGCCGTGTTGAGCAGCTGGGTGGTCGGATTACCGGACGGAAAAAACGCATGCGCGAAATACAGCGACGTGAAGGAGTAGATATAGAAGTCGAACCATTCGACCAGGTTGCCCGAGGAGGCGGCGACGATGGCGAAGATGCGGCTGCGGTCATCCATCGGATGCGTGGCGGTCATGGCGCTTGCGGTGTCCATTTCGGCGTGTTCCTGGGTGATCAAGACATTGGTTTACCAGATTGGCCGGCGCGGCTTGTTGACGCGGTCGCGCCAGAGGCGTCGTTCGGGCATGAACAGGCTTCGTCACCCGGATGAGGGAAAGTTTCCGTCGGTGGCTTGCATGGCCATGCCGGATGCGTGCCTTCGACCTGCAGAGCAGCCCTCTCGTGCCATGTCCTACAGGTCGAAGGCGATGCCCTGGGCAAGCGGCAGCTGGTCCGAGTAATTGACGGTGTTGGTGGCGCGCCGCATGTAGCCTTTCCATGCGTCCGAGCCCGATTCGCGGCCCCCGCCCGTTTCCTTGTTGCCGCCGAAGGCGCCGCCGATCTCGGCGCCCGACGGCCCGACATTCACATTGACGATGCCGCAGTCGCTGCCGGCAGCGGCCATGAAGCGCTCGGCTTCCCGCATGTCCATCGTGAAGATCGAGGACGACAGGCCTTGCGGCACCGCATTGTTCAAGGCAATGGCGTCGTCCAGGCTGCGGTAGCGCATCACATACAAGATGGGCGCAAAGGTTTCCTCTCGGACGATGCCAGTCTGGGACGGCATCTCCACCAGCGCCGGCCGCACATAATGGCCACCCTCGCAGCCCGGCACCATGACCCGCTCGCCGCCATGCACCGTGCCGCCTTCCCGCGCCGCGGTCGCCAGGGCGCGCTGCATCGCGTCGAACGCTGCGCCGTCGATCAGCGGGCCGACCAGCGTTTCCGGCAGCAGCGGATTGCCGATGTAGAGCGCCTGCATTGCCTCCTTCAGCGGCGGCATCAGGCGCTCATGCACGTCGGCATGGACAAACAGCCGGCGCAGGCTGGTGCAGCGCTGGCCGGCAGTGCCCGCGGCGGCGAAGACGATGGCGCGCAGGGCCAGCGCCAGGTCGGCGCTGGGCGCCACCACGGCTGCATTGTTGCCGCCAAGTTCAAGGATGACGCGACCGAAGCGCGCCGCCACCCGCGGCGCCACTTCCCGGCCCATGCGGGTCGAGCCGGTGGCCGATAGCAGCGGCACGCGGCCATCCTCCACCAGCCGCGCCGCCAGCGCATGCCCGCCCTGCAGCACTTCGAGCAGGCCGGCGGGCGCGGCGCCGAAGCGCGCGCAGGCCTGGCCGAACAGGGCGGCGCAGGCCTGCGCCGTGAGCGGCGTTCTTTCGGAGGGCTTCCACACCACGCTGTCGCCGCAGACCCAGGCCAGCGCGGCATTCCAGGCCCATACCGCCGCCGGGAAGTTGAAGGCCGACAGCACGCCGGCGACGCCCAGCGGATGCCAGGTCTCCATCAGCCGGTGGCCCGGCCGCTCCGATGCCATCGTCAGCCCGTACAACTGGCGCGACAGGCCCAGCGCGAAGTCGCAGATGTCGATCATTTCCTGCACCTCGCCCAGGCCTTCCTGCAGGATCTTGCCGGTTTCCAGCGTGATCAGCCGGCCCAGCGCCGCCTTGTTCTCGCGCAGCACTTCGCCGAACAGCCGCACCAGCTCGCCGCGCCGCGGCGCCGGCGTCTCGCGCCAGGCGAGGAAGGCCTGGTGGGCGCGGCCGATGGCGGCATCGGCCTGCGCCGCCGAACTGGCCGCCACCGCGGCCAGCGGCATGCCGTCGATCGGCGAGACCGACTGCAGGCCGGCCGGGTCCAGGGTGGCGGGCTGCACGCCCAGCTGGGATAAAAGCGCGTTCACATCCATGGCGGGCTCCTGTGGGATTGGCGGCGGTGGGCCAAGCGACAGGCCAAGTCTGTCGCAGCCGGCGTCGCCAGGCAAGCGCTGCGGGTGTTTTCGGAAAAGCATGCAGAAACTCCCTTACACTAGGGACCTGCGACTTTGCCTAGCCTGACAACGCAGCCGGACGCCGATCCGGCGCAAGGAGACCAGCATGCGGCATCAGCAACGCGAACACATCGACACCGTCCTGCGCGTGGCCGACCCCGGCGGCGCGGCCGCTGCAGCCGCGCCTGACGCGGTGCCGCATGACGACGTGATACGCAGCTCATGGCTGCGCTGCGTCAACGACCACCGGCTCGACCCGACCTGCATGCGCGAGGCCGTGATACTCCCGGCGCCGGTGCTGCGCGAGCACCAGGACCAGATGGAAGATTTCCTGCGCATCGCCCGCCATGGCCTGGAATCGCTGTACCAGCAGGTGGCCGGCCTGGGCTATGTGGTGCTGCTCACCGACGCGCGCGGCGTCACGGTCGACTTCATGGGCGACCTGCAGCTGGACCGCAGCCTGCGCAAGGCCGGCCTCTATCTCGGCGCCGACTGGAGCGAGCGCCATGCCGGCACCTGCGGCGTGGGCACCTGCATCAGCACCGGCGAAGCGCTGACGGTGCACCAGGGCGACCACTTCGACGCCACCCACATTCCGCTCACCTGCAGCACAGCGCCGGTCTATGGCAGCGACGGCCGCCTGAATGCGGTGCTGGATATCTCCGCCCTCACCTCGCCCCAGCCCAAGGCCAGCCAGCACCTGGCGCTGCAACTGGTGAAGATGGCCGCGCAGCGGGTGGAGGATGCGGGCTTCCTGCGCCGCTTCGCGCAGGAATGGGTGCTGCGGCTCTCGTCGGCGCCGCAGTTCCTGGAAGTGAGCCCGGAATACCTGCTGGCGCTCGATGCGGCCGGCCATGTCGCCGGCTACAACCGCCGCGCCCAGCTGCTGCTGGAAGCGCCGGGCGCGCCGCCGCTCCTGGGCCGGCATATCGGGCAGCTGCTGCAGCTCGATACCAACCACCTCGGCCGCTACCTGAAGACCGAGCCGGCCGACCGGCGAGCGGTGGTGGTCAATGGCAGCAGGCGCATCCTGTTCCTGCTGGCGTCGCCGCCGCCGGCACGCCAGGCGCAGGCCGTGCAAGCCCTGCAGGCGCGGCAGATCCCGGCGCCGCTGGCCGCGCTCTCCGGCGGCGATGCGCTGCTGGACCGGCAGATCGAGCGTGCCGCCAGGCTGGTCAACACGCCGGTGAGCCTCCTGCTGACGGGCGAAACCGGCACCGGCAAGGAATATTTCGCCAAGGCCCTGCATGAAAGCAGCGAGCGCCGGCGCGGCCCCTTCATCGCCGTCAACTGCGCGGCCATACCCGAGACGCTGATCGAGAGCGAGCTGTTCGGCTATCTGCCCGGCAGCTTTTCCGGGGCGGCGCAGAAAGGCAAGCGCGGCCTGATCGCCGAGGCGCACGGCGGCACCCTGTTCCTGGACGAGATCGGCGACATGCCGCGCCACCTTCAGGCCAGGCTGCTGCGGGTGCTGGCGGAAAAGGAGGTGCTGCCGATCGGCGCGTCGCGGCCGGTGCAGGTCGACATCCGGGTGATCGCCGCCACCCATTGCGCGCTGGAAGCGCTGGTGCGGGAAGGCCGCTTCCGCGACGACCTGTACTACCGCCTCAACGGCGCGCGCCTCGTGCTTCCGCCGCTGCGGCTGCGGCAGGACCTGGGCTGGATGATGGGCCGCATGCTGCGCGCCCATGCCAGGCGCAACGGCATGCAGGATGCGCCCGAGCTCGCTGCCGACACCGCGCAGCTGCTGCGCAGCCATCACTGGCCGGGCAACCTGCGCGAGCTGCGCAATGTGCTGGAGTATGCGGCCGCGGTCTGCAGCGGCAATCGCATCGAGCCGGCCGACCTGCCGGACGGCCTGGCGACGCATGGCGCGCTCGCAGCGCCCGGCGGCGCCGACGGGGCCGACACGCCGGCGATGCAGCTCGAAGGGCTGCTGCGCGAATGCCGCTGGAACGTGACGCTGGCCGCGTCGCGGCTGGGCGTGGCGCGCATGACGCTGTACCGGCGCATGAAACGGCTGGGCATCGTCAGTCCCAACCATAGCGCTGGCTGAGCCTGCCACGGAGAGCCTGCGGCTGTCACAGCTGTGACACCTGTCACAGGCCGGGTGACAGCGCAAGGGCAGCACAAGCCGGGCCAGCACTCCGCCTGCTGGTGCTGCGCCACGCCTTGCCTCGCTGACAAATCCTTTCGATTCAACCGCTTGCATTCCCCTTCACCGGCGGCGCCAGGCGGCGACAAGGCTGGCACGCCGCTTGCGAAAGAGGATGACCGGCACGAGCCGGGCTATCGACATCACGGAGACAGACAATGACGAACAACCCTACCCAAGCGGCGGCAGACTGGCTGGAACAATTCGGCGCGGCCCTGAAGAGCAACGACCCCGATGCGGCGGCCGCGCTGTTCCAGGAAGACTGCTACTGGCGCGACCTGGTCAGCTTCACCTGGAACATCAAGACCATGGAAGGCCGGCAGCAGGTGCGCGACATGCTGGCGGCGCGGCTGGCCGACACCGCGCCGTCGAACTGGCGCCTTGAAGGCGAACCCACCGAAGCCGATGGCGTGGTCGACGCCTGGCTGACCTTCGAGACCGGCGTGGCGCGCGGCCGCGGCCACCTGCGCCTGAAGGACGGCCGTGCCTGGACGCTCCTGACCACGATGACGGAACTGAAGGGCCACGAGGAAAAGACCGGCGAGCGGCGCGCCAAGGGCGCCGAGCATGGCGTGCAGAAGGGCCGGCTTTCCTGGCTGGAAAAGCGCCAGCAGGAAGAACGCGAGCTGGGCTACGGCACCCAGCCGTATTGCCTGATCATCGGCGGCGGCCAGGGCGGCATTGCGCTCGGCGCGCGCCTGAAGCGCCTGGGCGTGCCGACCATCATCGTCGAGCGCAACCCGCGCGCCGGCGACTCCTGGCGCAACCGCTACAAGTCGCTCTGCCTGCATGACCCGGTCTGGTACGACCACCTGCCCTACCTGCCCTTCCCGGACGACTGGCCCGTGTTCGCGCCCAAGGACAAGGTCGGCGACTGGCTGGAGATGTATACCAAGGTGATGGAACTGAACTACTGGAGCAGCACCGAGGCCGTCAGCGCACGTTTCGACGAAGAGAAGAAGGAATGGGAAGTGCTGGTCAGGCGCAATGGCGAGGAGGTGACGCTGCGCCCGAAGCAGCTGGTGTTTGCGCTGGGCGTGTCGGGCTTTCCGAATGTGCCGAAAATCGAGGGCGCGGAAGACTTCCAGGGCGTGCAGCATCACTCCAGCAAGCATCCCGGCGGCGCCGCCTTTGCCGGCAAGAAGGCGGTGGTGCTGGGCGCGAACAACTCGGCCCATGACATCTGCGCCGACCTGTGGGAGAACGGCGCGGATGTCACCATGGTCCAGCGCAGCTCGACCCATATCGCGCCGTCCGAATCGCTGATGGAACTGGCGCTGGGCGGGCTGTACTCGGAGCAGGCGGTGGCCAAGGGCATCACCACCGACAAGGCCGACCTGACCTTCGCCTCGGTGCCGTACAGGATCATGCACACCTTCCATATCCCGGTGTACGAGGAAATGAAGAAGCGCGACGCCGACCTCTACGAGCGCCTGGAAAAGGCCGGCTTCATGCTCGACTTCGGCGACGACGGCTCCGGCCTGTTCATGAAATACCTGCGGCGCGGCTCGGGCTACTACATCGATGTCGGCGCCTCCGAACTGGTGGCCAACGGCAGCATCAAGCTCAAGAGCCGGGTCGACATCCGGCGCATCAAGGCCAATTCGGTGGAACTGAGCGACGGCACCGAGCTGCCGGCCGACCTGCTGGTGTACGCCACCGGCTACGGTTCGATGAATGGCTGGGTGGCGCGGCTGGTGTCGCCGGAAGTGGCGGACAAGGTCGGCAAGTGCTGGGGCCTGGGCTCGGCCACCACCAAGGACCCCGGTCCGTGGGAAGGCGAACTGCGCAACATGTGGAAGCCGACCGCGCAGGAAAACATGTGGTTCCATGGCGGCAACCTGCATCAGTCGCGGCATTATTCCCGCTACCTGTCGCTGCAGTTGAAGGCGCGCATGGAAGGCATACCGACCCCGGTCTACGGCCAGGCGGAGGTGCATCACCTGCGCTGATATTGGCGTGGATCAACAAATCATTAGTTTCTCTACAGAAACTAATGCGTACCATGGCATGCTCTTTTGTCAAAGGAGAAATGCCATGGCACAACCGCTTTGTTTCTACCGTGATCTGACCGAAATCGCGGAAAAACGCATCACTGAACTGATCCTGCAGGCCGGGACCGCGGAGCGGCGCGACGACGCGCCGTTTCCCGAGGCCGGCGGCTATTACCGGGCCTGCGCACTGACGGTGTTCCTGGCATGGAATGACGTGACCGAGGGCTGGCAGACCCGGCAGGACCGCGACCGCCTGGCCGCGCTGGCCGGTGCGGATGGCCTTGAACCGGCGTGTTCGGCGCAGGCGCCGTTGCCGGGCATTAGCCGCGGACGAGCGAGGCTGGATGCCTGAACCTGACCGTCCGGAGCCTGGCGCGGCGCGCCATGCCTGGCCGGCCAGGAAACCCGGCAGTACTGCACGCATGCTTGACTGGGTCGTACGCTGTCCATTCCGGCGCCGGGCACAATGAGCAGCCAGAACCTTGCGGACACGCCGCCGTTCCCGCCGAACAACCGGGTGGCGGCCCCGCCGACCGAGGCACCATGGCTGATTCCAATTCCGACATCCACATTCCTTCCCGCACACAACGCCAACGCCCATCCGCTTCCGGCCGGGGCTTCCTGCGCCAGGTAGTCGGCTTCTACGCGGTTGGCGCATTATTCGTGGCGCTCGCCGCAGTGGTATGGCTGGGTGGCGAGGTGCTATTGCTGCTGTTTGCCTGCATACTGCTGGCGATTCTGTTGTACATGGCAAGCAGGAAGGTGCGGCACTGGCTGCCGGTTTCACGCGGAACTGCCCTGGCCATCGTCGTGCTGGCAAGCTGCGCCGTGATCGGCGTCGGCGGCTGGCTGATGGCGCCGCAGATCGGCGAGCAGAGCGGCACCCTGGCCGATGCGCTGCCCAAGGCGCTCGACAAGGTGCGCGCCATGCTGGAGGACATTCCGCTGTTGCGCAGCCTGGGCGCCAGCCTGCCGTCCAATGAAGACCTGATGGGCCAGATGGGCTCGGTGCTGCCGCGCACCGGCCTGTTCTTTTCCGGCCTGCTGGGCGTGATCGGCAATATCGCCATCATCGTATTCGTCGGCATTTACTTTGCCGCGCAGCCGCGCATCTATATCGAGGGCATCATCACGCTTGCGCCCTTCGGCAAGCGCAAACGCATCAGGGAAGTGATGTCGGAAATCGCCGCGACACTGTCGCAATGGCTGGCAGGCAAGCTGCTGTCCATGCTGGTGGTGGCGGTGGCCAGCACCGCCGGCCTGTTGCTGCTGGACGTGCCGCTGGCCCTGGTGCTGGGCATCCTGGCAGGTCTGCTGGACTTCGTGCCATATGTCGGCCCGATCATGGCCGGCGTGCCGGCGGTGCTGGTGGCCTTCTCCGAAAGCCCTGCCACCGCGCTGTATGTGGTGCTGCTGTTCGTCTTCATCCAGTCCGCCGAAGGCTACCTGCTGCTGCCGCTGGTGGAACGCCGCACGGTTTCGCTGCCGCCGGCGCTGACCATCATGATGCAGGCGCTGCTGGGCGCGATGTGGGGCTTCGCCGGCGTGGCCCTGGCAACGCCGATTGCCGCGGTGGCGGCGGTGCTGGTGTCGATGCTGTATGTGCAGGACATGCTGGGCGACCCGGTAAAGACGCCAAGCGAGAGCGGGGCCGGCGGCTAAACAAACTTGCCGCATGGCGACATGGCGGGCTGGCGTTGACGGTTCAGCTTGTAATTTGCAGGGTGCAACCCCCGCAGGGCATTGCACCAGACCGCCGAGCAGCTCAGGGCTTCGGCCATGCCTATCGTCCCGCCACCCATGGTGGAATGCCCTCTTCAGGGTTATTCCACCCTACTCCTTCCCTGCCTACGCCCTGGCCGGCAGCACCGTGCCCCAGCACTCGCCGAAGCCGATGCGCGCCGCGCCGGTCTTTTCACACCAGCCGCGCAGCACCACCGCATCTCCGTCCTCCAGGTAGGTGCGCGCCTCGCCGTCGGGCAACTGCAGCGGCTGCTTGCCGCCGACGGTCAGTTCCACCAGCGCGCCGGCCTGGTCCAGCGTCGGTCCCGACAGGGTGCCGCTGCCGAACAGGTCGCCCGGCTGCAGGTTGCAGCCGTTGACGGTGTGATGCGTCACCATTTGCGCCACGGTCCAGTAGGCGTGGCGGTAGCTTGTGCGGCAGATGCTTGCATCGCCCTGCCCGGCCTTGCGCATCGCCGGTGTCTGGATGCCGACCTGAAGCTGGATGTCGAAGGCGCCGCCACGGCGGTTGTCTTCGGAGTCGAGATAAGGCAGGGGCTGCGGCTCTCCGGCGGGGCGGTCGAATGGCACGCGGTAAGGCGCCAGCGCCTCCAGCGTCACGATCCACGGCGAGATGGTGGTCGCGAAATTCTTCGACAGGAAGGGGCCGAGCGGCTGGTATTCCCAGGCCTGAATGTCGCGCGCGGACCAGTCGTTGAGCAGGCAGATGCCGAATACATGGTCTTCCGCTTCCTCCATCACGATGCGGTCGCCCTGGCTGTTGCCGGTGCCGACGAAGATGCCCAGCTCCAGCTCGATATCGAGCCGCTTGCAGGGGCCGAACGTGGGCTCGGCCGCGCCGGGCGGCATGGTCTGGCCCACCGGACGATGGAAGTCCCGCCCGGAGACGCCGATGCTGGAGGCGCGGCCGTGGTAGCCGATCGGCACCCACTTGTAGTTGGGCAGCAGCGGATTGTCAGGGCGGAACTGCTTGCCGATGTTGGTGGCGTGATGCACCGAGGTATAGAAGTCGGTGTAGTCGCCGATGCGTGCCGGCACATCGTATTCCGCTTCCGCCTGCGGCACCAGGCAGGCTTGCAGGCTGGCCTGCTCAGCAGCGCCCTCGCGCAGGGCGCGCGACAGCGCCAGGCGCAATGCGCGCCACTTGCCCGCGCCGAGCGCCATCAGGGCATTGAGCTTGTCCTGCGCGCCCGCCTGCAGCGCGATCGCAGCGTCGCCGCTGAAGACGCCGGTGCCGGCAGCGGCCGACAGGTCGAGGATCTGGTCGCCGATCGCCACGCCGCCGCGGAAGGCTTCGGCGCTGCCCTTGCGACGAAATACCGCGAAAGGCAGGTTCTGGACCGGAAAGTCAGACGCCGGCAGGTTGGCGGAAGCAACCCAGCTGCGCAGCGCCGGATCGTGGGTTTCATTCAGGTTGTTCATAAGCGTATCGGGCCCGTGGTTGTTTCCCCGGCTTCACGGCACAGGGACGGCGTTAAGCGCCATTCATTTGGTTGTCGGAGAAAAGTGCTTCTTCAGGTTCTGCCAGCACTGGAAATACTCGCTCTGCAATTGTGACGTCTCCAGTGCAAACTGCGTGGGCTTGATCGCCACCGGCGTTTCGAACATGAAGGCCATGGTGTCGCCCACCTTGCCCGGCGTGGACGTGTCGGAGCGGCTGGCCTTCTCGAAGGTGCCGGCATCCGGGCCATGGCCGGTCATGCAGTTGTGCAGGCTGGCGCCGCCGGGCACGAAGCCTTCGGCCTTGGCATCATATTCGCCATGGATCAGGCCCATGAATTCGCTGGCCACGTTGCGGTGGAACCAGGGCGGCCGGAAGGTGTTTTCCGCGGCCAGCCAGCGCGGCGGGAAGATCACGAAGTCGATGCTGTCCACGCCCGGCACGGCGCTCGGCGACTGCAGCACCAGGAAGATGGACGGGTCCGGATGGTCGTAGCTGATCGAGCCGATGGTGTTGAAGCGGCGCAGGTCATATTTGTAGGGCGCGAAGTTGCCGTGCCAGGCCACCACGTCCAGCGGCGAATGGCCGATCGGCGCGCTCCACAGGCGGCCGCCGAATTTGGCCAGCAGTTCGAAGTCGCCTTCCTTGTCTTCATACCAGGCCGATGGCGTCAGGAAGTCGCGCGGATTGGCCAGGCCGTTGGACCCGATCACGCCGAGGTCGGGCAGCCGGAACAGCGCGCCGAAGTTCTCGCAGATATAGCCGCGCGCCTGGCCGTCCGGCAGGCTCGCCTGGAAGCGCACGCCGCGCGGTATCACCACGATTTCCTGCGGCTCGACATC
Source organism: Noviherbaspirillum soli (assembly GCF_015352955.1). GTDB lineage: Bacteria > Pseudomonadota > Gammaproteobacteria > Burkholderiales > Burkholderiaceae_D > Noviherbaspirillum_A > Noviherbaspirillum_A soli. The sequence continues at coordinate 117,641 of NZ_JACYOX010000007.1, forward strand.
GATCCGGCCCATCTCGGTGGCAAGCGACAGGCGTCCCTGCTGCGGCACGATCAGCAGCTCGCCGTCGGCGTTGTAGAAATAGCGGCCGTCCATGTCGCGGTTGGCGGCATACAGATGGATCGCGCAGCCTGTGCCGGCGTCCGGCGCGCCATTGCCGGCCATCGTCACCCAGCCCTCGACGAAGTCGGTGGCGGCATCGGGCATGGGCAGCGGGTCCCAGCGCAACTGGTTGGGCGGCGTCGGCGGAACGCTGGAGAAGTCCGATACCAGTCCTTGCGAAGGCAACTGTTTGAAAGGCTTGTGCACCGCGGCCGGGCGGATGCGGTAGAGCCAGGAGCGGCGGTTGTGGCTGCGCGGCGCGGTAAAGGCGGTGCCGGAGATCTGCTCGGCATACAGGCCATAAGGCGCGCGCTGCGGCGAGTTCTGTCCTACCGGCAGGGCGCCCGCCAGGGCTTCGGTGGCGAACTCGTTGGCGAAGCCCGACATATAGGATTCGGGAAAGGAAGCGGGTCTGGCGTCGGTCATGGCTGACACTCCTTGTGGTCATGGGATGCGGCGAACCGCCGCAATCAATCGAAGAGCCACACTATAAGCAGGGATGGCACCGTTTAAAATACAAATGCAAAAATGACGACTATTGACCATATCAATAATGGGTAGAGCATGCGCGACGTTGCCGACATCGATCTGAACCTGCTGGTGGTGTTCCACCAGCTTTACCAGTTGCGCCATGTGTCGCTGGTGGCCAAGCGCCTGGGCCTGTCGCAGCCAACGGTGAGCAATGCGCTGGCGCGGCTGCGCAAGACCTTTGGCGACGAGCTGTTCGTGCGCACCGCCCACGGAATGCAGCCCACGCCGGGCGCGGACCGGATTGCCGAGCCGGTCGGGCAGGCGCTGGCCAGCGTCAGCGCGGCGCTGAACCTGGAGGAGCCGTTCGACGCGGCCAGCAGCGAGCGCCGCTTCGTGATTGCGATGACCGATGTCGGCGAGATCCACTTCATGCCGCGGCTGGTGGAATACTGCGCGCGCCTGGCGCCGCATGTCGGCATCAGTTCGGTGCGGGCCAGCGCGGTGGACTGGCAGCAGCAGATGGAAGCCGGCCGCATCGACCTTGCGCTCGGCGCCTTCACCGACGTCGCCGAGCGCTTCTTCCATCGCCGCCTGTTCAGCCAGAACTACGTCACCATGTTCCGTCGCGGCCACCCGTTCGCGCAGCGCAAGGTCGGCCTGAAGGAATTCCTGTCGGCACGGCACCTGTTCGTCGATTCGCGCGAAAGTCCCTACGACCAGATCAATGCCCGGCTGGAAAAGGCCGGCGTGACCCGCTCGGTGCAGTTCCAGGTGCCGCATTTCACCGCGGTGCCCTACATCGTCAGCAGCACGGACATGGTGGTGACCGTGCCGAGCAAGCTGGCGCAGCAGGCCTGCGGGCCGTTCAGCCTGGATTTCACCGCGCCGCCGCTGCGGCTGCCGGCGCTGCATACCCACGTGTTCTGGCACCGCCGGTTTCACCAGGACAGCGGCAACCAGTGGCTGCGCGCGCTGATCGCGGAGTGCTTCGTGGAGGAACCGGCGACGGCCAACGGAACATCACCGGCTGTGGGAGCGCCGCCGCTGCCCTGATGCACCCGATGCGCAACGAAATACCCACGTCGGCGTGATGGCTTATTGATACGGGGCAATCCGCCTGCTAAAATATTTCCTTCAGGAAAATATTTTAGCAGGCGGGGTCTCATGCTCGACACGAAGGAAGCGTTTCTCATCGCCTCGCTCTTATGCTTCGTCATCTTCCTTCTGCTCTTCTCTGTCAAGCAGGACCGCGTCCACGGCGTGCGCCAGCTGCTGCTGGCCAGCGTGCTGGGCATGGCCGGCAACATCCTGTATGCATTCGGCCGCGAGATGCCCGTCGTCTTTGCCTATGAAGTGGCGAACGCGGTCTATGCGGCGGCCTCGGTGGCGATCCTGGTCAGCTACCGGCAGCTGTTCGGCGCGCGTTGTCCGGCAACGCTGACGTGCGCCAGCATTGCGCTGCTCACGGCCGTCACCGCCTACTTCCATTACGTGGTCGATTCCTTCGACGCCAGGACGATCGCGGTGTCGGGCTTCCAGGTCGGCATAGCCGGCATCATTGCCCTGACCGTGCTCAGTTCGCGCGACTACCAGGGCCGCTCCCGCTATCCGGCCATCTATGTGCTGTGCATGTGCGCCCTGATAGGCGGCGGCCATCTTGCCCGCGTGGTCCGGCATGCCGTCATGTCGGACGTCCCGCGCTCGCTGCTCGAACCCAGCGGCATCAACCTGCTGTTCCTGTGGGCCAATGCCTTTGCCCTGCCCTGCCTGATGCTGGGCGGCCTGCTGATTGCCCATTGCAGGATCGTCACCAGTATTGAAAACGCGGCCAACTGCGACTTTTTGACGGGCGCCTGGTCCCGGCGGGCCTTCCATGAAAGCGGTCCGCGGCTGCTGGAACGAAGCCGTTATGACGGGCAGCCGCTGGCCCTGCTGCTGATCGATCTCGATAACCTCAAGCCAACCAACGACACCTACGGCCATGCTGCCGGCGATGCGGCGCTGACGGACTTCGTGCGGCTATCCCGCACGGCCTTGCGGCCGGTCGATTTCATGGCGCGCATCGGCGGCGACGAATTCGCCCTGCTGCTGCCCGACACCGATCTGATCGCCGCGGTGTCCGTGGCGCGGCGCCTGCAGGCCGTGACCGCCGCCGGACAATCCGGCCGGACGCTGCAGATCACGCTCAGCATGGGCGCTGCGGTGCTGCATGCCGATGACACGCTGCATACGCTGCTGAAGCGGGCCGACGAGGCGCTGTATGGCGCCAAGGCGGCAGGCCGCAACCGGGTGATGACCGAAGCCGGCGGACGCGTCGCCAGGCTGGCGGCCTGACGGCATCGCCGAGAACTTCACTGCGTGGCGGGCATCCAACCTGTCCACACTGCTCTGAGAAGGAGTAACAGATGAGCACCACGCATCCCAACCGCAACCGCGGCCAGGAAACCGGCATCGAGGAATACCGCCGCAAGCAGTCCGGCGACCAGCACGACATGATCGCCGACGAGAATGCGGCCACGCCGGAGCGGCCACACCGGAACGACCGGGGCAATCTTCAGCAGGAACAGGGCGGCAAGGAGAAGAAGCGGGACGACGGTTCCGCCTGAGCCGGGCCGGGCGCCGCAGGCGCGGCGCCCGGCAATGCGTCAGTCGACGGTGACGCCGGCATCCTTGACCAGCTTGCCCAGCTTCGTCGACTCGGAACGGATCAGTTCGCCAAAGGCTTCCGGCTTGCCGCCCACGATGGGCGTACCCAGTTCTTCCCAGCGCTTCTTGAATTCAGGGTCGGCGAAGATCTCATTGATGGCCTGGTTCAGCTTGGCGATCACGGGCTTGGGCGTGGCCGCCGGCGCGACGATGCCATGCCAGCCTGAAAAGTTATAACCCGTCAGGCCGGACTCGGCCAGCGTCGGCACGTCCGGCAGCGCCGGGCTGCGGGTCGCGGTGGTCACCGCCAGCGGACGCAGCTTGCCGCTCTTGATGTACTGCACCGAACTGCCGAGAATGTCGAACATCACCTTGACATGGCCGCCCATCACGTCGGTGAGCGCCGGCCCGGCGCCCTTGTAGGGAATGTGCTGCAGCTTGAGGCCAGTGGCGGTATTGAACAGTTCACCGGCAAGGTGCTGCGGCGTGCCGTTGCCGGCCGAGGCGAAGCCCAGGTCGTTCGGCTTGCTCTTGGCGAGCGCCAGGAATTCCTTGATGTTGTTTGCCGGCACCGAAGGATGCACCTCCAGCACCAGCGGGAATGCCGAGATCTGGATGATGGGCGCGAAGTCTTTCTGCGAATCGAAGGGAATCGAGCGGTAAAGCGTCTTGTTGACCGCCATCGGGCCGCTGGCGGCAAGCAGGATGGTGTAGCCGTCGGCCGGCGACTTGGCGACGAAGTCGGTGCCGATGTTGCCGCCGGCGCCGGGACGGTTATCGATGATCACAGGCTGCTGCAGCTTGGCCTGCAGCGGCACCTGGATCATGCGCGCCATCGCGTCGGTCGGGCCGCCCGGCGGATAGGGAATGATGAACTTGATCGGCTTGGACGGATAGTCGCTGGCGCCGGCGGCAAAGGCCTGGACCAGCAGCATGGATGCGAATAGCGCTTTCTTGAGCATTTCTTGTCTCCTTGGTTTATGTCGCAAACGGGCGGTCAGGCAAGCCGCCGCTTCAATGCACTTACTGCGCTGTGCACCGTGGTGAGCACGGGCAGGCCGGTGGCCTGTTCGCAGGCTTCGCGCGCGCGGGCCATGCTGAACTGGGCCAGCGCGATGGTCTTGCAGCCGGCGGCCTGCAGCAGGCGCGCCTGGGCAACGATCAGTTCATCGTGGCGCCTGGTGTCGCCGCGGTTCAGCGCATCGAGCGCGCCTTCGGCCAGCGCGCTCTGCAGCTCTACCGACTCCGGAAACTCCGGCGGCATCGATGCCAGCGTCGGCCCGAAGGTGGCGATCAGCCCGACCGGGCCGGCCGCCGTGACAGCATCGGCCACCATGGCTTCATTGGGCTTCAGCACCGGCAGGTTGGCATAGCGCCGCGCGACGGCTTCGATGCAGGGACCGAAGGCGGAACAGGTAAACAGAATGCCCTGGGCGCCGGTGCCGACCGCGTATTCCGCCAGGTCATGAAAGCGCTGATGCATCGCCGCATCCAGGCCGCGGCCGGAAGCGGCGAGATCGGCCGACAGGGAATCGTCGAGCAGGTTCATGCGCCTGGCCTGCGGCCAGTCATGCGCCAGGGCCTGGTTGATCGGGTCCACCGAATGGCTCAGCGCATGAATCAGCGCGATGCGTGGCATGGAAGAAGTCGTGTTCATGGAATGGGCCTGTCACTGCTTGGGTTAATGAGTCTGCACGTCGACGTGGATCACAGTCTGTCTGCCTGCGGCCTATTTCTCGATCTTCGGCAGTTCTGGCGCCAGCAGCCGCAAGCCCGCCTTCAGCAGGTCGTCGTAGCGCTTGCGCTCGGCGGCAATGCTTTCCGGCGTCCATTTGAAAAAGCCTTCGCCGGTCTTCATGCCGAACTTGCCGCTGGCCAGCCGCTCGCTCAATGCCCTGGCGGGCACGGTATTGGCCGCCAGCGACGGATACATCGTGGCCGCGGCCGGGCAATGCACATCGATGCCGGCATGGTCGCGCTGCAGCACCGGCCCGGCGGCAAGGAAACGGAAGCCAAAGCCGAAGCGCACCGCGGCATCGACGTCTTCCGGCGTGGCGATGCCGGCATCGATCATCGCGAATGCCTCGCGCGCCAGCGCATGCTGCAGGCGGTTGGCGAGGAAGCCCGGCAAGTCCTTGCGCACCAGCACCGGCACCATGCCGCAGGCGCGCATGAAAGCCGACAGCGCTTCACCCAGCGCAGCGGAGGAATGCTCGCCCAGCACGACTTCGACCAGCGGCACCAGGTGCGCCGGCATGAAGAAATGCAGGCCCAGCATGCGCTGGGCCGACGTCAGTCCTTGGGCGATCGCCGAGATCGGGAAGCTGGAGCTGTTGCTGCAGAACAGGGTGTCGGGCCTGGCGCGCTTTTCCAGTTCGGCAAACAGCGCCTGCTTCGGCGCCAGCTTTTCCGGGATGCATTCGATCACCAGGTCGACCGCCTGCCAGTCCACCTCGTCCAGCGATGCGCAGGCGCTGAGGCAGCCGCGCATGTCTTCGGCTTCCAGGCCGCGCAGGCCGCTGGTGAAATAGTCGTCCAGCGCCTGGCGCCGGGCTTCTCCCGGTTCGAGAACGATGGTTCGGCAGCCGGCGCGGGCCAGCACCAGCGCCACATCGGCGCCCATGGTGCCGCCGCCGGCGACGAGCGCGCAGGCGCGCGACGGTTTGGGCAGGCCGCCGGCCTGCGGGGAAGCAATGGAAGTAGCAGCGTGATCGGTGTTCATGAGCCTGGACGGAGCAAGAAAAACTGCAGTCTGCCGTCGGATCTTATTTCTGTGAATCGCATATTTTCTATAAACTTATCGATTATGGAGATAAATCTTTCAGCCCGCGACATCCGCGCCTTTCTCGCCGTGGCCCAGTCGCTCAGCTTCAGCCAGGCGGCGCAGGAGATGCATCTGTCGCAATCGGCCCTGTCCACGCTGATCAGCCGGCTGGAAGGGGCAATCGGCACGCGGCTGTTCGACCGCACCACCCGCGCCGTCGCCCTGACGGCAGCCGGCGAGGTGCTGGCCGCGCAGGCCGAACAGCTGCTGTCGGACATCGAGCGCGCGGTGGTCGCGGTGCGGGACGTGGCCGCGGTGCGGCGCGGACGGGTGGCGATTGCTGCGATGCCGTCGCTGGCGGCGCGCATCATCCCCAGGCTATTCCGCAGTTTCAGCGCAAGGCATCCGGACATCAGGCTGTCGGTGGTCGACACCCTGTCCGAGCCGGCCTTCGAACTGGTGCGCGAGGGCCGGGTGGACTTTGCGCTGACGGCCGCCAATCCCGCCTACACCGACCTCGACTATGTGCCGCTGACCACCGACAGTTTCGTGCTGCTGGCCGCGCCCGGCCATCCGCTGGCCAGGGGCCGCGGCAAGGTGCGCTTTGCCGACACCCTGCCGTTTCCGCATATTTCGATGTCGCGCCATACCAGCGTGCGCCAGTACGTCGAGGCCGCCGCGCTGCAGCATGGCTTCGGCTTCCACCCTGCGTATGAGGTGGATCATCTCGCCACCATCGGCGCCATGGTGATCGAGGAACTCGGCGTGGCGGCGCTGCCGGCGCTGGCGGCCGATGTGATAGCCGACCCCGGCATCGTGCGGCGTCCGCTGGCGGAGCCGGTGATACGCCGCTCCATCGGCCTGGTGCTGCGCCGCGAAGGCTCGCTGTCGCCAGCGGCAGAGGCCATGCTGGCGATGCTCAGGCAGCAGCTGCGCAAGCCGGCCGCATAGAGAGACGGGAAAGCGTTCGTCGAGTCCCGCTGCGGCCAAGCGCCATCGCGTTGGATGGCGTTCGCTGCCGACGCGCTGCTTGATGCGTCTGACCAGGATTTACCGCCCTGTGCCAGGCCACAGGCGGCAATCCAGAGCAAGGGGCGTGAGTGGCGCACGGCGATTCGAATCGAAGCATGGCCACTGCCTGTCCCTGGCAGACGATTCAGAATGCCTGCAGCACCGTGCCCAGATGCTGCACCTCGGGCGGTTCGGCAAAATAGGGGCCGGCAAGGCGCCGCCATTCCTGGAAGTCGGCGCTATTGCGGAAGTCAACGGTATGGTCCTCGACGGTCTGCCAGCCGACCACCAGCGTGTACCTGTCCGGATACTCCACCGACTGTTCCAGCTGCATCGAAACGCAGCCTTTGGCCCGTTGAAACAAGGGCGCCGCCGCCTGAACCGCCGCCATGAAATTGGCGTCCTCGCCCGGCTTTACCCTGATCACTGCCCTCTCGAAAATCATTGTCGCTCTCCATGTTGGTGTTGGCGCCGATGCCGGCCTGCGAACAGGCCCGACTGCGCGCTCGCATCTTAAACGGTATCGGCTTGTCGCGGCGGGCTTGCAGGCAGGAACACGGCATGCGCAGCGACGCCGCGGCGATGCTCGCCTGCCTGGCTGCCGGACCATGGTCGGGAAACCAGGCAAATGAAATCGGGGAACATCGGATGAAGGAATGCCTGCCGCCGGCTAACCTGCACCGCGCGACCCCGGCTCACTGCCTTGCCGATGGAAAGGTCATGCCAGCCGTGCCGTCAATGCCTTGCCGGCGGCCTTCGTCCCCATCCGCCCGCCGACGTCGGCGGTCATTTCGCCGCAGGCAATCGCCTCTGTCGTCGCCTGCTCGATCGCCCGCGCCGCAGTGACAAACGCCTGGTCGCCACTGCGCTGCCCGTGCCAGGCCAGCAGCATGGCCGCGGACAGCACCAGCGAGGACGGATTGGCGCAATCGCGCCCGGCGATATCCGGCGCCGAGCCATGCGAAGCCTGCGCCATCGCAAAGCCGGACCCGGCGTTGAGCGACGCGCCCAGGCCCAGGCTGCCGGACAGTTCCGAGGTCAGGTCGGACAGGATGTCGCCGAACATATTGGTGGTCACGATCACATCGAAGCGCGACGGCGCGCGCACCACATGGGCCATCATGGCATCGACGATGAAGTCATTCACCGTGACATCGGGGTAGCGCTTCGCGACCTCATGGCAGGCATCGATGAACATGCCATCGCCGATCTTCAGCACATTGGCCTTGTGCACGATGCTCACATGCTGTTTGCGGGTGCGCGCCAGGGCGAAGGCCGACTCGGCGATGCGTTCGCAGCACTGGCGGGTGATCCGGCGCAGCGAGATGGCAACGTCCTTCGTCACCAGCATCTCGCCGTTACCCTGCTCCATGTTGCGGTCGGCGTAGAAGCCTTCGGTATTTTCCCGCACCACGACCAGGTCGAATTCGCCCACCTTGTTGGGCAGGCCGGGATAGGTGCGGGCCGGCCGGATATTGGCATACAGGTCCAGTTCCTTGCGAAAGAACTTGGAAGGATTGACCTCGCCCCTGGCTTCATCCTTCATCTCGTAAGTCGACATCGGCCCCAGCACCAGCCCATCGGCGCCGCGCACTTTCTCCAGCAGGGCAGGCGTAACCGTGGCGCCATGAACGCGCAGGCTATCCAGGCCCGCGCTGTCGTGAAGCAGTTCGAGGCCGAGTCCATGGGTACGGGAGACGGCCTGCAGCACGTCAATGGTGACGGCGCTGATCTCGGGACCAATGCCGTCGCCAGGAAGAATAACGATTTTCATAGAAGTTTATAGGCGGACGAACCAACGTCGCTTGCGCCTTACTTGTCGAGTCGGTGGAGAGGAATGATATCGCGGGATTGGTGAACGACAAGATGCGTCGCGATAAAGAGAACGTTGCGTCTGTTTCTATTGTCGCAGTTGCCTTTGAAGAACGCGCAGCGACAGTTGCAGTTGCAGTTGCAGTTGCCTTTGAAGTACGCGCAGCGACAGTTGCAGTTGCCTTTGAAGTACGCGCAGCGACAGTTGCAGTTGCTTTTGAAGTACGCGCAGCGACAGTTGCAGTTGCTTTTGAAGTGGCCGTTGCCTTTGAAGTGGTCGTTGCCGTGAAATCCCGTTGAGCGCGCCGTGTCAGCGGTGCCCGGAGCGGATAAGGTGCGGCGTCTGTCTGAGTGTAGCGAAGCGGAGCGAGTTTAGCCGCGCCCCGCTCCGGGTGCCGCTGACACGGGCACCCCGCGCAGCGGGGCGCGATCACCGGGTCGCCTTTTCTTGCCTACTTCTTTTGGCGAAGCAAAAGAAGTAGGTCGCCTGCCGGGGCGAACTCCCGGCCTGGCCATGACGACAGTGCATTCGTGTTGCGTCACCCGGCAACGCAAGGGCAGCACTATCGTAGTAAAGCAATGAAAGCAATGAAAGCAATCAAAGCGATGCCAGCCCCCAATCCCCCACCTCAATAAGGCGACGCAGTCAACTCCCCCGACACCGCATCAACCGTCCGCCCTCCCACCCCCCGCCATTCCCCAAGATTGAACACCGTCCTGGAGTCAGCCAGCTTCTGTACCTCCACCGTCGTCATGGTCAGCGGCTTGCCATCGACGCAACTGGTGGGCGGATTCAGCGGCCGCACGAAATACACCGCGCTTTCGGTGGTGGTGGACGGATTGGTCACGCGGCGCGCCGTAACGCCAGTGCCGTCGCCCTGCACCAGCAGCGCCGTCTCCACACCGATGCCGATGCCGCGCGCAGTGCCGGTCCCGCTGCCAGCCGGCAGGATGCCGCCACTGCAGCCAGTCGTGCCGTCGGGCTTGACCAGCCGCGCGACGAAGGCAAACAAGCGGCCCATGCGGTCGCGGGTATCGAGATGGGAGTCAGTGATCAGGTTGGCCAGCGCGGGCGGCGCTATGAAGCCGGCGGTCACTGCCAGCGGCGCCGGGTCCAGCGTCATGTATTTGTTGTAAGGGTTGGACAGCGCCTGCTTCGAAGTGACCGTGCCGTTAAGGGCGGCGTAGTCGAACTGCCCCAGCACGGCCAGCCCGGCGCTGGTGCCGCCCAGCGGTATGTTCTTCGCCATCAGGTTTTTCAGCGTCGCATCGAGCCTGGTGCCTTTCCAGTAGCGGATGTAATCGGCCTGGTCGCCACCGGCGATGAAGACCGCATTGGCGCGCCCGACGATGGCATTGACCGTATCGTCATTGGCCGCCTCGACGCTGGGAATGACCAGGGTTTCCACCGAACTCAGCCCGAGCGCGGCGCCACCTACCCACAGCTCGGCCGGCGGCGACGAGGTCGAGGAAGCATCGTTGCTGTAGTAGATGTACGGGTTATAGGCTTCGGTGCCGGTGGCGCGGATCACCACGAAGCGGCCGCCGGTTTTCGGCGTGATGCCCGCGCGGCTGATCATCCAGCGAAACGCCTCGTCCACATCCGGGCCGCCGCCCATCAGCACGAAGGACGACGCGTTCAGCGTGGACGGCGTGCTCACTGCGGCATCCGGATTGCCGGTGGCGAAGTAGCTATACGATGTAGTGGAACCGGCTTTCCTGGAACCCGCCACCGCCGCCGGCGGCGTTGCCAGCAGCAGCGCCAGGCCGGCTGCAACAAGGCCTTGTCTGGCCAGGCAACGGCCGGCGCGCAAGAGTCCAGTTCGGGTAGTCATAGTGGGAATTCTCCGTGATTGAATGGGTGAGTGGAATGCAGCGAGAGGGCTGCCTGGAAACCACCTGCTGGAAAGGCGCTGCAAGCTGTGCCATCGACGAGCATGAACATCGATAGTCACATAAAAAAATGCCACTGGAAAGCAGCAGGCGGTTCAGCCCTCAACCTGGTTTTCCACCGCAAACAGGAAGCGTTGCTGCATCAGGCGCGCCACCGCATCGGCCGGCAATGGCCGTGAGACGAAATAGCCCTGCACCTCCTCGCATGCCAGCTCCTGCACTGCCGCCAGTTGCCCGGCTGTTTCCACGCCTTCGGCAACCACCCGCATCTGCAGCGCATGGGCCATCGAGACAATCGCCCTGAACAGGGTGGCGTCGCTGGCGCTGTTGTCCAGTTCGGAAGTAAAGGCGCGGTCGATCTTCAGGCCATCCATGTCCAGCCGCTTCAGTTGCGCCAGGCAGGAATAGCCGGTGCCGAAATCATCCACATACAGGCGAATGCCCGCCTGCTGGATCGCCGCCAGCTGCAGCATCGCCGGGCCATCTTCCGCCACCGTGGCTGATTCGGTGATTTCCACCTGCAGCAGGCGGGCCTCAAGGCCGTTTGCCTGCAGCGCGCCGGCAAGGATGGCGCCCAGGTCGCCGGCATCGAGCTGCTGCGCCGAGACATTGATGGAGACCGGCACCAGCGGCAAGCCCTGTCGCCTCCAGCGCGCGAGCTGGGCGCAGGCCATGCGCACCACTTCCATCCCGAGCGGGACGATCAGGCCGGTCTTTTCCGCCAGCGGGATGAATTCATTCGGCGCCATCAGGCCCTGCACCGGATGGTTCCAGCGCACCAGCGCTTCCATGCTGGTGATCTCGCCGCTGTCGCTGCGCACCCTGGGCTGATAGTGCAGCAGCAGCTCGCCATTCTGGATTGCCAGCTTCAGCTCGGCTTCCCGGTTCAGGCGGGTGACCAGGCGCCGTTCGAACTCGGGCTCGAAGAAGCGATAGCTGCCCTTCTTCGCGCCCTTGGCGGCATACATCGCGATGTCCGCCTGCTTGAGCAGGGCCTCGCCGCTGGTCCCGTCATCCGGGAAGATGCTCACGCCGACCGAGGCATGCACCACATGCTGGCGCTTGCCGCTGCTCAGCATGAAAGGCTGCCACAGCGTGTCGATCACCCGCTCGGCCACCGCTGCCACCTCTTCCCGCGTTTGGGCTGCCTGCACGATGATCGTGAACTCGTCGCCGCCGAGCCGGGCCACCCTGTCTTCCGGGCGTATCACTGCATTGAGCCGCAGCGCGGCCGCCTTCAGCAATTCGTCGCCGGCCGCATGGCCCAGGGTGTCGTTGATGTTCTTGAAGTCGTCCAGATCGACGAACATCACGGCCAGCATGCGTCCCGCCTCGCGGGCCTGCTCCACCGCTGCCGGCAGATAGCCGGTCAGCCAGTGGCGGTTGGGCAGCGACGTCAGCGCGTCGGCATTGGCCATCTGCTCCAGCGCCTCCTGGTGCAGCCGGCTTTCGGTGATATCGCGCAGCGTCACCGCCAGGCCGGCGCTGGAGCGCACCAGGCGTCGCTGCATCCATTGGACGGACCTGCTCCCGCGCTGCGGCAACTGTATTTCATCTTCATACAGGCCGTCTGCCATCGCCTGGCGGCAGGCCGCCAGCATGTGGGTATCGAACAGGCTGGGCAGCATGGCCGACAGCGTCTTGCCGATCAGGACCCCGCGTGCCATGCCTCGGTACATTGCGCCACGCTCGTTGCAGTCTTCGATCAGGAAATCGACAACCTCGCGGTTGGGGCCATACAGCGGTCGCAGCATGTAGAACCCCTCCCTCGCATTCTCGGTCGCGATGCGATAAGCCTCATGCACCTCGCGCATATGGTGTGCGCGCCACACCCGCAACGCCGCATGGCGCACGCAGGCGGCGGCGATCAGCGCGAGCACCAGGCTGCCAACGCCGGCAATGAGCTGGATTTCGCGGTAGCGCGGCAGATACGCTTCCTTCAGCGCGCCTTCGGACACGCCGACGATCGATACCAGCGGATAGCTCTGCACCGTATGCCAGGCAACGATGCGCGCCTTGCCATCCGCATACCGCGCAGCCTCGCGCACGGTGACGCCCATCCGCTCGGTCACGGGCGAGGTGTTGCGGAAAATAGGGTCGCTCACACGGAATTCGTTGCGCGACTTGGCCGCGATAAAGCTGCCGTCGGTATTGCGGATCGAGACGAAATCATCCCGGCCGAGCTTGGTATCGTCCACGAAGGACGCCAGGAATTCCGGATCGACCGCAATTGCCAGCACGCCGGCGAAGCCGCCGTCGGTGTCATCGATGCGGCGCGACAGAATCATCACATTGCGCTCGGAGACGATGCTCCTCATCGGATTGGAAATCGCAAGCGCCTTGCTGGGGCTGGCGGCATGCGCCCTGAAATAGGCACGGCTTGCCACGCCCTGCCAACCTTTCGGCTCCGCCAGCGTCGAGGTCAGCAGCTTGCCGGTCTGGTCGAACACGCTGATGGAGATGCGCGCCGCCGCCGGCACCAGGCCGGCGTTGACCTGCTCCTCGAGATGCAGCGCACCGCCATTCTTCTGCCAGGAAAACAGCAGGCTCTGCATCAGGTAGTCAAGCTGGCCTATGCTGCGCTCGATCTGGTCGGCATAGGTGCGCGCCTGTGCCGACGCGTTGGCAAAGGTGCGATCGCGCAGGTCGCGCTGCTCGTAATGGATGGTCGAGGCCGCCCAGAACCACAGGCCCGCGATCAGCAACGCGCAGGCTGCGGGCCAGGGAGCCAGGGAGGAGGCATGACCGCGGAGAAGACTGATCTTTTGCTGCAGCGACGGAATCTGGGGCGTTGCTATCATGAAAACATGGGCTTAAGCAGACAGGCGCGGAAAGTTTAACTTAGTTAAATCGATTATCGGACATAAATTCGACGGGGTTGTTTATGCATGGAAATTACTGTTTTGATTAAGCGCCGCCTTGTAAACCCTTGTACACCCTTGTACACCGGAGATGCCGGACCATCCACCCGGCGGCCTTGGCAAGCGCCGGATCACTGCCTTTCCCGGCGCAAGCAACATTCAGCTCGAACCCCAACGCTGTCATTCCTTCGCCCGCGGAAGCGTTTTCTTTCACTGAATCTTGCGAAATGCAGACCAATCCGATTGGCTGCCATTATTCACTTCGCCGCCATCGCAATGTGAATCGATGTCCGCCCAACATGGCGCCGCAAGCCCTACAATCTGCTCTGCGAACGAGGCCGCGGCCGACCTTGCCCTGTCGGCATCACGAAACATGACTCGGCGCTGCTCATACAAAATTAACTGGAGACAACATGCGTACACATAAAATCGCGGCGATCGGCGCCGACGGCATCGGTCCGGAAGTCATCGCTGCCGGGCTGGAAGTTTTGACGGCGCTGGCCGAGAAGGACGGCGGCTTCCGGCTCGAGGTCGAGCACTTCCCCTGGAGCTCGGCCTATTACCTGGAGCACGGCCATTACATCCCCGAAGGCGGCCTGGAAAGGCTGAAGCAGTTCGACGCGATCTTCTTCGGCGCGGTCGGCAGCCAGCAGGTGCCGGACCATGTATCGCTGTGGGGCCTGCGCCTGCCGATCGCGCAGGGCTTCGACCAGTACGCCAACGTGCGGCCGGCGCGCGTGCTGCCCGGCGTGAAGAGCCCGCTGACCAATGGCGAGGACATCGACTGGGTGATCATCCGCGAGAACTCCGAAGGCGAATACTCGGGCAATGGCGGCCGCGCCCACCGCGGCCTGCCGATCGAGGTCGGCACCGAAGTGGCGGTGTTCACCCGCGCGGGCGTGGAACGCATCCATCGCTTCGCATTCGAGCTGGCGCGCAAGCGCCCGGCGAAGCACCTGACCCTGGTGACCAAGTCCAACGCACAGCGCTTCGGCATGGTGATGTGGGATGAAATCTTTTACGAAGTCGCCAGGGATTATTCCGATGTCAGGACCGACCGGGAACTGGTGGATGCGGTCACCACGCGCATGGTCTTAAAGCCCAAGTCGCTGGACGTGCTGGTGGCCACCAACCTGCATGCCGACATCCTGTCCGATCTGGCGGCCGCGCTGTCGGGCAGCCTGGGCATCGCGCCCACCGCCAACCTCAATCCGGAACGCCGGTTCCCGTCGATGTTCGAGCCCATCCACGGCTCCGCCTTCGACATCACCGGCAAGGGCGTGGCCAATCCGGTCGCCACGTTCTGGACCGCGTCCATGATGCTGGAACACCTCGGCGAAACCGTCGCCGCGCAAACCCTGATGCGGGCAGTCGAAGCGGTCACGGCAAGCAAGGTGCATACGCCGGATCTGGGCGGCAAGGCCAACACGGCAGACGTGACCCGCGCCGTGTGCGACTACATCGCCAACGCTGCGCCGGCAGCCTGAGCGCAGGGCACTTCCGGCCTGGCACAACGGTTTGACCCGCTGCGCCAGGCGCCTGCCGACAAACTCCCTCGCCTCCTCGGAAGCGGCCTTCCCCCTTCTCTCGAAAGCCGGCGGCACGCCTGCCGGAAAAATGCGCTGCTGTTGCGCCAGCCGGCATCAGGCCGGAAACCGGCAGGAAACCTTGCCGCGTCTTCTTGTCCAAACCGGGAGCCGGCCGACGTGCTCCGGCCCTTGGCCTGCCCATGCAGGCATAAGACTTTTTAAATGGAGAAGCAGATGACCGGAAACGTTAACGCCGACGACAAGGACCAGAAGGAAGAAAGGAAAAAGACCATTGCCGATTTCAAGCAGGCGGTGAACATGACGCCTGCCCAGCTCGAGAAATGGCTGGCCAGCGAAGATTCCAAGCGCGTGGGACAAAAGCACGGCGCCGGCGAATCGGTGGGCCATCAGTCCGGCCGGCGCATCATCGAGCTGCTGCACACACCTGCGGCGGAGCTGAGCGAAGACGACCTGGCGCATATGCGCAAGGTGGTTGGCTATGTCCACCGCCATCTGGCGCAAGGTCCGAGCAAGAGCGATCCTGCGACCAGCGACTGGCGCTATTCCCTGATGAACTGGGGCCACGATCCGCAGAAAGACTGAAAGCGGGAATTAAAGGCGGCATGGCTGCGCCGCGCCTGCTGCGCGCCACTTGCTTTGGACGCCTCCCGGCCGGCGAATGAAACAGGCAGAGCAGAAACGATGGCGATGCGCCCGGGCATGGCCGTGGCCTTTCCGGCCATGCCCGGGCGCCATGGCCCATCCTCAGGAAATGACCTTGTTGATCCACAGGGTTTCCGGCATGCCGAGGCCCTTCCATGCGGCGCCTTCCGCTCGACCACCCGCAAGAACGCCTTCGTCGACTACCTCGCCGCCTCGTTCGACCAGGCGCCGGGCGGGTAGGTGCGGACCCGGGGCTTGCCCTGTTTGTCCGTCCTTGCATGCGCCACCGGCCACCCCGAATACTGAAAGGGCGTCAGCCGACATCCGCGTCCTGGCTCACGAGCGCGCGCCGTGCAGCGTGATAGCGGCCTTCCAGTGCCTGCCTGTCCTCGTCAAGCTGCATCGCTTCCCTGGCGCCCCTGGCGATCATGTCGGCATGCCTGGAAAGCGCCACCCGGTCGGCCGGCCGGCGCGTGAACGCGGCAATCACGGTGATGGTTTCCAGCAGGCGCAAGGTGACATCCGTGTTGGTCCTCGCATACTGGCGCAACTGATGGAATGCGGTGTCGGCCAGCGCGGGGAAAGTGGGCGCGCTGGCCACGACCCGCAACTGTCCGCTGTCGTCGCGGCGCAGCGCATCGGGCATGGCGCGCCGCGCCAGGCGGCACAGGGCCGAGCCGATGCGGTCCACGCACGAGATCGCGGTGAAAGGATCGTTGACACCCGGCGACAGCGCCCTGGTCGCTATTTCGACCAGCTGCAGCAAGGCGAACTCGACATCCTGCGCCGAGGTGCGCTGGTTGCCCAATACGAATGCCGCCAGCAGGCGCTCGCGCGCCTTCTGGTCGACACGCTCCGGCGGCCAGACAGACAGCAGCGGCGTGCCGCCCACGATATAGTGGCCAGGCCGCCGCTCCATCCTGAGCACCGTGTCGCTTTCCGTGGCAAAGGCCATCAGCAGCTGGTGATCGATGATCTGCAGGTAGCCGTCGCCAGCGGCCAGGATTTCGCATCCGGGCCGTTCCATGGCCCGCATCGCCTGCGCCGGATCGGCTTCTTCCTGCTGCCCGGGCCCGTCGCATCCTTCGCCGATCTGCTCGGGGAACAGCTTTTCCATGGTCTCATCGAGTTCAGCCGCCACCCGGGCGATCACTTCCTCGGCCTGGATCGAGACTGAAACATGGTGTATGAAATAGATCAGCACCCACAGGCTTGCGATGGCGAATGCCACGCCCAGCGTCACGGCCAGGTGCGGCACGAAGGCGCCCTCTTCCGGCCTGCGTATGGTGCGCAGCACCAGCATGCAATACAGAAAGGTCGCGATGAAGGTACCGAGCACCAGCTGGTTGCTGGTGTCGCGCATGAAGTTGCGCAACAGGCGCGGACCGAACTGCGAGGAAGCCAGGGACAGCGCCACCAGCGTCAGCGAAAATACCACGCCCGCGATGGTGATCATGGATCCGGCAATGGTCTGCAGCACGGCGCTCGCGCCCTCGGCGCCGCCGCCATAGACCCATGAGGCGCTGTTGAGCCATTTGTCGTCAAGCCTGTGGTCCAGCATCACCGCAAGTAGCGCAAGCGCCACTGCGGCAGCCGCCATCAGCGAAGGCAGGAACCAGAAGCTGGCCCAGACGTGCTCCCAGTACTTGAGCAGCTTCGCCCTCATGGCAATTGCGGCCGTGATGCATCCGGCTTGCTGACGACGGGTGATGTACTTGGCACGCGGCCTCCCTGGGGTGAAGGAATCGGCGCCGGCAGCCGGCCGCATCCCGCGGACGAGCCGGCCTCTCATCACACGGATGCTAGCAGCCCCGGGGCAGACAGTGGTTGTGGGAAATCGTATGGCAGCGTTTCCATGCCGCTGGAAGGAGGCACCTCGCGGTGCCGGCCTATCTTTTCCCCAGTTCGCCGACCAGGCCCTTCATCTCGGCTATTTCCTTGCGCTGGGTTTCAATGATCCCGTCGGCCAGCTTGCGAACCCGCGGATCGTTGATGCGCGCTCGCGAACTGGTCAGTATCGCAATCGAGTGATGCGGGATCATCGCTTTCATGTACGACACCTCGTCGACCGTCGCCTGGCTGCGCACCAGCCAGAGCGAAACGCAGAAAACCGCGATGCTGCCGATGAAGATGGCGATGTTGGCGCTGCGGTTGGTGTACATCCCCAGCATGAAGGCAAGCATGATGAAGGCCATGGCGGCTCCCATCATCAAGGCCATCCAGGCGCGCGTCTCGCTGAAGAAGACATGGTCATACTCAAAGGTGTTCAGATACATCATTCCGAACATGACGACGGTCGAGGTCAGAATCATTATTGCGAATCGCGCATACCTGTTCATCGGTGCTCCTTCTGGCTGGGATGGATGGAAGGCTTCCGGAGGACGGCTTGCGGCAGGCATTCCGGGTTAGCCTGATACGGCGCCCAGGCTGCGCGGGCGACTACTGGAAATGCATCCCGGCTCCCCGGGTGCGGAGCCGGCATTACCGTTGAGATGTATCGATGAAGCGATGGTTCCTGGGCAAGCGCGCTGCAAGTGCATTTGCGCAAACAATATTGAACCCGGTATGCGCGCGCCGGTCAAAAGTTTCATGCTGGCGCGCGCGTTCCCGCAGTCGCTCCTTTCATCGAAGGCATCGCATGACTGATACTCATCGACCCGAAGTGGTTGTCATTACGGGCGCCAGCGCGGGCATCGGCCGCGCCACGGTGCGTGAATTCGCCAGGCATGGCGCTTCCATTGCGCTGCTGGCGCGCGATGCCGAGCGGCTGGAGGCTGCCTGCGCAGAAGCCCGCGCGCTGGGCGCCCGGGCCGTCGCAATACCTACCGACGTGGCTGACCCTGAGCAGGTCGAAGCTGCCGCCGCACAGGCCGAGACAGCGCTGGGCCCGATCGATATCTGGGTCAACAATGCGATGGCGACCATCTTCGCTCCATTGGCCAAGATCACGCCCGAGGATTACCGCCGCGTGACCGATGTGACGTACCACGGCTATGTATGGGGCACGATGGCGGCCCTGAAGCGCATGCGGCCGCGCAGGCGCGGGGCCATTGTCCAGGTTGGCTCGGCGCTTGCCTATCGTTCGATCCCGTTGCAATCGGCCTATTGCGGCGCCAAGCATGCGGTCAAGGGCTTCACCGAGTCGCTGCGCACAGAGCTCTTGCATGAGGGAAGCGACATCCACCTGACGATCCTGGAAATGCCGGGCGTGAACACGCCGCAGTTCGACTGGTGCAAGACCACGCTGCTGCGTCATCCCAAGCCGATGGGGCCGTATTACCAGCCCGAAGTGGCGGCCCGGGCCATTTACTGGGCAGCCCATGCCCAGCGTCCCGAGCTGTATGTCGGCGCGCCGTCGGCCATGACCATACTGGCGGAGAAGGTTGCGCCGCGGCTTCTGGACCGCTATCTCGCGCGCACCGGCTTCAAGGGTCAGCATACCGACGAACCGATCGCCCGCGACCGGCCATCCAACCTGTGGCAGCCGGTCCCAGGGCCCTACGCGGCGCGGGGCAGGTACAGCGCCGGCGCGCATACGGGAAGCCTGCAACTCTGGGCCAGCATGCACCGCGCATGGTTCCTGGCCGGCGGCGCGGCATTGGGACTGTTGTGTGGCGCGCGCCTGCTTGCAGGCAAACGTCCGGGCGCAGGCCCCGCCTCGGGCGGCGGTCGTTCGCTGGCAGGCAGGAAAGACTGAGGGCGCGCCGCCTGGCAGGTGCTGCCGCAAGCCCGGCGCAGGCGTAGCCTTCCGCAAACGCCGACAGCTATGCGGTAGCGCGAAAGCTCAGTGCTGCAGCCTGTCCCCGGCTCCCTGGACACCCTCCAGCGCAGAACCCGAGCCAAGCTTCTCGGCAGAAATGATGGAGAGGCTGCCATCTGTTTCCAGGATGACCGCAGCGACCTGCTCCAGGTTGCCCATGCCCTTCTGCCGCACCGCAGTCCGGATTTCGTCGCTGGTGATGCGCACCTTCCGCATGGCATCGTCGAGCATGCGGCCGTTGCGCAGAAGCAGGGTGGGCGCGGTCTTGATGATGGTGTTGACCGCGCCGGACCGGACTGAAAGCCAGGTAATGACAAATTGCAGCAGCACCAGGAGGGCAATGGCGAAAAGGCCTTCGGCCAGAGCAATGTCGCTGCTGATAAGTATGGACGACAGCGTCGAGCCAAAGGCAACGGTCACCACCAGGTCGAATGAATTGAGCTTGGACAGCGTGCGGTTCCCGCTCAGCCGCATCATCACGATGCAGCCGATGTATGCCAGCGTGCCGACCAGGAAGACCCGCCACAGATCATGCATGCTGTCGAAGAACATTGTTTTCCTTATTCAGGTCAGGGCAGGCACGTCTCCGCCGGCCCGGGACTGATGACGAATGGCAGCCTGCAGTCATCAGCATCATTCCTGCACAAATCGCTGGCCATGACGCGCCTGCTGCGGCTTGCAATCGCGCTTCGCCGCATTCCGATGGCGGCTATTCTTCCATGGCCAGCGCGACGCTCGCCCTGCGCAGGCCATGCGCCCATGATCCGGATCAACCGTAAGCAACTGTCTTCGGGCAAATGCAATTCTTCAAACTCACTTTGGCTTCAGCGCACCATGCGTTCGCCCCAACGTTTTTAACAGTACGCGCGAGCCATGTCCCTGCCCCGATTGACGCTCCGGGCAGTCGTTTGTTCAGCCGCGCCATCTGCCAAAGGGAGGATTGCGCATCGACGCCTGCCGTGCAGCAGGCCTGGCAACCTCGATGTTGGCCTCGCTCAAAAAGCATGCAGCCGCGCTATCGATAATGGAAAGGGCCAGGTTTTCTTGCCAGCATCCGCGGCAAGCAACACGCTGATTCCGATGGACCACTTTGCATACCCAGGAGGTCGCCATGAGAAAGTCGATCAAGGCCGTCGTGCTCGGCAGCGCCTTTGCCCTGCTGCACACCCTGACCGGATCGCAATCGCTGGCCGCGACAGTGACCTTTCAAGATCTGGACGAGGGCTTCCTTCCCGGGGTTGACCGGTCCGAGAGCCAGATGAATTATGCGATCGCCAGGAACTTCGTTCTCTCTGCCGGCGCCGGCAATCCGCCCAGCGCGCTGGTGGGCTATCCGGCGACGCAAAGCCCGGTCCCGGGCGCGCCCAGTGCGCCAACAGTCTTTTCCACCTTCACGGGGCGCGACTTCACCTTCGACGGCTATGACATCGCGGCATTGGGCCCGGTCGCGCAGGGCGATGCCTGGCTGTTCCGTGGCCTGTTGGGCAATGCACTGCAGTTTTCCTTCCTTGATACCGCGCCGCAAGACTTTGCGACCCGCACAACCGGCCTGGGAGCGCCGATCGACAGGCTGGAAGTCTGGGTGCAGCCCGGCACATCGGTCGCGTTCGCAGCCGACAATTTCCGTTTCACGCTGGAAGGCGAGGCGGCGCAGGTGCCGGAGCCGGCCACCCTGCGCCTGCTTGGCCTAGGCCTGGGCCTGCTTGCCGTGGCTCGCGTGCGCAGGCGCGGCACGGCGCTGTAATGCCCGCGGCGTTGGCCCGGCCGCAACGGGTGTCAGCGCTGTGAATTGCGTAAGAGCAGGCGGACTTCTCCGTCGATCGCCTGCTTCAGCACCTCATGCCCGAATGGCGCGTCCAGAAAGACGCTGTTGTTATTGTCGGAAGAAACGCAGAGCTGTATCTTCCATGGCCTGCCGGCGCCATCCAGCAATATCTTGAGGGTGCGGGTCGACCGCGACGGATGCCATTCGACATTTCCAAGAAAATATGTGCGCCAGCTGCCGCCATGCGGCGCCTCGGCGACCAGGCCGAATTCCCGGGTCAGGCATTGGTGAAGGTCGTCGAGCGTGGAATACGTTGCCGCCATGGGCCGCCTGTCAAAAAGGGAATTGCATGCTGGTCACAACAGGTTCTGCGCCATGACATACCGGCCATCTCCCCTGTCAAGGAATGTAGCCATCAAGTCTCGCATGATTTTCGTTCTCGGTTTTCCCTGCCTGACCGCCGAAGACTAGGCGCTGCGGCAAGTGCGGTGCGATGTCAGCAAGGTCGCGTACCGGACAACGCCGGCCCGCTATGACGCAGCGCGCATGGCCGCGATGGCAGCTGTCGTGGCCGCCATCGCGGCTGGCCTGGTAATCGGCACCTGGCCCATCTCCTGGCAGCGCCGCGCCGGCCGGCCCCGGCTCAGGCCTTGCGCTCCACCACCACTTCCAGGTAGGGGCTGGGCAGCACCAGCGTGCCGTCGCCTGAACGGTTCAGGCTTGCCATCAGGTCCAGCAAGTCCTGGGCAAAAGCCTGCTGCCGGCTCTCATCGAGCGCGGCAAATGCCTTGTTCATCGGGCCGTAATAAGTGCGGAACACGTCCAGCCAATGCTGCGGCGAGCGATAGCGGAAGACGAATGCACGCTCGGCAATGCGGATGTCGGCCGCGACCTGGCCGAACATTTCCTCCAGCCTGGCCCTGGTGCCCCACGATGCCGGCGATTTCACGCCTGCCGCCGGCGGGATGTATCTGCCTATCGTCCTGAACACCTGCCCGATGAAGCTGTCCGGCGTCCAGTTCGCCAGGCCGATCCGGCCGCCCGGCCGGCACACCCGCGCCATCTCGCTGGCCGCCCTGTCCTGGTCCGGCGTGAACATCACCCCGAAGGTCGAAAGCACCACGTCGAATGCCGCATCGGCGAAGGGCAGGTTTTCCGCATCCGCCTGCTGGAAATCGATGGCAAAGCCATTGGCCTCGGCGCGGCGGCGGGCGCTGTCGAGCAGCGTCGGCACATAGTCGGTCGACGTGACCTCGCACCAGCGGCGGGCCGCCGCCAGCGTCGCATTGCCATTGCCGGCGGCCACGTCGAGCACGCGCATGCCGGAACGCAGATCAAGCGCCTCGCAGAGATTCTCGCCAACGATCTGCAGCGTGCTGCCGATCAGGGCATAGTTGCCAGTGGACCAGGCCGCCTGCTGGCGCGCCTTGACGGCGGCCAGGTCGGCCACGGGATTGGGACTGGGTGAGGACATGGAAGGCTCCTTGTATCAACCTGGGACGGTTGGAAGAAACGCAGGCTCAGGGAAGGCGCGCGACACCAGCCTGCCCGGTCGTCACGGGCAGAACACCTGCGTCGTGCGCCTGCGCTAACGCTTGCGGCTGAACTTTGTCATACTCCATCGCGCCGCCGCGCCATTGATCTTCGCTAATGGCGCCACCAGATAGGAGGCCCAAGAGGCGTAATGTGCTGCATGTCATCGCTGGATTCTGTCAACGGCGCGCCGGCCGGCAATCTAGGATAAACTGCTATACAAATTAAATCATCAATAGGATTAGTCAATGACCTTCATTGAAAAGCGTGTCCGGCCCGTCAAGGTCATGCAGGCAGTGTTGAAAGAATACGAGCATCCCGCCAGTGGCGCCCGCCACATTCATCTGGCAACCGACGATCCCGAAATGGTTTTCCTGGTGGCCTTTCCCACCGTGCCGGACAAGGACGATGGCCGCGCCCATATCCTGGAGCATCTTGCGCTGTGCGGCTCGCGCCGCTACCCGGTGCGCGACCCGTTCTTCTCGATGCTGCGCCGCTCGACCGCGACCTACATGAATGCGATGACCTATCCCGACCGCACCGTGTACCCGTTCGCCAGCACCAGCGAGGCCGACTTCTTCAACCTGCTCGGCGTCTACCTGGACGCGGCCTTCTTCCCGCAACTCGAATACCTGGACTTCCTGCAGGAGGGCTGGCGGCATACGCTGGAGAACGGCAAGCTCGGCTATGGCGGCGTGGTGTTCAATGAAATGAAGGGTGCGTTCGCCGACCCGATGCGGGCATTGGCGCAGGGCATGGACGCCGTGCTGTTTGCCGGCACCACCTATGCAGTCGAGTCAGGTGGCGATCCGCTGGCGATTCCGTCCCTGACGCATGACGATCTGAAGCAATTCCACGCCAGCCATTACCATCCGTCGCAGGCGGTGTTCATGACCGCCGGCGCAGTCGATCCGGCAGCAGTACAGCGCGTCATTGCCGAGCATGTGCTGGACAAGCTGTCGGGCCAGGCGCCGCGCATGATGCCGGAACTGGCGCCGCAATGGGACGCGCCGCGCAGCAGCACCATCCGCATACCGTCGCCGACCGCGCGCGACGATGAATACGGCATGCAGCTGGCCTGGCTGGCCGGCGAATCGGCCGACCCGATGGCGTATTACCGCGCGCAGCTTCTGGAAGCCGGCCTGGTGGGCGACGCCTCGGCGCCTCTGCTGCATGCGATGGAGACGGCCGGCTATGGCAGGCCGTCCGCCTTCAACGGCATGGACCCGAGCCACCGCCAGCTGGTATTCCACCTGGGCATGGAAGGCCTGACCCGCGAACAGACCGAAGAGGCGCGCGCGCTGATCTGGCGGACCCTGGAAAAGACCGCGCAGACCGGCGTGCCGCACGCGGTATTGCAGGCGGCGCTGCGCGACCTGCGCTTCTCGCAGCGCGAGATACAGGGCGGCCAGCTGCCGTACGGCATGCGCAAGCTGCTGCAGGCCCTGCCCTTCGAGATGGCCGGCGGCGACATCATGACCGCCTTCGACAGCGAAGCCACGCTGGCGAAGCTGGAGCAGGACATCCGTCATCCGGAATTCTTCAAGTCCATGGTGCGCGAACTGCTGGCCGCGCCGACCCGCCTCACCGTCACGGTGGAGCCGGATGCGCGCTATTTCGAGGCGCGCAATGCGGTCGAGGAAGAGCGCCTGGCGCAGCACGCAAGCGCGATGGACGAGCGCGAGGCGCAGCGCATCGCCGCCGAAGCCGAAGCGCTGCTGGCGCGCCAGCGCCAGCCCGTCAACAACGACCTGCTGCCGCGCATCCGGCCGCAGGATGTGAGCCCGCTGCCGCGGCCCCTGCACGACCTGCCCGAAGACAGCGGCCGCCTCCTGGGCCTTCGCATTGCCAGCAACGGCATCAGCTACGGCCGCGTGGTGTATGACGTGTCCGCCTTCGACGAAGCCGAGTGGCCATGGCTGGACCTGTACGCCGAACTGCTGCCCGACCTCGGCGTGGGCGCGATGAATTTCGCCGAAGCGGCATCCTGGCGCAAGCAGCTGGCGCCATCGTTCTCGGTCGACCTGGATGCGCAGGAATCCCTGAAGGCAGATGCGCCGGCCCTGCGCATCAACCTGGCCTTCTCGTCGCGCAATGTGCGCGAGGAGCAGGAGGCGATTGCGCAGGTGCTGTCGAAGTCCATCCGTGAAGCCCGCTTCGATGAAAGCGAGCGGATCGCCTTCCTGATCGACCAGATCGCGGAAAACCAGCTGCAGGACCTGGCCGACCAGGGCGACCAGTACGCCGCGATTGCGGCCGAACTTCCCTATTCCCTGCGGCGTCGCTTCCAGGACGCCGTGGACGGCGCAGGCGCGCTGCGCTTCTACAGCGCCCTGTCGCGGCAAATCGAATCCGACGATGGCCTGCAAGCCATCTGTGAACGGCTCTCGGCGCTGCACCAGCGCGTGCTGGCGGCGCCGGTGCGCATCATCGGCGCCGGCGTGGGAGAGGACGGCGCGCATCTGGCGCGGCTGATCGATGTCCCTGGCGCCGACCCCGACAGCGCGCCTACCCCGCCGCAGCGCGAGCGCGGCGCGCCGGCCAGCGTGGCGCTGACGGCGCCTGCCCAGGTCAACCACTGCTTCGCAAGCTGGGCGGTGCCGCGCCTGGGCCACGAGGACGCGCCGGTGCTGTCGGTGCTGGCCAACCTGATGACCAACCAGGTGCTGCACCAGGCCTTGCGCGAGGAAGGCGGCGCCTATGGCGGCACCGCGCGCTATGCGGCGCACAGCGGCGTCTTCACCATGCTGTCCTACCGCGACCCGCGGCTTGCCGGCACCTATGAAGACTTTGCCCGTGCCGTAGCCTGGGTGGTGGAAGCGCCGCTGGAGCGCGAACATATCGAGGAAGCCATCATCGGCGTGATCGGCGAACTCGACAAGCCGCGCAGCCCGCATCATGAAGCGCTGCAGGCATGGCAGCTGCGGGAAGCCGGCGTCACGCAAGCCATGCGGGAACAGTTCCGGCGCGGCGTGCTGGAATGCACCGAGCTTCAGCTCAAGGCAGTGGCCATGCGGCATCTGCAGAATGCGCAGCCGAGCCGTGCTGCGTTTGCCGGAAACGCGGCGCAGGATCTGGCCGGCCTGGAAGTGGTGGACCTGATGGCGCTGGCCGGCCAGGCGGCCTGAGGAGATTGGCGCTGGCATGCGCGCTGCCGTTGACTTCCCAGTCTCGTTGAACGAGGCCCGCCGCGAATAAGGTGGGGCGTTCGTAGGGTGCAATACCCCGAAGGGGCATTGCACCTCGGGTCGATCAAGGAAATCGGCCGACGATGCGATACCGGTCTGCGAAGGGCGGTGCAATGCCCTTCGGGTATTGCACCCTACCAAGCGGCTGATGGCGCTGGCCGGCCAGCGTTCGTAAGGTGCAATGCCCCTTCGGGGTATTACACCTTGGGTCAATCAAGGAAATCGGCCGACAATGCGATACCGGTCTGCGAAGGACGATGCAATGCCCTTCGGGTATCGCACCCTACCGAGCGGCTGATGGCGCTGGCCGGCCAGCGTTCGTAGGGTGCAATACCCCGAAGGGGCATTGCACCTTGGGTCGATCAAGGAAATCGGCCGACGATGCGATGCCGGTCTGCGAAGGACGGTGCAATGCCCTTCGGGTATTGCACCTTACCAAGCGGCTGGCCTTGCAGTTGAACTTGCCATTCGAATGCCCTGCTTCGGCATCGCCGGCAAAGCAGCTAATCATGCTCCTTCAACGCCATGCCATAGCTGATCCCATGCTGCCGAAAGCCAAGCTGCTCATAGAAGCGATGTGCATCGCGCCGCTTCAGATTGGATGACAGGATCAGCTTGTAGCAGCCGGCCTGCCGCGCCATGAACAGCGCTTCCCGCACCATGGCCTCACCGATGCCGCGCCCGCGCTGCGTGCGGCTCACCACCACCGCATCCAGAAGAGCCTGAGGCTGTCCGCCTTGCGAAGGCGACGCAAAGATCATCAGCGAAAAGCTGGCCACCGGCTGCCCGTCCAGGTAGACGAGGTAGGCGCGAAAGTGCGGGTAGGCGGCCATGTCCGCCAGCACGGCACGCATTGCCGCATGGTCGATGTTGGTAACGGCGGCCGGGTCGCTGTCATCCATTTCGGCCTGCAGCGTTGCCAGCAACGCGGCGTCATCCTGCGTGGCGACACGCAATTCAATATCGGGCAAGCTGCCCGCTTCCATCGTGCTCATCGAACTCTCCCCTGATTGACAGGGTGCACTATGCGCCGTGTAAGGCGTGCTTACAACCGTAACCAACGCTTACATCTCCATGGTCAACTGCCTGTCGGCAGGGCGCGTTAGTGGAGGGCAGGCAAACTGCTCAACCACTTGATGAGGGCTTTATGAAAAATCTGATCGTTATGTCCGTTGCCACCCTGTTCGTCAGCGCCGCCTTTGCACAGGCTCCCGCGGCAACCACCACAACGCCAGCCGCACCTGCCACCACGACCACCACTACCACGGCACCCGCCACCAAGGCAGCAGTCAATGCCGAGGCCAAGTCCGAGAAGGCCGATGCCAAGGCCAGCGAAAAGATCGCCAAGGCAAAAGCGGACGAGAAGGAAGCCGTGAACAAGGCTGACGCCAAGGCGGAGAAGTCCAAGGCAAAGGCGCATGCCAAGGCAGACAAGAAAGTGGCCGAAGCGAAGAAGGACAGCAAGGAAACCAAGGTCGATGCCACGACCACGAAGTAAGCATCATCCATGACACAAAGCCGGGTTCGCCCGGCTTTTTTGCATTCCCGGCCGGCATCACGCCGGCCCGCCATCGGCGCGGCGGTTGATCGAATTCGTATTGCCGGCTTGCCGGAGACCGCCGCACCGAAACTTTTTTCGGCATGGCAAATCTGACTGGCAATGCCGTCATCGCCTGCCAGCCACCGTGCTTACCAATCGAATCGAGCTTCCCGTCAACATCCATCCCCAGCCGGACGAGACGACCTGCGGTCCCACCTGCCTGCATGCGATCTACCGATACTGGGGAGATGACGAGCCGCTGGGCAACCTGATCGAGCGCACCGGCAAGCTGGCCCAGGGCGGGACCTTCGCCGTGCTGCTGGCCTGCGATGCCCTGCGCCGCGGCTATGACGCAACGATCTATACCTACAACCTCAACGTGTTCGACCCCAGCTGGTTCAACGGGTCCGGCATCGATATTGCCGAGCGCCTGCGCATGCAGCGCGAGGTCAAGGCGGACTACCGCCTGCGGCATGCCACCGAAGGCTATCTGGAATTCCTGCGGCTGGGCGGTCGGCTGCGCATGAAGGACCTGACGCGCGGGCTGGTGCAGGGCCTGCTGCGGCGCGGCTTTCCGCTGCTGACCGGACTCAGTTCCACTTACCTGTACCGCGCCATGAGGGAATACGGTACCGACGATACGCCGGACGATGTGCGTGGCTTGCCCTCCGGCCATTTCGTGGTGCTGGCCGGCTATGAGCGCGAGCGCCGCAAGGTGCTGGTGGAAGACCCTTATCAACCCAACCCGTTTGCCGGCGCGCACCAGTACTGGCTGGGCATGGACCGGGTGCTGGGCGCGGTGCTGCTGGGCATCGTTACACATGACGCCAACCTGCTGGTGATCAGGCCAAGGGATGGGACGCGGCGGGATGCCCGATGAAGATATTGTTCGTTGTAAGCCGGCCGGAAGACTGGCCATGCAACATTCCCGGCATTACCGCCATCGCCGCCCGCGACTACCTGATCGACCCGGCCTTCGGCGAGTCGGCCTCGACCCGGGTGTTCAACCTGTGCAGCAACTACCGCTACCAGAGCCATGGCTATTATGTGTCGCTGCTGGCGGAGGCGCGCGGACACCAGCCGCTGCCCGGGGTGGAAGCGCTGAAGGACCTGCAATCGAGCGAGCTGCTGCAGAATGTCAGGGACAGGCTGGGCGACCTCGTCAGCTGCACCTTCGCGCCGCTTGAACGGGAGCAGGTCGAGCTGCGCATCTACTTCGGCCATGATGCCGGCGGCGAGCGCCGCAACGAGCATCTGTGCATGGAGCTGTTCCGCAGCCTTTCCGCGCCCATCCTGCATGCGCGCTTCAAGCGCACCGCCGGCAACTGGCGGCTGATGACGATCCGCGCCGGCGAGCCGGGCGAGATTCCCGAAGCCGACCGCGCCGTTTTTTGCCACTCGGTGCAGGCCTACATGCAGCAGCAGAAGATACGCAGCACGCGGCCGGCAGGCGAAGCGCCGCTGATCGCCATCCTGCATGACCCGCAGCGCGAGGAAGCGCCGTCCAATCCGCAGGCGCTGCACAAGTTCTGCGAGGCCGCCGCCATGCTGGGCATGAAGCCCAGCCTGATCACGCGCCGCGACGCCGGCCGCCTGGCCGAGTTCGATGCGCTGTTCATCCGCGACACCACCAACGTCAACCACTACACCTATCACCTGTCGCGCCTGGCCGCGGCGGCCGGGCTGGTGGTGATCGACGATCCCGACGCCATCCTGCGCTGCACCAACAAGATCTACCTGGCCGAGCTGCTGACCCGCCACCACATGCCGATACCGAAGACGCTGGTCGTCCATCCCGATAATATCGACCGCATCATCCCGACGCTGGGCCTGCCCTGCATCCTCAAGCAGCCGGACGGCGCCTTCTCGCTGGGCGTGGCCAAGGTCCATACCGAAGAGGAACTGATGAGCAAGGTGTGCGAGCTGCTGCGCCATTCGGAACTGGTGCTGGCCCAGCAGTACCTGCCGACGGAATTCGACTGGCGCATCGCGGTGCTGGACAACCGGCCGCTGTTCGTGTGCAAGTACTACATGGCGCCGGGACACTGGCAGATCATCCGGCATGACAGCGCGCAGACCAGCGAGGGCAGGACCGAGGCGCTGTCCATCGGCGAGGCGCCCAATGAGGTGATCGACATCGCGGTGCGGGCGGCGAACCTGATCGGCGATGGCTTCTACGGCGTGGACCTGAAGGAAGTGGATGGACAGTGCTACATCATCGAGATCAATGACAATCCGAATGTGGATGCCGGCAACGAGGACGGCGTGCTGGGCGATGCGCTGTACCGTGAGGTGATGGGCGTGTTCAACAAGCGCATCGAGGCGCTGCGGGGGATGAAGCCATGAGCGCGCCGCTGCATGCCTTCGGCGGCGTCGGCATCGAGCTGGAATACATGATCGTCGACCGCGAGACCCTGGACGTATTGCCCGTGGCCGACAGGCTGCTGGCGGCCGCCCCAGGCAGCGAGGACCATGAAGTCACGCATGGCGAGATGGGTTGGTCCAACGAGCTGGTGATGCACCTGGTGGAGGTGAAGAACCTGGCGCCCGCCGCGTCGCTCGATGGCCTGCCGGCCGCTTTCCGGCGCGAGGTCGACCAGATCAATGCCCTGCTTGCCGGCATGGGCGCGCGGCTGATGCCGGGCGCGATGCATCCGTGGATGGACCCGGACCGCGAGACCCGGCTGTGGCCTTATCAGAACCAGGACATCTACCAGGCCTACGACCGCATCTTCGACAGCCGCGGCCATGGCTGGTCCAACCTGCAGAGCATGCATGTGAACCTGCCGTTCGCCGGCGACGACGAGTTCGCCCGGCTGCATGCGGCGATCAGGCTGGTGCTGCCGCTGCTGCCCGCGCTGGCCGCCAGTTCGCCCTACGCCGACGCACGCGATACCGGCTATGCGGATTACCGCATGCATGTCTACACCCACAATGCCGACCGCATGCCGTCCATCGCAGGCCTGGTGGTGCCGGAAACCGTGCGCAGCCAGGCCGATTACGAGGCCCGCATCCTGCAGCCGATGTATGACGATATCGCCGCGCTGGACCCGGACCATGTGCTGCGTTATGAATGGCTCAATTCGCGCGGGGCCATCGCCCGCTTCGACCGCGACGCCATCGAGATCCGCGTGATCGATACCCAGGAACATCCCGGCGCCGACCTTGCCGTGGCCGCCGCCGCGGTGGACGTGACGCGCCAGCTTTATACCAGCGGCGACCTCGGCGCGCAGCAGGAGATCGCCACCGAAGCGCTGGCCGCCGTGCTTGCTGTCTGCATCCGCGACGGCGATGCCGCCGTGATCGACAACGCCCACTATCTGCGGCTGCTCGGCTTCACCGAAGCGCGCCTTCCCGCGGCCGACATCTGGCGCGGACTGCTGCAGCCGCTGATGGCCAGCCAGGGCGAAGCCTGGTGGCATTCGCCGCTGGAGACGATCCTTCGGCATGGCACGCTGTCAAGGCGACTGCGCGATGCCATCGCGCGCGAAGGCATGACGCATGCCTGTCGCCGGCTGTGCGATTGCCTGGAGCGGGGCCATGCCTTCCTGCCGTGATGCGCGCTACCCGCCATGCACATGGCCGGGCGCCGCGCCGGGGCTAGCGATGTGACAAGGGACGACGGCTTCCTGATCAGTTGCGAACATGGCGGCAACCGCATTCCCGCCGCCTACCGTCATTTGTTTGCCGGCCACGGCGCGGTCCTGCGCAGCCACCGCGGCCATGATCCCGGCGCGCTGCGCATGGCGCGCGACCTGGCGGCGGCGCTGGCTGCGCCGCTGCATGCCTGCACCGTCAGCCGCCTGCTGATCGAGCTCAACCGTTCGCCGCGGCATGCCCGCCTGTACTCCGAATTCACCCGGGACGCCGGCGCCGAGCTGCGCCGCGAGCTGATCGAACGGTATTACCTTCCCTACCGCGATGCGGTGGAAAGCCGCATCGGCGCGATGATCCATCGCGGCCTGCGCGTGGTGCACCTGTCGTCCCACAGCTTCACGCCGGAACTGGACGGCAACGTGCGCGATGCCGATATCGGCCTGCTCTACGACCCGCGCCGCGGCGGCGAGCGCGCGCTGTGCCGCGAATGGCGGCTTGCGCTGGGCCGGCATGCGCCAGGGCTGAAGGTGCGCATGAACTATCCGTATGCCGGCACCGCCGACGGCTTCACGACCTATCTGCGGCGCCGCTTTCCCGGCACCGACTATCTCGGCATCGAGCTGGAGATCAACCAGCGCCATGCGACAGCGGGCCCGGCATGGCGCGCCTTGCGCGAGGCCGTGATTGCCTCGCTGCGCGACGCGCTGCAGTCAGGCCGCGCCGAAGCCGGAGCCCATCCCTCCTGAATTCCGCGGCAGCGCTGCCGCTGCTGTCATTGTCATAAGCACGTCACACGTGCTTCCTATACTCCGCTCACCCTGAACGCTGCGCGGCCATGCATGACACCCAAAGCCGCGGTGCCAGTCGAAGCAGGGCAATCCCCATTCCACTGCCTATTGAAAAAGATGACGACCAAGTCCCCGCTTTCCCGCCGCCAGGCACTCAAATTCCTCGCCAGCGCGCCGCTGCTGCCGCTCGGTCCCGCGCTTGCTTCCTCGCTGCTCAGCGGATGCGGCGGCGGTTCCGACAGCGTTGCGGCCGCGGCGGTGGAAGCCCCGAAGACCACGGCCTCGTTCGCCTCGGTCAGCTTCAGCTCGATGCCGGCGCCCAACCTGACCACGCCGGCGGCGATGGCCACCACCAGCGTGGGCTCGACCATGACGGTCAATTACAGCGATGCCAGCAAGGTCGACTACAAGCTGGCCTATCAGCCCTTCTTCATCACCGGCGACCGCGTCCCCGACGGCAACGGCGGCACCATCCTCGCCGGCGGCTATGTCGACATCTACAACCAGCCCATCATCGACAGCAGCGTGCCCGCCAGCCCGCGCCAGTTCTTCTCCGATTCGCCGGACGGCACCTCCCTGCTGACAGTGCCCAATGCCAAGGTCAATGGCGTCAAGGGCAATGCGGTGTTCGCCGTGGTGCAGTTCGAGTACACCAGCCTGGCGCAGGACGGCGTCACCAACATGTACGGCAGGCTGCCATCGCCGATCGCGGTGCTGACGCTGGACCAGGACCCGGCCACCGGCAAGCTGGCCCTGGTGAAGTATCACAATGTCGATACCTCGTCCGTCAACGGGCTCTGGATCACCTGCGGCGCCAGCCTGTCGCCATGGGGCACCCATCTCTCCAGCGAGGAATACGAGCCGAATGCGTTCAGCGCCGCGACCGACGCCCAGTTCCGCGCCTTCAGCAAGAACCTGTACGGCAGCGAGACGGCGGCCAATCCCTACCACTACGGCCACCTGCCCGAAGTCACGGTCAATCCGGACGGCACGGCGTCGATCAAAAAGCATTATTGCCTTGGCCGCATCTCGCATGAACTGGTGCAGGTAATGCCGGACAACCGCACCGTGATGATGGGCGACGACGCCACCAACAGCGGCTACTTCATCTTCGTGGCCGACCGCGAAAAGGACCTGTCTTCCGGCACGCTCTATGTCGCCAAGGTCGGCGCCGGCTTCTCGCTCGACCCCAACGCCGGCGGCGCGCCGCTCACCTGGATCAGGCTCGGCTCGGCCAGCAGCGCCGAAGTCCAGCGCCTGGCCACCACGCTGCGGCCGACCGACATCATGGACGTCAAGACCGCCGACCCCGCCGACCCCGCCTACACCCGGGTGGCCGCCAACGGCCGCATCGAGTGGATCAGGCTGATGCCCGGCATGGAAAAGGCGGCAGCATTCCTGGAAACCCATCGCTACGCCGCGCTGGTGGGCGCCTCCATGGGCTTCACCAAGATGGAAGGCACCACCGTCAACGCCCGCGACAAGGTGGCCTACTCGGCGCTGCAGAACTGCCAGAGCTCGATGGTGGCCGGCAATGCGCTCAACCTGCCGGGCAACGGCGTCTCCATTCCGGGCCAGCTGGCTGCCGGCGCGGTGATGGCGCTGAACCTGAAGGGCGGCGTGCAGGACACCGGCGGCGCGGCCATCAACAGCGAATGGATGCCGGTCGACCTGAAGGCGCTGCTGGTGGGCCAGGACATCCCCGCCGACGCGCTCGGCAATACCGCCAATCCCGACAAGGTGGCCAATCCCGACAACCTGAAGTTCTCGGAGAAGATGCGCACCCTGTTCATCGGCGAGGACAGCAGCCAGCACGTCAACAACTTCCTGTGGGCCTACAACGTGGACACGAGACAGCTCGCGCGCATCATGTCGATCCCGTCCGGCGGCGAGTCCACCGGCCTGCATGCGGTGGACGAGATCAATGGCTGGACCTACATCATGAGCAACTTCCAGCATGCCGGCGACTGGCTGCCCATCCACAGCGCGGTGAAGTCCACGCTCGATCCGCTGATCAAGGCCAACTACAGGAATGCCTTCGGCGCGGCGGTCGGCTATCTCACCGCCGATGCCAGCGCAATCCGCACGACGAAGGCATAAGCCGGTAACGGCAGCGCCCGGGGCGGCATGACGGGATGGGGCGATCCCTGCTTGCAGTCATGCCGCTTCGTTGCCGATGACGCCGTGCATGCGCAGCAAGCCCGAAGTTCATGTCGGACTGCGCTGCCCTCCACTAGGCGGCGGCCGCCACCCGGTTCTTGCCTTCGCGCTTGGCCTGGTACAGCGCGGCGTCGACCCGCTGGATCAGCTGGTCCTGGCCTTCGTCGATGCCTACCAGCGCCGCGCCGGCGCTGAAGGTCACGAGCACCTTCTGGTGCTCGTACATGAAGATGGACCTGGTCAGTTCGCGCTGGATGCGGGTGACTGCCTGCATTGCATCCGGCAGAGTGGTGCCGGGCAGGAGCAGCATGAATTCCTCGCCGCCGAAGCGTGCGATCACATCCATCTGCCGCAGCGTGGCCCGGATCACCCTGACCAGGTGCACCAGCGCATTGTCGCCGGCCTGGTGGCCCAGCCTGTCGTTGAGCTGCTTGAAGTTGTCGATGTCGAGCAGGGCCACGCACAGCGGCGTGTGGTAGCGGCGCGCGCGATGCATTTCGCGGCCCAGGGCTTCCATCATGCCGCGCCGGTTCAGGCTCTGGGTCAGCGCATCCTCGCGCGCCAGTTCGCTCATTTCCTCCAGCTTGGCTTCCAGCGCCTGGATCCGCTTCTGTGCGTCGAGCAGTTCCGAGCGTGCCGCGCCGGCCTGCGCGCTGACGGTGCGGGCATGGTTTTCCAGCGTGGCGGTTTCACGCTGCACCGCGGCCAGGATGGGACGAAGCTGCTCGGCGCCGCGCACATCCGCCAGTTCGCTGGAATACGCGCTGATGCGGGCATGGTACTGGCCGGTGCTGGCGGCCATGGTATCGAGGCTGGCGATGAAGGTCTGCAGCATGCGCTCGACCGAATCGCGGGCCTGGTCGCGGCTCTCCTTGATCCTGGACTGGCGGGCGGCCACATCCTGAAGGTTGGCCAGCGCCGCCTGCAGCATGTCCACGCTCAGCGGGCCGTCCAGCAGCGCCTGCACCGTGGCCGCCTGGCCGTGCGCCCAGGACTGCTGCTCGGCCAGCCCGGCCATGTTGGCGCTCAGGTGGCGCAGCAGGTCCAGCAACAGGCCCTGCCTTTGCAGGGAGAGCTCACCGTGCCCGGCACAGTCGTCGACCAGGCAGGCCATTTCCTGCAGCGCGCCTTCGGTCTGCCGTGGTCCGCTCACGCTTCTGACCCGTTCCGCGGCGCTTCTGGCGCGCGTCGCCAGTGCATCGCCGGCTGCCAGCAGCGCCGGCATGCCGCGATCCAGCAGCATGGCGGCGGCCGCCTGCCATTCGTCAGTGCCGGCCGGCGGCTCGAACTCGATCGTCTCGCGCCGCACCGGGGCACGGCCAGTCAGCTCGGCTGCCATCTCCACCAGATCCAGCAGCGTCCTGCTGGCCAGCGCCCAATCGGACTGGTCCAGCGCCCGGCCCAGGCGCGGTGCGAATACTGACATTTCCCCACGCAAAGGACGCAATTGCTCCAGCAGCAGACGCAGCACTGCCTCCGGGCCGATCGCCACCGCTGCCTCGGCAGGCGGGGCGATAGGGGCCGCGGCTGTTGGCCGGGTGTGCAGGACACGTTTCAGCATGGAGCGGTTCCCCTTGGAGAAAGCTGCTCAAACGGCCGGGGATGATGGAGAACAGTGTCGGGCGGGTAGAACATGGCGGCTGAAAATGAAGGAGCAGATCATGCAGCGACGACGCGTCGTTCCGGGTCGATGCAGCATGCTTAACCATCACTACGAAAAGGTAAGTGATTGTCGGTATATTATCACCAGGAAATTAAAATTGGGCGGTAATCGCTCTCATCAAACAAAAGCGACAACGGCGGGCGCAACGCGTTTTCGCGCCGCACCCGCCGTTGTCGCATTGCCTGCGCGTCGGCCTGGACTGGGGGGTAGGTCCTGGCTCAACGACCATCCGGGTAAACCTTACTGAACGATGAAGGCAGCAGGCTTGCCTTCATCGCCCGGTCCGGTCATGCCGCCATGCGCGGCCCTGCCCTATGCGCCGTTGCCGCGGGAATGCAGAGGCCCCTTGGCCCAGGGTCCGGTGATGGCGAAGGTGATGCCTGGCGTCTGGATATTGACGAACAGGAAGCGGCCGGTCGGATCGAAACAGGCGCCGCAGAATTCCCGCGTGCGGCTGTCGCCGGCGGCGCTGGCCGTCTTGCCGGCCGCTGCCACCTGTTGCGCCGTCAGGTTGACATTGTTCTTGGCGAAAATGTAGGCGTCGCCGGCATCGGTCAGGCCCATCAGGCGCTGGCCGATGCCGAAGCGGTCGCCGGTTTCCGCGCCGCCATCCTCGCACAGCAGCAGGCCGCCGCCGGGGCTGACGGTCAGGTTGTCGCCCATGTTCCCCACCAGCGCGCCGGGGCTGCTGTAGATGCAGGTGATGCGCTGGCGCGCCAGGTCGAGCTCCCACACCGTGCCGCGCGCGGCCGAACCGCCGCTGGTGTCCATCACATAGATCCGGCCCTGGTAGTACCACATGCCTTCGCCGCGATTCATGCGCGCCGCGCCCTGTGCCCATCCCTGCACGAAGGGACCGGCCGCATTGGTGATCACCTGCCCGTTCAGGCCGGTGGCATTGCCGCGCGCCTGGTCGGGGTTGGCAATGGTCACCCACTCCAGCTCATACTGCTGGTCCACCGATACCGTGGCCAGATTGGCATTGGGTAGGCCTTTCACTCTTGCCATCTGCAGCGTGCCGCCCTGGGCCAGCGTGCCAGGCGCGCCCGGCGTCACCCGCGGCACGTAGCGGTAAAAGCCGGATTTGCCGGAACTGTCCTCGGTCATGTAGACGATGCTGGTGGCCGGATCGACCGCGGCCGCCTCGTGGCCGAAGCGGCCCATGCCGACGATGGGCCGGGCCGAGGTGGAAGACGGGTCGGCCCGCACTTCGAATACATAGCCGTGCATGTTGCCGGCGCTGCTGGCCGCGTCCGAGCTGACTTCCTCGCAGGTCAGCCAGGTGCCCCAGGGCGTGACGCCGCCGGCGCAGTTGCCCTGGGTGCCGCCCAGGCTGGGCGTCATGCCGACCCATTTGCCGTCGCGGAAGGCCAGGTTGGTGGTGCCGCCGCCGGGCTTGTTGACCAGGCCGCTGTTGGTGCCGCGGTCATAGACGGCGGGCGCATCGATCACGCTTTCCGGTGCGACGAAACCGATTTCATGGTTGCGCACCAGCACCACCTCCACCCGGTTGCCGCTGCTGCCCGAAGCGATCACGCCCATGCCGTCATGGCCGCCCGGACAGGGCTGGCCGTTGCTCATCAGGTCGCCGCGCCAGCCATAGCTCTTGTAGGTGAAGCCTGGCGGCAGCTGCAGCAGCGGCAGGCCGGTGGCCATGTCGTTGGTGGGCGCGATCGGGCCGTAAGGGCTTTCCACCAGCGCGGTGACGCCGTCGGCGGCTTGCGCCTGCCTGGCCTGCAGCGCGCCGAGGGCGCCGATGAAGGGCAGCGCATGGGCGCCGGCCAGGCCCTTGAGCAGATTGCGGCGCTTGCCGGAGATATCGTTGTCGGTCATGGTGTTCCTCCTGTTGATGGGCATCGGGTCAGATCCTTCGCACGCAGTCCGGACGGCGCCGGGCCGCGATGAACTGGCAAAAGATTAATCACCGCATGCTTCACCAGCATGACCAGAGGATGACGATTGCATGACCGGCAGTGCCGGACAGGTCAGAGCCCCAGCAGTTCGGCCAGGCGCGCATCCCGTATCACATCGATGCCGCTGTCGGCGGCCTGGCGGCGCGCCTGCTCGGTCAGTTCGTTGAGCGCGAGATAGGCGCCGCTGCCGGCCCTGGCGGCGCGCATGGCCGACTCCAGCTCGCGCAATGCGTCGGCGCCATGCCGGGCCGCCTTCCAGCGCCGGCAGGCCAGCAGCAGCACCTGCTCGTTCTTTTCGGCACGCAGGTCGGCGCCGGGACCAGCATAGGGCGTTACGGTGTAGCCACGGCGGCGCAGGCCCTCTTCGACCGCCTGCAGGAAGTCGCGCGAGGACATTGCGGTGGCCCGTTCCAGGGTGCGCGCCACCGCGGCCGGCGCCGGCGCGCGGAACTGGCGCCAGGCCGCCATGCAGCCGATGATGAAAAACGGTGCGCCGGAGAAGGCCGCCAGCGGCTTGTAGGGCGACGGCATCAGCGCGACCGCCAGCAGGCCAACGGCGGCCGCGACCAGAAAGCTGATCCACCAGCGCGAACGCAGCAGGATGGCGAACAGGGAGTTTTCCTTCATTTTGATGGGCATGGCATTGCTTTCGCGGGGATGCAGGGGGCGCCATCATAACGCAGCCGCCTGTGCCATACGGTCGGGCTGCGATGCGCGCAAACCCAACGGCAGCGACAGCCGAACTTTGCCCGCCTGCTGCCATCGAAACAACAAAGCCACGCGCTGTGCCGGATGCGGCGCGGCCGGGCTATCCCCTACTCTCTGCAACGGACCGGACATGACCATTTCACGCAAGAGCCGCCAGCTGGCGGCATGCCTCGTCGCCTGCTGCATCGGCGCGGCCGCGTCGGCCGCAACGCCGCCCGGCCATGGCAAGGCGGACGGCGGACATGCCGCGCATTCAAAGACAAGCAAGGCGGCCAAATCCTCCAAGGCGACCAGGACACCGAAGGCCGGCAAGCCGGCGCTGGACCTGTCTGGCAAGGCGCGCCGCGGCAAGGCCTCGTATTACGCCCGCAAGTTCCACGGCCGGAAGATGGCGGACGGCACCCGGATGAATCCGAATGCCAACGTCGCAGCCAGCAAGACCCTGCCATTGGGCACCAAGGCTGAGATCGTGAACCTGGAAAGCGGCAAGAAGGCGGTAGTGGAGATCCGCGACCGCGGCCCGTATGTGAAGGACCGCATTGTCGATGTCACGCCCAAGGTGGCGGACAAGCTGGACATGAAGGAAGACGGCGTGGCGCCGGTGGAGGTCAAGCCGATCGAGGTGCCGCAGCCGGATGGAAGCGTCAAGCGGGGCGAAGGCGCGAACGGACGTTGAGCGGCGTATCGGCAACGCCTCAAGCGGAACAGCTTTCGATGGTATCGACACTATCGTGGGGCGGAATACCCCAAAGGAGCATTCCGCCAACCATCGATCCAGGCAACACGCCGCATATGCCGTTCCGTATACCGCCATTCACATGAAATTGAGCGACCGCTGCTTTCGCAAGGCGCCACGCCCGAGGGGCATTGCGCCGTCGGCGGCCAACCGTGACGGTAATGGCGCGCTTTCCCTGATCGGCCATCGGTGCATTGCCCCTTCGGGGTGTTGCACGTTACGGCTGCTGCTTCACCAAGCTGCGCGATGAATTGTGAAAAAGCCCGTGCGGCGATGCGCACGGGCGCTGGCTTGCTGCCTAAAGCAAATTCGTCCGTACCAGCCTCGTAATGCAGTTTTCCCATCACGGCGCCGACTGCCTTTCTGCCACGCGGTTGATGGCCAGGATCGCACAGGGTGGAATACCCCAAAGGGGCATTCCACCTTTCGTCGACCGGGGCAGCGCTCCAGCCTCACTTGTGGTTTTGCCGCCGAAGGTGCAATGCCCTTCGGGTATTGCACCCTTGTATTATTCCGTCAGTTCGGTTGTGTAGTAATTCCGACGGTCTTGTACGACAAGCGTCGGAATGGTTGTAGCAGTTCCTTGGGGGCACCCAAGGAACGGGCGGCTGGATGC
>NZ_JACYOX010000083.1 GCF_015352955.1 Noviherbaspirillum soli
CCAGCCAGAAGGCACTGATCCGTGGCAAGGCACCGAAAGCGAAAGATTTTACAAACGAACGTGTCCGCAAAGCTGGCCAAGTCGATGAAGCCAAGCGGGCAAAAAACCGCAGCAAGTCCAAAATCCGGGCACGAGTGGAACACGTGTTCGCCGTGGTCAAGCGGCTGTGGGGCTTCTCGAAAGTGCGCTATCGCGGCTTGGCCAGGAATGCCAGCCGGGCCTTCACGGCGCTGGCGTTGGCCAATATTTACCTGGCGCGCCATCGGCTGATGGCACCAGCACGCCCATAGTGGGCAAAGCAGGCTGAAACGCCTGCAGCAGTTGCCCGTAAGGGCTCCAGACAGGGCACTGGACCCGTCCTTTTACCCAAATCCAGCTGTATAAACTGCGCAAACGGATAAAAGCACGCTTGTTCAGCGTAGCTTAGGGACAATGCGCAGCTTGCAGATGGCTCGGTTGAAGTGAAGTTCAAGCCAGTTTCCGGCAATGAAGACCAGGCAGGGGGTGTCGTCTGGCGCCGGAAAGATAGGGAGAACTACTATGTTGCCCGGGCCAATGCGCTGGAGAACAATGTCGCGCTTTACTATACCGAGAATGGCTCACGCAAAACAATCAAGTATGTCGATGCACCGGTCGCACCGAATGCCTGGCATACGCTGCGGGTACGCTTCAAAGGCGATCTGATCCAAGTTGAATTCGACAGGAAAAGATGTATCGAAACAAACGATCGCCATGTCGTTGGTGGAGGCAAGGCCGGTGTCTGGACAAAGGCTGACAGCACAACCCTCTTTGATGACTTCAGTTTCATAGAAGCCAAGGGAAAATGAGGGCAGTTTGTTTCCCTGCTGCTGGAGGTCAGTGGATTGCGGGCCTTTGCCGATGGCTAGGTCAGCCTGCTACTACCTGTGTATCGGATTTCCCTTGGATTCAGTACATCCGAGGTTGGCGTTATTGCCACCGCCACGCTGGCTGGATCCGGTCTGCCGGCCCTGTTGGCGGGATGGATCATATGCCTGGCGTTTTCAGTACCGCAGATGCATCTCGATCTTCCGGCACTGTCGATACAGCGCGCATAACTGAACCGCTGCAATCGCCGCCGGCAGATTGGTCATGAACACCATGGAGGTGTCGCGATCGCGGGTCGACGATGGCAAGCGCAGTGCAATGCGCCACGTCTGAATCGGCTGGCTGGTGCCTGGATTAGTGAAATCCAAGGCTTGCTACCGGATGCCCGGCTGGCCTGCAGCGGCATCATGTAGGGACGTGAGCTCTTCAAAGGGGCAAGCGCTGCGATGCCGGCGCAGCGGAAAGCACGACTTCGCCTGCGCAATGCGGCACAAAAGCTGCGCACGCAGAAGTTGCGACCGGCGATCCAGAGCAGGCTGGCGCCGATGTCAATTGCCTCGACAGCGCCCGTTCGCGGGTATGGGCGTCTTCCTCCAGCACCGCATGCATCATCAGTTGCGACGCCAGCCATAGCCTGCCAAGGCCACGCCAGTCAGTCCTGCACACCTCGTCTGGCGCAGCGGCTTGGGACGATGCGCGCTACGTCCACCCAGATGCGTGGCATCCAGCACGCGTGCCTCACGGGCTGGCACCGGCTCGTGGCATGCCCTGTTCCATTGCGCCATGATGCTGTCAGCCAGGGTAGCAACATGCCTGACTATGGCTACCCCTACGGCAATCTACATGCGTTGCAGCTTGGCGCAAGAGGCCTGACGCGTGGTCGTCATGCGATCCCATTGGACCGTCAACTCCGTACCGGCGCTGGCATGCCTGCCGCAAAGACATCCAGCATCAGATTGACCATGAAGTCGATGGTGAGCTTGCGGGTGTATTGCTGTTGCGCGGTTTGTCAAAACAAGGCTACAAGCGCAACGGCCATTACTATGCGCCGCATGAAGATGGTCGAATCAAGCAACTGAACAGTCCTTTCGCGCATTATTCATCGATCTGGCCTGGACGGCGATCCCGTTTGATTAGCGCCTTAAGCCCGGGGTCGATTGGCATGGATTTGAACATGCCAACGTCGCTGCCGCCAGTGTTCCCCCGCGGCACAATCCCTATCAAGGAGCCGAAGGCGCCCAGTATGATACGCACGGCCTGGCCGCAAACGTCGGCATAGCGGCGGCGCTTGTACGCAACACGCAACATCATCCAGTGCGTCCAGCAATGGGGTAGCACATGGTACTGCCCTAAGACATGGGCGGTTCCGAGGTGGCGCATTCCACTGTCTAGCCGTCCTGCCAGGATGTCGTGCCTGGCGGCCGCCATTTCAGCGTGGAATGCCGACTTCAATTCAGGGGTCATGGTCAGATCTCTCCTCGTGTTCGTGCGAAGCTACAGCACATAGTTGATTCGTGCTCATTCCCTTTGCGGCTCATTCTCAACAATTGCCGATAGGGTGCCAAGGAACGCGACCAGATCCTGCATCTCGCTCTCTGTCAGCGTGGCCGGCTTGATTTCACTGTGCCCGTCCGTGCGCGGCGCTTGCGAGTAGTGCCGCACCACATCGGCCAGCGATGTAATCTGCCCTGCGTGCATATAAGGAGCGCGCAGGGCAACGTTGCGCAAACCCGGTGTTTTGAATGCCGAAGTCATCGCGTGGTCGTCCCTTGCAAGAAAATTGAGTTCTTCGCATTGCTCCGGGCGCGCATCGCTGAAACGGCCGAGGCAGTTGAATTCATCGCCGCGGACTTTTGCAATTCCGACGCGCCGGCCCAAATCCGGCTGCCCGGGGATACGGGGCGCAATCCCGGTGTTATGAAAGTGGTGGTCTGTGAGCAGCGGGCCGTTATGGCAGGTGATGCACTGGCCCTTGCCGAGGAAGATGCGCAGGCCGTTCTTTTCAGTGGCGTTGAGCAGGCCGTACGCTTGCACATTGTGGGTGACGACGCCTTCGATATATTGGTCCAGCCGGGATTCGCCCGGCTGCAAAGTTCTCTGATACGCCGCCAGCGCCTTGCCCATATTGGCAAATACTTTGGAGACCTCCTCTTGTTCCTTTTCCGTCATGCTGCGCCATGCTGCCCGCTGCAAGGGCGTGCCGAGTGGACTCGCCTCTTCAGGCAGCCCGCTCAAGTCCGGCATGGCGCCAAAAATTGCCTCGTAGTCCGGCCGGTAGCGCGTCTTCAGTTGCAGCGCAAAGGCGAGGCGAGTTCCGCCATGCTCAGCCGGGTCTTCCAGGGGGCCAAGCGCTTGGGCCCACAGGCTGTCCTTGCGGCCATCCCAGAACAGGAAAGGGCTGTATGCCGCGCCGACGACTGGCATGGTGCGCCGTGCGCCGGTGTCCATCCCCTGTCCCAGCGGCTTCCCATCCTGGAACTGCTTGTCCGGCTGGTGGCAACTTGCACAGGAAACGGTTCCGTTGGCGCTGAACCTGCGGTCAAAGAATATCCGCCGTCCAAGGCTGGCCGCTGCAGGAGAGGCGTCGTGGGCATTGGATGGGTCTTTCGGCACCGGCGGCAATTGACTCAGCCGCAGTGTGGAAAGTACGGCGAGCTCGGCGGCATTCCAGCCGTCGACGAGCCTGATGCCGAATGGCCCGGCTGTCGCGCTGCACGCGAGCAATGCGCCAGCCGGAAGAATTGCCCATAGCGTCGGGAATTTCATCGCCGGACGAGGTCAGGGCCGTACCGCATTGCCCGCCAC
The DNA here is from genome assembly GCF_015352955.1 of Noviherbaspirillum soli. GTDB lineage: Bacteria > Pseudomonadota > Gammaproteobacteria > Burkholderiales > Burkholderiaceae_D > Noviherbaspirillum_A > Noviherbaspirillum_A soli. The sequence goes on from NZ_JACYOX010000083.1 coordinate 3,652, forward strand.
AACGGGCGGCATGTTGCGGGGTGCGATGACGGTATTGAACGTCACTTCATCGTAGCCGGAGGCAGCGTCGACCTTGAGCTTGATTTCCCACCAGCCTGGCATGCTGAACTTCACGCCTTCGAGCAGGTAGCGGCCATTCCCGAGTTCGCGCGTAACCCTGGGCTGGGTAGGAAAGCCATGGCCGTGCTGCGGCATGCCGCCATCGATGCCGATATGCGCTCCTGCTACCGCGGCGCCCGACGCGGTGCGTAACCGGATTTCCCAGGCGTGTAACTTGTTGATGGCAATCGATTCAGCCGGGGCGTGCAGGCTAACCTGGTACCTGTTGTGATCTGTCTGGCGATCCGTTGACAGGTTCAGGCCCGTCGGCGGCGCCATGCAGCCTGCCAGAAAGGTGAATGGAAGGAATGAGAGCGTGATGCGTGATTTTCGAAGCATGATGATGGACCCTCGGATCGATAGGCGTTGACGGTGCGGCGAGCGGGCATGGTGGTTCATGCCGCCGCATCGCCTGGCGCGTGCGGCGGCAAAGCCAGGTCATTCGTCTTTTTGGCAGTTGCATCCCGGCCCGCACTGGCATTGCGGGCCACAGGCGCACGTCTTTTGCTCAATGGGCTGCTGGCAGCCGCAGCTGCAGCCAGCGCCTTGACAGGCAACGCATTGGCATGGGTTTTGGTTTTGGCTTTGCGAAGTGGTGTTCATGGCATTTCTCCTTTCAGTTGGAAACGAGATGCCAGTCTAGAAGGGTGGAGCGGGGCGGACTTGAACGAAACGGCTAACTTGCGGCTAGAGCCGGTGATGAACCTCAGGACAGGGGCCGGAAGCCGCCACAACCGGCCATCTGCGGCGTTGCGGCGCCTCGCCGTAACTTGTTACAGTCTCGACGACGCGCCTTGCGTCTGGCCGGTTCTGACAGCTGCCAGTTCGCTTCCGAAGGCCATGACAGTCTCTAGTGAAGATGGAGGCCGATTGCGGGAATCCCGAACATGCGCTTGAAGGTGCGGGAAAGGTGGGCGGAGTCGGCGAAGCCGCCGGCATAGGCAGCTTCGGTCAAGCTCTTTCCGGCTGCATAGGCTGCGAGCGCGACTTCGATGCGCAACCAAAGTACGTAGGGCCGAAAGCGAATGCCGGTTTCCTTGAGGAACAGATGGCGAAAGCGTTCCGGCGACAGATGAACGGCTTGCGCTATGTCCGCCATTGTTACCGTTTCATTCAGGCGTCCCCGCAGAACCTCGATGGCGCGTTCTATCCTTTTGTCGAGTGGACGAGGCGGCATGGCCTCGGTCGAGGTGATTTTGGCAATGATCGCACGGGCGCAGGCGGCGATTTGGTCATCACCGGCGCCGTCGGCATAGGCAGCGGCCAGTGCAGTGACTTCATCCTTGAACATCACGTCATCCAGCGATGACACACCGGAACGGTAGCGCTCCCTTAGCTGCCGGCCTTCACGCGACTCGGGTTCGGTAAAGATCAGGGCAACCTGTTCGCCGCGCGCTTCGAATGCATGCGAATGATGAGCCGCAATGATTGCGGCCGTATAATTCCGCCAATCTTCCCCCGTACTCCGAAAGCGAACAGTGCCGCTGGATAGAGACAGCGTCATCTGGATCGAATGATGCGCATGGAAACCGGTCTCGTCTTTTGCGTGCCCGATCCAGAGGCTGCCGCCGCGCCAGAACAGGACGCTTCCGGTACCGAAATGCCTGGCTTCTCTTCCTTGCAATGCATCACTCACCGCTTTCCCTCGCTGGAATCATCAGTACGCGCCGATTGCGATCACACGCTTGGACATCAGATTGAAGAAACTTTCGCGCAGATTTTTTCAGATTTTAATGCAATGGCGACGGGATTGGCTCAAGGGGCGACACGCGGCAAAGATCACGAGATGGCACTCGACCCACCCATTACACGCAAATCCCCCTGTCTTTTAAGCGCGGGTGCCGGAGGCGAAGTCCATGGCGCGCTGCAAGCCGGTCCGGATCATTTTACTGCCGGGCTCTCCATTGCCTTTGCGCCCCGGGAAACCGCCGGAGATGGCGATGAGGCTTACGACATTCAACGATGGCGGTGGTGGAGGAATCGGCTTGCGCGCCATCATGTAGGCGGCCTGCCGCTCGTCGTGTTCGAACACCACTTCGCAATCCATTCGGGGCCGGTTCGGCCCCGACGCATGAGCATCCGGACCCGCCGGCAATGACTGGCGACACGATCCGAGGCCTCTAACGGGCAGTTGCCCGGTAGCTTCTGCAGTCTGTTGCAGCCACTTGCCGACAACCTGAAGGAACTGGATCGACAGGTCAAAGAGTTGGAACAACAGATTGTTAGCAAATGACTGTGATACGGCGGTTGAGCATGCATATACTTAGCTACGAAGTCGTCGCTGCGCGGCAAGCGCTACTAGTAGTCTGACACAGGACATTTTTCGGTTTTAAAGCGATCTAACGGGAGGTTGTCGGGAAGGAGATCGCAATGAACCGAAAATATGTGCTGAAGTTGACGGCGGACGAACGCGGCTGGCTGGAAG
>NZ_JACYOX010000084.1 GCF_015352955.1 Noviherbaspirillum soli
TTGAGCGCCAGGATGTTGGTCTGGAAGGCGATGCCGTCGATCACGCCGATGATGTCGACGATCTTCTTCGACGAGCTGTCGATGGCGGCCATGGTGTCGACCACCTGGGCCACCACCTCGCCGCCCTCGGTGGCCACGCCGGACGCGGTGAGCGCCAGCTGGTTGGCCTGGCGGGCATTGTCGGCATTCTGCTTCACGGTGGAGGTCAGTTCCTCCATCGACGAGGCGGTTTCCTCCAGCGAGGAAGCCTGCTGCTCGGTGCGCGAGGACAGGTCCATGTTGCCCGATGCGATTTCACTGGCCGAGGTCGCGATGTGGTCGGCGCCGCTGCGCACCTGGCTGACCAGCCGGCCGAGATTCTCGTTCATCGTGGCCAGCGCCTGCATCAGCTGGCCGGTCTCGTCCTTGCTGGTGACCTCGATGCGGCCCGACAGATCGCCCGCCGCCACCCGGTTCGCCACTTCCACCGCCTGTGCCAGCGGCCGGGTAATGCCGCGCGTGAGGAAGACCGAGAAGCCGATGCCGGACAGCACCGCCAGCGCGCTGACGATCAAGAGCATCTCGCGCCCCTGGCGGTATTGGACGGCGATGTCGTCGGCTTTCTCGTTGATCAGCCGGGCCTGCTGCTCGGTCATGGCGCGGATCGCGGCCAGGTAGGCGGCCAATTTGGGCCTGGTCTCGTTGTCGAAATGGGCGATCGACTGCGCCTGGTCGCCGGCAGCCTTCGCCTCCAGCGCCACCTTGCGCGAGGCCGTGTAGGCCTTGCGCGCTTCGATCAGGGTGGCCAGCCGCTCCTTCATCACCGGCTGCGTGACGCTTTCGGTAAAACTGTTCTGCACGAGTTCCGCCTGGGCGCTCGACGATTTCATCGCAGCGGCCAGTCCTTTCTCATGCGCCGCATCGGTGGTGCGCAGCGCATCGACGGCCCGCACCGCATTGAGCTCGATGGCAAGTCGCCATTCGCCGAGCAGGCGCTCGTCGCGCAGGCTGGACTTGACCAGTTCCTCGGTGGCGTCGGCGGCACGCTGCATGCGCCAGATGGCGGTGGCGGAAAGCACCAGAAGCATGGCCAGTACGCAGGTAAAGCCAACAGCAAGACGTGATCCGATTTTCATATTCTTCATGGCAGATAGAGGATGCGATTACACAGGCCGCGGCGGCGGAACGAAACACCATTATTCTTCAGCATCAACCTTTCCATAAATAAATTAAATGATTTTGATCAACTTTTTAAAATACCGTGGCGTGGGAGCTGCCCGTACCCGGCTGCAACGTGATCGATTGCAATAGTCGCCAGGGGCAAACACGCTATAGTCGGCCTTCTTGACCGACGGGCAAATTACATGGCCTTACGCTTTTTATCCGGTAGCGGCACGATGGGTCGGATGATGCGCGACCACGACTGGGACAATTCGCCTCTGGGCAGGCCGCAAGCCTGGCCGATGCCGCTGCGTACCATCGTCGGCGTGATGCTCTCGGCAAACCAGCCGATGTTTGCCGTCTGGGGGCCGGAACGCTCGCTGCTCTACAACGATGGTTATGCAGAGATCCTGGGCAACCACCATCCGGCCGCGCTGGGGCAGCGCTTCTTCGACGTCTGGCGTGAACTGGTCGACGAGGTGGGGCCCATCATGGACCGGGCCTACGCCGGCGAGCCGGCTTCCATGAATGACCTGATGCTGATGATGCAGCGCCACGGCTATCCGGAAGAAACCCATTTTTCGTTCTTCTATGCGCCGCTGCGCGACGAGAGCGGCAATGTGGGCGGCGTGTTCTGCGGCTGCACCGAGATCACCGCCCAGGTGTTCGCCGAGCGTAGCCGGCTGGCCGAGCTGGACCGCTTCCAGGTGCTGTTCAACCAGTCGCCCAGCTTCGTGGCGGTGCTGCGCGGACCGGAGCATGTGTATGAACTGGTCAATCCCAGCTACCTGCAGCTGATCGGCCACCGCAGTCCAATCGGCCGCACGGTGCGCGAGGTGCTGCCCGAAATCGGGGCGCAGGGCTATTTCGACCTGCTGGATCATGTCTATCGCAGCGGCGTGCCTTATGCCGCCAGCGCAGTCGATGTCTTCCTGATGCGCACGCCCGGCGCCGGGCTCGAACTGCGGGTGCTGGACCTGCTGTTCCAGCCGATGCGCAATGCCGCCGGCGAGGTGATCGGCATCCTGATCAACGGCACCGACATCACCGAGATGCATGCGGCCCAGGAACAGCTGCGCGAGAGCGAGATGCGCAACCGCCAGATCCTGGACGGCGCCATCGATTACGCCATCATCGCCACCGACCTGGAGGGCCGCGTCAAACGCTGGAACCAGGGCGCATGCAGGCTGTTTGGCTGGTCCGAGGCCGACATGCTGGGGCAGACGCTGGAACGTGTGCTGAATCCGGAGGACCAGGCGGCCGGCCGTCTGGCGCACGATAGGGAAACGGCGCTTTCCGGCGCCACCGCTGGCGATGAACGCTGGCACCGGCGCAGGTCGGGCGAGCTGTTCTGGGCCAGCACCGAGACCACCGCATTGCGCGACGAGTCCGGCGTCGTGACCGGCTTCGTCAAGGTGCTGCGCGACCGCACCGAGGAGCACCTGGCGGCGCGCGCGCTGGCGGTATCCAACGGCCAGCTTGAGCGCGCCCAGACCGCGGGCGGCGTCGGCGTGTTCACCGTGGACCTGGAAACCGGCCGCATCACGGCGACGCCGGAATTCTGCCGCATCTTCGGGCTGGCGCCGGCGGAGTCGCTGCCGGCTGGCAGCATCGAGTCGCTGGTGTTTCCGGAAGACCGGCATCTGATATCGAACCGCGCCAGCCGCGAAACCGGCACCGCGGCGATGCGCACCCAATACCGGATCCGCCGCGCCGACGACGGCAGCGTGCGCTGGATCGCGCGCAGCGCCGAATTTCAGTACGATGCGGCCGGCCGGCCGGTCAGCATGGATGGCGTGGTGCAGGATGTCACCGAGCGCCATGCCGCCGAAATCCAGCTGCGCAACAGCGAGGAACGCTTCCGCACCTTTGCCCAGGCCTTGCCCAACCATGTGTGGAGCGCCCGTCCCGATGGCGAGCTGGACTGGTTCAACGACCAGGTGCTGGCCTATACCGGCTGCAGCCACGATGCGCTGGCTGGCGAAGGCTGGCTGTCGGTCATCCATCCCGACGACACCCAAGCGGCCGGCGCGGCCTGGCAGCATGCCTTGCAGACCGAGTCGCTGTACGAGATCGAGTTCCGCATCCGTCGCCGCGACGGCGCCTGGCGCTGGTTCCTGGCGCGGGCCCTGCCGATGCGCGACGCCGACGGCGTGCTGACCCACTGGCTGGGCACCAACACCGACATGGAAGACCAGCGCGCCGCCCGGGAAATCCTGATGAGCACCAATGCCGCGCTGGAGCAGCGGGTGCAGGCGCAGACGCTGGAACGGGAACGGATCTGGAACCTGTCGCAGGATCTGCTGGTTGTAGTCGGCGCGGACGGCCATTTCCGCAACGTCAATCCGGCCTGGACCCGCATCCTCGGCTTCCGGCCGGAAGAGGTGATCGGCAAGCATATCGACGCGCTGATCTATCCGCCCGACCGTGACGCCACGCTGGCGGCGCTGGCACGCGCTTCCCGCGAAAACCTGAACCAGTTCGAAAACCGCTACCTGCACAAGGACGGCAGCTTCCGCTGGTTTTCCTGGTCGGCCTCGCATGACGACAATGGCGTGGTGTATGCCACCGGCCGCCATATCACCGCCGAGAAGGAGGCCGCGGCCGCGCTGGCCCGCACCGAGGAGGCGCTGCGGCATGCGCAGAAAATGGATGCGGTCGGCCAGCTCACCGGCGGCATCGCGCATGATTTCAACAATCTGCTGCAGGGCATCACCGGGTCGCTGGAGATGCTGAAGCTGCGCATCGACGCCGGGCGCTATGACGGCGTCGATCGGTTCGTCACCGGCGCGATCAATTCAGCCAGCCGCGCCGCGGCGCTGACGCACCGCCTGCTGGCGTTCTCGCGGCGCCAGCCGCTGGACCCGAAGGCGGTCAAGGTCAATCCGCTGGTAGCGTCGATGGAAGACCTGCTGCGGCGCACGCTGGGCGAGCGCATCCAGATCGAACTGGTGCTGGCCGGCGGCCTGTGGCCGACGCTGTGCGATCCCAACCAGCTGGAAAACGCCATCCTCAACCTGTGCATCAATGCCCGCGACGCCATGCCCGACGGCGGCAAGCTGACCGTGGAAACCTGCAATGCCCATCTCGACGATGTCTACGCAGCCGGCGTGCGCGGCCTGGCGCCGGGCCAGTATGCCTGCATCTGCGTGACCGACACAGGCACCGGCATGCCGCCCGACGTGCTCGAACGCGCGTTCGAACCCTTCTTCACCACCAAGCCGCTCGGACAGGGCACCGGACTGGGCCTGTCGATGATCTATGGCTTCGCGCAGCAGTCCGAGGGCCATGTGCGCATCTACAGCGAAGTCGGGCAGGGAACCACGGTGAAGCTCTACCTGCCGCGCTTTCGCGGCATGCTGCCGGGCGAGGACGACACGCCGCGCCTGAACAACGCCCATCTGTCGGCCGAGAGCGAGATCGTGCTGGTGGTGGAGGATGAAAAGGTGGTGCGCTCGCTGATCGTCGACGTGCTGCATGAACTGGGCTACCGGGCGCTGGAAGCCGAGGACGGCCCCAGCGGCCTGGCGGTGCTGCAGTCGCGCGGCAAGATCGACCTGCTGGTCACCGACATCGGCCTGCCCGGCCTGAACGGCCGGCAGCTGGCCGACGCCGCCCGCCTGCTGCGACCGGACTTGAAGGTGCTGTTCATGACGGGCTATGCGGAAAACGCGGCTTTCGCCAATGGCTTCCTCGAGCACGGCATGGAAATGATCACCAAGCCGTTCGCCATGGAGCGGCTGGCCAGCAAGCTGCGCGAGATGGTGGAGCGGCGCTAGGACTAGGCGCCGGGTCGGATTGGCCTAGCCCAGCGCCGCCTGGCCGAGGCATATCAGCACCAGCACCGCATAGGGAAAGGCGACCGTTGGCCTCAGCATGTTCTTCGCATATTCGGCGAGCAGGCCGGCCAGGCCGGGGCGGGATGCCAGCCATTCGCTATGGAGCTGGCAGGGCGCGGCGGACTGGGCGGCGCCTTCCCGCAGCAGCTGCTCGATACGCAGCATGCGTTCGCCAAGTCGCGCCTGGAAGGTACGGAAGATAGCTTCCTGCAGCCAGAGAACCAGCAGCAGCGCCACGCTGGCAGGCATGCTCAATGCCATTGTGGCGCTGGCGGCCAGCAGGGCGACGCCGGCCAGCTTGATCAGCAGGCTGTTCCTTTCGTGCTGCTCATGGTTGTGCTGCAGGACGGCCCATTCATGGGTCAGGGCGGAGGCGGGTTCGGTGTGATGCATCATTTCCTTTGTTGTTTTGTCCGGATGGCCGGTCCTGCGTGGGGCGGTTGAGATTATCGCTCTCACGGGCGATCCGGTTTTGCGTCAGGCAGTGGGGTGATGCTGTTGTGGCTGGCAGGCTTGATGCGGGGCGGGGGAGGAAAGGGGAAGCACTTGCGCCGTTGCAGTTGCCGTTGCCTTTGAAGTGGCCGTTGCAGTTGCTTTTAGATCCCGTTGAGCGCGCCGTGACGGCGATGCCCGGAGCGGGAACAAGGTGTGGCGTCTGTCGTAGGGTGGAATACCCCGAAGGGGCATTCCACCTTTGGTCGATCAAGCCAAGGCTTTGCATTTACCTGTTTTTCCAAAGCCAAAGCCAAAGCCAAAGCCAAAGCCAAAGCCAAAGCGCCGGTGTTGCCCGGGCGTTGCCGGGTGACGCAAGGCGGCTGCACTGCCGTGGAGGCAAGCCGGGAGTCCGTCCCGGCGGGCGACCTACTTTTTTTGCTTCGCCCCTCCATGTCAGGCTAGCGCATTTCCAGCCTGACTGGCATCCACCGGCCAAGCAGGATTGCCTTTGGAAGAGTCGGCCGAGGGTTAGTAGATACTGTTATGCCCGTCAAGCTCCATGTAACGTTGGATCAAAGGCCTTGCGTGACTTAAGAACGCCAAAGGCCACATGGATGAGCTTGCGCATCATGGCGCCGATGATGAGCATGGGCGGCTTTCCCGCCGTAGCCAGGCGCTGGCGGAACACGGCGCCCCATGCTGTCCTGTGCAAGGCCACCATGGCAGGCATGTAG
>NZ_JACYOX010000085.1 GCF_015352955.1 Noviherbaspirillum soli
TCTTGGTCAGGTAGCCGGCGATGGCGGCGGCATTGACGGCATTGGCTTCATGGCGGAAGCCGATGAAGCGAAAGCCCTCGGCCTGGGCCAGGCGGGCCAGGTCGGTGATGGGGATGCCGACCAGGCCATAGATGGTCTCGACGTCATTGGCCTTCAATGCATCGAGCAGCACGTGGAAGCCGTCGGTCTGTTCGGCGGGCTCGGCGCCCTGCGCCTGCCCTGCCTGCTGGTTCTGCTCGCGCAGCAGGGTGCTCTCGTCGGTCTCGGTCGTTTTCAGTACTGAAGACATGCTTGCTCCTGTGGGATTCGGTCGAAAAGTTGGCGCGGTCGATAAGGTCGCGCACTGGTGGTTCGCAGGCTATTCTTGAACGCATGCCCGTGTCGACTCGTCGGCGCAGGCCTTGCGCTTGCTGCCTGCATGCCCCGATTAAGTAGCCGCATCATAGCGATGAGGGCATTTCCTTCTCATTGACCGAGGTCAATTTCCACAAGATGAACAAATCGGCACTTTCCAGGGGTCGGCAGCTTGGGCGGCTGAGAGGCAGAGCTGCTGCCTGGCATGCCTTCATCGGCCGGGTGCGTAGCCGATGAATCGCTGTATCAGGGCTGCGCCGTCGCTCATCAGGAAATCGCGGAATGCCTGTGCCACCGGGGGCAGGCGCTTGCCGCGACGATGCACCACATACCAGTTCAGCATCATCGGAAAGCCTTGCACATCCAGCACCGTGAGGCTGCCCGCCTGCAACTCAAGGCTGATGGTATGCGCCGACAGGAAGCTGATGCCCATGCCGGCAATCACCGCCTGCTTGATGGTCTCGATGCTCTGGATTTCCATCGCGATGTTCAGGTCGTCGATGTGCTGGCCAAAGCTTTCCACCATGGAGTTCCAGGTATCGGAGCCCTTTTCCCTGACCACGAAAGGCTCGCGCTTGATCATCGCCATGGTGATGCGCCTGCGCTTCGCATACGGATGGTCGGGCGGCGCCACGATGACGTAGGGGTGCGGTGCAAAGGCTTCGTTGAGGGTATCCATGTCTTCGGGCGGCCTGACCATGATCGCCAGATCGGTCATGTTGTTGGCGATATCCCCGAGCAGCTTTTCCCGGTTGTGAACGCTCAGGTTGAGCGTTACGCCCGCATGCCGGCGCGCGAATTCAACCAGAAGCCGCGGAAAGAAATAGTCGCCCGCGCTGATGACGGCGACGTTGAGCTTGCCGCCGGTGACGCCCTTGAACTGGGTCAGCGCTTCTTCCGCCTCTTCGAACTGGCGGATGATCTCGCGGCTGTAGCGCAGCAGCTCCTCGCCTGCAGGCGTCAGGTAGGTGCGCTTGCCCAGGTGCTCGAACAGCACCAGGCCGACATGGCCCTGGAGCGTCTTGACCTGGGTGGACACCGCGGGCTGCGTCAGGTGCAATTCTTCCGCGGCGCGTGAAAAACTCAGGTGGCGGGCCACCGTTTCAAAGATCTTCAACTGGCGCAAGGTGGCGTTTTTCATAGCAGGCAGAGTCCGGGTATAAATGATCCTTAATCATTATGCATAAAAACTTTAACTATACCTAATGCATTGCTGCCTCTACGATGCGCTTCAAGACGTCGGACATCAAGACGTTTCCCCATAACGCATTGCAGATTACGAGGAGCAAGCCATGACCGATATCACTTGCAGCAACGTTGCCATGCCTACCCCTGTCGAGGTGCAACGCAGCGCCTACAACGCCGCCTTCTATGAACTGGGCCTGCGCTGGCACTGGGATGCCGACATCTACCATGCGCCGATTCCGCGGGAAGAGGAGCGTGCGCATATCCGCCGCTATATCGAACATCACCAGCCGCATCTGCTGACTGCCTACGACGTCGATTTCCTGGTTGACGCGATACAGGCGGCAAAGGACCGCCGCGTCGAGCTGATTCTTGCCTGTGGCCGCCATGATGCCTGCATGGTCGACTGGGCGGAAGTGCACAAGCACGAGATCGGCATCTGACACCGTTGACGCCGGGCCCGGTGAGGGCCACGGCATGAACAGCATTCAATAAGGAGACCCTGATGTTTGCCTCTCACATTAGCGACACCACGGCGCATGACGCCGCCGACATCCACCGCAGCGCCTACAATGCGGCGTTCCATGAGCTCGGCCTCAGATGGCACTGGGATGCAGGCCATTACGAAAGCGCTCTGCCGGCGAGCCAGGAAAAGGCCCACCTGCTTTCCTATCTCCGCAACCACCAGGCGCACCTGCTCAAGGCATATGACGCCGAGTTTCTGGCCGACGCCATCACCTCGGCCAAGTGCCGCTGCTACGAAACGCTGCTGGTATCGGGCAGCGCCAGGCCCGGCGTCAACTGGGCCGAAATGCAGCAGCCGCAGGTCGGCCATTGAGCCGGCCCCCTGTCCGCCGCCGCACGATAAGGAAATTTGGAAACTTAACCGTGGTCAAGGCACTGGACAGGGCCTTCTCACACAATAAAAGCATGCTATTTCATGCCTGGACCTGTCGCAGCGGACCCTGAATCCGCTCCGCGCCCAGCACCATCACAAGGGAGAGCGCATCGCATCAATGCCATGCGTGGCGATCTGCCGACTCATTAGGGGACAATCAAATGATTCAACGCTGGCTGCGGTTTCAGCATCAAGGTCAAGTCTGCTTCGGCACGCTGGAAGGCGAAAAGATCCGGATCTTCGAGGGCGACATGATGGTTGACCCCATCCCGACCGATCACTCGACGACGATGAACGACGTCAAGCTGCTTACCCCGGTTGTGCCGGGCAAGGTGATCGCACTGTGGAACAACTTCCATGCGCTTGGCCGCAAGCTCGAACTGCCGCCGCCCAAGGAACCGCTTTATCTGATCAAGTCCTCCAACTCCTATCTCAATCCCGGCGAAACCATCAGGAAGCCGCGCGATGAGGGCAAGGTCGTCTATGAGGGCGAGCTGGGCGTGATCATCGGCAAGACCTGCAGCGACGTCGCGGAGGAGGACGCGCTCGACCACGTGTTCGGCTATACCTGCGCCAACGATGTCACCGTGGCCGACATCATCCAGCGCGACCCCACCTTTCCCCAGTGGGCGCGCGCCAAGGGCTTTGATACCTTCTGTCCGTTCGGCCCGGTGGTTGCCACCGGCCTCGACCCCGCGATGCTGGTCGTGCGCACCATGCTCAATAGCGAGGTCCGGCAGGACTATCCGGTCAATGACATGGTGTTTCCGGTACAGAAACTGGTCAGCATGATTTCTCGCGACATGACGCTATATCCCGGCGACATGATCCTGTGCGGCACGTCTGTCGGCGTAGGCTCGATGAAGCCTGGCAGCATCGTCGAAGTCGAGATCGGCGGCATAGGAAAGCTGCGTAACCGTTTCGAGTAGACCTTGGGGTAAAAGCAATGAAGATAGCAATCATAGGGGCAGGCGCCATTGGCGGCTATGTCGGCGTGAAACTCGCCCTGGCAGGGGAGGACCTGACGTTCATCGTCAGGGGCGCCAACCTGAGAGCCATACGGAGCAACGGCATGAAGCTCATCATGCAGGATGGCACCGAGCATGTCGCGTCCAATGTCAAGGCAACGGACAGCTATAGCGAGGCAGGCGTGCAGGATCTCGTGATCCTTGCGTTGAAGGCGCACCAGCTCGATGCGGTGGCGGATGAGGTCGGCAAGCTGGTCGGACCTGACACCGTCATCGTGACGATGCAGAACGGCATACCGTACTGGTATTTCCACAAGCATGGCGGCGAGCTGGAAGGCCGTCAGGTACAGACGGTCGACCCGACCGGCACGCTGGCCGGCAAGATCCCGGTGGACCAGGTGATAGGCTGCGTGGTCTATCCCGCCTCCGAGCTGATCGCGCCGGGCGTGGTGCGCCATATCGAAGGCGACCGCTTCCCGCTTGGCGAACTGGACGGTTCCGTCAGCGAGCGCGTGACCAGGATATCGGAGTGCTTCACCAACGCCGGTTTCAAGGCGCCAGTGCTGGAAAACATCCGTTCCGAGATCTGGCTCAAGCTCTGGGGCAATCTCACCTTTAATCCCATCAGCGCGCTGACGCATTCCACACTGGTGGATATCTGCCAGTTCCCGCTGACCCGCGATCTTGCTGCCAACATGATGACGGAGGCGCAGGCGATCGCCAACAAGCTTGGCATCGAGTTCAGGGTCACCCTGGACAAACGTATCGCGGGTGCGGAGAAAGTGGGCAAGCACAAGACTTCCATGCTGCAGGACGTGGAGGCAGGGCGCGAGTCGGAAGTGGATGCATTGGTCGGCTCCGTGGTTGAACTCGGGCGGCTCACCGGGACGCCAACGCCCCATATCGATACGGCTTATGCGCTGGTGAAGCTGCTGGATCGTACCGTGGCGGAGGAAGCAGGGCAGGTCCGCCTGCAGAAGGCGGCATGAGGAGGCCGGCGGCGAGTTGATCTGACCCGACCTCGGCGGCGACTGTTGCCGCCGCGAGCAGACCAGTGCCCCTTTGGGAAACTGGTCTTTTTTTTTGCCCGGCCCGCAAGGCTCCATCGGCAAATGACCGCGCTGCAGTTGCGCGAAAATTGACCGTAGTCATTTGTGATCGAAACATCGGCGTCGATACTGAAAGCACCAATGAACGATCGTCGAGGTGGATCATGAACGCTTTTTCAAACGGACGCATTGTTGAGACCGAGCGCACCGTCTATCAATTTTCCAGCGAGTCGCGGGCACGGGAGTTCCTGCGTTATGCCCGCATCCTGGGTGAGGTGGGGGCCGCAGGCAAGGTGACGCCCATCGCGAAGAACAAGAAGGACCATTCGGCCCCCTGTCAGTTCTTGCGCATGCATTGAAGAAACCGCATAGACCTCGGCCTCATCAATGACCGCCATGCTTGCCAGCCTGCAGTGCAAGGAGAAGACTGCACCGGGCAAAAGAAACCGGCTGGCGGGACGCATTTCGGTCCTGGGCGAGGATGGCATATCCGCGCAGCTTGCCTGGCGACGCGGCAGCCATGATGACAGCCGCGCGGCAGCCAGGCTGTTTGCAGACCTGTGCAGCAAGGGCTATCACGCATTTGCCGTCTGCGGCGGACATGACGCCCGGCGCATCGATGGATTCAGCCCTGCCTTGGGCGACGTGATATTGACCCCGGGGCATGGTCAGGGATGGGAGGATTGTGATGTGGCGGCATGGCAGGCTTCTGTCATGGATGCGCAAGGATTGCTGCGGTCGGCAATAGCGTACATAACGGGAAGAAAGCCTGCTGCACCGAGCGGCCCGGCAACGAAGCAGGGATGGCAGCGGCGCGGCGAGCGGCAGGCATTGTGCATGCTGCTTGGCATGCTCAATGATGCCCAGCGACGCAGTCTGCGGGAGTGTGACTTCTTCGATGTGCGTGGCGCCGCGAGTGGCGCGATGTACAGGTTGAGGCCAAAGGAACTGGCGCAGATTGTTCAGCTTGACCGGGGCGGGGCGGCGCAATACCGGCTGCAGATTCCAGCTGGCTCCATGCTGCCACCGCATACGGCGCTGCTGGTCCATACGCTGCACCTGCAGGATCCGGAATCCGAGCATGCTTATCTGAGCAGTGCCACGATCGTGGTTGACGGGAATTAGAGCGCCCCACGAAATGTCGCCGGCTTCATCGCGCCAGCTTGATGGCGGGTATGCACTGTCCGTGCCCGAGTCGAGTATGCAGCCACGCATCGCCGCGTTCATGCTGCCAGGCGCCTTGCGTCCATCCGGCAAGCGTCGCGCAGAGGATGCGGCTGCCAGGACCTGGGCCAGTGCCTGCGTAAAGGTTTTACTTTAATTACAGGAAGATTGTATGCGTATAGGCATTCCCATTGAAACAAGGGAGGGGGAGACGCGCGTCGCCGCCACCCCCGAGACCGTCAAGAAACTGGTGGCGGCCAAGCACGAGCTGGTGGTGCAGGCCGGCGCCGGCCTGCGCTCCAGCGTCACCGACGAGGCCTATGCCGCCGCCGGCGCGCAGATCGGCAGCGCGGCCGATGCCTTCGGCGCCGACA
>NZ_JACYOX010000086.1 GCF_015352955.1 Noviherbaspirillum soli
TGCCGCTCAAAACCTTGGTCTGCCGCCATCGCCAGAGTCTGCTGTTTCATTATTCATCGCCATGCTTGTTGTTATCGGTCCTTACAACGTTTTACGTCCTCAATCCGTTTACTTATTCAGCATTGCCTTAGGTAAGCGTAGACCAAAGCTCGTCGTGCAACGTTGGCATATTGGCACACGAAGAAATCACCGCAGTATGCTTCAGGTATTCTTCATCGCGCTGAAGGCTCATAGCGGCATTCATCAGCTTGTCTGTGCTTTCCGACTGAAACTGCCAACGAATACGTAGTGGATGGCCAGCCATGGCTTTCATGAGTTGACACGGTATGTCAGGAGCTATCCTGTTCCATGTCTGAATAGCCCCTGTTATGGCCGGCATTGCTTTCATAAGATCTACGCTGCTTTTGAACTCCAGCTCGCGGACAAGAATGTAGGCCATAATTTTCCTTCTTCGAAATTGGTGAAGTTTGGCGGGTTTGCCTTTCTAAAATAGGATTCATAGAAAAAAGCAAATTGAGGTTGCTCAATGCCGGTTTGGTTCACTCCTCGAGCGTTGCACCGTTCTTGGAGTGTGCTTTCCTCACATGTAAAGCGCCTAACAGGCTGCTGAGAGCTATAGTTAGAAGTGGTGTACGGGCTGATGCCTGAAGGCTGGAGGAAGGCGGTGAAAGTTTTTGTTGGAGAATTTGATTTATATGGTCGCCTCCCGTTTGCCAAGGTTTTTAGTGCTTTGACGAACAGGCAATACCAATCCCAAGCTTAGCTGAACCAAGGGATGTGCCGGGCGTCTGAGAGAAACAGAGCTCTGTACAGGTGACGGCAATGTTGACCGATGGAACGTTGCAGCAATTACAAAGGTACAATTTCGACCTGCTTGCACGCCAGGAACTGAATGGGCTACGACGAATGCGCTATATCGCGTTGGCGCACCTAAAGGATGGCAAGAACTTTACGGAAGTGGCCGATGCATTGCGCGTGACGCGTCATTCAGTCATGCGTTGGCTAAAGTGGTTTGCCTGCGGCGGGGTGGGCCGTTTGGCAGGTACTCCACATTACTGGAGCACGCAGCGACTTCCTAAAATGCAGGAAGAAGGCTTTCGCCAGGCCGTCGAGCAACTACAGGACGCCCGTGGCGGTGGAAGGGTTCGTGGCGAAGATATCCGCCAGCTGTTGTCCGAGCGGTTCGCCGTGGCATATAGCTTGAATGGCGTGTACGACTTGCTCAAGCGGCTTGATATGGCCTGGATATCGGCCCGCTCCATCAGCCCGCATGCTGATCCGGTCAAGCAAGCCGCATTAAAAAAAAATTTGTCCAGCAGGTAGAAGCCATTCTTCCCAAAGGTGTCCGACTTGATCAGGTCGATATCTGGTTTCAGGATGAAATGCGCATTGGGCAGCGTGGCACGCAAACTCGCCTTTGGGCTCGCAAGGGAACCCGGCCCCGCGTGGTGCGGCAGCAGCAATCCGAGTCAGCGTATATCTTTGGCGCCGTGTGCCCGCAGTGGGATGCGGCAGTTGGTCTTGTGCTGCCCTTTGCCAATACCCAGACGATGGCACTTCACCTGGAAGCAGTCAGTCAAGCCGTACCGCCAGGTCGGCATCCGGTAATGGTGCTGGACCAGGCTGGATGGCATACCACACCGAAGCTACCGCAACTGCCCAACGTATCGCTGTTGTCGCTGCCAGCGGGATCACCCGAATTAAATCCTGCGGAACAGGTTTGGCAGCAGTTGCGTGATCGCAGCTTGGCTAATCGTTGCTACGATAGTTACGAAGACATCATCGACGCCTGCTGCGAAGCATGGAATAAATTCACTCAAATCCCCAATGCAATTCGCTCGCTATGCACGCGTAACTGGGCAAATCTCGCCCCTGTCCATGGAATGTCATGACTCTGGATTGGTATTATGAACTCATAGAGGGGTTTGGAAATCCATTGCGGGTTTGGAAATCCATTGCGGGTATGGAAACCCGTAAGCCCTATCCGAGCGACGTCAGCGATGCAGAATGGGAGTTCGTCGCGCCCTATTTGACCCTATTGCCGGTGGATGCTGAGCAGCGGCGGCACGATCTGCGCGAGGTATTCAATGCATTGCCCACGCTGGTGCGCAGCGGCGCCCATTAGCGCATGCTGCCGCACGACTTGCCGCCGTGGGCAGCGGTCTATCAGCGGACGCAACGCAGGTTCCGGGCTGGCTGTTTCGAGGCCATGACCCATGATGTGCGCGTGCTGTGACGCCTGGCTGCTGGACGTGAAGCCACACCGACCGCCGCTGTGATGGATAGCCGCACTTTGCAATCGACCCCGGAAAGCGGTGAGCGCGCCGGCTACGACGGCGCCAAGCGCCGCAAGGGCTCCAAATTCCACCCGGGCTGTCGATACGCTGGGTCATTTACTGATGCTGCATGTCACCGCTGCCAATGAACAGGACCGAGCGCAAGTGGCGCAATTAGCTCAGGCCGTTCAGCAGGTAACCGGCAATACCGTCGAGGCCGCTTTCGTCGACCAGGGATCTACCGTCGACAATGCGGCAAGCCAGGCTGCCAGGCTGCCAGGCTGCCAGGCTGCCAGGCATGGAATTGACCTGCTGGTGGTCAAACATACTGAAGCCAAACGAGGCTTTGTATTGCTGCCGCACCGCTGGGTCGTCGAACGCCGTTTTGGCTGGGCGGCTCGATTCCGCCGGCTGGCGCGCGATTATGAGCGCCCTACACAAACTTTGGCCGGACGGTATCACATCGCCTTTGCTTGCCTCATGCTCAGTAAAACCGTCTCTCTCTTCGCTTCGGGTTCATTTCAGACTCTAGGGATCGAAGCAGCTTCGACAGTAGGCTATCAGCCTGCATTGAGCTGGACGCCAATCATGCTGGCAGCGTTCAGGGGCACGGGTCCTGAACTGGATCCTCATTTCAGCTAGCCAACGATGTCCTTCGCTAGCCGGGCGATGTCAACTGGTTTGCTCAGATGGACATCGAAACCCGCATCATGCGCCCTCTGCCGGTCGGTTTCCTGGCTGTAACCTGTTAATGCAATAAGCCGCATCGCAGCCGTCTGTGTATTAGACCGCAGGCGCCGTACGACCTGATAGCCGTCAATGTCCGGCAGGCCGATATCGACAATCGCGCAGTCCGGCAACTCGGCAAGCGCCAAGCGCACCCCCTCCTCGCCACTGGCAGCCCGGAGGACATCAAATCCTTGCATGAGAAGCAGTTGCGCAAGCATTTCCAAGGCATCTTCGTTGTCGTCAACGAGAAGAATTTTTATGCCTTTTTGAGCCGCAGGTTCATGTGGCGGTGAAATTTCAATGCCTGCGGCACCGGTCGCAAGCGGCAGCCGCACCTCGAAACAGCTGCCTTTGTCTTCCCCCCCGCTTGCTGCCGTGACGCTACCTGCGTGTTGCCGTACCATCGCGTTCACTACCGCTAATCCGATACCAAGGCCGCCTTTTGCGCGATCAAGTGACGCCGGCGCCTGTACGAACACATCAAAAATCCGGGGCAGCAGCTCGTTCCTGATACCGACTCCCGAGTCGCATAAGCGAAGTACCGCTTCCGCCCCGTCAGCGCCAACGTAGAGAGCGACACGTCCTCCCTCGGGCGTATACTTGAATGCATTCTCCAGCAGATTATTGATGACCTGTGCGATGCGTGTCGGATCGGCGTCAACCCATACCGATGCGATATCGGTTTCGACGACGTATTGAGCGGCGATTCCCCGTGCCTGAAAGGCGCTTAGGCATGCCTGCGTCGCTTCACCCAGGTCAAGACGCTGTTTCGACAATATTATCTTGCCGGTCATGACCCGGCTCGCGTCGAGTAATGCGTCGACAATGTGGCAGAGCTGATCCGTTTGCCGTTTGATTACATCGCGCGCCTTTTTATCCGCGGCGGGTGTGATGCCATAACATTCGATCAATGAAACGCCTGCACGAATTGCGCTTAATGGATTGCGCAATTCGTGTCCGAGCATGGCCAAAAAATCATCCTTGGCGTGGTTTTGTTGCTCGGCTAATGCTCTTGCTTCTTGCGCGGCTGTCAACAGAGCATTGCGCTCGTGTTCATGCTGCTGCAGCGCGGCTCCGGCACTGTGCAAAGCAAGCTGCACACGGTCGACTTCATCGACGTAAGTCGGTGTAACCGGCGGTGCTTTTCCAAGTCCGAGAAGTGTTGCGGCGCGCGTATTTTTGTCGATCGCCTCAACGAGTCTTCGGCTGAACAGGATAGCACCGAGTATGGCGATACCGACTGCAACTAATAAGCCAGATGCCGTAAGTATTACAGCCTTTCTCGCAGTGGCCTCGACCTCTAAGGCCGGTACCCCTACTGCGACAGTCCAACCCGACTGTGGGGAGCGCGCAAGGACTGTATAGAGTTCCAAGCCATCGCGGCTTTGATTGCGGATATAAGTTTGATTGCCGGTTAATATCGCTTGGAGTAAGTCCTCTTTCGGAGGCTTGCCAACAAGGTGTTGCGGACCGCGATTACGTGCGATGGTTGTGCCATCTCGATCGAAAATACCGATAAGCCAACTTGACGGCACCCCTTCCGATGGAAAAGCTCGATTTAGATCCTCTGCGTATAACCATTGCGAAATGACGTAGCGCTTTCCTCCTGCAACGGTTACCGGAAGCTCTATTGTCACCACTGGTTTTCCAGTGGCACGGCCTATAATCAAGTTAGAAATTTTTGGTACTGATGTCGCCAAAACGTCATTAACTCGCTCTCTTGCGGCTGGCGAGGGCGAGGCGATCGAGGTGCCAAACGGCACGGCGGTATTCAGTAATTGTTGCCCGGCGTCATTGAGTAACGCTGTGTGCATGACCTCCCGTCGGTTCGCAGCTTTGGCTTGCGCATAGAAGCCTGCCAAGTCATCGGTCGCCAGCGATACAGACGAAGATAATGCAAATACACTGCCTTCGGCATAACTCCATTCACGGTCAACTGCAAGGGATGTCGCGCGGGCCGCTTCGTTCATGCTGCGCAACACCGCTTCTCTTTCCCCCTTGAGTATCTGATCCAGCGCCAAACCTGAAAACAATGCTACGGGAAGCAAAATAGCGGCTGCTATTAAATTCAGATGGGTACGCACTTTCATTGGCAGTCACTTCGCATACGTACGGTAATAAAAACTAACGAGTATATTACCCCTTGGCATTGCACTGAAGACTTGTAGGTTTTTCCTTGAAACTTTGTTTTAAGGAGCGACGAGCAAAGTGCAGGGTAGAGACTCATGGCCATTAAAGAAATGTTGCAATATAGATATGTTATTCAGAAAGTGTACGCCTGAAAGGGAATGCCCGGTAGGCACCCCGCTGCCCTACGCCGCTTACCGACCAATTGCTACACCTCCATTTGCTCGGCTATTCCAAGCGCGTCGTCAACCTCGCTGCCAAGGCAACGCACCGGGCTCTCGAGTTTGGTGTATTACAGAACTCATTGCACGGCTCGCAGGTTTTTTGTTCGCCGGTAGATCAATGTCGCCGTTGTCCGTCGCATAGTGTGGGTGCCATAAGCTGATGCATCCAAACCAATTGATTGTGCCCAGCGAGCAAAGTCCTACCATAACTTGACAGCTTCTAGGGCGTGTCATCAATTAAGCCAGACAACAACGGCAGCAAGATGGATGGCGCCGAGGAAGTTGCGGGCGGTCTTATCGTAGCGGGTGGCAATGCTGCGATATTGCTTGAGTTTGTTAAAGAATT
>NZ_JACYOX010000087.1 GCF_015352955.1 Noviherbaspirillum soli
CCGGGGGTTTTCTAATAACAGCCTGACGATGACCTACTTTCACACTGGTTGCAGCACTATCATCGGCGCAAAGTCGTTTCACGGTCCTGTTCGGGATGGGAAGGGGTGGTACCAACTCGCTATGGTCATCAGGCATGACTTGTCGGTTGTCTGTCGCGCGGCCGGCTTCTCGCCTGGCACACGCCACATCCAACCCAAAGGGAAGAAGCAGCCGCATCGCGCCTGCACATGGCAGGCAGGCGATGCAACGATCAATGTCTTGTCTTGCAGGTTGTGAGTATCGAACGTCACGCACCACACAGCGCCGCTATGCACCATCAAGGTTATAGGGACAAGCCGCACGGGCAATTAGTACTGGTTAGCTTAACGCATTACTGCGCTTCCACACCCAGCCTATCAACGTCCTGGTCTCGAACGACCCTTTAGGGGAGTCAAGCTCCCGGGAAGTCTCATCTCAAGGCGAGTTTCCCGCTTAGATGCTTTCAGCGGTTATCTCTTCCGAACTTAGCTACCCGGCAATGCCACTGGCGTGACAACCGGTACACCAGAGGTTCGTCCACTCCGGTCCTCTCGTACTAGGAGCAGCCCCCTTCAAACTTCCAACGCCCACGGCAGATAGGGACCAAACTGTCTCACGACGTTTTAAACCCAGCTCACGTACCACTTTAAATGGCGAACAGCCATACCCTTGGGACCGGCTACAGCCCCAGGATGTGATGAGCCGACATCGAGGTGCCAAACTCCCCCGTCGATATGAACTCTTGGGAGGAATCAGCCTGTTATCCCCAGAGTACCTTTTATCCGTTGAGCGATGGCCCTTCCATACAGAACCACCGGATCACTATGTCCTACTTTCGTACCTGCTCGACTTGTCAGTCTCGCAGTTAAGCACGCTTATGCCATTGCACTATAAGCACGATGTCCGACCGTACCTAGCGTACCTTCGAACTCCTCCGTTACACTTTGGGAGGAGACCGCCCCAGTCAAACTGCCTACCATGCACTGTCCCCGATCCGGATAACGGACCAAGGTTAGAACCTCAAACAAACCAGGGTGGTATTTCAAGGTTGGCTCCACCGCAGCTGGCGCCACGGTTTCATCGCCTCCCACCTATCCTACACAGATTGGTTCAAAGTCCAATGCAAAGCTACAGTAAAGGTTCATGGGGTCTTTCCGTCTAGCCGCGGGTAGATTGCATCATCACAAACATTTCAACTTCGCTGAGTCTCGGGAGGAGACAGTGTGGCCATCGTTACGCCATTCGTGCAGGTCGGAACTTACCCGACAAGGAATTTCGCTACCTTAGGACCGTTATAGTTACGGCCGCCGTTTACTGGGACTTCAATCAAGAGCTTGCACCCCATCATTTAATCTTCCAGCACCGGGCAGGCGTCACACCCTATACGTCCACTTTCGTGTTTGCAGAGTGCTGTGTTTTTATTAAACAGTCGCAGCCACCAGTTTATTGCAACCCCGTCACCCTTCTGGCGCAGGCCAGTCAAGCTACCAGGGCGTACCTTATCCCGAAGTTACGGTACCAATTTGCCGAGTTCCTTCTCCCGAGTTCTCTCAAGCGCCTTAGAATACTCATCTCGCCCACCTGTGTCGGTTTGCGGTACGGTCTCGTGTGACTGAAGCTTAGAGGCTTTTCTTGGAACCACTTCCGATTGCTTCGCAGCTTAAAGCCGCTGGTCTCGACCCCTTGAATTACGCCCCCGGATTTGCCTAAGGGCCTTCTACAAGTCAAGAACCGGGACATCCAACACCCGGACAACCATTCGCGATCCGTCCCCCCATCGCATCACACGACGGTGCAGGAATATTAACCTGCTTCCCATCAGCTACGCATCTCTGCCTCGCCTTAGGGGCCGACTCACCCTGCTCCGATGAACGTTGAACAGGAAACCTTGGGCTTACGGCGTGGGGGCTTTTCACCCCCATTATCGCTACTCATGTCAGCATTCGCACTTCTGATACCTCCAGCATCCTTTACAAGACACCTTCGCAGGCTTACAGAACGCTCTCCTACCATATGACGTAACGAATTACGTCATATCCGCAGCTTCGGTGACTGGCTTAGCCCCGTTACATCTTCCGCGCAGGACGACTCGATCAGTGAGCTATTACGCTTTCTTTAAAGGGTGGCTGCTTCTAAGCCAACCTCCTGACTGTTTTAGCCTTCCCACTTCGTTTTCCACTTAGCCAATCTTTGGGACCTTAGCTGGCGGTCTGGGTTGTTTCCCTCTTGACGCCGGACGTTAGCACCCGACGTCTGTCTCCCAAGCTCGCACTCATCGGTATTCGGAGTTTGCAATGGGTTGGTAAGTCGCGATGACCCCCTAGCCATAACAGTGCTCTACCCCCGATGGTGATACTTGAGGCACTACCTAAATAGTTTTCGGAGAGAACCAGCTATTTCCAAGTTTGTTTAGCCTTTCACCCCTACCCACAGCTCATCCCCTAATTTTTCAACATTAGTGGGTTCGGACCTCCAGTACCTGTTACGGCACCTTCATCCTGGCCATGAGTAGATCACTTGGTTTCGGGTCTACACCCAGCGACTGTCGCCCTGTTCGGACTCGATTTCTCTACGGCTTCCCTATGCGGTTAACCTCGCCACTGAATGTAAGTCGCTGACCCATTATACAAAAGGTACGCCGTCACCCCACGAAGGGGCTCCGACTGTTTGTATGCACACGGTTTCAGGATCTATTTCACTCCCCTTCCGGGGTTCTTTTCGCCTTTCCCTCACGGTACTGGTTCACTATCGGTCGATTACGAGTATTTAGCCTTGGAGGATGGTCCCCCCATGTTCAGACAGGATTTCACGTGTCCCGCCCTACTTGTCGCAAGCCTAGTTCCACAACCATGATTTCGTGTACGGGGCTATCACCCGCTACGGCCGCACTTTCCAGAGCATTCCACTATCACGACTGCTAAATCTTGCAGGCTGCTCCCATTTCGCTCGCCACTACTTTGGGAATCTCGGTTGATTTCTTTTCCTGCAGCTACTTAGATGTTTCAGTTCGCCGCGTTCGCTTCGCATACCTATGTATTCAGTATGCGATGACCCTTGCGGGCCGGGTTTCCCCATTCGGACATCTGCGGATCAAAGCTCGTTTGCCAGCTCCCCGCAGCTTATCGCAAGCTACTGCGTCCTTCATCGCCTGTAATCGCCAAGGCATCCACCATGTGCACTTAGTCACTTGTCCCTATAACGTTGACCTCTGGAGTCAAACTCCAAAGACGTCAAGGCAAGCGCTGTGTTTCATTTGATGCATGTTTGTTTCGATACAATCACAACCCAGCAATGCTTGCTAACCTGCTTACTGCCAGATTAACGCCCATTGCGAATTACATTGATCTTTACTACTTCTTCCACTTTGTTAAAGAACGAATACAGCCTCATCGATCGCAATGATCAAACCTAAATCGCATGCCTGGCCTGTTGGCCTGCACTGACTTACGTTTGCACCTTGCTGCCGTCACGGTCAGATGAATGGTGGAGGTTGACGGGATCGAACCGACGACCCCCTGCTTGCAAAGCAGGTGCTCTCCCAGCTGAGCTAAACCCCCGGGGACTTGCCATTACGTGCCACGACTTCTTCACTGCGCTTGACTGGTGGGTCTGGTTGGGCTCGAACCAACGACCCCCGCGTTATCAACACGGTGCTCTAACCAGCTGAGCTACAGACCCCGCACATGCATCGCTGCCTGTACCGATCACTTCATGACCTGACGGTGTGTTTTGACTGTTCTTCGTTTTGCCGAACAACCGATAAGTGTGGACACCCAACTCTGTGCATATCTCTAGAAAGGAGGTGATCCAGCCGCACCTTCCGATACGGCTACCTTGTTACGACTTCACCCCAGTCACGAATCCTACCGTGGTAAGCGCCCTCCTTGCGGTTAAGCTACCTACTTCTGGTAAAACCCGCTCCCATGGTGTGACGGGCGGTGTGTACAAGACCCGGGAACGTATTCACCGCGACATGCTGATCCGCGATTACTAGCGATTCCAACTTCATGGAGTCGAGTTGCAGACTCCAATCCGGACTACGATACACTTTCTGGGATTAGCTCCCCCTCGCGGGTTGGCGGCCCTCTGTATGTACCATTGTATGACGTGTGAAGCCCTACCCATAAGGGCCATGAGGACTTGACGTCATCCCCACCTTCCTCCGGTTTGTCACCGGCAGTCTCATTAGAGTGCCCTTTCGTAGCAACTAATGACAAGGGTTGCGCTCGTTGCGGGACTTAACCCAACATCTCACGACACGAGCTGACGACAGCCATGCAGCACCTGTGTGCAGGTTCTCTTTCGAGCACTCCCGGATCTCTCCGGGATTCCTGCCATGTCAAGGGTAGGTAAGGTTTTTCGCGTTGCATCGAATTAATCCACATCATCCACCGCTTGTGCGGGTCCCCGTCAATTCCTTTGAGTTTTAATCTTGCGACCGTACTCCCCAGGCGGTCAACTTCACGCGTTAGCTGCGTTACCAAGTCAATTAAGACCCGACAACTAGTTGACATCGTTTAGGGCGTGGACTACCAGGGTATCTAATCCTGTTTGCTCCCCACGCTTTCGTGCATGAGCGTCAGTGTTATCCCAGGGGGCTGCCTTCGCCATCGGTATTCCTCCACATCTCTACGCATTTCACTGCTACACGTGGAATTCTACCCCCCTCTGACACACTCTAGCCGTGCAGTCACAAATGCAATTCCCAGGTTGAGCCCGGGGATTTCACATCTGTCTTGCACAACCGCCTGCGCACGCTTTACGCCCAGTAATTCCGATTAACGCTCGCACCCTACGTATTACCGCGGCTGCTGGCACGTAGTTAGCCGGTGCTTATTCTTCAGGTACCGTCATTAGCTCCGGATATTAGCCAGAACCGTTTCTTCCCTGACAAAAGAGCTTTACAACCCGAAGGCCTTCTTCACTCACGCGGCATTGCTGGATCAGGGTTGCCCCCATTGTCCAAAATTCCCCACTGCTGCCTCCCGTAGGAGTCTGGGCCGTGTCTCAGTCCCAGTGTGGCTGGTCGTCCTCTCAGACCAGCTACTGATCGATGCCTTGGTAGGCTTTTACCCCACCAACTAGCTAATCAGATATCGGCCGCTCCACGAGCATGAGGTCTTGCGATCCCCCACTTTCATCCATAGATCGTATGCGGTATTAGCTAGTCTTTCGACTAGTTATCCCCCACTCCAGGGCACGTTCCGATATATTACTCACCCGTTCGCCACTCGCCACCAGACCGAAGTCCGTGCTGCCGTTCGACTTGCATGTGTAAGGCATGCCGCCAGCGTTCAATCTGAGCCAGGATCAAACTCTTCAGTTCAATCTCTGTTTTGTGCCATTGCTGGCAGGTTCCGAAGAACCGTCGCTCACTCAAAATACTGACAGACCGATTCTTGCGAATCGTTCTACTTCTTTGTTGTGAGCACTTGCTTAATAGTTGAGCATCCGGCGTTGCCGCCGGCGCACTTCATCAAGTGCCCACACTTATCGGTTGTTGGTTGTTAAAGAACCGGGCAATTCAGTCTGCTGCCAGCCG
>NZ_JACYOX010000088.1 GCF_015352955.1 Noviherbaspirillum soli
ACTGGCAGTAGGGGTCGGACTGTTTGCCACAATTCATCATCAACCAGTTCGCGTGCCATATTGCCTCGCCACGATAATTATCGACGAGTTGCTATGACAACGAAAATTCCATTTTGTTAGATGCTCTAAGTCTTCGAAGTGCAGGGGTCCAATGGTGCGAGTTGTGGCCATACAGCATGATATCAGTTGGACAGTCTGCCAGAAATGCGGTTGCATTCACTCGATCCGGCGTAGCCATTGCTAACCCGTACGAAAGCTCGTTCGCTGCCCCAATCTCAATGTTTGCAATTGGCCGGCTGCCGCCGGTGCGGAAGGACCGTATCCGACTCAAAACCGCCAACGGGTAAATCGAAAAGCTGACGCTCGACGGTTAAGTTGACCGCCACGCGTTAGCTTGTTCAGGGTGAACGATTTGATAAGCCAATTCCATCAACATCAATATAGAAATCACCATCCTGTCCTACATTTCGTTCGAGCGAAGCAAACCATTCGGCATTGCGCCAGTTCTGTTCTGAAATGCCCCTGTGCACGAGGATTTGACGAGCAGGAAAAAATGGATGAGAAATATTGTACGCAAAGTAATCAGAAAGCTCGCTTTGCTTTCTTGAGTCAGAAATTTGCTCAATAAAGTCTAAGGCAGTGCGATAGTAAATCTCCCTGAGCTGTAAATTCAGTGATTCGTCGTAGGGAGTGTTTTCTCCCACGGGATCGTAGAACTTAATCTTCGGAGCTTTATATAGGTTATATGTAACGCTCGCTGCAGAGAAATTGACAGGAAGAGGTCCCGTTTTAGATTGGGTTTTATGCTTCTTCATTGCGATATCAGAGATGCTTTGTGCTGTATAGCCTTTTGCCTCAACCGCAAATTGTTTAGTTAGTGTGTCGCAATAGAAATCAGGCCTCTCCCCCGATATGGGATAGCCCTTGAGTGCCATTGCGCACTCATAGCTGTGGGTGAACTTAGCGCCGTACAGTTTCTTCGAGAAGTAGTCGGCAAATGCACGGCCAATCCTATTTGATGTATATGCGGTCTCAGTTGGGTCATTAACCAATTCAGGTAGTAGTCTGAAGTGATCTGACCAAAGAAAAGACGGTATAAATTCAAAAAAGAGACCTAAGTACCTAAACGGAAGATGGGGAAAAAAAGGGCGATTTATACCCGCAAAAGTGGCATGTTTTACAAATTCCAAAAAAGAAATTTGCCCAATTGCAGTGCTCTTATTGCCGGAAGCATTTTGAAAGATTAGTTCGTATTGCATGACTCTATAAGGTATAAATTTCTATATTTACCAATGCAGGGAAATCCGTTAAATAAGGACGCTCACTAGTCGCCAAGCAGCACGGGAACGCATTTCATCAAATCGCCCGAATTAACAAGAACCTGAAAATTAGTGGAAGACGACATTCGGCCAGAGCGCAAAATCAGAGCATGCTGCCATAAAAAGTCATCAGAGCAATAACGAATACGTGAGGGAGTGAATGTCCGGAAATGGCGTCTTATAGCCGTAACTGGAACTGGGAATTTCAACCCGAAACTACTTCCTAGAAAGTCGCAAATCGGTCGGTCGACGTAAAAGAAAGGAGGAGGCGGGGCACGTAGCTTGTTGGCTGTCCCATTCAGAATGTAGTGCTAAATGTGGGCGCCAAGCGCGACATGAAGATTTTCATGAGAGACAATTTTCTGCCACTCAAAACTTGCCAAATTCCAATAACCATCGCGCTCGTTGCGTATTTTTTCAAAATTGTTCACGAACTCCGCCTCATGTGGACGATCTCTTTTTTCTATTTGATTCGAAATAATCTGTTCATCTAGGTGAAGGACAAAAAATACTGGGTTAGTGGCTTGGGAAGGAAATTTGTCTTGGATTACATCAATAAATGACCTACGAAACCAATCTTTGATTAATAGAGCGCCCACGATAAGCAATGGTTTATTGCTTGGTTCTAGGTCTGGATAAACTGTTTTTAGAGCGTCCCGCAACAACTCGGTTGCACGGGTTTTTAACTCATCGTCCCATATCTTCCATTCGTACTGAGACGAATAATCATCGCCCTTTGCGATTTTCACTGCTTCAGCTTGCACTGCCTCTGCCTCAATCGTGATAGCTCTATCAGCATAGGTTTCAAGTAGGGTGCTTTTTCCAACACCGCGTATGCCGGCCACAAATATAGCGGTTGTCATAGGTTGAGTATTTTATTTTTTGCATGAACGGCGGTGCCAGGCTCTCGGGTGACGTCCGCTCGACGGAAGGTTTAGCCTTGTTAGGCGTTTTCAATAAACTCCCAGGCGACAATGCTTATGGACTTTGGATAGCCTTCAGCTTCCAAATGATCTCGTGTCTCAGCGATTAGAGCTTCGGGTACGACTACGGCCACGACGTCCTCTATCTGAAACTTAAAATCCCCGATGTTTCGCCACTCCCTTTCTCGGTAGAACGTATTTTCAGGGCTGGTATCAAAGTCAGTCACCTTTATAAAGTTCAACCAAAAACCTTTCACAGCGTCCGCATCAGGCTCTCGGATGGTTTCCATGTTCTGCGCCGCTTGCGCGAGCATCCTGTGTCCTTGTTGTTCCTGAAACGAGCCGGGATACATAAAGAAATCAAAGCCCATTTCAGCAAGCTTCCGATTAGGAACCAGTCTCTCTACGACGGGCATGCTCGCCGTGGGAACGTACATGACAGGCAAAAATGTCTTGTGCACAGTACTTGCTTTGAAGCCGATGGCTACTTTTCCGTAGTAGGGAGAATGACTAGGAAGGTCTTTGAGAGGAATGTCCGTAACGCAGCAAAACTTTTCCGTCTCTACTCCGTTGAGCACTCTTTCGGTGCAACTTCCAAGAAGCTTCTTTGAGGTGAGAATCAGCTTCAGTGTGTCCTTAGCCGTAGCTGGGTCCAAAATGGCGCCATGCTTACAGATGTCGCCGGGGCATCGCACTTCGCGCCAGTCAATTTCTTTAGGAGAGCCTGTGAAATGCCAATAGATATTTGAGTAATAGCGTTGTGTCGTCACGGGTGGAGCTGGCATGGATAGCTGAAAATTTGACAGGTTTATCCCGTCGATTATGCAATGCAGTGAGCCGTTATGCGCATGCACTGATTGACTGCCCAGTCATACGCGAGGCTTTGGAGCGGCCAACTGAAGGAATAGAAAACAGCAAAATTCGAGATAGACGGGCACTTTCACCGCAAGTCATTATTGTTACCAGTGTATGCTGAGATTGGTTTTGCGGCAACAAATTGCTGTCTTAAAAGTTCGAATGTCAGCCAACGGCGAAATTGGTGAATGGCTGCTCACGGCTGAACTCAGACTATCGGGCGGGGTGAAATTTCGATCAAAGCTGACATTTGCTGTCAGATGAAGTACAAGCTACTGCACTTGATATCCCCCGTGGCGTGTTGATGAATTACGATTCGCCCAGTAGGAATTCACATGCTCATCAAACGTCTTGCGAGAACCACTCTGCGGTGCATTTTCGCGCGCTCCGTCCCGGCTCCATTTGCCAGCGTAGTGACGCCCGCTTGCTGCAGACACAAGTAGTCTTTGCGCAGTATCGATGTGCGCGAGCATGCGAGAAATCATTCCTACCGGCGCCATCAATCCGCGAATACTATCCACGGGCACGTAATATAGGCAGGCAACGAATTTTCGCGGAAGGACAAACAGCTCAAGCGACTCTTTCCATTCCGCGCTGGGATTTGATCGGGCCTAACCAAATGCAATTCTCTGATGCCGGTCCCGCGCTACCTGCGTGATGCCTGCACCTCGCCTTTAGACGATGCAAAGTCGAATAGAAAAACATCGCTTTCTTTCTTACCTTCGCCAACTACTTCGCGCAATCCTTGCACCAAGAGCTTGAAGGACTCAGTGCGTTGCCAAAGCAGATAGCTCGGTGCAAGCCAGGCAATCGACCTCGAATTGTCTTTGTCATCATCGGTACCTTACCCGTTGCAGGGATATACAAAAGCCCCTGGCTAGAATTTGGTTGGAATTACAGAGTGCTTTCGTCCCAGGATTAAGCTCCGCCTGGAATGTTGATGACGACAGCAGCTGCAATCTCAGTCGCTATGGGCGTGTAGAGGTCCGCTTCTATGCCTTCTGCTACATCGAGAGAGATAACTAGTAGTCCGTCACTCATCAATTTTCGGATAAAGGTATTTCAGCTTTATGCGTGCATCGGCGGTGCGGAATTGCCAGTCGATCCCCGCTTGCCGCCGGTTGCGCGCCTCTGCCCATTTCTGGGCAA
>NZ_JACYOX010000089.1 GCF_015352955.1 Noviherbaspirillum soli
GCAGGCTGAAAAGCCTGAAGCAACCGCCCCTAAAGGGCTATAAATAAGGCGCTAAACCGTCCTTTTTATCCAGATCCGACCATATAGATCAGTGTCACCGAAAAAAGAAGGCTTGTTCAGCGTAGCCTTAAGCGTCCAGCCGGACCAACAGTCCATAGCGGCCGTGAAGAACGCGAAGTCCATTTCCGGCCTGCCCACCAGCAAGCAGAGCGAAGCCTTCGAAAAGACGCTGGGCATGATAGAGCAGATGAAGCCGGACAGCCGCTGTGCCCCATTGGTCAATCTGGCACACGCCTTGAGACTCCTTGGCCAGAAGGAGCAAGCGGTCTACCTGCCGCGGTTGCGCAGACTTGCTTCTCCACCGATGTCCGTGCAGGATAGAAAAAAAGTCATCGATGCGCTTGTGTGTGCCTATGCCGGATGTGCCATTGATGGCACCGACAGCGATTACCATAATCTGGATGGAGACGACTCGGATACGGAGCAGGCTTATCCAGCGGACGATGCCAAAGCCCTGAGAGCATTTCAGCAGCAAATCAAGGACGCGAAATTAAAGATTCATGATCTTAATGCGCCCGTCAAGCAACGTTCAACCGACACCATTCAACAGGTTTTGCAAGACATAGCCAAGTCGGAGGACGTCTCTCTAAAGCTTGAATATGCTATCGGGTTTCTCGATGCCCTGGACAACCATCACGACACCGGCAAGAAGGTGATTGTCGATCATCTGCTTGACGCCTTTGGTGATGAAATCGTCACCACTGCCTTATTGATGGGCTTGTTAAGCAAGGAACTGGAAAAAAATCCTGAAATAAAAATTTCTCCGTCGGCCATGCTGCTTGGTTTTATTGAGGGTGATAAGAACGTTGTAAAAATTCTGGAAGACTTTATTGCAAAGGCTGCGCGCACGAAGCCTTTCCTGAATGCGTTTTACCAGCGCCTCCTGGAGAGATCCAGAGAGATCTCCACGCCGGGAAAGAACAATCCCCGGATGGCCGCTGCGACAATGTATTTGTTGATGGATATGGCAGCATCAAGTCAACTGCCTGAATCCAGCCGGTGCCTGCTGATCATGTATCTGTACTTCATGAATCCGAAAACGCTGTATCAAGTCCTGTCCAACACAAGGAAGCAGCATGGTGAAACGGGTTTCGACTTTGCCCATCGTGTGATTGCAACTGCAATCGATGTGCCAGCCTGTTCCAGGTTGCTGCCCGAGTCCACTGAGGACAAGATGGAACACCTGGCCAGCTACCAGGACCGTGTCGATGCGGCGAACGGACAGCAGAAGCAGCCGCGTCTCCAGCCTCGCGGAAAGCATCTTCGGGCACTTCTTCTGGACAGTAACGGCGATGCGGCTGAAGTGATGAAGGCAGTCCGGAAAGTCCTCGCTTCCAATGCCAGCTTTGGCGACAAGCGTGTCCTGCTTCAGGCACTGGAAACCACGCCGCTGACGGATGCGCTTCCTGCTTACGTTGAAAAGTTCTACTTTGAGACAGCAGATGCTTATCTGAAAGAAGGCAATCCCCACAAGACCAGGCATTTGCCGGACATGGATCAGTTGCGAACGGAAAAGAAGCCCTATTACGAAACGCTTTCCCGGATACATAAAAAACTGCCACCGGAAAAGGTGGCGGAACTCAGGAGGGAAACGAAGGAAGCGCATGACAAGGCATTGAACAGCACTTTGCCAGCCGTGCATGCGGCGATCATGAATAACAATGTGGCAATGGTGAAAGCTTATCTGGATGCCGTGCTGGACCCTGATAGTGGGGTGTCATCGAATCAGGCCATGGAATTGATCAGCACGCCGCACAAGGGAAAATCCGCGTTCTACAGGGCACTGATGCGCGGCACGCCGGACATGATCCGCACCTTTATTGAAACCATCCTTGCCTCGAAGCTGGATGAAACGCATAAGGTTGATCTGCTATTGGCAAGACGTGAGTCCGACAATTTTGGGGCCTTTTACATCGCCATGTCTTCACGCAGCCCCGAGCGGGTCAAGGCGTTTATGGAAGCGGTCTTGGCCTCCGATCTGCTTGTAAAGAATAAGGAAAAACTTCTCAAATGTAAGAAAGAGCTTGGAAAAGGCGCTGCGGCAAGCCGAAACAAAATTAGCGAGATTTATTTGAACGCCCAGTTGTATGCACGCAGCGAAGCTGCGCGCAACGAGGAAACATGGGCTTCCAGGGAGCAAAAAATCACTACCTACGACAAGATCAGCTATGAGGCACGCAAGATACCTAGCAAGGTCAATCCCAAAATCAAGCGTGACCCTGCCGGCTTGCGCGACCGGGAAGAAATACCCAGCCTCGTGGCGTTGTTCGATGAACTGATTGACAAATCGAACCTGCACTCTTCAACCAAGGATATCTTGAAGGACAAGCCTTCAGGCAGGAAGCCATTGCCGTATTAAACCCGATGCCGGCCCTGGGGCAGCCGGCATCATCAACCACCTCAAATATCCCGCGCGAGTCGCTCGGCGATGCCCAGATAATTTGCCGGCGTCATTGCCAGCAACTGCTCCTTCGCCTGCTGCGGTATCGCCAGAGCTTGCACGAACGCCTGCAGCGCCTCGCGGGAAATCCCCTTGCCGCGCGTCAGCTCCTTTAATTGCTCGTACGGGTTTTCAATGCCGTAACGGCGCATGACCGTCTGCACCGGCTCGGCCAGCACTTCCCAGGTAGCGTCCAGGTCTTCGGCCATGCGTGCCGGATTGACTTCCAGCTTGTTCAGGCCGCGCAGGCAGCTGTCATAGGCCAGCAGCGCATAACCCAGGCCGACGCCGATGTTGCGCAGCACGGTGGAATCGGTCAGGTCGCGTTGCCAGCGCGACACCGGCAGTTTCTCGGCCATATGCTTCAGCACCGCATTGGCCATGCCGAGATTGCCTTCGGAGTTTTCAAAATCGATCGGATTGACCTTGTGCGGCATGGTGGAGGAGCCGATCTCGCCAGCCTTGGTGCGCTGCTTGAAGTAACCCAGCGAGATATAGCCCCAGATGTCGCGGTTCAGGTCCAGCAGGATGGTGTTGGCGCGGGCCACCGCGTCGAACAGCTCGGCCATGTAGTCATGCGGCTCGATCTGGATGGTATAGGGATTAAAGGTCAGGCCCAGCCGCTCCTCGATCACCTGGCGGGAAAATGCCTGCCAGTCCAGTTCCGGATAGGCAGACAGATGGGCGTTGTAGTTGCCGACCGCGCCATTCATCTTGGCCAGGATTTCCACCGAGGCGATGCGCTGCGCCGCGCGCCGCAGCCGCGCCACCACGTTGGCGATTTCCTTGCCCAGCGTGGTCGGGCTGGCCGGCTGGCCATGGGTGCGCGACATCATCGGCACGGCAGCCTGCTCATGCGCCAGCTCGGTCAGCCGGTCGATCACAGCCTGCAGCGCCGGCAGCAGCACCGTGTCGCGGGCGGCCTTGAGCATCATGCCGTGCGAGGTGTTGTTGATGTCCTCCGAGGTGCAGGCGAAATGGATGAATTCGCTCGCGGCCACCAGCTCGGGCACGTCCTTGACCTGTTCCTTGAGCCAGTACTCGACCGCCTTCACGTCATGGTTGGTGACGGCTTCGATCTGCTTGATGCGCTCGGCGTCGGCTTCGGTGAAGTCATTGGCGATGCGCGTCAGCAGTGCATTGGCGTCCGCGGAAAACGGCTTGATCTCGGCCAGGCCCGCCGCGGCGAGCGCCTGCAGCCATGCAATTTCCACCTTGACCCGGTGATGCATGAAACCGGCTTCGGACAAAATGGGACGTAGTTTGTCGGTCTTGGCGGCATAGCGCCCGTCAAGTGGGGAAAGGGCGGTCAGGGTGGAGAGAGCCATGGCGATGAGGGAAAAGAAGATGGAAACTGTGCCGCGGCAAGGGCGCCGGCCGGCAGGACGGAAAAAAGCGCCATTCTACCACCGGCGACGACGCGTAATTTCCTTGTTCAGACGCGAAACCGCGTGTATTTTGCGGATTAAACCCGAATTTCCGGGTGCTATAATCGACCCGACCTATTCTAAGAGCATCTAACAAAATGAGTTTTTCAAAATGCGCCAGCAAATAAGGGCGCAGCCCAAGTGAAGGAATGCTTCATGAATCGAGGGCAGTCGTTCGTAGCGTACGCGCAGTCGCCGGAATTGATGCAA
>NZ_JACYOX010000090.1 GCF_015352955.1 Noviherbaspirillum soli
CCGTGTCGATGGCCGTGGCCAAGGCGGCTGCCGAGGAAGCCGGCCTGCCGCTGTACCGCTATTTCGGCGGTTCGGGTTCGATGCAGATGCCGGTGCCGATGATGAACGTGATCAACGGCGGCGCCCATGCCGACAACAACCTGGACCTGCAGGAATTCATGATCATCCCGGTCGGCGCGCCCAGCTTCCGCGAAGCGATCCGCTACGGCGCCGAGGTGTTCCACACCCTGAAGAAGATCCTGCACGAGAACAAGCTGACCACCGCGGTCGGCGACGAAGGCGGCTTCGCGCCGTCGGTGGCCAACCATGAAGCGGCGATCAAGCTGATCCTGCAGGCCATCGAGCAGGCCGGCTACGAGCCGGGCACCCAGATTGCGCTGGGCCTGGACTGCGCCGCTTCCGAGTTTTACAAGGACGGCAAGTACCGCCTGGATGGCGAAGGCCTGGCGCTGTCGTCGTCGGACTTCACCAACCTGCTGGCGACCTGGTGCGACAAGTACCCGATCATCTCGATCGAGGACGGCATGGCCGAGAACGACTGGGACGGCT
Source organism: Noviherbaspirillum soli (assembly GCF_015352955.1). GTDB lineage: Bacteria > Pseudomonadota > Gammaproteobacteria > Burkholderiales > Burkholderiaceae_D > Noviherbaspirillum_A > Noviherbaspirillum_A soli. The sequence continues at coordinate 550 of NZ_JACYOX010000090.1, forward strand.
GGGCCACGCTGACCAAGACCCTGGGCAAGCGCATCCAGCTGGTGGGCGACGACCTGTTCGTCACCAACACCAAGATCCTGCGTGAAGGCATCCAGAAGGACATCGCCAACTCCATCCTGATCAAGATCAACCAGATCGGCACCCTGACCGAGACCTTCGCCGCGATCGAAATGGCCAAGCGCGCCGGCTATACCGCAGTGATCTCGCACCGTTCGGGCGAGACCGAGGACTCCACCATCGCCGACATCGCCGTCGGCACCAATGTGCTGCAGATCAAGACCGGCTCGATGTCCCGTTCGGACCGCATGGCCAAGTACAACCAGCTGCTGCGCATCGAGGAAGACCTGGGCGACATCGCCAGCTACCCTGGCCGCGAAGCGTTCTATAGCATTCGTTGAACCAACCTGGCCGGAAGGGATGTCTGATTAATCAGCTATCCCTCTAATTCATGTGAACGGCCCGCTTGGTCGTTTAAGGCGTAGTTGCGTGCTCAATTTCCGAACTTCCACCTTGGCTAGGGTTGCACAGTTAGTCGCAGCGGGAAGACCTGAATCCGGAGGATGATCCAACATTCGCCTACATGTTGCTGGTGAAGGTATTTGAGTTATCGCGTTCAATTGAGAGATATCGTCAAAGGAAAGCTTTGAAATGACTATGGATAAAAGTGTTCAATTTAATGTTGAGCCAAAAATATCTCTAGCCCGCCCCCTTCCAATTTCCACCGACAAGGACGAGCCGCTGAAGGAGGACATACGCCTCTTGGGCCGCCTGCTGGGCGATGTGCTGCGGGCGCAGGAAGGCGACGCCGTCTACGACGTGGTGGAAACCGTGCGCCAGACCGCGGTGCGCTTCCGGCGCGAGGCCGATTCGGCGGCTGGGGCCGAGCTGAACCGCATGCTCAAAAAGCTCACGCGCGAGCAGACCATTTCCGTGGTGCGCGCCTTTTCCTACTTTTCCCATCTGGCCAACATCGCCGAGGACCAGCACCACAACCGGCGCCGCCGGGCCCATCTGCTGGCCGGTTCGGCCGCGCAGCCGGGCAGCATTCCGTATGCGCTATCGAAGCTGGATGATGCCGGCGTGCCTGGCGCGGCGATCCGGGAATTCTTCGATGGCGCGCTGGTGTCGCCGGTGCTGACCGCGCATCCGACCGAAGTGCAGCGCAAGAGCATCCTGGATGCGGAACATGAAATCGCCCGCCTGCTGGCCGAACGCGACCTGCCGCTGACGCCGCGCGAGCGCACCCGCAACGGCGAACTGCTGCATGCCCAGGTCGCCACGCTGTGGCAAACCCGGATGCTGCGCTACACCAAGCTGACCGTGGCCGACGAGATCGAAAACGCGCTCTCCTATTACCGCATCACCTTCCTGCGCGAACTGCCGGCGCTGTACGAGGACATGGAAGTCGAGTTCGCCGCCCAGTTCCCGCAGCTTCGCAACAAGAGCGCCAGCCCCAAGCTGCCGCCCTTCGTACAGATGGGCAGCTGGATCGGCGGCGACCGCGACGGCAATCCGAACGTGAACGCGGCCACGATGCAGCACGCGCTGGTGCGCCAGTCCACCACCATCCTCGACTTCTACCTGCAGGAAGTGCATGCGCTGGGCGCGGAACTGTCGATTTCCACGCTGCTGGTGGGCGTCAGCCCGGAACTGCAGGCGCTGGCCGATGCCTCGCCCGACCTGTCGGACCATCGCAATGACGAACCGTACCGGCGCGCGCTGATCTACATCTATGCCAGGCTGGCTGCCAGCGCCCGAACGCTGGGCGCGACCAACATCCTGCGCAAGGAAGTCGGCCATGCCGAACCGTATGCCAGCGCCATCGAATTCACGCTGGACCTGCAGGTCATCGTCGACTCGCTGACCAGCCATTTCGGCGCGGCCATGGTGCGGCCGCGCCTGGCGTCGCTGCTGCGGGCATCCGAGATCTTCGGCTTTCATTTAGCCACGCTGGACATGCGCCAGAGTTCGGACGTGCATGAGCGGGTGCTGGCCGAGCTGTTCGCCTGCGCACGGGTCGAGTCCGACTATGCCGCGCTGGACGAGGAAGCCAAGGTGGCGCTGCTGCTGGCCGAACTGGCGCGCCCCGGGCTGCTGTATTCGCCCTACATTGGCTACAGCGACGAGACCCGCTCAGAGCTGGCGGTGCTGGGCACGGCGCGCGAGATCCGCGAGCGCTATGGCGTCAAGGCGATCCGCAACTACATCATTTCCCATACCGAGGAAGTGTCGGACCTGCTGGAAGTCTTCCTGCTGCAGAAGGAAACCGGCCTCCTGCGCAGCCGCTGGCACGAGGCCGGCGCGGCCGAACCGGAAAGCGACCTGGAGCTGATGGTGATCCCGCTGTTCGAAACCATTCCCGACCTGCGCCGCGCGGCCGAGATCATGGACAGGCTGATGGCCATTCCCGTGGTGCGGCGGCTCATCGCCAAGCAGGGCGAACTGCAGGAAGTGATGCTGGGCTATTCCGACTCCAACAAGGACGGCGGCTTCCTGACCTCGAACTGGGAACTGTACAAGGCCGAGACCCGGCTGGTGGAGGTATTCAAGCGCGCCGGCGTCACGCTGCGGCTGTTCCATGGCCGCGGCGGCACCGTGGGGCGCGGCGGCGGCCCCAGCTACGATGCGATCCTGGCCCAGCCCAGCGGCACGGTGAATGGCCAGATCCGGCTGACCGAACAGGGCGAGATCATTGCCTCGAAATTTTCCAACCCCGAAATCGGCCGGCGCAACCTGGAGCTGCTGGTGTCGGCCACGCTGGAAGCGAGCCTGATGCCCGCCTCAGACAACCGCCGCGAAGCCGGCCGCCTGGCCGAATTCGAGCGGGTAATGGATGAGCTCTCCGAGCTGGCCTATCACGCCTATCGCGACCTGGTGTACGGCACGCCGGGCTTTACCGATTACTTCTTCGCCGCCACGCCGATTGCCGAGATCGCCGAACTCAACATCGGCTCGCGCCCGGCCTCGCGCAAGGCCAGCCGCCGCATCGAAGACCTGCGCGCCATACCCTGGGGCTTTTCCTGGGGCCAGTGCCGGCTGCTGCTGCCGGGCTGGTACGGGTTTGGCAGCGCGATCTCGGCCTGGCTGGACGCGGGCAGCAAGCGCGAGCGCAGCGCCCGCCTGTCGCTGTTGAAGTCGATGTTCCGCGACTGGCCGTTCTTCGCCACCCTGCTGTCGAACATGGACATGGTGCTGTCCAAGACCGACATGGCAGTGGCCTCGCGCTATGCCGAACTGGTGCCGGACAAGCGCCTGCGCAATGCAATCTTCAAGCGCATCAGCGCCGAGCATGAGCAGACCGTGGCCTGCCTGGCGCAGATCACGGGGACGAAGGAAAGGCTGGCAGCCAATCCGCTGCTGGCGCGCTCGATCAAGAACCGCTTCGCCTATCTCGATCCGCTGAACCATCTGCAGGTGGAACTGATCAAGCGCAACCGCGCCACTGCCGCCGCCGACAAGCCGCGGGATGGCCGGGTCAACCGCGGCATCCACCTGTCCATCAACGGCATCGCGGCCGGACTGCGCAACACCGGCTGA
>NZ_JACYOX010000091.1 GCF_015352955.1 Noviherbaspirillum soli
AAAAAAACGTCCGGCCCCCTGTCGGAAGCCGGACGCGATTCTGGAGATAAGCTCAGGAGGCTGCTTAAACCGCCTTGGCCTCGTGCATCGCGGCGATCTGCTGCGAACTGTAGCCCAGCTCTTCCAGCACCTCGTCGGTATGCTGGCCCAGCAGCGGCGAGGCCGTCACTTCCGGCTTCAGGTCGGAGAACTTGATCGGGCTGCCGATGGTGAAGTACGAGCCGCGCACCGGATGGTCCACTTCCACGATCGAGCCCGACTTGCGCAGCGACTCGTCACGCAGCAGTTCCTTCATCGACAGCACCGGCGCGCACGGAATGTCGAACTTGCGGAACACGTTCACCGCCTCGAACTTGGTCTTGTCCTTGATGAAGTCCTCGATCGTGGCAAAGATCTCGTCGATGTGCGGCTGGCGTGCCTTCGGCGTGGTGTAGGCCGGGTCGGTCTTCCATTCCGGCTTGCCCAGCGCGTCGCAGATCGGCTCCCACGCATGGCCCTGCACCGTGAAGTAGATGTACGCGTTCGGGTCGGTCTCCCAGCCCTTGCACTTCAGGATCCAGCCCGGCTGGCCGCCGCCGCCGGCATTGCCGCCGCGCGGCGTGACCTTGTCGGCGAACGCTTCCATCTCGTGCGGATACTGCGGATACTCTTCCAGGTAGCCCACCCGCTCCAGGCGCTGCTGGTCGCGCATCTTCACCCGGCACAGGTTCAGCACCGCATCCTGCATCGACACCGCCACCTTCTGCCCCTTGCCGGTCTTCTGGCGGCCGATGTAGGCCGTCAGGATGCCGATGGCCAGGTGCATGCCGGTGTTGGAGTCGCCCAATGCCGCCGCCGAGATCGTCGGCTCGGAGTTCTCGCCCTTCCACCAGCCGGTGGTCGAGGCCGCGCCGCCGGCGCACTGCGCCACGTTCTCGTAGACCTTCAGGTCTTCATAGTGGTGGCCCTCCGAGAAGCCCTTGACCGAGGCCAGGATCATCTTCGGGTTCAGCTCCTGGATGCGCTCCCAGGTAAAGCCCATGCGGTCCAGCGCGCCCGGGCCGAAGTTCTCCACCATCACGTCGGACTCGCGGATCAGCTTCTCCAGCACTTCCTTGCCTTCCTGCTTCTTGGTGTCCAGCGTCAGCGAGCGCTTGTTGGAGTTGAGCATCGTGAAGTACAGCGCGTCGGCATCGGGGATGTCGCGCAGCTGGCTGCGGGTGACGTCGCCGGCGCCCGGACGCTCGACCTTGATCACGTCGGCGCCAAACCAGGCCAGCATCTGGGTGCAGGCCGGGCCGGCCTGGACGTGGGTGAAGTCGATGATCTTGAGGCCTTGCAGTGGTTTGTCCATGTGTCGTTCTCCTTGTGTGTCTCGGTTGTTCCCGGATGTTCTCGGATCTTCTTGGATGCGTTGCGTGCTTACTTCTTCTTGGCCGCGCTCTGCGGGTTCAGGTGGGTGATGCGTCCGCTCTCGGTGCCGGCCTTTTCATCGATGACCACGTTGATCAGCGTGGGCCTGCCCGAGCTGATGCCCTGCGCCAGCGCCGCCGACAGTTCCTCGGGCGTGTTCACGGTGGAACCCTCGCCGCCGAAGGCCTGCATCAGCATGTCGTAGCGCGCGCCCTTGACGAACACCGTCGGTGCCGGATCGGCGCCGCCGGTGGGGTTGACGTCGCAGCCCTTGTAGACGCCGTTGTTGTTGAAGATCACCACCGTCACCGGCAGGTTGTAGCGGCAGATGGTCTCGACTTCCATGCCCGAGAAGCCGAAGGCCGAGTCGCCTTCCAGCGCCACCACCGGCTGGCCGCTGGTGACGGCCGCGCCGATCGCATAGCCCATGCCGATGCCCATCACGCCCCAGGTGCCGGAGTCCAGGCGCTTGCGCGGCACCGACATGTCGATCACGGAGCGGGCCAGGTCCAGCGTGTTGGCGCCTTCATTGACGAGATAGACCTCGGGCTTGTCTTTCAACACATCGCGCATGGCCGACAGCGCGGTCATGAAGTTCATGGGCGCGGACTTGGCCGACAGGGTCTTGGCCATCTTGGCGATGTTGGCGTCGCGCTTCTCGGCAATGGCGCCGGTCCAGGCGGCATCGGGCTTGTCGAAGCCGGCCTGGTCGATGGCGGCCAAAAGGGCCGAGACGGTCGAGCCGATGTCGCCGGCCAGGGGCGCGTCGATGGGCACGTTGGAATCCATTTCCTGGGCCGAGATATCGATCTGCACGAAGGTCTTCTGCGCCCAGTCCTTGTGGTCCTTGCCGCCCCAGGTCGGGCCCTTGCCATGCGAGAGCAGCCAGTTCAGGCGCGCGCCGATGAGCATCACGCAGTCGGCTTCCTTCAAGGCATAGGAGCGGGCGGCGATGGCGGCCTGCGGATGGCTGTCGGGCAGCAGGCCCTTGGCCATGGACATGGCGAGATAAGGGATGCCGGTGCGCTCGACGAAGGCGCGGATGTCGGCATCGGCCTGGGCATAGGCGGCGCCCTTGCCGAGCATGATGACCGGGCGCTTGGCCTTCTTGAGCACGTCGAGGGCGCGGGCGATGGCGTCGGGCGCGGGGATCTGGGCCGGCGCCGGATCGACGACTTTCACGATGGAGCGCTGGGCGGCGGCGGCTTCCATGGCCTGGCCGAGCAGCTTGGCGGGCACGTCGAGATAGACGCCGCCGGGGCGGCCGGAGACGGCGGCGCGGATGGCGCGCGCCACGCCGATGCCGATGTCCTCGATATGGTTGATGCGGTAGGAAGCCTTGACATAGGGCTTGGCGGCGTTGAGCTGGTCGAGCTCTTCATAGTCGCCCTGTGCCAGGTCGACGATCTCGCGCTCGGAGGAGCCGGAGATCATGATCATGGGGAAGCAGTTGACGGTGGCGTTGGCCAGCGCGACCAGGCCGTTGAGGAAGCCGGGCGCCGAGACGGTCATGGCGATGCCGGGCTTCTTGGTCAGGTAGCCGGCGATGGCGGCGGCATTGACGGCATTGGCTTCATGGCGGAAGCCGATGAAGCGAAAGCCCTCGGCCTGGGCCAGGCGGGCCAGGTCGGTGATGGGGATGCCGACCAGGCCATAGATGGTCTCGACGTCATTGGCCTTCAATGCATCGAGCAGCACGTGGAAGCCGTCGGTCTGTTCGGCG
>NZ_JACYOX010000092.1 GCF_015352955.1 Noviherbaspirillum soli
CAGCTCCTTGATCTTGCCGATGGCCGCATTCGGGCTCAGGCCCTTGGGGCAGACGTCGACGCAGTTCATGATCGAGTGGCAGCGGAACAGGCGGTACGGATCTTCCAGGTTGTCCAGGCGCTCGCCGGTGGCCTCGTCGCGGCTGTCGGCAATGAAGCGGTAGGCTTGCAGCAGGCCGGCCGGACCGACGAACTTGTCCGGGTTCCACCAGAACGATGGGCACGACGTCGAGCAGCAGGCGCACAGGATGCACTCGTACAGGCCGTCCAGCTCTTCCCGCTCGGCCGGATACTGCAGGCGCTCCTTCTCCGGCGGGATCGTGTCGTTGATCAAAAACGGCTTGATCGAATGGTACTGCTTGAAGAAGTTGGTCATGTCCACGATCAGGTCGCGGATCACCGGCAACCCCGGCAGCGGACGCAGCACGATCGGCTGGCTCAGCTCGTTCAGGTTGGTGGTGCAGGCCAGGCCGTTCTTGCCGTTGATGTTCATCGCGTCCGAGCCGCACACGCCTTCGCGGCACGAGCGGCGCAGCGCCAGCGAATCGTCCACATCGGCCTTGATGCGCTGCAGCGCGTCCAGCAGCATCTTGTCGGTGTCCTTCAGCTCGACCGTCAGGTCCTGCATGTAGGGCTTGGCATCCTTGTCCGGGTCGTAGCGGTATATCTTGAATTTGACTGTGCGTGGCATGGTCTGTGTTCCCTGTATGCGTTCAGAAGGTGCGGGCTTTGGGCTTGAAGGTCTCGACCGTCAGCGGCCTGGTTTGCACCGGCTTGTATTCCAGGCGGTTGCCCTCGGAGTAGAACAGGGTGTGCTTCATCCAGTTCTCGTCGTCGCGCTTCTCGAAGTCGCGGTGGGCATGCGCGCCGCGCGATTCCTTGCGCGCCGCCGCCGAGGTGATGGTGGCCTTGGCCGTCTCGATCAGGTTGTCCAGCTCCAGCGCTTCGACCCGCGCCGTGTTGAACACCTTGGACTTGTCCTTGAACGACACATGCTTCCTGCGCTCGTCCAGCACCATGATTTCCTTGTAGCCCTGCTGCAGCAGCTCGTCGGTGCGGAACACGCCGCAGTAGTGCTGCATGGTGGCGCGGATGTCGTTGGCCACGTCCTGCACCCGCTCCGAACCGGTGGAGGTTTCCAGCTTGGCCAGGCGCGACAGCGCCAGGTCGGCCGCATCGGCCGGCAGGTCCTTGTTGCTGCGCGCCTTCAGGTTGCTGTTCACCACATGGTTGCCGGCCGCGCGGCCGAACACCAGCAGGTCCAGCAGCGAGTTGGTGCCCAGGCGGTTGGCGCCGTGCACCGACACGCAGGCGCATTCGCCCACCGCGTACAGGCCGTTGACGATCTCGTTGGGGTTGCCGTTCTTCGGCGCCACCACCTGGCCGTAGATGTTGGTCGGGATGCCGCCCATCTGGTAGTGAATCGTCGGCACGACCGGAATCGGTTCCTTGGTCGCGTCCACGTTGGCAAACTTGTGGCCGATCTCCAGGATCGACGGCAGCCGCTTCTGGATGGTCTCGGCGCCGATGTGGCGCAAATCCAGCAGCACGTGGTCCTTGTTCGGACCGCAGCCGCGGCCTTCCTTGATCTCCTGGTCCATCGAGCGCGACACGAAGTCGCGCGGCGCCAGGTCCTTCAGCGTGGGCGCATAGCGCTCCATGAAGCGTTCGCCATTGCTGTTGATCAGGATGCCGCCCTCGCCGCGCACGCCCTCGGTGATCAAGACGCCCGCGCCGGCCACGCCGGTCGGGTGGAACTGCCAGAACTCCATGTCTTCCAGCGGCAGGCCGGCGCGCGCCGCCATGCCCATGCCGTCGCCGGTGTTGATGAAGGCATTCGTCGATGCCGCCCAGATGCGCCCGGCGCCGCCGGTGGCCAGGATGGTGGTCTTGGCTTCGAGCATCATCACGTCGCCGGTTTCCATCTCCAGCGCCACCACGCCCAGCACGTCGCCGTCGGCGTCGCGGATCAGGTCGATGGCCATCCACTCGACGAAGAAGTGGGTCTTGGCGCGCACGTTGCGCTGGTACAGCGTGTGCAGCATCGCATGGCCGGTGCGGTCAGCCGCGGCGCAGGCGCGCTGCACCGGCTTCTCGCCGAAGTTGGCGGTATGGCCGCCGAACGGGCGCTGGTAGATGGTGCCGTCGGGATTGCGGTCGAACGGCATGCCGAAGTGTTCCAGCTCGTAGACGACCTTGGGCGCTTCGCGGCACATGAACTCGATGGCGTCCTGGTCGCCCAGGTAGTCGCCGCCCTTGACGGTGTCGAACATGTGCCAGTACCAGTTGTCCTCGGACATGTTGCCCAGCGAGGCGCCGACGCCGCCCTGCGCGGCCACGGTGTGGGAGCGGGTCGGGAAGACCTTGGACAGCACCGCCACGTTCAGGCCGGCCTCCGCCAGTTGCAGCGAGGCGCGCATGCCGGAACCGCCCGCGCCGACGATGACCACATCGAAGCGGCGGGAAGGGATGGAAGATTTGATTGCTGCCACGATTACACTCTCCAGAGAATCTGCGCCGCATAGCCGGCGCAACCGATGAGCCACACGATGGTGGCGCTTTGCAGCAAGAGGCGGGCGACGACGGGCTTGACGTAGTCCATCCAGATGTCGCGCATGCCGACCCAGACGTGATAGAACATCACGAGCAGGGTGACGAAGGTGGCGATCTTGAACCACTGGCGGGCGAACATGCCGGCCCAGCCTTCATAGCTGAAATTGCTGCCTGTGAGGAAGGTCACCAGGATGATGACGGTATAGAGGGCCATGACGATGGCGGTGACGCGCTGGGCCAGCCAGTCGCGAAAGCCATAGTGGGCGCCGACGACGAGGCGCTTGGAGCCGATATTGTTGTGCTTGATGGCCATGGTGTCAGAACACTCCGAACAGTTTCAGTGCGACCAGGAGGGTCAAAAACAGGCTGATGGCCAGCACGCTGGCGGCCGAGTGGCGCGAGCCTTCCTTGCTCAGGCCCATGTGCATGTCCATGAACAGGTGGCG
>NZ_JACYOX010000008.1 GCF_015352955.1 Noviherbaspirillum soli
GCAACATGATTTGCTGTATGGCCCATTCCCGGACTGGCTCCGGATGTCGTTTCTTCATTGCTCACTCGCTATCGCCCTCCAGGTTGTTGGATATCAGTGGATGCGACAACTAGCCTGACATAGAGGGCGAAGCAAAAAAAGTGACCCGGCCGCCGGGACGGACTCCCGGCTTGTCTCCACGGCAGTGCAAGCGTGTTGCGTCACCCGGCAACGCTCGGGCAGCACTGTCGTCGTTGCCGTTGACGTTTCTACGGTTGAAAAGTCAACGACAAGTTCAAAAGCAACTGCTGCTTCGCAGTGACGCCTTACCCCTGGTGACCCAACGCGATAGCCCTATCGTCATGACCAGGCCGGGTGTTCGCCCCGGCAGGCGAGTCACTTTTTTTGCTTCGCCAAAAAAAGTAACCAAAAAAAGGCGACCCCGACTGTGCCGCCCCGCTGCGCGGGGTTCCCGTGCCGTCGATGCCCGGAGCGGGGCGCGGCTAAACTCGCTACGCTGCGCTGCGCTCAAACAGACGCCGCACCTTTTCCCGCTCCGGGCATCGCCGACACGGCGGTACACAGACGGGGACCATAACTGCAACGGCCACTTCAAAAGCAACGGCAACTGCAACGGCCACGGCCACGGCCACTTCAACTGCAACGGCCACTTCAACGGCAGGGCCCGCGCCCCATCAATACCCCCCGCAAATATGCAACTCTTTTTTGAATCCTTTTCCAGGAACACGATCAAACCCCTGATCAGGTGACTGGAGACAACATTGGAGCAAGACCAACATCAACCACCCCCGCCCACCCCCGCCAGCCCGCAATACACGCTGGACCTGACCAAGCCGGATGGCCGCGCCATGACACTGTATGGCTGCGGCGGTCCGGTGCGGCTCGATGGCCCGGTGCCCAGCCCCTTTCCCGATCCGCTGCATGCCAATCCCCACCTGCGCTGGCATCCGATGCGCGGCGAGTGGATTACCTATGCAGCCTACCGGCAGGGCCGGACCTTCCTGCCGCCGCCGGAATACAACCCGCTTGCGGTCTGTGTCGATCCGGCCAATCCGACCGAGCTGCCGGCCGGCGACTATGCGATCGCGGTGTTTGAAAACCGCTTCCCGTCGCTGTCGCCGGAAGCCCATGACCCGCCCTCCGCGCTGGTCGAGACCGCGCCCGGCAATGGCCTGTGCGAGGTGGTGGTGTTCACCACCGACCCCAAGGCCTCGCTCGGCGCGCTGCCGCTGCCGCAGATCGAGCTGCTGCTGCAGGTCTGGGGCGACCGCACCAGCCGGGCCGCGGCGCGTGGCGATATCCAGTATGTGCTGCCATTCGAGAACCGCGGCGCGGAAGTGGGGGTGACGCTGCATCATCCGCATGGACAGATCTATGCCTACCCCTTCGTGCCGCCGGTGCCGGCGCGGATGCAGGCGATGCAGGAACAATTCCATGCCAGGCATGGCCGGGCGCTGCTGGCCGACATGGTGCAAAAGCACATGGCCGCCGGCGACAGCATGGTCTACCAGGGCCAGCATGCGGTGGCCTTCGTGCCGGCCTGCGCCCGCTATCCGTATGAAGTCTGGGTCAGCACCATTGAACCGGTGGCTTACTTCAGCGATCTGTCGGAGGCGCAGCGGGCCGATCTCGCGCGGGCGCTCAAGACCGTGCTGCTGAAATACGACGGCCTGTGGCAGCGGCCCTTTCCTTACCTGATGGCCTGGTACCAGGCGCCGACCGACGGCAAGCCGCATCCGGAAAGCATGCTGCATGCGACGTTCTCGCCGCCCTATCGCACCCGCGACCGCCTGAAGTACCTGGCCGGCACCGAACTCGGCGCCGGCATGTTCGCCATGGACGTGCTGCCGGAGGAGAAGGCGCGCGAGCTGCAGCAGGTCCGGGTTTCGCTAGATTGACGCAGGGAGCATCGATGCAAGAACGCAGTAAGGAAATACAGGAAAAACTGGCCGCCATGCGCGGCTGGCTGCAGCAAAGCGGCGCGGCCATGCTGCGCCTGCGCGGCACCGACTGGTTCGCCTGGGCCACCGCCGGCGGCTCCAACACGGTGCTGCTGGCGGCCGAAACCGGCGTGGCCGAGATCGCGGTCACGCCAGGCCATGCCTATGTGCTGACCGACGAGATCGAGGCGCAGCGGCTGCAGGACGAGGAAGTGCCGGCCGGCTGCTATGAGTGGCATGTCGCGCCCTGGGCTGAGCCGCAGGCCAGGCGCGCCTTCTGCGCCGAACTGGCCGCCGGCGGCACGGTGCTGTCGGACCGGCCCGCGGCCGGGGAACAGTCGCTGGAGCAGGACATGCTGCGCCAGCGCTATTGCCTGCTTGACAGCGAGATCGTGCGCTACCGGGAAGTCGGCTTGCTGGCGGCCCAGGCAATGACGGAAGTGATGCAGGCGGCGCGGCCCGGCTGGACCGAGTTTGCGCTCGCCGGCGCCGGCGCCGAGGCGATGTGGGCGCGCGGCCTGCACCCGACGCTGACGCTGGTGGCCAATGAACGCCGGCTGCCCATCTATCGCCATGCCACGCCCACCCGCGAAAAGCTGGGGCGGCGGGCGATGCTGGTGTTCTGCGCCCGGGGCTACGGGCTGTATGCCAACCTGACCCGCTTCGTGCATTTCGCCGGCGCGCCGGACCAGCCCGACTTCCCTGCGCTGCTGGAGATCGAAGCGGCGGGGCTTGCGGCCTGCCGGCCCGGCGTGCCGCTGTCGGATGTGTATGCGACGCTGGAGCAGGCCTATTGCCGGCACGGCTTTTCCGACGGCATCCGGCGCCATCACCAGGGCGGCATCTGCGGCTACCTGTCGCGCGAGCTGGTGGCAACGCCCGCCACCGATGCGCCGCTGGCGGCGAAGATGGCGGTGGCCTTCAATCCCAGCCTGCCCGGCATCAAGCTGGAAGACACCTTCCTGATCCACGACGACGGCCTGGAGAACCTGACCATGGACCCCGACTGGCCCACCGTGGAGCATGCCGGCCGCCAGCGCGCCCTACCCCTGCAGACGGAGGCATCATGAGCGAGACATCGACATTCTTCGCCGAAGGCGGCGTCCAGGTCTCGGCGCCGGGACGGGTCAACCTGCTGGGCGAGCACACCGACTACAACGACGGCTTCGTGCTGCCGGTGGCGATACCGCAGCGCACCCATGTGCAGGCCGCGCCCAGCCCCGACAGCCGCTTCCACGTCTATTCGAGCAACCTCGACGAGCATGCCGAATTCGAGGTCGACGGCGAGCTGCCCGACGGCTACGCCCGCTATGTCGCCGGCTGCGTGCACATCCTGCGCGACCATGGCGTGAAGGTGCCGCCGCTGTCGATGAAGGTGCATTCAGACGTGCCGATGGGCTCGGGCCTGTCGTCATCGGCCGCGCTCGAAGTGGCGGTGCTGCGAGCGCTGCGGCGCATCCTGGGCCTGGAACTGGACGACGTGCAGATCGCCCAGTATGCCCAGGCCGCCGAGATCCGCTATGCCGGCGTGCAGTGCGGCATCATGGACCAGATGGCCTCCAGCCTGGCCGACACCGGCCACATGCTGTTCCTGGATACCCGCACGCTGGACCGCAAGATCCTGCCGATGCCGGCCGACACCGAGCTGATCGTGATCGATTCCGGCGTGGCGCGCACCCTGGCCGGCTCCAAGTACAACGAGCGCTTCGCCGAATGCCGCGAGGCGGCGCGCCTCTTGGGCGTGCCGATGCTGCGCGACGTCACCGACGTGGATGCGCTGAGCCAGCTGCCGTCGACGCTGCAGAAGCGCGCCCGCCATGTGGTCACGGAAAACGCGCGGGTGCTGGCGGCGGTCGCCGAAGGCGTCGATGGCCCGACCTTTGGCCGCCTGATGAATGCCTCCCATGCCAGCCTGCGCGACGACTACGAGGTGTCGGTGCCGGCGCTCGATACGCTGTGCGACATGCTGCGCGCCGAGGAGGGCGTTCATGGCGCCCGCCTGACCGGCGCCGGCTTCGGCGGCGCCTGCGTGGCGCTGTGCAAACGCGGCCAGGCTGCCGGCATCGCCGAAGCCGTCACCACCCGCTACAACCAGGACCGCCTGCTGCAACTGGCAGGCGTGCTGCTGCCGGCCCCGGCCAGCCAGAATGGCGACAGCCAGCCGCAGCCCTTATTCGACTGATGGAAAGGAAAGACATGGCTGATGCATATCCGCGACCGCAACTGGTGCGGCCAGACTGGACCTCGCTGAACGGCAAGTGGCAATTCACCTTCGACAACGAGCAGCGCTACGACCTGCCGATGCGCCCGGTGCAGTGGACCAGCGAAATCCTGGTGCCCTACCCGCCCGAGTCGCAGGCCAGCGGCATAGGCGACCGCGGCTTCCACCTGGCCTGCTGGTACCAGCGCGAGTTCGACTGCATGCCGGGCGACGACCGGGTGCTGCTGCATTTCGGCGCGGTCGACTACAAGGCCACGGTCTGGGTCAATGGCCACCGGGTCGCGATCCATGAAGGCGGCCACTCGCCGTTTTCCGCCGACATCACCAGCGCGCTGAACGGGTCCGGCAAGCAGACCGTCACCGTCCATGCCGAGGATGATCCGCATGACCTCGCCAAGCCTCGCGGCAAGCAGGACTGGCAGCTCGAGGCCCATTCGATCTGGTATCCGCGCACCACCGGCATCTGGCAGACGGTGTGGATAGAGCGGGTGCCCAAGACCTATATCCAGAAGCTGCAGTGGACGCCGCATTTCGAAGGCTTCGAGATCGGCTGCGCGGTGTTCGTGCATGGCGACCCGGAGGACAACCTGTCGGTGGAAGTCGAGATCCGGCACGGCGAGAAGGTGCTGGCCTATGACCTCTACAAGGTGATCGGCAACGAGGCGCACCGCAAGATCGGCCTGTCCGACCCCGGCATCGACGATTCCCGCAACGAGCTGCTGTGGAGCCCCGAGCGCCCCACCCTGCTCGATGCCCGCATCACGCTGCGCCGCGACGGCCAGGTGCTGGATGAAGTGACCTCCTACACCGCGATGCGCTCGGTGGCGATCTCGCGCGACCGCTTCATGCTCAATGGCCGCCCCTACCACCTGCGGCTGGTGCTGGACCAGGGCTACTGGGACGACACCCTGATGACCGCGCCCGATGACGATGCCCTGAAGCGCGATGTCGAGCTGGCCAAGGAAATGGGCTTCAACGGCGTGCGCAAGCACCAGAAGATCGAAGACCCGCGCTACCTGTACTGGGCCGACAAGCTGGGCCTGATGGTGTGGGAGGAAATGCCCTCGGCCTACCGCTTCACTTCCAAGGCCATCACCCGCATGGTGCATGAATGGACCGAGGTGATCGAGCGCGACTACAGCCATCCCTGCATCGTGGTCTGGGTGCCGTTCAATGAATCGTGGGGCGTGCCCAACCTGATGTCGACCCAGTCGCATCGCAATGCGGTGGAGGCGCTGTATCACCTGACCCGCACGCTCGACACCACCCGGCCCGTGATCGGCAACGACGGCTGGGAAGCGGCGGCCACCGACATCATCGGCATCCATGATTACGATGCCGACCCGGAAAAGATCAAGGCCAGATATTCCGACAAGACCCAGGAACTGTTCGACCGCAGGCGTCCGGGCGGGCGCATCCTGACGCTGGACGGCTATCCGCACCGCGGCCAGCCCATCATGCTGACCGAGTTCGGCGGCATCGCCTTCGTCAAGCCGCAGCAGAACGAGGGCAACACCTGGGGCTATTCGGTCGCCAACGAGCAGAAGCAGTTCGCCACCAAGTACCGCAAGCTGCTGGAGGTGGTCAACACCACGGTGATGTTCTCGGGCTTCTGCTATACCCAGTTCACCGACACCTTCCAGGAAGCCAACGGCCTGCTGTATGCCGACCGCACGCCGAAGTTTCCGATCGAGCAGATCCATGCGGCCACCAAGTCGGCGCGCTATGGCTTCGACGGCCATCCGGTGCCGGCGGAGAAGGATGCCGACCAGGCCGAACTGGCCGGCAACTCGGAGTAAGGGGAAGGAAATCAGCAGGCCGGGAAGGCGGGCATGCCTTCCCGGAAACGCCCGGACGGCGCAGGCCGCCAGGCGTTTTTACGTTCCCACGTTTTCAGGCCAGCGTGGCCATGTCGATCACGAAGCGGTACTTCACGTCGCTCTTGAGCATGCGCTCATAGGCTTCGTTGATCTGGTCCATCCGTATCATCTCGATGTCCGACACGATGCCGTGCTCGGCGCAGAAGTCCAGCATTTCCTGCGTTTCGGCGATGCCGCCGATCAGCGAGCCAGCCAGGTGGCGGCGCTTCATGATCAGGTTGAACACCTGCGGCGACGGATGCGGCGTGGCCGGCGCGCCGACCAGGGTCATGGTGCCCTCGCGCTTGAGCAGCACCAGGAAGGCATCCAGGCTGTGCGGCGCCGCCACCGTGTTCAGGATGAAGTCGAAGCTGTTCTGGTGCCGGGCCATCGCTTCCGCATCCTTCGACACCACCACTTCATCGGCGCCGAGGCGCAGGCCATCCTCGCGCTTGTTGGGCGAGGTGGTGAACAGCACCACCTGCGCGCCCATCGCATGCGCCAGCTTGATGCCCATGTGGCCCAGGCCGCCCAAGCCAACCACGCCCACCTTCTGACCAGGCCCCACCTTCCAGTGGCGCAGCGGCGAATAGGTGGTGATGCCGGCGCACAGCAGCGGCGCGGCGGCCGCCGGGTCGAGCTTGTCGGGCACCCGCAGCACGAATTTTTCATGGACCACGATGCTGTCGGAATAGCCGCCATAGGTCATGCCGCCGGTGTGCATTTCCTCGCCGTTGTAGGTGCCGACGAATCCATTCTCGCAATACTGTTCCAGCCCGATGCCGCAGGCGTCGCAGCGCTGGCAGGAATCGACCATGCAGCCGACGCCGACGATGTCGTCGATTTTGTGGCGCGTCACATGGTTGCCGACCGCGACCACGCGGCCGACGATTTCATGGCCCGGCACCACCGGGTAGACGGTGTTGCCCCATTCATTGCGCACGGTATGCAGGTCGGAATGGCAGACGCCGCAGTACCGGATCTGGATCTGCACATCATGCGGACCGGGGTCGCGCCGCTGGAAGTCGAGGTGATGCAGCGCATCGTCGGCGCTGGTGGCGCCGTAGCCTTTGGATTGGAGCATGGTATGCCTTTCTGGGAAAAATCAGGATGGTGTCGTTCAATGCGACCGGCAGCAGGGAGGGAACCTCGCGTCTGAACCATCAATGGTTTGTAGATGCGTAAATTCAGCCAGCCACGCATATGCTGCCATGACGCCGTGGCTGATGTGACGGCTTGCCGCTCAAGCGACTTTTACACTGGAGTGAATCATGGACAAAACAATATTTCTATTAGCGACGGAGCGCTTGAGGCAATCTCGGGCGGAAACTTATCAAGCTTTGACGAGTACGTGAAACAAGAGAGACAGAAGAATAAGAAGGAAGTGTCTGATGCCCGCATAGACGATGATGAATTTGCTGCTGACTGCACAAGATCTTTTAAAGATTACCTAAAGGGTCGTTATCCAGACTTCATTTCTCTACCGGACGCGCAAGACCGGTGCGGGTGCCAGGGCTTGGGAGGATTCGTGAGTTGCCATTTCCGGCAAGATGCCAAGCCCGGCGAGGAACACTCCTCATTAACAAAGGAAATTGCAACGCCGTCGGAAACTGGTTATAGCGAATCCCAGGCCGTTTCTGATGTCAATAAGGACGCTGAACGCCACGGTCGCCCGGATGGCTTCCGGAAAGCGGCTGGAAAGCCGCTTTCCGGGTACGGCTCACAGCCATTGACAAACCCTCCCCGTCCTATCCTTTCAACCGTCCCAGCAGTTCCCGCGCAGCCTCTTCCGATGACGCCGGATTCTGCCCCGTGATCAGGTTTCCGTCGCTCACCACGTAGGACTGCCAGTCAGGCCCGCGGCTGTAGTTCGCGCCGCTTTCCTTCATCGCATCTTCCACCAGGAAGGGCACGATCTTGGTCAGCTGCACCGCCTCTTCCTCGCTATTGGTGAAGCCGGTCACCTTCTTGCCAGCCACCAGCGGCTTGCCGTCCGCGCCGCGCACGTTGCGCAGCGCCCCGGGCGCATGGCATACCAGCGCCACCTGCTTGCCGGCCTTGTGCATGGTTTCGATCACGCGGATGGAATCGGCATCCTGCGCCAGGTCCCACAGCGGCCCGTGGCCGCCGGGATAGAACACCGCGTCAAAGTCTTCCACTTTCACGCCGGACAGCGGCACAGTCGAGGCCAGCGCGCGCTGCGACTGCTCGTCGCCCTTGAAGCGGCGGGTAGCGTCGGTCTGGGCGTCGGGTTCGTCGCTCTTCGGGTCCAGCGGCGGCTGGCCGCCCTTGGGCGAGGCCAGCGTGATGTCGGCGCCGGCATCCTTGAACACGTAATACGGCGCGGCAAACTCCTCCAGCCAGAAGCCGGTTTTCTTGCCCGTGTCGCCGAGCTGGTCATGCGAGGTAAGCACCATCAGTATCTTCATGAAAACTCCGAAGTCGGCAGTATTGTGGGATTGTTTGGATTGCAATTGGGCCCGATGGTTCCATCCGCCCGTGCAAGCGCATGACGTCACTCGGGTATCATCGCCGTTTTCGCGCGTAGCGCCACCGAACCACGCAGGGAGCAATTCTTGGAACACCACACACCAGCCGCGAAGCGGATGGAAGCCGCACGGCGGATGGAAGCCGCACGGCGGCTGGCGCGCCGCATCGCCGGCTATTTCACTGACACGATCGCGCCCGGCGTCAGCCGCGCCGGGCGCGCGAAGTCCGCGGTTAAGGCGCTGGGTGCATCGGCCGCGATCGTTATCGTGCTGCTGTTTCTCTATACCCTGCTGCTGATCCCCTTCACGCCCGGCATCAGCGACATCCGCAAGGCCAAGGCCGACCAGCCCAGCGTGCTGATGTCGATCGACGGCAAGCGCATCGCCACCTTCCGCCGCAGCAACCGGGAATGGGTGCCGCTGGCGAAGATCTCGCCCAACGTGGTCAAGGCGCTGATCGCCACCGAGGACCGCCGCTTCTATGAACACCATGGCATCGACTTCAGGCGCACCGCGGCCAGCATGGCGCATACCCTCACCGGCGATACCCAGGGCGGGTCGACGCTGACCCAGCAGCTGGCGCGCAATCTGTATCCGGAAGAGATAGGCCGCAGCCGCTCGATCACGCGCAAGATCAAGGAAGTGATCACGGCGCTGAAGATCGAGCATGCCTATACCAAGGACGAGATCCTGGAAACCTATCTCAACACCGTGCCCTTCCTCTACAACGCCTTTGGCATCGAGATGGCGGCGCGCACCTATTTCGACAAATCCGCCGCCAAGCTCAATGTGCTGGAAAGCGCCACCCTGATCGGCATGTTGAAGGGCACCAGCTATTACAACCCGGTGACCAATCCGGAGCGGGCGCAGAAGCGCCGCAATGTGGTGCTGGCGCAGATGCACAAGGCCGGCCACCTGAGCGAGGCCAGCCTTGCCAGCATGAAGAAGCGGCCGATACGGCTGGACTTCGAGCGCCAGGACGAAGAGATGGGCCCGGCGCCGCATTTCGCCGAATACGTGCGGCGCTGGCTCATCGAATGGGCCGACAACAACGACTACAACATCTACCTCGACGGCCTGGTGGTGAGCACCACCATCGACAGCCGCCTGCAGGCGGCCGCCAACCAGGCGGTGGCGCGCCAGTTGTCCGGCCTGCAGGCGGTGGCCGACGTGGAATGGGGCGTGGCCTCGCCGCGCCTGCTGTCGTCGTCGATGTCGGCCTATGCCGGCATGCGGTCGCGGGTCGCGCCGTTCGGCTATTTCTGGAGCAGCCGCGACGAGGTGGTGAACGCCTTCGTGCGCGAGTCCGGCGCCTACCGCAATGCGGTCGAAGGCGGCGAGGCTGAAGCCGATGCGATGGCCAGGCTGCGCGCCGACAAGGCCTTCATGAACAAGCTGCGCGAGGACAAGACCCGGCTGCAGGCTGGCTTCATCGCGATGGACCCGGCCAGCGGCGAAGTGAGGGCCTGGGTCGGGAGCCGCGACTTCCAGACCGACCAGTACGACCATGTGGCGCGCGCCCAGCGCCAGCCGGGGTCGACCTTCAAGCCCTTCGTCTACGGCGCGGCGCTGGCGCAGGGCCTGACGCCGGAGACCGAGTTCATCGACCGCGCGGTGGAGATTCCGCTGGGCGGCAGCGCGGTGTGGCGGCCCAGCGACCTCAACCCGCCCAGCAACCAGCCGATGACGCTGCGCCAGGGCCTGATGTACTCGAAGAACACCATCACGGCACAGGTGATGCAGGAGGTGGGGCCGAAGCGGGTGGTGGACCTGGCGACCCGCATGGGCATCAACCAGAGCCGGCTGGAAGCGGTGCCGGCATTGGCGCTGGGCAGCAGCCCGGTCACCATGCTGGAAATGGCCACCGCCTATGGCGCCATCGCCAACGGCGGCGATTATCGTCAGCCGGTGGTGGTGACCCGCATCGCCGACCGCCGCGGCAAGGTGCTGGCCGAGTTCGAAGGCACGCAGCAGCGCGCGCTGCCGGCGCGGGTGGCGCATGAACTGGTGGACATGTTGCGCGCCGCAGTGAACCAGGGCACCGGCACGGCGATCCGCTCGCAGTTCGGCATCACCGCCGACGTGGCAGGCAAGACCGGCACCACGCAGAACAATACGGATGGCTGGTTCATGCTGATGCATCCGGCACTGGTGTCGGGCGCATGGGTGGGCTTCAACGATGCCCGCGTCACCATGCGCAGCAGCTACTGGGGCCAGGGTGCGCACAATGCGCTGTACCTGGTGGGCGACTTTTTCCGGCAGGCGCAGAACGGCCGGCTGGTGGACGTCAATGCGCGCTTCGCCGGCTTGTCGGCGCAAATGGCGCAGCCGGCTCCGGAGCAGGCACAGGGCCAGGAGAGAAACCCATTGGCCGTGCCGGAGGCGGAACCGTCCACGGAGACGCCAACGCCGGCGGAACCCGGCCAGGATGAACTGGAACGCATCATCGAGCAGGCGCGGGAAGCCGTGCGCGAGCCGGCACAGGCAACGCGCTGATAATCCGGCGCAGTCCGGCTTGGCGTGCAGCGCCCTGGCAGCGGCCTGTGCGTGCCACGCGCCCCTGCCCCGCACCGCCCGGCAATGATGCAGCCGCTCTTCAGGAGGCGGCCAAGCCGGCTCGTTCCAGCAGGCGCACGCAGCGCGCCCAGTTCATTCCCAGTTCCGGATCGTGCAGGCTGGTATTGAACAGCATGCTGCCTCGTTCAAGCCACTGCCTGGCATATGCCAGCGCATTCATGCCATCGATATCGGTCGCATCGGCGGCGGCGCCATGGGCAAGCAGGATGTCGACCACCCTGTCATGGCCTTCCCTGGCCGCGATGATCAGCGGCGTGCGCCGGCTTTCCGGACTGCGGCTTTCCAGCGGCACGCCCAGCGCGCACAAGTCCTTGACCGCATTCGCATGGCCCATCTGGGCGGCGAAACACAGCGCGTTGTTGCCGTGATGCCAATTCATGCCGGCATTGCATGCATACATGAGCAATTGCTCCTTCTTCATGGCCCGTGCCGCGCCATACATCGCCGGCAGTGCATGCCTGACATCGCGGGCAACCACATTCCTTACCACGATCGCTGCCCGCATGATGGTGTCGGCGTCGGTCTCGCCGCGATCGAAGGCCTCCAGCAGGTCGTCCACATATTTCCCGATCAGCTGCGCATTCGGCCGGGTCCGCATGCCATCGGCCATGCCGAGCAGACTGCCGGCCTGCGCCGGTGCGGCGCGCAATGCCGGCTGCGCCACGATGCCATTGTCCGTCACGGCGGCGGTGACCGTGGTGGTAGTGGTCGTCGTGACCGTGCTGGTCGTCGGAAAGCCGCCGGGAACGACATCGGGTTGAACACGATGGGCGGGAATGGTGGAATCCATGCATGACATCCTTGATGCGGGTTGGTCGAGGCCTATAAGGCTGCGGCGCGGCTTGATGAAACCGCCCGCAGTCTGTAACAGGCGCAAGAAGACGT
This sequence comes from Noviherbaspirillum soli, assembly GCF_015352955.1. GTDB lineage: Bacteria > Pseudomonadota > Gammaproteobacteria > Burkholderiales > Burkholderiaceae_D > Noviherbaspirillum_A > Noviherbaspirillum_A soli. Next base: position 11,972 of record NZ_JACYOX010000008.1, read on the forward strand.
TGCCTGAGGCAGACCGCCATCCCCGCATTGATTGCTGCAGCACAAACAGTAAGACAGGGCGAACACACGCAACGCAACCTCATGCAGCGCCGGGAAATCATGATGCGGCCCCTGCATCGGCCAACTGCGGCAACATGGTCACGCAGGCGGAAAAACCAGTAGCGCCGCGTCGCCACTTGCCCTTATAGTTGCACGCTGCTGATTTTTGACTGCAACATTTGTGTTTTTTGAAACTGAACGACGCCACTTTTTCCGCCCCCTGTCCGGCAAGCACCGTGAAGTCATCGTCGCCTGCGTACGTGCCCTGTACGAGCGGCTGCATGGCCCGAGTGCCGACTACGCACAGAACCTGAGCCGCGACGGCTTGCGCGACCTGCTGCTGCCGGTCGTGCGCGAGGCGCGCCGGCTGCCGGCGCCCGAGGAGGACAACGACGCCGAGCCTGCGCTGATTCCCGAGCATGCGGACGATGTCCAGGGCGCGGCCGCGGTGGTGCGCGCGCTGCAGCGCGATGGCTGGGTGGAAGCCTTCCCCGACCGCGCCGGCCTCGTCACCGCCTATCGCCTCACTCGTGCCGGCAAGCTGTTCGCCGAGGCCTTCTGGTCGGTCGAGCGGCGCAGCAGCCGCACCCGGCAGCGCAACGTGCGCAGCTGCCGCAATGCGCTGGACGCCACCCTGCGCAACCTCGATGCGCACGACCTCGTCGATGCCTGGGACTATGCCGAGAAGGTCATCAGCGACCTGTCAGAGGGCGTGGATTATTTCCAGGAGCTGGTGCGCCGGCTGATGCTGGAAGCGTCGCAGACGCCATGGGAAGGCTTCATGGACTTTCTCGACCGCTTCGAGAAGGAGTTCAAGAAGCAGCTCACCGCCGACAGCGTGGAACGGCACCGCCAGGCGATACGGGAAGCGATCGTGCAGCTGCATGCGCTGGAGCCGGCGCGCCGCGACATGCTGGAAAACCGGCTCAACGATGTGGCTCGTTGGGCCATGCAGGAGCGCAGCGGCGGCTCGACGCTGGACTGGATGCTGTTTCGCATCGAGGACATGGTGGAAGCGGCCTGCAACAGCCGGCATCCGGAGCTGATCAAGGCGATGAGCGTGTACATGCAGCGCGCCGCCGCCATCGTGCAGCAGGCCTTGCTGCTCAACGGCGGCCGCGGCCGCCGTGCCTGGAGCGACGCCATCAGCCGCGTGGCCGATGCCGGCGAAGGGCAGCAGGCGCTGCTGCTGCGGCTGGGCCAGGCCATGGCGCCGGCCGAGGTGCGCCTGCTGGACCCGTCGGCCTTCCGGCTGCGCGGCCCGTCGCAGCGGCGGCGCGCGCTGGCCGTCACCGCCCAGCCCAGGGTCAGCCGCGATGCCCGGCTGGCGGCCGCAATGCAGCGCGCCGAGGCAGACGCCTTCGCCCTGCCCAACGAAGACGTGTTGCGCCAGGTCGCTGCGGCGCTGGCCGCGCGGCGCGAGCCGATCAGGCTGTCGCAGCTGCCTGCCGCCAGCGCGGCCGACCTGCTGGCCAACATGCAGCTGGTCGAAGCCATCCGCAGCGGCCGCGGCCACGGCATGACGGCGACCCGGCTGGCGGCGCGCATGGAAAACGATTACTACAGCGGCGCGGATTACCGCATCGGACTGGATGAACCACATCGACTGAACGAACCGGGGAAGCAGCCATGAGCCTGACCGACGCGCTGATGGCGCAACTGGAGCCGCACAATGTGCCGCTGGAGCGTTTCCGCGACATCGTCGGGCGCATGTATGCCGCCGGCATCATGGTGCGCGACGAGGATGGCGTCGAGCAGCGGCTGTACGACGACATGCGCCGCATCGAGGCGCCGCTGGCCGAGTATTTCGGCCTGGCCGGCTTCACCCTGGTGCATGATGCGCAGAGCGCCTTCTTCCGGCTGTATGCGCCCGGCGCCGACATCCCGGGCATCGCCGATGGCAGCGATGCCGATGCGATGCCAGGCCTGCGCGCCCGGCTCTCGCCGGACTTCGTGGCGGCCGCGCTGGCGCTGCGCTTCCTGTACCAGCAGGGCCTGGCCGACGCCGGCGGCCGCCTGACCGACGACGGCGAAGTGCTGGCCCGCTTCGAGGAACTGGCCGCTACCCTGCAGACCCAGCTCAAGCGCCCTCTGCCGGCAGGCGCGGTGGAGCGTCAGCGCCTGCTGGGCGAACTGAAGCGGCACCGGCTGATCCGCCTGGCGCCGCTGTTCGTGATGGAAGACGAGGAAGCGCTGATCGCGATCCGCCCCACCATACTGGGCATCATCAGCGACGACATGCTGGCGCGCGCGCTGGAATCGGAAGAGCCGATTCCCGAAGCCGCCGAGGAAGAAGGAAACCCGCAATGAAACTGGACCGGCTGATCCTGGTGAACTGGGGCGCGCTGCGCAGCCAGGAATATGCGATGGGCGACATGACCCTGCTGACCGGCCCGACCGGCTCTGGCAAGTCGACCATGCTGGACGCGCTGCAGACCGTGATGACCGCGGTCTACCAGAACATCTTCAACTACAACCCGGGCCAGGATGAAACCACCCAGTCGGCGCGCAACGGCAAGACCAAGCGCACGCTGTGGTCGTATATCGTCGGCGCCGAGGACAACCTGTTTGCCCGTCCCGATGGCGCCCATGGCTATGTCGGCGCGGTGTTCCGTCCGAGCGAGGGCGAGGAAGGCCGCGAGTTCACAGCGCTGGTGGCGGCCTCGGCCCGGGTCGATGGCAGCGGCGGCAGGCGCCAGGCGGTGGCCGAGCGGCTGGCGCTTTTGATCATCGACGATGCGGCGCTGCGGCTGGAAGATCTGACCGCACGCGATGAAGGCGCGGAGGACGGCGATGGCGCGCTGCTGGTGGTGCCGGCCGAGCGCATCGAGGCGCACCTGTCTTCGCGCTTTCGCGGCGTGACGAGTTTTCGCGACAGCAAGCGCGAGTACCTGTGCCAGCTGTACGGCCGCTTTCGTGGCCAGAAGGCGGTGTCCTTTGCCGAAGCCGAAAGCGCGGCCCGCGCCTGGAGCCAGTCGATTGCGCACAAGCCCATCGGCAGCGTCGATGAACTGGTGCGGCGCCAGATCCTGGAGCTCGACGCCGGCCTGCTGGCGCAGCGCATCGCCCAGACCAGCCGCCTGATGCGCCAGGTCAACGAGCTGCGGCGCGAGGGCGAGCGGCTGTCCGCCAACGTGGAGCGCCTGGAACGGCTGGGCACGGCCGCGTCCGCGGCCGCCGGCGCGCATGAGGCGGCGGCCGCGGCCCAGCTGCTGGCGTCGTCGCTGGCGCTGCGCGACGACCAGCGCCAGATCGAACGCGCCAACGCTGCCATCGCCGGCCTGGAAGCCTCGATCGCGCAGGACAATGAAACCCTCTCCAGGCTGGAGCAGGAGCGCAGCGCGCGCGGCCGCAGCCTGACCCAGGTGCATGCGCAGATGATGGGCATACCGGCAGTGGAGCAGCAGCGCCGCATCCAGGGCCAGATCGATGAACTGAATGGCCGGGTGCGCACTGCCCTGTCGGCGCTGCGCCAGAACGCCGATGCCGCGCGCCGCCTGGAAACGGCGGCGCGGACCGTGGCCGGGATGCGTATACCGGCGCAGCAGGCTGAGCTGTCGCGCGCGGCGCAGGCAGTGAGCGAGGCGCTGGCCACGGCCGATGCGCGCGGCCTGGCCGCGCCACTGGAGGCCGTGAACCGCCTGGCCGCGCTGCCCGAGGCAGACGTGCTGCAGTCGCTGCTGCTGGCGCAGGAGCTCGATGGCATCGAGGCGGCGCTGGAACAGCTGTTCGCGGCGCTGGCCGGCGCCGACCACAGCTTCGTGGCGGGATTGCATGCCCAGATGGCGCAGCTGCGCGGCAGCGAGGCCGAAGCGCTGCGGCGCGAGCGCGATGCGCAGGCGCGCCGCGCCAACCTGGCCGAAGGCGGCGCCGACTATCCGGCCCATGTGCGCCATGCATTGAAGGAATTGCGCAGCGAACTGCCGGCCGCGCGGGCCCAGGTACTGTGCGACCTGGTCGAACCGCTTTCGCCGGAATGGCAGCCGGCCATCGAGGGCTATCTCGGCGGCGCCCGCTTCAACCTGGTCGTGGACCAGGAATGGGAAGCGCGCGCGATCACCTTCGTGCGCCAGAAAAAGCTGCGGCTGTCGGTGATCCAGGGCAGCCTGTGCCTGAAGAACCTGAAGACCGAGCGCACCCCGGCCGACTCCATCGTGCACGAGCTGCGCGCCGAGCATCCGGTCGCGCATGCCTATCTGCACGAGCAGTACGGCCCGGTGCTCAAGGTGGCCGATGTCGAAGCGCTGCGCCATGCGCCGCGCGGCCTGACACGCGACGGCAAGGGCAGCGGCGCGCGCACCATGTTCGTCTCCGACGCCGAGCAGCTGGTGCTGGGCCAGGAATCGCGGCGCCAGGCCAGGGCGCGGGCCGAAGAGGAGCATGCGGCCGCCGAGGAGGAGCTGCAGGCGCTGCGGGCCATGCTGCGCGAGCTGCAGGGCGCGCTGGCCTTGCTGGCGCAACTGCAGCGGCCCTCCTTCGCCGCCCGCGCGGATCTCGAGCATGCGGTGCGCGAGCTCGATGCGGCGCGCGCCGACCTCGGCCGGCTCGACCTGGCCGCGGCCGGCAAGCTGCAGGACGAGGCCGATGCGCTGGGCGAGGAAATCGCGCTGATCGAGCAGAAGAAGGCGGCCTGCAACAAGCAGATCGGCGGCCATGAACGGGCATTGCAGCAGCAGCAGGCAACGCTGGCGCGGATTGCCGCCGGCAGCGCCGAACGTGAACAGGCGGTGGAAGCCGACCGCGGCCGGCTGCGCGCGCTGTGCGCGGTCAATGCCAGCCTGTCGCTGGTGGCGCTGGAAGACCAGGTCGCGGCGCAGGTCGAGCGCGGCCGCCAGGGCCAGGCCGACGCGCAGGAAGACGTGGCGCGCCAGCGGGAACGGGCCTGGCAGCTCTACAGCGACGTGCGCGCCGCGCTCGGCGCCTATCATGCCCATGCCCGCGCCGACGAGCAGTTCGAGGTCCATTCAGGGCTGGACAGCCGCGACGGCGACTTCGGCCCGCTCTATGCGCAGATGATCGCGCTGCGCGACCAGACCCGCGCCCAGCTGCTGCGCCAGAAGGACATCGGCCTGGTGCGCAACCTGGAACAGCTGCGCACCGCCGAGCTGTCGTTCAACGATGTCTTCACCAAGCAGTTCTGCTACGAGATCAGGAATGGCGTCGATGCCGGCGTGCACACGCTGCGCACGCTGAACATGGAGCTGGAAAAGCTGCGCTTCGGCACCGACCGCTTCCGCATCGACTGGTCGGAATGGGTGCCCGAATACAAGGCCTACTACGACTTCTTCCGCGCCACCGCGGCGCTGTCGGACGGCGAGGAAACCGCCAGCCTGTTCGGCGATCCGCAGCTCACCGGCGAACAGCGCGAGGTGCGCGACCGGCTGCTGGGCCTGCTGCTGTCGGACGATGAAGAGCATGCGCTGCGCGAGCTGCAGCGGGTAGCCGACTTCCGCAATTACCGCCGCTATGAAATCTACAAGGAGTCAGACACAGGCTCCCGGGTCAGGCTGTCCGAATGGGGCACCGGCTCCGGCGGCCAGCTGGAGACGCCGGCCTACATCATCCATGCGGCGGTGGTCACCAACAAGCTGAAGCATTTCGAGAAAGGCCCCAGCCTGCGCCTCCTGGTCAATGACGAGTCCTTCTCCAAGATGGACGAGGTGCGGGCCCGCGACGTGCTGAAGTTCCTGCGCGAGAACCTCGGGATGCAATTGCTGTGCGCGATGCCGACCAAGCATGCCGGCGCGATCAAGCCGGAATTCTGCCGCGAGTGGAGCTTTTCCCGCACCGAGGCCGTGGGCAATGGCGAGGTTGGCTTCGTGTCGGAGGCGGACGAACGTCTGCTGCGCCCGGACCGGCTGCGTGAGCTGTGGGAATTGCGGCGCAGGCAGGTGCGCGAGCAGGCGAAGATTGCCTTCGAAGATGGGGAACGCGAGGCGGCTTGAGGCAGCCTGGCAATGGTGCCGGCACCGCTTGCATCGGCATGTCCCTCCCGCCCGACGTATCCGCCACCGGCGCTGATGCGCCCAACTTCTGATGTGCATCAGAAGTGCGGTACTGACTGGTTTCCTGTTCTTCTCCGCTCTACTAATTTGATCGATACACCACTGCGTAAAAGGCGCTCGCCATCGCTGCAAAGTGTCTCGAGCGCCCTACCCATGACGGTGCATCCCTTGCGAGCCTGCGCGGCAGGCGCCTGCAGAACTTCACGATGCAGAAACAGGAGAAGCAGTCATGGCATCCGCAATCATTTCGCGGCGCAGCTTTATCAAGGACGCGGCCCCTCTCGCCGCGGTCATTACCGTACCGCGTCTGGGGCTGGCGCACACCATAGGCATGCGGCTGGAATGGCAGGAATTCAAGCAATCGGAGCACTACGGCAATTTCATCAATGGAATACGCGCCATGCGAGCCAATAGCAAGCAGACCAACGCCGCGTCTTGGCGCTACTGGGTCAACGTGCATGTGAATTATTGTCCTCATGGCATCGCCTATTTCCTGGCCTGGCACCGGGGTTACCTCTTTCATTTCGAGCGCCAATTGCGCCTTGCCTCCGGCGACCCGCAGATGGTCTTACCATACTGGAATTACTACAAAGATCCACGCATACCGCCTGAATTTCTCGACTCGGCAGGCAACAATCCGCTGTACGTGCAGCGTGCTGGCACCAGTGTCTACAATGCGCTCGACCTGTCGCCGTTTGCCTCGACTGTTTACAACTTCCAGCGCGGCACCAGCAACGCTTTCGAGACCAGGATAGAGAGTGCGCCGCATAACCCGGTTCACAACCTTATTGGCAACCAGATGGCAACCATGCAGTCGCCGCTGGACCCGACCTTCTACCTGCACCATGCCAACATTGACAGGCTCTGGCATGCCTGGTCGCTGCCCAGCGGCAAAGGCACGCCCTACACCACCAATCCCTACTCTTCTAGCAGTAGCAACCCTTACTGGTCCGGCTCGTTCACCTATGCGCCCGGCTTGAGCCTGCCGCGCTATCAAGCCTATACGCCGAGCTGGCTTGGCACCAGCTCTTCCAACAACACCATGCCGAGTTCGCTGCCGCCGCAGGCGCAGGCGCAGGCCACGCCGTTGAAGCTTGTACAAGCGCAGATGGACAACATTCTGAACCGGCCGCCGGCGACACCGTTCGCCGCCACCGCAGGCCGCTAAATTGCCAACGGTCGCCTGTCGCTCGGTGGTGCCAGCGCAGTCGCCCTGGCCGAGACTTCGCTCAGTGCTCGCTTGCCCCTGCTCCAGGCCCAGCTGCAGCAACTGCGACAGGTCCTGGCCTCGGTGCAGACGCCTTCCGGGGACTATCGTTCGGTCATGGTTGTAGCCGACAATATCGTGCTGGCTGGGGCTGGCCAAGCTGGCGGTTACTACTACAACGTGTACCTGAACCTGCCCCAAAGCGGCGACGCAAGCGCCATCAGGCAACGCTTTTTCCTCGGCACGCTGGGCGCATTCGAACTGTCCGCGGCGGTTCACCATGGATCGGCAACGCTGTCGTATCCGGCCACCGCCGTGATGGCTGGCCTGGAGCCCGCCAAACTTGAAAATCTTACAGTTTCCCTGATACGGATGAATGGAGAGAATCCGCCCAAGGGGCCGGTGGGAACCATAGGCGAACTGCGAGTCGAACTGTCGTCGGATGCGCCGGTCAACTGAGGCGCTGCGCATGGCCCGCATGCTGATGGCGGCTGCCATCCTTGCATGCGGGCCGTGTGGCCCATGAAAGCCTTCCTGCATCCTGCACGGTCAAAGACAAACCACGATTGCCGGCCAGGATCCAGTCATGGCAATGACGTCGACACTTCCGTTTAGAGCCGCATCGGCCGGGTTTCGGGTTGCAGGTCAGGGCGAAGCGCCAGTGCGAACCGAACACAGTTGCATGGCGCTCAACGCATCGGAACATCCAGCGGACGCCGCAGCAATCCCCGCCTTATCGACCGGGCTCGTCGGCGCCGGCCCTTCGGGGCTCGGTACGGCTGATGTCTGGGCAGGCGCTGGACGGGGCGGGTCAGTCTCGGCAGGGGCCGCAGCGGCCGCTGTTGCGGCGTGAGGCGAAGGAGGCGGAAGAGCGAGGGGCGGGATTGGTGGCAATGGATCATCGAACGCATCCGTGGAAGGCATGGCCGCCGTCAAGGGCGATGGCAGCGGCGCAGGCGTTGCGTTCACCCGGCCTGCCTGCTGGTTGGCAGAAACGGCGGGCGCAGTCTCTTCGATGAATCGCATGCTCAACGCCAGGACGCCAAGGATTACCAGCGCCCACAGGCCCAGCAATGCCGCCCGCTCGTGCCAGCCTGTTCGGGTCGAGTGGCCCACTGGCGATGCGGCGTACCGGAAATTCTGCTGCGCGCTGGCTTCTTGTGAGAACCAAGGCGGGCCTTGATGATGCGGGGCTGGCTGAGGCGTCACCTTCAGGGGAATCCGGTAAGCCTCGGCCCCTGTCGGCGCTGCAGGCTGATCGATGCCTAACGCCTCGAACATTTTGCGCCTGTCGGCACTGTCGTCTGCAGGTCTTTTGATCATGGGAGCTTTAGAAAGGATTGAGGAGCAGCTGCTGTTATACGGCAAGCAGGCTTGGCGCCCGTTCCCTCCATATGTAATCCCACGACCGCGCTGCGCTCTTGACGCTTCTCAAACTACGACTTTGGGATCTGGTTTGGCAGGCTCGAAGCAATGCCGGAGGACAGCACCGCTTTGGCGCTGTCCTCCGGCGGGAGGCCACAGTGGTCCCTTGCGACTACAGGACGAAAGGCTGCCCGGCTTTACGGGATGCCGACGATTTCCTTGAACCGCTTGGCTGCGTACTGCCCTTTCAGCGTGTAAGTAGCCTGGGTTGGATGCACGCCGTCATTGGTAATCTGATAGATGCCCAGATTATTGGTAGTCATGTACTGCTTCAGGTAGTAGTACTGATCAATGACGGGGACGCCCTTTTCGGCGGCAACCTGCTTCATTGCATCGGCAAAACTGGCAGTCAGGGCGCCATCATGCGTAGGGTTGGGCGTTTCGAGAATGATGATTTTTCCTGCTGCCCGCGCGATATCGATCGCCTTCGCATAGTTCGCCTTGTACGAGGTGGTGGTCGTGGCGCGTTCGTAGGAATCGTTAATCCCGTAGTTCATGATGATGTACTTTGCGGTGGTCTGCGTGACGGCAGTCGCCCATGTCGGATGGACGCCGTCCCGGCCCTCAAGCAGTTCGATAATGGAGGCGCCGCCGACACCTTCGTTCTTGACCGCATAGTTGGCCGGCAGATTGGCATCGAGCACCATGGGCGGCGTCTGTGCCACCTGATACGACGTTCCGCCTATACCGCCCCAGACCGTCGAATCACCGAAGTAGTCGACTCGCACCGTGGTGGTCACGGGGCTGGTTGTCGTAGTTGTCGTGGTTGGCGCGGTCGTCGTCGTGGTCGTCGTCGTGGTTGGCGCCGTCGTTGTCGTTGTCGGCGTCGTGGTCGTCGTTGTCGGCGTCGTCGTTGTGGTGGTTGGTGTCGAGCTGGTGCTCGCGAATGAGGTGCTTATCTTCGACGAAATCTTCAGCGGCGGATCGGTCTCCGTGACAGAGTCGAGCGCAGTGGCAGATCCAAGATCGGCGCGCGGTGCCGTTACAGTCGCGTAAGTTGTGCCGCGATTAAATCCCACCGTCTTTACCCAGGTCCATGCCCAGGAACCGCCGCTGCCGGAATAGCGGTAAAGCTGTCCATTTTCGATCAGGTAGTTTGCACCTACGCCATTTTTCGGAAATCCAGTGCCGGCATTGCTATCGCTGTCAACATATACCCGGACCCAGCTCGGTGCGCTGGCATAAGGAACACTGTAGTAGACGTTGGTGGCGTCGAAGGTCACTTGTGTCATTGTCGACGGGTCGGATACCACGGCAGTGGTGGTAGCCATGGTCTTCGTGGCCAATGACCCGCTTGCCGCGGTAGTTCCTTCCGCATCGACTCCCGTCGAAGCTTGAACTGTACCGGCCGTAGTAGCCAAACCGCTTTGGCGAGCGGAATTAGCGGTGGCCGAATCGCCGGTCTGTCCACCACAGGAGATGAGAAAGATAGTCGAACAAGCCGCAAGGGAATTAATAATTTTCATATATAGAAAAGTGATCGAAGTCGCAATTAACATTAAGAAGAATGAATTGGCTCGACCACAAATCAGCAGAAAAGAATGCGACTGAATAACAATATTTTCAGCAGCAGTATTTCCTCGCGCCATTAATAGCGAGCCGCTGCTTTGGTCTGTATCTCTACAGTAAGTTCCCCAAATTCCTTTCCAACAGGAAAATATTTTTTTGAGCAATGACATCATGGCATCGTTAAAATGCAAAACAAGAATCGTTCTACTTATTGGCCAAACGGATTTTCTTTTCCTTATTTTTCCAAGGAGCGGAAAAACGTTTCCTTCATGAATCGATAAATCCATAAGTTTTGCCAAAAATCATTTTTAATAGGAAATACTATTTTGGTATCGGGGAAGCTCTCAGGCCAGCAAAAAAAAATTTTTGTTTTTGCTGGGCTTTTTTTAGCGAGGACCTTCCATCGGTTGGATCGATCCGTTCATCGCTACCGCATTGGCGCTAACTAATGTGGTTTAGCCAGCGAATTTGAGGATACTGATTTCGCTAATGCCGACGTAGTCGATTCACCAAGGCAGGGAAACATAGCGCTATTGAAATGCGCCGGCTGTTTTCATACCGTGCTTTTCCTGCACGATTTGATTGATCAATTGTGCAAATAAAGGGGTAAGGAGTTTGACACCGGCTGGAGACAGATGATGCGGGTCAAAATAATTGGGCCGGCCGGCGCTTTCAAACTGGCATTCAAGGTGGGGGCAAATGAGCAGCGACGGGTCGAGGATTCTAACGCCGGGACTCGACTTTGCAATCCTGTGCAAGGCGGATATCTGTTTGCCGTTGTCGGCCCGGTAGTTATTAATTGTATAAACGTCGGGTTTATTTTTATTGTTTTCTATCGCAGATATATACTCTTTTGGATCAAAGTATGCATTATTCGGAACAACCTGCATGATAAATACATCTTTAATCGAAGCGGGATGATGGACGACCTTGTCCACCGCGGCCTGGAGTCCTTGTTCGTTATCGAAATCCTTTTTCAGAAACGAAACTGAAATAATGCTGGTGATTTTGCGCTCGGCGCTTTGTTCCAGCATTCTGTTCAAGACCTTGTCGCTGCAAAACGCAGAAGTGCCGAAGTCGTGAAGATTGCAATTTCTGGTTGCAAGAAAGACACCAACATTGCGCGACTTGCCTATGGATGCAACCAGCTCATCCAGTTGGTCTGCATGCGAGTCGCCGACAATCAGCACATTTGTGTCGGAAACTACATCGTTGCGGGGACACATTTCCTGGCCGGGCCTCATCAGGCGCTGAAGTATGGGGCAACGGTAAGGCGAGCGCTGCAACTGTGCGCTGTACAGGGCCGCGAGCTTGGCCGGATAACGGTAGGCGGCTCCCTCGGTCAAACTGAATAAGAGCGCAACGCCTACGGTAAGCAGGCCGGAGACCGCCACCGAGCCCACCAGCTTCCGGTTGACCGGAAACAGCATGCTTTTACGGAAAGGCACCTCGATATAGCGATAGGAAAGAGACGCAAGGATAAAGGTCGCCGCCAGCGCCACCATGCCCTGCATGACGGACAATTGATGCCCCACCCAGATGCCCGCAAGGGAAATGACCGGCCAGTGCCACAGGTAAAGCGAATAGGACGTTTGCCCTATATAGCTTGCCAGGGGCTGATCGAGCATCACGTCCCTGCGCTGCCGCGCAGACAGCGCGGCCAGCACCCCGACCGTACCGCCGCATGCGAGGATTGCCTGCAAGCCGGGGAAGACGCTCCTTTGGTCGAACATGGCAATCGCGGCTGCAATGGCGAGCAGCCCGGCCAGCCGCAGCAACATGGCCGCCTTTTCCGACAGGGGGATATAAGCCATGCCCAGCAGCACTCCGGCGGCCAGCTCCCACACGCGGCTCGGCAGCCAATAGAACGCTGTCTTGGGCGACATTCCGGAGACCAGCAAGCCCCCAGCCAGCGAAGCGATGGCGCACAGCAGAAGTACCGGCAGAACCGCAGCCCTCTTCGCCCGGGCCAGCAGGATCAGAAGTCCATACAGGAGGTAGAACTGCTCTTCGATTGCAAGGCTCCACGTGTGCAGCAGGGGCTTGGTATGCGCATCGTCGAAGTAATCCCCCTGCAGCCAGAATACGATGTTCTGCAGGTAGAGCGGCTGGGCTGCGAGGCTTTCGCCATAGTTTTTCAGATACACCGGGTTCAGCACGAAGTAGGCGGCAACCGTGCTGGCAGCCAGCACCACAACATAGGCAGGCGCCAATCTCCTTATGCGCCTGATGTAAAACTGTCGAAGCGATATTTGGCCGGCCTGGAGGCGGAAGAAGTACATCCGGGTAATGATGAAGCCCGATATGACAAAAAATATATCCACCCCGATGAAGCCGCCGGGAACGGCATCGGGAAAGGCATGGAACAAGAGCACGGCGATCACCGCAATGGCCCTGAGTCCATCAACACCGTGCAGATGGTCCCGTGCAGCCTGTGACATATTGTGAGTCGGTCCGCTTAGCATCCTGATGTCTGAGTGCCGCAAGGTTTATGTGGGTTGAGCGGAAGCCGGTCTGGTTGTCCAGCACAGGTGCGCTCCGAATGGGTCGCAGTGCTACGGAAACTGGCAGCGGCGGCAATCCGAGTTCAAAGGTACGATGTTTGCCGGAAGCGAACTTAAGGTATATCAAACAACATTTCGCCCGGTGCCGGCGAGGCATACCGAACCATTTGAACCATTGCGCGGTCGCGCCGCCGCTCTCCCTGCCTGCAAGGGCAATACAGCAAGGAGATCATTGAGAGAACGCAATCGGCCGGTGTGTTGCCATGCTATTGGTGTGCACAAGCGCTGGCCGAGCGCCGACAGCCCGCCTTCAATAGGGAGACTGCATGCCTGCAAGCTTTTACGCATTCTTGACCCGCCGCTGCCTGCTAACAGCCGTTCTGGCTTCAGCCAACGCGATTGCAATGGCGCCGCGCCCGGCGCCGCCAATGGAGACTGGCTCCGACCAGGACAGGGTGGCTTACCGCCCATCGGCGGCCGACTTTCCCAATCCGGAGCGCGGTTTCTACCATCAGGTGGACTGCAATACATGGCCGCTAAGGCCCGCGCTTCTGCGCTCGTACCGGGAGGTACACAAAGACAGCCTGATCATGTGCGCCTTTTCGCTGGAGGACGCGCTCGATGCGCCGATCAGCCAAAAGAAGCTTGACCTCTTCTCCCAGCAAATGGATTTGGTGCGAGCTGCCGGATCGAAGGTGATACTGCGCTTTGTCTATAATTACAGCGACAACGCCCGCGATGCGCCGAAGCCGCGCATATTCCAGCACATGGAACAGCTCCAGCCTTATCTGGAACGTCACAGCGACGTGATAGCGGCAGTGCAGGCCGGGTTCATAGGAAGCTGGGGCGAATGGGGAAACAGCACCCATTACGGCAGCGACAAATTGACGACCGAGAACTGGAGTGACCGCAAGGACATCCTCTACAAGCTGCTTGAAGTACTGCCGGAAAACCGGATGGTGCAGGTTCGTACGCCTGAGTTCAAATACCGTATAGCCGGACAGAGGGACGCCGCGTTGCAGGAAACCGGCCGTTTGCAAGGATCCGGCGCGCGCATCGGCCATCATAACGACTGCTTCCTCGCCACGCCGGACGACGCGGGTACGTTCAAGCTGTTATCGCCAGCCAGCCGCTCTTATCTGCAGGAGGACACAGCAGCCGTGCCCATGGGCGGGGAAACCTGCAGGTACAACCCGCCACGCAGCGACTGCATAACCGCCATCGACGAAATGGCGCGTTTTCACTGGTCCTATCTCAATGCTGACTTCCATGAAGGCGTTCTTGCGAGCTGGAAGAGCCAAGGATGCCACCCACAGGTCAGGCAAAGGCTGGGATACCGTTTTGCCATGCTGAACGCGGTTTTCCAGCGTACAGGTTCGCCGGGAAGCATGCTGCGGCTTTTCATCACGCTGGAAAACACCGGCTGGGCAGCGCCTTTCAACCCGCGTGCGGCAGAGCTTGTGCTGCGTCCCGCAAGCGGCGGGCAGGAGCATCGCATTCCGCTGAACGTCGACCTGCGCTCATGGCTGCCGGGGCGCAGACTGGTGCTGCGCCAGGATGCCTCCCTGCCGGCCGACATGGCGCCAGGCGAGTATGCAATGCTGCTGCACTTTCCCGATCCGATGCCCTCGCTGCGGAGCCGGCCCGAGTATGCGATCCGGCTCGCCAATGAGGACACGTGGGAAGCCCATACCGGCTATAACCGCCTGGGCTACTCGGTGAAGATCGTCTCCGCTCCAGCCCGCCATTGAACGTTAAACCACCCGTCGCACGGGACGTTACGCATCAGGCTTTTTGTCCTATCGCCTGCTTGCCGCTGTACTGCACATTCCAGTAGTGGCCGTAACGGTAGCCGTAACCGTATTGCCGGTTACGCAGCGGCACACCGTTGAACAAAAATCCGTTGGCCGAAAGCCCGGCCTGGTTCAAGTGTTTCAACGACTCCGACACGTCGACTGCGGTGGTAATCCCGGCGCGGGTGAGCAGATAGATCGCAGACGCATGCATGCCCAGGATGACCGAATCCGACACCGCCAGTACCGGCGCGCTGTCGACCAGAATCACATCGTATTGCGTCTCGAGGGCGCTAAGCAGCGCTCCAAGTGCCGGCCGCATCAGCAACTCCGATGAGTCTTCCGGGAGGTTGCCTGTCGACAGGAAGTCCATATTGGGCAAAACGTCACGGTGCAGGACACTCTCTATGCGCTTGGCGCCGACAAGGACATCGGAAAGCCCAAGCTGGCGGCCAACCCCGAAGTAGCTGTGCAGATGGCCGTTACGCAGATCGCCGTCGATCAGAAGCACCCGCTTGCCCCCGGAGCCCATCAGGGAGGCCAGGTTAGCCGACACGAAGGATTTGCCGGTGCTGGCTGTGGGGCCGGTAATCAGCACGACCTTGCCCTGGGATTGGGACAGGGTGTATTGGAGCACCGTGCGGAAGCTGCGCAGGCTTTCGATGGCGACATCGGTTGGCGCGCTCCTTGCCAACAGCGGCATGCTCATGCTTCTCGGGTCGGCATTTGCCAGCAGTTCTGCCTGCGCCTTGCTGTGCGGGATGGCCGCGAACACGGGCACTCCCAGCATCTGCTCGATTTCCGCCGGATCGTCGATGGCCTTCTGCAACGACTTGCGCACGAATGCACCAAAGGTTCCCAGCAGCAGGCCCGCCATGATTGATATGCCGATGATGCGCACGCGATTTGGCGCCACTGGTTTTTCCGGCAGCAGCGGCATGTCCACCAGCCGCACGTTGCTGGTCTTGGCCACCGTTGTCAGCCGCAGCTGGCGCACGGTGTTCAGCAGGGCGGTATAGAGTTCGGTGTTGACCTTGACGTCGCGTGACAGCCGCACCAGTTCCTGCTCCACCTGGGGCAGCGTGCGAATGTGGCCAGCCAGCTTGCGGATCTCGCCGTTGACGTCGGCCAGCTGCGCATCCACGCCCTTGACAAACGGGTGCTCGGGCATGAAACGGGTCAGCAGCTCGATGCGCTTCTGCTCCAGTTCGATCTTGCGGGTCTTCAGCGCGGAAGACTGCTGCAGGCCGATCCTGGCTTCCTCGCCGAGGTCGATGGTGCTGTTCTGGTTGCGGAACTGGGAATAGCGCGCCTCGGCCAGGTCGAGCTGCTTCTTCATCTCGGGCAGCTGCTTTTCCAGAAACGCCAGCGCACTGTCGGCCTCCTGCGTCTTGCGCGCCGCGTTCTGAGCGATATAGGCGCGGGCGATCTCGCCAAGCAGGTTGCTTACGTCGGCCGGATCATTGCCTTCCAGCGAGGCGCGGATGATGCCGGACTGCTTGCCCTGTTCGGTGACGGACATGCGTTTCAGGATGCTGTCGATCAGCACCTGGCGCGACGCATGCTTGAGGATAAAGCGGGTGCCCGGCCAGGCGTTGACGCTCTCTACCAGAAGCTCGAAGCGGCCGTTCGGCAGCGTAATGGACAGCGGCTCGCCGATATATCCAGATGCGGCGAAGTTGCTCAAAGGCTCGTTGATCCGGAATTTCCCTTTCTGTTCCAGCGTCAGGCTGAACTCGCGATTGAGCAGGTCGTCCGGCACCGTCATCACCGCAACCTTGATCTTCTCCTTGGCCCATGCATAGCCATGGTCCCGCACCCAGCCGGGCGGCGGCACCATCTCGCCGTAGTTCGACAACCACCTGCCTATTACCGGCAGGTAGTCCGGCTCGCCACTAATGTCGAGGTGCAGCTTGTCGACCGCGCGCGATATCACCAGCCGGGACTGGAACAGCTCGATCTCCGCGCTGGCGCTCGTCTTCATGCTGAACATCGAGCCGCTCTCGCTCAGGAAGTTGCGCGACTCCTTGGGGTTTTCCTCTTCGACGTGGATGAGCACATTTGCTTCGTAGACCGGCTGCGTCAGCAGCGCGTAGCCAGTGCCGAGCAATATCACCACGACGGCAATGATGGCAATCAGCCAGCGCTGCTCGTACACGATATTGAGGTAGCTTGAGAGTTCAGACTCATCATTGCTCTTGGGAGGCGGCATGATGAATTGCTGCACCGGCAATGCGCCGGCCTGCTGCGTGGGTAGGAAATTTGCCATAGCTGCTCTTCAGGTCGTATTCAATGAAGCGCCGGGGTTGATATCCGGCGCATTTTCAAACAGGGAAGCACTGCAAGACAGGCCGCTCGCTACCGCACCGGCGTCATCGCGGTAACGGCCGAAGAAAGCGCGCCGGGGAAGATCTGGCTGATGGTGCGATGCCAGTTCGTCAGCGGCGTCGCGGCCACATAAACCAGGTCCTTCGGATCGAGCTCGAAGCTCTCGGCCATGGCCAGCGCGCCAGGCGCCTGGGCGTCGAGGCGATACACGACAGGTTCCGAGGCTGAGCGCCGCACCACATAAACCTGGCTGGCGTCGCCGGAAAGCGGATTGATGCCGCCTGCCTCGCCCAGGGCCTCGTTGAGGGAAAGCCTGCCGTTGTGCATGATCAGCGCACGCGGCGCCACCACTTCGCCGGAAACAAACACCTTGCTTTCATCGCGCGAACGGATTCGCAGCACGTCGCCGTTATGAAGCACGATGCTGGACGGATTGACGCCGCGCTGCACCAGTTGCGGCAAATCGATCGGGTAGCTTACGCCGTCGCGGACCAGGGTGATGCGGCTCTGGTCCGCGCTGGGCAGCATGCCTCCGGCGCGGTTGATGGCTTCCATAAGCGTCATCGTGATGTCATTGATCGGTTGCACGCCGGGCTGCTTGACCTCGCCGTCTATATAGACGCGCTTGCTGCGGAATGACTGGACCCGGATAGTGATGTTCGGGTCTCTTATATAGCGAGCCAGCCGCGAGGCCAGCATGGCGCGCGCGCCCTCTTCCGTCAGGCCGGTGACCTTAACCTTGCCGGCATAAGGGAACTGGATCAGGCCCTCATGATCGACGGTAAAACCGGCCGACGGCATTGCCATGGAAGGATTGGTGGGAGAACTCGCCGGCGGCGCCAGGCCATTGTTGAGCTCGGGATGGTCCCAGACCACGATGGAGAGGACATCGCCGCTTTCGATCGCATAGGGCGTCACCGGTTCGGTCAGACGGCTGATGTCCTGGTTATCCCGACTGCTGCGCGCGGCGCGTTCGGCCTGCAGAAGCTGCGGCGTGATTTCCTTGAATGCCGTCGTCGCCGCATCGGCTCCCGCTGACGTCGCCGCGGACGGCATGGCGCTGCCCGTGGACAGGCCCAGAGTTGGCACCATGGGTGAGCCGCAGGCGCCAACAACCAAGCCTATTCCTGCAATCGAGCAAATTTTGCAAGTCCAACCAAAAATTATTTTCATATCCCAGCCTCGGACAGGTTTGTCATTCATGCATGAATAAATCTAGGCTAGTGGACTGCCAGCACATTGACACAGGTCAGCAATCCAAACATCTTGTTTGGTATTCGCCCTTTTTCACTGCCTATGCAGGCACAAATATTGCATTCCATAAATCTGGTTGAAATACTTAAATTTTTAAACTAATCCCAGGGAACTCAACAATAAGGCGCAATATCCATGCACTTAATATTGATTCGTTTCATTAAAGATAGAAAAGTTCTTAACTTACAGTAATGCAACTTTCGGCGGAATATCGACTATGTCACGGTTTTATAAGGATATTTATTTTTAAAAGTTATCGAAAGTTACCGGAAAAGTTCCGTGTTTCCCAAAAAAAATAATCCCAAATTTTTTTGGTTAAAGGGTTGCATCGTTCGATTACCACACGTACTATTGCCCCCGGTTCAGTAAGAAAGTTTCTCCAAGTAAATAAGACCGCAGTGATACAGCATTTACTGCAGCCGCCTTAATCCAAAGCCTAGCGGCCTGTCCCATCCGGGTACGGTGATGTTTAACCGTGGAGGGGAGCCTTACGCCTTAATTTTGCCCGGTGGCATATCTGCAACGGACTTGCTCCGTCGCCGGATTGTCACGTCCCATGATTTTGGCGCGCCGTGAAAGCAATTGATAACGCCAGTTCAGCCTATGAAAACTGACACGCCTGCCCAGATTGTGCAACCGCCTGGTATCCAGGGCGGAGCCAGCACGTTCCGCTTGGCAGGCGCGACATCGTCACGGTCGCGCGGCCTGCCGGTGGGAAGCATGCATTACCTTGCGCGCATGGCGAGGCGACGCTAGCTCCGATCGCCCGCTTAATTAACGAAGGTCCGAAACGCCTTGTGCGCAAGGTGGGGGACTCCTGCATCCTTAAAACTTAATCAGCACTTTTAATCAATGAAAAAATTATCCAAGTCCAAGCTACGCCCTGCCCAAGTTTTCATACTGTCCGCCGGATGCTGCATGGTTTCCATGGCCATGGCGCAAATCGCCACGCCTACCGTCACCAGCGACGCCAGCAACGTCTATTACAAGATCCCGTATTCCGGCACTCCCAGCTTTGTCCGGGTGTTCGTCGACAATGACCACACGGCCTCGACCGGCTATCCGACCGGGGGCGCCGGATCGGGCTTCCTGATCGAGAACGGCAATCTGTACCGCTATGCGGGAAGCAACGGCAGCTGGGCTTGGACTTGGGTCAAAAAGGTGCCCTACACCGTGTCCAGCGGCAGCGCCACCATCAGCGTGCCGCGCGCCGACCTGAATCCTGCGGCCACCATCGATTCCGTGGCGCAAATCGCATCGCCTACCTACTCCTCGGCCAAAGTGTCGACCACTCTGTACGTGGCTGGCACCACGACGACCACCACGCCGACCACGACCACCACCCCTACCGCGCCAACGACCACCACGACAGCGCCGACAACTACCACTACTGCGCCGACAACCACCACCACCGCGCCGACAACCACCACCACCGCGCCGACGACAACCACCACCGCGCCGGTCTCTACCGCCGCCACCACCAATGTCAGTTACAGCTCCACCAGCGCGACCATCGCCAACCCGGAGCGCGGTTTCTATAACCAGGTCAACTGCACCGACACCGTGATGAGCCAGTCGCAGCTGACGAATTACCGCACTTCCAATAACCAGTCGCTGGTGATGTGCGCATTCCTGATGGCCGACTCGGTGAACTCGCCGCTGACCCAGTCAAAGCTCGACCTACTGCAGCGCCAGTTCGACACCGCGCGCGCCGCCGGCGTGAAGATGGTGCTGCGCTTCGCCTACAACTACAGCGACAACGCTACCGACGCGCCGCTGTCGATGATGATGACGCACATGGACCAGCTCAAGCCGGTTCTGGCGCGCAACAGCGACGTGCTGGCAGTGGTGCAGGCCGGCTTCATCGGAAGCTGGGGCGAGTGGGGCAACAGCCGCAACTACGGCACCGGCACGCTGACCAGCCAGCAACTGGCCGATCGCAAGACCATCCTGACCAAGCTGCTGGACATGGTTCCTGCCAATCGCTTCGTGCAGATCCGCACGCCGGACTTCAAGTACAAGCTGATCGGCACTAGCGCGCTCACCGCATCGGAAGCGTTCAACGGTAGCGCCAAGGCGCGTGTGGGACACCACAACGACTGCTTCCTGGCATCGGCCAACGACTGGGGCACCTACAACAACACGTCGGTCGATTATCCCTACCTGGCCGCTGAAACCACTTACCTGCCGATGGGCGGCGAGACTTGCAACTACAGCCCGCCACGCAGCGACTGCCCGACCGCAACCAGCGAGATGAGCCGTTTCCACTGGTCCTACCTGAACGCCGGCTTCAACGCCACGGTGCTCAACAACTGGCGCAGCCAGGGCTGCTACGAGCAGATCAACCAGAAGATGGGCTATCGCTTCGTGCTGAAGAACGCCAGCTTCTCCAACAGCGCCAAGCCGGGCGGCGGATTTGCCGTCAACCTGAGCCTGGTCAACGAAGGCTATGCGGCGGTGTACAACAGCCGTCCGGTGGAGCTGGTGCTGCGTAACAACAGCAGCGGAACGGTACATCGCGTGGCACTCAATGCAGATCCGCGCAAGTGGCTGCCAGGCCAGGCTATCAGCATCAATGAAACCGTGACGCTGCCGTCCGGCATGGAAAGCGGCAACTACAGCGTGCTGCTGGCCCTGCCCGATGCATCGGCCTCGATCAAGAGCCGCCCGGAGTATTCGATCCAGTTGGCCAACAGCAACACCTGGGAAGCCACCACCGGCTTCAACAAACTGAACCACACGGCCAGCATCGCACCGTAAGCACGGTTTGGCGCGGGTTCGGCCTGACTGGATAGTCAAGGCCGGATTCGCTCCAACGGCCGTCGCGGCTTCAGGACTGCGCCAGCAACCTGAAGCCTGCCTGCTCCGCCACGCTGCGCGCCGCCTTATCATGGGCATGCAGCACCAGATCCACGCTGGCCGCCTCCAACCCCAGGCGGCCAGGCAGGTCCGACAGGATCTGTTCCAGATAACCGCGCAGCCTGTCGTCCAGGCTGGCGCGGGCATGCCGGTAGATGTCATACAGCGCAATCACGCCGTCCGACTCCGCCGGCATTTTTTCATTCGCACCCGGCAGCGCCAGCTCGGCGCGCTTGCCTATCCATGCGCAAAACACCAGCTTGTCTTCGTGGACGATGGTGTAGACATGCTGCCTGCTTTCCAGCCGCTTCATCGCGTCATACTGGAACTCGTGATAGGTCTTGCGCCCGCCCGCCTCGTCATAGTGCAGCAGATCGTCGATCTGGTTCGCACGCAGCGCTGGCATGGAGCAAGCCCCGCTGGCCGCCTTTGGTACGCCGCGATAAATGCAGTACTTCCCTGCCGTCAGAGGCAGCGCGCCCGAAAGGGCCATGCGTGCTGATTTCTTGGCGCGCGCCAGCGCAAGTCGCGCGGCGGTCGTGGTCACGCCCAGGCGGCCCAGCCAGGCCGAGGCCAGCTTGGCCAGCCGGGCGCGGCGCTGCAGCCGCAACGTGTGCAATGTATTCAGGGCTGACAACTCCACTACCTCGTCGGTGTCCGTGGCGAGTTGGCTCTTGTAGCCGCCGCCGGGCGTGAGGTCGAAATTGCGACAGCCCTCCTTCGCCAGTTCCATGCACAACATGTAAGTGTGCAGCCGGCCCGGCGAATAGTCAGCGTAAAGCGGCGAATGCGTGATGCCGACCTGGACGCTATCCGGCCCGCGCAGGCCGACATTGACCGATACCACCGCATCGCCCACCTGCAGCAGGCTCACATGCAGCATGCCATCGGCCAATAGCCGACGGTAGAACGCCTTCTTCGACGGATCAACCCGAAACGGGGCGCAGTCGTACATGGCGGCTTGGCGAAAGTCGTATTGCCGGATGTATTCATCCAGGGCGGCACTGAGCTCGACCGCGTCGGTGACGACGCGAAATTGCACTTCGCCCAAGCGCTTGAGGCGATTGTAAAGATTGCGGTTGGTCTTGCCGTTGAAGGACTTGACGATGCGATCGGCGTCGGTGCGCATGTAAGGGCGCGGTTCGGGCGCCGAGAGGCTGCAGCGCAGCGCAGCCGGGGCGTCACGCAGCCCTTCCAGCGGCGTACCCGGCGCAAGGTGCTTCAGATGCAGGTGGCGGCGCGGATAGGCGGCGCGCAATGCCGCGAGCGTGGCGCCGATGAAGGCAGCCGACGATTCCGGAGTGGCAAGCCATACTTGGTACGCGGCCTGGTGCGCGCCGGCGCCGACGATCAGGTCGCCCCGCTCGGCCAGCGTCAGCGTCAGCAGGCCAAGGAGAACGCCGGCGCTCTCCGCCCACAGCAAAAGCGGCTTGCAGCTGGCGGAATAGTGACGGTACCAGGCGCCGACGTAGGCGGGCGACTGATAGCCAGTCGCCCATGGACAGAGCCCGTAAAGGGACTGCCATCGCTGCATGAAGTGCGCATCATCCAGCATGGCAAGCGCTTCGCTACCGGTACACATTTTTATTTCCATGCATTTCCCCTTCCAGTTTCTTTCGGGGCTCGTGCCGCTGTCATGCCAACTCAGGCGCCGAGGTCGGTGCGGCCAGGCTGCGGCCGCGCTGGCAGCCCCCGGCTGCGGACTTCTTCCACTGCGCTGATCGCCTCCAGATATTTGGCGATGACCAGCCCCTCATCGAATTCCCGCTCCACCTTGCGCCTTCCGCCTGCGCCCATGCGCTCCCGCTCGCTGGCTGGCAGCGCGGCCATCGCGAGCATCCGGCTCGCCAGATCGGCGGGGTCGCGGACGCGGCAAAGCATGCCGTTGACCCCGTCTTCCACTACATCGACGCAGCCGGCAACGTCGCTTGCGATGATGGGGCGCGCCATCGCGGCGGCTTCGAGCAGGGTCCGCGGTACGCCTTCCCGGTAAGACGGCAGCACCACGCAGTCGGCGGCCGCGACCTGCGAGCGCACGTCATCGACCGCGCCCAGGTACTCCAACAAGCCTTCCTCTTCCCACGCTGCGATTGCCCGCGCCGGCACCTGGTTGGGGTTGGCCTCCTGCATCGGCCCCAGCAACTGGAACCGCGCTTGCGGCAGCGTGCGGCGCACGATCCGGGCAGCTTCGGCAAACTCGACCACGCCCTTGTTGATCAGCATCCGCCCCACCAGCAGGAAGCACGGCGCTCCTGGGCGCGACGGCGCAGGCTGCACCGGGTAACGGCCAGCCGCGATGCCGGACCCCGGCAGCAAGTCCGCGACTTCCGCCGGCGCCAGGCCAGCGTCCAGGAACAGGCGCCTGTCCTGCGGATTCTGGAAGAACACCCGGAACGAGCGCCGCAACGCCGTTCGGTACAGCAACCGCGCCACCTTGGTCACCATGCCCTCATCGATGAAGGCCGCGCCCAGGCCGGCGATATTGTTGATCACCGGGACACCCAGCGCCCGTGCTGCCAGCGAGCCATACACATTGGGCTTGATGGTGTAGCCGAGATAGGCGACCGGCGCCTGCGACCGCAGCAGCGCCAGGTATCGCAGCAGCAGCGCCAAGTCCCGGCCTGGATGTGTGCCATTGCTGTCCATCGGTAGGTCGACGAATTCGCAGCCTGCCGCAACCAGCCGCGCGGCATACGGATCGGCAGGCGCCGCCACCACCACTCGATAACCACGCCTGATGATGGCGTCGATCAGGCCAGCCCGGAAGTTCCAGGCATTCCACGCGGTGTTGACCGACAGGACAACCGCTGGCCGGGTCATATTGCCTCCTTCAATGCGGCTGGCATCCCGCTGCCGGACAGGCGGCGTCCGAGCGCCAGGAAAGGCTTTTCCAGATGCAGGTAAAGCAATTTGGAGAAGATGAGGGTCATCACCAGGCCCAGCGCTGCCTTGCGCCAGCCATCGGCTAGCTGGCCTGCCACATGCAGCCAGAATGGATGCGCAAGATAGAAGCTGTAGGAGATGCCGCCCAGCCAGATCATGGGCTTCCAGTTCAGCCAGCGAAACACGATCCAGGAAGGATAGCGCACGGCCAGCCAGAACAGCGGAAACAGCGCAATGCCCTGCAGCGTATAGCGCAGCGTGACCTGAAACATGGGATTACGCCAGACCAGGGTCAGGAGCAGCAGCAGCAACGCGCCTGCGAAGGCCAGCTTGCCGACCATCGACGGCTCGGTGGTGGCGGGCGGCGGCGCATCAAGCACAGGATTGCGCCACACCGCCATGACGCAGCCGAACAGCAGGCTGTCGAACCGGGTGTCGGTAGCGTAATAAACATGCTGGTTCGTGACGCTTGCGTCCAGCACCAGCAGCAGGCGCCACAACAATGCCAGCATGCACGGCACAGCCAGCACGGAGGCCATGCGGCGTATCGGCATGCGGCGCGCAAGCAGGATGAAAAACACCGGAAAGAGCAGGTAGAAATGCTCTTCCACGGCCAGCGACCACATCACCGATGTGTACGGCACCAGGGACGCGTCGGAACCGCGCCCGATGATCAGGTAATTGGTGAGGTGCATGACCTGTCCGAGCAGCGCCCCGCCGTTCACGCCGGCCCCCTCCCCCGTGGCGAGCGCATACAGCAGCATGGCGGCCAGCATGAAGTACATTGGCGGGAAGATGCGGCAGGCCCGCCGGATGTAGAAACTGCGCAGGTCGATGCGACGCCCGACCTCGTATTCCTGTCGCAGCAGGGTGGTGATCAGGTAGCCGGACAGGAAAAAGAAGACGGTCACGCCCAGGCTGCTGGGTATGGGCACGTCCATCCACGCGTGGCTTGCAAACACCAGCAGCGCCGCCGCCGCGCGGATACCATCCAGCGAGGGGATATGGCGTATGGTAATCGCTGTCATTACTGGACCTCCAGTCCTGCGGCATTGTTGCCCGACGATTCAGATTGTGTGCCGCTGATGCTCCAGCCAGTCCTGGAACACCAGGACGTTCCACAAAGCATGCTGCCAGTTGCGCTGACCGCTCAGATGCTCGCGCCAGCGGCGAACGATGGGCTGCGGCTCGAAGTACCCTTCACGCCGCAGCCGCCCTTCCTCCAGCAGCGCGGAAGCCCATTCGCGCAGCGGACCGCGCAGCCATACGCCGATCGGCGCGCCAAAACCCATCTTCGGGCGCTCTATCAATGCGCTGGGCACATGCCGGTACAACACCTGCCGCAACGCCCACTTCGTGGCGCCGCCACGCAGCTTCATCGCGCCCGGCAGGCGCATGGCGAATTCCACTACCTGATGGTCCAGCAACGGCACGCGGGTTTCCAATGAGACGCTCATTGCCGCCCGATCCACTTTTGCCAGGATGTCATCGGGCAGGTAGTGGAGCATGTCCAGCGCCATCATGCGCTGCATGTCGCCGAATCCGTCCAGCCGCGCGGCCAGGTCCATCATCGATGGTCCGGGCTCATGGCCGCGCACCACGATGGCGCCCGGATCGCGCCAATGCGAGGTAAGGCCGAGATACAGGTCGTCGATGGTGCGGCTGTCGAGCACGCCGGCGCCCTTGTGCAGCTTGTCCCCCACGTTGGCCATCTGCAGCGCTGGCGGCAGCAGAGGCATGAACATGCTTGCCATCCGGTTCCAGGTGTCCGGCGACAGGCTGGTCAGCATGCGCGCCGCGAAACGGCGCACCGCGAGGGGACGCGCGCTCAGACGGCCCCACAGGCGTTCCGTCAAGCTATAGCGGTTGTAGCCACAGAACAGTTCATCGCCGGCATCGCCCGACAGCGACACCGTCACATGGCTACGCGCCAGTTGCGACACCAGGACGGTGGGAAGCTGCGAGGAATCCGCAAATGGTTCGCTATAGATTTCAGGCAAGCGCGGTATCACCGCCATTGCCTCGGCTGCCGTTACGTATAGCTCGGTATGGTCGGTGCCGAGGTGCGCCGCCACCGCCTTGGCATGCTTGGCCTCGTCATATTGGGCCTCGTGGAAACCGATCGAAAAGGTTTTTACCGAACGCGAGGACTGCGTCTGCATCAGCGCTACCACGGTAGACGAATCCACGCCGCCCGACAGGAAGGCCCCCAGCGGCACATCGGCCATCATCTGCCGCTTCACCGCCTGCGCCAGCAAGGACTCGAGCGCATCGACCGCCTGTTCCGGACTTCCCCCGAACGGCCGTTCCAATCCTGCGCGATAACGCTCCACGGCTGACCAGTAGACCGTCTCGCGTGCGATGCAATCGCGCAGGTTAATGCCGAGCATGCTGCCGGGAGGCAGCTTGGCCATGCCTTCGTAGATCGCATGGGGCGCGGCGATGTAGTTATGTCGCAGCAACTGGGTCAGCGCGCCGCGGTCTATGGCGCCTTCGAAGCGCGGATGACGCCGCAGCGCGGCCAAATCGGAACCGAACAGGAATACCCGCTCGCGGCCCCAGCCCTGCCAACCGTAGTACAGGGGTTTTTCCCCCAGCCTGTCGCGCGCCAGCGTAAGAACGCCATTGGCGCGGTCCCAGACGGCAAAGGCAAACATGCCCACCGCTCTTTCCACCGTTTCACGCACGCCCCAGGCATCGAAGCCGGCCAGCAGCGTTTCGGTGTCGGAATGGCCGCGCCATGCGGGGGCCAGGCCGCTTGCATGAAGTTCCTGGCGCAGGTCCAGGTGGTTATAGATTTCGCCATTGAACGCAATCATCCAGCGGCCGCTGGCCGATGGCATGGGCTGGTGCCCGGCTGGGGACAGGTCGACGATGGCCAACCGCCGGTGCCCCAGCGCGACCCTCGCCTCCGGGTCCAGCCAGTAGCCCGCGTCATCGGGTCCGCGCGCATGCATTGCATCCGTCATCCGCGCCAACGTGGCGTGGCAGGCGCCGGCATCGTGCCATCCGTCGCCACCTAGAAAACCAGCGAAGCCGCACACGATTACACCCCGCCGCGAATAACAGTGCCGTACAGCGTTTCGAAGCGCTCCTGCGCATGGCGCACGGTAAATTGCTCGCGCACTCGCTCGCTGGCGCGCCATCCGAGTGCGCGCCGCTCCTGGGGCGTCATCTCCAACAACCGGCGCAGGCCGGCGGCCAGCGCCACTGGGTCTTCCTTTGGCACCACGACGCCGGTATCGCCCACCAGCAGCGCAGTGTCGCCGACATCGGTGACGACGCACGGCACGCCGACTGCCATCGCTTCCCCCACAACGTTTGGAAAGCCTTCGTTGCGCGAGGAAAGGCAGAACAGGTTCATGGCAGCCAGGCAATTCGCCGCGTCGCTTCGCTCCCGCAACAGGGCGAAGCGGCCGGCATGGCTGGTGCGGGCAATCCAGCACTCCAGTTGCGCCCGCTCGGCATCGCTGCGGTAGCCCACCATCATGAAACGCAAGTTGGGATAGTCCGGCGCCAGGATGCCTGCCGCCTTCACGAAATTTTCCAGATCCTTGTCGAGGTCGAACCGACCCAGGTTGCCCACCACGACATGGGTGTCGTCGAAGCCGCACTGCATGCGCAGGGCCGCCGCCGCATCGGCCGCGGGCATACCCGACAGGTTGAAGCCATTGTGCACCACCACCATGCGCGCCCCGTCGTAGCCCCTGTCGACATGGGCGCGACGCGACGCATCGGCAACGCACACAATGGTATGCGGCACCCAGCTCGAGAGCCAGGCGCAAACCCGGCGCACCGCCGCGGTGGCGCGCGAGCCATGCGCGATGCCGGTCGTGCGTATGCCCCAGATCACATTGCGATTGCCCGACAGCCTTGCCGCAAGTCCGCCGACCAGGTCGGCGTGGTACATCCAGGTCTGCACGATGTCGGGCCGCGACTCGCGCATCATGCGCAGCAGTTGCAAAAAGCCGGAGATGGGCTCGCGCCGCAGGTTAAGCTGTCTGACCTGAATGCCGGCCTTGAGGAACGCCGGCAGCATGGCGCCGCCGGCCGTCAGCGTCACTACCTGATGTCGGTACTGGCCATGCATCGATCCCATGATGAGGCGC
Organism: Noviherbaspirillum soli; assembly: GCF_015352955.1. Taxonomy (GTDB): domain Bacteria; phylum Pseudomonadota; class Gammaproteobacteria; order Burkholderiales; family Burkholderiaceae_D; genus Noviherbaspirillum_A; species Noviherbaspirillum_A soli. The sequence continues at coordinate 39,887 of NZ_JACYOX010000008.1, forward strand.
AGCAATGCCGTTTCGGCGCCGCCGGTGTCAAGGCCGGTAATGATATGCAGAACAGTAGGCATTTATTTTTCTTTCGGCCGAAGGGGGGCGGCCACAGTTGTTTGCAGATCGATCATGCATGCGGAAGCGCCTGTTGATGCTGAGATTGCTCAAAGTCGCGCATGGCCATGGACTGCATCCCGAACTCTCCACGCAGTCTTGCATAGTGCTGCAGCACGCCTTCCAGAAAGCGCAGGTTCTCGGCCTGGTTGACGCCGAAGTTATGAGGATGCCACCACAGGTGGAAGATGCCGTCGCTGCGCGCAGCTTCCGTCATCGAGTTCTGCAGCCGGCGCATGCGCAGGGCTTCAAGGCCCGCCAGCGTGCGCGACCATGGCCGCAGGAACAGGCTGGCCGGCACATTGACCAGGTCATTACCGAAGCTGCCCGTCTGCACGGTGGCCGAGTGCAGCGGCAACCACGCGTCGGCCAGACGCACCGCCCGTCCGGCGATGCCGCCAGGCGCTCGGTGGCCACTGCGGTACAGCCAGTGATCGGCGTTGCCGCGAACCACGCGTATGCCTAGTCTCGGCAGGCATTCAAGATAACGCGGATGGATCTGATTGCGCGGCATTACCAGGCTGCGAAGCTTGATGCCGAGATCCGCCGCGATGTCCGTGGCGCATGCCATATCGGCGGCAAACTGGTCCGGCGATGCGCCTTCTTCATTGCACAGGTAATGGCTATAGGTATGGCTCGCCAGTTCCTGGCCCGGCGTCTCTAGAATCCGCTCTATCAACGGCCGTGCAAAGAACAGCCGCGGGTGAGCCTGCGCCATGCTGCCATAGGCGTAGGCCGACAGCCGAGAGTTGCGGTAGGCCGGCATGACGACTGGCCTCAGCGACTGCCAGTGGCGATAGTCGCGGCACATGGCCATGCCCACCGTGGCCCAGCTTGCCCGCACGCCGTAACGGCGGAACAGCGCCAATATCGCCGGTACGGCCTGCCACTCGCCTTCGACATTAGCGCCGTAACTCTTGATATCGGCAATGTCGGCGACACCCCAGAACAATTCAAAATCGAGCGATATGGTAAATGCGGACAAAATCGTTTCTTATGCAATGGAACAAGGTCAGGAAGCTGGCATGGCAAACGCTCTGCGCTTTACCTTGTCGCGCTGCGACACTAGCGCGAAGGTAAGCAGCCAATAGGGAAAGTCAAACATGTTGTGCGTGAAGAACGTCATTGCGCAAAACAGCAGGATCAGCGCAGTATGTATCGTGCGGTCGTGGAAATAGCGGCCACGCAGCAGCAGCAGCAGCAGCCATAGCCACATGATCACGCCGGCCACGCCATATTCGGCGCCCAGCGCTACCAACTGGTTATGGGTGCCAACCGCGTGCGGCCACAAACGACTTTGGCCGCCGTCGGTCACGCCGGCGCCGAGCCCTGTAAGCGGGTTGGCGGCGAACGCTTCCCACCCTGATTGCAACACGGCGGCGCGTTCCATGGCGCTGTCATCATCGAGGCGCCCCTTGGAGAAAAACATCAGCCGGTGCTCGATGTTTTCGATCGCGCTTGAAAAGTCGCCGCGCTTGCTGATGTAGCTTTCCAGCCCGCCCATGGCCAGCGGCAGCACCACCACTGCCAGCGCCGTAATCGCGCTCACGGCTGGCAGCCGTCTACGCAGCATCAGGAACACCCAAAGCGCCAGCCAGGAAATCATGGCGGCACGGGTAAAAGTCACTAGCACCGCGATGCCTGCCAGAACGACAAGCGCGGTGTGGTAGCGCTTGCGCACTATCGGATAAGACAGCAAGAAGACAAGCAATATAACTTCGCCGGCGATGGTCGGATTGATGAAGGTGCCGGATGCCCTGCCCAGCACCGTGCCCGCGGTGTCAGGCGGATACAGCTGTCCTGGATAGAAGAAGTCGGCAATTACCAGGCTGGGAACCAGCACCGCCAGCAGCACGAAACTGCGTTCCCATCCGCTTTGGCGCATGTGGGTGAAGGCAAAGCCGAGAAAAAGGACCATGCCGATTGCTTGGAGCCGGAAGCTGACCAGCATCTCGCCGCGCGCGGTAAGGCTCCCCGCGTCGGTGATCAAGTGCATCAGGTTGAGCAGCAACAGCGCAAGTGCCCACAAGCCGAACGGAGAAGCCAGGTAGGACAGGAAAGCATGCAGCCGCGCCATCAGTATTGGAAACAGCAACAGCATGAAACCGATGTAGAAAAGCTTCGGCGGCATGCTCTTGTCCAGGCTACGGACGTATACCGGCAAATTCATGAAGATGCACACCAGGATCACCGACAGCGCCACGCTGGCCCAAGCCAGCAGCGCGCGCCTGGAATCGCGTGCAGCGCGGCTGGTGCGGTAGGAGCCGTAGCCTGTACCGACTTGCGCTTCGATCTGCATCATCGCCCTTGTCCTGTCCTAGTAAGCGCTGTCGCGGGCCGAGGCGGGGGCGGAAAGCGCCGGCCTGTCGACACCGAGCGGTTCGGAAAACAGCGACTCCCACATTCCTGCCACCCGCTCCATCGAAAACCGTTCGCGCGCTTCCACCGCACGCGCCGCGAATTGGGCGCGCTGGGCCCCGTCAGCCATTACCTGATTCAGCGCCTCCTCCAGCGCGCTGGAGTCGCCGACTGGGGCCAGCAGCCCGTCCACGCCATGGCGGATGATGTCGCGCGGACCAGTGTCACAGTCGACGCTAACGGCGGGCAGGCCGTGGGCCAGCGCTTCGGCGAGTGTGTTGGGAAAGCCCTCGAAGTGCGAGCTCATCACATACAAGTCGGCGCGTTCATACCAATGCCGCAGGTTGCCCACCACGCCCGGCAGGAAAACGCGTTCGGACAGGCCCCGCTCCGCAGCCTGGGCGCGCAGTGCCTCATGGTCTGGACCAGCACCCAGTATCACCAGGTCCCAATCAGGATTGCGTGGCGCAAGACGTGCGAACACATCAATCAGCAGCGGGAAATTCTTCTGGTAGGACAGCCTGCCAACGCCCAGCAGGATGCGGCGCCCGGGCTTGCACAGCGAGTCCGGCGGCAGCACCGGCTCCTGCAAGGGCAGCGGCCAGCCAGCAGCATTGGGTATGACCGGCGCCTGTTTCGCCGATGTGTTGCGCATGATCCATTTCCTGCATTCGGGCGTCAGGGCCGCCACTGCATGCAGGTCGCGATAATGCATGCGGCGCAGCATATCCCAGACACGGCCCACTGACACTTGGGCTGGATAGATATGTTCAGAGCCGACCGCGCAGAAGCGCGGCAGGCCGCGGCAGGCCAACGCAAGAACCACGTTGGCATTGGTCATCATTGCCAGCGCCGCATCGGGCTGGATGTCCCGGATCGCGGCGCGCAGCCGGCGGATGCGTGCCACGTTGCGAATTGCCGCCTCCACGATGCCCCGGCTGTCGCCGCTCAGGCCAAAACCGATGCGAGCCACCCTAGGGTCCAGTTCGTAGAAATCGCGCTCGATGGCTTCGACCGTGGCGATCGTCACTTGCCAGCCCTTCCTGGCCCAGTGATTGGCAAGATTGGCTGCCACGCGTTCGGCGCCTCCGGATTCGAGCGAATGCAGATAAATCAGCAGCTTCATATGCAAGTCCCCTATGTTTTATAGACATGCCGTGCATACCAGTACAGCATTGCGAACGACGCCAGGTACATCACGCCGGTCGCCAGCGCGATACCCTGCATGCCCAGCGCAGGCACCAGCATCAGGCTGGCGCCTGCCTTGATCAGCAGGTTGACAGCTGCACCGATGGCGACCGCGCGGTACAAGCCGCGCGACACCAGGCTCGACACCAGCACGAGCGCGGCGAAATAGAACGGCATCTGCACCGCGCCATAGCGCAGCACGCTGGCTACCGACTCGGTGTTGGCGGCGTCAAAGGCGCCGCGCTCGAATAGCAGCGCAACCGCCAGCGGCGCGAGCCACCAGACCATCACAGTGGCCAGGGCTCCCACGCACAGCATGATGCAAACCCAGCGGCTGGCGACCATGTGGATGTGTTGTGGCGTTTCATGCTGGGCGCGCGCAAACACCGGCAGGGTGGCGCGGCTGATCGCGGTGCCCCCCAGTCCGAGCAGCAGCGCCAGAACGCGGTTTGCGTAGCTGAGCGTGGACACCGCGCCAGTGCCGAGATGCACCGCGAACATCAGGTCGACAATGTCGATCAGGCTCATCACCGCATTCCCGGCCAGCATGATGGCGAAGCTTTGCCAGAACCAGCGCCAGCCAGGCGAGGTCAAGCCGATGCGCGGCTTGACAAGTTCGCCGCGCCTGAGCAGGGGCAGCGCCAGGCAGACCATGTGCAGCATGCAGCCGGCCACCGTGCCCCACACCAAGGGCAGGATGCCGCCGTCCCCGAGCATCACCGCAGTTGCAATGGCCAGCGCCGGCACGCCTTCCAGCAAGGTGTTGGCATGCAGGCCGGCGGCCAGCATCCACGCCGAAAACAGGCTGGCCAGAACGCCCAGCGGCATGAGCAGGGTCAGTCCCCTTGCGGCTTCGGCGGCATAGGCCGCGGTGCCAGGCGTCAGGCCCGCCCAGGGTGCGCGTATCAGTGCCGGCAGTAGCAGCGCGGCAGCCAGCCAAAGCAGCAAGCCCAGGCCCAGCGCGGCACCCAGCAACTCGGCGCGAAAGCGCGGCAACTCGCCGGGGTGCTCCTGTTGCAGGCGCGCCGCCAGCGGCACCAACACCATGGTCAGCACGCCGAACCAAAGCGCCAGCGGCCAGTTAACCAGGTTGAGCACGAACAGATAGCCGTCCACCTGCGCGCCGATGCCGTAACGGTAGGCCACCGCCATTTCCTTGGCGGCCCCGGAGAGCTTGCCGAGCATGACGAACAGCGTTACCCACGCCATGCCGCGCAATATGGCCGCATGGTCCGGATGAAAGCCCCGGATGCGGCTGTTCCAGGCGACAAACACGTTCAATTAGCGCTCCCCAGCAACTGCCGTTCGCGCTGCAGATACCATTGCATCGAGATCGACAGGCCTTCGTGGATACGATAACGGGGCGCATAGCCGAGCGCCTGCGCGGCGCGGCTGATGTCGGCCAGCGAATGCTGCACATCGCCGGCCCGCGGCGGCCGGTGCACCGGCGCGCGGTTGTACTGCAGACCCTGCTCGGCCAGCGCCGAACGCAGGCCCGCATACAACTCCAGCAGCGTGGTGGTGTCGCCTACGGCCACGTTGTAGACCTGGCCGCGCGCTGCCTCCGGCGCTAGCGCCGCCAGCAGGTTAGCCTGCACCGCGTTATCGACATGGCAGAAGTCGCGGCTTGTCATGCCGTCGCCGTTGATGGCGACTTCTTCGTCCCGTATCATGGCCGCGGCCCATTTTGGGATTACCGCGGCATAGGCGCCGTTCGGATCCTGGCGCTTGCCGAAGACATTGAAATACCGCAGGCCGGTGGCGCACATGCCGTAGCAGCGCGCGAACACGTCGGCATACAGTTCATTGACGTACTTGGTGACCGCATACGGCGAGAGCGGCTTGCCTATCCGGTCCTCTACCTTGGGCAGCCCTGGATGGTCGCCGTAAGTGGAACTGGAAGCGGCGTAGGTGAAGCTCGATACACCGGCATCACGGGCGGCCACCAGCATGTTGACGAAACCTCCGACATTGACCGCATTGCTGGTGATCGGGTCATCGATGGAACGCGGCACAGAGCCCAGCGCAGCCTGGTGCAGTACATGGTCGATGCCGCGCATGGCATGCGCGCAGGCTGCCGCATCGCGGATGTCGCCTTCGATGAAACGGAAGCGCGCCCATTGCGTGGCTTCCAGCGTGGACTTCACTTCCCGCAAGTTGAACGGATGGCCAGTGGAGAAATTATCCAGGCCAACCACGTTCTGGTCATGCGCCAGTAAGGTCTCCAGCAGGTTGGAGCCGATAAAGCCGGCGCAACCCGTCACCAGCCAGGTGTGCTGCCGCAGCCGCAGCCGCTGCCGCAGCGCGTCCGGCAGCATGGCGCCCGCTTCGCCTGTCCGCCCTTTCACAGCCGCATGTCCGATTCGTTCTTGGGCAGCATGTACTTGAGGTCGTACAGTACATGCATCGGCTTGCCATAGCTGTGCAGCTTCTCGCTGCCGATCGCACGGAACTCATCGTGCGCCACTGCCAGGATGATGGCGTCGTACTTTCCTTCCTGCAGCTCGCGCACCGGAGTCACGCCGTATTCATGCTGCGCGTCTTCCGGTATCACCCATGGGTCGTACACATCAATATTGACGTTGTAGCTTTTTAACTCGTTGATGATATCGGCCACCTTGGTGTTGCGCAGGTCTGGGCAGTTTTCCTTGAATGACAAACCCATGATCAGAATGGACGCATTCACCACTGGTATCTGCGACTTGAGCATCTTCTTGACCAGCTGGCCTACGACATAGCCTCCCATGTTGTCGTTGATGCGGCGTCCCGCCAGGATCACTTGCGGGTGGTAGCCCAGCGCCGCAGCCTTGTGCGTCAGGTAGTAGGGATCCACGCCTATGCAGTGGCCGCCGACCAGGCCGGGCCGGAAGCCCAGGAAGTTCCACTTGGTGCCAGCCGCTTGGAGCACTTCCTCAGTGTCTATGCCTATCTTCTTGAAGATAATCGCAAACTCGTTCATCAGCGCAATGTTCAGGTCGCGCTGGGTGTTCTCGATCACCTTGGCCGCCTCCGCCACCTTGACCGACGACGCCTTGTGGGTTCCGGCCGGGATAATGCTGGCATACAGCGCATTAACGAATTCGGCCGCCTCCGGGGTCGAGCCGGACGTGACTTTCATAATGCTGGTGAGCCGGTGGCTGCGATCGCCCGGATTGATGCGCTCGGGGCTGTAGCCAACGGTAAAGTCCTTGTTGAATTTCAGGCCGGAGGCGCGCTCGAGTACCGGCACTGCGAATTCCTCGGTGGCGCCGGGGTAGACAGTGGATTCGTACACCACCACGTCGCCGCGCTTCAAGACATTGCCTATGGTTTCAGATGCTCGTTCAATCGGCGTCAGGTCGGGCTGCTTGTGGCGGTCTATCGGGGTCGGCACGGTCACGATGTAGACCGAGGCGCGCACCAACTCCTGCGGCCGGGTAGTGAAAGTGAGTCGGCACGCCGCCGTGAGGTCGGCCTGGTCGATTTCCAGTGTCGTGTCGACGCCCTGCATCAGTTCGCTGACCCTGCGCTGGTTGATGTCGAAACCGATGGTTGGATACTGCTTGCCGAACTCGACGGCTAGCGGTAGGCCGACATAGCCCAGGCCAACTACGGCAATGACGGTTGAAGAGGAAACATTCATAGAGGACTCTCCCTGCTGCATGTTGATCAAACCTGGCCTTGGCCCGGCCGGCCCATATTCCGCTTGCTCATGCCACCACCCTGGTGCGCTCGGCGCGCAAGCCCAGCATCACGAAAACGTTCAGGCACCAGTGCCCTCGCACCAAGCGCGCATATACCGCCATGTAAATCAACAGTTGCAACATCACCAAGTTAAAGGCCACCCAAGATTTGCCGCCGAACAGGATGGCCGCAAAACTGGCGCTGCTGAGCCAGATCACGACGATGCCAGCCACAACAGCGTTGCCCTTCCAGCGCGGCAGCGTGCCAGCCGGCAGCCAGCGGCATACCAGCCGGCGGTACAGCAGCGTGTGCAGATGCAATCGGTCTGGTACGCCGGGACTGCTCTTGCGGACGATTTTTCGGCGATAGATGCTGTACAGCACCTCGATCACTGGATATGCGCAAATAGCCAGTACCTGCCAAGGCGACATGGTCGGATGACGGATCACCAGCAGTACCGCAGTCTCGGCCACCCAAAAGCCGGCCACATAGGCGCCGCCGTCGCCCATGAACAGTCGTCCAGTTGGGTAATTTACGGCCAGGAAGCCCAGCATGGTGCCAATGCCGGCTAGGATCAGCGTTACCATGAAGACGTCGTCGAACTGCCAGGCCAGAACCCCCATGCCACACAGCATGATGGTGACCGCACTTCCAGCCAGACCGTTGAAGCCATCGATAATATTTATTGCATTGGCAACCCCTGCCACGGCCACCGCGGTAATGATCAGGGCCAGCGGTCCGTATTGCAGCAGATGGTCGACGCCGTAGATATCGAGCCGAGGCAGGTAAGCGTCCAACAGCCATGCGGCCAGCAGCCCGCTGCCGAAGGTCGCCATCAGCCGCGCACGCACCGATACCCGCTTCGTCAGGTCTTCCGTCAGACCCATCAGGAAACATGGCATGCCAGCAACGAGCAGCAGCATCACGTCGCGGCTATGGTTTTCCATGGTAGGGGGCGGACGGTAGAACCATCCGAACAGCACGACCGCCGCCACGCCGGCGATGAGAGCGATGCCGCCCACACGCGGTACCGGGCGGCGGTGCATTTTCTGCACGCCAGCCATATCGATATCGAACGTGTATTTGCCATGCCAGCGTTCGGTCCACACGATCAGCAAGCTGACAAGAAAGCTGGTAACAGTCGGCACCCCAACCATCGCCCACATGTCGGATATAGGTATCATCGCGTCCCTCCATCGCCATATCGCCCGCAGTCGGCTGCCCTGTGCTGATTCTCGGCAAGGGCGTGAGCCCCGGCGTCCCTCTGAGACAAATTCATTGTTTGCTCCTGGCACACAAGCGTCGACCTGGATTTGCGGGTGGCTTGTGTGCAGGTCAAATTCTACGGACTCGCCGTTGGCACAATAAGTATGAAAATTCGATAGAACGCGCTTCAAACGCAATGCTCCTATCCATCCATAAGATCAAATGCATGACTTGCTTGCGAAAATTGCCTTTTGTTAATTAGAGTGAACGCTGTGAGCGATGTTCGTCAATCTTGACAAATGTTAAAGGTTTGCCCTTTGAGCTCTCGTATTCTGAGTTTCATGATCGAACTCGGCACTACGCCGGCATCGGCAAAAAGGTCGATCACATCCTTTGCCCGCCGGCTTTTGGCGGTTTTGGAAAAATGACTAATAAGCGCGGTCTGCCATTGCTTGTCCATGCGCGGGTGCATGTTCGGGTCACCGTCTTATTACTATTTAGCAGGCGATACGTCTAAATATGAAACTGGTAGAAACCAACACCGACATCCTTGCAGCGCGAGAACACCAGGATGCGCCAGCGGTACGCAGTTCGCCAGCGGTACGCAGTTCCCGTGCGTACGACAGCCGGCGCGCGAGGATTACATTGAAGCAGTGGCGCATGCTGCATGCAGTAATCGATTGCAACGGCTTCAGCGCCGCAGCCGAATACCTGCATGTCAGCCAGTCTGCCATCAGCTATACATTGGCCAAGATGCAGGAGCAATTGGGCATTGCGCTCCTGAAGGTGGAAGGCCGCAAGGCGCATGTGACGGAACAGGGCCGCGCCCTGATGGAATACTCGAGGGAGGTCATTCGCAGCGCGATCGAACTCGAGGTGCTGGCGGAAAAAATGCGCATGGGCTGGGAGCCGGAGTTGCGCCTGATGGTGGACCATGATTGTCCGCAGGATTTCCTGATGGCGGCGATACGCAGCTTCACCACCGGCGCACCGCACGTAAAGGTGAGCCTGCTGGAAGACAGTGGCCTGAAAGTCGAACAAGCCATTGCGCATAACACGGTCGATCTGGCAATTTGTGCCAACGTGCCGCCGGGCCTGATCGCCGACCGGCTGCTATCCGTGCAATATGCGATGGTCACCTGTTTCGACCATCCGTTGGCACAAGCCAATGTGCCGCCTTCGGAAGTGGAGCTGGACCGGCATACACGCATCGTCCTGAATGTCGGCGGAAGCGCAAAGCCGGCTTCCGCCGGCCGCAAAATAGATGCTTCCACCTGGCATGTCGGCAGCATCGACACCGCGCTGGCGGCCCTGGAAGCCGGCATGGGTTATGCGTGGCTGCCACTGAAACGGGTGGAGCGCTATCTGCGCGATGGGCGGTTATGCTTGCTGCCAACCCCAGCGCACTATCACAGCAGCAAGCACTTTTATATCGTGCATGCGCGTCAAGCCTCGCCCGGCGTCGGCGCCAGCACGCTTTCAGGTCTGCTGCATTCACACGCGGCCATACTTGGAGAAGCGGCCGGCATGCCAAGCCGCAGCATCGGCCCAGGCTAGATCCGCACCTGGAACGATGACGCAACTTGCCGAAGGCGCGGCGACCTAGCGTGCGACTGCCACTTTGCGTAAGCGCGTACAGGCAAGCCTGTGTCATGCATGGAGTACGGCCGAGCTTTTCCACGACGGATTAGAGGATAACCAAGGGCTGGGACAGCGAAGGTCATGGATAGCAAGGACAGATTAGCGTATAGACCCGATATCGACGGCCTGCGCGGGATTGCCGTGATCTCGGTTGTGCTGTTTCATCTGGAGAAAAAACTGGTCCCGGGCGGCTTTGCGGGAGTAGATATCTTTCTTGTCATTTCCGGATACCTGATAACGTTTCTGATCTACGGTCAAATCCGGAACGGGAGCTTCGGCTTTGCCGCCTTTTACCGGCGCCGCATCAACCGTATTATCCCCGCGCTGTTTGTCATGATTGCGGTTGTACTGGCATTCGGCCTGGCACTCCTCTCGCCGGCAGATCTGATGCGTTTGTTCAAGGGCGCCGTTGCTGCGGCTGCCGCGGTGTCCAACATCTACTTCTGGCGCGAATATGGCAATTACTTCAATGGCGGCGTCGATGAGGCTGCGCTGCTTCACACGTGGTCGCTCGGCGTCGAGGAACAGTTTTACATTATCTGGCCGATCCTTCTCCTGGCGCTTGCCCGCCTGCGCGCAACCGCGCTATTTATCGCAATCGTGCTGGGCCTGCTGGCTGCCGTGGCGGCATCGGAGCTTGGCGTACGCGTTGTCGCTTCTGCTTCCTATTACCTGCTACCTACCCGGTTCTTTGAACTGATGATCGGTGGCGCACTTGCAATTCTGATGTTCCACAAGGGCGCGCCATTCAGTTACCGTAATTCCACTGCATGCGGCCTGGCCGGCTTGGCCCTGATGTTCGGGAGTCTTTTCTTCCTCACCGAGACCGTCCCTTTTCCTGGCATCAATGCGCTTTATCCATGCGTAGGCACTGCCTTGCTCATCGCGTCCGGCGCGAATCCACGGACATGGACTGCGCGGGCGCTATCAGCCAAACCCATTGTGTTTATCGGTTTGATTTCGTATTCCCTCTATCTCTGGCACTGGCCCGTGATTGCTTATGCCAATTATCTGGGTGTACCCATCACCCTGATCAGCGGGATGCTGATCTTCGCGGGATCCATCGCGCTTGCGTGCTTGTCGTGGAAATTCGTTGAAATTCCATTCCGCCGTTCCGGCGCCGGAATGACATTTGCCAGGACCGCATGGAGGCGATATGCCATGCCGCTAGCCGTGCTGGCACTGGCATCGGTTGCCGTCATTGGAACCGGCGGGCTGCCAGGCCGGTTCGACGCGCGCGTGGTGGAGTATGAAAAGATTATCGCCACGGTGCCAGAGAAATTGCACCAGCAATGCCATTCCCCAACGTTCTTCTATCAACGCCCTCCGCACCCCTCCTGCGTCCTCGGCGCATCGTCCAAGCCGGCCGAAATGATTCTCATTGGGGATTCCTATGCGAACCATTTCACCGGCATGGTTGATGTGCTGGCAAAACAGCACAATGTGGCGGTAATGCACTACACGATGGATGGTTGCATGCCGCTCAAGGAACTGGCACTGGGGCCGAAAGCTTCCTATGCTGAAAAGTGCAGATTGAGGAACAAGCTGAATTACGACCTCATTGCGTCAGGCAATTACAAGTACGTCATCCTGGCCGCTTCCTGGCCGAACGATGGGACGGCCGCTTACTTCGCGCGACTTCACCAAGGGCTGAAGGATTCGATTTCCGCCATCCTTTCCGCCGGAGCAAAACCAATCATCATCCTGAACAATCAGGGCACGACGAATGCCAATTGCCCGATTCGACGGCTGCTGTTCGGCAGTGCTGACAGCTGCGACACGTTAGCTCAACCAAATGGCAGGCAACGTCTGATGTTTCAAGCCCTGAAGCGGGAATTCCCCACAACAAGCTATATAGATCCGAACAAGGCGATTTGCGATGGCGGGTACTGCCACGCAATGATAGGCAACGTCCCGCTGTACCGGGATAGCGGGCATCTGAATGATATGGGTTCGCGACTGATCGGCAAGATGCTTCTGGAGAAGGGAATACGCCTTATACAGGGCGATGCTTCACCCAGCGTCTTTGAGCCATCCCGTGCGGTAGCTGCCGATTAGGATTGGCCGGAAATGGCCTTAAACCGGGAGTACACGGGCCGCCCCGTCTCACTTGCGCCACCAGCGATCAAACCAGATTGCTACAGCGAGCAAAACTGCTGCGGCAATCAGGTAATCGATCAGGTCCAGGGTCATGCAGCGTCCTACCTATATGAAATGCAGTACCAGGCGCACAGTCCCGAGCGGCGACGATTATGAATAATTCTCAGCGATAAGCCCAGCCTCGCGCCACTAGCGGCGCAATTTGTTTCATTATCGCAACATATAATCACCGGTAATCTCTGCCGTCACCGCTGCATCGCCTCCCATACCTTCTGCAGCCGCTTGGCCGACACCGGCATCGGCGTCTTCAGCTCCTGCGCAAACAGCGACACCCGCAGCTCTTCCAGCAGCCAGCGGTATTCCTGCATCTTCGGGTCGCGCGCACCCTGCCCTTTCTGCGCCCGCTGCCACGGCGCGGCGGCCTGCTGCCATTCCGCCGTCAGCTTGGCGTCGCGCGCCGGGTCGGCCCGCAGCTTGTCCAGCCGCACGCCGATGGCTTTCAGGTAGCGCGGGAAATGGGCCAGTTGCGCGTAGTCGGTATCGACGATGAAGCGCTTGCCGACCAGGGCCTGCACCTGCGACTGGATATCCGCCACCGCCTGCGCATGCGCACGCGCGCCCTGCAGCTTCTTGGGCAGCGCATGGAATTCCGCCAGCACCTGCGCCGCCAGCCGGGCGATCTCGTTGACCAGCAGCCCCAGCCTGCCCTTGCCCTGGTCGCGCCGGGCGCTGAATTCCTCCGCATTCTTCGGCAGTGGCTCCTGCAGGCAGGCGCGGTCCAGGCCGGCCTCGATGATCTGGTCGCGCAACTCTTCCTGCGAGCCCAGCGCCATGTATTGCATGCCCATCTGCTGCAGGCCGGGGATGTTCTTTTCCAGGAACTTGATCTGCTCCTTCAGCTGCAGGGCGAACAGGCGGCGCAGGCCATTGCGGTGGATGCGCGCCGCCTCGGCCGGGTCGTCGAAGACTTCCAGGTCGCAGTGGCTGCCGCGGTCGACCAGTGCCGGAAAGCCGATCAGCTTTTGCCTGCCTTGCTGGATTTCCAGCAGCTCGGGCAATTCGCCAAACGACCAGGTGGTGAGATTGGTGTAGGCGCCAGGCGCGGCGGCAGCCGTTCCGGCATTGCTGCCCTTGACGTTGCCGACACTGCCTCTGCCCGCCGCCGGCCCCGGCGCATCGGCGATCACGGTCTGCTCGGCGATCTTCTGGAACTGCTCGCGCGCCTGGCCGCCGAACTCGGCCTGCAGCGCCGCCAGGTTGCGGCCCATGTCGAGCTGGCGGCCATGCTCGTCGATCACCTTGAAGTTCATGAAGTGATGCGCCGGCAGGGTCTCCAGCTTGAAGTCACCAACCCTGACCATCACGCCGGTCTGCTCGCGCACATCGGCAATCAGCGCGTCGAGCAGGCTGCCGCGGCCATGTATCTTGCGCTCCTCCACCCTGGCAACGAAACCGGCTGCATAGTCCGGTAGCGGCACGCAGTGGCGGCGCAGCTTCTGCGGCAGCGACTTCAACAGCAGATGTGCCTTGTCCTTCAGCATGCCCGGCACCAGCCATTCGGCCCGCTCGGCCGACACCTGGTTCAGCGCAAACAGCGGCACCGTCAGCGTCACCCCGTCGCGGGCGGCGCCTGGCTCGAAATGATAGGACAGGCCCATCTCCACGCCGGCCACCCGCATTACCTTCGGAAACAGCTCGGTGGTGACGCCGGCGGCTTCATGCCGCATCAGGTCTTCGCGGTTCAGGAACAGCAGCTTCGGATTGTCGGCGCTGGCCTGGCGATACCACTTTTCGAAGGCGGCGCCGTTATGGATGTCCTCCGGGACCAGCTCGTCGTAGAACGCGGCGATCAGCTCGTCGTCCACCAGAACATCCAGGCGGCGTGACTTGTGTTCCAGGTTCTCGATCTCCCGCACCAGCTTCTGGTTGTGGGCCAGGAACGGCGCGCGGGTATCGAAGTCGCCACCGACCAGCGCGTCGCGGATGAAGATCTCGCGCGCTTCGGCCGGGTTGATCGCGCCATAGCTGATGCGGCGCTGGCTATAGACCACCAGGCCGTACAGCGTGGCGCGCTCGGACGCCACCACCTGGGCGCCGCGCTTTTCCCAGCGCGGCTCGCCGTATGACTTCTTCAGCAGGTGGCCGCCGATGCGTTCCAGCCATTCCGGCTGGATCTGCGCGATCGTGCGGGCATACAGCCGGGTGGTGTCGACCAGTTCGGCCGCCACCATCCAGCGCCCGGCCTTCTTCTGCAGGTATGAGCCGGGCCAGATATGGAACTTGATGCCGCGCGCGCCGAGATAGAGGTTGTCCTCTTCCGACTTGAAGCCGATATTGCCCAACAGGCCCGTCAGCAGCGCCGAATGCAGCTGCTCATAGGTGGCCGGCGCATCGTTCAGGCGCCAGCCCTGCTCGCGCACCACGGTCAGCAGCTGGGTATGCACATCGCGCCATTCGCGCAGCCGCATCTGCGACAGGAAATTGGCGCGGCAGTTGTCCTGCAGCTGGCGGTTGGTCTTCTTGTGCTCGATCGCTTCGTCGAACCATTTCCAGATCTTCAGCCAGCTCAGGAACTCTGACTTGTCGTCGGCGAACTTGCGATGCGCCTGGTCGGCCGCTGCCTGCGCTTCCAGCGGCCGGTCGCGCGGGTCCTGCACCGACAGCGCCGAGGCGATGATCAGCATTTCATTCAGGCAGTCATGGTCGCGGCTGGCCAGGATCATGCGGCCCACCCGCGGGTCCAGCGGCAGCTTGGCCAGTTGCCGGCCCAGCGGCGTCAGGGCATTCGCATCGTCCACCGCGCCCAGTTCCTGCAGCAGCTGGTAGCCGTCGGCAATGGCGCGGCCCAGCGGCGGCTCGATGAAGGGGAAGCTTTCGACGTCGGCCAGCTTCAGCGACTTCATGCGCAGGATGACCGCGGCCAGCGACGAGCGCAGGATTTCCGGCTCGGTGAATTTCGGCCGCTGCAGGAAGTCCTGCTCGTCATACAGCCGGATGCACACGCCGGCGGCGACACGGCCGCAACGGCCGGCGCGCTGGTTGGCGGCCGACTGCGCGATCGGCTCGATCTGCAGCTGCTCGACCTTGTTGCGATAGCTGTAGCGCTTCACGCGCGCGGTGCCGGCGTCGACCACATAGCGTATGCCCGGCACCGTCAGCGATGTTTCGGCGACGTTGGTGGCCAGCACGATGCGGCGCGCATTGGTCGGCTTGAACACCCGCTCCTGCTCCTGCGCCGACAGCCGGGCAAACAGCGGCAGGATCTCGACATGCGGCGGATGATGCTTGCGCAGGGTTTCGGCCACGTCGCGGATCTCGCGCTCGCCCGGCAGGAACACCAGCACGTCGCCGGAACCGACGCCGCACAGCTCATCGACGGCATCGGCCACCGCGTCCATCAGGTCGCGCTTCTCGCGGCCCTTCTGCGCTGCGGTCGGCACCGCGCCCGGCTTGGCCGCGCCCTCGCCCGGCTCCACCGGCCGGTAGCGGATTTCCACCGGGTACATGCGGCCCGACACCTCGATCACCGGCGCCGGCTTGCCGTTGCGGCCGAAATGGCGCGCGAAGCGCTCGGCATCGATGGTGGCCGAGGTGATGATGATCTTCAGGTCCGGGCGGCGCGGCAGCAGCTGCTTCAGGTAGCCCAGCAGGAAATCGATGTTCAGGCTGCGCTCATGCGCCTCGTCGATGATGATGGTGTCGTACTGCTTGAGCAACGGGTCGGTCTGGGTTTCGGCCAGCAGGATGCCGTCGGTCATCAGCTTGACCCAGGCGCCCTTGGTCAGGTTGTCGTTGAATCGCACCTTGAAGCCGACATGCTCGCCCAGCGGCGAGCCCAGTTCCTGCGCGATGCGGCGCGCGGTCGAGGAAGCGGCGATGCGGCGCGGCTGGGTGTGGCCGATCAGGCCGCGCTCGCCGCGGCCCAGGGCCAGGCAGATCTTGGGCAGCTGGGTGGTCTTGCCGGAGCCGGTTTCGCCGCTGACGATGATCACCTGATGCGCCGCCAGCGCGGCTGTTATCTCGTCGCGCCGGCCCGAGACCGGCAGTTCTTCGGGAAAATGGATCGCGGGAAGCGGATTGCGCAGGGGTGGCTGCCGACGGCCGTTATCCTGTGGCTGCGGCGGCTGCGGCGCTTGCGGCGTCTGGGCCTGGGATTCTCTATGCATGGATTCTTGGAAAGGTTCAGGTGCAGACTGAGCGGACCGAATTATAATGCCGCTCATGGAAAATCCCGTTCAGTTCGTTGCCTGGCTGCGTTCCGTCGCGCCATATATTCATGCCTTTCGCGGTAAAACATTCGTGGTTGCCTTTCCGGGCGAGCTGGTCAAGGCCGGCGCGCTGCCGGTGCTGGCCCACGACCTGTCATTGCTGCATGCGCTGGGAATTCGCATTGTGGTGGTGCATGGCTCGCGGCCGCAGGTCGAGGAGCAACTGGCCTTGCGCAATGTCGAGGCCCGCTTCCACAAGGGCATCCGCATCACCGACACGGCGGCGCTGGAATGCGCCAAGGAGGCGGCCGGCGAACTGCGGCTGGACATCGAGGCGGCATTCAGCCAGGGCCTGCCCAACACGCCGATGGCGCATGCCGCCATCCGCATCATTTCCGGCAACTTCGTGACCGCCCGGCCGATCGGCATCATCGAAGGCGTCGACCTCGAACTGACCGGCGTGTCCCGGAAGATCGCATATGAGACCATCCAGCCGATTCTCAATGCCGGCGGCCTGGTATTGCTGTCGCCGCTGGGCTTTTCGCCCACCGGCGAGATTTTCAACCTGACCATGGAAGACGTCGCGGTCGCCGCGGCGATCGCGCTGCGCGCCGACAAGCTCATCTTCATCACCGAAACCCCGATGATGACCGACCTGACCGGCGCCGAGATCCACGAACTCTCCAGCCACCAGGCGCGCGCCATCATCGACAGCGGCGCCCTGCCGCCGGATTCGGCCTTCTATCTGAAACATGCGATGCAGGCCTGCACCGGCGGTGTGCCGCGCGCCCACGTCGTGTCGTTCTCCACCGACGGCTCGGCGCTGCTGGAACTGTTCACCCACGATGGCGTCGGCACCATGATCTCGTCGCAGAACCTGGAAAGCCTGCGCGACGCCAGCATCGACGACGTCGGCGGCATCCTGAAGCTGATCGAGCCGCTGGAAGCCGACGGCACCCTGGTCAAGCGCGGCCGCGAGCTGATCGAGCGGGAAATTGATTATTTTTCGGTGATCGAGCATGACGGGGTGATCTTCGGCTGCGCGGCGCTCTATCCTTTCCCCGAGGAACAGATGGCCGAAATGGCTTGCCTGACGGTCAATCCGGAAGTACAGGCGCAGGGCGATGGCGAACGCCTACTGAAGCACATGGAAAACCGGGCGCGGGCGGCTGGCGTGAAGAAACTGTTCGTGCTCACCACCCGCACCGCCCACTGGTTCATCAAGCGCGGCTTCGTGCCGGCCACGGTGGACGACTTGCCGGAAGACCGGCAGCACATGTACAACTGGCAACGCAAGTCGCTCGTGCTGATCAAGACGCTTTAAACGCTTTTTACTACCCTTTAAACGCGCGCATCCAGCCGCACTTATCCGCATCAACCAATTGGAGAATTCTTATGGCCCGCATGGTCCACTGCATCAAACTCAACAAGGAAGCCGAAGGCCTGGATTTCCCGCCCTACCCTGGCGAACTGGGCAAGCGGCTCTGGGAAAACGTGTCCAAGGAAGCCTGGGCCGCCTGGCTCAAGCACCAGACCATGCTGGTCAATGAAAACCGCCTGAACCTGGCCGACACACGGGCACGCAAATATCTGGCGGCGCAGATGGAGAAGCATTTCTTCGGCGAAGGCGCCGATGCGGCGCAGGGTTATGTGCCGCCCGCGGATTGAAATACCGCGTCGACTCGAAGCCGCCCATGGGCGGCTTTTTTTATGCTGTCCCCCGCTACCTGCATTAAATCCTAGCGGTTCCAACTCGATTTTGCATAACTTGTCAGATCGAACATGTCGCGGCTCGACCTTTTATTATTTATTTAAAAACGCTATCAGCGTCCGCTACTGGGCAGAAATGTCGTCACATTTCATGTAAAGGTTTATTAAGAAGACATATCATTGAGGCAGTTCAATCAACTCTGAAATGCCGGACATGCAGGGAGCAATTTTCGGGAAAATTTTTTGGTCCATAGTGTGCCAGTTTTGGCCTTAAAGCCTCTATGCATCAACTCTTTCCGGCAATATAGTCTTCAAATGAAAATTGTTTTTCTTATTACTTGCTTGGAAGTAGGCGGAGCTGAAAATCAGGTAGTTGATCTTGCCGACGCTCTATTTGTACGCGGCCATGAAATCTTGCTAATTTCGATTTCCGGAGAACCGGAAGTGCTCCCCATTCATTCCGGTGTAAGGGTTGAAGCCCTGCACACAACGAAATCGCCAGCCAACCTGCTCATTACCTATTTTCACGTATGCCGCCTGCTTCGCCGTTTCCGACCGGACGTGGTGCATAGCCATATGATTCATGCAAATCTCTTTGCGAGAATGTTGCGGTTAGCCGTGCCCATACCACGTTTGATCTGCACCGCGCACAGCATTAACGAAGGCGGTTGGGTACGCATGGGGATGTACCGATGGAGCGACCGAATGGCTGAAATCACCACCAACGTCAGTCAAGCAGCGGTCGAGCGTTACATTGCTTGCGCGGCAGTGCCGCGACACAAAGCGCTCGTATCCTATAACGGGATCGATTGCGACCGTTTTCGGTTCGATCCCGTGCGGCGAGCCAAGGTTCGAAATGATCTCGGTACGATTCCGAATACCAAGGTGTTTTTAGCTGCCGGCAATTTTAGTGATGCCAAAGATTATCCCAATTTGCTTAATGCGTTTTCAGCCGTGGCCGCGCGACGCGCCGATTGTGTGTTGTGGATTGCCGGGGTTGGACCGGAGTATGACCATATCCAAGCCTTGGCAGCCACCTCAGCCTGGCACGACCGGATCAAATTCCTTGGCCTTCGGCGCGACATGGATGCGCTGATGAGTGCAGCCGATGTCTTCGTCCTGTCGTCTGCATGGGAAGGTTTTCCGCTGGTAATTGGAGAAGCAATGGCATGCGAGCGCGTCGTTGTCGCCACTGAAGCTGGCGGGGTGCCGGAATGGCTTGGCAGTTGCGGCTACATCGTGCGGACTCGGGATAGTACAGCGCTCGCAAATGCGATGCTGCAGGCCGTTGAACTGGATGACGACGAACGACGCTCACAGGGATTAGTCGCACGGAAGCGTGTGAGAAAGCATTATTCGCTCAAATCAACTGTGCGGCGATGGGAACGCATCTATTGCGGAAATGTGAATGCGGGCAAAACGACCTAGGAATTGGCATAAGCAAGCCAGTGATTGGAGCCGTATCGGAGCACACTAGCTTTACGGCGAAAATTGCTCTCGAGGGTTCAATCATGCCCGGTCATTCATGTTGGTCCATTACACATAGAGGTGTGTCGCTCCCATTATGCCAAGCTTCGATCGGTGATATCGACCAAGGCAACATTGCAGTCATAAATCCTGACTTCGAATCAAGCCGTAGCCCCTATCCCCGACAAAGTTTGCTGCTAATTTTCCAATTAATCTCCGTTCGGGATAGGGCGAGGTATCGGAGAATTAGCGCTGTGCTCGCCATGGGCAAATGCCGCTTTTTGAGCGCAAGACAGTGAGCAATCACACTGGTCAGGCAGTCGACGACGAAATTAAAGCAAAAGCGGTAACGAGTTTGTTCCACCGGGAAATACCGCGCCATGCGAAACCCAACTGACTGCGCCGAGCGCGGTATTGTTGGCCAGCGCGGCATTGAACCCGATAAAGCACCGATCACCGACCTTGACCCGGCCACCCGCGGTAACGCTGCCGCGGAGGAAGCAATGATCGGTGATGACAGTCCGCTGGCGACGGTAACCCGACCAGCGGGTAAGCTTTTTAAAACACCAGTTTTTTGACGCCTTCGCTGGTTCCCAGCAGCGCCACGTCAGCACACCGCTGCGCAAACAAGCCCACCGTCACCACACCGACGATATTGTTGACGGTCGCTTCGAACTGGGCCGGATTGCTGATCTGCAAGCCAGTCACGTCCAGGATGTAGCAGCCGTTGTCGGTGACCAGAGGCTGGCCGTCCTTCATGCGCAGGGTCGGCTGGCCACCGAGCGCCGCCAGCTTGCGGCTGACGACGCGGTGCGACATCGGGATCACCTCCACCGGCAGCGGAAACCTGCCCAGGGTGTCGACCAGCTTGGAGCCGTCGGCGATGCAGATGAACTTGTCCGCCGCCGAGGTAACGATCTTCTCCCGCGTCAATGCCGCGCCGCCGCCCTTGATCATCGCGCCCTGGGCGTTGATCTCGTCCGCGCCGTCGATATAGACCGGCAGGGAATCCACTTCATTCAAATCGAACACGCGGATGCCATGCGAGCGCAGCCGGGCCGCCGTGGCTTCCGACGAGGCGACCGCACCGCGGATGCGGTCACGCACCTTGCCCAGTTCGTCAATGAAGAAATTGGCGGTGGAGCCGGTGCCGACGCCGATGATGGCGCCGTCTTCCACGTAATCGATGGCTGCGCGGGCAACTGCCTGCTTTTGTTCGTCCTGGGTCATGATGGTGAGAGCAAAAAGGTAAAAGCGGCATTTTACGCGCTTGGCCTTCAAGCGTCCTTCAGACGCCGGTCTCTTCCTCGCTGTTTTTCCGCGGATAGATGCGCAGCAGCACGATGCGCGGCCCGTTCATTTTCTTGACCACCACGTCAAACTGGGCAAACGCGATCTTCTGTCCTTCGCGCGGAATGTCGCCCAGCTTTTCCATCACCAGGCCGCCGACCGAGTCGGCCTCTTCCAGATCGACTTCCTCATTCTCCACGTCGATACCCAGCGCCCGCTCCAGCGTGAAAATCGGCAGGCTGCCCTTGCCCATCAGGGTGCCGTCGTCCAGCCGGGTCCAGTCGTTGTCGCTCTGGCGGAATTCATCGCGGATTTCGCCCACCAGCGCGCCCAGCAGATTGTCCAGCGTCAGGAAGCCAATCGGCTTGTGGCCCTTCTTGCCTACCACGGCGAAATGCGGCGCGCCCGTGCGGAAGCGGCGCATCAGTTCCACCGCCGGCATGCGCGGCGTCACATGCGACACCGGCCGCAGGAAGGGCGTCAGGTCGGTGATCTTGCGGCCGTCCTGCTCCGCCAGGAACAAATCCTTCAAGTGGATCACGCCCAGGACTTCGATGCCATCCTCGGCAAAATAGGGATAGCGGCTGTAGCGCGTGCGATAAACAGTGGCAAGGTTTTCAGCCAGCGAGAGGCCGCGGTGCAGAGCGGCAATTTCATGGATGGGGCGCATCAGGTCGGCCACGTCCAGGTCGCCGAAGTCGAGCGTCTGCGCCAGCACATTCCATTCATCGGCGCTGAATTTGCTGCTGTTGCGGCTGCTGCGCAGGATCAGCTTCAATTCTTCCGCCGAATAATGCGTGTCGTGGCCGCCGGAGGCGTTCAGGCCAGCCAGGCGCAGCACGCCGTTCGCGCTCGCATTCAACACCCAGATAATCGGATACATCGTCCAGTAAAAGCTGTACAGCGGCGTTGCGGCCCACAGGCCGATACGCTCGGGATAACGGATTGCCATCGATTTGGGCGCCAGCTCGCCGACCACGATATGCAGGAAGGAGATCAGGAAGAATGCGAAGAAGAAGGACACGCCGTGGATGATTTCCGGTGACGTCACGCCTGCCAGCGCGAACAGCGGCTCGAGCAACCGGGCGAAGGCGGGTTCGCCAACCCAGCCCAGGCCCAGCGAAGCCAGCGTGATGCCAAGCTGGCAGGCCGAAAGATAGGCATCGAGCTGGCCGTGCACCTTGGCCAGCATGCGGCCGCGCAAGCCATGGGTCCTGGCGATGGCGCGGATGCGGGTCTGCCGCAGCTTGACCAGGCCGAATTCGGCAGCCACGAAAAATCCGTTCAGTGCGACCAGGAACAGGGCAAGAATGACCAGCAAAAAGTTGTTCATACAAAAGTTGTTGTTAGCGAACGGGCATTATCAGCGAGATTGACCACTTGTGCTAACAACACCCATGCAGGCGCCAGCATGCCAGGCGGCTTGTCACAGCGGCAGGCAGATTACCAGGGTCAGGCCGATTCCCGGCGCGCTGACGATATCGAACTTGCCTCCCAGCGCCACGACCCGCTCGCTGATGCCAGCCAGGCCGAAGCTGCCGGCACGGCAACAGTCTTCCGGCTGCGCGCCCCTGCCATTGTCGGTGATGGTCATGTTGACTGCGCGGGCGGTGCTGCCCAGCGTGATCGTGACCTCGCTGGCGTTGGCATGGCGCAGCACATTGGTCAGGGCTTCCTGGACAATGCGAAACAGCGCGGTCGCCACGCGTTCGTCCAGGTCGGTCGCGCCAGTATTCCAGGCCAGGTGACAATGTATGCCGCTGCGGCGCTGGAACTGCCCGACCTGCCATTCGATCGCCGCATCCAGCCCCAGGTCGAGCACCGGCGGACGCAGGTCATTGATGATGTTGCGCACTGCCCTGATGGTGATATCGATCTGCGAAAGCGCCAGTCCGACACGCTCGCGCAGCCGGGCATGGCTGCCGACACGAAGATGCAGGCTGGTCACATCCAGCCGCAGCGCCAGCAGCGTCTGCCCCAGTTCATCATGGATTTCCCGGGCAATACGCTTGCGCTCCTGTTCCTTGATCGACTCCCGGTGCGCCGTCAGCTGGCGCAGCGCATGCTCCGAGCGCTTGCGCTGGCTGATATCCCGCCCTGTGCCGCGGTAGCCGGCAAACTGCCTTTCCTCGTCGTACACGGGTTCGCCATTGACACTCAGCCAGACCTGTTGGCCGTGGTTCAGCGTCAGCAGGTATTCGAAATTCTGAAATGGCTGGTGCGCCTCCACCAGCGCCCGGTGCGCGGCCAGATCTTCCGGATCGGCCGACTGCGCCACATCCCAGCGCGTGCGGCCGATGACCCTGGCCAGCATGCCTGGCGCTTCCTTGACCTTGCGTCCCGCCAGCAGGCTGAAACGGTAAGCGGTGTCCTGTTCCCAGTACCAGTCGGACGAGAGGTCTACCAGGCGCCGGAAACGGTCCTCGCTGCGGCTCAGGGCCAGCGCGATGTCGCGGCGCTCGGCGATATCCCGGTTCAGCATCGCATTGGCATGCGCCAGGTCCAGCGTGCGCCGGTTCAGTTTTCTCAGGTAGGCTGCGGCCGACAGGGTCGAAGCCAAGCCCAGCAGCAGCACCAGAAGTGAACCCGCATGATGTTCGGGAAGGAATTTGCGCGCGGCCCCGGCAGTGAGGCGCCAGGCGCTGCCGGCGATCTCGATATCCTCATGCAGCAACAGAGGCCGGGCGCCGAACAGCCTGGCCACATGCTCTTCGAGCCAGAAGACATCCGACGCCAGGCCGGCACTGCGGAAAACCTCCTCCGGCATCTGACCCGCAGCCAATGAATGTACGCTCAGCGTCAATCTTGAATTGCTTGCCCCCCTGGTCGATGCCAGTATCCGCGCAAACAGTTCATCGGCGAGAAACACGGCGGCGTTGTAGCCGGCCACGCGCATCGGCGCGGCGCCCTCCCCGCTGTCTTTCCCTGCATAGACGGGCAACAGCACCAGGAAGCCTTTCTTCATTCCCTTGTATTGCGGCAGTCCAAACAGCGCCGTCGCTGCGGGCAGGCCAAGCTGCACAGCCCGTCGCGCCGCCACGCTATGCACCTCCAGGAAGCTCGAATCCATGCCAAACACCACTTCGTTTCCGGCCAGCGGCTCAATGTATTCGATGACCCGGTATGTCGAGCGGTCGCCGGCACGGACCAGACTGCCATCCGGCGCCAGTTCGGTAATTTCAAATCCAGGAAAGCTCAGACGCATGCGCGCTTCGTACGCTGCCCGCTCCTGGGCCGGGACGATGCGTTGAAAACCCAGCGCGACGAGGTAAGGATGTGCCTGCAGCAAGGGTCGGGTATAGGTTCTGAACTGTTCGGCGCTGACCGTACCCATTGCGGCAAATAGATGATTCACACCATGCAGGGCCGCCATCGCCCCTTCGGTGCCGATGCGGATTGCGGTGAAGCGACGCTGTGCAAGGTCACGAAAGTGGAGCTCTTCCTGACGCGTTTCCAGCCGGCTCACCAGAAAAAAAAGCGCTCCGGTGGCGCACAAGCCGGCCACGAACACCGACAGCAGCACCATGCGCGCCGATAGCGGCGGCAAAGCGGACGTGCGACGCGATAGCGGCATGGGCCTCCCGGCTGGCGCAAGGGTGCTTCGTACGGAATCGGGGTAATTGGGTCGCCGAGCAAGCAGACGGCGGGAGCGGCAGGCGCCGGTCGAGGGGGATTCTATTTCAGCTCGGGGGCCGCCTCAACAGAATTGTCGAGCGGATTGCCGCTTTCATCGGCCCGGCGTGAAACAGGAATTGATTGAGAATCAAAAGGACGATCACCGCCTTTACGGACAAGGCGGTGAGGCCGGCGTGGCCTGCTGCGGCCACGCCGGAAAATGATCAGCCGCGCAGCGCCGAGGCCGCCCGTGCCAGCGCGGTGATGCGGTCCCAGTCGCCCGCGACCAGCGCCTCCTTGGGCGTGAGCCAGGAGCCGCCAACGCAAGCCACATTGCGGCAGGCCAGGAATTGCGGCGCATTGTCCTGCGACACGCCGCCGGTAGGGCAGAACATCACGTCGCCCAGCGGTCCGGCCAGCGCATTGAGCATGCCGACGCCGCCCGCCTGCATGGCCGGGAACAGTTTCAGCTGGCGAAAGCCGGCCTCGCGTGCGGCCATCACCTCGGATGGCGTCATCACGCCGGGCAACAGCGGCAGGCCGCTGGCCCTGGCGGCTTCGATCAGCGCCGGCGTCAGGCCGGGCGACACGCCAAATACGGCGCCTGCGTCGCGCGCCGCCGCGAATTCACGCGGCTGGGTCAGGGTGCCGACGCCGACGATGGCGTCGGGCACCTGTTCGGCCATCGCCCTGATGGCTGGCAGGCCATGGGCGGTGCGCAGGGTCACTTCCAGCACCCGGATGCCGCCCGCCACCAGCGCGCGCGCCAGCGGCACCGCATGGTTGATGTCGTCGATGGCGATGACGGGAATCACCGCCGAGGTGCGCATGATGTCAAGCACGGACAGGTTGGCCATTAGCCGATCTCCTTCTGGGTTGTCGCGTCGCCGCTGCCGGAGCGGACCAGCGTGTCTTCATCGCTGAATTCCTTGGATTCCTTCTCGCCGCCCGGCTGGTTGATTTCCGGGTCCACCCGCTTGATCAGCGGCGGCAGGCCGAAGGTGGCGGCGCCTTCCTCGGCGGTGGTGACGGCGTTGCGGAACATCGCAAACAGTTCGCGGCCATGGCCGACCTCGTTCGAGGCCAGGTCGGCCGACTCGCGTATGCGCGCATTCCACTCGTCCTCCGGCACCAGCGCCTGCAGCACGCCCTGCTCCGCATCGAGCAGGATCATGTCGCCGGTGCGCACCTTGCCCAGCGGACCGCCGGCCAGCACTTCCGGCGACACGTGGATCGCGGCCGGCACCTTGCCCGATGCGCCCGACATGCGGCCATCGGTGACCAGCGCCACATGGCGGCCGGCGTCCTGCAGCACGCCCAGCGCCGGCGTCAGGGAATGCAGTTCCGGCATGCCGTTGGCGCGCGGGCCCTGGAAACGCACCACGGCGACGAAGTCACGATCGAGCTTGCCATCGTTGAAGTCATGCAGGAAAGCTTCCTGCGAATCGAACACGATGGCCGGCGCCTTCACCACCCGGTACTGCGGCTTGACGGCAGACACCTTGATCACCGAGCGGCCCAGGTTGCCCGACATCAGGCGCAGGCCGCCATCGGCCGAAAACGGCGCGCTGGCCGGCCGCACCACATTCTCGTCGCCGCTCTGCGCCGGCGCCTCGCGCCAGGTCAGCTTGCCGTCGATCAGGAGCGGCTCGGCCGCATGCTTGCGCAGGCCCTGGCCGAGAATGGTCTTCACGTCCTCATGCAGCAGGCCGGCGTCCAGCAGTTCGCGGATCACGAAGCCGGTGCCGCCAGCGGCATGGAAATGGTTCACATCGGCTTCGCCATTGGGATAGATGCGAGCCAGCAGCGGCACCACGCCCGACAGCTCGCTGAAGTCGTTCCAGTCGATCACGATGCCGGCCGCGCGGGCGATCGCCACCAGATGCATGGTGTGATTGGTCGAGCCGCCGGTGGTCAGCAGCGCGACGATGGCATTGACGATGGCCTTCTCGTCGACCACATGGCCGACCGGCAGATATTCGCCGGACTGGTCGGTGATCTGCACCGCCCGCTGGGCCGCGGCCGCGGTCAGCGCATCGCGCAGCGGCGTGCCGGGCGTGATGAAGGCCGCGCCCGGCAGATGCAGGCCCATCACTTCCATCAGCATCTGGTTGCTGTTGGCGGTGCCGTAGAAGGTGCAGGTGCCGGCCGAATGGTAGGAGCGCGATTCGGCTTCCAGCAGTTCATCGCGTGACAGCTTGCCCTGGGCGTACAGCTGGCGGATGCGCGCCTTTTCCGAATTGGCCATGCCGGTGGTCATCGGTCCGCCGGGGATGAACACCGCCGGCAGATGGGAATAATGCAGCGCGCCGATCAAGAGGCCCGGCACGATCTTGTCGCAGATGCCGAGATAGACGGCGGCGTCGAACATGTTGTGCGACAGCGCGACTGCGGTCGCCATGGCGATGGTGTCGCGGGAAAACAGCGACAGCTCCATGCCCGGCTGGCCCTGGGTGACGCCGTCGCACATGGCGGGCGTGCCCCCGGCGAACTGGGCCACGCCGCCGACCTGGCGCACGGCTTCCTTGATTTTGGCCGGGAAATGCTCGAAGGGCTGGTGCGCCGACAGCATGTCGTTGTAAGAGGATACGATGGCCACCGACGGCTTTTTCTGCTCCTTCAGCACCAGCTTGTCATTGGCCGGGAAGGCAGCGAAGCCGTGGGCGAGATTGGTACAGCCGAGGGCGCCGCGCTGCACGCCCTGGCGCCGTGCCAGCTCCAGCCGGGTCAGGTAGGCGCTGCGGTACGGCCGGCTGCGCTCGATGATGCGTTCGGTGACGGACGCGACGACAGGATTGAGCGTCATGAAGGTTCCTCGCTAAAAATAATCGTGAAATTATACTACAAAATAGGGTCTCGGAATTTCCCCTGCAAGCCCGCTCTGCGCTTGATCTGGCGCAATGAAAAGAGTGGCTTTTCCTGCTTGCGCTCACAAGACTCATAGCGTAAGGTATGCTCTTCTTCGAACCCTGCGTAGCCAGTGCAATAACATGTAGTGAAATTACTTAAAGTTCCTATATACTTGACTGAATTTCATCTTTCATCCGTTCCCATGTCCGCTAACGACCTGCGCTCCTCACCTGCCTGGACCGCCTTGCAGCGCCATTTCCCCGACACCCGCGACTGGCGGCTGCGCGACCTGTTTGATGCCGACAGCCACCGTTTCCAGTCCTTTTCGGAACAGGCGGCCGGCGTCTTTCTCGACTATTCCAAGAACCTGGTGTCGCGCGACACCATGGACCTGCTGTGTGCCCTGGCGCGGGAGCGCGGCGTCGAGGCGCGGCGGGAAGCGATGTTCAACGGCGAGAAGATCAACCATACCGAGCAGCGCGCCGTGCTGCACACCCTCCTGCGCGCGCCCCGTGGCGAACCGCTGGTCATCGATGGACAGGACCTGGCCGCCGAGGTTCACCAGGTACTGGATCGGCTTGGACATTTCGCCGAGCGGGTGCGTTCCGGCGCCTGGACCGGCTACACCGGCCAGCCGATCACCGATGTCGTCAATATCGGCATCGGCGGCTCCTATCTCGGCCCGAAAATGGCGTGCCAGGCGCTGCGCAGCGTCAGCCACCCGCGCATTGCGATGCATTTCGTCTCGAATGTCGACGGCCACGACCTCGATGCGCTGCTGGCGCGGGTCAAGCCCGAGACCACGCTGTTCATCGTCGCCTCCAAGACCTTCACCACCCAGGAAACCATGATGAATGCGCAGTCGGCGCGCGCCTGGTTCCTGATGCACGGCGAGGAAAAACACCTGGCGCAGCATTTCGTCGCGGTGTCCACGAACACCAAGGCGGTGACCGAATTCGGCATCGATCCGGCCAACATGTTCGGCTTCTGGGACTGGGTCGGCGGCCGCTACTCGGTCTGGTCCGCGATCGGCCTGCCGCTGGCCATCGCCATCGGCGCCGATGGCTTCCGCGAATTCCTGTCCGGCGCCCACGGCATGGACCAGCATTTCCGCAGCGCCCCGCTGGAGCGCAACCTGCCGGCCATACTGGCGCTGGTGGGCATCTGGAACCGCAATTTCCTCGGCAGCACCTCGATCTCGATCGCGCCCTATCACCAGGACCTGGCCAGCTTCCCCGGCTACCTGGAGCAGCTGGAAATGGAAAGCAACGGCAAGGGCGTGGACCTGGACGGCGCGCCGGTCGCGGCCGCCACCTGCCCGGTGATCTGGGGCGACACCGGCACCAACGGCCAGCATGCCTACTTCCAGATGCTGCACCAGGGCACCGATCCGGTGCCGGTCGACTTCATCGCGGCGCTGCAGCCCTCGCATGCGCTGCCCGGCCACCAGGAAGCGCTGCTGGCCAATTGCTTCGCCCAGAGCGAGGCGCTGATGCGCGGCAAGACCGCCGATGAAGTGCGTGCCGAACTGCAGGCGCAGGGCATGGCCGGGGAACGTATCGAAGCGCTGGTGGCGCATCGCACCTTCCCCGGCAACCGACCCAGCAATACCTTGCTGCTGGATGCGCTGACGCCGGCCAGCCTGGGCGCGCTGATCGCGCTGTACGAGCACAAGGTATTCGTGCAGGGCGTGATCTGGGGCGTCAACAGCTTCGACCAGTGGGGCGTGGAACTGGGCAAGGTGCTGGCCAAGGCGATCCAGCATGAACTGAGCGGCGCCACCAACGTCGGGGCGCACGACGCCTCCACCAACGGCCTGATCGCACGCGCCCGCCAGGCGCTGCTGGCCCAACCTTCTACGGATGCATAGTCCATGGCAATGAGCGATTTCGATTTTGTCCTGTTCGGCGGCGGCGGCGACCTCGCCATGCGCAAGCTGATCCCTGCCCTGTACGCCTTGAGCCGCGGCAAGGGCTTTCCGCCGTCGGGCCGCGTGATCGCGGTCGGCCGCCACGAATGGCGCCGCGAGCAATACATCGAGGAGATCACGCGCCAGGCCAAGCCCCATATCGAAAAGGAGCGGCTGGACGAAGCCGCCTGGAAAGCCTTCTGCGAGCGGGTCGATTACGTCTCGCTCGACGCCACAGACGCCGGCACCTACGCCCCGCTGAAGGAGGCGCTGCGCGACGACGAGAAGCTGACCCGCGTCTATTACCTGGCCACCCCGCCCAGCCTGTTCGCCGCCATCTGCGGCAACCTGGCCGACGCCGGCCTGGCCACCCCGAATGCCCGCGTGGTGCTGGAAAAGCCGCTCGGCCGCGACCTGGAGAGCGCGCGCCAGATCAATGCCGATGTCGGCCGCGTGTTCGCCGAATCGCAGATCTTCCGCATCGACCATTACCTCGGCAAGGAAGCGGTGCAGAACCTGCTGGCGCTGCGCTTCGGCAATATCCTGTTCGAGCCGCTGTGGCGGCGCGAATGGATTTCCGACGTGCAGATCACCATCGCGGAGGAACTCGGCGTGGGCAACCGCATGGGCTATTACGAAACCTCGGGCGCGCTGCGCGACATGCTGCAGAACCATCTGCTGCAGCTGCTGTGCATCGTCGCGATGGAGCCGCCGGTCGACAGCACGCCCGACGCGGTGCGCGATGAAAAACTGAAGGTGCTGCGGGCGCTGCGCCGCTTCACGCCCAACACCCTGGTGCAGAACGTGGTGCGCGGCCAGTACAAGAGCGGCCATGTGCAGGGCGAGGCAGTGCCTGGCTACCGCAAGGAGCAGGACGCCAATCCCGGCTCCCGCACCGAGACCTTCGTCGCGGTCAAGGCCGAGATCGACACCTGGCGCTGGTCCGGCGTGCCCTTCTACCTGCGCACCGGCAAGCGCATGGCCGACTCGCTGGCCGAAATCGTGGTGCGCTTCAAATCGATCCCGCATTCCATCTTCAACCAGCCCATCAGCAGCTTCCAGCCGAACTCGCTGGTGATCCGGCTCCAGCCCGACGAAGGCCTGAGCCTGAACCTGATGGCCAAGACGCCAGGCGACGGCATGCGCCTGAAGCTGGTCGACCTGGAACTGGACTTCCGCGAAACCTTCAAGAAGCCGCGCATGGAAGCCTACGAGCGGCTGCTGATGGACGTGCTGCGCGGCCAGCTCACGCTGTTCATGCGCAGCGACGAACTGGAAGCGGCCTGGGAATGGGTCGAGCCCATCCTGCATTTCTGGGACCAGGAGGACAACGACCCGGTGTTCTACAGCGCCGGCTCCTGGGGGCCGGGCGCGGCCAGCGCGCTGATTGGCCGCGACGGCCTGCAGTGGCGCGAAGAAGCGCTGCCGGAGGACTGAGCGGCCATGCTGCTGGATGCCATCCGCAACCAGATGGATGCGTTGTCGAAGTCCGAGCGCAAGGTGGCGATGGCGGTGCTGGACAATCCGCAGCTGACCATCTCGGAAAACATCACCGCGCTGGCGCGCACCGCACAGGTGTCGGAGCCGACCGTGGTGCGCTTTTGCCGCGCGGTCGGCTGCGATGGCTGGCATGAATTCAAGCTCAAGCTGGCCCAGGGCCTGGCGCTGGCGCCCAGCGGCCGCGACGAGACGCCGCTGCAGGACGACCTGGCCGAAGACCTTGTCAGCAAGATCTGCGGCCGCTCGGTCAATACCCTGCTCGACCTGCGCAACACGCTGGACCCGCAGGCGGTGCAGCGCGCGCTCGACATCCTGGCGGCGGCGGCCAAGATCGAGTTCTACGGCCAGGGCAGCTCCGGCCTGGTGGCGGCCGACGCCCAGCACAAGTTCTTCCGTTCCGGCGTGCCCACGGTCGCCTATTCCGATCCGCATATCCATGCGATCTCGGCCGCGCTGCTGGAGGCCGGCGACGCGGTGGTGGCGATCTCGCAGCGCGGCGGCAGCACCGCGCTCCTGCACAGCGTGCAGCTGGCGCGCCGCGCCGGGGCCGACGTGATCGTGATCGCGCCGTCCGGCACGCCGCTGGCGGCGCTGGCCACCGTGCTGCTGCCGGTCGACCTGCCGGTCGACACCGACCCCTACCGCCCCATCACGGCGCGCCTGGCGCACCTGGTGGTGATCGACATCCTGGCCGTGGGCCTGGCGCTGCGGCGCGGGCCGGATTTCCGGCGCCGGATGGAGGCGGCGCAAAAGGCGCTGCAGCGCATCGACATACAGTTCGACTCCTACACGGAGGCGCCGGAGCCGCCCTAGCCGCCGTGACGTCCATAGCCGCCGGTGCGGCCGGCGATTACACTATGCCCGCCGACCACCGATTACCTTCTCACCGCGAACCCAACCATGAACCAACTCGAACAGCTCAAGCAATACACCACCATCGTTGCCGACACGGGCGACTTCCAGTCCATCGAGGCCTATTCGCCGCAAGACGCCACCACCAACCCGTCGCTGATCCTGAAGGCGGTGCAGAAGGATGAATACCGTCCGCTGCTGGAGCAGGCCGCACGCGACTTCAATGGCAAGGGAGCGGGCCACATCATCGACCAGCTGCTGGTGGCGTTCGGCCGGCGCATCCTCGATATCATTCCGGGCCGCGTCTCCACCGAGGTCGACGCCCGGCTGTCGTTCGACACCGAAGCCACCATCGCTAAGGGCCGCGAGCTGATCGCGCTGTACGAAGCCGCCGGCGTTTCGCGCGAGCGGGTGCTGATCAAGATCGCCTCCACGTGGGAAGGCATCCGCGCCGCCGAGGCGCTGGAGCGCGACGGCATCCGCTGCAACATGACGCTGCTGTTCTCGCTGCCGCAGGCGGTGGCCTGCGCCGACGCCGGCGCCCAGCTGATTTCTCCCTTCGTCGGCCGCATCTACGACTGGTACAAGAAATCCACCGGCCACGAATACAGCGGCGCCGACGATCCCGGCGTGCAGTCGGTGCAGCGCATCTACAACTACTACCGCAAGTTCGGCCACAAGACCGAAGTCATGGGCGCGAGCTTCCGCAACATCTCGCAGATCGTCGAGCTGGCCGGCTGCGACCTCCTGACCATCAGCCCGGAACTGCTGCAGAAGCTGGCCGACGGCACCGCGCCGGTGACCAGGAAGCTCAGCCCGGATGCGGCCCGCGACAGCGACCTGCAAAAGCTCAACCTGGATGAGAAGTCCTTCCGCTTCCAGCTCAATGAAGACGCGATGGCAACCGAGAAGCTGGCCGAAGGCATACGCCAGTTCTGCGCCGACGCGGTGAAGCTGGAAGGCCTGATCGCGGCGCTGTAAGCAAACACGGCGCCGCGACGGCGGCGCCATGAAAAACGGGCGGCCAGAAGGCCGCCCGTTTTTCATTCTGCAACAGGCCTCATGCCCGTTCGCGCACCCAGCCGGCCACGCCTTCCAGCGCCCGCGGCAAGCCGCTCGGGTCGGTGCCGCCGGCCTGCGCCATGTCGGGCCGGCCGCCGCCCTTGCCGCCCACCTGCTGGGCCACGAAGTTCACCAGCTCGCCGGCCTTGACCTTGCCGGTGGCATCGGGCGTCACGCCCGCGATCAGGCTGACCTTGCCGTCATTGACCGCCGCCAGCACGATGGCGGCCGACTTGAGCTTGTCCTTCAACTTGTCCATCGTGCTGCGCAGCGCGGCGACGTCGGCGCCGTCCAGCGTGGCCGCCAGCACTTTCAGGCCATTGATGTCAACCGCCTGGCCCACCAGCTCGTCGCCCTTGCTGGCCGCGGCCTTGGCCTTCATCGCGTTCAGTTCGCGTTCCAGGCTGCGCACCTGGTCCTGCACCTGCTGGATGCGGGCAGCCAGTTCGTCCGGCTGCGCCTTCAGCGCGGCAGCCGCCTCGCTGACCTGCGACGACAGCTTCTGCACCAGCGCCAGCGCGTTGTCGCCGGTGACGGCTTCCACGCGGCGGATGCCCGAGGCCACGCCGCCTTCGGAGACGATCTTGAACAGGCCGATGTCGCCGGTGCGGGTGACATGGGTGCCGCCGCACAGTTCGCGCGAGGAGCCTATGCCCAGCACCCGCACCTCATCGCCATACTTCTCGCCGAACAGCGCCATCGCGCCATGGGAAATGGCGTCGTCGTAGGGCATGTGCTTCGCTTCGGTCGCGTGGTTTTCCAGGATCTCGTGGTTGACGATGGCTTCGACGCGGCGGATCTCGTCCTGCGTCAGCGGCGCATTGTGGCTGAAGTCGAAGCGGGTCTTGTCGGCGTCGACCAGCGAGCCCTTCTGCGACACATGGCCGCCCAGCACCATGCGCAGCGCCTTGTGCATCAGGTGGGTGGCCGAGTGGTTGCGCATGGTCTGCGCGCGGTGGCGCGCATCCACCCTGGCGTCGAGCACATCGCCGACCGCCAGCGTGCCCGATTCCAGCACGCCATGGTGGCCATGCACGTCCGGCTGCAGCTTCTTCGTGTCCTGCACCCGGAACGCGCCGGCTTCCGATTCCAGCGTGCCGATGTCGCCGGCCTGGCCGCCGGACTCGGCGTAGAACGGCGTGCTGTCCAGCACCACGATCGCTTCCTGGCCAGCCTCGATCTTCTCCACCGCCGCGCCATTGACGTACAGCGCCAGCACCTCGCCTTCCTGCTGCAGGGTGTCGTAGCCGACGAAGCGGGTTTTCGGGCCGCTGTACTCGACCGAGGTCGCCATCTCGAACTTGCCGGCCGCGCGCGCGGTCGACTTCTGGTGCGCCATCGCGGCCTGGAAACCTTCTTCATCCAGCGTGACGTCGCGCTCGCGGCAGATGTCGGCGGTCAGGTCCAGCGGGAAGCCGTAGGTGTCGTACAGCGTGAAGGCGGTCTTGCCGTCCAGGTGGGCCGGGTCTTTCGCCAGCGCCGCTTCCAGGATCTTCATGCCGTTTTCCAGCGTCTCGCCGAAGCGCTCTTCCTCGACCTTCAGCGCCTGCTCGACGCGGGCGGCGGCTTCCTTCAGCTCCGGATAGGCATTGCCCATCTCCTGCACAAGGTCCGGCACCAGGCGGTGGAAGAACGGCTTGGTCTGGCCCAGCTTGTGGCCATGGCGCAGCGCGCGGCGGATGATACGGCGCAGCACATAGCCGCGGCCCTCGCTGGACGGAATCACGCCGTCGACGATCAGGAAGGCGCAGGCACGGATATGGTCGGCGATCACGCGCAGCGAATTGTTGGCCAGATCCGTGGTATTGGTTTCGCGGGCGGCGGCGGCGATCAGGCGGGCGAACAGGTCGATCTCATAGTTGCTGTGCACATGCTGCAGCACCGCGGCCAGGCGCTCCAGGCCCATGCCGGTATCGACGCAGGGCGCCGGCAGCGGCGTCAGCGTGGCCACGCCGTTGGCGTCGATCTGCCGGTCGAACTGCATGAACACGTTGTTCCAGATCTCGATATAGCGGTCGCCGTCCTGCTCCGGGCTGCCCGGCGGGCCGCCCCAGACGTCCGGGCCATGGTCGTAGAAGATCTCGGAGCACGGACCGCAGGGGCCGGTGTCGGCCATCTGCCAGAAATTGTCGGACGCATACGGCGCGCCCTTGTTGTCCCCGATGCGCACCACGCGCTCGGCCGGCAGGCCGATCACATTGACCCAGATGTCGAAGGCTTCGTCGTCGGTTTCATAGACGGTGGCCCACAGCTTTTCCGGCGGCAGGCCGTAGACCGTGGTCAGCAGCTCCCAGGCCCAGACCAGCGCGTCGCGCTTGAAGTAGTCGCCGAAGGACCAGTTGCCCAGCATCTCGAAGAAGGTATGGTGGCGCGCGGTGTAGCCGACGTTTTCCAGGTCATTGTGCTTGCCGCCGGCGCGCAGGCAGCGCTGCACCGAGGCGGCCCGCACGTAGTTGCGCTTGTCGGTGCCGAGGAACACGTCCTTGAACTGCACCATGCCGGAGTTGGTGAACAACAGCGTCGGGTCGTTGCCCGGCACCAGGCTGGACGAACGGACGACGGTGTGGCCTTTGGATTCGAAAAACTTGAGGAATTTATCGCGTATATCGGACGAGTTCATGGTCTGGGCGCAGTAGGGGCATATTGCAAACGGCTGATTATACGGGATACGGGATGGGCGGGAATTGGTAAGCGCCAGAGGCGGCCGTGGCTGGTAGCAAACGCATGGCGTAAGCAAGAGCAACACCGATTTCCACGCTGGAAACACGACTGACAATTATCTCCAGTTGACCAGATCGGTGTCACTAACCGAACCCTTCATCCCAACGGTATCGCTTGCGGCAACGATTCCAGAAGCTGCTTAGCGGAAATAATTGGTCCGACGGCTTAAAACGCAATGGCAGAACGCGAATCAGAAAATGGCCATCCTGCTGATGCGGGCAATACTGATTGAGACC
This sequence comes from Noviherbaspirillum soli, assembly GCF_015352955.1. Lineage (GTDB taxonomy): Bacteria > Pseudomonadota > Gammaproteobacteria > Burkholderiales > Burkholderiaceae_D > Noviherbaspirillum_A > Noviherbaspirillum_A soli. Next base: position 75,562 of record NZ_JACYOX010000008.1, read on the forward strand.
ATTACGCAGGTGCGAATGCAACTGTAGAAGTGCCTGCACTGCATTTGAAAACAATAGATGGCATTAAAGGAGCATCTGTGGACTCAAGAGAGCCGATCAACATAAATATGATTTACCACACCTGCACATCAATGATAAGAAATCGGCACCACCCAAACCCTGGATTTCCTGTACAACATTTTTAAATGATTCCATTACACGGTGAAGCCGGACATTGGCACGTGAAGCGCATACCAGGTTTTTCATTTTGCGAAAAACGATGTCAACACAAAGCGATACGCCAACCATAGAAGCATTTCTTTTTCGGATTCAGGTTCCAGCTGTGAGCAAGCGCCTGTTTGTGCGACCGAAAAATCCGCGCACCTCTCAAGTGGATTCCAGTTCAAAAGCTCGGACAGATTTCCTGGGTCAAAAACGTTTGGTTTTCGGGGCGCTTCCGCTTCCTCATGCGATGCTTTACTTTCAAAATAAAAATTTTCCATTGCCCGGCCTGGTGAAGGTGGGGTTGAGCTATTCATGGCGTTTCCTCCGTTAAATGCTATTCATTTAATGACCAACACAACAGAACCATCCTGACTTAATAACTGCCGTGGTTGAAAAATTTCTAATTGAGTCCCGTATGCATTGCTTGCGGTGGCTCTTCGCATTCCCAAAAATGCGATGGATTGGTTAACCGAATCCACAAGACTGTTCCACAAGAGGGAGCATTAAAATTGGCATGACAAAAACGCGTTTAACAAATTGCTGGTCAGTTTCTGCTAAAAAATGCATCGCGCATCGCAAAGAAGGTAAGGGCCTTGCCCCCAGTCTGAAATTATCTGCCCTGCTGCATTTTCTTTTCCCTTGCCCTACACTGCCAACCACCTTGAAAAACCGCAGGAGACAGTAAACATGACCCCGACCCCCAACAAGACCGCGCTCGGCCATATCCGCGTGCTGGACCTGACCCGCGTGCTGGCCGGTCCGTGGTGTGCCCAGAACCTGGCCGACCTCGGCGCGGACGTCATCAAGGTCGAGCGCCCCGGCGCCGGCGACGATACCCGGTCCTGGGGACCGCCCTACCTGAAGGATCAGGAAGGCCAGGACACCACCGAAGCCGCCTATTACCTCGCCGCCAACCGCGGCAAGCGCTCGATCACGCTGGATATTTCCAGTGCGGAAGGCCAGCAGATCGTGCGCGAACTGGTGCGGCATTGCGACGTGGTGCTGGAAAACTACAAGGTCGGGCAACTGAAGAAATACGGCCTGGACTATGACTCCCTGCGCGCGGTGAAGCCCGACCTGATCTTTTGCTCCGTGACCGGCTTCGGCCAGGACGGTCCTTATTCGCACCGGCCGGGCTATGACTTCATCATCCAGGGCATGGGCGGCTTCATGTCCATCACCGGCGAGCGCGACGACCTGCCCGGCGGCGGTCCGCAAAAGGCCGGCGTGGCGATCTCCGACCTGATGACCGGGATGTACGCCACCATTGCGGTAATGGCCGCCCTTACCCACCGCGACCGCACCGGCGAAGGCCAGGCGATCGACATGGCGCTGCTGGACGTGCAGGTGGCGATGATGGCCAACATGGCGACCAATTTCCTCTCTAGCGGCAATCCTCCGGTGCGCTGGGGCAATGCCCATCCGAACATCGTGCCCTACCAGACCTTCGCCACTGCCGACGGCCACATCATCGTTGCGGTGGGCAATGACGGCCAGTACCGCAAGTTCGTCGCCGCCGGCGGCCGGCCGGATCTCGCCGAGGATACACGCTTTGCGACCAACCCCGAGCGGGTGCGCAACCGCGACCTGCTGGTGCCGCTCCTGGCCCACATGGTGAAGCAGAGGACCAAGCAGGAATGGATCGACCTGCTGGAACAGGCCGGCGTGCCGTGCGGCCCGATCAACCGGCTCGATGAAGTGTTCGACAATCCGCAGGTGCAGGCGCGCGGCATGAAGGTGGCGCTGCCGCATCCGACCGCCGGCCAGGTGAACCTGGTCAGGAGCCCGATGAAGATGTCGGCCACGCCGCCGCGGCATGACGCGCCGCCGCCGCTGCTGGGCCAGCATACCGGCGAAGTGCTGTCGGAACTGCTGGGCCATAGCGAGGAGGAGATCGCGGCGCTGCGGGCAAAGGGCGTGCTCTGAGCAGCCGTCGGTCGCCGCCTGCGGCAATTGGCGGCGCCGCTTGCGCATTTCGTCGCAATGCGCTCGTAGCGGGCGGCGGGTTTCCGGAGAATGGCTTCATCGCCACCCCTTTCCGGAGAGCCGCCATGACTGCCATGTCCTACACACCCATTATCCTGATCCACCTGGGCACCGCCTTGGCCGCAGTGGCGGTCGGCGCCGCCATGTTCCTGCAGAAAAAGGGAACGCCGCTGCACCGGCTTGCCGGCCGGCTCTGGATACTGCTGATGGCCGTGACCGCGCTGGTCTCCTTCGGCATCCGCAGCCATGGGCATTTTTCCTGGATACACCTGCTCTCCCTGCTCACGCTCTACGTCATCGGGCAGGCGGTATGGTCGATCCGCAGCCGCGACATTGCCCGCCATCGCCGCCTGGTCACCGGGGCCTATGCCGGCCTGGTGGTCGCCGGCGTGTTTACGCTGCTGCCGGGGCGCCGCCTGGGCGACCTGGTCTGGAATGCACTTCACCTGGTGTAACGCATGGACCATTCGCCAACGGCAAAAACCTGGGACACACGGCTTTCGGCACATCTGCTGATCGTCACGGCATTCAACCTGCTGTGCGCCCTCGTGATCACCCATGTGCTGCACCGCGGCGGCGGCTTTCTTGACAACCTGGTGTTTTCGCTGTGCATCGGCACCCTGGCCTGGCTGCTGATCGACGGCGGCCGCGTGCTGCTGTGGGGCGACGGCAAGCCGCCCGGCCTGCCTTTTTCCATCCTCGCCCTGCTATCGCTGCCTGCGGCGCAGATGGGCGGCAGCCTGCTGGCGGCGTGGCTGCTGGGCATGGCCGACCACCCGGTGCTGCCCACCCGCTCCGGCCACGCAGCCCAGATCCTGCTGTTTTCCGTGCTGGCCGGCCTGAGCGCCACCTGGTTTTTCTGGAACCGGGGCAAGGTCGCCTACCTGCTGGCGCAGGCCGAAGCCGAGAAGGCCCGCGCGGCCGGCATCGAGCGGCAGGCCATGCAGGCGCAGCTGCAACTGCTGCAGGCCCAGATCGAGCCGCACATGCTGTTCAACACCCTGGCCAACCTGCAGGGCCTGATAGCCATCGACCCGCCGCGCGCCCAACTCCTGCTGGACCAGCTGATCGAATACCTGCGCGCCACCCTGGGCAGTTCCCGCCTCGCCACCACCACGCTGGCCCAGGAATTCCGGCTGATGCAGGCCTACCTGGGCCTCATGTCGGTGCGCATGGGCCAGCGCCTGGCTTATGCGCTGGACCTGCCCGCCGAACTGGCCGGGGTGGAAGTCGCGCCGATGCTGCTGCAGCCGCTGGTCGAAAACGCGATACACCACGGGCTGGAGCCCCGCATGGAAGGCGGCCGGATCGATGTCGGCGCAGCCCGGCATGGGGATCTGCTGGTGCTGACCGTGCGCGATACCGGCATGGGCCTGGCAGCGCAGGCCGCGCCGGGCAACGGCCTGGCGCTACGCAATGTGCGCGAACGCCTGGCGGCGCTGTATGGCGACGCCGCCAGCCTGACCCTGACGCCGAACCTGCCACGGGGCGCGATTGCCGAAATAAGGATGCCGCTACGATGACTGCTGTGCGTGCCCTGATCGCGGAAGACGAACCCGTGCTGGCCCAGGCCCTGGCCCACACCCTGCAGAGGCTGTGGCCGGAACTGGCCATCGAAGCCATCGTGCAGAATGGGGTGCAGGCAGTGGAAAAGGCGCTGGCATTGCAGCCCGACCTGCTGTTTCTCGATATCCGGATGCCGGGCATGAGCGGCCTGCAGGCGGCCGAGGCGCTGGCCGAGGACTGGCCCGATGGCCGCGCCTTCCCGTTGGTCGTGTTCGTCACCGCCTATGACGACTATGCGCTGCAGGCCTTCGAGCAGGCGGCCGCCGACTATGTGCAGAAACCGGTATCGGACGCCCGCCTGGCCAAGACCGTGGCGCGGCTGCAGGCGCGCCTGGCCGCGCCAGCCGCGGGCGATGCGGCGCTGGAACAGGTGCTGCGGCAATTGCGCGCGCTGGCGCCGCCCACCGCCGCGCAGCCGGCCGCCCGGCTGACCGTGATCCGGGCGGCGGTGGGCAACCAGGTTCGCATGATCCCGGTGCCGGACGTAATCTATTTCGAGGCCACCGACAAGTATGTGAACGTGGTCACCGCCGACAGCCAGTCTTTAATTCGCCTGTCGCTGCGCGAGCTGCTGGACCAGCTCGACCCGGCGCAGTTTTGGCAGATCCATCGCGGCACAGTGGTCAATATCGGCCAGGTCACGGCGGCGGTGCGCGACGAGGCCGGCCGGCTGCGGCTGTCGCTGCGCGGCCGGACCGAAACCCTGGCGGTCAGCCGGGTCTTTGCGCATTTATTCCGGCAAATGTAGCGCATGGCCTGCTCTGCTATGATCGACCGCTCCTTCCTGCGCCGGAGCCAGCATGCTGAAAAACCTGGGTGTCATCGCGACCGTCTTCGTGGTCGGCCTGCCTGCGATCGTCCTGCTCGCCGGCCAGATGAACCTGCTGGCAGGCCGCCGCCCGGATGACCTGGGCGTACGCGACGGCCTGCTCAAGCCGCCGGTGGCCCGCTCCTGGAATTCCGTGTCCAGCCAGGCCGAACGCCATGAACACACCGACTACCATCTGATCGCGCCGCTGCGCTACAGCGGCGACGCCGGTGCCGCGTTCGCCCGCCTTGAACAGGTGGTCGCCGCCATGCCCGGCGCCACCGTGGTGGAGCGCCAGCCAGGCTACTTGTATGCGCAGTTCCAGACCCGGATGCTCAAATTTGTCGACGATGTCGAATTCCTGCTCGACGCGCCGGCCGGGGTGATCCACATGCGGTCCGCTTCCCGCCTGGGTCGCAAGGATTTTGGCGCCAACCGGCAGCGCCTGGAAACCGTCAGGCAGCGCTTCGACGCCGCAGCGCCACGCTGAAGCGCCCTCTTCCTGTCCGGGCTGGCACGGCCTGCTACGGTAAAATGCCGCCATCCACAATTTGCACGTCTTTCATCCGACTCCATGAGCAACGAACCAAAAAGCACTACCGCGGCCGCTGCGCCGTCGAATTTCCTGCGCGCCATCATCGAGCATGACAATGCCGCCGGCCACTATGCCGGCCGCAAGGACGTCCAGGGCCAGCCGCTGCCCGCGGTCGTCACCCGCTTTCCGCCCGAGCCGAACGGCTATCTGCACATCGGCCATGCAAAGTCGATCTGCCTGAACTTCGGCCTGGCGCGCGACTATGCCGGCCGCTGCCACCTGCGCTTCGACGACACCAACCCGGCCAAGGAAGAACAGGAATATGTCGACACCATCATCGACAGCGTGCGCTGGCTGGGCTTCGACTGGAAGCAGGAAGACGGCGAGCACCTGTACTACGCCAGCGACTACTTCCCCATGCTCTACCGGATGGCTGAATACCTGATCACCGCCGGCCATGCCTATGTCGACAGCCAGAGCGCCGGGGAAATGGCCGCCAATCGCGGCAGCTTTTCCGAGCCGGGCAAGGATTCGCCCTTCCGCAACCGGCCGGCCGAGGAATCGCTGGACCTGTTCCGCCGCATGAAGGCCGGCGAGTTCAAGGATGGCGAGCATATCCTGCGCGCCAGGATAGACATGGCCTCGCCCAACATGAACATGCGCGATCCGGCGATCTACCGCATCCGCTATGCGCATCACCACCGTACCGGCGACGCCTGGTGCATCTACCCGATGTACGACTATGCGCACCCGATTTCGGACGCGCTGGAAAACATCACCCATTCGCTGTGCACCCTGGAATTCCAGGATCACCGGCCATTCTACGACTGGGTGCTGGAGCGCCTGGCCGAAGGCGGCTTCCTGCAGCGGCCGCTGCCGCACCAGTATGAATTCGCTCGTCTGAACCTGACTTATGCGATCACCAGCAAGCGCAAGCTGCTGCAACTAGTGGAAGAAAAGATCGTCGACGGCTGGGACGATCCGCGCATGCCCACCATCGTCGGCATCCGCCGCCGCGGCTACACGCCGGAGGCGGTGCAGCTGTTCTGCGAGCGCATCGGCGTGGCCAAGGCCGACAGCTGGATCGACATGAGCATCCTGGAAGGCGCGCTGCGCGACGACCTCGATCCCAAGGCGCCGCGGGCAACGGCGGTGCTCAATCCGCTCAGGCTCGTCATCGACAACTTCCCCGAAGGCGAGACCGTGGAATGCAGCGCCCCGGTGCATCCGCACGACCCGTCGCGCGGCGTGCGCACTTTTCCGATCAGCAGGGAACTGTGGATCGAGGCCGACGACTTCATGGAAACGCCCAGCAAGGGCTTCTTCCGGCTCTACCCCGGCAACAAGGTCAGGCTGCGCTATGGCTATGTGGTCGAATGCACCGGCTGCGACAAGGACGCCGAGGGCAATGTCATCGCGGTGCATTGCAATTACTATCCGGACAGCAAGAGCGGCACCGAGGGTTCGGCCAACTACAAGGTCAAGGGCAATATCCACTGGGTCAGCGTCGAGCATGCGCTGCAGGCCGAGGTGCGGCTCTATGACCGCCTGTTCTCCGAGCCGCAGCCGGACGCCGGCGGCAGGGACTTCAAGCAGGCGCTCAATCCGCAGGCCAAGACCGTGGTCAGCGCCTATCTGGAGCCAGGCCTGGCAGGCGCGCTGCCGGAACAGCGCTTCCAGTTTGAACGCCACGGCTATTTCGTGGCCGACCGGGTGGACTCGCAGCCAGGCAAGCCGGTGTTCAACCGGATCACCACCCTGAAGGACAGCTGGGGCGGCAAGGGCGCCTGACGATGCGCCCGGGATGCTTTCCGGGCGCATGGGCAGAAGGATGCCACCATCAACGCGAGACTGGCCGCGCCATGCGGCCAGCACGCGGAATCAGCTTGTTGCCTTGGGCAAGCTGCGGTGCGCATCGATCGAATGGATCACCAGCGTCAGCAACTCTGGGAAAACGGCAGCGGCAACCGCCTGCAGGCCCTGCAGGGAATCGGCCAACAAGACATCGCGCACGGCTTTTAGCGCAATCCGGTCTTTCCTTGACATGCCGGCCGCCAGCACCAGGCTGGAGAAGATGGTCTTGTCGAGCTTCTGCAGGTCCACGCCTTTCCAGTAGGGCAGCATCTTGTTCACTACTGCCCGGCCCTCGGCGGGCAACGGGCTGCCCAGCTTGCCTTGCAACGCATCCCATTTGCCGGGAATGGCATTGTCCCCTCGCGCGGCAAAGAAGGCGTCCAGCGTCGCATTGATGTCATTGTGTTTTTTCATCTGGTTCTTCAAGGCTGAAACCGGTTGCTGTTGCAATGCTTTCAGTTCCATGCCCTCGGGTTGCGACCGACGCTGCGCCTTCTGCGCTTTTCTTTTTTCCTTGTATGCACGGTCAGGTTTCTCCGTGCCTTCCCTGGATCTTTCTTTCTCCGCATGCCTGTGCTTGCGGCCATGGTTCGCGTCCTCAAGCGGCGGCGCCTCATACTGCATGCTGTGACGCAGCCTGCGCTTTTCCTTGCCCGATTTTTTTACTGCATCTTCCGTGGGAGTGGTGGGATTGCTCGCGCTGATGCCATGGCCGGTTCTCCTTGTCAAATCCGCTTCATTCCCTGTCGCGCCTGATTGCTGCCTCGGCTGCAGCGGCCGGAACGGACTATAGTCCCGGGGCTGCCCGGTCGATGTGCATTCGGCCACCGTGACCGAATGTGCAAGCTGTTGCTTATGCTGTCCCTTTAATTCCATAACCAGAGCGGAAGACGTCCCTTCGGTAACGCTGCGCGGCAACGACCGGCTGGTGACCGGGCTTGTGGGCAAGTCCACGGCCGCATGCAACTTCTGCGATGAGGCACTACTGCCTGTCCTTGACGATGGTGCGGTTACGTGGCCGTCATCGCCTGTCTGAACAGTAGCGGCCGAGTAGCCCGTAATCGACGGAACCGATGTTTTCAGATTGGTGCGTTTATCCGCATTTCTGGGAGAAAGAGGAACAATATATTCATCATTGTCAGTCCTGGCGCGCAGCTTATTGGCAAGCTCAAAACACAGGTTTTTCGTTGTATCAGCCGCCCTGTAGTCCTCCAGATTGGCCCCTTTCGCACTCATGCACAGTTCGATCAGCAGAGGCACTTCAGGTCCGATATAGTCGGCGAGCTGCTGAGAACGTTTTGCGATGATGACGCGTGCCTTCTGCAGATGCTGCATGTCATTCTCGCTCAGCACGGAACCGAGCGAATACGCCCTATCCCTGAAAAGTTCAATATCGATTTCGCCATGCTGGAAATCGGGAAGTTTTGCGAGCATCTGCCGTGCAAAGGTCAAGGCGTTTTTATACTGCATGATCTGCCCGGAAGGAGCGTCTCTTTCATCTGTCGCGACTGCGATCTCCTGCACCTTTTGCTCGTTTCCCATCCAGCGCCTTACGATGCTGCTCGCCTTCTGGATACAGGCCTGCTCGGCCTTCATGAGCGCCGCTACCGGTCCCAGCAGAGCCCCGGCTGTCGCCCTGGCGGCATCCGACTTCAAAAAGCTCTCAATCTGCGCACTTGCGTGTTCAGCCTCTTTCGTACCTGTCTGCCGCTGATACATTTCCTTTAAATGAAACGCCCATGCCTTGCGTTGCTCTTCATTGAGAGACTCCGGCTTTTCACGGGTCTTGAGCACAGGTGCCGAGTAAGGATGCTTGATTTTCAAGCCCCGGTCCGGGCGTTGCGATGACAGGAACTGATATAGCGCCCCCGCGCTGAGCGGGGAAGCAAGCGACATCTCCTTTGAAGGCGAACTCTTATCCATAAAACAGTCTCCAAGATTGAAAAGGCCAGCTAAGTGCCCGCAGTCTTCACCTCGGTTCCTTCAACGAAGGTCCTTGCTTCAATCACCAGTTTTATGCGGCAATCGAACATCTGTAATTAGCTGACCCTTTGCATGATCGACACCGCGAGCGTCTCTGCGCGGGCACAAACTTGCGGCCCGCCCCGCATGCATCGCCAGGGCCAGGCCACCTTACAATACGGTCCGCGCAACGCAGTCAATCTAGCGCCGACGCGCCGTTAGCGGCAATCGCATCGGCGATTTCTTCAAGGGAGGGATTTGCGGGCAGCGTCAGCGCTTCATATTGAAAACCGAACGTCGACTCCATATCCAGCATCAGGTCCACCAGATGCAGTGAATCGATGCCAAGGTCGCGCATCCGCGATGCCGGACCGGACGCATTCACATCAATGCCGAAGCGTTCCTGCAGGATGCATTTAATTTTATCGATCATATGTTCGTTCATGCTCATAAAGGTCTCCAATCAGGCAAGGCAGTGGATACAGCAACGTGGAAACGAAACCGGCCGATTGTGCTGTCATCGTTAATAACGCGCCCCCGAATACCCATTTCACCTCAGGCCGGGAGCCAATTATTAATGTGCAATGCGACCGCCGGCATGAGTAGGAAATGGCGCTGACTTGCACCATGCAGGCGCGAACCTTTCGCATGGAACTGCACAAATGTTGATGCCCGTTGAATCAGGTAGAGAAAAGATGCAGCCCAGATCGCACACCAAGCTGTCGGACCATGTTCGAACCCAAGCCCGACTGCGCGCCCGGCTGGGCGTGCCGGTTTGCCTGCTGATGCTGCTCGTCCTCTGGCACTGGGGCCCATCGTCGCCCAATATCGGGCCAGCCCAGATCGTTCCGGTGTTCGCCCTGCATCTGGTTTATAACCTTGGCCTGCTTCATGCAACGCGATCCGCGTCGCGCTGCGACCCACGCCATGTCGCCACGTTCACGGCGGTGATGGATCCGGTTCTTCTGTCGGCAGGCCTGATGCTGATGAATCAGATCGGCCAGATCTTTGCCTGCTTCTATCTGTTCACCATCCTGGGCTTTGGCTTTCGCATCGGCATAGTGGCGATGCATGTCTGTCAGCTGGCCTCGATCGTTGCGTTCAGCGTAATGGCTGTACTCAATCCGAGCTGGCATCCCCATCCGGTTGCCATCATCTCCATATTGCTGTTTCTTGCCATTGTCCCGCTCTATGCCAAGGCCTTGATCACCAGGCTGCACTCTGCCCGCCAGCATGCGGAATCGGAAAGCCTGGCCAAGACGCGCCTCCTGGCCACGGTCAGCCATGAGCTGCGCACGCCGCTGACCGGCATCGTCTCGTGCGCCCAATTGATGCAGGAGGAAAGCGATGATCCGCAGGTTTGCAAGCGTGCCGATACCATGCTGACCCTGTCCGCCGAACTGCTGGCCCAGATCAACGATTTGCTCGACTCGGCGAAATACGGCGCCGACACGCTGCGGCTGGCGCATCAGCCATTTTCCATGGCCGACGTTGCGGCGCATTTGCGTTGCACGCTAGGCCCGATTGCGCTTGCCAAAGCGATTTCGCTGCACATCACGGTCGATGAACGCATTCCTGCCCTGTTCATTGGCGATATGCCCATGCTCTGCCGGGCGCTGATGAACATCGGGGGCAATGCCGTCAAATTCACCGACGAGGGTGAGGTCAAGATCAAGTTCACCCTTCTTGGCTACCGCCCTGGCGCCTGCAACATCATGTGCAGTTGTGAGGACACCGGTATAGGTATCGATACAGCAATGCATCAAAAGATTTTCGAACCTTTTTTCCAGGCCTCCGGTGGCGCGAACCGGAAACACGGCGGGACCGGACTGGGCATGAGCATTGCCCGCGATATCGTCAGCCGCATGGGTGGCGAGATCCACGTCAGCAGCATGCCCGGCCGCGGCAGCGTATTCGAGTTCGCGATCTGGCTGGACACGGCAAACACGGCCGAAACCAGCGCCCCCAGGTCCGGCCCGGCAGGCATCGTCCGCAACAAATGCATACTGCTGGCGGATGACAATGCCACCAACCTGATGCTGACCTGCGCGCTTCTGGAGCGTGACGGCCACCATGTGATCACTGCTTCAAGCGGGCAGGAGGCGGTCCGCCTGCTGGCCAGGACGAAAATCGATCTGGCCTTCCTCGACTTCAACATGGGCGATATCGATGGCGCCGCTGCGCTTCAGATCTATCGTTTCGGCAAGCTGACCCCTGCGCCCGCCTATATCCTGACGGCTGACAATACCAGTGCCACCACCAGAAGGCTGATTGACTGCGGCGCAGCGGGGGTACTGCACAAGCCGATCAGCCTCGAAGCACTCCGCCATGCTGTGAGCCAGCAGTTTCCCGCGGATGCCGCGGGCGCAAGCACCTCGCAGGCAAGCCAGACAGGCTGGCTCGACAATACGGTCATCGCCAACCTGAAGGAATTGGACAGCAATGACGATTTCGTAGCCAGAGTCGTCAATACCGCGCTGGCGGATATCCGCTCGCTGTCGAATGACCTGAGCGCCGCCTTGAAGAAGCAGGATTTGCCATCGGTGCTCGACAAGGCCCATGCGATCAAGGGCATTGCCGTCAGCGTCGGCGCAGTGCGCCTTGCCGCGCTTGCCGCACGCTTGAGCCAGATGGAGCAGCCAGGCATTGAACGGGACCGCCTGGCGCTCATTGCTGAAATTGCCGAGGTCACCAGGCAGAGCATGCAGGCGCTGCGCGGCGTGGTTCAGTCTGCCGCCAACTGAAGCAGCGGCGCCGCGGCTTGCCGGCATGGCGCCTCGGTACCGTACTGCATGTGAATCAGCATATCCATCACGCGCAGTTCGGATGGCGTCAGTGCGAGGGCAAGGTCAACCCAGTCATCCACCACCTGCAGCAACTCCGCCAGATCGAGCGGAGACATTCGTTCCATTGCCCGCCGCACCGACAGCCGGGCGGCTCGCTGCCTGACATGGCGGGCAATATAGCGTTCCACTGCGGCCACGCCATCACCCTGCGCACAGACCTCGTCGACCAAGCCCATTTGATGCAGCTCCGGCGCGCTGTACACCTTACCCGATGTCATCATCCGCTGCGCCTGGCAAACAGGAACGCGGCGCAGCAACAGGCTCATCGCTCCGGTGCAGGGAAAGAGTCCGAACATAATTTCGGGAAAGCCAAAGCTGCTCTGCTCTTCGGCGATCAGGTAATCGGCCGCCAGCGCCGCCTCGAAACCGCCGCCCAGCGCCCGCCCCTGAACCAGGGAAACCGTGGTCAGTTCGGGATTGGCGCGCGCTCCCCATGCATGCATGACTTCAAGGCAGAGCCGGGAATAGTTGCGCAATCCATCGCGATCGCCGCTCGTGATGCAGGACCGGAACAGGCGCAGATCGCCGCCCAGGCTGAAATACTCGGGATGCGCAGAAAGCATGACGGCATAGTTGACCGCTTCAAGGCCGCCGCCGTCCCAGTGTGACGCGCCAGCCTGCAAAGCCTGGCCAACCGCCCGCAAGTCGTGCAGCAGGGGCAAGGAAAAATGGCGCCCCGCTTCCGGCCCGCTGTTCATGCTGACCCACAGTGTATTGGCGGCTTTGGTGTCGAATCGAAAATCGACATGAGGATGCGCGATCTGATCCAGCGGTGGAAATTTGAAGTCGAATGCACCCATATTGTTCACTCCCTTTATGTCATGTTAAGTACCCGACGCATTCGCGGACCGATTGGGTTCTTCCGGGTACCTGGAAAAAACCAGCGCGACGTTCGTCCCGCCAAATCCGCATGAAAGTGACATTGCTCTATTGATCGCGTGGCCGTGTAAAGATTTGTTAGTGAGATGGTTCAAGGCGCAGGCCGGATCAGGCTGGTCAAGAAACGCCGTGGCAGGCAGGATGCCCTCCGTAATGGCCAGCAAGGCAACCACGCTTTCCATTGCGCTGGCGGCCCCCAGCAGATGGCCATGCAGCGCCTTGGTCGAACTGACGGGCACCGACGCGCTGCCCGCACCAAACACCGACCGGATGGCACTGGCCTCGACGACATCGCCTCCCCTGGTACCGGTGGCGTGCGCATTCAGATAATCCACCTGCGACGGCTCCAGCCCCGCATCCGACAGCGCCTGACGCAGGGCCGCCTCCTGGCCTGTCGCATGTGGCACGGCCATATGATGACAATCGGACGCTATGCCATAGCCCTGCAGCCAAGCCAGGCAGCGCACGCCGCGCCGCCTGGCGTGCGTTGCCGACTCGAGCACGAGAAAGGCGGCACCCTCACCCAGCACCAGGCCGCTGCGCACGCTGCTGAACGGTTTGCAGGATTGCGCCACGTCGACAGCGTCCATCGGTGCCAATGCGCGCATGCCTTCGAAGCCACCCAGTATCGCAGCGCTCAATGGCGCCTCGGCGCCGCCGGCCAGCGCGATATCGATATGGCCGTCGCGGATCGCCCGCGCCGCTTCGCCGATGGCCGCCCCGGATGCGGCACAGGCGCTGCCATGGGTATGCACCGGCCCGGCAATGCCATGGCGTATCGACAGATACGCCGCGCCGCCGTTGTGCATGATGGCGATGATCGAAAACGGGTTGGTTGCCTGTTGCCCGTTGCAGAGTAATTGCCTGTAGTCGGCCTGAGCCCGGCTACTGCCGCCGTTGACGTTGCCGTAATAGAGGCCAGCCCGCGCGCCCAGGGCATCGAGCCGCTCCAGGCCGGCATCGGCCAGCGCATTCCGGCCGGCCAGGGCGGCGAGTTGCTGGCAGCGGTCCAGATACACCGCGTCGAGCCGCGAAAAGAATGGATCGGTCTCAAGATCAACCACACCCGCAGGATAGGCGCGTTGCAGCGGGGGCGCCTCTATCCGCCGGATCCCCGACTGCAGGGTTTTCAAAGACTCGGCCACTTCCGCCACCGTAACGCCAATCGGGCACAGGATGCCGATACCCGTGACCGCAACCATTTCCTTGTCTGTCATCGCATTCATCCTTCCATCAGGCAGATAAGAGACGCCGACAGCGGCGCCATTGCCGGATGCTGAGCAAGCGGCGGGAAACGGTCAATGAGTTTGACCAGACGCGGGCGGACACTGCACCTGGCAGATGACTAAAGCACGATGACCGGGCAGCGGCGCGTCATTTCGTTGCATCCGCTCCACAGCGGCAGCCGGCCCGGCACTCAGGCGGCAAGCGCCGCGGACGCCCTGGCGCGAAATGCCCTGGGGGACAAGCCGGTGCGCCGCTTGAAAAACCGGGTGAAATAGGCCGGATCGGCAAAGCCAAGCGCGTAGGACACCTGGCTTACCGACATCGAGGTGTAGACCAGATTGCGCCTGGCTTCCAGCACCAGGCGTTCATGCACCAGTTCCAGCGCCGACTGGCCGGCCGTCTTGCGGCACAGGGCATTCAGGTGCGCCGCCGTGATGCCAAGCCGGCCGGCATACCAGGCCACCGGATGCTGCCGGGCATACGCCGTCTCGATGAGTTTGCAGAATTCGGAGAAATGGCGGGCACCCCGGGTCGCCTGCAAAGCTTGCATGCCCGGTGGCGCTATCTGCCGCGCCAGCCAGGCGAGCAGCACGGCCAGCAATGACTCCAGGACCAGTTCGCGGTGCACTGCGACGCTGCGATACTCCCGGTCGATCGCGCTGAAATGCGCCTGCACGCCCGCTCCCTCCTCACTCGCCGGCAGCCTGTGCAGATGCGGCCGGCGCAGCGCCAGCAATGTCGCGCCGGCATCGCCGCCGCGGCGCTCCACCAGCGGATAGGCCAGGGTCAGCACATGTCCCTGCGCATTCTGCGCAAACCGGAAGCCGTGGATGCACATCTGCGGCACCAGCGCGACATGGCCGGCGCGCATGTCGAATTCGTCATCGTCGATCCGCATGCGCGCCTTCCCGGCTTTCAGGTACAGGATCTGGAACAGGCCATGATGCTGATGCGGCCGAATCTGCCAATTGTGCAAGACGCTGCGTTCGGCAATGGTCTCGCAGTGCACCATGTCAGGCGTCAGCCAGTGCTCGTGCTCGCCATACAGCTGGAACACAGGCACCGATGCATCTTGTTGCAGGACGGAGTGCGAAGGCGGATGAGCCATGAAAGAAACCGCAATCTGCGAAAAGTACAAATTTTAGCGGCAAAAATCCATTCCGCCGACGCCCTGCCAGAGCGATGATGGCGGATGCTGCCCTGAGCAGCCATCCGAAGGAGACAACCATGAAAACGCAGGTCGCCATTATCGGCGCCGGTCCATCCGGCCTGCTGCTCGGGCACTTGTTGCATCTGCAGGGTATTGAAACCGTGATCCTGGAAGCGAAGTCGCCAGACTACGTACTCGGCCGGATACGCGCCGGCGTCCTGGAACAGGGCACCGTCGACCTGCTGCGCGAAGCCGGCGTGGCCGCGCGCATGGACCGCGAGGGACAGGTGCATGAAGGCGTGGCATTTTCCTTTGCAGGGCGGCAGGAAAGAATCGACCTGAAGGCCTTGAGCGGCGGCAAGACCGTGATGGTCTACGGGCAGACCGAAGTGACGCGCGACCTGATGGCAGCCAGGCGCGCCGCCGGCGGCGTGTCGATCTATGAAGCGCAGGATGTTGCGCTGCACGATTTTTATGCGGAAAGGCCGTACGTCACCTTCGTCAAGGACGGCCAGACCATCAAGCTGGACTGCGACTACATCGCCGGCTGCGATGGCTTCCATGGCGTCTCCCGGCGCAGCGCGCCTGCCGACAAGATACGCACATTCGAGCGCGTCTATCCCTTTGGCTGGCTCGGCGTCCTGTCACGCACGCCGCCGGTGGCACACGAACTGATCTATGCCAACCATGAACGCGGCTTTGCGCTATGCAGCATGCGCTCCGAACAGCTGAGCCGCTACTATGTGCAGTGCAGCCTCGAAGACAGGGTCGAAGACTGGTCCGACCAGCGTTTCTGGGATGAGCTCAAGGCGCGCCTGCCGCAGGCAACCGCCGCTGCGCTGGTCACCGGCCCGTCGATTGAAAAAAGCATTGCCCCGCTGCGCAGCTTCGTTGCCGAGCCGATGCAATTCGGCCGCCTGTTCCTGGTGGGCGACGCCGCCCACATCGTGCCGCCAACCGGGGCCAAGGGCCTCAACCTGGCTGCCAGCGATGTCCACGCGCTTTATCACATCCTGCGCAAGACGCTGCTGCACGGACGCACCGATCTGGTTGCGCAATATTCCGGGATCTGCCTGCGTCGCATCTGGAAAGCCGAGCGGTTTTCCTGGTGGATGACGTCGGTGCTGCATCGGTTTTCCGACGATGGCTTCAGCCAGCGCATGCAACTCGCCGAACTCGACTACTACACCGGTTCCGAAGCAGGCCGCACGACGATTGCGGAAAACTATGTCGGCTTGCCCTATGAACTGATCGAATGACATGGCTGCTGCCGCGCCGTTCGCTCCTTTTCCACAGACAGTTCTGGCCTACGTCGAATCGATGCGCGTAATGCAGATGCCGGCATCGAAGAAGCAATGCAAAATAGTGCGTTTAACGCACATAAGTTTACTTATCGAACTTCACAGCCAGAATCCTTCCGTTATTCTTGATGTGCCCGGCAAAATCGGCATTGTCTGTTGTGACACCACGCCGCGCGCTGGCATACAGGCTTCATGCAGAACATAAAATTTTTTGAGGAGACAAGATGACATTGCGTACCGTAGTGCGATCCGCCCTGACGCTGGGCCTGTTCGGCCTGGCATCCTTTGCCGCCCAGGCCCAGGAAACCATCAAGGTCGGCGTGATCGCCGCCTTTTCCGGCCCGTTCGCGGATTACGGCAAGCAGATGGAAGGCGGCATCAAGGCCTACATGAAGCAGCACGGCGACACCGTCGCCGGCAAGAAAATCGAACTGGTCATCAAGGACACGACCGGCCCTTCGCCTGAAATCGCCAAGCGCCTGGCCCAGGAACTGGTAGTGCGCGACAAGGTGGACATACTGGCCGGCTTTGGCCTGACACCGGAAGCGCTGGCGGTCGCGCCGATCGCCGAGCAGGCAAAAAAGCCGATGATCGTGATGAATGCGGCCACCTCCATCATCACCACCAAATCCAATTACATCGCGCGCGTCTCGATGACGCTGCCGCAGATATCCGGCCCGATGGCGACCTGGGCCGTGAAGAACAATATCAAGCGGGTGGTCACTCTGGTTGCCGACTATGGCCCCGGCATCGACGCTGAAACCGCGTTCAAGACCAATCTGCTAGGCGGCGGCGGCCAGGTAATCGAATCGATACGCGTACCGCTGCGCAATCCGGAATTCGCGCCCTTCGTCCAGCGCATCAAGGATGCCAAGCCGGAGGCGGTCTTTGTTTTCGTTCCCGCGGGCGAACAGGGCGTGGCATTCATGAAGAGCTACCGCGAGCGCGGGCTGGCCGAAGCCGGCATCAGGGTCATCGCCACCGGCGACCTGACCGATGACCATGTGCTGCCGGCCATGGGCGACGCCACCCTGGGCGTGATCACGTCCTTCCACTACTCGGCGGCCCACGACTCCCCGGAAAACAAGACCTTCCTGAAAAACTTCGCCGCGGCCAATCCCAACGGCGGCCGCCCCAACTTCATGGCGGTTGCCGCTTATGACGGCATGCATGCGATCTACGAGGTGGCGCGCAAGCTCGATGGCAAGATCGATGGCGACCGTGCCATGGCGGTATTGAAGGGCATGAAAATTCCGAGCCCGCGCGGTCCGCTGACGATCGACGCGCAAACCCGGGACGCAGTGCAAACCGTCTACATCCGCAAGGTGGAGAAGGTCAACGGCGAACTGTATAACGTCGAATTCGACAAGTTCGAGAACATGAAGGACACCGGCAAGTAAGCTGCCCGCCTCCCCGTATCGCCAGCCCGTGCTGGCAACTGCATCAAACGCCGCTGCCAGCAATCAGCGGCGTTTTTTTTGGCTTCGGCAAATGGCCTGCAGCCTGGAACAAATGGCCGACCCAGCCAACTCAGTCAGTTAATGCTTGCCGCGCCTCTATCCCCGGCGGCTTGCAGGACATCCCACCGAGCCAGGCCGTTGCGCCATCCACTCATGCCAAACCACATTGACGCTCTTCTCCGCATTGCCTGCACCCACGCCGAACATGGCCAATTCGATACGGCGGCATCCACACTCCACGCGCTGCTGACTGTCGAGCCCGACAATGCGGCGGCAATGCAACTGCTGGGCCTGGTACAGGCAAGGCAGGGCGACCTGCGCAACGCAGCCCGTACATTGCGCCAGGCATGCCTTGCCGCACCGGACCATGGCCCCCTGCATGTGCACCTGGCCCGGGTGGAATGGGAGCTTGGCTTGCCGGCACAGGCCGCCGCCGCCTATCAGCGCGCCATCGCACTGGGTTGCGCAACGCCCGACATGCTGATCGACTGCGCGATTGCTCTCGAAAAGCTGGAGCGGCATGCCCAGGCACTCGACTTTTGCCAGAGGGCGCTGGTGGAGGCTCCCACGCATGCACGGGGCTGGCAAACACAGGCGAATCTGCTGCATGCAATGAAGCGGCTGGACGAGGCGCTGGCTTGCCACGACCGGGCGCTCGAACTGATGCCGGATGCGGTCGCATGGTCAGGAAAAGCCCTGACCCTCGATGCCCTGGCCCGGCTTGAGGAAGCGCTCGCCTGTCACGACCAGGCAGCGGCATGCTGTCCGGACGACCCTTCCATGCTTACCCACCGTGGCATCACGCTGGGAAAAATGAAAAGACTCGAGGAGGCGGTCGCATGCCATGCGCGGGCAACCGAACTGGCTCCGCGCCACGCCACGGCCTGGAGCAATCTTGGCGCCGGCTTGTGCAAGCTCGAGCGGATGGATGCCGCCATCGCCGCGCATGACAAGGCGGTTTCGCTCGCGCCTTCCTCGGCCGCCATCTGGCTGCAACGGGCGGCGGCGCTGCTTGTCGCCCAGCGGCAGGCGGAAGCACTGGCCAGCTGCAATGCCGCCATCAGGCTCGATGCCCACAGCGCCGAAGCCTGGCGGCACCGCGCTCTCGCGCTTGAGTCCCAAAGTCGCTACGAGGACGCACTGGAAAGCGCAGAGGAAGCCTGCGCTCTCGATATCGGCTGCCTGGAAGCAAGCTACACGAAGGCTGGCCTGCTGTGCCTGCTCGACCGCGATGCGGAAGCCGTTGCATGGCTGGCGCATGTGTATCGGCACCATCCAGGGAATGAAACACTACGATTTGCATTGGGATGGGCGCAGTTGAGGAATGGCGACTATGCGAACGGCTGGATCAACTACCAGGCCTATCGCAGCCTCAGCACGGCTCCGTGTCTGGCGGATGAACGCATCCCCCTCTGGTCGGGCGCGGAAAGCCTCGCGGGAAAACATGTGCTGGTGCATGCGGAGCAAGGCTACGGCGATGTCATTCAATTCTGCCGGCTCATCCCCAGGCTGGCCTCCATGAACTGCGTTGTCTACTTTCTGGTATATCCCGCACTGAAGCAATTGCTGTCCTGCCTGGACGGCTGCCAGGTGTTGACACAGAGCGACCCGCTACCTGCCTGCGACTATCGGATACCGCTGATGGCATTGCCGCAGTTCTTTCTGCAGAGCGAGCAGGATATACCACGCAAGGTCCCCTACCTGCGGGCCAAGGGTGACATGCCATCCAGGCCCCACCCTGTCCTCAGGATAGGCATTGCCTGCTCAGGCAATCCCGAATACGGCAGCAATCCCCAGCGCTCGGCGCCGCTGGCTGCGTTCGAACGTCTGCAACGTCATGGCGACCTGTTCATCCTGCAGAATGCACTGGAACCGGCTGATGCGGCCTGGCTGAAATCCCATCCATCGGTGCGATACCCCACCGCCGGATTCACCGACTTCGCCGATACCGCCAACCTGCTGGGCGCCATGGACCTGGTGATCAGCGTCGATACCTCCATTGCGCACCTGGCCGGCGCCCTTGGCAAACCGCTCTGGATATTGCTGCCTTATGCCAGCGAATGGCGCTGGAAAAGCGGGAGAAACACCAGCAGCCAGTGGTATCCCACTGCTCGCCTGTTCCGTCAGGCCAGGCAGGGCAACTGGGAGGAACTCTTTTGTCGGCTTGATCAGGAACTGCCGCGTTTTTCAACGGATACGCTGTACCTGCAACGGGGCGCCGCATGACGGCCGCATCCGCCATGCGGGCGCTAAAAGAGGCGGAAAGGCTGTTCGCAGCAGGCGAGCTCGATGCAAGCCATGACTTGCTTGCCCAGGTCCACCACGCTGATCCCGCTTATCCCTATGCCTTGTACTTGCGGGCCATGATGATGGCCGCCGCCGGTCACCGCCAGCAAGGCTGCGCATTGCTGGAAGAAGCATGCCGTCTCCGCCCGAAAAGCCGTGACATGCAAGCACTGCGTGCGCGAATCTATGCCGACCTGGGACGCGCTGAAGATGCGCTCGACATTCTCTCCAAGCTGGCTGAAGCCGGCAATATGAACGCTGCAATGGCGCTCGATCGCGGCACCCTGGCGCGGCGGCTGGGAAAGTTCAAGCTTGCGATGGAATCCTATGATGCCGCGCTGTCATTGGATCCAGGCCTCACGCATGCATGGAGCGGCAAGGCCAATCTGCTGCACGAGCATGGCTACTATGCTGAAGCGCTACGCTGCCATGATGAAGCGCTCGCCAGGGAACCCGACAGCGTGGAGGTCATTTGCAACCGCACGGCCACACTGAACCGGCTCGGACGATTGGAAGAAGCGTTTGCAGAGAGCAATCGCGCATTGGAACTCGCGCCAAATGATGCTGGCGCATGGACGACGCGCGGATGCACGCTGGTACAGATGGAAGATGCCAAGCAAGCCATGCGCTGCTTTGAGCAAGCTCTCCACATCGACTCCGGGCACCGTCCTGCGCATGCCAATCGCGCCTCGACACTTGCAGCACTGGGAAAGCATCAGGAAGCGCTCAAACTTTTAGAAGAAGCGATGAAGCTTGCACAGGCTTATCCATCCGAGCTGGCGACACTGCGCGCCAAGGAGGGCATGCTGAGGCTGATGCTGGGCGACTGGAGAGGATGGGAAGGTTATGAGCACCGGTTGGTGCACGACACCTTGCCCGCAGTGCACGATCTGCTGGCGCCGCGGTGGACGGGAAAGGAAGCGCTTGCCGGAAAAACCATCCTGATCTGGAGCGAGCAGGGTTACGGCGACACGATACAGTTCTGCCGTTATGCTGCCTGTCTCGCCGAACGCGGTGCCACGGTCCTGCTCGAAGTGCCTGCTCCCTTGCTCAATTTGTGCAGGCAGTTACCGGTCGCAAGCATTCGTGTGCGCGGCGAGACGCTCCCACCGCATGATTTCCAGATTTCGATGATGAGCATGCCGCTGGCTCTCGGTCCTCGCACCGCCATTCCGCTTCCGCATGCTTATTTGCGGGCACCGGATGAAAAAGTACAGAGATGGACAGCCCGCCTTGCACCACGAGGCAGGCGACCGCGTGTCGGCATCGTCTGTTCCGGCTCGCCACACAACAACGGCAACGCCACTCGCTCCATGCCACTGGCAGCCTTCGCTCCATTGACCGAACATGCTGAACTCATTGTCCTGCAGCCGGAATTGACGCTGGAAGACAGCAGCACATTACAAAACATGTCAGGCATCATGAAGGCAGAAGTCGACATCAACGACTTCACCGACGTCGCCGGCCTGATCGCCAACACCGATCTGGTGCTATCCGTGGATACTGCGATCGCGCACCTGACCGGTGCGCTCGGCCACCCGCTTTGGGTACTGCTGCCCTGGCAAGCAGAATGGCGCTGGATGACGGGCCGGCATGATACGCCCTGGTACAACAGTGCCCGCCTGTATCGCCAATCAAGCCGCGGTTGCTGGGACTCGGTCATTGCGGCAGTGGCACAGGCGATGGCCGAGGAATTTTGCTGAGTTCGCAGCAACGGCGGCCGGGCGTGGACGCGCTTATCCAGCGCCTCCGCCCGATCCATGCAACGAACCATCAAGTAGACTTCTGCACCACGCTTTTCATCGTGTCTGAAAATTCCTTCAGCACCGAACTGAAGGTATTGGCGCTGATGGTATAGGCAGACATCTGGTATTGCAGGTCGAACAGGTCGCCAATGCCTACACTGGTGCCTTGCTTGATAGAATTCAGAGCTGTTCGCAAGACTGTCTCGGCAGACGCAATTCCATCCCTTGCCGTTCCTGCCACTTCGCCCAGAGTTATATACTGTGCCATATCAATCCTTCCTTACTTGCTGTTTTTTGATTTAACCGGCTGCCCGCTCACGGCGGGCACATTCAAGGTCTGCAATACCTGCACTGCGGCCGTGACCGCCTGCACCGCTCCCTGCAGTTCCACGTACCTGCTTCGGCTATTCATCTGCCTTAACTCTCCCTGCAAGCGCTGTTGCAACTCATGCAGGTCGCCGATGAGCTTTCGTCGGAGGCTGCCATCGCGATCCGCCAGCAGCTTTTCCTCCAGATCCAGCATCACAACAGGCGCTCTCATGGTCACCTCGCAATCCTGATGCGCTGCGTCCCCTCGAACACCACTTCACCCTCCTTGATGGACATCAGCGTGTGCCCATCCACATTCCCTCCCTGGTTCACATGTTCCCCATTCTCGGTAACGATAAAAGGTATGGCACCTCCCACGATGATTTGCACGCCCACTGGCGGCTTGGGAACGAACCGTGTAATCGTGGCCCTCACCGGCAACACGTTGCCGTAGTCCTTGCTGAATGCCAGGATCAACTCTTCCCAGCGCCGTATCTCGTCCAGGCTCAATTTGCCGGCCAGCCTGAGTTCATCGCCCTCACGTTTGACAAGCAGGCGCTCGGACAGGCCGGCCGCGGCAATCCTTTCTTTCAGCTTGCCGCGCAATTGCTCCGGAAGCAGAAGATTTGCCTTCACTTCCTGAACCCCCGGCACTCTTTCCTTGACCAGGGCGCGGATACTTTCCATGGCCTCGCCCGAGCTTGCCGCTCCTGACAGCACAACAACACCATGCGTGGCACTGTCAACTTTCAGATAGGCATTCAAGTCCTCTCCATCCAGCGTCGTTCTGGTATCCCGCAGGACATTCTCGTCCACAGCGACTTTCACTTCCACGGCAGGCGCCGCGGCCGCCATTGCATTGATCAGCCTCGTGTACTCCGAATTGGTCGCAACATAGCCATGCACTTGCCAGCCAGATCCCCGCTTTTGCAGCGTCAATGACGAACCGCCAAAGTCAGCGAGCGTCTTCACCGCTGCCGCAGGAGGCTGCTCGATATCTGCCTTGCTCTCAACCACGGCCGGCATTGCCTTCACCGCTTGCCTTGTTCCAATGCTGTACCAGCCCACAGCGCCAAGACCGCTGACGCCTGCGATAAGCAGGACAGCGAGCAGCCACCTGTGGAACTGCTTGGCCTCGCGCGGGAACACTTGCGTTACCGTCGCTTCCTTGACATCCTCCGATTTCGCATGAACGGCTTCCGGGTCGGACGAGGCATCCGTGGGTTCTTCTTCCTCCGGGGATCCTTCCGTCACTGCGCGCTGCGCGCGGCTAGCGGGCATGACCGACTCAGGCTCAGGCCAGGGCGCATCTGCATGATCCACCGTAATGATCACGCTGCCCAATTCGACTGGCAGGCCCAATACCAGTTCCTGCTCAGCCTCGATTTCATCGCCGTATGCATTACGCACGACGCCATCGCAAGGCGCCATCAGTACCGTCGCTCCATCGAAGCGGAGGATGGCATGGCGCTCAGCCACGTTTCGCCCGGCCAGCATCACCGTGCAGTCATCTCCGCTTCCAAGCAGATATTCGCCAGGCCCAAGCGTGAGGCAACTGTCCATCTGGGCGCCATACAGCACCCTGAGTTCTATCACGCTTTCCTGTTCGAACTCGCCATCGAACGCAAAGTCTGTATCACCTAATAGAGCGTTCAAGATATGCTTTCAAACAGATACCGCAAGTTACAATAGAAACGTCTCAATTCATCGCCCTGCCATGACTACTTACTCCGAAATATCCAACGATGTTCTGCTGATGCGTCCGCACCAGGCGGTCGATCATGCGGCTGCACTCGACATTCAGGAGCGGATCAATATCCTGTCAGATACCAGGATCGATGCCCTCGTGCTCGACCTTAGCCAAGCGGCGCATGCATGCTCCAGCCTGTTGGAAGTCATACTTGACCTCGTCAACCGACCCGCCCCGATACAGGTCATGGTTATCGGAGCCAGCCAGCAATTCCAAAGCCTCATGCAACTGTGCGGCGTGCACGCACTTGTCAGCGAATATCCAACTGTCGAAAAAGCCCAGGATGCGCTGAAGCGCAGCAGGTACAGCGAATCCGAGCAACGTCTCGAGTTTGATGACGATAATGCGCTCAATGAAAGCGCATCCCTGCCGGACGACGATGATGACGAGGACTGGCATGCTTCCGATGATGATGATTGAAGCATGCCGAGGCGGAATAGATTGCATGGTCATAGCTCGATCTTGGCCAACGGTTGAATATTGACCTCGGCCGTCAATTCCTGATAAGAGAGCACCGGCAGCTCATACAGCTCCTGCTCGATCATCTTGCGCATGTAGCGCCTGATATCCATGGACGTCAACAGGACAGGACGCGAGGCTGCCATCGTTACATCGCCAACCGTGGCTTTGATTTTGTCGAGGAGCCTGCGTGATACGGACGGGTCAAGCGCAAGATAGGAACCCCCTGACGTCTGCCTGATTGCTCCGCGCACCGTATCCTCAACAGAAGGCGCCAGCAGATAAGCAGGCAGGATATTCTGGCCGCTGGAGTACTTGTGGCTGATGTGCCTTTTCAAGGCAACCCGCACATACTCCGTAAGCAGGACAGAATCTTTTTCCTTCTGGCCCCATTCAATAAGCGCTTCCATTACAGCCCGAATATTGCGTATCGAAATTTCCTCGCTTACCAACCGCTGAAAAATTTCGGCAATTTTATGAATCGGCAGTACGCGCTGAACCTCCTTGGCCAGTTCCGGGAACTCTGATTCGACCTCGGTAATCACGAGCCGCGCTTCCAAGAGCACACTCGGTGCCGCGATGCGGGCTGAAGCAAGGTCGGAAGACACCGCGCGCCGGACCGATATCCTGAACAACTTATCGAGCATGCATCTTTCCTCCTCCTTTCTGATGATGGTGGAAGAGTTTGAAATGAATCTGCAGGGCATCGCCAAGATGGGCAGCTTTAATGTTCCTCATGTCAACGGAAAAGCATTGATCAATGAACTGCTGGACATCATCGAATCCGGCAACGGCCAGCCCGCACAGTTTGAAAAGATGCTGAACCGCCTGGGGCTTGCGGACAATGCATCGGCGTCCATTGTGACGCTGCAGGGCGTCATCGGGATACTGCGCACCATGCCAGACCGCGCTTATCCGAGCTTGCGCGCCCTCACCCAGTTGAGGGAGGCGGCACAAACGGTGCTGGAAGCCGCGATCCTGCGCGAAGAGGAAGCCACGAGCTGAACCGGGATGGATTGGATACAGCAGACGATCAGGGAGTTTGGCATATCCAGAGGCCTGGGCGAACTGGCGTTCGAGTTCGACAGTATTCTGGAACTGCAACTGGAAAGCGGGGAACTGCTTGGATTTTGTTATATCCCGGAACTGCCGCTGCATGAAATGCTGGTCTACGCCAGCGCGCCCCTGCAGTTTGACCCGCTAGGTCAGTTCGAAGCGGCATTGCGTCTTGCGAACGGCCGTTCCAGCCCTTACGGCCAGGCGCAAACCGGGATACAGGAAGAACGCCTGGTGATGGCAATGCACCTGCCCGCGCGCGCCTTTGATTTGCCGCTATTGGACCAGACAGTCAACAGCTTGCTGGAAATGCAGTACAAGGCCGCGGCCGCCTGAGCGTCAGGGAGACCGCCAACACAAGCGTCCCGCGACTACGCGCTGAGGCACCCATGTCCGGTCCTGCGGCAGTGGTCGAAGGTCCCCATCCGAAAAGGCGCCCAGGCTTCCAACCGCATCCGGCATCAGCGTCAATGCGCTTGAAAGTCATTCCGCCGTTCAAACCACCTTTACCTGCAACCTGCCCAGCCCTGCGATCTCGCCGACCATGGTCTGGCCAGGCATGACAGCGCCCACGCCTTCCGGCGTACCGGTAAAGATCAGATCGCCCGGCTGCAGCTCGAACAGGGTCGACAGGTTGGCGATGGTTTCCGGCACCGACCAGATCAGGTGGGTCAGGTCGCTGGTCTGCCTGACTGCGCCATCGACGGTGAGGCTGATGGCGCCGCTATCGATGACTCCGGTTTGGGCAACCGGATGCACCGGGCCGACTGGCGCTGAAAAATCGAAGGCCTTGCCGATTTCCCATGGCCGCCCGGCTTCGCGCATGCGCATCTGCAGGTCGCGCCGGGTCATGTCCAGGCCGACGGCATAACCGTAGATGTGATTGTTGGCGTCTTCCACCGCGATATCCTTGCCGCCCTTGCCTATTGCCACCACCAGCTCGATTTCATAATGGAAGTTGGCAGTCTGCGATGGATAGGGAATCGTCGCAGCCTCGCCATCGGCCACCGGAACGATGGAAGCGTCATCGTTGGGCTTGCAGAAGAAGAATGGCGGTTCGCGGTCGGGATCGAAGCCCATCTCGCGTGCGTGGGCAGCGTAGTTGCGTCCGACGCAATAGACGCGACGCACCGGGAAGCTGGCCGCTTCTCCAGCAACCGGGAGGCCGACGATGGCTTGTGGGGGAATAACGTAATTGCTCATGATGGCCTGTGAAAAACGGTGACGGGTGAGGGACCGGCGGCGTGCCGCCTAGTCCGCGAATTCTTCGCGCAGTATGCCCAGCGCTTCGTGGATGGGACGGTCCGAATAGCTGAACAGCACTGCGCCCTCTTCCGTGGACAGGGACAGGGAAGCCCATGACGGCACCACGAAGACGTCCTGCGGCTCGAACTGGAAAGTCTGGTCGCCGACCTGGGCGCTGCCACGGCCTTCGGTGACGCAGTAGACGGTGCCGTCGGTCGAACGATGCGGCTTGCCCCTGAACCCCCTGGGCAGAAGCTGCATGCAGGTGCCGATGGTGGGCATGGCCCAGCCGCCGGTGGTGGGATTGATGTATTTCATCTTGATGCCGTGCCAGGCGTCGATTTCGCTGTTGCGCTCCAGCGCATGCAATGCCTCCCGCGTGCGGCTGTAGGGATAGCTGAAGATCGGCGAGGTCAGGCCGGTATTGACGCGGCGCACCGGCGCCATGTTCGCGCCGTAGCGGGCATAGCTGCTGCCTTCCGGATGGCGCACGGTCTGCGACTTGCTGACATCGTCGTTTTCGGCGAAACCGGCGTCGAAGAAGCGCACGGTCGGGATATCGAGGCCGTCGAGCCACACCACCGGCTCGGTGACGCCGTCCACGCCTTCATTGCCATGGTCATGCCAGCGCCACGACGGGGTGATGATGAAGTCGCCCGGATGCATGGTGGTGCGTTCGCCTTCCACCGTGGTGTAGGCGCCCTTGCCGTCGATGACGAAACGCAGCGCCGACTGCACATGCCGGTGCGACGGCGCCACCTCGCCGGGCAGGATCAGCTGCAGGCCTGCGTACAGCGACTGGGTGATTGCCGACTGCCCCGGAAGGCCGGGGTTTTCCAGTATCAGCACCCGGCGCACCGCTTCCTCGGCGGTGATCAGCTCGCCCGACTGCATCAGGAAAGGCTTGACCTCGCGGTAACGCCACAATGCCGGCACGCAAGCGGTGGTGGGGGTTTTGGGCACCAGCGCATGCAGCACTTCCCACAACGGCGTCATGTGATGCGGCCGGATCGACTCGTACAGCGCCCTGCGCGCAGGATTATCCTTGGACTGGTCCATGTTGTCTCCTCATCGGGAATGGCGGGATGATGGCAAAAGGCTTCTATCATGTAAATCTATGAAACTGCATAATCAACATTATGATTCGCAATAAAGGAGCAAGCCATGGCCCGGTTCGACATGGAACTGCTGGCGGTATTCGAGGAGATCTACAGCAGCGGCAGCATCACGCGCGCGGCTGAAAACCTGGGCATGGCGCAACCCACGGCAAGCATCGCTCTTTCCAGGCTGCGCCGCCATTTCGGCGACCCGCTATTCATCCGGACGCCGCGCGGCATGGAGCCGACGCCGCATGCGCTGGAGATCCTGGCGGACGTCCGCGCCGCCACCGCGGCGCTGCACAGCGCGTTGCGCCACAAGAAGGAATTCGCGCCGGAAAACAGCGAGCGCGAGTTCAAGATCTGCATGACTGATATCAGCGAGATCGTGCTGCTGCCCAGATTGCTGAATCACTTGAAACAGGCGGCGCCGGCGATCCGCATCGATGCCACCACGATTTCACCGGATACGCCAATGCAGCTGGCAAGCGGCGAAGTCGACCTGGCGGTGGGCTTCATGCCGCACCTGGAAGCGGGGTTTTACCAGCAGAAGCTGTTCGACCAGAACTTCGTCTGCCTGCTGGCAGCCGACCATCCGCGCATCACGGACGCGTTGACGCGCAAGGCTTTCCTGAATGAAGGCCATGTGCTGATCAAGAGTTCCGGCACCGGGCATTCCATCGTGGAGAAGAGCCTGCATGCGAAAGGCATCCAGCGCAGCATTGTGCTGAAGGTGCCAAGTTTCCTGGGCGTGGCCAGGATCGTCGCGCAAACGGAGTGCATCGCCACCGTGCCGCAGCGCTTTGGCAGCGCCATGGTGCAGCAGGAAAACGTCAAGATGCTGCCGGCGCCGGTGAAGCTGCCCGATTTCTCGGTGAAGCAGCACTGGCATGAGCGCTTCCATGCCGACCCGGCCAACCAGTGGCTGAGGAAGGTGGTGGCGCAACTGTTCCTGGATTAGGCCACCGCCACCAGCCGGTCCAGCCTCTCGCCATCGGCCAGCAGGCTTTCGCTGCTGCCTTGATGCACGATGCGGCCGCGGTCCAGCACGACGGCCTGCCGGGTGATCGACAGCGCCAGCCGCGCATGCTGCTCGACCACGATCACCGACAGGCCTTCCTCGCTGATGAGCTTGCGGATGACCCGCATCAATTCCTGGACGATGATGGGCGCCAGGCCCTCCATCGGCTCGTCCAGCAACAGCAGCTGCGGATTGGTCATCAGCGCGCGGGCAATGGCCAGCATCTGCTGCTCGCCGCCGGAGAGCTGGTTGCCCATGTTGCCGCGCCGCTCCTGCAGCCGCGGAAAGATGTCGTAGATGCGTTTCAGGTTCCACGGTCCCGGGCGGGCAACCACCGTCAGATGCTCTTCCACAGTCAGCGAGGGAAACATGTGGCGCTCCTGCGGCACCCAGCCCAAACCCGCCTGTGCGCGGCGGTGGGTGGGGACGCGGCCGATGTCGGCGCCGCGCCAGCGGATCGTGCCGGCATGCAGCTGGGTCAGCCCCATCAGCGTAGTCAGGAGCGTGGTCTTGCCCACGCCATTGCGGCCCAGAAGCGCCAGGCTGTCGCCTTCCTGCATCGCCAGGCTGACGTCTTCCAGCACCACCGATTCGCCGTAGCCGGCACTCACCCTGTCCAGCGCCAGCAGCTCAGCCATGCTCCGCCTCCCCCAGATAGACTTCCTTCACGCGCTGGTCGGCGGCAATCTGCTGTGGCGTGCCTTCGCACAGTACCCTGCCGCCCACCAGCACCGTGATGCGCTCGGCAAACTTGAATACCAGGCCCATGTCATGCTCGATGAACAGCACCGTGACGTCGCGCGGCAGCCCTGCGATGACTTCGAACAGTTCTGCGCTTTCCGCCGACGGTATGCCCGCCGCCGGCTCGTCCAGCAGCAATACCCTGGGACGGGTTGCCAGCGCCAGCGCAATTTCCACCAGCCGCTGCTTGCCATAAGGCAGGCTGCGGCTGACGACATCGGCGTCGCGCTCCAGCTTCAGTCCAGCCAGCAGCGCCATGGCTTCGTCGGCCTGGGCGCGCTGCCGCGCCACCGTCTGGTACCAGACGCGATGGCGGCCGTCGCGCTCGCAGAGCGCCAGCATCACCGACTCCAGCACGGTCAGGCCGGCGAACAGGGTGTTGATCTGGAAGGTGCGGGTCATGCCGCGCTTGACGCGGACATGCTGCGGCAGGCCGGTGATGTCTTCGTCGCCGAGGAAGACCTGGCCCGAGGTTGGCGCGAAACCGCCTGTGAGCAGGTTGATGAAGGTGGTCTTGCCGGCGCCGTTGGGTCCGATCAGCGCATGCCGCGCGCCGGGGGCGAAGTTCAGGCTGATGTCGCTGTTGGCGTTGAACGCGCCCCATTGCTTGGACAGGCCCTGGGTGCGCAATGCGATGCCGCTCATGGCCGTGCTCCGTTGCGATTCTTCTTCAGCAGGGGCCCTGCCAGGCGCTCCAGCCCGCCCAGGATGCCGCCGCGGGCAAACAGCACGATCACGATCAGCAAGAGGCCGATCCAGAACTGCCAGTAAGCCGGGTTCAGGCCGGCGATGTAGTCCTGCGCCAGCATGAAGACAATGGCCCCGACCAGCGCGCCATACAGCCGGCCGGTGCCGCCCAGCACCAGGATGATCAGCAGTTCGGCGGAACGGGCGAAGCCCAGCGAGTCCAGGCCGACGAACTGGGTGGTCTGCGCCAGCAGCGCGCCGGCCACGCCAGCGACGGCGGCGCCAACGGTGAAGATCGCAGTCAGGCGCTTATTGACATCGGCGCCAATGGCCGGCATCCGCCTTCCGCCTTCCCGTATGCCCTTCAGCGAAAGGCCGAACGGCGAATTGACCAGGCGGCGCAACACCACGAACAGCAGGAACAGCACCGCGAAGCTGTAGATGAAGGCGGTCTTGCCGGCCAGGTCGAACTCGAACACGCCGAGCAGCTTGCCGACCATCATGCCGGAAAGTCCGTCAACACCGCCCGTGAGGAAGGCCGCCTTGTTGGCTGCTTCGAACAGCATCAGGCCGATGCCCAGCGTGACCATCAGGCGGGTCAGGTCCTGGCCGCGCACGATCAGGAAACTCACCAGATAACCCGCCAGGGCCGAGACGGCGGCGGCGGCGAACAGGCCGCTGATGGGCTCGCCCCAGCCATGCACCGCCAGCAGGCCGGCGGTGTAGGCCCCCAGCCCGAAGAAGGCCGCATGGCCGAGCGAGACGATGCCGGCATATCCCAGGATCAGGTCGAGCGACATCGCGAACAGGCCGACGATCATGATCTGGCTCACCAGCACCAGGTAACCCGGCGCCAGGAAGTAGGCCACTGCCGGCAGCAGCCAGAACAGGATCTCCAGCGGCTTCCAGCGGCCGTCGGCCAGGCCGTGGCTGACGGCGGGCGCCGGGCTCATGAGCGCCTCCCTATCAGGCCGTTGGGGAACAGCAGCAGCAGGATCACCATCAGCGCATAGATCACGAAGGCGCCGATGTCGGGCACGTAATACTTGCCCGCCACGTCGAAGATGCCCAGCACGATGGCCGCCAGCAGCGGTCCCTTGATGGTGCCGGCGCCGCCCACGGCCACCACCAGCAGGAAATACACCATGTACTTGATCGGGAAGGTCGGATCCAGTCCCAGCACGTCAATGCCCAGAGCGCCACCCAGGCCGGCCAGGCCGGAGCCCAGCGCGAAAGTGAGCGAGAACACGCGGCTGACATTGATGCCCAGGCCGGCCGAGGCCTGCTGGTTGTCGACCGAGGCGCGGATCTGCGCGCCGAAACGGGTGCGTTCGATCAGCCAGCCCAGCGCCAGCGTGACCAGCACCACCACGCCGATCAGGAACAGCCGGTAGCTGCCCACATCCAGGCCGGCGATATTGACCTGGCCACGCAGCCAGTCCGGCAGCTGCACCGGCTGCTGCGACGGCCCGAACAGATAGGTTGCGCCGGCCACCGACATGAAGGTCAGGCCGATGGAAAACAGCACCTGGTCCAGGTGGCTGGCCTTGTACAGCCGGCGGTACAGCGTGCGTTCGAGGACGAAGCCGACCGCGGCGCTGGCGGCGAAGGCCAGCGGCAGGGTCAGCAGGAAAGGCATGCCTAGGCGCGACAGCAGGGTCACGCAGACGAAGCCGCCCAGCATCGCAAAGGCGCCGTGGGCCAGGTTGACAAAGTTCATCAGTCCCATCGTCACCGACAGGCCGACGCTGATCAGAAACAGCAGGCTGCCGTAGGCAACGCCGTCGAACAGCACGCCGATCAGATTGCCCATGCCCGGCCCCTGTTGCGCCCGGCCGCCCGGGCCGCCGAGCCGGGTATGGCGCGCCTCCTCATTGCCAGCATGATGTCTCGCTCCAGTCTCTTTATCGTTATTGATCTTGGAAACGCGGCCCGTCAGGCCGCGGGTACAGCACCGGGCGATTGCCCCGTTCTACTGCGTGCCGCCGGCATCTGCGCTGGCATCCATCTCGCGGAACACTTCCTGCGCCGTCGCAAAGGCCGAATTGGCCGCAGGCACGCCGCAGTAGATTGCGGCCTGCAGCAGCGCTTCCTTGATCTCGTCGCGGGTCACGCCGTTGTTCGAGGCCGCGCGCAGGTGCAGTTTCAGCTCCTCTTCCCGGTTCAGCGCGACCATCATGCAGATGGTCATCAGGCTGCGGGTATGGCGCGGCAGGCCGGGACGGGTCCATATCTCGCCCCAGGCATAGCGGGTGATCATGTCCTGGAATTCCGAGGTCAGTTCGGTCCTCTTCGCCTGGGCGCGGTCGACATGGGCATCGCCCAGCACTGCGCGCCGCACCGCCATGCCGGCGGCGTGGCGTTCCTTGTCATCCATGGCTTGCTCCTCGTTCGATGGCTGACAGGCTGTCAGGCGGACAGGAAGTCGACCAGCGCGGTGGTGAACTGTTCCGGCTGCTCCCAGTTCGACAGGTGGGCGGCATCCAGTTCGACATAGCGGGCGCCGGGTATCGTGTCTGCGGCGGCGCGGCCGTCGGCCGGCGGCGTGGCCAGGTCATGGCTGCCGGAGATCACCAGCGTGGGCACGCGGATGGCGGCGATCTCGCTGCGCTGGTCCATGTCGCGCACCGCCGCGCAATTGGCGGCATAGCCCTCCGGATCGGTGGCCAGCAGCATGCCGCGCACGATGCAGACCTGCTGCGGCTCGCGCTGCTGGAAGCCGGGCGTGAACCAGCGGTCGATCACGGCGCCGGTAATGGCGTCCATGCCTTCGGCGCGGACCTTGTCGATGCGGGTATTCCATACGTCGGGCGTGCCGATCTTGGCGGCGGTATTGCACAACGCCAGGCGATCGATGCGCTCGCCATGGTGGGTGCCCAGCCACATGCCTATCATGCCGCCCATGGACAGGCCGCAGAAATGCGCGCGCTGTATGCCGAGCTGGTCCATCAGGGCCAGCACATCGCCGCCGAGCTGGGCGATGGTGTAAGGCCCGGCCGACACATCGGACTTGCCGTGGCCCCGGCAATCGTGCCGCAGCACCCGGAAGCGCTGCAGCAGCGCCGGCATCTGCGGCGCCCACATCTCCAGGCTGGTGCCCAGCGAATTGGACAGCACCAGCACCGGTGCGCCTTCCTTGCCCTCGATCTCGTAATGCAGCTTCACGCCGTTATGGCTGATGGAACCCATGCTTCATTCTCCTGCGTGTGTTGTGTCGGTTGCGTTGATGTTGTCGGTTGCGCGTGGCGGCCGGCTGCGTGCATGACTGGCCAGCACGCGGTCGACGAAGGCGCCAGCCTCGCCGGTGTAATTGGCCGGATCGAACAGCCGGTCCAGCTCTTCGGGCGACAGGTGCCGGCTGAGTTCGGCATCCCCGCCGATCACCTCGCGCAGATGCCTTTGCCCGGCCGCGGCGCGGGCGCTTGCCTGCTCCACCAGCTTGTGAGCGGCCATGCGGCCTATGCGGGCGCCCAGCGCCAGCATCACCGCTTCGCCCATGATCAGGCCGTGGGTAACGTCGACATTGGTCCGCATGCGCTGCGCATCGACCACCAGGCCGGCCGCCACGTCGCGCATCTGGCGCAGCGCGCCTGAAGTGAGCAGCGCGATGTCAGGCAGCGTGTCCCATTCGGCCTGCCAGCCGCCCAGCGCCCGCTCATGCTCCTGCACCATGCCGGACAGCATGGTCGACACCAGGCCAGGCACCCGCACCGCGGCGCTGAGCGCCACCGCGCAGCCGACCGGATTGCGCTTGTGGGGCATGGTGGACGAGCCGCCGCGGCCGGGCGCGGAAGGCTCGGCAAGCTCGGCCACGTCGGTCTGCATCATCAGCGACAGGTCGCGCGCCAGCTTGCCCAGCGTGCCGGTGATCAGCCCCATGACGGTGGCGGCTTCGGCAATCCGGTCGCGCTGGGTATGCCAGGGCAGGTCGGGCAATGACAGGTTGAGCTGCTGCGCCAGCGTGGCGGCCACCGCCAGTCCGTGGCCGCCCAGGCTGGCCAGCGTGCCGGCGGCGCCGCCGAACTGCAGCGCCAGCGCGCGGCCGCGCAGTTCCTGCAGACGCTGCCGGTGGCGCAGCACGGCATCCAGAGAGCCGGCCAGCTTCAGGCCCAGGCTGGTGGGCAGCGCATGCTGCATCCAGGTGCGCCCGATCATGATGGTGTCGCGGTGTTGACGGGCCAGCACGGCCAGCGCATCCGCCAGCGAGGACAGGTCCGCATCCAGCAGGTCCAGCGCGTCGCGCAGCTGCAGAACCAGGCCGGTGTCGATCGCGTCCTGGCTGGTCGCGCCCCAGTGCACATACTTGCCGGCTTCCTCGTCCTGCTGAAGCACCACCGCCGTCAGCTGCTTGACCAGCGGTATGGCCAGGTTGCCGGCCGCCGCGGCGGCATGCGCCAGCCCCGGCAGGTCCAGCCCCGACGCATCGCAGCAGGCGACGATGGCAGCCACCGCCGCCTCCGGAATTACGCCATGCGCCGCTTCGGCCCGTGCCAGCGCGGCTTCGAAATCGAGCATGCGCTGCACCGCCTGGACGTCGGAGAACACATGCAGCATCTCGCCGCTGGCTGACATCGGGCCGGTCAGCGTGAAGGCCGTTTCAGCGCCCTGCTCAGACATCGAGGAACACGGTTTCCGGACGGCCGCCCGGGCCTTCCTGCAACACGATGTCGAACTGGTAGCTGCCGGCCTGGCCCGAAGGCGAAGGTTGCGCGATCAGCGTGGCGCGGCGCTCGGCCGGCACCGCGTTGAGCAGCGCGTCCCCGGCATGGCCTGCGCCATCCGGAAAATAAATACGGGTCACCAGATGCTTCAGCAGTCCGCGCGCAAAGACAGTCACCGCGATATGCGGCGCCTGCATGCTGTCGCCCGGACCGGGCACTGCGCCCGGCAGGATGGTGGAAAAACGAAAGTGGCCGGTGGCGTCGGTCGGCGCCCGGCCGAAGCCGCGAAAGCCCGATGCCGCGCCAGGCTGGCCGGCGCCGGCATAGTTGCCCTGGGCGTCGGCCTGCCACAGTTCGACCAGCGCGTCGGTCACGGGCGCGCCATTGCCGTCGTACACCCGGCCTTCGATGCCGATGCGCTGGCCCGGCACGCCGGGGCCGGCCATCTCGGTGGTTTTCAGCCAGTCGGTCCCGATATGCAGATAGGGACCGATGGTCTGCGAGGAAGACATTTGCAGGCTCATCTCATTTCTCCATCGGGGTGGCGTCGCGGCCGCGCAGGATGATGTCGAAGCGGTAGCCCAGCGCGTATTCCGGATTGGTGGTTTCCCAGTCGAAGGTGGAGACCAGCCGGTTGCGGGCGCGCTCGTCGGGGATGCTGGTAAACATCGGATCGTATGGCAGCAGCGGGTCGCCGGGGAAATACATCTGCGTTACCAGGCGCTGCGCGAAGGCATTGCCGAACAGCGAGAAATGGATGTGCGCCGGCCGCCATGCATTGAAATGGTTGCGCCACGGGTAGGCGCCCGGCTTGATGGTCAGGAACTGGTAGCGTCCATGCTCATCGGTCATGGTGCGGCCGCCGCCGGTGAAGTTGGGGTCGATCGGCGCATCATGGTTGTCATTCTTGTGGGGATAGCGGCCGGCCGCATTGGCCTGCCAGATCTCCACCAGCGAATGCTTCACCGGCCGGCCGTTTTCATCCAGCACGCGGCCGCTGACGACGATGCGCTCGCCGATCGGGTCGCCGGCATGCTGGTGCGTCAGGTCGTTGTCGCCGGCCTTCATCTCCTCATGGCCAAACACCGGGCCGCTCACTTCGGTCAGCGTCTGCGGCAGGATGATCAGCGGCTTGCTCGGCGCGCGCTTGACCGTCGAACCATACGGCGGATACAGATAGTCCGGCTGCGTGCCGTGAAACGGCCGCCGGTACTGTGCCTGATTGGCCATGAGGTTTCTCCGCTAGTACTTAGACGCGCTCGATGACCATCGCAATGCCCTGCCCCACGCCGATGCACATGGTGCACAGCGCAAAGCGGCCGCCGGTGCGGTGCAGCTGGTACATCGCGGTGGTGACCAGGCGCGCGCCGCTCATGCCCAGCGGATGGCCCAGCGCGATTGCGCCGCCATAGGGATTGACGCGCGGGTCATTGTCGGCCACGCCCAGTTCGCGCAGCACGGCAAGTCCTTGCGCGGCGAAGGCTTCATTGAGCTCGATGATGTCCATCTGGTCTATCGTCATGCCCAGTTGCGCCAGCAGCTTCTTGGTGGCGGGCGCCGGGCCGATGCCCATCACCCGCGGCGCGACGCCGGCGGTGGCCATGCCGACGATGCGGGCCCGCGGCGTCAGGCCATGGCGGCTGGCGGTGGCTTCATTGGCCAGGATCAGCGCGCAGGCGCCGTCGTTGACGCCGGAAGCATTGCCGGCGGTGACGGTGCCATCCGGGCGCACCACGCCTTTCAGCTTGGCAAGCGCCTCGATGCTGGTGGCGCGCGGATGCTCGTCCTGCTCGACCGTGATCGGCTCGCCCTTCTTCGGACGGATCACGACCGGCGTGATCTCTTCGGCCAGCGAGCCGTTCTTCTGCGCGGCAGCCGCCTTGTTCTGGCTGGCCACGGCGAAGGCATCCTGGTCTTCGCGGCTGATCTTGTAGTCGGTGGCGACGTTTTCGGCGGTCTCGGGCATCGAATCGACGCCGTACTGCGCCTTCATCAGCGGATTGACGAAGCGCCAGCCTATGGTGGTGTCAAAGATGTTGGCGCTGCGCGAGAAGGCGCTGTCGGCCTTGCCCATCACGAAGGGCGCGCGCGTCATGGACTCGACGCCGCCGGCGATCATCAGGCTGGTCTCGCCGGACTTGATGGCGCGGGCTGCGGTGCCCACGGCGTCCATGCCGGAGCCGCACAGGCGGTTGATGGTGGCGCCGCCGATTTCCTGCGGCAGGCCTGCCAGCAGCAGCGCCATGCGCGCCACATTGCGGTTGTCCTCGCCGGCCTGGTTGGCGCAGCCGTAGATCACATCCTGCACCGCGGTCCAATCCACGTTGGGATTGCGCTCCATCAGGGCGCGCAGCGGAATGGCGCCAAGGTCGTCGGCGCGTACATCCTTCAGGGCGCCGCCGTAACGGCCGATGGGGGTACGGATGGCGTCGCAGATAAAGGCTTCAATCATGGTGTTGTCTCTTTGTGGTTGTGTATTCAGGCGGCGCGCAGCAGGGGCACGCCGGTCAGTTGCTGCAATTCCTCGAAGCTGATGTCGGACAGGATTTCCCGGACCGCGAGGCCATCGGGAGTCACGTCCAGCACCGCCAGGTCGGTATAGATGCGCGAGACGCAGCCTATGCCTGTCAGCGGATAAGTGCAATGGGCCACCACCTTGCTTTCGCCGCCCTTGGTCAGGTGCTCCATCATCACGTAGACCTGCTTGGCGCCGAGCGCCAGGTCCATCGCGCCGCCGACCGCGGGAATCGCATCCGGCGCGCCGGTATGCCAGTTGGCAAGGTCGCCCGTGGCCGACACCTGGAAGGCGCCGAGCACGCAGACGTCGAGATGGCCTCCGCGCATCATGGCGAACGAGTCGGCATGGTGGAAATAGCAGCCGCCGGTCAGTAACGTCACTGGCTGCTTGCCGGCATTGATCAGGTCTTCATCTTCCTCGCCGGGCGCCGGCGCCGGGCCCATGCCGAGCAGGCCGTTCTCGCTGTGCAGGAAAATCTCGCGGTCCTGCGGCAAGTGGTTGGCCACCAGGGTCGGCAGGCCGATACCCAGATTGACATACGCGCCTTCATGGATGTCGCGCGCAACCCGCGCCGCCATCTCGTTTCTGCTCAGGCGTTTCATGCGGCCTCCTGTTTCACCACGCGTTGCACGAAGATGCCGGGTGTGACGATGTTCTCCGGGTCCAGCTCGCCCAGTTCGACGATCTCGGACACCTGGGCGATCGCGCACTTGGCGGCCATGGCCATGATGGGCCCGAAATTGCGGGCGGTCTTGCGGTAGACCAGGTTGCCCCAGCGGTCGCCGCGCAGCGCCTTGATCAGCGCGAAGTCGGCATGGATAGGCGACTCCAGCACATAGTGGCGGCCGTTGATGAGCCGGGTTTCCTTGCCTTCGGCCAGCAGCGTGCCGTAGCCGGTTGGTGTAAAGAAGCCGCCGATGCCGGCGCCGGCGGCGCGGATGCGCTCGGCCAGGTTGCCCTGGGGCGTCAGTTCCAGTTCGATCTCGCCGGCGCGGTAGAGTCCGTCGAACACATGGGAATCCACCTGACGCGGAAAGGAACAGATGATTTTCCGCACCTGCCGTGCCTTGAGGAGCGCCGCCAGGCCGGTGTCGCCGTTGCCGGCATTGTTGTTGACGATGGTGAGATCGCGCGCGCCCTGGGCTATCAGGGCATCGATCAGCGCGGCAGGCATGCCGGCGTTGCCGAAGCCGCCAATCATCACGGTGGCGCCGTCATGAATATCGGCAACGGCCTCTTCCAGCGACGGAATAATTTTGTTGATCACGGGACACTCTTTCTGCGAGACAGGAACGAATGGTGATGGAAAGTTAAATCAGTTACGGAACACGGCAACAACATATTTCACATTCCTTAACAACAATCGTAACGGTTAATCAGGGAACGTAAAATCCGGACCTTGCTATTCTGTAACGATTAACCTCAAGTGGCCATACTTGATCCATCACTTCGGTGCTAACATCGAATTTGTTCGATAAACGAACAAATGTTTGGTAATAGAACGCTCGCTGAGTTTTTCATACGACAATAGCAATCGTCAAGGCGGCACGCCGAATAGTGTGCGGTGGCCGAACAACTTAAAACCATTCTTTCATCAGGGCGAGGACCAACATGCAAGCACTATCGGAGCCTAATGTCGTGGAAAACCCGGCATTTCAGTCGGACAAGTTAATGACCATCGCGCAGGAAATCGAGGCAATGACTGACCCCAGTTTCATGACCTCGCTGGCGCGGGGCCTGGCGGTGGTGCGCGCTTTCAGCGACCAGCGACGCAGCCTGACCATTGCCCAGATCAGCCATCGAACGGGCATTCCACGTGCCGCCGTGCGGCGCTGCCTGTACACCCTGAAGCGGCTTGGCTATGCCGACTCGGAAGCGAACAACTTCTTCCTGAAGCCCAAGATCCTGTCCCTCGGCTATTCCTACCTTTCCTCGACGCCGCTGACCGTATCCGCACAGCCCTGCCTGAACAACATCAGCCGTTCTCTCAATGAATCCTGCTCGCTGGCGGTGATCGACAACGATGAAGTGCTGTACGTGGCGCGTTCGGCCACGTCGCGGGTGATGTCGATTGCGCTCAACACCGGCAGCCGGCTGCCCGCCTACTGCACGTCGCTGGGTCGTGTGCTTCTGGCCAGCATGTCGGAGGACGCGCAGCGCGAGTATTTCGAAACGGCGAAATTGCGGGCCTATACCGAGCGCACCGTGGTGTCGGCGGCGCGGCTGCGGGAAATCCTGAGCGAGGTGCGGGTGTCGGGCTACGCGGTGGTAGAAGAGGAACTTGAAGTGGGCCTGCGCTCGATCGCGGTGCCGGTGCGCGGCGCCTCGGGCGTGGTGCATGCGGCGCTGAACGTGGGGGCGCAGGCAACCAGGGTGTCGACGCGGCAGATGGAGGAGGAGTTCTTGCCGGTGCTGAGAAGGGGGGCGCAGGAGTTGTCGGTGTTGTTGCCTTGAGGCGCTGCTGGCAAAAATCTGATCAGGCGGGTGAATGACCGGTCAAGACATTGAATACGAAATCTACAGCGTGAATCCGATGCTAGGCAAAGGAGCAGAATATCTACACTGATCAGCTTGGTTAGCCGGAAAAATCATGCAATGGAAAATGTTTTGATTCCAGTTTGATGCATGTCGATCAAAAGCCCCGAAAACCTGGCTGGTTTTCGGGGCTTTTGTTTTTAGTCCTGCCTTTATCTAACAGCCAAGTCTCGATCAGCATGTTGACGGGCTTGATCCAAGTTTCCAATTGAAGTGCTGCCTCCAGCTCGCAAGCTTCTTGAACAAACGGGATCAATTACCCCTCGGCCTTGTGCTACGGCCGTGATGCTATCTATTTGCCAATAGTGGCATCGGTTTTGGCAATGACTATTGCAGCAGCATAGCGCGGTCGGTTACCAATTTCATATAACGATAAACGAACAAAAACAGCAGAACTATTAGGTACCGCAGATGATGAGGCGGCGGCTTTCACTTCTTTATACCTTAAGGAAAATCATGGTTAATTACCGTCGCCTATTCATTCGAAAAGCCCCCCGGGTATTGGGCCTCTGGTGGTCATTCGGATGCCAACACCTTATTTTGGTGTTGTGCGTCGTCGCAGCGTTCACATGTGCAGTGACTACGAATGCAGTTGCTGCTGCTCTTTCCCAAGGTATGGTAACTGCCTGGGGAAGTAACGATTATGGACAGAGCACCGTTCCGGACCGGCTGGAGGACGTGACAATGATTGCCGCCGGCAACAACCATAGCCTTGCATTGAAAGCCGATGGAACGGTCGTGGCCTGGGGAAATGACAATTTTGGGCAAACAGTTATCCCCGCCGGGCTAAAGGACGTGAAAGCCATTGCCGCCGGCGGCGGCTATAACCTTGCATTGAGAACCGATGGCACCGTCGTGGCATGGGGATCTAACGGTTCTGGGCAGAGGGATATCCCGGACGGGTTGACAGACGTGAAAGCCATTGCCGCCGGCGACGGCCATAGCCTCGCATTGAGAACCGATGGCACCGTCGTGGCATGGGGATCTAACAAGTATGGGCAGAGGA
The DNA here is from genome assembly GCF_015352955.1 of Noviherbaspirillum soli. Taxonomy (GTDB): domain Bacteria; phylum Pseudomonadota; class Gammaproteobacteria; order Burkholderiales; family Burkholderiaceae_D; genus Noviherbaspirillum_A; species Noviherbaspirillum_A soli. The sequence continues at coordinate 116,456 of NZ_JACYOX010000008.1, forward strand.
ATATCCCGGATGGGTTGACAGACGTAAAAGCCATTGCTGCTGGTCGAAACCACAGCATCGCATTGAAAACAAATGGCACGGTCGTGGCATGGGGAGATGACATAGACGGCCAGAGTACTGTTCCGGACGGGCTGGAGGACGTGGCAGCGATTGCCGCAGGCAGCTTCCATAGCCTCGCATTGAAAAGCAATGGCATGGTCGTGGCATGGGGATCTAACAACTCTGGTGAGCGGACTGTCCCGGCGGCCGCGCTCATGGGGGTAAAAGCCATTGCTGCCGGCGGCGCCAGCAGCCTGGCATTGAAAACCGATGGCACCATCGTGGAATGGGGAAGCAATTTGTTCGGAGCGCGTGTTGTTCCGGGCGGCCTGACGCGCGTGATTGCCATTGCCGCAGGTTCTTTCCACAGTCTGGCTGCTACCTTAACCTACACCTTCAGCGGCTTCCTGCCCCCCGTCAACAATCCTGATGTCGTCAACCTCGGCAAGGTTGGCCGCACTTATCCGATCAAATGGCAACTAAAGGATGCCGATGGCAACTTCGTCACTTCCCTGGCCGCCATCAAGTCCATCACGTTCAAGCCAGTTCAGTGCGGCGCATTCACCAGCGCACAGGCCGGTGCGCTGGAGGCGGAAACCAGCGGCAGGAGCGGGCTCGGCTATGACGACATCAGCAACCAGTACCAGTACAACTGGGCTACGCCGTCGGCAGGTTGCTATGTGCTTTTCCTAAGCCTGGATACCGGGCAAGTCCGGCAAGCCTATTTCAACTTCAGGAATTGAGCGCGGTGGGCGCCCATTGCACAAACCTTGGATTCGCGACAAAGGTGTAAAGCGGCATCATATGCCTCAAAAAAGCCGCGGGAAAGAAAAGCGAAACGCCCTGAAATCGTTGATTTTCAGGGCGTTTCATCTCCAGCAGACTGTCACGTTACAGCCAGACACAGGCATTGAAGACCACCATCGCCGGGGTCTCCAACGCGCCATTCAAGCTGGCGTTCGTCCCAGCGTTAATCCAGCAGATCCTTCATGTCATCCGCATGCTCTTCTTCCTGCTGCATGATACGCACCAGCATCAGCCGGGTGGTGGGATCGGAGTCGCCAATTTTTTCGATCATCTGTCGATAGGATTCGATCGCCACCCGTTCCTCGATCAGGTTGGCCTTGATCATCGCGCGGATGTCGTCCGACTCGTCGTACTCCGCATGGCTGCGCTCGGACAGCGTGCGCGGGTTGAAATCGGGGTCGCCGTTGAGCTGCACGATGCGCTCGGCGATCATGTCGGCATGGGCTTCCTCTTCCTTCGCATGCTCGAGGAATTCCGCCTTGATCGATGTGTTTTCCAATCCGGTGGCGGTGTAGTAGTGACGCTTGTAGCGCATGACGCAGACCAGCTCGGTGGCCAGCGCTTCATTGAGCATGGCGATGATGCCTTCGCGATCGCCCTGGTAGCCGGAGCTGACTGCGCCTTCTTCCGCGGTGCTGGTGGCGGCGGCGCGTATTGCCGCCTTGTCGAGCTTGCCAACAGTGTTTTCTGAATTCATGGTCTATTCCTGGTAAGCATGTTGAATGATGTGCCGCGCCTGTTACGGGCGGCTTGCCTTGCAGATCAGGCATCATCTTCTGCGCAAGCGGCGGCTGCGTCGGTACGCCAACGAACATAAGCGGACGCCCCTGTCGGCGTTCCAGGCCGGCGTCCAGCAAGCGCCGCCATTTCAGCCAGGCGCCCGGACTTGCCAGACTTGGATCGCGCTAGTAGCTCACCCGGTACCGATAGCCACGATAATTCAGCACCATCTCGCTGGGCAGCAGCTTTTCCAGCGTCAGGCCGTCGGCCAGCTGATCGCCTTCCCGGCGCAGCCGGTTGTTGATCAGCACCGAGCGGTCAGCCGGATTGCTTGCATACAGATAGCCGTTAATGGCAATCGGCGGGATTTCGCGCTGGATCTGCGCCGGCAATTCCTGCAGCAGCGCAATCCGTTCCGGCGCGGGCGTGGCGGCAGGGTTCGCGGCCGGCGCGGTTTCGCCCATCCTGCGCGCCGGCTTGGCAGGCGGCGGCGGGGAAACGGCGGGCGCGGCGGATGCGGGAACGGGCGCTGTCGGCGCAGACCGGGCTGCTGGCGCTGGCGTTGGCGTTGGCGTTGGCGTTGGCGTTGGCGTTGGCGTTGGCGTCTGTGCCGCTGGTGCGGCGGCGCGGGCTGCACCCTCCTCCGTGCGCATGGCCACCTGCGGCGTCAGCCCGGCCGGCGTGACGGGCTGACGCTGCGTTTGCGCAGCCGGCCACAGCAGCACCGCTCCCAGCGCCAGCGCAGCGAGCGCGCCCGTGATCCACAGCCACTGCCTGGCCGGTGCGCGCGGCGCAATCGTCGGCAACGGCTGCGCGTCAACGCCGGGAACGGCGCCGCGCGCGCGTTCGGCCTGGGCTTTCTTGAGCGCTTCGAGTATGTAGGACATGGTTATTTTTCCTGCGCCAGCGCGCCGGCTGCACGTTGCGGCTCCGACAGCTGCGGCTCCGGCACGCCGCTGGCGCCGTTGATGGCCATATAGGTCTTGGGCCCGATTACGCCATCGGGCGCCAGGCCCTGCGCCGACTGGAAGGCGCGCACTTCACGCGACATGGCGGCATCGTACTGCCGGCCAGGCGCGGGCTGCTCGTAGCCGTTGATCACGGCCAGGCGTGCCGCGATCCAGTCCACATCCGGCCCCTTGTCGCCGGGCCTCAGGTGCGCCCGGAACTCGGGCGGCGCGCGCCACAGCGTCAGGAAGCGGCCAGGCATGCGCCGGCCCAGCGCCACCAGGCTCACCAGCCTGACCTGGTTGCCGATGCGCAGGCCGGCGCCGGCATTGCCCAGCGCGACCAGCGGCAGGTAGTGCTGCACGCCCGCATTGTCGCGCAGCGTGACGATGGCCGGCCGGCTCAGCTGACGCAGCTCGGCCAGGCCGCCGGCAGACTGGAAGCAATGCAGGCCGGCCGCCAGCGCCGCCTTGCACGGCTCGCCCTCGCCAAGCTCCACCTGCCACAGGCCGGCCAGTTCCGCCAGGCCGGCAAATTCCTGCGTGGGTGCGTTCTCCAGCAGTCCGCCCAGTTCGGTCAATACCGGCATCAGCGCTGGCTCGCCGGGATGGGCATCGGGCGCTGCCGGCGCCGCCGCCGTGGCTGGCGGCTCCGCCCGGCTGGCCACTTCCGGCTCCGGCATGGCAGCCGGCGCCGGCACGGACGAAGGCGCCTGGGCTTGCGTCGCGGGATGCAGCAGGCTGGCGGCATCATGCCAGTTGACGCCGCCGGCCACCATCGCGCCGCCGGCAAGCGCCGCCAGCACCGCCGCAATCGCATACGGCCGGTAAGGATGCTGCCCGGCAGGCCCGTGGTCGGCGCCGAACACTTCCCGTGCCGCCGCGCGCAGGATACGCCGGTCCACCTGCCGCACCTCCAGCGCATAAGCGCCCAGCAGCGCGCGGTCGCACAGCAGGTTGATGCGCCTGGGCACGCCGCCGCTGATGCCGTGTATCAGCCGCGTCAGGCGCGGCGGGAAAGGCGTTGGCCCGAGCAGGCCGGCGACCGCCAGCCGATGGCTGATATAAGCACCGGTCTCCCGCACGGACAAGGCATCGAGGTGGTAACGGGCGATGATGCGTTGCGCCAGCTGTTCCAGTTCGGGCCGGGCCAGCATGTCGCGCAGTTCCGGCTGGCCGATCAGGATGATCTGCAGCAGCTTGCGCTCGCTTGTTTCGAGGTTGGTCAGCAGCCGCAGCTGCTCCAGCACGCTGAAGGACAGGTTCTGCGCCTCGTCGATGATGAGCACATTGTTGCGTCCCTCGGCATGGGCGGCCAGCAGATGCTGGTTCAGCCTGTCGACCAGGTCCTTGACCGAAGCGTCCGGCGGCGGCGCCGGCAGGCGGAATTCCTCGCAGACCGTGCGCAGCAGCTCGATTGCCGTCAGCCTGGGATTGAAGATGTAGGCCACATTGCAGTTGGCCGGCACCTGCTCCAGGAAGCAGCGGCAGACCGTGGTCTTGCCGGCGCCGATTTCCCCGGTCAGCAGCACGAAGCCGCCGCCGGCATCCACCCCGAACAGCAGATGCGCCAGCGCCTCGCGGTGACGCTCGCTCATGAACAGGTAATGCGGGTCGGGGGCGATGGAAAACGGCGCGTGCCTGAGCTGGAAAAATTGCTTGTACATGGTTGGCATGGAAATGAAGCGGCAAGGCTAACATGAACGGCAGCCAGGGCGAAGCACGGCGCACTGGAACGAGATGCAACGTGCCGGCCGCCAGCGAATCCGCGGGCCGCTTGCATGACGGAGTCGCCGACATTAAGCTTGCCCGCCTTTTGTACGGAATGTCCGATGCGCTTGCCCTTCCCTCACTTCCTGTTCCGTTTGACGGCGCTGCTTGCGCTGTCGGCCTGCGCTTCCGCGCCCAGGCCGCCTTCCTTCACTGGCAAGCCAGTCACCGTCTACGCCGCCGGCGACATCGCCGACTGCCGCTACCGCGCGCCGCAGGACAGTGGCGCCGCCGCCACCGCAATGCTGGTGAAGGCCGGCCTCGCGGCCGATCCCGGCGCAATGGCGCTGACCCTGGGCGACCATACCTACCCGGTCGGCCTGCCCGCCGAATTCAACGACTGCTACCACCCCACTTGGGGACAATTTCGCGAAAGCACCCTGCCGGTGCCGGGCAACCATGAGTACTACACGGCCGGCGCGCCGGGCTACTACGCTTACTTCGGCGCAAGGGCGGCGCAGGAACAAGGCGGCTATTACAGCGTCCAATTGGGAAAGTGGCATGTGATCGGCTTGAACAGCGCCCTGGACGGCGCGGCGGCCGGGGCGCAACTGGCCTGGCTCAGGAACGATCTGGCGCGCCATCCGGCGCGATGCACCCTGGCAATGCTGCACCATCCGAGGTACAGTTCCGGCGGCCACGCCAGCAATCCGGCGATGGCCCCGCTTTGGCAGGCACTCGTCGCGGGCGGCGTGGAACTTCTGCTTTCCGCGCATGACCACAATTACGAGCGCTTTGCGCCGCAGGACGCGGCCGGACGGCGCGACGACGCGCTTGGCATGCGCCAGTTCGTGGTCGGCACCGGCGGCGCGATGCTGACGCCGGTGCGGCTGGACCGCGCCAACAGCGAGGTGAAGGACAATTCGGTGCATGGCGTATTGCGGCTGGATTTATTCGACACTGGCTATACATGGGAATTTCTGCCCGTCGCCAGCGAGGCCAGCCCGCCCTTCACCGACCGCGGCGCCAGCACCTGCCACTGACGGCACAGACCAATCCAAAACAAGCATTCACCAGGACGACCCAGCATGCATATCGAAGAATCCGTCAAGCTCGACTTCAAGGATGTTCTGATCCGCCCGAAGCGTTCGACGCTGACCTCGCGTTCCGAAGTCGACATCCACCGCGATTTCGTGTTCCACCATTCGCGCCGCACCTATCACGGCATTCCCATCATCGCCGCCAACATGGACAGCACCGGCACCATGGAAATGGCGCGCGCGCTGGGCGAGCATGGCCTGTCGGCCGCGCTGCACAAGCATTATCCGGAAGAGGAGCTGGTGACCTTCTTCCGTTCGCTGCAGCAGGAAGGCCGTCCGGAATCCACCGCCTTCTACTCGATGGGCATCGGCAAGTCCGACTACGAGAAGTTCGAGTCCGTGATGGCCAAGAGCGGCTCTGCGATTGCCTATGTCTGCATCGACGTGGCCAACGGCTATACCGAAGGCTTCATCAACTTCGTGAAGAAGGTGCGCGGCAATTACCCGCACCTGACCATCATGGCGGGCAACGTGGTCACTGGCGACATGACAGAGGAACTGATCCTGGCCGGCGCCGACATCGTCAAGGTCGGCATCGGCCCCGGCTCGGTCTGCACCACCCGCAAGATGACGGGCGTGGGCTATCCGCAGCTGTCGGCCGTGATCGAATGCGCCGATGCGGCCCACGGCCTGGGCGGCCAGATCTGCGCCGACGGCGGCTGCGTGGTGCCGGGCGACCTGGCCAAGGCCTTCGGCGGCGGCGCCGACTTCATCATGCTGGGCGGCATGCTGGCCGGGCATGACGAATGCGCCGGCGACCTGGTCGAGCGCGACGGGAAGAAGTTCAAGCAGTTCTACGGCATGAGCAGCCGGGTGGCGATGGAAAAATATGCCGGCGGCGTGGCCCGCTATCGCGCCAGCGAGGGCAAGGAAGTGCTGGTGCCGTCACGCGGGCCGGTGGCCGACACCCTGCAGGACATCCTGGGCGGCGTGCGCTCGGCCTGCACCTATGTCGGCGCCCACAAGCTCAAGGAACTGACCAAGCGCACCACCTTCATCCGCGTGACCCAGCAGTTGAACGAAGTCTTCGGCAAGTCGTAAGGGGCCAGGGAAGGCATGGCCGCATCGCCCGCATCGCTGCGCCTGTTCTTTGCGCTGTGGCCGGATGAGGCCACGCGCAGCGCACTGGCCGGGCTGCTGCCGCCCGGCCAGTCGGGAAACGGCCGGCCGACCGCACCCGAAAACCTGCACCTGACCATGGCCTTCCTGGGCATGCAGCCGACCCAGGTGCTGCCGGCGCTGGAACGGGTGCTGCAGGCGATTGACTTCCCGGAACTGCGCCTGCAGCTGGATTGTTACGGTTATTTCCAGCGGGCGCGGATTGCCTGGCTGGGCATGGAGCATCCGCCGCCGGCATTGCTGGACCTGCAGCGTGAGCTGTCGGCCGCGCTACGGCAATGCGGTATCGGCCACGACAGGGAATCGGCCTTCCGGCCGCATGTGACGCTGGCGCGCAATGCGCCGTCGGCGCCGCGCGGCAGGGAGCCGGCGATTGTCTGGCAGGCGCCGCAACTGGCGCTGGTGCAGTCCACCACCACGCAGCGCGGACCGATCTACGAAGTGCTGGCGCAGCGCGCGCCGGGCTGAGCGCCCTGGTCAGGCCGGGTCGGTCGTGGCTGCGGCTGTGGCCGATTCGGCCAGCCGGCGCAGCACCTGCGCCGCCGCTACCAGGCCGAAGCTGGCAGTCACCACCATTGCCGAACCAAAGCCGGCGCAATTGAGGCCGGTAACGCCAGGCCGATCGACTTCGCAGGCATCGCCCGCGTCCGGCTGGCGCAGCGGCTCTGTTGAAAACACCGCATCGATGCCGAACTTGTTCTTGGTGCCGCGCGGGAAACCATGCTCGTTGCGCAAACGCTTGCGCACCTTTGCCAGCAGCGGCTCCTGCTCGGTACGGCAAAGATCGCGTACTTCAATCTTCGTCGGATCGACCTGGCCGCCCGCGCCGCCGATCGTGATCAGGCGTATGCGGTTGGCGCGGCAATACGCGATCAGCGCGGTCTTGGCGCGCGCATCGTCGATCGCATCGATCACATAGTCATAGGCGCGCAGGCCGACCATGTCGTCGAGATTGTCCGGCGTGATGAAGTCCTCGATCTGGGTGACGCGGCAGAACGGATTGATCTGGGCAATGCGTTCTGCCAGCGCGGTGACCTTGGGCTGGCCTATGGTCTCGGTCAGGGCATGGATCTGACGATTGATGTTGGACTCGGCCACGTTGTCGAGATCGATCATCGTGATGTGGCCGATCGCGCTGCGGGCCAGCGCCTCGGCCACCCATGAGCCGACGCCGCCCACGCCCACCACGCAGACATGGGCGCTGCGGAAGCGTTGCAGGGCGGGAGCGCCGTACAGGCGCGCAATGCCGCCAAAACGGCGTTCGAAATCAATATCAGCCAGTTCGGCAGCGGGAAGGTGGGGGGCAATCAGGTCCATCGCGTTATTTTACTGGAAGGAAAATGCGGAAATGGCTGACTCGGCATCGACTTGGGCCGACACCCATAACGATTTCCGACTAAAATAACAATTAACTAACATTTTGTTGTGCCAGGCCTACGCGCCGCAACCTTTATTTCGGGTTACACAGTCGCTTGCGGGCCGCAAGGCAATCTTACTTTCCAAGGCAACAAGCGATGAACGTTTCCCTGTTCGACACCGCACCAGACTTCGACCAGCCTATCGCGGTGCTGAAACATTGCCACGACCGCATCCGCAAGCAGCTGCGCACCATGCAGCAGCTGGCCGGCCCGGTCGCGCGCGAGGCTGGCGCGGCAGAAGTGCAGCAGGCCGCCACTGCGGTGCTGCGTTATTTCTCCAAGGCGGCGCACCAGCACCATGAGGACGAGGAACAGAATCTGCTGCCCATGCTCGCCGAGACGGCCGCCGACGCCGACGCCGTGCTGCTGAAACGGCTCACGCCGGAAATCCTGGATGAGCACCAGCGGATGGACGCGGTCTGGCAGCGGCTGCAGCCCCAGCTTGCCGCGCTGGCCAGCGGCGCGGCGGTCACGCTCGATGGCGCCGATGTAAAGCTGTACCAGGAACTGTACCTTGGCCACATGGACAAGGAGGAAAGCCAGATCGCGCCGATGGCCAAGCGCCTGTTTTCGCCGGCGCAGATGCAAACCCTGGGCAATGCGATGCGCGCACGGCGCGGGATTGCCCACTCAGAAGGAGCCTGATCGATGTCGATTGCCGACCTGCGCAAGGACTACAGCCGCGCCATGCTGACCGAGGCGGAAGTGGACCCGGACCCGACCGTCCAGTTCGCCACCTGGTTCCGGCAGGCGATGGAAGCCGGCATCCCGGAAGCCAATGCCATGAGCGTGGCGACCGTGGGCGCGGATGGCCGGCCGTCGTCGCGCATCCTGCTGATCAAGGACTTCAACCGGGACGGCTTTACCTGGTTCACCAACTACCGCAGCCGCAAGGGCCGCGACCTGGAAGCCCATCCTTACGCTGCGCTGCTGTTTCACTGGGTCGAGCTGGAACGCCAGGTGCGCATCGAAGGCCGGGTCGAGAAGCTGGCGGAGGAACAGAGCGACGCTTATTTCCAGAGCCGTCCGCTCGGGAGCCGCCTCGGCGCGCTGGCGTCCGACCAGAGCGAAACCATCGCCAGCCGGGAGATGCTGGAACAGCGCTTCGCCCAGGCCGAGGCCAGCCATGGCGACCAGCCTGTGCGCCCGCCGCACTGGGGTGGCTACCGGCTCATTCCCGACCGCATGGAATTCTGGCAGGGCCGGCCTTCCCGGCTGCACGACCGCATCGTCTACACCCGCCAGCAGGATGGCGCATGGCGCAGGGAGCGCTTGCAACCCTAGACCGGCCGGCACCGGCCCTGCCCGCAGCACCAGGATATTGATCGCACTTTTCGGAGGACATCATGTTTTGGGAAAAGAAGCTGGAACACTGGGTGGAAAACATCCGTCACCAGGCCGCGCTTCCGCTGCGGCTGCAGTTATGGAACGGCCAGCAGTTCGACTTCGGCAAGCAGGTGCCCGAAGTGACGGTCAAGGTGCCGCACGTGTCGTCCCTGCCCTTCCTGCTCAAGCCCACCCTGGCCAACCTCGGCAAGGCCTATGTCGAAGGCCGGCTCGACGTGGAAGGAAGGGCCCGGGAAGTGATCGCGGTGGCCAATGCGCTGGCCGCGCACACGCTGAAGCAGGAAAGCCGGCCCGGCTGGATCAGCAGGCCCTTCAGCCATACCCGCAGGAAGGATGCGGACGCGATCCAGTACCACTACGATGTCTCCAACGGCTTCTACCAGCTGTGGCTGGACCCGCGCATGGTCTATTCCTGCGCCTACTTCGAGAATGGCGACGAAGACCTGGCCACCGCGCAGCTGAAGAAGATCGACCATATCCTCAACAAGATCCGGGTGCGTCCCGGCGACACCCTGCTCGACATCGGCTGCGGCTGGGGCGCACTGGCGATCCGGGCCGCGAGCCAGTATGGCGCCCGCGTCACCGGCATCACGCTGTCGCGCAACCAGCATGCGCTGGCGGTGGAGCGGGTGCGCGAGGCCGGGCTGGAGGGCCAGGTCGAGATCCGGCTGCAGGATTACCGCGACGTGCAAGGCCAGTTCGACCGCATCACCAGCGTGGGCATGTTCGAGCATGTCGGCCTGAAAAACCTGCCGATGTACTTCAGCAAAATCAACGCGCTGCTGAAGGATGACGGCCTGGTGATGAACCATGGCATCACCACCACCGACACCGGCAATGGCGAAACGCCCTACGGCGGCGGCGAATTCATCGAAACCTATGTGTTCCCGCACGGCGAGCTGCCGCATGTGAGCCTGGTGCTGAAGACCATGCAGATGGGCGGGCTGGAACCGCTGGACGTGGAAAACCTGCGCCGCCACTATGCAAGAACCTGCAGCATCTGGGCCGACAATTTCGAGGCGCGCGCCGACGAGATACGCCAGACCGTCGACGACAGGCGCTTTCGCATCTGGCGCGTCTACCTGGCCGGCTGCGCCTATGCGTTCAGCCAGGACTGGATCTCGCTGAACCAGGTTGTCTGCGGCAAGGCCGGCCGCGATGCGTCCGCCCTGCCCTGGTCGCGCCGCTACATGTATGACCGGCCCGGTCAGTGATTGAGCTTGTCGGCGTAGGTCTTGCGAAACTTCGCCACCTTGGGCGCGACGATATAGGCGCAGTAGCCCTGCATCGGGTTTTGCCGGAAGTAGTTCTGGTGATAGGCCTCGGCCTTGTAATAATCAGGCAGGGGCTTCAGCTCGGTGACGATGGGCGCGTCCCAGACATTGGCCATTTCCGCGATCACCTGCTCGGCCGTCTCGCGCTGCCGGGCGTCGTGGTAATAGATCACCGACCGGTACTGGGTGCCCACATCGTTGCCCTGGCGGTTCAGGGTGGTGGGGTCATGGATGGTGAAGAAGACTTCCAGGATGTCGCGGTAACTGACCACATCCGGGTCGAAGGTCAGCCGCACCACTTCGGCATGGCCGGTGGTGCCTTCGCAGACCTGCTCGTAGCGTGGATTGGAGACCTGCCCGCCCGCATAGCCCGACTCCACCTGCTGCACGCCTTTCAATTCCTGATAAACCGCCTCAAGGCACCAGAAGCATCCTCCGCCCAGGGTTGCTGTTTCAGTCGCCATGTTGTTCCCCCTCTTGGTTATGCCAGCATCGATCGTGTCACTGTATCGCAAAAAATGTGCTGATGCCGGCCGGCTTGATCCAAACGGCAACGCCCCCCTGCGCGAGATTGACCATGCGCAATAACTGCACCACCATACGGAATCGCCATCGACATGCACCACCGCGCCCATGAACAGGAAAACCGCCGCAACGCCTGCTGCTGAAAGCGAACAGGAAACCTCATGGCTGGCCCGGCTTGGCCCCGGCGTGGTCACCGGCGCCGCCGACGATGATCCGAGCGGCATCGCGACCTACAGCCAGGCCGGCGCCCGGTTTGGCCTGAACATGCTGTGGACGGTGCTGCTGACCTATCCGCTGATGGCGGCGATCCAAATCATCAGCGCCCGCATCGGCCGCGTCAGCGGGCGTGGCCTGGCCAGCAACATGCGTCGGCATTACCCGCGCTGGATACTGCATGCCACGGTGCTGATGCTGGTGGTGGCCAACACCATCAATATCGCGGCCGACCTGGCGGCCATGGGCGACGCGGTCAGACTCCTCGTGGGCGGTCCGGCGCGCTGGTATGCGGTCGGTTTCGGCCTGCTGTCGCTGGGGCTGCAGATATTCATTCCCTATCACCGTTATGTGCGGGTGCTGAAATGGCTGACGCTGGCGCTGCTGGCTTATGTCGCGGTGATCTTCACCATACGCATCGACTGGGCGCAGGTCGGCCGCGCCGTGGTATGGCCGCAGGCGTCGCTGACGCGGGACTACATCACCACGGTGGTGGCGGTGCTGGGCACCACCATCAGCCCCTACCTGTTCTTCTGGCAGGCCTCAGAGGAAGTGGAGCAGATGAAAAGCCAGCCCAACGGCAAATCGATCCGCAAGGAACCCGGGAAGGCGCGCACCGAACTGGGAAGGATACAGATCGACACCTATGTCGGCATGGGCTTTTCCAACCTGGTGGCGTTCTTCATCATGCTGACCGCGGCGCTGACGCTGCATGCGCATGGCATCACCAGCATCGACACCTCGGCCCAGGCTGCCGAGGCCCTGCGGCCCATTGCGGGCGACTTCGCCTTCATGCTGTTTGCGGCAGGCATCATCGGCACCGGCCTGCTGGCGGTGCCGGTGCTCGCAGGTTCGGCCGCCTATGCGATGGCTGGCAGCTTCAAGTGGGCCAGCAGCCTGGAATACCGGCCGGCGATGGCCAAGGAATTCTACGGCGTGATCGCGCTGGCGACGCTGGGCGGCATGGCCATCGATTTCCTGCCGCTGGACCCGGTCAGGGGACTGTACTGGAGCGCGGTCATCAATGGCGTGATCTCGGCGCCGATCATGGTCGTGATGATGCTGATGGCGACCAACCATCAGGTGATGGGCAAATTCGTGATCCGCGGCGGCCTGAAGGTGTTCGGCTGGCTGGCCACGGCGCTGATGGCCGGCACCGTGCTGGCGATGGCGGTGACGGCCTTATCTCCCGGATAACCGTTCGAACAGCGCATGGCGCGACAGCGGCGCCTGGCTCATTGAGCCAGTACGGAGAGCGGCACCGGCTTGTCCGGCGCCACCTGGCGGGCAATCGCAAGCATCAGCGCTTCGCTGCCATTGCGATCCGGATCGGCCTGCGGACCCTGGGTTGCGGCCACTGCAATGCTGATGCCACGCTCCGGCAGCATGCCGATGGACGCACTGTAGCCGCTGAACAAGGGGTTCTGCATCAGCCACGGCCCGCTGACCAGCAGGCCCATGCCGTAATGCACGGCTTCGGTATTTTTCTTGCAGATGCCCGGCGGGCAGGCGGCCGGATCGCCAAGTCCGACCAGCCGGGCATCGGTCTGGGCAGCAAAGGACTTGGACGAAAGCAGCGAACCGCGCATGATGGCTTCGGCGCTCAAGCGCAGGTCGGTGATGTCGGTGGTCATCACCGCGCCCGCCGGCAGGGTCCAGGACGGATTCCAGAACGTCGATTCCTCATAGCGACCCCGCTCGCTGGTATAGGCGCGCAGCACCGGCGAGGGTATGTCGGGCTGCACCGAGCTTGCCGTATTGCGCAGCCGCAGCGGATCGAGAATGCGCTCGCGCAGCACCGCGGCCAGGGGTTTTCCGGTGACCTTCTCGATGACGGCGGCAAGCACCAGGTAGTTGGTATGCGAATAATTCCAGTTGGCGCCGGGCGTATAGATCAGGTTCTTGCTGAAGGCATGGGACAGGAGGTCGCCGGCAGCCCATTCCCGCAGCGGATCGGCCTTGCTGGCGGCAAGGAATTCCGGATCGGCGACATAGTCCGGATAGCCGGACGTATTGTTGGCCAGCATTTCCAGCGTCACCCAGTCCGCGGCCGGCAAGCCAGGCAGCCACTTGCCCACTTTGTCGCCGAGGCTGAGGCGTTCTTCATCCACCAGTTGCAGCAGCACCGTGGCCATATAGGTCATGGCGACGGCGCCGTTGCGGAAATGCATGGCGGTTGTGGCCGGCGTGCCGGGTGCGGATTCGCCCAGCGCGGTGGAATAGACCAGCCTGCCCTCGATGCTGACCTGGATGATGGCGCTTCTCAGGTCCAGCTCATGCATGACCGTGCACGCAATTGTGGTGACGGGCTCGACCCTGGTCCGGCCTGCCGCCTGCGACGCGGGCGCCATGCCGTCGCAACGCGCCTGCCTTGCGGCCTGCCCGGTGGAAGCCACATTCCCGCCGCAGGCAGCCAGACCGGCGCCCACCCCGGCCAGGAACAGCATCTGCCGGATCTGAAAGAAAAATTTGCGCATATATCCATTCCGCCTGATTACGTATCGCAATACGTAACAGCGATAAATGAATGCATCCCTCGGACAGCGGTGAAAAAGGAAAACTGCTGGCAAGAGCGTGCCGGGCGCTACAGAAAAACCAGCGTCCCGCCTGCCGCAAGGGTGGGCAGCACCACCGGCCCCAGCACATCCTGGTCGAACAGGCGGCAATGCACCTCGTGCACGCCGGATGGCGCAGCGGCCTGCAGTTGCAGCAGGCTGTGCTGGCTGAATTTCCCGTCAGCACCGATCGCAAGCAGGCTCGGGATGGCCGGATTGAAGGCAGCCGCCCGCGCCTCGCAAGGGCAATGGCTGCCGATCAGGGTCGATAGCGGCAACGCGGTTGCCGGTGCGCGTGGCTGCGGGCCATCGTCATCGAACAGCACCATCTTCAACGGCAGGCCGGCGGCATGGTCGGCCAGCACGACCGGCGCGTCCGGATGCTCAAGCGGCCACAGGCGCGCGCCACAGCGTACCAGCGCAAGGTACAGCACCAGCGCATCCGGATGACCCTGGCCGCAATACGCGACGACGTCGCCCGGCGTCACTTGCCACTCGCCCTGCAGTCTGGCGGTAGCGCGCTCGATTCTTGACCATATCTTGCGATAGCTGGCCATCCGGTAGCGGGAAGCGCAGGCGATGGCATCAGGCTGGCTGCGTGCGTACTGCGCGAGCAGGTCAAACAGGGAGACGGGCGGCAACGGTGACAGGGATGATGAACAGGCGATCATGATGGCAGGCAATGGCTTGGACCTGCCGATTCTACGTAAAAAAAGACTGCCCGCCTCATGGTTGGCCGATTTTCGGCATAATTAGCCCTGTTCAACGCTTTCAGGCCTGTAATGCTCTCTCCCACCTCCCAGGCGCTGGCGCCGGAATTCGATACCGCGCACTTTCGCCAGGCGCTTTCCCAGTTCGCCACCGGCGTCACCGTCATCACCACCCGTACGGATAGTGGCGCTTTCATCGGCCTGACTGCCAGCTCGTTCAACTCGGTCTCGCTGTCGCCGCCGCTGGTGCTCTGGAGCCTGTCGAATGAAGCCAGCACCCTGCCGGCCTTTACCGACAATTCCCATTACGTGATCAATGTGCTCTCGGCCAGCCAGGCGCATCTGGCCGAGCAGTTCGCCCGGCGCGGCGCGAACCGCTTCCAGGGCGTGGACTTTTCGCTCTCGCGCACCGGCCTGCCTATCCTCAAGGGCGTCTCCGCCTGGTTCGAATGCCATAACCGCAGCCGCTATCCGGAAGGCGACCATGTGATCTTTGTCGGGGAAGTCGAGCAGTGCGACGTCACGCCCCAGCCGGGACTGGTATTTCATGGCGGACGGCTGATGGAGAGCGGCGGGCGCTGAACCGGGCGTGCCGATAGCGCGGCCCCGCCCGCTCAGGGACTACAAACCCAGCGCGTTGAGCGTGTTTTCCGAGCCGTGGGCCGCGCGGCGCAGCCTGTCATTGATGCCCAGCCAGGCGATGTCCTGCGGCGGCCGCTGCACCAGGATCACGTCGGCGCCGACGTTGTCCATGCTCCGCAGCGCGGCATAGAGGCCCTGGGCATAACCGTCGGGCTCTGACGGCAGCGCAACGGCGGAACGCGCCGGCGTCGCCGCAGCGCCCGTTCCGGCCAGAATCATGGCGGCCCGCCTGCCCGCCGCTGCCAGGCCATCCAGCAGCGCCGGCAGTGCCGCGCCCTCCACCAGCACCACCGGCGTGCGGGGCGCATAGTGGGACGCCAGCGCGCCCGAGACGCGCGGCGCGTCCGTGCCGCCCAGGCCGGGCCACTGCCCGATCACCGCTGCGATCTGTTCCGCAGTGATCTGTCCGGGCCGCAGCAAGGCCGGCCCGTGGCTGTCCATGCGCGACAGGTCGACGATGGTCGATTCAATGCCCACCTGGCTGGCGCCGCCATCGAGCACCATGGCCAGCGGCGAGTCCGGCCCCGCGCCGAATTCATCCTGCACATGCTGCGCCGTAGTCGGGCTGACATGGCCGAAGCGGTTGGCCGACGGCGCCGCCAGGCCGCCTTCGCCATGGCGGAAGGCCTTCAGCAGCGCCTGCGCCACCGGATGCGACGGGCAGCGCAGGCCGACGCTGTCCTGGCCGCCGGCCACCGCCGCCGGCACGTTAGCGGCGCGTTTGAGGATCAGGGTCAGCGGGCCGGGCCAGAAAGCGGCGATCAGCTTGTTCGCCGCGTCCGGGATCTCGCGCGCCCAGCGGCCGATATCGGCGCCAGGCGCCAGGTGCACGATGACCGGATGATTGGAAGGCCGGCCCTTGGCGGCATAGATGGCGGCGATCGCCGCCGGGTTTTCCGCGTCGGCGCCCAGCCCGTAGACGGTTTCGGTCGGAAACGCGACCAGGCGGCCGGCTTCCAGCGCGACGGCGGCCTCGGCCAGCGCCGCCTGATCGGGCTGGCGGATGCTCATGCGTCTATCCGCAGGATGGCGCAGGCGGCGCGGAACTGCCGCTGCGCCTCTTCCAGCGTCGGTGCGACGAAGGTGACATGGCCCATCTTGCGGCCCGGCCTTGCCTCTTCCTTGCCGTACAGGTGCAGGTTGGCGCCCGGCAGCGCCAGCACCCGGTCCCAGGCCGGCTCGCAGGCGCTGTCGCCGTCGAACCAGATGTCGCCCAGGATGTTCAGCATCACCGCCGGCGAATGCTGGCGCACGTCGCCCAGCGGCAGCCGCGCCATGGCCCGCACCTGCTGCGCAAACTGGCTGGTGACGCAGGCGTCGATCGTGTAGTGGCCGCTGTTGTGCGGCCGCGGCGCCATTTCATTGACCACCAGAGAGCCGTCCTGCAGCACGAAGAACTCGATGCACAGCACGCCGACGTAATCAAGCCGGTCGATGATGGCCAGCGCCGCCGCCTGCGCCTGCGCGGCGCACTCGGCGGACACGTTCGGGCCGGGCACGGTGGTGGAAAACAGGATGCCGTCGCGATGCACGTTCTCGGCGATCGGATAGACCACCGAACCGCCATCGGCGCCGCGCGCTGCCAGCACCGAGACTTCATAGGCCAGTGGCAGCATCTTTTCCAGCACGCAGGGCACGCCGCCCATGCCGGCGAAGGCGGCGCGGGCCTCTTCGCGGCTGGTGACGCGCACCTGGCCCTTGCCGTCGTAGCCCATGCGCACGGTTTTCAGGATGCCGGGCAGCAGCGTGTCGCCAATCGCATCGACATCGGCATCGCTGCTGATGAACTGGTGCGGCGCCGGCAGCACGCCGGAACGGGCTGCGCATTCGGTGAAGAAGCGCTTCTCGGCCATCCGGTCCTGGGCCACCGAGACGCAGGCGGCGGACGGCGCGACAAAGGTGGTCTGCGCAAGAAGGGCCAGGCTGTCGGCCGGCACATTCTCGAATTCGGTGGTGACCGCGCTGCACTGCTCGGCCAGTTCGGCCAGGGTGGCGGCATCGTCGTAGGCGGCCGACAGCAGGTGGTCGGCGGCGTGGCCGGCCGGGCATTGCGGCGCCGGTTCCAGCACCGCGACCTTGTAGCCCATGGCCTGGGCGGCGTGGGCGAACATGCGGCCGAGCTGGCCGCCGCCCATCACGCCCAGCCAGGTGGCCGGATCGGCGGACGGATTGGCCGGGGCAAGGATGGATGGCTTGTTCATGTCGGCAGCGTCATGTCGAGCGCGGCCTGGGTCTGGCGCTCGCGGAAGGCCAGCAGCTTCGCCGCCAGCGCCTCGTCGGTGGCGGCCAGCATGGCCACGGCGGTCAGCGCGGCATTGGCCGCGCCGGCTTCGCCGATGGCGAAGGTCGACACCGGCACGCCCTTGGGCATCTGCACGATGGACAGCAGCGAATCCTCGCCGCGCAGATACTTCGACGGCACCGGCACGCCCAGCACCGGCACGATGGTCTTGGCCGCGATCATGCCCGGCAGGTGGGCGGCGCCGCCGGCGCCGGCGATGATGGCGCGCAGGCCGCGCGAGCGGGCCGCCTCGGCATAGGCAAACATCTGGTCCGGCATGCGGTGCGCGGAAATCACCTGCGCCTCGTGGGGCACGCCGAATTCCTTCAACATGGCCACCGCATGCTGCATCACGTCCCAGTCGGAGGAAGAACCCATCACCACGCCGACCAGCGGCGCGGCATTTACGATATCAGCACTCATCTGGGCTCTCCGTCAGTCCTTGAGTTTCTCGCCGGTCAGGCGCTCCAGCGCCTCGCGGTACTTGGCGCCAGTCTTTTCGATCACGTCGGCCGGCAAGCGCGGCGCCGGCGCGGTCTTGTTCCAGCCGGAGACGGTTTCCAGGTAGTCGCGCACGAACTGCTTGTCGAAGGATGGCGGCGAACTGCCCGGCTCATAGGAGTCGGCCGGCCAGAAGCGGGACGAATCGGCGGTCAGCACTTCGTCCATCAGGTGCAGCACGCCGTCGTCGTCCAGGCCGAATTCGAACTTGGTGTCGGCGATGATGATGCCGCGGGTGGCGGCGTAATTGGCCGCGGTCTGGTACAGGCGGATGCTGATGTCGCGCATCTGGCGCGCCAGCTTGCCGCCGATGCGGCGCTCCATCTCGGCAAAGCTGATGTTTTCGTCATGCTCGCCGAGGTCGGCCTTGGCGGCCGGCGTGAAGATCGGCTGCGGCAGCTTGTCGGCCTGGCGCAGGCCGGGCGGCAGCGAAATGCCGCAGACCGCGCCGTTGGCCAGGTAATCCTTCCAGCCGGAACCGATGATGTAGCCGCGCACTACCGCCTCGACCAGGATGGGCTTCAATTTCTTGGCCACCACCGCCCGGCCGCGGACCTGCTCGACCTCCTCCGGCGCCACCACCGATTCCGGGGCGATGCCGGTCAGGTGGTTGGGCACGATGTCCTTCAACTTGTCGAACCAGAAATCCGACATCTGGTTCAGCACCCGGCCCTTGCCCGGGATCGGCTCCTGCATCACCACGTCGAAGGCCGACAGGCGGTCGCTGGTGACGATGAGGATCTTGTCGTCGCCGACAGCGTAGTTGTCGCGGACCTTGCCGCGGCCAAGCAGCGGCAGCGAAGCGATGCTGGATTGGTAAAGACTGGAGGTCATGGAAAATCTCTGGAATAGCGCGCCGGCGGCTGCTGCCGCCAACGCTATGCACTACAAAGGGAGAATCCGCGTGCGGGAGGCACGCGAATTTTTTCAAAGGAGGGAGTTTACTGCACGATCTGGGAAAGTTCGCCTTTTTTGTAGCGCTCGGCCATTTTTTCCAACGAAACCGGCTTGATCTTCGCTGCCTGGCCTTCGCAGCCGAACGACAGGTAGCGCGCCTTGACGACTTTCATCGCGGCTTCGCGGGCCGGCTTCAGGTAGTCGCGCGGGTCGAACTTGGAAGGATTCTCGGACAGGTAGCGACGGATCGCGCCCGTCATCGCCAGGCGGATGTCGGTGTCGATGTTGATCTTGCGGACGCCGTGCTTGATGCCTTCCTGGATTTCCTCGACCGGCACGCCATAGGTTTCCTTCATGTCGCCGCCGAATTCGCGGATCTCGGCCAGCAGTTCCTGCGGCACCGAGGACGAGCCGTGCATCACCAGGTGGGTGTTGGGGATGCGGGCGTGGATTTCCTTGATGCGCTCGATGGCCAGGATGTCGCCGGTCGGCTTGCGCGAGAACTTGTAGGCGCCGTGCGAGGTGCCGATGGCGATGGCCAGCGCGTCGCACTGGGTCTGGCGCACGAAGTCGGCGGCCTGGCCGACGTCGGTCAGCAGCTGTTCACGGGTCATGGTGCCTTCGGCGCCGTGGCCGTCTTCCTTGTCGCCCTTCATGGTTTCCAGCGAGCCGAGCACGCCCAGCTCCGCTTCCACCGTGACGCCGATGGCGTGCGAGAACTCGACCACCTTCCTCGACACTTCGACGTTGTACTCGTAGCTGGCGACGGACTTGCCGTCTTCCATCAGCGAGCCGTCCATCATCACCGAGGTGAAGCCGGACTTGATGGCGGCCATGCAGACCGCCGGCGACTGGCCGTGGTCCTGGTGCATCACCACCGGGATATGCGGATAGGCTTCGACCGCGGCCGAGATCAGGTGGCGCAGGAAGGCTTCGCCGGCATATTTGCGGGCGCCGGCCGAGGCCTGCATGATCACCGGCGCGCCGACTTCATCGGCGGCCGCCATGATGGCGCTGACCTGCTCGAGGTTGTTGACGTTGAAGGCGGGCAGACCGTAGCCGTTTTCGGCGGCATGGTCCAGCAATTGACGCATGGATACGAGAGGCATGTGGATTCTCCTGGTATAAAAATTTAGTAGTCGCCGATTTTCATGATGTTGAGCGCGTTCGTGCCGCCAACCTGGCCCATGGGCTCGCCCCAGGTGATGACGATCATGTCACCACGCTGGACGACGCCCTTGGCCAGCAACAAGTCCTGCGCCATTTTCAGCACCGCCTCGCGGTCGGTGGAATGGGCCAGCGCCATGGTGGTGACGTTGCGGTACAGCACCGCCTTGCGCTGGGTGGCCAGGCTGGGCGTCATCGCGTAGATCGGCACGTCGATATTGTGGCGGCTCATCCAGAGCGCGGTGGAACCGGACTCGGTCAGCGCCACGATGGCCTTGACCCGCAGGTGGTAGGCGGTAAACAGCGCGCCGTAGGCGATCGACTGGTCGATGCGGCTGAAGGTCACGTTGAGGAAGTCGGCGTCGAGGCGGAAGTCTTCCGAGTGCTCGGCCTCGATGCAGATCGCGGCCATCGCTTCCACGGTTTCCACCGGATAGCGGCCAGCGGCGGTCTCGGCCGAGGTCATCACCGCGTCGGTGCCGTCCAGCACCGCATTGGCCACGTCGGAGACTTCGGCGCGGGTCGGCACCGGATTCTGGACCATCGATTCCATCATCTGGGTGGCGGTGATGGCCAGCTTGTTGGAGGTGCGCGCCATGCGGATCATGCGCTTCTGCAGCGCCGGCACCGCGGCATTGCCCACTTCCACCGCCAGGTCGCCACGGGCGACCATGATGCCGTCGGACGCATCCAGGATCTCCTGCAGCGCCGGAATGGCTTCGGCGCGCTCGATCTTGGCGATCATCTGCGGCTTGTGGGTGAATTCCTCGCCGGCGATATTGGCCAGCTGGCGCGCCATGATCATGTCGGTGGCGCTCTTGGGGAAGGACACGGCGATGTAGTCGGCCTGGAAGCGCATCGCGGTCTTGATGTCCTCCATGTCCTTGGAGGTCAGCGCCGCCGCGGTCAGCCCGCCGCCCTGGCGGTTGATGCCCTTGTTGTTGGACAGTTCGCCGCCGGTGCGAACGGTGGTATGGACCTGGGTGCCGCTGACCCGGTCGACCACCAGCACGATCAGGCCGTCGTTCAACAGCAGCACGTCGCCGGCGCGCACGTCGCGCGGCAGGTCCTTGTAGTCCAGGCCGACCTGCTGCTGGTTGCCCAGCTCGCAGGCGGCGTCGAGGACAAATTTCTCGCCCCGCACCAGGGTGACCTTGCCGTTCTCGAACTTGCCGACCCGGATCTTCGGGCCCTGCAGGTCGGCCATGATCGCCACTTCCCGGCCGAGGTCGGCGGCGATGCGGCGCACCAGCGCGGCACGCTCGATATGGTCCTCGCCCTTGCCATGCGAGAAGTTCAGGCGCACGACATCGACGCCGGCATGGATCATCCGGGTCAGGGTTTCCGGGTCGCTGGAAGCGGGTCCGATGGTGGCGACGATCTTGGTGGCTCTTTGCATCTTGCCTTCCTGGGTTGGGACGACCGGGCGCGCGGCCTGCGCCGGCTGGCGCGGCCGCCGGCGGCCGAATGCGGGGGCGGTGCTCAAGACTTGTCTGCAGCCCGCTGCTGCAGGATGTCGACTGCGGGCAAGGTCTTGCCTTCCAGGAACTCCAGGAAAGCGCCGCCGCCGGTCGAAATATAACCTATCTTTTCGGCAATATCGTATTTGGCAATCGCGGCCAGGGTGTCGCCGCCGCCGGCGATCGAAAACGCCTTGGACTTGGCAATCGCCATCGCCAGGGTCTTGGTGCCTTCGCCGAACTGGTCGAACTCGAACACGCCGACCGGGCCGTTCCAGACCACCGTGCCGGCGCTGGCGATCTGCTCGGCCAGCATGGCGGCGGTTTTCGGGCCGATGTCCAGGATCATGTCGTCGTCGGTCACATCGGCCACGTCCTTGACGGTGGCGGCGGCGGAGGCGGCGAATTCCCTGGCGCAGACCACGTCCACCGGGATCGGCACCGAGGCGCCGCGCTGCGACATCATCGCGATGATGTCCTTCGCGCCGTCGACCAGGTCCGGCTCGGCCAGCGACTTGCCGATCTTCAGGCCGGCGGCCAGCATGAAGGTGTTGGCGATGCCGCCGCCGACGATCAGGTTGTCGACCTTCTCGGCCAGGGTCTTCAGGATGGTCAGCTTGGTCGACACCTTGGAGCCGGCGACGATGGCCACCAGCGGACGGGCCGGCTGGTGCAGCGCGCGGCCGAGCGCGTCGAGTTCGGCCGTCAGCAGCGGGCCGGCGCAGGCGACGGGCGCATATTTGGCGATGCCGTGGGTGGTGGCTTCGGCGCGGTGGGCGGTGCCGAAGGCGTCATTGACATACACGTCGCACAGCCTTGCCATTTTCTGCGCGAGTTCGTCGCTGTTCTTCTTCTCGCCCGGATTGACCCGGCAGTTTTCCAGCAGCACCACCTGGCCCGGCGCGACATCGACGCCGTCGACCCAGTTCTGCTTCAATTCCACCTTCTGGCCCAGCAGCGCGGACAGGCGCTCGGCGATCGGCGCCAGCGTGTCTTCCGGCTTGAACGCGCCCTCGGTCGGACGGCCCAGGTGCGAGGTCACCATCACCGCCGCGCCGGCATCGAGCGCCTGGCGGATCGCCGGCACCGAAGCCCGGATGCGGGTGTCTTCGGTGATGTTGCCGGCGTCATCCTGCGGCACGTTGAGATCGGCGCGGATGAACACGCGCTTGCCCTTGAGTTGACCCTGCTGTACCAGGTCGGCGAAACGGTTGAATTGCATGGCGGCAGTGATGATGAAATTGAAAGAGCCGTATTCTATACCAGCGCAACTGGGCGAAAAGCCGTTTTGGGCAAGCAATACGCGGGTTCTTTCTTGCTTTTCTGTTAAGAACTTCGGGTGACAGTCCGGCGCGCGGCCGGCCTGAAATTCAGAAGATCCGTATCGCGGTAAAGAGCGCCATGCCGACCACGATGGTTCCCAGCAGGTGGCGGGTGGCGAGGAAGAACAGGGTCGCGCCGGCGCCCGCCAGCAGGCGCGGATTGGTCCAGTCGATCGCCGTGACGGCGCCGCCGCCGTTGAGCACGAGGTCGGGCAGCACGATGGCCGCCAGCGCCGCCGCCGGCGCATAGCGCAGCGCCTGCTGCAGGCGGGCCGGCATGCGGGTGGATGCCAGCATGAAGAACGAGGAGCGGGTCAGCACGGTGGCCAGCGCCAGCAGGGCGATGGTCAGCCAGATGTCGGAGGCGTTCATGCCTGCGCCTTTCTTTCCCGAAGCATGTCGATGGCCGACGCGGTCGCCATGCCGGCCAGCAGGGCCAGCAGCATGCCCAGCTTGTAGGGCAGGCCGTAGGCGGCCACGCCAACCGCGCCGGCGACGATCACGCCGCCCAGCGCGGCCGCGTTCACCACCAGCGGAATCATGACCGCCAAGAGCGCCAGCGTGCCGGCGAAGCCGACGCCCCAGGAAGCCGGCACCTGGCTGGCCAGCAGGATGCCGGCCACCGAGCCGGCCTGCCAGGTCAGCCAGTTCGGATAGCAGACGCCGGCGAAATAGCCCACCTTGCCGCTGGTGTGGGCGACGGTGTAGGCCGGAAAGCGCTGCGGGAAGAATCCCATCATCAGGTCATTGTTGAGGTAACCGTAGAACAGTCTCTGCCGCCAGGGCAGATGCGCGAAATGCGGTCCCAGGCTGGCGGCGAAGATCACGAAGCGCAGGTTCACCACCAGGCCGGTCAGGAACACCAGCACGGCCGGCGCATTGGCGGCCATCAGCGGCAGCGCCGCCAGCTGGGCCGAGCCGGCGAACACGATGAAGGTCATGCCCAGCGCCTGCCACAGCGTCAGCCCCGACTGCATCATCGCCATGCCGGCCACCACGCCCCAGGCGAAGATGCCAGGCATGGCCGGCGCGCTGGCGCGCACCGCCTCGCGGAAGGCGGCCTTTTCCGGGTCATGCGGCGCCAGGGAATCGGGCCGGGAGGGTGAGGAGGGACTGCCTTGCATCTGCTTCATCATGCTTGCGCCGGCGGCCGGGTCGGCCCGCCGCGCCTTTCGGGTTCAGGAAGTGTTGGAAAAAATTCTCTACAGCTAACACGTAGGGCGGAATACCCCGCAGGGGCATTCCGCCGTGGTCGATCCGGGCAAGCCCGGTTTCCCCGTATTGTTCAACCGCCCCCGGTGCAATGCCCTTCGGGTATTGCACCCTGCAAGGGCCGCTTCATCGTGCTTGCGCCGGCGGCCGGGTCGGGCCGCCGCGCCTCTCAGATTCAGCAATGGTTGAAAAAAATCCTTTACAGCTATTACGTAGGGCGGAATACCCCGCAGGGGCATTCCGCCGTGGTCGATCCGGGCAAGCCCAGCCTTCCCGTGTCGTTCAAGCGCCCCGGTGCAATGCCCTTCGGGTATTGCACCCTACCCTCCTTGCCCGGCGAGCAATGCTGCATAGCGGTCGATGTCCACATTGCCGCCGCTGATCAGCACGCCGACCCGCTTGCCCTTCAACTGGTCCTTCATCGCCCGCGCCGCGGCGAAGCCGAGGCAGCCGGTCGGCTCTGCCACCAGCTTCATGCGCGAGGCGAAGAAGCGCATTGCCTCCACCAGTTCGGCGTCGCCGACGGTCAGGATGTCGTCGACGTCGCGCCGGATGATGGGAAAGGTCAGCTGGCCCAGGTGCTGGGTCTGGGCGCCGTCGGCAATGGTGCGCGGCGTGTCGATATGGACGATGGCGCCGCTGCGGAAGGATTGCTGGCCGTCGTTGCCGGCTTCCGGCTCGACGCCGTAGAGCAGGCATTGCGGCGACAGCGCGCGGGTCGCGAGCGCCGAGCCGGACAGCAGGCCGCCGCCGCCCAGGCAGACGAAGAAGGCATCCAGCGGACCGACCTCCTCGAACAGCTCCTTGGCCGCGGTGCCCTGGCCGGCAATCACGTCGGCATGGTCATAGGGCGGCACCAGGGTGTAGCCGTGGCGCTCGGCAAGGTCGCGCCCGATCTGCTCGCGGTCTTCGGTGTAGCGGTCATAGGTGACGACCTGCGCGCCATAGCCGCGGGTGGCGGCGATCTTCGAAGCCGGCGCATCCTGCGGCATCACGATGGTGGCCGGCATGCCCAGGAGCCTGGCCGACAGCGCGATCGCCTGGGCATGGTTGCCCGAGGAAAAGGCGACGACGCCGGCGCGGCGCTGGCCGGCATCGAATTTCGCCAGCGCGTTGTAGGCGCCGCGGAACTTGAAGGCGCCCATGCGCTGCAGGTTCTCGCACTTGAAGAACAGCTGCGCGCCGGTTTCCTCGTCGGCGATGCGGGAAGTCAGCACCGGCGTGCGGTGCGCCTGGCCGGCAATGCGCGCCGCGGCGGCGACAACGTCGTCATAGGTCGGAAGCATGATTTCACTCATTATTTTCAGTCGGAATGCCTGGACAGGAATGCGGGTTTTCCAGCGTCGGCAACTGCTTGCCGCACAGGAGGAGGATTAACCTTTGGAAACAGATTGTTCCGACAGCATTTTACCGTCTAACTTTTTTACCTGCCTAATCCGTTAAAATCGCGTTTTGCCTAACAATCTGGAGAAGACAACATGTCCATGGCCGACCGCGACGGGAAAATCTGGAAGGATGGCGCACTGGTGGAGTGGCGCGACGCCACCATCCATGTGCTCACACATACGCTGCATTACGGCATGGGCGTGTTCGAAGGGGTGCGCGCCTACCAGACGCCGGAAGGCACCGCGATCTTCCGCCTGAAGGAACACACCCAGCGCCTGTTCAACTCGGCCAAGATCTTCCAGATGAACATTCCCTACGACATGGAAACCATCATGGCCGCGCAGAAGGAAGTCGTGCGCGCCAACCAGCTCGAATCCTGCTACCTGCGCCCGCTGGTCTGGATCGGCTCGGAAAAGATGGGCGTGTCGGCCCGCGGCAACACCATCCACGTGGCGATCGCCGCCTGGCCCTGGGGCGCCTACCTCGGCGAGGAAGGCATCACCAAGGGCATCCGGGTCAAGACCTCCTCCTTCTCGCGCCACCATGTGAACGTGTCGCTGGTGCGGGCCAAGGCCTGCGGCTATTACATCAACTCGATCCTGGCCAACCAGGAAGCGCTGGCCGACGGCTACGACGAGGCGCTCTTGCTCGACACCGACGGCTATGTGTCCGAAGGCTCGGGCGAGAATGTCTTCGTGATCCGCAACGGCAAGCTCTATACGCCCGACCTGGCTTCCTGCCTGGACGGCATCACCCGCGACGCGGTGCTGACGATGGCGCGCGACATCGGCATCGAAGTCATTGAAAAACGCATCACCCGTGACGAAATGTACTGCTGCGACGAAGCCTTCTTCACCGGCACCGCGGCCGAGATCACGCCGATCCGCGAACTCGACAACCGCCAGATCGGCGCCGGCCATCGCGGCCCCATCACCGAGAAGCTGCAGTCGCTGTTCTTCGACGTGGTGGCCGGCCGCGCGCCGCAGTACCGGCACTGGCTGACCCTGGTTTAAACAAAACGGAAAACATGCAATGAGTCAATCGCAACAACAAATGAGCCATGTGGAACTGGACGGCGACGATCTGCCGGCCTTCTGCCCCAACCCATCCATGCCGATCTGGTCGTCCCATCCGCGGGTGTTCATCGACCTGGGCAACCAGGGCGAAGGCAAATGCCCTTACTGCGGCACGGTCTATCGCTTAAAGCCCGGCGCGGTGCATCACGGCCACTGAGGCATCGATGCCCAAATCCAACAAGAGCATGGGCACGGCGGTGGACGCGGAAGCCGCGTTCTACGACGCCATTGCCCGCGCCGACATCCAGGCGCTGATGGCGCTGTGGGCCGAGGATGACGAGATCGTCTGCGTGCATCCGGGCGGCGGCCGGCTGATCGGCCATGCCGCCATCCGCGCCTCCTGGGAAGCGGTGTTCGAGCGCGGCCCGGTGCACATCAGCGTGTCCCGCCTGCATGAAACCCACAACATGCTGACCGCGGTGCACAGCATCGTCGAGGAAATCCATCGCAGCGAAGGCCGCCAGCCGGACCTGCACATCATCGCCACCAATGTCTTCCTGAAAACGCCGCAGGGCTGGCGCATCGTGATCCACCATGCGTCGGTCGCGCCCGGCCCGGCGCCGTCGCACCAGCCGCCCGGCACCGTATTGCACTGATGGCAGCGATGGATTACCGCGCGCCACGCTGGCTGCCCGGCGGCCACCTGCAGACCATCTACCCGGCCACCATGATCGCCAAGCCGGCGGTGGCGATGCGGCGCGAACGCTGGGATGCGCCGGACGGCGACTTCATCGACGTCGACTTCCTAGACGGCCAGCCCGGCAAGCCGCTGGTGGTGCTGTTCCACGGGCTGGAAGGCTCGTCCGACAGCCACTATGCGCGCGAGCTGATGGCCTATGCCGCCGAACTCGGCTGGTCGGGCGCGATTCCGCATTTCCGCGGCTGCTCGGGGGAACTGAACCGGGGGCCGCGCTTCTACCATTCCGGCGACGCCAGCGAACTGGACTGGATCCTGCGCCGCCTCAAGGACACGCCCGCGGCGCTTGCCGCCGGCCGGCTGTATGCGGTCGGCGTGTCGCTCGGCGGCAATGCGCTGCTGCGCTGGCTGGGCGAGTCGCAGCAGGCGGCAGGTTTCGTCGACGCCGCCTGCGCGGTGTCGGCGCCGCTCGACCTGGCCGGCGGCGGCGCGGCGCTGTCGTCGGGGCTGAACATGATCTACACCCGGGTATTCCTGAAGACCCTGAAGCCCAAGTGCCTGCAGAAGCTGGACCAGTTTCCCGGCCTGTTCGACCGCGCCCGGATGCTGGCCGCGCGCAACTTGTATGAATTCGACAATGTGGTCACTGCACCGCTGCACGGCTACCGCGACACCGACGACTACTGGCACCGCGCCAGCGCGCGCCATGTGCTGAACGACATCACGGTGCGCACCCTGGTGCTGAATGCCCGGAACGACCCCTTCCTGCCGGCCCGCCACCTGCCGCAGCAGGCCTCGCCCGCGGTCAGGCTGGAATATCCGCGCGAAGGCGGGCACGTGGGTTTCGCCACGGGCGCCGCGCCCGGCGCCAACAGCTGGCTGCCGCGCCGCATCGTGCGCTTTCTCGAAGGTGAGGACGCGCAAGCCGGCTGACAGCGGCTGGCGCTAATATCACCACATCGTTTCCGGTCATCAAAGAGAGCAGCCATCATGGATGAAGTCGTCAAGCAGGCCATGGCCAAGTGGCCCAACGTTCCCCATTGCTACGGCTGGCTGGCGCTGGATGCGCGCGGCGGCTGGCGCATGCGCGACGAGGCGGCGCAGCAGGCCGGCCGGGCCGGCGACCGCATCGCCAATGCCGCCCTGCTGAACTTCATCAACCGCAACTATGCGCATGACGAGAACGGCCGCTGGTACTTCCAGAACGGGCCGCAGCGGGTGTACGTGGACCTGGAAGCAACGCCCTACATCGCCCGCACCGACCCGGCGCAGGGTTTCCTGCTGCAGACCGGCGAGGCGCTGGCCCAAATCGACCAGGCTTACATGACCGAACGCGGACAACTGATCCTGCAAGGCGGCGACAAGGTGGCGCTGCTGGATGACCGCGACCTGGCGCAATGCACCGGCGCGCTGGCCATCGATGGCGCGCCCGCCTCGGACGACAGGCTGATCGGCTGGCTGACCGAAGCCGCGCCGGCGCCCATGGCGATGCGGCACCAGGGCCGCGAACTGCCGGTGCAGCGCATCGACAGCGGCGAATTGGCGCAGCGCTTCGGCTTCGTTCCGCAGCCGCGCGCCTGACGCGCCGCAAAAGTAATTTCAGGGCTTGCGCGCGTCCTTGCTTTCCTTCAGTTCCTCGCGCCGCCGTTCCTGGAATTCCCGCTCCCGCGCATCGATGATGGACTGGTCGTAGAACGAGGCGTCGGAAGCACGCCGCGCGATCTGCAGCTGGTCCAGCGCCGCCGGCAGCGCGCCCTTCAGCGCATAGGATTCGGCCAGCGCCAGATGCTGCAGCGCCTGCCTGCCCTGCGCCGAATAGGCCCTGGCCAGATGATCCTGCACCTCGATGTCTGAACGGTAGAGCTGCGCCTGGTCGCGCAGGAAGCTCACCGCTTCATCATTGCGGCCGGAGGCGATCAGGGCGTCGGCATACTGCATCGCAAAGCCGCGCGAAATCGGAAAGGCCGAACGCGCCGCCTGCGCCTGCTTCAGCGCTTCGGCCGGCTGGCCGGCTGCCATCCTGGCCTCGATCGCCAGCGCCGCGATGGGCGCGCTGTCCTTCAGCGCCGCGGTCCTGGCATCCTCCACCAGCGCCAGCGCCTTCTTCGGATCGTCCTGGCGCAGCGCAATCATTGCCAGGCCGTATTTCGCGGCCGCGGTCTGCACCCGGCTTTTCAGCAGCAACTGGTTCTCGAAGGTCACCGTGCTGTCGCGCAGGCCCTGGGACGACAGGTCCTGCAGCACCCGCACCCGGGCCCGGATCAGCTGGAACTCGATGCTGTCAGCGCGCTGCCTGTAGCGCTGGTCACGGATGCGTGACTGGATATCGGCGATCCGCTCGGTGGTCAGCGGATGCGACTGCAGGTAGGCCGGCGCGCCGTCACCGTAGTTGCGGCTGGCATTCTGCAGCCGTCCGAAAAAAGCCACCATGCCCGAGGTGTCGAAGCCGCCCTCGCCCAGGATCTGGAGGCCGACGCGGTCGGCCTCGCGCTCGGCGTCGCGGCTGAAGTTGAGCTGGCGCTGGATCGCATAACCCTGCCCGCCCATCATCGATGCCATCGCCAGGTCGGGGCTCTTGCTGGCCGCCAGCGCGCCCAGCACCAGCGCCGCCAGCGGCACCAGCATGTCCTGCTTCTGGTTGCCCAGCATGCGGGCGATGTGCCGCTGCGACACATGGCCGATCTCGTGCGCCAGCACCGAGGCCAGTTCCGACTCGCTCTGCGCGGCCAGCAGCAGCCCCGAATGGACGCCGATGAAGCCGCCGGGCAGCGCGAAGGCATTCAGGGAGGCATCGCGCACCGGGAAGAAGAAGAAATCGTAGCCGGCCTCGCCGCGCACTTCCGGCCGGGCCGTCACCAGGCTGTTGCCGAAACCGTTCAGGTATTCCAGCGTCGGCGCGTCGTTCAGGTAGTCCCGGTCGCGGCGGATGTCGCGCATGATCTGCTCGCCCAGCTTGCGCTCCATGACGGGCGACAGATCCTCGCGCTCGCTGCCGCCGAGATTGGGCAGGTTCTGCGCCGCCACCGGCGCCAGCAGCGACTGGGCGGAGATCAGAAAGGCCGCGGCAAGGGCCGTGATGCGTGGTCGAATGGACATGAATGGTCGGGAATTGGGGAACAATGCACGGTGCTATGATACCCCCCGCCCGGCAACGTTCAACCACCCCCTTTTCCCAAGCATTCGATCATCATGAGCCACGACCAAGAAGCCGCCAACGCCCTCACCCATTTCGACGCCGCCGGACAGGCCCACATGGTCGACGTCGGCGCCAAGGCAGACACCCACCGCATCGCGCTGGCCTCCGGCGTGATCAGGATGCGACCCGAAACCCTGGCGCAGATCCTGGCGGGCACCGCCAAGAAAGGCGACGTGCTGGGCATCGCCCGCATCGCCGCCATCATGGCTGCGAAGAAAACCAGCGACCTGATCCCGCTCTGCCACCCGCTGGCGCTGACCCGCGTGACGGTAGACTTCGAGCCGGACGAAAGCCGCAGCCAGGTGCTGTGCATCGCGCGGGTGGAAACCACCGGCAAGACCGGCGTGGAGATGGAGGCGCTGACCGCGGTGCAGGTGGGTTTGCTGACCATCTACGACATGTGCAAGGCGGTGGACCGCGGCATGGTGATGACGGATGTGAAGGTGCTGGAGAAGCACGGAGGAAAGTCGGGGGACTGGGTAGCAGGGAGTTAAGTACTTGAATCTAGAAGGTTTATTGTCTTAGCGCTGTCATTCTACCTAACTGCTTCGCGTCAATCTCCTAGCACTCCTCCAGCGCGGTAGATTGCATTTGTTCTGTTTTGCGCCAACCTTGTCCCAATGGAGCAAAGCAATGGCATCAATACGTAAGCATGGCGAGGGCTGGCAAGCCCGTGTGCGCCGCAAGGGCTTTCCAGAGAGCACCCGAACGTTTCGGTCGAAATCCGATGCAGAACGGTGGGCACGCAGCGCCGAAGGGGAGATGGAGCGCGGGGTATTCATCGACCGAACCCAAGCTGAGAACTGTACCCTTTCGGACGTTTTAGAAAGGTATCTGCAAGAGGTGAATCCGCTGCTGCGCGGCCACTCCGAGGGCAGGTACACGCTTAAAGCCATGCAGCGCGCTCGCATCGCTCAATTCAGCATGGCGGCCCTTACTCCTCAAGTAGTAGCGGAGTGGCGCAACGAATTGTTGGAGCGAGTCGCGCCCGGTACGGTCGTGCGTCATCTTGCGACCCTCAGTGCGGTCATCAACCACGCGCGTCGAGAATGGGGTATGCACATCAGCAACCCGGTTCAAATGGTCCGTAAGCCTTCGCAACCTCCGGGCCGAAGCCGGGTACTAACTTACGACGAAGAAAAACGGCTGCTAGTCGCCGCTGCCCCGGTCGGACGGCGCTCTCCTTGGCTCCTTCCGGCTATTGTTATTTCGATAGAAACGGCAATGCGCCGAGGGGAACTGCTGGCGCTGCGCTGGCCCGACGTGGACCTAGCGCGGCAAGTCGCTTATCTACGGATGACCAAGAATGGAGATTCCCGATTCGTCCCGCTGTCCTCACGTGCTGTTGAGGCATTGACCAATCTGAAACAATTGCAGCAAACGTCGCAGCTTCTGCTTAGTTCCCGTGACGACAGAGTGATACCAATGTCGGCTGCTGCTATTTCCAAGCGATTCGAGGCAGCACGAGAGACCGCCGAGCTGGCGGACTTTCGCTGGCATGACCTGCGGCATACGGCTGCAACTAGGATCGCTCCGAAGCTCTCGAATCTGATTGAGTTGTCTTGCGTCACAGGACATAAGAGCATCGCTATGCTGAAGCGCTACGTTCATCCTGAAGCAGAGACATTGGCTAAGAAACTCGGCTGAGAGATGCACTACCCGTGATGCGGCGTATTCGTTGAAACCGTTGGCCCCACCCTCAGTGCGCTAGCAGCAGGTTCATGCCGGCATTCGTAAGGGCATACTCTCCGAAAGCTGAGCTAGCGGCAAGATCGTACGCCCGCGCTGCGCCCTCGGCAGTGCAGAAGTACCCAAGGTGGCGCTTAACTCCACTCACCATAATCTCTGCTGCGTAACTGTTCCTTGCTCGACTTACACCCTTATAGCCTGTCGAGTTATTTCGCCGCTTCGTGGTATTAGCCATGTTCTGGGTGCGTGTTACCAATCGCAGATTACTCGGGCGGTTGTTATAGGGGTTCCTGTCAATGTGATCTATTTCCATACCCTCCGGGATAGCGGCTCTACTGACAAGCATCCAAATAATCCGATGCTCACCGTAAGCAGTACCGGCTATTTCAATCTTCCTGTACGGCGTCTTGGTGCTTGGCTGACGCTTTGGCCCCTTACTCAGGCCACGTCGAAACAGCCGACCGTTCTCAGTGTCCAGAGTGAACAGGGCCTCCAGTGCGTCTACTGTGAATGGAATTGCATTAGCTTTCATAGGTCTTTCCTTCTAAGAGCATCTAACAAAATGGAATTTTCGTTGTCATAGCAACTCGTCGATAATTATCGTGGCGAGGCAATATGGCACGCGAACTGGTTGATGATGAATTGTGGCAAACAGTCCGACCCCTACTGCCAGT
>NZ_JACYOX010000093.1 GCF_015352955.1 Noviherbaspirillum soli
GAAGTCCCCCTGCAAACAAAAACGCCGGCCCGTTTTGCGGGCCGGCGTTCTCCTGCGTGAAGACCGAAGAGGGCTGTTACTCCACCGCCTTGACCATGTCCTCGATCACCTTCTTCGCATCGCCGAACACCATCATGGTCTTGTCCATGTAGAACAGCTCGTTGTCCAGGCCCGCATAACCCGCCGCCATCGAGCGCTTGTTCACGATCACCGTCTTGGCCTTGTACGCCTCCAGGATCGGCATGCCCGCGATCGGCGACTTCGGATCCTTCGCCGCCGGGTTCACCACGTCGTTTGCCCCCAGCACCAGCACCACGTCGGCCTGCCCGAATTCGCTGTTGATGTCCTCCATCTCGAACACCTGGTCGTACGGCACCTCGGCTTCGGCCAGCAGCACGTTCATGTGCCCCGGCATGCGGCCCGCCACCGGATGGATCGCATACTTCACCGTCACCCCCTTGTGGGTCAGCTTCTCGGTCAGCTCCTTCAGCGCATGCTGCGCCCGCGCCACCGCCAGGCCATAGCCCGGCACGATGATCACGGTCTCGGCATTGCCCATCAGGAAAGCCGCGTCATCCGCCGAGCCCGACTTCACGTTGCGCTGTGCCTGCGTGCCGCCGCCCGCCGCTGCCGCCTCGCCGCCGAAGCCGCCCAGGATCACGTTGAAGAACGACCGGTTCATCGCCTTGCACATGATGTAGGACAGGATCGCGCCGGAGGAACCCACCAGCGAGCCGGCAATGATCAGCATCGAGTTGTTCAGCGAGAAGCCGATGCCGGCCGCCGCCCAGCCGGAATAGCTGTTCAGCATCGACACCACCACCGGCATGTCCGCGCCGCCGATCGGGATGATGATCAAGACGCCCAGCACGAAGGCGATCGCCGTCATCAGGATGAAGGGCGTCCAGTCCTGCGTCATCGTGAACACGATGCCCAACCCGATCATCAGCACCGCCAGCACCAGGTTGACCATGTGCTGCCCCGGAAAGCTCACCGGCGCGCCCTGGAACAGCCGGAACTTGTACTTGCCCGCCAGCTTGCCGAACGCAATCACCGAGCCCGAGAAGGTGATGGCGCCCACGAAGGTGCCGATGAACAGCTCGATGCGGTTGCCGACCGGGATCGGCTGGTTGTGCGCCGAGATGCCGAAGGCCCACGGCTCGGAGACCGCCGCCACCGCGATGGCCACCGCCGCCAGGCCGATCAACGAGTGCATCGCCGCCACCAGTTCCGGCATCTTGGTCATCTCGACCCGCCTGGCCAGGGTCGCGCCGATCACGCCGCCGGCCACCACGCCCACCAGCACGCCCCACATGCCCAGCCCGGCGCCGGCCGCGGCTTCCTGCTGCAGCTTGATCATCAGCATGATGGTCGTGAGCGTGGCAATGGCCATGCCGGTCATGCCGAAGGTGTTGCCGCGGCGCGCCGTGGACGGATGCGACAGGCCCTTCAGGGCCTGGATGAAGCACACCGAGGCGACCAGGTACAGCATCGTCACCAGGTTCATCGATACGAAGGCCATGTTCATCATTTCGCGCCCTCCTTGGCCAGCGCCGGCGCGGCTTCGGCGTTCTTGACCGCCTTGGGCTCCTTCTTCCTGAACATCTCCAGCATGCGCTGGGTCACCAGGAAGCCGCCGAACACATTGACCGCGGCCAGCGCCACGGCCAGGACGCCCATGACCTGGCCGAGCCGGCCCTCGGTCAGGCCGGCCGCCAGCATGGCGCCGACGATGATGATGGCCGAGATCGCGTTGGTGACGGCCATGAGCGGCGTATGCAGCGCCGGGGTGACCGTCCAGACGACGTGGTAGCCGACGTAGATGGCCAGCACGAAGATGATGAGGTTGATGATGGTGTGACTGACTTCCATGATGTCTCCGACCTTATTGTTTGCGAAGGATGTCGCCGCCGTGGCACAGCAGCGTGGCAGCAACGATTTCGTCTTCCCGGTTGATGGCAAGGCCGGCGTCCTGGTCGACGATGAGCTTCAAAAAGTCCAGCACATTGCGCGCATACAGCGCCGAGGCGTCGGCCGCCACCAGCGTGGCGAGATTCGGTTCGCCGATGATGTGCACGCCGTACTTGGTCACGGTCTTGCCCAATTCCGACAGCGGGCAGTTGCCGCCCTGCTCGACGGCCATGTCGACGATCACCGAGCCGGGCTTCATCGCCTTGACGGTGTCCTCGCCGATCAGCACCGGGGCGCGGCGGCCGGGGATCAGGGCGGTGGTGATGATGATGTCGGCCTGTTTGGCGCGCTCGTGCACCAGCTCGGCCTGGCGGCGCATCCAGTCGGCCGGCATCGGGCGGGCATAGCCGCCCGCGCCCTGGGCGATCTCGCGCTCCTCGTCGGTGAGGAAGGGCACGTCGATGAACTTCGCGCCGAGCGACTCGACCTGTTCCTTGACGGGCGGGCGCACGTCGGAGGCTTCGATGACCGCGCCCAGGCGCTTGGCCGTGGCGATGGCCTGCAGGCCGGCCACGCCCACGCCCATGATGAGCACGCGGGCGGCCTTGACGGTGCCGGCGGCGGTCATGAGCATGGGCATGAAGCGCTGGTAGGTGTTGGCGGCGAGCATGACGGCCTTGTAGCCGGCGATGTTGGCCTGGGAAGACAGCACGTCCATGCTCTGGGCGCGGGTGATGCGGGGCGCGGCTTCGAGCGCGAAGGCGGACAGGCCGCGCTGGGCCATGACGGCGGTGTTCTCGGCGTCGAAGGGGTTCAACATGCCGATGACGACGGTGCCGGGGCGCAGCAGGCCGAGTTCCTCGGGGTTGGGGGCGCGCACCTTGAGCACCATGTCGGCGCCGAAGGCATCGGCCGCGCTGCCGATCTGCGCGCCGGCGGCGGCATAGGCCTCGTCGGTGACGCTGGAGCGCAGGCCGGCGCCGGCCTGCACCACCAGCTCGTGCTTGGCCGCCACCAG
>NZ_JACYOX010000094.1 GCF_015352955.1 Noviherbaspirillum soli
GTAAGCGCTCAATTTCCCGCACGTGTGTGTTCTCCATTGCCTCGGACGAGTCGTCGCGCATCGCGACGACTCCGTACAACGATCGGCGGTGTCCTGGGAGCTCTGGTCAGTAGCGCGGGTGCAATCAGATCATGAGACCTGCGCTGTGTTCGCCTGGAGTTGCCGAGCGAAGTGGAACGGCAGCAGGTCCGTGACGTCAGCCTCCGGCGCCCGCTGCGGCAGTTCAGTGAGCACATGGCGCAGGTACATGAACGGTTCCACGCCGCAGGCGCGGCATGTCAGCATCAGGCTGTAGATGATCGCACTGGCCTGTGCGCCCGCCACCGTGTCGGCGAACAGCCAGTTTTTTCTGCCCGTCGTAAATGGTCTGATGTCGCGTTCGAGGAGGTTGTTGTCGATCGGCGCGGCGCCATCGTCGACGTAGCGGCACAGGTACTGCCACTGGTTGCGCGCATAGCCAATCGCCTTGCCCAGCAGGCTTTCCGGCAGCACCTGTGGCGCCTTCTCCTCCAGCCAGGCCTTGAACGCCTCCAGCAGCGGCACGGTGTGCTGCTGGCGTAGCGCATGGGTGTACCCGGCCCGGGTCTGCCCCGCCGGCAGTTCGCCCCGCGCCAGCGCCTCGACCTCGTAGAGCGCGCCGAAGAACGCCAGTGCCTGCAGCGCCAGCCCTCCCTTCTTCTTTTGCGCACGGTTGGCTTCGTCAAACTTGCGTCGTGCATGCGCTGCGCAACCCAGGTGGGTGGCGCCTTCGATCGTGCGCCAGGCGCTGTAGCCATCGCTCATGAGCGTACCGTGCCAGCCCGATAGGAAGGCTTGCGGATGCTGCTGGCCCCGTCCCGGCTGGTAGTCGAACAGCACGACCGGACAGTCGCTGTCGGCGGCGCTACGGTACACCCACGCGTACGACTGGCTCTGCGCGCTCTTGCCGTCTTCCTTGAGCACCTGCATCGTCGTCTCGTCGCCATGGATCAGCGGCTGCGCCAGCAACGTCGCGCGCAAGGCTGCCACCAGCCGGCTCAGGTGACGTTCGGCCGGCGCAATCACCCAGTGCGCCAGGGTGCCGCGCCCGACCGGGATATTGGCGCGCGCGAGTGCCTGTTCCATCCGGTACAGCGGCGTGCCATCGGCATATTTGCCGGTCATGACGGTGGCGATCAACGCCGGGCTGGCATTGGCACCCGGTAGCGGCTGCGCCGGCATTGGGGCAGTGACGACCGGGGTGTGAGTGGCATGGCGTTCGCAGTGGCGGCACGCGTACTTCAAGCGCACATGCTGCAGCACCGAGGCCTTGACCTCGATGTGCAACTGTTCGCTGGTCTGTTCGCCCATGCGGTGCAGGGCATGGCCGCAGCAGGCGCACGCCTTCTGATGGTCCGGCAGGTCGTATTCGATACGCGTGCGCGGCAGATCGGCCGGCAGCGGCTTGCGGCCGCGCTTGCCGCGCGCTGCTTCGCCGGCCGGCGGCAGACCTGTCTCGGGCAAGGCGAACGGAGCATCGGCTTCCTCGCCGCTGGTGCCAGCCTCGGCAGCGGCAATCTGCTCGGCTTCGTTAAAGAGGCGATCGGCCTGCTTCTCGCTCTTGGGGGCGAAGCGTTTCAACTGCGCCAGGCGGAATTGTTCTTCCAGCAGCGCGATGCGTTCGGTCAGCGTGGCAATGTGCTGTTGCGCCTCGTCGATCTGCACTGAAGCTTGGGCGGCGTGCGCTTCCAGTTGACGGATATAGGCCTGCACGGCAGGCGGCAAGAGAGCCAGGTCGTGTTCGTTCATGCCGCCCACGATAGCGCCTTCGCGGCACAATTGGGTTTACGTAAAAGTGTAACAAGCCGCCCCGGCGTCGCCAGGGCGCCACAGGCGGGCAGGTTCAGCCGGCGTGCCGGTAGTGGCGCAGCGGATGCCGCCGAACCGCCTCGATGTCGATCCCGTCGAGCAGCCAGTGGAGTTGCTCCGTCGTCAGCGTGATCGTCGCTTCCTGCTTTGGCCAGGCGAAACGGTCTGCCTCGAGCCGTTTGACCAGTAACCAGTAACCGTTGCGATCCCAGAACAGCAGCTTGATGCGATTGCAGCGCCGGTTGCAGAAGGCGTAGACCGCGCGTGCCAGGGGATCGTGCTGCATGGCGTGCTCGACGGTCGCTGCCAGGCCGTTGATGCCCAGCCGGAAGTCCACCGGCGCGCGGTGCAGGTAGACCGGCACATCAGCGGGCAGCTGGAACATCGCAGCGTCCGAGAGCGTCAATCAATGCGGATAGGAGTGTCGTGTCCTGTTGGTCGCACGCCAGTTCAAGCGTGACGCCATTGGGCAGGCGCGCCTGCAGACGGGAAGGCTGGTGCGGCGGTGCAGTGACCGGCGTGGCCATCGATCCACTCATTGAGATCGGCTCCTGAGCGCCAATGATCACTGGCACGAACACTGATGCGGCGGGCGCTATCACGTCGGCTTCGCAGGCCACCTGCCGTTGATGCTTGACGACCCATTTGCGCAGCAGGTTGGCATTGACGCCATGCGCCAGCGCCAGGCCCGCCAACGAGGTGCCCGGTTCGAGGCAGGCTTCGATCAGCGCGCGCTTGGCTTGCGGATCATAGCGACGCTTGCCGCCGCGATCGATGCCGGTGATCGGCAGAGGAGTAAAACTGGAGTGAGTTGGCATCGCTGGTGTCCACTGATATTGGTGGACACTAGTCTGACCATCTTTACCTTGGCCCGATAGGTGCCTGATATTGCGCGCTTAC
>NZ_JACYOX010000095.1 GCF_015352955.1 Noviherbaspirillum soli
ATGTTGAACTGGTCTTCCCAGCGGAACTCGAAGCGCGCCTTGGACAGCGCGTTGTCGCGGATCTGCGCGCCCGGATGGCCCTTGGCCAGGTCCGCCGCATGGGCCGCGATCTTGTAGGTGATGATGCCGTCCTTGACGTCGGTCTTGTTGGGCAGGCCCAGGTGCTCCTTGGGCGTGACGTAGCACAGCATCGCCGTGCCGTACCAGCCGATCTGCGCCGCGCCGATGCCGGAGGTGATGTGGTCGTAGCCGGGCGCGATGTCGGTCGTCAGCGGTCCGAGCGTATAGAACGGCGCCTCGTGGCATTGTTCCAGCTGCAGGTCCATGTTTTCCTTGATCAGCTGCATCGGCACATGGCCGGGGCCTTCGATCATCACCTGCACGTCATGCTTCCAGGCGATCTGGGTCAGTTCGCCCAGGGTCTTGAGCTCGCCCAGCTGGGCTTCGTCGTTGGCGTCGTAGATCGAGCCCGGACGCAGGCCGTCGCCGAGCGAGAAGGCCACGTCGTACTGCTTCATGATTTCGCAGATGTCCTCGAAATGCTCGTACAGGAAGCTTTCACGGTGATGCGCCAGGCACCACTTGGCCATGATCGAGCCGCCGCGCGAGACGATGCCGGTCATGCGCTTGGCCGTCAGCGGCACATAGCGCAGCAGCACGCCGGCGTGGATGGTGAAGTAGTCCACGCCCTGCTCGGCCTGCTCGATCAGGGTGTCGCGGAAGATTTCCCAGGTCAGGTCCTCGGCCTTGCCATTGACCTTTTCCAGCGCCTGGTAGATCGGCACCGTGCCGATCGGCACCGGCGAATTGCGGATGATCCACTCGCGGGTTTCATGGATGTGCTTGCCGGTCGACAGGTCCATCACGGTGTCGCCGCCCCAGCGGATCGACCAGGTCATCTTTTCGACTTCCTCGCCGATGGAGGAGGTCACGGCCGAGTTGCCGATGTTGGCGTTGATCTTCACCAGGAAGTTGCGGCCGATAATCATCGGCTCGGACTCGGGGTGGTTGATGTTGTTGGGGATGATGGCGCGGCCGCGGGCGACCTCGCTGCGCACGAATTCCGGCGTGATCTCGTCGGGGATGGCGGCGCCGTAGGCCTGGCCGGGATGCTGGCGGCCCATCAGGTCGGCCAGCTTCTGGCCCATCGGGCCGGCGTTTTTCAGGCTTTCCAGGTATTCCTTGCGGCGCAGGTTTTCGCGGATGGCGATGTATTCCATCTCGGGCGTGATGATGCCCTGGCGCGCATAGTGCATCTGGGTGACGTTCCTGCCGGGAATGGCGCGGCGCGGCTTCCGGTGCAGGTTGAAGCGCAGCTCGGCCAGCTTGGGGTCGTTCAGGCGCTCGATGCCGTACTGCGAGGTCGGGCCGGCCAGTTCCTCGGTGTCGCCGCGCTCGGCGATCCAGGCTGCGCGCAGCGGCGCCAGGCCGGAGCGGATGTCGATCTGGGCGTCGGGGTCGGTGTAGGGGCCGGAGGTGTCGTACACATAGACCGGCGGATTGGGTTCGGCGCCGAACGAGGCCGGCGTGTCGCTCTGGCTGATCTCGCGCATCGGCACGCGGATGTCCGGGCGCGAGCCTTCGACATAGACCTTGCGGGAATTGGGCAGCGGCTGGACTGCGGCTTCGTCCACCTGGGCGGTGGCGGCGAGAAAGTGCGGATTGGCGTTCAT
>NZ_JACYOX010000096.1 GCF_015352955.1 Noviherbaspirillum soli
TACGCGCCCACGCGCAACGCATAACTGGCTCACGCCATTACAGGTCTATGCCGCCACTCTGGCGAGTGCTCATCAACCCGATACGTCACTTCATTAACAGCCGTTGCACTTCACTCTTGAAACCGCCAGCATTAAAAAAAAGGATGACGTACCTTGCCACGGTGACATGGCTAACGGAATCGTGCCAGAAAATTCCAAAATTGATGATGATGAAAACATGCACGAAGATATCAAGGCCGGCCCGTGCAAGGATTATCTTAAATGGAAAGTGCTCGGTAAAGACAGGCCTGACACTGAAACGCAAGTCGCAGGACCTGGTAATGCGCTGACCTTTAATGGGCTCTTTACTGTACCTGAAGGTGTTTCAATTTCTACCTGTTCTGCTTTGCAAGTCATTGCGCATCATGTCGTAGTAGGTAGCGTTGGAGTGATGTCCTTTCCAAAAGTAAATCCATATTCTCCTTTGGAGAGAGTATTGGAAGCATTTGCAACTGCTTGGGCTGATTGGGAAAGAACAATACTTCCTTCAAGTTTGGATAATGCAAACAATAAAAAAAAGGAAATCAATGTTGTTCGTTACGCAGTGGGCTCGGATAAGATAAAAAATATCCGGAATTTGTGGTGTATTCCAGATGACGTTAATAGAGATTTCAGCGATTCCCTCGCGGATCAACCTGCGGCATTCTGGCAGGAGTTCTATATGCAGGCCTGTCAATCCAGCAAGGAAAGTATTGTTCTCGAATTATATCCTGATTACTATTTTAGTGAGCCAATGTGGTCTAATAAAAGAAAGCCATATTATTCAGATGGAAATATTTTTGGCGCTGTAAATGCGGCAAATGAAATCCGCTCACAAGGAAGGGTAAATGGCCAAAGGCCAGCGTCGATTATGTTCGCTGGCATGAATCACGAAACTTACGAGAGGATGGCTGAAATTATGCAGCCGCCGCCTCCGCGTCCAAAATTTATCGAGGATTTACTCAGCCCAGAAAAACTTCCAAAAAATGTGCGCGAGAATCTTGGCTTGGAAAGTGCCGTGCGTCGTGTGCCAAAAATTCGTAGAAACATTAACTCAATCTTAACGAATAAAAATTCTTCCGAAAAATTTCGGGAAGCCGGTTCGGACAGTGAGGATAACGTTTAAGTTAATTCAGGCAGTCTGGATGATCATGCGTATGGAAAGGGCGACATCGATCCATAAGGTAATGGAACAGTAAAATTTTCACTTATTTCCTGAAAAAAGCGAGTCATAGGGCGGTTTCAAGAGTGAAGTGCAACGGCTGTTAATGAAGTGACGTATCGGGTTGATGAGCACTCGCCAGAGTGGCGGCATAGACCTGTAATGGCGTGAGCCAGTTATGCGTTGCGCGTGGGCGCGTA
>NZ_JACYOX010000097.1 GCF_015352955.1 Noviherbaspirillum soli
GTAGATACTGTTATGCCCGTCAAGCTCCATGTAACGTTGGATCAAAGGCCTTGCGTGACTTAAGCACGCCAAAGGCCACATGGATGAGCTTGCGCATCATGGCGCCGATGATGAGCATGGGCGGCTTTCCCGCCGTAGCCAGGCGCTGGCGGAACACGGCGCCCCATGCTGTCCTGTGCAAGGCCACCATGGCAGGCATGTAGAGTGCCTTGCGCAGAAATCTGTGGCCGACCTTCGACAGCCGGGGCTTGCCCCTGACGCTGCTGCCCGACTCATGCTGGCGTGGATCCAGACCGGCGAATGCCACGGCTTGCCGGGCATTGTCAAAGCGCTGCAGATCGCCATAAAACGCCAGCAGGCACGCAATGGTGCGCTCGCCCAGCCCCGGAATGCTGTCGAGCAGTTCCTGCTTGCTCTTGAGGTCCGGATCGTTATCCATGTGCTGACGAATCTGCCGGGCAAGCTGGTCAATCTCCTTGTCCAGCCAGGCGATATGGCTGGCAATGCCGGCCTTGACCGCCTCGCGCGCCACTTCCAGCCGGTTGCTTTCCTGCGTGCGCATGTTCTGCAGCGCATCCAGGCGCAACACCATGGCCCGCAATGCCTGCTCACTGGCTGAAGGCGCTTGCCACAATGCCGGGCGGCGCTCGAAGCAGAAGGTGGCAATCAGCTGGGCGTCGACCCGATCGGTCTTGGTGCGCACCAAGTGCGAAGCGCCAAAGGCCTTGATCTGCGCCGGATTGACCACGCTCACGGGCAAGCCCTGTTGGGCCAGGTACGCGGCTACCTCTTCCCAATACACGCCGGTGGCTTCCATGCAGACATGGGCAGTTGCGCCACCATGCTTTTGCAGCCACTCCAGCAGAGTCTTGAACCCGCTGGCATTGTTGTTGACGACCTTGTTGCGATGTTTGCCATCCGGCAAGCGCAGGGCGCAATCGAGCTTGGCCTTGGCGACATCGATTCCCAAATGATACGACTGCATGCAACGTCCTCTCATGATCTACCTTGTCAATGCGGGCTGCCGGCAAGCCGGGCCAAAGATACTGTCCGATCTTTTTTGCGAGGGTGGGCGGCTGCTGCAAGAATCTACGTCGCTGGATCGAGTCCTAAGGGTGCAATCGGCATCCAGCCGCCCGTTCCTTGGGTGCCCCCAAGGAACTGCTACAACCATTCCGACGCTTGTCGTACAAGACCGTCGGAATTACTACACAACCGAACTGACGGAATAATACAAGGGTGCAATACCCG
>NZ_JACYOX010000098.1 GCF_015352955.1 Noviherbaspirillum soli
CTAGTAGTCTGACACAGGACATTTTTCGGTTTTAAAGCGATCTAACGGGAGGTTGTCGGGAAGGAGATCGCAATGAACCGAAAATATGTGCTGAAGTTGACGGCGGACGAACGCGGCTGGCTGGAAGGCATCGTACGCACCGGCAAGTCAGCCGCGTGGAAAATCCGCCATGCCAACGCGTTTTTGAAGATGGATCGCGGCGAGCAGGGGCCGGGCTGGCAAGATGCCCGCATCGCACAAG
This sequence comes from Noviherbaspirillum soli, assembly GCF_015352955.1. Taxonomy (GTDB): domain Bacteria; phylum Pseudomonadota; class Gammaproteobacteria; order Burkholderiales; family Burkholderiaceae_D; genus Noviherbaspirillum_A; species Noviherbaspirillum_A soli. The sequence goes on from NZ_JACYOX010000098.1 coordinate 242, forward strand.
CCTTTGGCATGAGCACGCGCAGCCTGGAGAATTGGCGCAAGCAGGCGGTCGAAGAAGGTCCGCGCGAAGTGCTGCAGCGGCATTACCCGAGCCGGCCGCAGTGCCGCAAGCTCGATGGGCAAGCTGAAGCGCAATTGGTGAAGCTGGCGTGTTCGCAAGCGCCGGGAGAACGCACCGGCTGGACCTTGAATTTGTTGGCCAACAAGCTCGTGGAGTTGGAGGTCGTGGCGTCGATTTCGCGTGAAACGGTGCGGCGCACGCTAAAAAAAACGACCTCAAGCCGTGGCTGAAGCAGCAATGGTGCATCGCGCCGGAGCACGACGCCGACTTTGCGTGCCAGATGGAGCAAGTGCTGGAAGTGTATTGCCGGCCATACGATGTACGCCATCCGGTCATTTGCATGGATGAACAGCCCAAGCAATTGATCGATCAGGTGCGCATGCCGGTGCCAGCCCAGCCGGGTGCGGCGGCCAAGGAAGATTTCGAGTATGTTCGGCAAGGCATGTGCGTGGTGTGGATGTTTGTCGAGCCGCTGGCAGGGTGGCGTGCCGCGCCGGTGACGCTTCGCAAGACTGCCGTGGATTGGGCGCAGCAAGTGCGCGAGGTGATCGAGGCACCACGCTATGCCCAAGCCGAACGGATCACGCTGGTATGCGACAACCTCAATGTCCACCGGCTGGCCTCGCTATATGAAGCGTTTGCGCCAGAGGAAGCATTACGGCTGGCGCGCAAGCTCGAGCTGGTGCACACGCCCAAACATGGCAGTTGGCTCAACATGGCCGAGCCGGAGCTGAGCGTGTTGACGCGACAGTGCCTGGACCAGCGCCTTGGCCAACTGGAGCGGGTCAGTGAGCTTGCCCAGAAATGGGCAGAGGCGCGCAACCGGCGGCAAGCGGGGATCGACTGGCAATTCCGCACCGCCGATGCACGCATAAAGCTGAAATACCTTTATCCGAAAATTGATGAGTGACGGACTACTAG
>NZ_JACYOX010000099.1 GCF_015352955.1 Noviherbaspirillum soli
ACACGCTGTCGACCACCATGCCCACCACCCGGCCGGCGATGGACAGGATGATCACCACGGTGAACTGGTCATAGCGCGGCTCGCCGAGGTTGAACTTGATGCGCATGTCCACGATCGGCACGATGATCCCGCGCAGGTTGATCACGCCCTTGATGAACTCCGGCGCATTGGCGATGCGCGTGACGCTCTCGTAGCCGCGGATTTCCTGCACCTTCAGGATATCGATGCCGTACTCTTCCTGGCCCAGCTTGAAAGCCAGGTATTCATTGCCGGCGGACGCGTCGGCGCGGTGGCCTGAAGGGAGGGCGGATATCTGGGCGGTTGCTTGCATGGGGAATCCTTATTTATCAATGTTGCCGCGGACGGTGCGGCCGATAGTGGTTTATCGGCGCTGAGTGGCGGGACTTTAGGGTCGAGGTGGATTCGTTGGAATGGTGGTGGCCGTTGCGGTGGCCTTACGCGCAGCGACAGTTGCGGTTGCTTTTGACGTACGCGCAGCGACAGTTGCGGTTGCTTTTGACGTACGCGCAGCGACAGTTGCCGTTGCTTTTGAAGTGGCCGTTGCAGTTGCCGTTGCAGTTGCAGTGAAATCCCGTTGAGCGCGCCGTGTCAGCGGTGCCCGGAGCGGGAAAAGGTGCGGCGTCTGTCTGAGTGTAGCGAAGCGGAGCGAGTTTAGCCGCGCCCCGCTCCGGGTACCGCTGACACGGGAACCCCGCGCAGCGGGGCGCGATCACCGGGTCGCCTTTTTTTGGTTACTTTTTTTGGCGAAGCAAAAAAAGTGACCCGGCCGCCGGGACGGATTCCCGGCTTGTCTCTACGACAGTGCAACCGCCTTGCGTCACCCGGCAAGGCACGGGCAGCACTGTCGTAGTTGTTGTTGACGTTCGTATTGAAACTTCAAACTTCAAAAGCAACTGCTGCTTCGCAGTGACGCCTTTACGACTGGTGAAACAACCCGACAGCACTGTCGTCATGACCAGGCCGGGTGTTCGCCCCGGCGGGCGACCTACTTTTTTTGCTTCGCCAAAAAAAGTAGGCAAAAAAAGGCGACCCGGTGATCGCGCCCTCGCTACGCGAGGGTTCCCGTGCCGTCGACGCCTGAAGCGGGGCGCGGCTAAACTCGCTACGCTGCGCTGCGCTCAAACAGACGCCGCACCTTTTCCGCTTCAGGCGTC
>NZ_JACYOX010000100.1 GCF_015352955.1 Noviherbaspirillum soli
GAGTTGGCGATGTCCTTCTGGATGCCTTCACGCAGGATCTTGGTGTTGGTGACGAACAGGTCGTCGCCCACCAGCTGGATGCGCTTGCCCAGGGTCTTGGTCAGCGTGGCCCAGCCGTCCCAGTCGTTTTCCGCCATGCCATCTTCGATCGAGATGATCGGGTATTTGTCGCACCAGGTCGCCAGCAGGTTGGTGAAGTCCGACGACGACAGCGCCAGGCCTTCGCCGTCCAGGCGGTACTTGCCGTCCTTGTAGAACTCGGAAGCGGCGCAATCCAGGCCCAGCGCAATCTGGGTGCCCGGCTCGTAGCCGGCCTGCTCGATGGCCTGCAGGATCAGCTTGATCGCCGCTTCATGGTTGGCGACCGACGGGGCGAAACCGCCTTCGTCGCCGACCGCGGTGGTCAGCTTGTTCTCGTGCAGGATCTTCTTCAGCGTATGGAACACCTCGGCGCCGTAGCGGATCGCTTCGCGGAAGCTGGGCGCGCCGACCGGGATGATCATGAATTCCTGCAGATCCAGGTTGTTGTCGGCATGGGCGCCGCCGTTGATCACGTTCATCATCGGCACCGGCATCTGCATCGAACCCGAACCGCCGAAATAGCGGTACAGCGGCAGGCCGGCTTCCTCGGCAGCCGCCTTGGCCACGGCCATCGACACGGCCAGGGTGGCGTTGGCGCCCAGGCGGGCCTTGTTCTCGGTGCCGTCAAGGTCGATCAGGGTGCGGTCCAGGAAAGCCTGCTCATTGGCGTCCAGGCCCATGATGGCTTCGGAGATCTCGGTGTTGATGTTCTCGCAGGCCTTCAACACGCCCTTGCCGAAGTAGCGGCTCTTGTCGCCGTCGCGCAGCTCGATCGCTTCCCGCGAGCCGGTCGATGCGCCCGACGGCACGGCGGCACGGCCCATCACGCCGGACTCCAGCAGCACGTCGCATTCAACGGTCGGATTGCCGCGGGAATCGATTACTTCGCG
>NZ_JACYOX010000101.1 GCF_015352955.1 Noviherbaspirillum soli
TGGTCGTCACGGGCAAGCGTGGCTTGTTGGGCGCGAGGCAGTAAGCAACGACACCGGCCATAAGATTGACGACGAAGTTCACGCAGGAGCGGTGATGAGTATGTTCAATCTGGCATAGGTTTTTGATCTCATCGAAGACGGTTTCAATGAGCGAGCGCTGCCGCAACAGGGCTTGATCAAACGGTGTGAGCTCAATCGGCTTCATGTTCTTGCGCACTTTAGTGATCAGGTGCACATGCTGCTCTGCCAGCAGGTCCGATAGCCATCTGGCCAAATAGCCCTTGTCGCCCAGCAGCTTGCCGGACAGGCTCTGGCACAGTCCTGGCACCGGCTTGCGGTCGTCGACATTGCCTGGGGTAAGGCGAATTGCCAGGATTTCGCCCCGATGGTTGATGACGACATGCAGCTTGAAGCCGAAGAACCAGCCCGTCGAACTCTTGCCCCGGGCAGCGAGCCCGGCAAAGACCTTATGGCGAGGAATGCGCAGGTTGTCGCACACGGCAATGGGTGTCGAGTCCACAATTGAAATGCCTGAGCACTGGCCTTTGAGCATGTCAAACAGGGCTGCCAGAGGAACGGCACAGCGTGGCATGAGTTCGACGCAGCGGTGATAGCTGGGGAGATCGGGAAACTCCTGACGGAGAAATCGACATACGTAAGCCAGATAAAAGGTCTTGAACTGGCGAAACCGGAGTTGGTGAAACAAGACGGCCAGTGTCATCAGCTCGGACAGTTGCAGTCTCGTCTGGCGACGTCGGTATTGCTGTCCATCGTCCAACAAACGCTTGTGCCAGGCCGGTTCGAATTGCACGCAGAAGTCGTCGATCAGGCAAAACAATTCCGTTAGACTGTCCATGAGCGCCTCCTGCTTCGTGGCGATTGATCGGTGTGCAAACCCAATCTTACGAAGCGCAACGGAGGCGCTCAATCATGTCTACAAAGAAAATCCTTATCCCGAACTGAGGTT
>NZ_JACYOX010000102.1 GCF_015352955.1 Noviherbaspirillum soli
TAGGGCGTGTCATCAATTGAACTCTCGGAAATTTGCCTGGTCATTAGCGCGTTGAAAGTAATGATGGGGCGCGTAGCGCTGAGGGGTGATGACAAGACGTTACGGATTGCGGGATGACCAGTGGGAGCGCATCAAGGATTGGCTGCCTGGTCGGGATGGACATGTCGGGCGAACAGCCAAGGATAATCGCCTGTTTGTCGAGGCGGTGCTGTACCGCTACCGGGCAGGCATCCCCTGGCGCGATTTACCGGAGCGGTTCGGAGATTTCCGGGTGATCCATACCCGGCATACGCGCTGGAGCAAAAGCGGCGTCTGGCAACGCATTTTCGAGGCGCTAGCGGCCGACGCCGACAATGAATACGCCATGATCGATTCGACTATCGTGCGTGCGCATCAACATAGCGCAGGCGCGAAAAAAGGGGGGCCGAAGCTGAAGCGATCGGGCGCAGCCGCGGCGGGCTGAGCACGAAAATCCATGCCACCGTCGATGCGTTGGGCAATCCTACCGGCTTTCATCTGACGCCGGGACAGGCGCATGACTTGGACGGCGCCGATGCCTTATTGGCCGACACGCCAGCGGCCACAGTCATTGCCGATAAAGCTTATGATGCCGAGGAACGGGTCATTGCACCCTTGCACAACGCCGGCAAAAACGTCGTGATTCCGCCCAAGCGCTGCCGCAAACAGCCGCGCGACTACGACAAGCATCTCTACCAGGCACGTCACCTGATTGAGCAATTCTTTAACAAACTCAAGCAATATCGCAGCATTGCCACCCGCTACGATAAGACCGCCCGCAACTTCCTCGGCGCCATCCATCTTGCTGCCGTTGTTGTCTGGCTTAATTGATGACACGCCCTAGA
>NZ_JACYOX010000009.1 GCF_015352955.1 Noviherbaspirillum soli
GCAACATGATTTGCTGTATGGCCCATTCCCGGACTGGCTCCGGATGTCGTTTCTTCATTGCTCACTCGCTATCGCCCTCCAGGTTGTTGGATATCAGTGGATGCGACAACTAGCCTGACATAGAGGGTGAAGCAAAAAAAGTGACCCGGCCGCCGGGACGGACTCCCGGCTTGTCCCCACGGCAGTGCAACCGCCTTGCGTCACCCGGCAAGACACGGGCAGCACCGGCGCTTTGGCTTTGGCTTTGGCTTTGGCTTCGGCTTCGGCTTTGGCTTTGGCTTTGGCTTCGGCTTTGGAAAAACAGGTAAATGCAGAGCCTTGGCTTGATCGACCAAAGGTGGAATGCCCCTTCGGGGTATTCCACCCTACGACAGACGCCGCACCTTATTCCCGCTTCGGGCAGCGCCGCCCCACCCATTACCCCACCGGATGCACATTCCCAACCTCCTGCTCCTCCTGCGCCAGCGCAAAGCTGACCGAGAACACGGTGCCACGACCGCCCCCGCCCGGCCACACCTTCAGTTCGGCATCATGGTCAGTGACAATGTCCCGCACGATGGCCAGTCCCAGGCCGCTGCCGGCGACGTCATTGTTGAGCCGATAAAAGCGGCTGAAGATCAGGTCAAGTTCATTCGCCGGTATGCCCGGCCCGTCGTCCTCCACCTGCAGCAGGCCGCGGCCGTCGGCCTCGTGGCAGCTTACCGTGACCCTGCCGCCCGGCTGGGTATAGCGGATGGCATTGTCGACCAGGTTGTCGATCAGGTCGCGCAGCAGGAAACGGTCGCCCGCGATGGTCAGTGGCGCCAGCTCGAAGCCGAGGTCGATCTGCTTCTTGTCGGCTTCCTCGACAAAATGCTGGATCGAGTCCTGCACCAGCTTGTCGAGCTGCACCGGGTACAGCCGGGTTTTCTGGAACTGGCTGGGCTCGGCCCGCGCCAGCGCCAGCAACTGGTTGGTCTGGCGGATCATGCGCTCGGTGGACGCCAGCATCATCGCCACCGATCGGGCGCTGTCGGGATCGCTGGCATGGCGCCGGTCCATCCACTCCAGCTGGGTCTTGAGCCCGGCCAGCGGCGTGCGCAGCTGGTGCGCGGCATTGGCCAGAAAATCCTGCTGGCTGCGGGCCGCCCGGCGCACCCTTTCCAGCAGGCCATTGAAGGCGGCGGCCACCGGCTTGAGTTCCAGCGCCATCGGGTCGTCGGGCAGGTTCGCCAGGTCGTCGTCGGCGCGGCCGTGCAGGTTGGACTGCATCGCCCGCAACGGCGCCAGGCCGCGCGTCACGGCAATCCAGACGATCGCAACAGACAGCAGCGTCAGCAGCAGTTCATGGACCAGCAGGCCGGCGAAGTTCGAGCCCGAGCGCACGCTGATGCGCTTCCACAAGGTTTCGGCAACGCAGATCGTCACGGGTTCGCTGCCGACCAGGGTGGACAAGGTGATCACGCGGATGGCCACGCCGCGCATGCGGCCGTCGCGCGCCTCGGGCTCGTTCATCGCCTTGGGCTCCGGCATTTCCGGAAAATCGGCATCGCCGGCGACGATCTCGCCCTTGTGGTTGCGCACCACGAAATACACGGCATCGACATGGTCCAGCCGCAGCACCTGCTCGGCTTGCCGCGACAGGTCGACCACGATGCCGCCATCGCGCTGCGTCACATAGGGCAGCAGCGCCCAGGCCACGTCGGCCAGGCTCTGGTCGAAGGCGATCTGGGTCGGACGCCAGGCCAGCAGGTAGGTGCCGGCCGCGCCGATCAGGTTAAGCAGGAGCAGCGGCAACAGCAGCCACTTGAGCAGGCTCAGCCGTATGCTGCGCATCCTAGCGCTCGGATTCCAGCATGTAGCCGAAGCCGCGTATCGTGCGCAGCGCCAGGCCGGCGTCGCCGAGCTTGATGCGGATGCGCGAGACATAGACTTCCACCGCGTTCAGCGTCAGTTCCTCGCCCCATGGCAGGATGGCATCGATGATCTGCTGCTTCGAGACGACCCGGCCGCTGTGCCGGATCAGGTATTCCAGGATGCCCCATTCGCGCACCGACAACTCGATCGGCCGGCCGCGCACCATGGCCCGGCGCGCGGCGGTGTCCAGCGTCAGTTCGCCCATCTTGACGCTGGTCTGGGCCGGGCTGGCCCGGCGCAGCAGCGCCCTGACCCTGGCCACCAGTTCCGGCGTGGCGAAGGGCTTGGCCAGATAGTCGTCGGCGCCCAGCTCCAGGCCGAATACCCGGTCTTCCACCGCATCGCGCGCGGTCAGGAGCAGCACCGGCGTGGTGCTGCCGCGGGCGCGCAGCCGGCGCACCACCTCGAAACCGTCGATGCCGGGCAGGCCGATATCGAGCACTACCACGGCAATGTCGCGCCGTTGAAGGGCCAGGTCGGCATCGCGGCCGTTGGACACGACATCCACCACCATGCCATGGTTGGTCAGGTTGCGGGCGATGCCATCGGACAGGACGGCATCGTCTTCGACTAAAAGCACATGCATTGCGTAGGGAGCGATAGGCAGGATTCAGGACGCCCATTGTAGGGGAAAAGCGCAACGGCCGGCCTGGGGCCTGCCTATGATCCGGACTGCTTCAGTTATTGATGCGCTATCGCTCCTACCATTTACCGATGGAAAATAATGTCTGAAAATACGGATTGCCGACAATCCTGCCCGGAGATGCGCTTGCTTCCTCCTGATTCTGCGAGGCTCGACAATGCATTCCCGGCCCGTTGGCTGGTATGGCTCGTTGCGCTCCTCTTCGTATTTGCCGGACTCGGCAGTCCCGGCATTTCCGATAACAACGAAGGCCTGTATGCCGAGATATCGCGCGAGATGCTGGTTTCGCATGACTGGCGGCATTGGGTCATCCCGCATCTGAACGGCCTGCCCTATCTGGAGAAGCCGCCGCTGCTTTACTGGCTTACTGCGCTGTCATTTTCCCTGTTTGGCTTGGCGGAATGGTCGGCCCGGCTCGTGCCGGCCATCTCCGCCCTGTCGTGCGTGGCCATGATGCTCCGGCTTGGCAATGCGATCCAGAGGCCGCGCGCCGGGCGGCTTGGCGCCTTCATGTTCATTACCGGCCTGGGCGTGTCCATCATGTCGCGCCTGCTCATGTTCGACATGCTGCTTGCCGCATGCCTGACCGGCGCATTGTTTTCCGGCTACCGCTATCTCACCGAGGGCAATCCTGCACAACTGCGGTGGTCGATGCTCTGGCTGGGACTGGGGATTCTGTCCAAAGGGCTGGTGGCATTGCTGCTTTACCTGCTGGTCGTCGGCGTCTTCCTGCTGAGCATTGCAGGGCTGGGCAGCGCCCTGTTCCGGGCAGCGGCCGGGATGCTGCGGCCGGACGCACTTGCGTTGCTGCTGGCGATCGTCCTGCCGTGGCATATTGCCGCTTCTCTTGCCGAGCCCCTGTTCCCCTGGCTTTATTTCGTCAATGAACATGTGCTGCGTTTCCTCGGCAAACGCGAGCCGCATGATTATTACAATGGGCCGTTCTGGTATTACCTGCCGCGCGTCATGCTCTACCTGTTCCCCTGGCCATTGTTCGTGCTGGGCCTGTTGGGTCGTCAGCAGCCCTTGCTGGCCGCAGGCACGGCGACGCTGCGCCGCTTTCTCTTTGTCGCATGGCTACTTCCCTTGCTGTTCTTTTCCCTGTCGCAGGCCAAGGCAAATTATTACCTCGTGGTCGTCATGCCGTTCGCAGCATTGCATCTGGCGATTGCGCTGGAAAACCGCGGCTTGCAGCGCCCTGCCGTGATCTCCTGGCCTGGATATGCAATCGCTGTTCTGGGGGCCGCGCTCTGCCTGGCCGGCTGGCTGCGACCGGCGCTCACGGACAAGCCGCTGCAAATCTCCGATGTCAGCCTGCACACGCTGCTGCTTGCCGTATTTGCCGCCATCGGGCTGCTTGGCTTCCTTTGTTCGCTCCTTGCGCGTCGCCTCACTGCCGGCATGGGCGCCTATCTGATGCTGCCGATGGTGCTTGGCGCCTTCACCTATTCGGTGGTGATGGCCATGCAGCCGCTGGAGACGGCAAAACCACTGGCGCAATGGCTGCAGCGCGAAGCGAGCGGGCACGAAGTCTATCTGTACCGGAACTTCGAGGACATATCGTCGCTGCCTTTTTATCTGGAACAGCCCTTGCACATCGTCGATTCCCGGAGCCGCGACCTGCTTTGGGGTAACCGGCTCAAGCCAAGCAGCCTGATGTGCAGCGACAATGAATTCAACGCCATCGTGCAGTCGCGGAAAAAGATTGCCATTATCGTGATGGATCGTCATCTGCAGGCGTTTCGCGCCCGTCCTTACGCGGCACGCTTGCAGGAACGCAAGCACATTGGACGCCTGACGGTTTTCATGGATTGACCCGGATTGACAGGCAAGCTGCGTTGCTGCGAGGTTCCGGCCAGCCAAACAGGGCAATGCGACCTGGCAACGTCAGCAACCTGCAAGAAACCCATCAGATGGAAAAGCGCTGCTGGCCGTCAGCGTTTTGTCAGCAATTCCTCAGTTGCCTGACAGGAAGCAACTCTAGGATGACTCCGCCGGCGAGGTCTTGCGCCTGTTTTCCAATGACCGTCCGGCCCCCGCGGGATGGGACGTTGTTTCACTGATCACGTAACAGTACATGAAGAAGTTTATTCTGCTGCTCGCCTGTGCATTGTCATTGCCGGGCGTCCACGCCGTCGCGGCCCAGGACACCGGCATGGCCCTGAGGCTGGAAGATGCGCAACGCATCGCCCTGGACAGCAACCACGACCTCAGGCTGGCGCTGACGGCATTGCGCAATGCGCAGGCCGGCGTGCGCTCGGCCGACGTCGGCCCCAATCCGCTGCTGACCCTGCAAACCATCAACATCAATCCATCCCAGGGCGTGGGCGGCGGGTCGCTGCGCAACAAGGCGGTCGACACCACGGTGCGCATCGACCAGCAGATCGAACGCGGCGGCAAGCGCGCGCTGCGGGTTGAAAACGCGCAATTGCTGGAGCAGGCCGCGCGCAACGACCTCGGCGACGTGCGGCGCCAGATGCGGCTGGCGGTGGCGCAGGCCTATTACGACCTGCTGGAAGCGCAGGAGCGGCGCGACATCGTGCGCGAGACCGCGAGCCTGTACGACCGGACCCGGGAAGCGGCCGTGCAGCGCCGCAAGGCCGGCGACATCGCCGGCGCCGACGTGGCCCGCGTCGAAGTCGATGCGCTGCGCGCCGCCAACGATGTGAACCAGGTCGAAGCCGAGGTGCGGCGGGCGCAGCAGACGCTGTCGCTGGCGCTGGGCGGCCTGGCCGGCACCACCGACCTGCGCGCCACCGACGCCTGGCCGGTGGCGGACCCCGACCTCGCCTACGAGGCAATGGCCGACGCGGCCATCGGCAACCGCGCCGACATCCGCGCCGCCGAAGCCCGGGTCCGTGCCGCCGATGCCGCGCTGCGTCTGGCCCTGTCGCTGCGCACCCGCGACGTGACGGTCGGCGTACAGGCCGAACACTGGCCGCAGAACGGCGCCAACAACCAGGGCAGCGGCAATAGCGTCGGCATCTCGATCCAGATTCCGCTGTTCCTGCAGAACCAGTTCACAGGCGAGATCCGCAGCGCCCAGGCGGCGGCCGACAATGCCTCGGTCGCGCTGGAAAAGGTCCGGGCCGCGGCCCGCGGCGAACTCATCGTCAGCGCCAGCGACGCGCGCCAGGCCGCCATCCGCCTGCGCCGCTACGACACCGAACTCCTTGCAGCGTCCGCCAAGTCGGCGGATGCTGCTGAATACGCATTCCGCAATGGCGCGGCCGGCGTGATGGATGTGCTCGATGCGCGCCGCACCCGCCGCGCCACGCTGCTCGAAGCGGCCGCCGCCCGCGCAGATCACGCAAAAGCACTGGCCGCCTGGGAAGCCGCCAAATCCAATGCCTCCGGAGACCAGCCATGAATTCCAAGAAACGCATCCAGACCGTCCTGACCGTCGCCGTGGCGGCCGCGCTGGCGCTGGGCGCCATCAGCCTCACCCGCCATCTGCAGGCAGCCAACCAGCCGGTCGTCGCCGAGCCGGAGCAGGTCGCCAGCCCCGTCAACCAGAACGGCGTGCTGCAGTATCCCGCCAATGCGCCGCAACTGTCGACGCTGCGCACCGAAACCGCCGCTGCCCTGCCGCTGCCGGTGTCGGAGCCGCTCAACGGCCGCCTGGCGCTGGATGAAAACCGCACTGCCCGCATCTCCAGCCCGATCGCGGGCCGGGTGCTGGCGGTGCGCGCCGAGGTGGGCGACCGCGTCGCGCGCGACGCCGTGCTGCTCCAGGCCGATGCGCCGGAACTGGCTGCCGCCGACGCCGACAACCAGAAGGCCGTGGCCGACGAGCGCCGCAAGAAACTGGCCTACGATCGCGCCCGCACCCTGCTGTCGCATGAAGTGGTGCCGCAGAAGGAAGTCGAGGCCGCCGAGGCGGATTACCGCCAGGCAGTGGCCGAGAGCCGGCGCAGCGCCTTGCGCCTGAAGAACCTGCATGCATCCGGCGCCGACAACGGCAGGTTCAACCTGCGTTCGCCGCTGGCGGGCGTGGTGGTGGAGCGCCAGGTCACGCCTGGCATGGAGCTGCGGCCCGACCAGGCCGCGCCGCTGTTCGTGGTCAGCGATCCGGCCCGCCTGTGGCTGCTGGTGGATGTGCCCGAGCGCAACCTCGGCCGGGTGCAGTCCGGCCAGAAGGTCGGCATCGAGACGGAGGCCTATCCGGGCGTGCAGTTCGCCGGCACTGTCGAGAAGGTCGGCTTCGGCCTGGACCCGGCCACCCGCCGGGTCCAGGTGCGCTGCACCGTTGACAATGCCGATGGCCGCCTGCGGCCGGAAATGTTTGCCCGCGTCTCCTTCCTGGCCGACAACAACCGGCGCGCGATTGCGCTGCCCAACGGCGGCCTGGTGACCGAGGGCATCCATACCTATGCCTTCGTCGAAAAGGCGCCCGGCGCCTTCGAGAAGCGCCAGGTCACCCTTGCGCTGCGCGGCCGCGATGTCAGCTTTGTTGAAAGCGGCCTGTCGGCCGGTGAAAAAGTGGTGGTGGAAGGCGCGCTGCTGCTGAATGCGGAAATGGCGTCCCATGCTCGATAAGCTGATTCGTTTCGTCCTCAACCAGCGGGTGTTCGTGCTGGTCCTGACCGCCGCCCTGGCGGTATTTGGCTACCGCTCCCTGACCAACCTGCCGATCGAGGCATTCCCGGACGTGCAGGACGTGCAGGTGCAGATCGTTACCCAGTATCCCGGCCAGGCGCCGGAAGAAATCGAGCGCACCGTCACGCTGCCGATCGAGCGCGAGATGAGCGGCGTGCCGCGCCAGACCCAGCTGCGCTCGGTCACCATCAGCGGCCTGTCCATCGTCACCCTGACCTTCGAGGATGGCACCAATGACTATTTCGCCCGCCAGCAGGTGCTGGAAAAACTGCAGGGCGTGAACCTGCCGCCCGGCATCCAGCCCACGCTGGCGCCGCTGACCACTGCCGTCGGCGAGGTGTACCGCTATATCGTCGAGGCGCCGTCCTCGATGCCGGAATCCGAAGTGCGGGCGCTGCAGGACTGGGTGATCCGCCCGGCGCTGCGCAGCGTGTCCGGCGTGGCCGACGTGGTCAGCTTCGGCGGCGCGGTGCGGGAATACCAGGTGCGCATCGACCCGCAGGCATTGAAGCGCTACGGCATCACGATGGACCAGGTCAGCCAGGCGCTGACCAACAACAGCGCCAACGTCGGCGGCGGCTATGTCAAGCGCGGCGACGAAGGCCTGATCGTGCGCGGCATCGGCCTGTTTTCCAGCCTGGACGACATCGGCCGCGTGATCGTCAGCGCCAAGGCCGGCAAGACCGTGCTGGTGTCCGACCTGGCCGAAGTGGCGATCGGCATCCGGCCCAAGTCCGGCATCGTCGCCTTCAACCGCAGCGACAGCGTGGTCCAGGGCGTGGTGCAGATGGTCCGCGGCGGCAATGCCGCCAAGGTCGTGGAAGACATCAAGGCCCGCATCGAGCAGGTGCATACCAGGCTGCCCAAGGGCGTCAAGCTGCACCCGATCTACGACCGCACCAAGCTGATCGACCACACGGTGCACACGGTGGCCGAGAACCTGCTGGTGGGCGCGGCGCTGGTGATCGCGATCCTGGTGATCTTCCTGCGCGACTGGCGCGCCGCGCTGGTGGTGGCGGCGGTGATCCCGCTGTCGCTGCTGTTCGCCTTCATCATGCTGGACCTGAAAGGCGTGCCGGCCAACCTGATCTCGCTCGGCGCGGTCGACTTCGGCATCATCATCGACAGCGCGGTGGTGCTGGTCGAGGCGCTGATGGTCAGGCTGGCGGCGCACCAGTTCGACCCGACCCATGCCGACGCCGACTACCTCTGGCGCAAGGACGTGCTGCGCGGCACCCTGGTCGAGCTGGGCCATCCCATCCTGTTCGCCAAGGCCATCATCATCGTCGCCTTCATTCCGATCTTCACGTTCCAGCGGGTCGAGGGCAAGATCTTCACGCCGGTGGCGCTGACGCTGAGCTTCGCCATGCTGGGCGCGATCCTGCTGACCATGACGCTGGTGCCGACCCTGCTGGCGCTGCTGATGAAGCGCCACACCATGGCCGAGCGCCATAGCCCGTGGATGCATGCGCTGCAGGAACGCTATCGCCGCTTCCTGCACAAGGCCCATGCGCGCCGCTTCATGGTCTTCGGCGTCTCCGCCGCCGCGCTGGCCGTCACGCTGGCGCTGGCGCCGCGCCTGGGCAGCGAGTTCCTGCCCAAGCTCGACGAAGGCAACATCTGGCTCACCATCACGCTGGCGCCGTCGAGCTCGCTGGAGCAGACCAAGCGCATCGAGGGCCAGGTGCGTGCCATCCTGCTGACCTATCCGGAAGTGGGCAACATCATCACCCAGGTCGGCCGGCCGGACGACGGCACCGATCCCAAGGGACCCAACAACCTCGAAGTGCTGGCCGACCTCAAGCCGCGCGACGCCTGGCGCTTTGGAACCAAGGAAAGCATGATCGCCGACATGTCGGCCCGCATCCGGCGCCTGCCGGGCGTGCCGACCAATTTCTCGCAGGTGATCCAGGACAACGTCGAGGAATCGCTGTCCGGCGTCAAGGGCGAGATCGCGGTCAAGATCTTCGGGCCCGACCTGGAAGTGCTGACCCAGAAGAGCGAGCAGGTGGCTTCCATCCTGAACGGCATCCGGGGCTCGGCCGACGTCGCCGCCATCCGCATCGGCGGCCAGAGCGAGCTCGACATCGTGATCGACCGCGACCGCATCGCCCGCCTGGGCATGAACGTATCCGACGTCAACGCCGCGATCCAGACCGCGCTGGCCGGCAACGCGGTCAACCAGTTCTACGAGGGCGACCGCCGCTTCGACATCACGGTGCGCCTGCGCGCCGAGGCGCGCGAGTCGGTCGACGACATCGCGGCGATTCCGGTGCCGCTGCCGGGCGGCGGCACGATCAACCTGGGCGAAGTGGCCAAGGTGCAGACGCGCCAGGGCGCGGCGCGCATCAGCCGCGAGGCGGGCGGCCGCAATGCCTCGATCAAGGCCAACCTGATCGGACGCGACCAGGGCAGCTTCGTCGCCGAGGCGCAGCGCAAGGTCAGGGAACAGGTGGTGCTGCCTGCCGGCTACACCATGACCTGGGGCGGCCAGTTCGAAAACCAGCAGCGCGCGGTGCGCCGGCTGACGGTGATCGTGCCGGTGACGGCGCTCTTGATCTTCTCGCTGCTGTTCTGGGCCTTCCGCTCGGTGGGCAAGGCCAGCCTGGTGCTGTCCATCGTGCCGTTCGCGCTGATCGGCGGCATTGCCGGCCTGGCTGCAGCCGGCCTGCACTTCTCGGTGTCGGCGGCGGTCGGCTTCATCGCCGTGGCTGGCATCTCGGTGCAGAACGGCGTGATCATGGTCGAGCAGATCATGGAGCTGGCGGGCAATGGCGCGGCTTCGCTGGAAAGCGCGGTCGAAGGCGCGGTGGCGCGCCTGCGTCCGATCCTGATGACGGCGCTGATGGCCGGCCTGGGACTGCTGCCGGCAGCGCTGTCCCATGGCGTCGGTTCGGAAACGCAGCGGCCGTTCGCGGTGGTGATCGTCGGCGGCATCGTGTCGGCCACCTTCTTCACCCTGCTGCTGCTGCCGCTGGCCTACGGCTATTTCGCGCGCACGCCGCAGGAATAAGCCGTCGGAATAAGCCGCTGGAGCATTCACAGTCCCGGCAACACTAATAAAAATATCAAACCATGAGAGACGAGACATGTACGCCCTTCTTGACACGATGCTGCTGTGGACCGTGCGCGCGCTGGCGGGCGGCGCGGCCGCGCAGCGGATAGGCACTGCCGCGGAATGGCTCTACCCCGCGGCTGACCCCAGCACCGCGCGCCACCGGCGCAGCAAGATGCTGCTGCGTTCGCTCATCCATCTTGGCCCAACCATGCAGATGCTGGATTGCCTCTGGAGCAGCAAGCCACTGCTGGCATTGCTGCGGCAGCATCCCTACCTTGCCGAGAAAATCCATCGTCCCTATAGCTACAGGAGCCTCGACGCCACCGGCCGTGCCGGCCTATTGATATCGCATTACCAGTTCCTGCTGCGCCAGTCCGGCGCCCGGCTGCTGCTCGCGGCCATGCAGGCCGATGCCGTCCTGGCCGAATTCGCCGGCAAGAGCGGCGCCAGTTACCGGCTGCTACTGTGCTCGGCGCGCGACCTGCCCAAGGAGGGCGAGTTGATGCTGCGCCTGGAGTGCGATGGCTTCATCCTGCTCAAGACCGCGTTTTCCTGCGGCGACAGGAATGGCGTGCCCGGCCTGATCATCGGCTGCTGGCAAGGCAACAATTGCCCGACCAGCCGCGACAGGATGCGGGATGCCACCCGCGACCTGTGGGGCCTGCGCCCGCGCGACCTGCTCTTCGCCGGCATGCAGGCCATGGCCGCAGCATGTGATCTGCCGGGCATGGCCGGCGTCGGCGACACGCAGCACATCTACCGCCATTGGCGCAAGCGCCGCTGCATCGTGCAGTCCTATGACGCGGTCTGGACCGACACGGGCGGCATCGAGGCGCCGGACGGCCTGTTCAGCCTGCCGCTTTCGCATCAGCGTCGGCCACTCAATGCCTATCCCTCGAACAAGCGCGGCGCGGCAGCACGCCGCCACGCGCTGGAAGACCAGGTGAAGGCGCAACTGCTGGCCTCTTTCGCAGCATCGCAACTGGACAAACAGCCATCCAGGCAAAGCCCTCCGGTCGGAAACCATGACGCCATCGCCCGCCGTGGCTGGAAGACAGTGACGCATTAGAGGCTGTTATTGACCTGGCAATGCCAGTCAGGCAAGCACAAAATATTTTCGTGACGGAGGTCAACCGCCGCCTCTTTCGTCCGCTAATGAAAGATCCTTCTGACGGAAGAAATAATGCCCCTGGATCTGCCCTCCGATATCGAATCTGCAAGCCTGGAATTCTCCTTCGATGCGTTACAAAACCAGCAGCGGCCTTCCCTGCTGATGGGGCCGCATCGGCCGGACTTCATTCGCGACGAAATCCTCGCCGACCTGCTGGAAGCCACTGCCCGGCAAATGCCGGACAAGACTGCGCTGGTCGACGGCACGCAGTCGCTGACCTATGCCGAACTCGATGACGCCGCCAGCCTGGCCGCATCGCGCCTGATCGAGGCCGGCGTCGGCCCTGGCCAGATCGTGGGCCTGTGGCTGCCGCGCGGCGTGAACCTGCTGGTGATGCAGGCGGCCATCGCCAAGACCGGCGCTGCCTGGCTGCCGTTCGATGCCGACACGCCGGTGGCCCGCATCCAAACTTGCCTGGAAGACGCGCAGTCGCCCGGCCTGGTCAGCTGCAGCGACGCGGCCGGCCAGCTGGCAGCGTTGCCATTGCCCGCATGGCTGGCCGAGGATCTGCTGCGGCCGGCAACGGCGCCGCTGCGCCGGCGCGGCCAGGTGCTTCCCACCGATCCGGCCTATGTGATCTATACCTCCGGCTCCACCGGCAAGCCCAAGGGCATCGAGATCAGCCAGGGCGCGATCTGCCATTTCCTGCGCAGCGAAAACAGCGTGCTCGGCGTGCGCGGGAGCGACCGCGTCTACCAGGGCTTTTCCGTGGCCTTCGACATGTCGTTCGAGGAAATCTGGATCAGCTACCTGGTCGGCGCCACGCTGTGGATCGCGCCGCGCACGGTGGCAACCGATCCCGAGGCGCTGCCGCGCGCGCTGGCCGCCAACGACGTCACCGTGCTGCATGCGGTGCCCACCCTGCTGGCCCTGTTCGAGCAGGACGTGCCGGGCCTGCGCATCATCAACCTGGGCGGCGAAATGTGCCCGCAGGCCCTGGTGGCGCGCTGGGCGCGGGATGGCCGGCAGGTCTTCAACAGCTACGGCCCGACCGAAGCGACGGTCTCGGCCAGCATGACGGTGCTGCGCCCGGACGAGCCGGTCACCATCGGTGCGCCCCTGCCCAACTATGGCCTCCTGGTGCTGGAGGCGGGCAGCGGCGACGCGCTCCGGCTGGCGCCGCGCGGCGAGGCCGGCGAACTCTGCATCACCGGCCCCGGCGTGGCCCGCGGCTATCTCGGCCGCGCCGGACTCACCGCCGAAAAATTCATCGCCAATCCCTGGGCCGGCAGCGCCGCCCACGCCCGCATGTACCGCACCGGCGACCTGGCGCGCATCGACGAGAATGGCCAGGTGCAATGCCTGGGCCGCACCGATGACCAGGTGAAGATCCGCGGCTTCCGGGTGGAACTGGGCGAAATCGAGGCCGTGCTGATGCGTGAGCCTGGCATCGGCACCGCCGCGGTGGTGCTGCGCAGCCAGGAAGGCATCGAGCAGCTGGTGGCCTTCCATGTCGCCGAGAGCGGCCAGGCGACCGACCATGCCGCGCTGCGCGCCGCCCTGGCCGCCAGCCTGCCGCCCTACATGGTGCCGGGCCATTTCGAGGCGCTGGCGCAGATGCCGCGCCTGATTTCCGGCAAGATCGACCGCAACGCGCTGCGCGCCCTGCCGCTCGCGATTGCCGCGCCCACCGGCGGCGACCTGCCCGGCACGCCGGCAGAGGCTGCGCTGTTCGACGCTCTGCGCGTGCTGTTTCCCGGCCAGACGATACGGCGCGACGCCGATTTCTTTTCCGACCTGGGCGGCCATTCCCTGTTCGCGGCGCGCCTGGCTTCGGCGCTGCGCGCCATGCCGGGCTACGCGCATGTCACCGTGCGCGACATCTACCAGCATCGCAGCGTGTCAGGCATTGCCGCGGCCATCGCCGCCAGCCAGCCGCACGCCGCGGCCGCGCCAGCCATGCAGCAGCCGGCGCCGCGCATCGCGGCCTGGCGCCGCTGGCGCTGCGGCGCGGCGCAGGCCATTGCCGCGCCGTCGCTGATGACGCTGCGCATGGCGCAATGGCTGGCGCCCTTCTTCACCTACCACTTCTACACCGGCGATCCGGGCGACTCGATCGCGCTGGCGGTGGCGGCCTCGGCCGGCGTCTTCCTGCTGACGACCCTGCTGGCCTTCGCCATCTCCGCGGCCGGCGTGCGCCTGGTGGCAGGCAATCTGAAGCCCGGCAGTTACCCGCTCTGGGGCCTGACCTACTTCCGCTGGTGGCTGGGCGACCGCCTGGCCGAAGCGGCGCCCACCTATCTGCTGGCCGGCTCCTCGCTCTACGTCCACTGGCTGCGCTCGCTCGGCGCACGGGTCGGCCACGACGCGCTGATCGGCTCGATCACGCTGCGCGTGCCATCGCTGCTGGCCATCGGCGACGGCGCCAGCATAGGCAATGCGGTCAACCTGGAAAACGCCCATGTGCAGGGCGGCCGGCTGCACCTCGGGCGCATCGACATCGGCGCGGGCGCCTTCGTCGGTTCCTATGCGGTGCTGGAAGGCGATACCGGGCTCGGGGCCGACGGCCACCTCGACGGCCAGTCCGCGCTGACGGCCGGCATGCGGGTGCCCGCCGGCCGCTGCTGGACCGGCTCCCCGGCGCGCGACGCCGGCGCCTTCGACCGCGCGTCGCAAGCGCCGCGGCCCGCCGTGTCGCAGCGCCGCCTGGCCCTGGAAACCGCGTTCTTCGGCGGCGGCGCGCTGCTGGTCGCGCTGCTGTTCTTCCTGCCGGTGTTCCCCGCCTTCATGCTGATCGACTGGCTGGGCGAGCCCGGCCGCTTTGGCTGGCTGCAGTCGGAAAACGTGCCGACCCAGCTGGCGCGCTACTTCCTGCTGGCGCTGCCGGCCTCGGCGCTGCTGATCGTCTGCACCGTGCTGCTGTCGGTCGGCATCCGCTGGACCGTGCTGCCGCGCCTGAAGCCGGGTTCCTGGCCGGTGCACAGCATCGTCTATTGCCGCAAGTGGCTGGTGAACCAGATCCAGGAAGCCAGCCTGCACGTGCTGCATGGCGTCTATGCCACCGTGTATTCAGGACTGTGGTACCGCCTGCTCGGCGCCAGGGTGGGGCGCGATGCGGAGATCTCGTCCGCATTGGGCGTGGTGCCCGACATGCTGACCCTGGGCGACGAGACTTTCATCGCCGATGCGGTGATGCTGGGCGACGAGCATATCGACGGCGGCTGGATGACCATGCAGCCCACCGTCATTTCGCGCCGCAGCTTCGTCGGCAATGGCGCCTATGTGCCGGACGGCACGGTGCTGCCGGAAAACACGCTGATCGGCGTGCACAGCCGCGCGCCGGCTAACAGCCAGATGCAGCCGGGCGACACCTGGCTGGGCACGCCGCCGATCAATCTGCCGGCACGCGAAGGCACCACCGGCTTTCCGGAGTCGCTGACCTTCCGGCCGTCCCGGCTGCGCCGCCTGTGCCGCGGCAGCGTCGAGGCATTCCGCATCGCCGCGCCGCACGCGATCATGACCGCAGTGGGCTACGTCGTCGTGCTCGACCTGATGCCCGCGGCGGAAGCCGGCCGCTGGGGCGACGTGACGCGCGGCCTGGCGCTGGCCGGCCTGTCCTATGGCATCGGCACCCTGCTCTTCGTCGCCGCGCTGAAGTGGCTGTTCATGGGCCGCTACCGTGCCCGCACCGTGCCGATGTGGACGCCGTTCGTCTGGCTGTCCGAGGCGGTGACCAGCATGTATGAAGGCATTACGGTGCCCAACTTCCTGCGCTACCTGCGCGGCACACCCTGGCTGCCGCTGGCGCTGCGCCTCCTGGGCAGCCGGATCGGCGCCGGCGTCTACATGGATACCACCGACATCACCGAATTCGACTGCGTGACGATAGGCGCGCACAGCGAGATCAATGCGCTGGCCTGTCCGCAAACCCACCTCTTCGAAGACCGGGTGATGAAGATCGACCATGTGCAGATCGGCGCGGGCGTCTGCATGGGTCCGCGCAGCGCGGTGCTGTATGGCGCCCGGATCGGGGATGGCGCGCGGTTGAATGCGCTGACCCTGGTGATGAAGGGTGAAGTCATCCCCGCCGGCAGCGCCTGGCGCGGCTGTCCGGCGGCGCCGGTCCAGGCATGAGAGGCGACGGCGCATCCGGCGCCGCGTTGGCGCCGCACTGGTGGGCTGGCCCGGGCATGCCTCTGCCAGCGCACGACGGCAGCCCTTACCTCATTGCGGTGCCGACGCCGCACACCCGCCTGCGCGGCCAGGCGCGTGAACTGGTGCGCACAGCCTTGCGCGAAGCGCTGGGAAACCTGCTGGGCTGCGCGCCTGAGGCGGTGCCGCTGGATACCAGGCCGGGCCAGGCGCCGGCGCTGACGCCATCGGCCCCGCCGATTCATCTCTCCATCAGCCACCAAGCTGGACTGTCGCTGGCAGCCATCCACGCTGGCGGCCCGGTCGGCATCGACCTGATGGCCCTTGCCGACGCCGCCCTGCCCGACCTGGAAACCGTGGCGCGGGACTACCTGGGCCCGCGCACGGCGGCGGCTCTCCAGGCGATGGATGATGCGCGGCGGCAAGCTGCATTCGCCCGCGCATGGACTGCGCATGAAGCCTGCCTGAAATGCCTGGGCCTGGCGCTGCAGGAATGGTCGCCTGCCCTGGCCGGGCGTATCGGCCGCTGCCGCCTCGTCGAACTGAACCTGCCGGCGCAATACATCGGCGCCGCGGCGCTGCTTTACGAAAGCGCCTGACCACACTTCCGCCGCATCGCGCCGGGCCCAGGCCACCCTGAGCCGATTTCTCCAGTCAGCCTTTCGATGAACCTTTGATGGGTCGCATGCCACGCATCAGGGATGCGGTTCACGACGGCGATCCTTCCAGGCAGGCAAACCTCATGGATCGCCAGAAACCGGCCCTGTGCTTCAACCACATCCATGCGTGAGGAGAAATGAACATGACTATCAAGACCAGGCTGATCGAACTACTGCGACTGGCACGGCATGATGCGACGCTGGCGGACAAGCTCGGCAAGGCCACGACTGTGGAGAACAAGATTGACGTACTGCAGGAGTCTTCAGCGCAAAATGCCATCCCGCTGGATTGCACCGACCTCGCTGCCGGCGGCAAGGCGCCGATCGACGACAGCATGCTCGTCCTTTCGGACGAAGACATCCATGGCATCGTCGGCGGTTCGATCGAATTGGCAAACGCAAGCGACATGACGTCTGCGCTTTATGAGCAAGAGGCGCGTACACAAGCGATTGACCGCATGCGAAGCCAGGGTCGCAGCGAAGAACTTATCAGCTCGATCATCAATGCCCCCGACATTCCACTCAAGGGAATGGTGCTCACCTCCAACAACATCGATGCCAGCCTGATCAACAAGCGCCGTTGATTTCCTGATTCACCGATATCTGCGCAGCAGAGGCAGCAGCTTCTCCCTGGTCGCCTCCGGCATCGCGGCCGGCGGCGTCACCAGCGCCTGCTTCAGCGCATCATGCGCCTTCGATGCCGGCGCATCGGCCGCCAGCCGGCGCACGCAGGCGCGCAGCACATTCTGTGCGTTGGCGGCGTTATGCATCAGGTTGGCGATCGCGATCTCGGCCGTCACCGCATCGTGTCCTTCATGCCAGCAGTCGTAGTCCGTCACCAGCGCCAGCGTGGCATAGGCAATCTCGGCTTCGCGCGCCAGCCGCGCCTCGGGCATGTTGGTCATGCCGATCACCGAGGCATCCCACGAGCGGTACAGCCGCGACTCGGCCAGCGTCGAGAACTGCGGCCCCTCGATGCAGACATAGGTGCCGCCGCGATGCAAGCCCGCCGCGGGCAGCGCGCAGTCCGCATGGGCCTGTGCCAGCACCTCCGACAGCGCGGCGCATACCGGATGGGCCATGCTGACATGGGCCACCGCGCCATCGCCGAAGAAGGTGCCGGCGCGGTGCCGCGTCAGGTCGATGAACTGGTCCGGCAGCACCATGTGGCGCGGCGCCAGCGCTTCCTTCAGCGAGCCGACCGCCGATACCGAGATCAGGTAATCCACGCCCAGCGACTTCATCGCCCAGATATTGGCCCGGTACGGCAGATCGCCCGGCAGCGTCGAGTGGCCGCGGCCGTGGCGCGCGAGGAACGCGACCGGCACGCCGTCGAGCAGGCCGGTGACGATGGCATCGGACGGCTTGCCGAACGGCGTCTCCATGACGATTTCACGCGTTTCGGACAGGCCCTCCATCTTGTACAGCCCGCTGCCGCCGATGATGCCAAAACGTATCGCTTCCATAGTGCTCCGTGTCAAGGTTGCAGTCATGCCGGCCATAGTGGCGGCTCGGCCATCAGCGCCACCTGCTCCCGCAGTTCAAGAATACGGTCCTGCCAGTAGCGCTGGGTATTAAACCAGGGAAAGGCCGCCGGGAAGGCCGGGTCGTCCCAGCGCCTTGCCAGCCAGCCCGAATAGTGAATCAGACGCAGCGTGCGCAGCGCCTCGATCAGATGCAGTTCGCGCGGGTCGAATTCGCAGAAGTCCTCATAGCCGGCCAGCAGGTCCGACAATTGCCGCACCATGTCGGCCCGTTCGCCGGAGAGCAGCATCCACAGGTCCTGCACCGCCGGGCCGTTGCGGCTGTCGTCGAAGTCGACGAAGTGCGGACCATCCGGCGTCCACAGCACATTGCCGACATGGCAGTCGCCATGCAGCCGCAGCAGGCGCACCTCGCCTGCCCGTTCATAGCAGCCGCGCACGCCGTCCAGCGCCTGGTCGACCACGCTGCGCCAGGCCGACAGCAGTTCGGGCGGGATGAAGTCGTGGGCCAGCAGGAAGTCGCGCGGCTCGATGCCAAAGGTGTCGAGGTCCAGCGCCGGCCGCGTTCCGTAAGGTTCAAGCATGCCAACGGCGTGGATGCGGCCCAAGAAGCGTCCCATCCATTCCAGCGTGTCGCGGTCATCGAGTTCCGGCGCGCGGCCGCCGTGGCGCGGAAACACCGCGAACGCAAAGCCGCCATGGTGATGCAGCGTGGCGCCGCCAATGCGCGACGCCGGCACCACCGGAATTTCCCGAGCGGCCAGTTCATCGACGAAGGCATGCTCTTCCAGGATCTGCGCATCGCTCCAGCGATGCGGCCGGTAGAACTTGGCCACCACCGGCGGACCGTCCTCCATGCCGATCTGGTAGACCCGGTTTTCATAGCTGTTCAGGGCCAGCAGGCGGCCATCGCTGTACAAGCCCAGCGTATCGAGCGCATCGAGCACGAGGTCGGGCGACAGCGTGGCGTAGGAGGTGGCGGAGGGAGTCATCCGCGCATTCTACGTCGGTAACGCGCGAACGGTTAAACTAGGCGCCCCGCTTCTCTCTCATTTCAAACGCCATGCATCTGGATGAACCGCTTTCCGACAAGGAATTCAACGAACTCGACACCTTCCTGCTCTCGGACCGCTGCGGCGACGACTGCATGACCATGGATGCGCTGCACGGCTACCTGACCGCGCTCGCCATCGGCCCGCAGGAAGTGCCGTTTGCCGAATGGCTGCCGCGGATCTGGGGCGCCACGCCCGAGGATGCGCCCGACTTCAAGAACGACAAGGAAGCGCAGCGCATCACCACGCTGATCGCGCGCTTCATGAACGAAGTGGCGATGACCTTCGAGGTGGCGCCCAAGGAATTCGAGCCGCTGTTCTGCGAGCACCAGTGGAATGGCCGCACGGTGCTGGATGGCGAAGCCTGGGCCTGGGGCTTCTGGGAAGGCATGCAGCTGCGCGCCGATGCCTGGCAGCCGATCCATGAATCGCCGCTGGCGCCGCTGCTGCGGCCGATCTACCTGCTGGGCGCGGAGGAGATCGAGGAGGAGGAACTGGCGCTGGTCGACGATCCGGGCAAATGCCACAAGCTCACCATCGAGATCGAGGCGGCGATACCGCATATCCACAAATTCTGGGCGCCGCTGCGCAAGTCGGCTGTGACCACGGTCAGGCACGAGACCGCCGCGCCGGGCCGCAATGACATCTGTTCCTGCGGCAGCGGCAAGAAATACAAGAAGTGCTGCGGCGCTGCTTCCGCGCCGGACAAGGCCGACCAGCCCGACAAGGATTGATTGAAAACAAACGCCGGGCAGGTCGCGAAAAATAGTTGAATCCGTTTGGCGTGCTCCTGCATACAAGTCATCACAGCGTTCCGTTGTGCCGAACCCGTTCGGCTCCATCCAACCGAGGAGATGACCATGCGACTTGCCCTGCCCTTGCTGAAAACCACCTTATTGGCCACTGCCGTGGCCGGCGCGTTTGCGCTGCCCGCCGTCGCGTCCAGCCACCGCGAAGGCCCTTACATTACCGGCGCGCCCAAGGTGGACGGCACCGACTTCTACATGTTTCGCAGCTACGAGAGCGGGCGGCAGGATTACGTGACGCTGCTGGCGAACTACATTCCGTTCCAGGATCCGCAGGGCGGCCCGAACTTCAACCAGTTCGACCCCAACGCGCTGTATGAAATCCACATCGACAACAATGGCGACGCGAAGGAAGACATCACCTTCCAGTTCCGCTTCAAGAGCACCTCCAAGCGCACCGCGCTGCCGGTCGGCGACAAGCAGGTGCTGATACCGCTGATCAATTCCGGCCCGGTCGACGGCATCAACCCGGCCAGCCTGAACGTGCGGGAAACCTACACGGTGGACATGGTGCGCGGCGACCGTCGCAGCGGCCAGCGCACCAGCCTGACCAACCTGTCCGCCGGCGGCATGGAATTCGACAAGCCGGTCGACAACATCGGCGAGAAGTCCTTCCCGGGCGGCTATGCAGCCTATGCCAACCAGCACATCTACAACGTCACCATCCCCGGCTGCGGCAATGGCCGGGTGTTCGTCGGCCAGCGCAAGGAGCCGTTCTATATCGCGGTCGGCAAGATCTTCGACCTGGTCAACCTGAACCCGCTCGGACCGGAAGTCGGCGGCAACCGGAACGACCTCGAACAGAAGAACGTCAGCACCATCGCAATGGAAGTGCCGGCAGCCTGCCTGGCCGCCGCCGGCGATCCCGTGATTGGCGGCTACACCACCGCCAGCGTGCGCCAGGGCCGGCTCGCCAATCCGACGCCGGCCTCCGGCCTGGCCAATGCCAGCAAGGAAGGCGGCGCCTGGACCCAGGTATCGCGCCTGGGCATGCCGCTGGTCAATGAAGTCGTGATTGGCCTGGAAGACAAGGACCGCTTCAATGCCTCCAAGCCGCAGAACGACGCGCAGTTCGCCAACTACGTGACCAACCCGACGCTGCCCACGCTGATCCAGTCCCTGTTCCCATCGGCCAAGGCGCCTACCAACTTCCCGCGCACCGACCTGGTGACCGTCTTCCTCAAGGGCATCAAGGGCGTGAACCAGCCGGCCAACGTGACCGCCTCGGAAATGCTGCGCCTGAACACCTCGATCGCCGCCACGCCGGCAGCCTCTCAAAGCCCGCTGGGCGTGGCGGCAGGCGACAATGCCGGCTTCCCGAACGGCCGCCGCCCGGCCGACGACGTGACCGATTTGTCGTTGCGGGTGGCCATGGGCGCGCTGTGCGTCCTGACCGGCGCGAATGATGCGCTCCAGGTAGGCTGCAAGCCTGCGGATGCCCCCGCTGGCGGCCTGGCGCTGACCGATGGCGTGCGCAAGACCGCGGCCGACTACCAGGCCACCTTCCCTTACCTGACGACGCCGCTGTCGGGCTCGTCCAACAACTAAGGAGCAGGCGATGATGAACAAGCGATCCTATGCCGCGCTGGCGCTGCTGCTGGCGCTGGCCGCCTGCGGCGGCTCCGGCAACGACCATGGCAATGACAACGGCCAGGCCGCCAATCCCGGCCCGACCGATGCCTTCCTTGCCAAGGTGCAGGCGCTGATAGGCACCAGCCCGGACAACACCGAGCCGGAGTCGATCGACGCCGTTGCCGTTACCACGCCGGAAACGACCGAGCCGGCGCCGCTGTAGCCGGCGGCGGTCCACAGCCGGCCCCGGCAAAAAAATGGCGCACTGCCTTATGCAGTGCGCCATTGCATGTCCGCCCGTTTATCCGGGCAATCGAATTACACCCGCTCCAGCACGATCGCAATGCCCTGCCCCACGCCGATGCACATCGTGCACAACGCGAACCGGCCCCTGGTGCGATGCAGTTGCCGCGCCGCCGTCATCACCAGCCGCGCGCCCGACGCGCCCAGCGGATGGCCCAGCGCGATGGCGCCGCCATTCTGGTTCACCCGCGGATCGTCGTCCTGCAGTCCCCAGTCGCGCAGCACCGCCAGCGCCTGTGCGGCAAAGGCTTCGTTGAGTTCGATCACATCCATCTGGTCCATCGTCAGGCCCACCTGCACCAGCACCCGGCGCGCCGCTGGCGCCGGCCCCATGCCCATCACCCGCGGCGGCACGCCGGCGGTGGCCATGCCGAGCACGCGGGCGCGCGGCATCAGGGTGTACTTGTAGGCAGCCTTCTCGCAGGCCAGCAGCAGCGCGCAGGCGCCGTCGTTGACGCCCGACGCATTGCCTGCAGTGACGGTTCCTTCCGGCCCCAGGAGCGGCGGCAGCGCTGCCAGCGCTTCCAGCGTGGTGGCGCGCGGATGCTCGTCTTCCGTCGCGATCAGCGGGTCGCTCTTTTTCTGCGCCAGCGTCACCGGCGTGATTTCCTCGCTGAAGAAGCCTTCGCGCCGCGCGCGCACCACTTTCTGCTGGGAAGCCAGCGCAAAGCGGTCCTGCGCCTCGCGCTCGATGTTGAATTCGCGGGCGACGTTTTCCGCCGTCTGCGGCATCGATTCGGTGCCGTATTCCGCCTGCAGCAGGCGGTTGACGAAGCGCCAGCCGAGCGTGGTGTCATGGATCTCGGCATGCCGGGAAAAGGCCGACTCGCCCTTGGGGATCACGAACGGCGCGCGGCTCATGGCCTCGACGCCGCCGGCAATCATCATCGTGGCTTCGCCGGCCCGAATCGCGCGCGCGGCGGCGCCCACCGCATCCATGCCCGAGCCGCACAGCCGGTTGATGGTGGCGCCGGGCACGCCGACCGGCAGGCCGGCCAGCAGCGCGGCCATGCGGGCGACATTGCGGTTATCCTCGCCGGCCTGGTTGGCGCATCCCAGCAGCACATCGTTGAGCTGCTCCCAGTCGACGCCGGGGTTGCGCACCATCAGCGCCGCCAGCGGAATGGCGGCCAGGTCGTCGGCGCGCAGCGTGGAAAGAATGCCGCCGTAGCGGCCGAAAGGCGTGCGGATCGCATCGCAGATGAAGGCAGGGGTAATCATGGCGCTCCAAAAAAATAGTGACTGTCGATAAGTTCCTATTCCCGGGCATGACGCATGTGCTGCTTCGGATGGACTGGTGGGCGGGCCGCGGCCCGCCGGGGCTCATGCCTTGATGAAATGCTCGCGGTAGTAACGCAGTTCCTCGATGGACTCGATGATGTCGGCCAGCGCCGTGTGCTTCTGGTGCTTCTTGAAGCCGGCAATCAGTTCGGGCTTCCAGCGCCGGCAAAGTTCCTTCAATGTCGACACATCGAGATTGCGATAGTGAAAGAAGTTTTCCAGCCTGGGCATGCCGCGCGCCATGAAGCGGCGGTCCTGGCAGATGGTGTTGCCGCACATCGGCGATTTGCCGGCCGGCACGAAGTGCTTCAGGAAATCGATCAGCGCGGTCTCGGCATCGCCTTCGCTGACGGTGGAAGCCTTGACGCGGTCGATCAGGCCGGAGCGGCCATGCGTGCCCTTGTTCCAGGCATCCATGCCGTCGAGGATTTCGTCGCTCTGGTGGATGGCAAACACCGGGCCTTCGGCCAGGATGTTGAGAAGGGGATCGGTGACGACAACGGCGACTTCGATGATGCGGTCGGTGTCGGGATTGAGTCCGGTCATTTCCATATCGACCCAGACCAGGTTGAATTCATTGGGCCGTGCCGGAACGGCGGCCCGCCCGTCGACTTGGGTGGCTTGTGACATAATTTGTTTTTCCTCCGGTTTGTCCGCATTTTCTCACAGGCATAGCATGTCCACACACGGCTTTTCCATTTTGTTCATTGCGTTTCTGCTGGCCACGCTGGTAGTGCGCTGCTGGCTGCTGTGGCGCCATGTCCGCCATGTGCAAGGCCATCGCGGCGCGGTGCCGCCGCAGTTTGCCGAAAAGATACCGCTGGCCGCGCATCAGAAAGCAGCCGACTATACGGTGGCGCGCAGCCGCTTCGGCCTGATCACCCTGTTCGTCAACACCGCGGTGCTGCTTGGCTTCACGCTGCTGGGCGGGCTGCAATGGCTGTCGGTGGCCATCCTCAACCTCACCGGCCCCGGCATGACTTACCAGATCGCGCTGCTGGCCGCCTTCGCCGCCATCTCCGGCATCATCGACCTGCCCTTCGAGTACTACCGCAAGTTCGTGCTGGAAGCGAAGTTCGGCTTCAACCGCATGACGCCGGCGCTGTTCTTCTCGGATATGCTCAAGAGCGCGGCGCTGGGCGTGCTGATCGGCCTGCCGCTGGTCTGGGTGATCCTGATGCTGATGGACAAGGCGGGCGACCTGTGGTGGCTGTATGCCTGGTTCGTCTGGAGCGGCTTCCAGCTGCTGATGCTGGTGCTCTACCCGACCGTGATCGCGCCGATGTTCAACAAGTTCACGCCGCTGTCCGACGACAGCCTGCGCTCGCGCATCGAAAACCTGATGCAGCGCGTCGGCTTCGCTTCCAAGGGCCTGTTCGTGATGGATGGCAGCAAGCGCAGCGCCCACGG
This sequence comes from Noviherbaspirillum soli, assembly GCF_015352955.1. GTDB lineage: Bacteria > Pseudomonadota > Gammaproteobacteria > Burkholderiales > Burkholderiaceae_D > Noviherbaspirillum_A > Noviherbaspirillum_A soli. The sequence goes on from NZ_JACYOX010000009.1 coordinate 24,027, forward strand.
CAATGCCTATTTCTCCGGCTTCGGCGCGGCCAAGCGCATCGTGTTCTTCGACACCCTGCTGGCGCGCCTGGCGCCGCAGGAGATCGAGGCGGTGCTGGCGCACGAGCTGGGCCATTTCAAGTTGAAGCACATCGTCAAGCGCATCGTCGTGATGTTTGCGCTGTCGCTGGCGCTGCTGGCCCTCTTGGGTTACCTGAAGACGCAGGTATGGTTCTATTCCGGCCTGGGCGTGGACCCGATCCCCGGCGTGCCCAACGATGCGATGGCGCTGCTCCTGTTCATGCTGGCGCTGCCGGTATTTACCTTCCTGTTCTCGCCGCTGACCTCGATCAGCTCGCGCAAGCATGAATTCGAGGCCGACGCCTTCGCCGCCAGGCACAGCAATGCGCAGGACCTGGTGTCGGCGCTGGTCAAGCTGTACGAGGACAATGCTTCCACGCTCACGCCCGACCCGCTGCATTCGGCGTTCTACGATTCCCATCCGCCGGCCACCGTGCGCATCAACCGGCTGCTGGCCAACGCAAGGACCGCATGAGCGCCGCCAGCGGAGTGATCATCGCGGCGCATGGCCGCCATTACGTGGCGCAAGCGGGTTCGCAGCGGCTGCATTGCGTTACCCGCGGCAAGAAAAGCGATGTGGCCGTGGGCGACACCGTCACGCTGAAAATGACCTCGTCGGACCAGGCGGTGATCGAAGGCATAGAGGAGCGCCGCACCCTGCTCTACCGCTCCGACCAGTACAAGTCCAAGCTGCTTGCGGCCAACGTGACGCGGCTGCTGATCGTGGTGGCGACCGAGCCGGCGTTTTCCGACGACCTGATCTCGCGCGCGCTGGTGGCTGCCGAGTCGGCGGGAGTCCAGGCCCACATCATCCTGAACAAGATCGACGTCACCGCCTCGCTGGAAAAGACCCGCGGGCGCCTGGCGCTGTATGCCGGCCTGGGCTACCCGGTGCATGAGGTCTCGGCCCGCACCGCGCCGGAGGAGGCAGTGGCGAAGCTCATGCCTGTCCTGCAGGGGCAGTCAAGCATCTTCATCGGCCAGTCCGGCATGGGCAAGTCCTCGCTGATCAACCTGCTGGTGCCGGACGCCGACATCGCGGTGCGCGAGATCTCCGCCGCGCTCGACACCGGCAAGCACACCACCACCTTCACCCGGCTGTATGCGATCGACGACGCCACCTCGGTGATCGATTCCCCCGGCTTCCAGGAATTCGGCCTGCACCAGCTGACCGAAGGCATGCTGGAGCGCGCCTTCCCGGAATTCGCGCCCTGCCTGGGCCATTGCCGGTTCTATAACTGCCATCACATCAGCGAGCCCGACTGCGCAGTGCTGGCCGGCGTAAAGGAAGGCCGTATCGCGCCGATGCGGCATGCGCTCTATGCGCAGCTGCGGCACGAGTCAATGCAGACAATCGGTTACTGACCTGCCAAAACACGGGAGTGCTGGCGCGCAGACAAGTGTCTTTTCGCAAAAAACTCACCTATAATCGGCAAATTGACGAACTCCGGCGGCAGGCGCCACCCTCGCCGCCGTTTTCATTTATGGCAATCAAACACTTTCTGCAATTCTCCGACTTCACGCTGGACGAGTTCGAGTACGTCCTTGAACGCGCTCGGCTAATCAAGCACAAGTTCAAGAATTACGAGCCCTACCATCCGCTTGAAGACCGCACGCTGGTCATGGTGTTCGAGAAGAGCTCCACCCGCACCCGGCTGTCCTTCGAAGCCGGCATGCATCAGCTGGGCGGCGCGGCCATCTACCTCAACACCCGCGACAGCCAGCTCGGCCGCGGCGAGCCGGTGGAAGACGCGGCGCAGGTGATGTCCCGCATGTGCGACATCATCATGATCCGCACCTTCGGCCAGGACATCATCGAGCGTTTCGCCGCCAATTCGCGCGTGCCGGTGATCAATGGCCTGACCAACGAGCACCATCCCTGCCAGGTGCTGGCCGACATACTCACCTACGTCGAGCACCGCGGCAGCATCGCCGGCAGGACGGTGGCCTGGATCGGCGACGCCAACAACATGCTGTATTCCTGGCTGCAGGCGGCGCAGGTGTTCGGCTTCCACCTGAACGTGTCCACGCCAGCCGGCTACGACATCGACCAGGCCCTGGTGGCGCAGGACAACCAACGCTATACGGTGTTTGCCAATCCGTCCGACGCCTGCCAGGATGCCGACCTGGTCACCACCGACGTCTGGACCAGCATGGGCTTCGAGGAAGAAAACGCCGAGCGCCTGAAGGCGTTCGACGGCTGGATCGTCGACAGCGCCAAGATGCAGCGCGCCCGTCCGGATGCGCTGTTCATGCATTGCCTGCCGGCCCACCGTGGCGAGGAAGTGTCGGCCGAAGTCATCGACGGTCCGCAGTCGGTGGTCTGGGATGAAGCGGAAAACCGGCTGCACGTGCAGAAAGCCCTGCTCGAATACCTGGTACTGGGCCGCGTGTCTGCGCAGTAATTTATTGATACTCCTGTTTTAAAGAAAGCACTCCAATGAGCGACATCAACAAAGTCGTGCTGGCCTACTCCGGCGGCCTCGACACCTCGGTCATCCTGAAATGGCTGCAGGACAACTACCACTGCGAAATCGTCACCTTCACCGCCGACCTGGGCCAGGGCGAAGAGCTTGAGCCCGCACGCCAGAAGGCGCTGAAGTTCGGCATCAAGCCGGAAAACATCTACATCGACGATGTGCGCGAAGAGTTCGTGCGCGACTTCGTGTTCCCGATGTTCCGCGCCAACACCGTCTACGAAGGCGAATACCTGCTGGGCACCTCCATCGCCCGCCCGCTGATCGCCAAGCGCCTGATCGAGATCGCCAAGGAAACCGGCGCCGACGCCATTTCCCACGGCGCCACCGGCAAGGGCAATGACCAGGTCCGCTTCGAGCTGGGCGCCTATGCGCTGATGCCGAACGTGAAGATCATCGCGCCGTGGCGCGAATGGGACCTGCTGTCGCGCGAGAAGCTGCTGAAGTACGCGGAAGACGCCGGCATCGAAGTCGACATGAAGCACAAGAACGGCGGCGCGCCCTACTCGATGGACGCCAACCTGCTGCACATCAGCTTCGAAGGCCGCCACCTGGAAAACCCGGCGGCGGAAGCCGAGGAATCGATGTGGCGCTGGACGGTCAGCCCGGAAGCGGCGCCCGACCAGGCCGAATATCTCGACATCGAATTTGAAAAAGGCGACATCGTCGCGCTGAACGGCAAGCGCCTGTCGCCGGCCGCAGTGCTGACCGAGCTCAACCGCCTCGGCGGCAAGCACGGCATCGGCCGCCTGGACCTGGTGGAAAACCGCTACGTCGGCATGAAGTCGCGCGGCTGCTATGAAACTCCGGGCGGCACCATCATGCTGCGTGCGCACCGCGCCATCGAATCGATCACCCTGGACCGCGAAGTCGCGCACCTGAAGGACGACCTGATGCCGCGCTATGCGCAGATGATCTACAGCGGCTACTGGTGGTCGCCGGAGCGCGTTGCGCTGCAGACCCTGATCGACCATACCCAGCAAAGCGTCAACGGCTGGGTGCGCGTCAAGCTGTACAAGGGCAACGTGATCGTGGTGTCGCGCGACTCCAAGACCGATTCGCTGTTCGACATGAACATCGCCACCTTCGACGAAGACGGCGGCGCCTACAACCAGGCCGATGCTGGCGGCTTCATCAAGTTGAATGCGCTGCGCATGCGCATCGCGGCAATGGCGCGGGCCAAGCGCGGCCAGTAATCCTCAAGCAGGCACAGCAAGGGACCCATGCCGGGTCCCTTTCATTTTATGGAAGGAAGCACCATGAGCGAGCAATTCGACAACGTGTCGGTCACCAAGAAGGCCAACATCTACTTCGACGGCAAGTGCGTCTCGCACACCGTCGTGATGGCCGACGGCAGCAAGAAATCGGTCGGCGTGATTTTCCCGTCCAACCTGGTGTTCAACACCGGCGCGCCGGAAATCATGGAACTCAATGCCGGCAAGTGCCGCATCCGCCTGCAGGGCGAGGATGAGTGGAAGGAATACGAAGGCGGCCAGCAGTTTAGCGTGCCGGGCAATTCCAGCTTCGACATCGTGACTCTGGAGACGCTGGACTACGTCTGCCATTTCGGCTGAACGGCGCGGCTGAACGGCAGCAACCATTGAAAAGGCGAGGCGCGCCGCGCCCTGCCTTTCATGCATCAGGCAAACGCATCAGACAAACACCGGCTCCGGTTCCAGCATCACGCCGAACCGGCGCTCGACATCCTGCCGGATCGCCGTCGCCAGCGCGACCACATCCGCCCCACGCGCCTGTCCACGGTTCACCAGCACCAGCGCCTGCTTCTCATATACGCCGGCCGCGCCCATGGTCCTGCCCTTCCAGCCGCACTGATCGATCAGCCATCCCGCCGCCAGCTTGTAGCTGCCGTCGCCCTGCGCATAGCTCACCAGTTGCGGATGTGCTGCCAGCAGGGCATCGCGCCGGGCGGATGACACTACCGGGTTCTTGAAGAAGCTGCCGGCATTGCCGATGACGGCCGGGTCGGGCAGCTTGCGCTGCCGGATTGCGATCACCGCCTTGCCGATGTCTGCCGGCCGCAGCGCAAGCAGACCGCGCGCCGCGACTTCCTGGGCCAGTTCGGCATAGCGCAGATTGGGCTGCCAGGCCTTGGGCAAAGCAAAGGTCACGTCGAGGATCACGGCACGGTGGCGCAGTCGGTGCTTGAAGACGCTGTCGCGGTAGCCGAATTCGCATGCGGCGCGATCCAGGGTCAACAGCTCGCCGGTCTCGAAATCGAATGCGGTCAGGGAATGGAAGCAGTCCTTCAGTTCGCTGCCGTAGGCGCCGATGTTCTGTATCGGTGAGGCGCCGACGCTGCCCGGTATCAGCGACAGGTTTTCCATGCCGCCCAGGCCATGGGCCAATGTCCATTGCACCAGGCCATGCCAGTTCTCGCCGGCGGCGGCGCGCACCAGCGTGGCCCCGGCATTTTCGCCGACGATGGCGATGCCCTGCCCGCGCATGTGCAGCACCAGGCCGGGAAAATCGCCGGTCAGCAGAAGATTGCTGCCGCCGCCCAGCACCAGCCGCGGCAGGCCGCGCAGCGCCGGGTCGTCGCGCACGGCGCGCAGGTCGTCGGCGCCATGCACCGGCAGCAGCAGCCGGGCGCTGGCATCGATGCCAAAAGTGTTGAAGGGGCGCAGCGATACGCCGGATTGCAGGTCGGGAACGGAAGCCATAGGCGGGGGATTATAGCCGGGCCGATTCTAGCCACCCGGTTTTTTGTCCGCTAGAATGACCGCCCGCATATCAATCCAGCAACCCATACGGCGCCGCCAGCCGCGCCAGCAAAGGACATTCCATGCCATCGTTCGACGTAGTATCCGAAGCCAACCTGGTGGAAGTGCGCAATGCGCTCGACCAGGCCAACAAGGAAATCTCGACCCGCTTCGACTTCAAGGGCAGCGACGCCCGCATCGAGCAGAAGGAACATGAACTGACCGCCTATGCCGACAGCGACTTCCAGCTGGGCCAGGTGCGCGACGTGCTCACCGCCAAGCTGACCAAGCGCAGCGTGGACGTGCGCTTCCTTGACATCGGCAAGGTCGAGAAGATCGGCGGCGACAAGGTCAAGCAGATCATCAAGATCCGCAAGGGCATCGAGTCCGACGCCGCCAAGAAGATCGTGCGCCTCATCAAGGACAGCAAGATGAAGGTGCAGGCCAGCATCCAGGGCGAAGCGGTGCGCGTGACCGGCGCCAAGCGCGACGACCTGCAAGCCAGCATGGCGCTGCTGCGCAAGGAAGTGGCCGACCTGCCGCTCGAATTCAACAACTTCCGTGACTGAAGGCGCAACCAGGCCGTTGCGCGCGGCTGTGCTGGCGCTGCTGTGCGCGCTGCCGGCGGCGCGGGCAGCCGACGTCAGCGTGGTCGGCCTGTTTCGGGGCAAGGCGGTGCTGGTGGTCGACGGCGCCGGCCCGCGTACCTATGCGGTGGGCAGCAGCGTGGCAAGCGGCGTACGCCTGGTGGCGGCTGACCAGAATGGCGCGACGCTGGAGACCAATGGCCGGCGCGAGACGATCGCGCTGGGCAGCCACGTCAATCGCCAGCCTGCCGCCACGCAGGCCAGCGCGGTGCTGCAGGCCGACGGCCGCGGCCATTTCTTCGCCGAAACCGTGGTCAATGGCAAGCCGGTGCGCATGCTGGTCGACACCGGCGCATCGCTGATTGCGCTGCCCGCGTCGGACGCGCAGCGCATGGGCATCGATTACCGGCGTGGACAGCCGGCCATGGTCAGCACCGCCAACGGCATGGCGCCGGCCTACCGCGTCCGGCTCGATACGGTGCGCGTTGGCGACCTGGAACTGAACCAGGTCGATGCGCTGGTGCAGGAACAGGGCCTGCCGCTGGCATTGCTGGGCATGTCCTTCCTGAACCGGACGGAAATGCGGCGCAGCGGCGAGCAGATGACGCTGCAGAAGCGCTACTGAGGGCGTCCCTGAAATGCCTACGTAGGGTGCAATACCCGAAGGGCATTGCACCATGGGCCATGAAATAACGACGGCCTGCGCAGAGCCTTCCCTTGGTCGACCATCCGGTGGAATGCCCCTTCGGGGTATTCCACCCTACGACTGCTGCAGGCATCGCTGTCACGGCGCGATCGACGGCGCATTGAAAAAAGCCGCGCCAAGCGAAAAGCCGCTTGCCCGGCCCTGTTCAACGCAGCGCATCGCTCCCTTATTCCTCTTCCACATGCAGCCGCCGCTGGCGTACCGCCTCGGCCAGGCCTTCCAGCACCCGCACGCTGCTGTCCCAGTCGATGCAGCCGTCCGTGATCGACTGGCCATAGGTGAGTTCCTTGCCCGGCACCAGGTCCTGGCGACCGGCCACCAGATGGGATTCCACCATCACGCCGACGATGCGGGTATCGCCGCGCGCTACCTGGGAAGCAATGTCGGCGCACACCGGCACCTGGTTTTCCGGCTTCTTCGAGCTGTTGGCATGGGAGGCGTCGATCATCACCCGCGCCGCCAGGCCATTGGCGGCGATCGCCTTGCAGGCTTCCTCCACGCTGGCCGCGTCGTAGTTGGGCGCCTTGCCGCCGCGCAGGATGATGTGGCAATCCTCATTGCCGCCAGTGGAAACGATGGCCGAGTGGCCGCCCTTGGTCACCGACAGGAAATGATGCGGCTGCGACGCGGCCTTGATCGCGTCGACGGCGATCTTGATGTTGCCATCGGTGCCGTTCTTGAAGCCCACCGGGCAGGACAGGCCGGACGCCAGTTCACGATGCACCTGGGACTCGGTGGTGCGGGCGCCGATCGCGCCCCAGCTGATCAGGTCGGCCACATACTGCGGACTGATCATGTCGAGGAATTCGGTGCCGGCCGGCAGGCCCAGTTCGTTGATGTTCAGCAGCAGTTCGCGGGCCATGCGCAGGCCGTCGTTGATGCGGAAGCTGTTGTCCATGTAGGGGTCGTTGATCAGGCCTTTCCAGCCCACCGTTGTGCGCGGCTTTTCGAAATACACCCGCATCACGATTTCCAGGTCGCCCTTGAAGCGCTCGCGCTCGGCGGCCAGGCGATGCGCATATTCCATGGCGGCATCGGTGTCATGGATCGAGCATGGCCCGATCACGACCATCATGCGGTCGTCCTGGCCGTGCAGGATGCGATGCAGCGCGTTGCGCGACTCGGCAACCACGGTCGCGGCCTTGTCCGAACACGCGAATTCGCGGATCAGATGAGAGGGGGGAAGCAGTTCTTTCAATTCTCGTATGCGTAAGTCATCGGTGCGCGGCATGTTTTCTCCAGTCCAGGTTCTTCAGTCTGTAAAACGAAAAAACCGCCATCGCTGGCGGTTTTGTCAGAATCTCGGTTTGTTTCGTTCGTCTTGCTTTTACGTGAACTTACCGCTTTTCCACCGCCTTGGGGCTGGAATAGCTAAAGTAAAAATAAAAGTGAAAACGGGCGAAGGTCATGAGTCAAGCGCTTGCTGTGAAAAATTCCGGGTCAATAGTGCAGCAAATCTTCCGGTTTGGCAAGCGCCTATCGATCAGGCGGTGCCGCCGACGGTAACGCCGTCGATGCGCAGCGTCGGTTGCCCAACGCCCACCGGCACGCTCTGCCCTTCCTTGCCGCAGACGCCGATGCCGGAATCGAGCCGCATGTCGTTGCCGATCATCGAAACCCGGTTCAACACATCCGGCCCGTTGCCGATCAGCGTCGCGCCCTTGACCGGATAGGTCACCTTGCCATCCTCGATCATGTAGGCCTCGCTGGCCGAGAACACGAACTTGCCGTTGGTGATGTCAACCTGGCCGCCGCCAAAGTTGACCGCATACAGGCCATTCTTTACCGATGCGATGATTTCCTGCGGATCGCGGTCGCCGCCCAGCATGTAGGTGTTGGTCATGCGCGGCATCGGCAGATGGGCGAAGGATTCGCGCCGGGCATTGCCGGTGACCGGCATTTTCATCAGGCGGGCGTTCATGGTGTCCTGGATATAGCCTTTCAGGATGCCGTCCTCGATCAGCGTGGTGCACTGGGTCGGGTTGCCTTCGTCGTCGATATTGAGCGAGCCGCGGCGGTCGGCCAGGGTGCCGTCGTCGACCACGGTCACCCCCTTTGCGGCGACCCGGTCGCCGATGCGGCCGGAAAACGCGCTGGAGCCCTTGCGGTTGAAATCGCCCTCCAGCCCGTGGCCGATGGCTTCATGCAGCAGCACGCCGGGCCAGCCGGGGCCAAGCACGACCGTCATCGGGCCGGCCGGCGCCGGACGGGAATCGAGGTTGACCAGGGCAGACGCCACCGCTTCGGAGGCATAGGTTTCCAGCATCTGGTCGGTGAAATAGGCATAGCTGTAGCGACCGCCGCCGCCGGAACTGCCCATCTCGCGCCGGCCGTTCTGCTCGGCGATCACGGTGACGGACAGGCGCACCAGGGGCCGGATGTCGGCGGCCAGCACGCCGTCGCTGCGCACCACCAGCACCACGTCGTATTCACCGGCCAGGCCAGCCATCACCTGCACCACCCGCGGATCCTTGGAACGGGCAATCCGCTCGACGCGCTCCAGCAGCCTGACCTTTTCGGTCGCATCCAGCGAACTCAGCGGATCATGCGGCAGGTACAGCGAACGGCCGCCCGACGGCTGAACCCTGGCGGCGACCTTGACCCGGCCGGCGCCCTGGCGGGCAATGGTGCGGGTGGCGGCTGCCGCTTCCAGCAGCGCCGGTTCGGAGATGTCATCTGAATAGGAAAACGCGGTGCGCTCGCCGGAAATGGCGCGTACGCCCACGCCCTGGTCGATGGAAAAGCTGCCGGTCTTGACGATGCCCTCCTCCAGGCTCCAGCCCTCGCTCTTGGTGAACTGGAAATACAGGTCGGCATAATCCACCTTGTGGGTGAACATGGTGCCCAGCACATGGATCAGCCGCGATTCATCGAGGCCGAACGGCGTCAGCAGCACGTCGCGGGCGAGAGACAGGGTCTGGATGTTGGGTTCGAATGGTTTCATGGTGTGAAAAGTGATCTGGGCTGAACTGGGCCGGACTGGCTGAACCGGACGGGAAACGTCGTCGAAATTTCCCACACAGATTAACCGATTGCCGCGCTTTATGTGGACAGGAGGATCAGTGGATCAAAGCACCCGATGGTTCAGCGCCGGCAGGTTGGCGCGCACGGTGTCGAGCGCGCCGGCATCGAAGTCGCCGCAGACCACACCCTCGCCTTCCGGCAGCACCGCTTTAATATCGCCCCATGGATCGATCAGCATGCTGTGGCCCCAGGTACGGCGGCCGTTCGGATGGCGGCCGCCCTGGGCAGCGGCCAGCACGTAGCACTGGTTTTCGATCGCGCGGGCGCGCAACAGGATTTCCCAGTGCGCCTGGCCGGTGGTCCAGGTGAAGGCAGATGGCACCACGATCAGATTGCATCGCCCCATGGCCCGGTAGAGTTCCGGGAAGCGCAGGTCGTAGCAGACCGACAGCCCGACCCGGCCCAGCGGCGTCTCCAGGGTCTGTATTTCCCGCCCCGGTGCGATGGTGCGGGATTCGTTATAGCTTTCCTCGCCGCGGGTGAAGCCGAACAGGTGGATCTTGTCGTAGCGGCCGGCGCAGCCGCCGTCCGGTCCGTAGGCCAGCAGCGTGTTGAGCACCTTGCCCGGCTCGGCGGCGACCAGCGGCATGGTGCCGCCGATCAGCCAGATGCCGAATTCGCGCGCCATCGACGCCATCGCATCCTGGATCGGGCCGGCGCCTGGCTGTTCGGCCACCGCCAGCTTGTCGTTTTCATGCATGCCGAAAATCGGCCAGTATTCCGGCAGAAGCACCAGGCTCGCGCCCTCCTGCGCGGCGCGGCCGACCAGGCGGCGCGCTGTCGCCGTATTCTCAGCCACGTCGGGCGTGGAAATCATCTGTATCGCAGCGATCTTTTTCATCTTGCCTGCTTCCCCTGCTTGTCTGCGGCGGCCCCGGCCATCGCATTCGGTTTGCGGTTGTGACGGTCGACCTTGCTGATCGCCGGGTCTTTCCAGGAACCGGCGATCTGGTACTCCATTGTAAAGGCGGCGGTCAGCGGGTCGCGCAGCACCAGTTGCGCAAGAAAGGTGCCGAGACCGATCACGGGGTTGACCATCAGGCCATAAGCGACGGAGGCAGCGCCCACGTTGATCTCGGGCAACACCACCACGTTCAGGTTCTGGGTTTCCTTGACGATGTCGACCGAGCCGTCGATCAGCACCGCCGCCGTGACGCTGCGCATCTTGAAGTTGTCGGTGTACATCACGCCATGGCTGATGCTGGCATTGGCCACCACGCCGTCGAAGGCGAAGCCCTCGGAAAACAGGTCGCGGAAGTCCAGGGTCAGGCGACGCGGCAGGGATTGCAGGCTCAAGACGCCAAGCAGCTTGGCTGCGCCCGGGTCCACCTTCAGGAACTGCCCGGCCGCCATGTCGAGCTGCATCTGGCCGGACAGGCTGGCCATGTCGATCGAGAACGGCAGGCCGACCCAGTTCAGGTCGCCCTGCATGGTGCCGCGGCCGCCACGCAGCACATTGGCGAAGCCGAAGCGTTCCAGCAGCCGGCCGGCATCCGCGACATCGAGCTTGTAGTTCAGGCTGGACGCGTTCTGGCCATTGCGGATGATCCATTTGCCGGTGGCGTTGAGCGCACCGTCGGGATTGGCGATCGACAGCCTGCTGATCTGCCATTCCCGCTGTCCATTGACCCGGGCATTGTTGGCGGCCAGTTCCAGCCTGCCCATTTTCTTGCCGCCGAGCTCGAACCGGTCGGCGATGATGTCCAGCGCCGGAATCTGCGTGGTGACGCTTTTTTCTTCGGTCAGATCGGACACGTCCGATGATGAAGCCTGCGGAATGATCAGCGAGGCCAGCCGGGCGCTCACCTTGCCCAGGCCACGGCCCGAACGCGACTCGCTCCAGGACACATGGCCGCTGGCCTGGGCCGAGTCGATGTTGGCCTGCCAGGCATTGTCGTCATGGGAGGCGCCGACCACCACGTTTTCCAGCTTCCTGCCCATGATGATCAGTTCGGTCGCGCGCGCAGCCAGGATGTCGGGGTCGACATACTGGCCCATGTCGCTGTCGCCCGCGCGCTTGCCGCCGTCTCCGCTATCGCCGCTCTTGTCGCCGACGATGGACGATGCGGTGGCGCGCCAGGCGTCGGCATCCAGCCGGTCTACCGCCAGGTTGGCGACCAGTCCGCTGTCCGGCTGCGGCGCGGGCGCATTCACGCCGATGCCGCCGCGCACCACCTGCCATGCCGCCTGCCTGTCGTCCTGCTTGCGGCGGCTGTAGCGGGCTTCCATCATCCGGCCCAGCGTCAGCCTGAGTTCATCGCGCAGTTCGGCGCCCTGGCTGGAGGGCGCCGCTGACATGTCGAACCGGAAGGGCAAGGCATCGGCGCCGGCTTTCTTCAGCGGCGCCGGAAAGTCCAGGCCCAGGCCCTGCAGGCTGGACTCCACCACGATTTCCGGACGCTTGTTCTTCACGTTGATCTGGGCGCTGTAGCGGCTGCCGCCGCTGACATGCCCCAGCAGCCGCTGCATGGTCGGCGCCGGATAGGTGGCGCGCAGGCCGTCCGCCGTCATCGCACCCTCTGCGCGGATGGCGATCGTGCCGTCGCGCTGGCTGCCGCCGGTCACGCCGGCCTGGCCGCCCAGGAAAGCGGTGCGTATGCCGTTGAGCGAGAAGCCCTTTTCATGAAACTTCAGTTCGCCGGCGGTTTGCAGCAGCGGTGGAATCGCTGGCTGCAGCACGATGTCATTGTTCTGGAACTGCAGCGTGCCCTGCACCTTGGTCTCCTTCATCTGCGCCAGCGGCAGTTGCAGCCTGAGCGCCAGCCTGGCGTCACCGCTGCCCTGGCTTTCCTCGGTGAAGTGGCCTATCCATTCCGCCACCGGGCTGTTCCTGGTGAACTGCAGGAAGTCCTGCAGCGCGCCGCTGGCCGCGCCCCGTATGTCCAGCACATGCGCATGATCGGCGAGGTCGGCGATCACCGCATCCACATTGCTCAGCCTGACCTTGCTGGTCTGGGCGCTGTCCGCGTGGATTTCCATGCGGCTGCGCTCGAACGTGAATTTGCCGTTGATCCTTTCCAGCAGCGGCCACAGCGGCCGGGAGGCATCGTCGGCGAGGTCGCCGGGCGTGTAGTTGAGACGGCCCTCCTCGATATTTCCGGTGACCAGGAACTGGCCCTTCTGGCGCTGAGCGGCTGAGAAGGGAAAATGTGCCAGGTCGCCTTTCAGCACCAGCGCAACATCCCGGGCATGGCCTGCCTCCAGCGCGCCGGTCAGCCAGCCCCGCAGCTTGGGCGGGGTGGCAAGCGGCAGGAAACGACCAATCTCCGCCACGTTGAAGCCGTCGAGCTTGCCGGTCAGGTCCGCGGTGCCCGGCCCCGCGATATGGCCATCGACCAGGCTGGCCTGGTACTTGCCTCCCAACTGGCCCGTCATGCCCTGCCGGCTGAACTGCAGATGGCCGACATCGACCTGCAACTGCTGCTGGCGTCTTGCCCAGTTCGCCTGCAGCGCCAGGGTGTCGAACGGGAGCGCCGCTTCCGACAGCAGGCCCGGCAGATGCAGGGTGGCGTCGGTCGATGCCAGCGTGATTCCGCCGCCGTGTTCGCTGGCGTCGATGCTGCCGGTGAGATTGGCAAAGCCCGGGGTGGCGCGCTGCTCGTCTTTCGCGGGCCGCGGCGCGATTGACAGGCCGCTGAACCGGCCCTTGACCTGGTAGGCGGAAATTTCCGGGAACTCGCCCTGCCAACTGGCCGTGAAATCCTGCAGCCTGCCGCGTGGCGCGATGTCGGCCAGCAGATGGCGCCGGGTTTCGTCCAGCGGCAGGCGTCCGACGAAACTGGCAATGGTCTCCAGATCAAGGAGCGTGGCGCGCACTTCGGTGCGCGCTGGTGTCTGTTCGGTCGCGGCGACATGGGTTTCGCTGATGGTCGTGGGCGGCAGCCTCAGGCCATCGTCGGTTTCCATCGAAAAATCGGTGAGCGCAATGGCGTGGCCGAAAACCCCCAGCGTCGGCACGCCGTCTTCACCGCCGCCCAGCACTTCGCTGGCGGAAATGCGGCCCTGCGCCTGTTTCAGGCTGAGCGGTTCGAGTTCGGGCGCAAGCCGGGCCCACAGGCTGGTCAGCGCCAGGTCGGCAGTGAAACCGGCCACCCTGGCCTGATCGAAATCCAGCCAGGCACGGACCGCGCCCTTGCCTTCGCGCAGCTCGACCGGGTAATCGATGTAAGGACGCCAGCGTGCCAGCTCGGTGTCGCGCCAGTCGGCATAGAGGGTGCCGGTCCAGCGCCGCACATCCGAGATGCGGCGCGCAAACGACGGATGGCTGAAGTCGGCGCGCACGTCCATCGGCGCGCCCAGTTCGGCCGGCGGCGTTGCCTTGAACGCGAAACGATGATGCCGCCACTGGTTGCGCAACAGGAAATCCACCTTTTCCAGCCGCAACTCGGGTGCGCCGCGCTGCGCGTCGCGCCACCGGATCCAGCCATTGCGCACCACGATCTCGCGCTGCGACAGCAACCATTCCAGTCCCCTGCCATCTTCCGCGCCGCCCTTGTCGATGTCGACGCCGCCAACGGACAGGACGCCCTCCGCGCTGCGCTCCACTTCCACATCCGGACGGTCGACCTGCAGGAAGTTCAGGCGCAGGTCGGCCACCATCAGCGACGTCCAGGACAGCGTGGCAGACACTTGCGGCAGGCTGAGCGCCGCCTGGCCATTGCGGTTGTGCACCACGACATCATTGAGCACCAGATGCGGATTCAGGCCATGCCAGGAGGCGTGAATGGTGGATATGCTGACCGGCCGTGATAGCGCCTTGCTGGCCATCTGTTCAACATTCGGCTTGTAGCGGTCGATATTGGGCAAAACAACGTAGCGCAGCACCAGCACCGTGCTGCAAAACAGGAAATACAGCACCAGCAATCCGGTGAATGCCAGGCTCAATGCGTGATGCGTCATCCGGTTCAATACCCGGTATCCAAAGCGGATGCGCCGCCAGGCATGGGATGCCCAGTTGGCGATGCGATGGAAGAAGGCGCGTTGAGTAGACATCGGAACCGGGGAAAAACGAACGGACATGCAAAAAAGACAGCGCATGTTCTCATGGATGGCAGCGATTCGCCGCCGGAAACCGCAAACCGCCCTAAAATAGCGAGTCCATTTTCCCAGCGAGATTTCCCTTGGTCAACACCACCGCCTCCCGTTTCCTTGCCCGCTGGCGTCAGGCCGACGACAGCCGGCCGGCGCAACTTGCGCAAGCCGCGGCCGCACCGCTGACAGCCGACCGGTTCGCGCAACTGCTGCAAGAGGAAACCGATGCCGGCATGCCATTGCCGCGCGCGATGCGCCGGGTGCGCAACCTGGTGATTGCCACCCTGATTACCCGTGACCTCGGCGGCCAGGCGGATCTTGCTGAAGTCGTGGAGACCATGTCCCGCTTCGCCGACTTCGCCGTGAATACCCATCTGCAGGCCTTGACCTGCGATATGCGGGCGCTGTACGGCACGCCGGTTGGCGATGAGTCCGGCAAGGTGCAGGAAATGATCGTGCTGGGCATGGGCAAGCTGGGCGGTGACGAACTCAATGTGTCGTCCGATATCGACCTGATCTTCGTTTACCCGGAAGACGGCGAAACGGTGACCGACCAACCCGGCCAGCGGCAGCTATCGAATCATGAATTCTTCATCCGCCTGGGCAAGAAGCTGATCGGCGACCTGTCCGAAATCACCGAGGATGGCTTTACCTTCCGGGTCGACATGGCGCTGCGGCCGAACGGCGCTTCCGGCCCGCTGGTGGCCAGTTTCAACATGGTGGAGGAATATCTGATCGTGCAGGGCCGGGAATGGGAACGCTATGCCTGGGTCAAGGCCCGTGCGCTCACCGGCAATGAGGAAGATATTTCGACCTTGGACAATATCGTGCAGCCCTTTGTCTACAGGCGGTATTTGGACTTCAGTTCGATTGACGCAATGCGCAACATGCATGCCCAGATCCGCGCGGAAGTACGGCGCCAGGAAGCACGCCATCCGGAACGCAGTCACAATGTGAAGCTGGGCCGCGGCGGCATAAGGGAAATCGAATTCCTGGCCCAGGTTTTCCAGCTGATACGCGGCGGACGCGAACTGGAATTGCGCGATCGTTCCACCCGCAGGACGCTGGATGTGCTGGCCCAGAAGCGCCTGCTGGGCGAACATGAAGTCGAGCAGTTGCAGCATGCCTATGTCTTCCTGCGCAACCTGGAACACCGGCTGCAATACCTGGACGATGCCCAGACCCATACCCTGCCGGCCAATGAAGAAGACCGGCTGACGATTGCAAATATGGCGGGCTTTGAGGACATCCCCGCGCTGATGGCCGAATTGCAAATCCATCGTTCGATCGTCGCCAAGCAATTCGATGACATGTTCAGCGAAAAGAAGCCGGCGCAAGCGGAGGAAGACAGCGCCGTCTCCGGACCCGACCTGTCCGCAGTACTGACTGATGGCGATACCGAAGAAACGATCACCGCCCACCTGACGGCACTTCAATATGACAACCCGCTGATTGCGGCACGCCGCCTGAATAATCTCTGGACCTCGCCGCGCTTGCAGGCCATGCCCGAGAGCAGCCGCAACCTGATGGTTTCGCTGGTCAACAGTGCGCTGCCGGCGATTGCCGCGATTGCCGACGACAGATCGGCCACGTTGGGCCGGCTGCTCGATTTCTTCGATACGATTGCCCGCCGCGCATCCTACCTCGCCTTGCTGACCGAATATCCGCAGGCCCTGCAACGGGTGATCCGGATGATGGCTGCCAGCGAATGGGCGGCCGGTTACCTGACCCGGCATCCCCTGCTGCTGGATGAACTGCTGGATGATCAGACCTTGCGCTCACCGCCGGACTGGGCGGCATTCGCTGCCGAATGCCAGCGGCAACTGGATGCGGTGCCGGGTGACACCGAGCGCCAGATGGATGTGCTGCGTGAATTGCATCATGCGCAGCTGCTGCGCCTGCTGGCGCAGGACCTGGAAGGCGACCTGACCGTCGAACGGCTGGCCGACCATCTTTCCAGCCTGGCCGATGTGCTGGTCAACGCCACCGTCACGGCAGCCTGGCAGACGGTGCGCACCCGCCATCGGGAAGTGCCGCGGTTTGCGGTGATCGCCTATGGCAAGCTGGGCGGCAAGGAACTGGGTTATGCATCCGACCTGGACGTGGTGTTCCTGTACGACGATGACGACCCCGAAGCGCCGGGCAATTACGCCCGCCTGGCCCAGCGTTTCATCACCTGGATGACCAGCCACACGCCGGCCGGCATCCTGTTCGATGTCGATATCGCGTTGCGCCCGGATGGCGCCAGCGGCCTGATCTGTTCCTCCATCACCTCGTTCGAGAAATACCAGCTGTCTTCCGCCTGGGTCTGGGAACACCAGGCCCTGACCCGCGCCCGGTTCTGCGCCGGCGATGAAGAGATAGGCCAGCGCTTCGAGCAGCTGCGCGAGCGGGTGTTGCGGCTGCCGCGCGACCCGGACAAGCTCAAGCAGGAAATCCTGTCCATGCGCAGGAAAATGCATGACGCCCATCCCAACCGCTCGCCCATGTTCGACCTGAAGCATGATGAAGGCGGCATGATCGACATCGAATTCATGGTGCAGTTCCTGGTGCTGCGCCATGCCGCGCAACATCCCGAACTGACGGCGGACATCGGCAACATCGCCCTGTTGAAACTATGCGGCCAGCTAGGCCTGATCGATCACGCGCTGGCGCAGCCAGTGGCGGACGCATACAGGAAGTTCCGGCGCCTGCAGCATCAGATCCGGCTGCAGGGCGAAGAACGGGCCAGGGTCGCGCCGGAGCGTATCGCCCAGGAGCGTGGTGACGTAGAGGCCTTGTATCAGCAGGTGTTTGCTTGAGTGGGGCCAGGTTTGCGGCGTGATAGCCGCCCAATAGCATTCCATGAGCCATCCGGAAAGCACCTCGCGGCCGGCCAATACAGTGCCTCGTGTTGCCGGAACGCTTCAAATAGAGGATAATGCCGGCTGCGTTGCCGAGATGGCGGAATAGGTAGACGCACGGGACTCAAAATCCCGCGCTGGAAACAGCGTGCCGGTTCGATTCCGGCTCTCGGCACCACTGATTGAACGGCCTCTAGCGATACGGGCCGTTTTTTTATGGCTTGCCCGGTCGTGCAATCGCGCTGATGTCCTGCAGTGAACGGCTTGGCCACCGCATGATCTGCCGCGCCGAAAAAGCAGGCCCAGGCTGCATGCCGTTTCCGAGTTCCTTTCATCCTCTCCTGTGACTTGCCGGCAGCGGGATCGGAGCGCCGCTGCGCTGGCACTGCCCGCGATGACGGAAGCGGAACCATAAGCGCCTGTGAAGATACTCAATGCCGATCTCGGGTCTAAAGCAGAATAGCAAACACGAAAGACGGCGTTATAGCGCTGCTCTCTTTTCAACGTTGTATCTCACACAAGAACAGTGAACACCACTCCCCTACCCGCCGAAGCTGCCAGCGCTCTGCCATTGAAGAAAAACACATCCTTCCAACGGTTCTGGCTATATCTGAATGGTGCGCGAGCCCAGATGCATGCAGCGGTGCTGGTGCCCGTCGCTTTCGGTATCTGGTCGCTTCTGCTGGGCGCTGACAGCAATTGGGACTTGCGGAACTATCATCTCTACAATCCGTTCGCGTTCCTGCATGACAAGCTTGGCACCGACTTTGCGCCGGCCGGCTTTCAAAGCTATTTCAATCCGCTTCTCGACATACCGTACTACCTTGCAATAAACCATCTGCCACCGCGCCTGCTTGGCTTCATGATGGGCGTGATCCATGGTCTTAATTTCGTGCTGGTCCTGGCGATCTGCCGCAAGCTGCTGCTCTGGCTGCCGGATACGAACAGGCAGCGCACGACTATCCTGCTCGCGCTTGCGGGATGCCTGACGGCCAATTTCCTGTCAGAGCTAGGGAGCACAATGGGAGACAACACCACCGCCCTGTTCTGCCTCGCATCGATACTGGTCACGCTGCATGCCATTCCCGCGCTCTCGGCCCGATCTGTCCACGCCATCTGGACGCTGGCGGCGGCGGGTGTGCTTGCCGGCATGGCTGCTGGCCTGAAATTGACGAATGCGCCCTATGCCGTGGCAATCTGCCTGGGCTTGTTGACACTGCCTGTTTCGATAGCGATGCGTGTTCAAGGTGCCTTCGCATTCGGGGTCGGCGTGCTGGCCGGGCTGGCAGGCACCGCCGGCTTCTGGTTCTACACAATGTGGCAGACCTTTGGCAATCCATTCTTCCCGCAATTCAGCAATCTCTTTCCCAATCCGCTTGCGGGCGCGGGCGGCGTCACGGATACCTCATGGCTGCCCAAAACCCTGCTGCAACAACTGCTCTGGCCTTTCATCATTTCCGCAGATGCGAAAAAAGTGGGCCAGATTCCGCTTCGCTATGTGCTCTGGGCTATTGCCTATCTGCTCCTCATTCTGCTGGCAATACGAGGGCTTGCCGCAAAGATCCGGAAATCGGCGACGCAGCGTCTGGCGCCCGATGCCCGGTTCATCGTCATTGTGTTGGTGCTCGGGTTCATCCTGTGGATGAGGATCTTCAGCATCTATCGCTATCTGGTGCCAATGGACCTGCTGGCGCCGCTGGCCATTTACCTGCTTTTCACGCGGCTGCTTCCGTATTCGCGGGCCCACACCGCAGCATCGTGGGTTATTGCAATTTCCACGCTTCTGGTACTTCTGGGTGGATTCAAGACTTGGGGACATGAGGGATGGAGCGACAAGCCCTTTCATGTCGATGTGCCGGCGCTTGCGGATCCGGCGCGCACCACCGTGCTGACTACCGAGGACGATCCGCCCTTCGGCTGGCTCGTCATGGCATTTCCACCGGAAGTCGCCTTTGCCCAGGTCAATGGCAATTTCCCGAAAGGTCCGGCCTTTTCAGCGAAGATCGAAAGCATGATCGCCGGCCGCAATGGCCCTGTCCATGCGCTGATCAAGGGTGAAGAAGATGTTTATCCCGAACGTGCGGCACGCATGAGGTCGCTGGCCGATCAGCTCGGCCTGACGAGTACGCCTTCCAGATGCGCCGCGCTGCAATGGGTGATCGGCAGGTTCAAGCTCCGTGCGAGTGTTTCAGCGGCAGACCCGACCGCGAAGGACGCGGCTTGCCAACTGCAGAAGCAGGCTCCTGATCCCTACCCGAATATCGATGCAGAGAACAAGGCGCATCAGGACAAGGCGCAACGGGTCCTGAGCACCTATGGCTATTTACTGGACCCTCAAAGCTGCTCCCTGCACAGTGCGGGCATAGGGGATGACAGGCAAATGTTCCAGTGGTGCAGTGTCAAGCGGAGGACACGCTGAACAGGCGGTCCTGACATCCACCCGAATCAGCCGGGGCGCGACATGGCATCGCGCCCCTTCTTTCATGCCTACTGCGTAATGCTGGAGTAAGAGCAGTACTTCGTCACGCCATACACCGGGTCGCCAAAGACCCAGTTCGCGCAAGCCGTCGAGCCGTTGACGACCTTGGTGGCATAAACGCCGTTGGCGCCATAGCGCACGGTGCGGGTGCCGGTGAAGGTGCAGTTGGCGCCTTCGACTGCGCAATTGGTCCAGGTCTCGACGACCGGCGCCGGAGCCGGTGCCGGCGCTGCGGTGGTGGTGATGGCGTCGCCGTAGTCGCAGGTCTTCACAACGCCATATACCGGGTCGCCGAATACGCCGTTGGAGCAGGCCACCGTGCTGGTTGCGGTGACGAACGCGTATGTATTGTTGGCGCCGTAACGCACCTGACGGGTGCCGCTGAAGTTGCAGGCATTGCCTTCGGACGCGCACCGGGTCCAGTTGCTTGCGACCTTGACGGCATTGGCCACGTTCACCGCTACCGACGGCGATGCGCCGGCATTGCCTGCAGCGTCATAGGCCACTACCGTCAGCGTTGCCGTGCCATTGGCCACGCCGGCGCTGTCCCAGCTAAAGCCGAAAGGCGCGGACGTATCGGTTGCCACCACGGTGCCGTTTACCTTGAGGTCGGCCCGTATCACGCCGACGTTGTCGCTGGCGGCCATATTGACGGCCACCAGGCCCGATACGGTGTCGCCGGCCAGCGGCGCGGTCAGCGCGGCGGAAGGCGCCTGGGTGTCGATCTTGACCAGGCGGCTTACGGCGGCCTGCACGCCGGCAGCGGCATTGACCCGGCCGTAACCATAGTAGGGATCGCGTCCGGCAGCGCCGCGGTCGACCGCCGTGGAATACAGCAGGCTTTCGACGGTGAGATTATCCAGCGATGAATTGGCCGACATCATCAGTGCGGCAACGCCGGCAACCAGCGGGCTGGCAAACGATGTGCCGTTCCACTGGCCATAGCGGCCACCGGTGCTGGTGGTCCAGATATTGGTCCCCGGCGCGGACAGGGTCACGAAGCTGCCGTAGCTGGACCAGCCTGCCAGGTTGTCGTTTTCATCCGTGGCCGACACCACCGTCATGGCGGCCGTGGGCGTCACGCCTTCATCGCGGCCATTGTTGCCGGCCGAAGCAAACAGCAGACCGCCCTTGCTCCTCAGGTACTGCGCCGCGTTGAGCACTGCCTGGCTGGCGGCCACGCCGCTGTAGCTGACATTGACGATGCGCGCGCCATTGTCCGCCGCGAAGTTGATGCCGCTGACCACGGTGCTGTAATAGGCGTAGCAGCCGCTGGTGCTAGTGTTGTAGAAGGCCACCTTGACCGGCATGATTTTGGCCTTGCCGGCGATGCCGGCCACGCCCGCGCTGTTATTGCTGACCGCGGCTGCCGTGCCGGCGACCGCGGTGCCATGCCCGCAGGTGTCATTGGTGTCGGCATTGCCGTCAACGAAGTTGTAGCCCGGGACCAGGTTGCCCACGAGATCAGGATGGCTGGCGTCGACCCCGGAATCCAGGATCGCGATCTTGACGCCCTCCCCCATGCCGGCGGCACTGTCCCAGGCCGTTGGCGCACCCACCTTGCCGACATGCCACTGGCTGCCCAGGTACGGGTCATTCGGCAATGCCGAGCTGACGACCACACGGTCCAGCTCCACCATTTTCAGGTGCGGATGGTGTTCCAGGATTTTTGCCACGGCGTTGGCCGTGCCGTTGGGCAGGTCCACCACGAACACGTCGCCCCTGCCGATGCGGCGCGCCAGGCCACGATGCACTTTCAGCAGCTTGGCCAGCTCTTGGCTGGAGAGGCCGGCACGCGGCTGGATCAGAAGGCGGTTGGGCGCATAGAGCGGCATGCCAGCCGCGACTGCAGCGCGCACATCGTTGGGCGCCGCTGCATGAGCGGAAACAGCCGGAAGGGATAACGCCGCGAGAAGCGCCAGCGCGAGCAGCGTGGGGGCCGGGGCAGCGGGGAAGGAAGCAACACGGGTATGGGTCATCACGGTTCCAGAGAATGAAAGTCATGCCGCTTGGGACATGGCTTGCATTCTACTGGACAATTTCCCTCAGGAAATAATTTGATGTCTATGCAGCAACACAATGTGCTGCATTTAAGCAACCAGAGTTCATTGGCCGATCAAGCGCGCACGGCCAAATATTTTTTCAAGTGGTTTCAATTGGCGTTTTTAGAAGTGCCGGAAGATCGCGGCGACAGGCTGCCGGTTGGCCTCGCCGTCCCGCAGACATCTACGCCTGCGATGAACTGCACCGGATCGCGGGGAAAAGGATGGAGCTTGCCGTGGCGCCGGAAGCCCTGCTGTTCAAGGCGATCAATCACCTATCTGGGAAGAAGGAGGAGATCACTGCCGCAGGCATGAACTCGGCGAGGCTATGGGCGACGCTCAGATCGATTTCGGCTTCACCGGCAGTGCGGCCAGCCTGGAAGAGACGCCGGCGGTGCGGCGGCTGCAAAGCATCTTCGATAAAGCGGCACAGGTAGCGCAGCAGCTGCACGCACGGCCCCGAACTGGCGGCCTTCGTCGAAGCCCGCCTGGGCCGGTTGCAGCATCCCTGAAGCGCAAAAAGCGAAAAAAGCGTTTCAGTGGCCGGTACGGTCCGGGTTGCGGTCCGCTTCGAACAGGAACCAGGTACGCTCCTCGGTCTCGTCGATCCAGTTCTCGATCAGGCTGGCGGTGGCAATGTCGCGGTTGTCATCGCAGACTTCATGGGCTTCGCGCAGGCTGGCTACCAGCGCGCGGTTGTTGTCGCATAGCTCGGAGAGCATTTTCGATGGCTCGACAAAATCCTCGTCATTGTCCGGAATGCGCTGCAGCCGGGACACATGGCCGATCGAACGCAGCGTCTTGCCACCCAGCTTGCGGATGCGTTCGGCCAGCGGGTCGGTCATGGCGAACAATTCGGTTGCCTGGTCATCCAGCATCAGGTGATAGTCGCGGAAATGCGGTCCGCTCATGTGCCAGTGGAAGTTCTTGGTCTTCATGTAGAGCGCGAACACGTCGGCCAGCACCGCATTGAGCGCCTCGGCGACCTCGGTGGTGGCCTGCGGCCTGAGGTCGGTTGGCGTCTTGAGTGCCGGCGCGGCGTTGCCGTCGTCGCCTTGCTGCTTGTTTGCTTTTGGAGCGTCCATTGTGGTTTCCTGAAAGGGAGTGGAAGGGAGTGACTCCCACCCTTGCTATCTATGGCGGGAGCGGAGGGATCCGTTTCTCGGATTCCCGTTTGGCCGCCATGTTCAAAAAAATCCCGGCTAAACGCAGCAGTATTGCGAATAATCAGGGCCGGCGTCCCTGGCTGGTCCAGGCCGATCGAGGCCTGTGGGGCCATGCGGCCCGGCTGCGCTCGCAACCTTTGACGATTGACAAGGCCAGCCATGTATGCATGCGCTGGCCTTCTTCTTGCATTGCTCCTGGCAGACAGCCGTACAGACCAGCACAGGATCTTCCATGAAAAAAGCGTACAAGGAACCCGGCCTCACCAACGAGGGCGTGGTGTTCTCCGTTGAAGTCGATTCGGTCGAGCGTGAATTCCTGATCCTCAAGAGCGCCCTGACCTACCTCTGCAAGTTGCAGGGATTCACCATGGACTTCATGAACACCTATCGCGCCTGCGAAGCCCGCATACACAGCGTGGCGCGGCGCCTGGCCGCGGGCGCGCCCAAGGGCGGGCCACTGGTTCTCAACACTGCTTGCTTCGTTTGAGTGCAGGGCGTTGCGGCGCGCCTGCACTGTTCTGCACCGGTCCGCCCCAGTGCCGGCCGGCATGATGCATGCGACCCCAGCAATGCATTGCACGATGGAAATACATGGCACGCGCATTGCTTGGATAAAGGATCTTTTCCAAGCAAGGCCAGGGCATGCAGAACTACCTTTCGCGCCTGATCGGCGGACTGAGCGTCGGCCGCAAGCTGGCGCTGATCTATTTCCTCGACCTGACGGCGGTAATCTTCGTCTCCGGCATCCTGATCAATGAGAAGTACATCGCCATCGATTTCACCGACAAGGAAATCGCCGGCGCCCACTACATCGCCGCGGTGAGCCGCAGCCTGGTGCCGCTGGCGCACGACCTTCAGGCCGCATCATCCACCGCCACGGCCGCGACGATGTCCAGCCTGGACGACGCGCAGTCCCGCTACGGCACATTGCTGGGCGCCGAGGGCCTGGCTGCGGCATACAGCGAAGCGCTCGCTGCCAGCGCCGGCGACCATGCATTCGACGCCGGCCGCGCCCTGCTCACCCGCATCGGCAACCAGTCCAACCTGATACTCGACCCCGATCTCGACAGCTATTACACGATGTCGCTGGTGATGCTGCGCTTCCCGGAACTGCTGGGCCTGCTGCGCGAGGCCGGGCAACTGGCTCAAGGTCTTGCGGTCCGGCCGGATGCGGACGGCCACACCCGGCTGCTCCTGCTGGAAGGCAGGCTGGACGCCACGATGCACGGCATCGCCAGCGATTATGAGGAAGCATTCGCCGCCAGCAAGCCGATGCTGCGCGAGCGGCTCACGGCGAGCCGCGCCGCGCTGCTCGACGCCTTGGCAGAATTCCGCGCGGCCAGCCACAGCCTGGATCGTCGGGACGGCACCATCCTGGAGCAGCATCGCATTGCGGCGGTGCAGGCGCTGGCCAACGCATGGCAAGCCGCCCAGGACGACCTGCAGCGCCTGCTGGCCTTGCGCAATGCCGAGGCCTATTCCCGGATGTGGACCCATCTGGGTACGGCTGCGCTGCTGCTGGTCGTGATCCTGAATGTGGTGTTCTTCGTGGCCAGCCAGATCGTGCGGCCGATCTCCCGGCTGGCGCAGGTAGCGGCCAGGGTCAGCGGCTCGGGCGACTATACGCTGCGCGCCGAATGGCGCAGCGGCGACGAGATCGGCCGCCTCGTGAGCGGCTTCAACGGCATGCTGGAACAGTTGGACCATCAGCGCATGAGCCAGCAGGAACTGGTGGCACGCCACCGCGCCGCCGATGCCCAGCGCGAACTGGTGGAAGCCATTCCCATTCCGATGATGGTCACGTCGATTCCGACCCACGAGGTGCTGCACGCCAACGAAGCGGCGCAGTCCTGGCTGGATGGCTGCCGCAGCGATCCATGGAAGGCCGGCATGCCGGGGCCGACCCGGGCCCGCTTCTTCCAGGCCCTGACCGACATGGAAGCGGTGGATCAGTTCGAAGTCTGCTGGCGCGGCGGCCAGTCGCCTTCCTGGGCACTGGTGTCGGCCCGCTGCATCGTCTATCAGCGCCAGCGCGCCGTGCTGACGACCTTCACGCCGATCAACCAGATGAAGCTGATGGAGCAGCGGCTGGAACTGTGGGCCAAGGTATTCGAGGCGTCGTCTGAAGGCATCGTCATCGTCGACCCGCATGGCCGCATCCTCGACGTGAATCGCGCCTTCTGCCGCAGCGCCAATCTCGATCTTGCCGACCTCCTGGGCGCCGACCCGCGAACACTGCTGGACCAGCGCAATCCACCGCACTTCTTCGCCGACATCACCGCCGCCGCGCAGAGTCTTGGCAGCTGGCAGGGCGAAGCCTGGGTCAGGCGCAAGGGACGCGACCCCTACCCCGCATGGCTGGTGCTCAACGCGGTGCGCGACGCCCACGGCGAAATCAGCCATTACATCGCGATCTCGCTAGACATCAGCGAGCGCAAGAAGAATGAAGAACGTATCGCCTACATGGCGCAGCATGATGCGCTGACCGGCTTGCCCAACCGCGGACTGTGCCAGGAGCGGCTGCGGCTGTCGCTGGCGCAGGCGCGCCGCACCGGGCAGAAGGTGGCGCTGCTGTTCATCGACCTGGACCGCTTCAAGAACATCAACGATTCGCTCGGCCACCATGTCGGCGACGGCCTGCTGCGCTCCATCGCCAGCCGCCTCACCGCGGCTGTGCGCGAGGGCGACACGGTGTGCCGGCTGGGCGGCGACGAGTTCGTAGTGATCCTGAATGGCATCGGCGATGTCGCAGAGATCGGCCGCATCGTCGACCAGCGCCTGATCGCGCTGGTGCGCCAGCCGCATCAGGTGAATGGCGCCGAACTGCATATTTCGTGCAGCGTCGGCGTGGCGGTGTTTCCCGACGACGGCCATGACATCGACCAGCTGATGCGGCATGCCGACGTGGCGATGTACCAGGCCAAGAGCAGCGGCCGCGACAACCTGCAGTTCTTCACGGAAGAGCTGAACCACAAGGTCGTGCGCCGCCTGCAGCTGGAAAACGACCTGCGCCACGCGGTCGAACGCGGCGAGCTGCTGCTGCATTACCAGCCCAGGGTCGATGCGCAGAGCGGCGCGCTGGCGGGGGTGGAAAGCCTGGTGCGCTGGATGCATCCGTCCCGCGGCATGATACCGCCGGCCGACTTCATCCCGATCGCGGAAGAGACCGGGCTGATCGTCGGCATCGGCGCCTGGATCATCGGCGAGGCATGCCGCCAGCATCAAGCCTGGCATCGGCAGGGCCTGGGCGCGGTGCCGATTTCCATCAACCTGTCAGCGCTGCAACTGCGCGAACCCGGCCTGTGCGCAACGCTCGCCGAAGCGCTGCGGCGCCACGCGGTGGACCCCGCGCAGATCGAACTGGAGCTCACCGAATCCCTGCTGATGGACAACGTGGCGGCCACGATCGCCGTGCTGCGCGACATCAAGGCCCTGGGCTGCGCCATCTCCATCGACGACTTCGGCTCGGGCTATTCCAGCCTGAACTACCTCTACCGCTTCCCGATCGACAGGCTGAAGATAGACCGCTCCTTCATCCAGAGCATGCACAGCGCGCCGAAGAACCTGGCGGTGATCAATGCCATCATCGGGCTGGGCCATACGCTGGGCCTGAAGGTGGTGGCCGAAGGCGTGGAGCACCAGCCGGAAGCCGAGCAGCTGCGCGCGTGCGGCTGCGATGAACTGCAGGGCTTTCATTACAGCCGGCCGCTCCCTGCGCAACAGGCACAGCAATGGATCAGGGCGCATGGCAGCGCGCTGGAAGCGGGCCGCGTGCTGCGGCTGGCATGAACGCCAGGCCGCTGCGGCCTCAGCTCAGGCCGCCCTGCTCCGGATCGACGCCCGCCCCGCTCCATACCATTTCCAGTTCGAACGCCAGGGAGCGCGCCAGGCCGTCGAGGTCGGGGAACAGCGAGGCATGGGTGATGTTCATGCGGTACAGCGTGTGCATTGCCTCGTCGCGGATCGACGGCGGCAGCAGCAGCTTTTGCATCAGCGGCGCATCGGTGGCGTAGCCGTCCAGGATCTGGTCGAGCGGACGGTCCAGCAGGCCCGGCACCGCGAACATGCCCGACTGCGCCACCAGTCGCCGGTCCATCTGCATCGGCTCGCCGACCCAGACCACCTCGTGGATGTTCTGCATGAAGTAATACTCGAACTTGCCCGGCAGCCGCGGGTCGATCACTTCCCGGGTCAGTTCCGGCCGCTCGCGCGGCACCGCATGCCAGAGCGCCGGCGTGTTCAGCGCATACACGGCCGAGGTGCCGCTGGCGCGCTCCAGCGCGAAGAAGGCGGCCACGAACGGCGACTTGGTGAAATCGAGCAACCGGGTCGGCGCGCCATGGTGCTGCATTAGCGCCACCGTGCGCAGTTCTTCCTGCAGCGCGGCCTCGTTGCTGAGGTAGTTATGCGCCTTGCGCCGGAAGATGCGCAGGGCACGCTTCTCGCGTTCGGTCCAGGAAGCGGCATCCGGCACGAATTCCTTGAAGTAACGCGACAGCGACGATGAAAGCTGCGACCGCGCATGCCGCTCGCCGCGGAATGCCCAGCCGTCGAGCGCGGCCGTGCGGTCGATGAATTCCTGCCAGGTGTGGATGGGGATTTCTTCCATGGTGGATGGGGATGCGATGCGGATGACGCTTATGGTCGCACCGCATGCCGGGCGATGGCAGGGAATTGATCAAACGATCTCAGCGCGCCCGTGCCCAAATGCGCACGGGCGCAGCAGCACGGCTGGAGCTTATCACGCCATCCAGTCCGGTCGAAACCAGCGGACGTTACCTGATGTACTAAAAGAAGTCGGTTGTCTGCCAATTAGGCGTTGCGTGTGCGTTATGGACTTTCTCACAGTAGCCCTGAAGCAATATAACCTGGCGGTTTAGTAGTTGGTTGTAAAGCGCCTGATTGCTTTCTTCCCCCTTTACGCGAGAACGCTTTTTACTCAGGCCACGCAGTTGCTTGCTCAAGCAAGCTGTCAAGATTTCTTCCCTCCGCTCATCCGTTTCTGACAGCCAATCCTTGTTTGTGCGTCCCAAGCCAACTGCCTGCTGCACGCAGACTATGAGCAAGTTGCACAGACCAGCGTTTTGGAGACGACGCTCAATATCTCGGGGGGCAATCCCCAGATCGGTGAATTCGGTGCTGGTCAGACTGCCCAGCACGCGGTATATGTCATCAGCCTTGGAGGCTTCCAGCGTCAAGCCAACTTCCCTGAACTTATCGCGGTTAGCATGAAGCTGGGCGGCCACATTGCTCGTTTGAGGCAGTGAGACCTTGGGGCTCTCTCCCCGATCAACAGTTTGAGGCGGTTCAATTGCCGCCAGGTAGCTTGCCGTGAACAAGCCAGCCTGTGCTGTGCTCATGGGTTTTTCGCCGTTCAACTCTCTTGCCAGATCCTCAGACCTCGATAGGACGGATGCGACATCTGGCAGGAGAGTTTTGAAGGATGCCACGATGTCTTCATACACAGGCTTGTCCGTCATGCCCTGCTGATGTGGAGCCGTTTCCTCCGCAATCTTGCGCCAGCCGCTTGCGGCCTGTGTAATCGCCGCTATGCCATCTGAATCGCGCATGCGATCCGGGGCATGGCGTTCCATGAGCATGGTTACGATCTCAGTGCTCTGCTGTCCCGCTGCGTTTGCCTTTGCCTTTGACAGTGCGGTATCGCCGTGTCTATCCTGAGCCGCCAAGTCGGCTCCTCTTTCAATCAGAAGCCGGACGGTTTCCGTATTTCCCGAAGCCACTGCGGCGTGCAATAGCGGCACATTTCCCATAGGCCGATTGACCAGCCGTTTGGCGGCGCCAGCGGCAAAGAGTTCAGCTATCCAGCGGTGCAACGCATTGAAGAACCAGTCGACGCCGGAAAGGCGATTATCAAGAGGAGGAATGCCGAGCCTTGCATCCAGCTCCTTGAGAAGCTCGGCAGGATCGCCGGCAGCAGCAGCGTCATAGATGGGAAGCTCATCCTGTTGCCTGGTTCTTATAAAGTCGTTTTTGTACTCGGACAGCGCCGTGATGAGTGGATGTTTTCCCTGTTTACGGGCTTCCGCAACCAGTTGCTCGAATTGTTGCACTGGAAAGTCGGCATCTGGAAGCAAGGCGTTAAGCAGTTCGGACATTTTCGATTGGTCGTTGTGCTTTAAGCGTGCCTTCTCAACCAGTTCGAGTTGCATTGCTATTGGAATAGCGGCCGCTTTTCCAGGAACACTTTTCTTGATCAACTCGGCAACCATGCTTGAACGCCTTTTGTCAACTGCTTGTAGCAGCAGTTTGCCCAATTCCTCAGCGGTGATTGCTGACCAATTCCCAGGTTGTTGTTGAATCAGGTCCTGAAGGTGCTCGGTCTGGTTATTAACGATGCATATGTCCAGCTGAGATGGAAAATCATTCTTTTCGCCTGACTTGCCATAGCCTGGAAAAGGATCATCGGAAAAACTGGTTTCATTTGTGAATATGGACGAATTTCCCTGGGGTGTAAGAGAACTGCCTTTGTAGGTTAGCCGGTTCATGCTATTCAGTAGAAGTTGGAAAAGTAGCCCAGTTGCTCGCTCATCGTTAGGCAAACGTGATAAACCGCACTGAGCAAAAGGTTCCAGAAGACTGACGCAATGACGTCTCTACACCTGTCAACAAGTAATCCGGCGTGGTTGGATAAACGTGCAATACCCGAAGGGCATTGCACCGCCGCTGGCGCAACGAACTCCCGACGCAAGGTCTTGAATCACGATCCGTTGCGATGCGAATGGGAATTGCACCTTGCGATAGCCGAATCAATTGCAGGCGGGTGTGATGCCGAGGGAGGCTCAACATCAACTTGACCAACGGCCTGGTGCAATGCCCCTTCGGGGTATTGCACCCTACGAACCTGCTACTGCGCCACGCCCCCTTACTTGACCCCCAACGCCGCCGTTTCCTTGTCCACCGCGACCAGCACTTCCTTCCCTACCCGGCCTTCCACTTCCTTCCTGACCGGCAGCAAGGCCTTGCGCCATTGCGCCTTCTCGGCATCGTTCAGGGTATAGACCTCGGTCTTTCCCGCCTTCTTGATCGCTTCCAGCGCATCGCGGTTCTCCTGCTCGGCGATGGCGTTGGTGTACTTGGTGGCATCCTTCATCGCGCCCTCCAGCTGGGTGCGCACGTCCGCCGGCAGGCCGTCCCAGAACTTCTTGTTGACGATGACCGCGTAGCCGATGTAGCCATGGTTGGAAATCGTCAGGTGCTTCTGCACTTCATGCATCTTCTGGGTGTAGATATTGGACGGCGTATTCTCGGTGCCGTCCACCACGCCGGTCTGCAGCGCCTGATAGACCTCGGAGAAAGCCATCACCTGCGGATTGGCGCCGAGCGCGCGGAACTGGGCGTCCAGCACCTTGGAAGACTGGATGCGCATCTTCATGCCCTTGAAGTCGGCCGGCTGGCGCAGCGGCTTGTTGGCGGTCATGACCTTGAAGCCGTTGTCCCAGTAGGCCAGTCCGGTGATGCCCTTGGGTTCGAGCTTCTTGAAGAGATCCTTGCCGACCGGGCCTTCGGTGACGCGGTACAGCACGTCCTTGGTCGGGAAGATGTAGGGAATGTCGAAGGCTTCGAATTCCTTCACGCCCAGCGGCCCGAACTTGGCCAGCGACGGCGCCAGCATCTGCACCGCGCCCAGCTGCAGCGCCTCCATTTCCTCCTTGTCCTTGTACAGCGTGCTGTTGGGATAGACCTCGACCTTGACGCGGCCGTTGGTGGCCTTCTCGGCCAGTTCCTTGAAGCGCTCCGCGCCCTTGCCCTTGGGCGTGTCGTTCGCCACCACATGGCTGAACTTGATGACGATCGGCGCCTGCTGCGCATGGGCGCCGGCGGACATCAACATGGCCGCGGCCATGGCGAAAGCGAGGGGTTTGAATTTCATGATGGTCTCCTTGTCGTTTTGGGGCCGCCGTCGGCGACGGCGGCGTGAACCAGGCGCCACTGCGCCCTGGCGTGGACTCATGCCGCTATGCTGCGGCTTGCTTCATTCCTGATGGCCTGTGCCTTCAATATGACCGGGCGATCGATCATCTTGCCGTCCAATGCCACCGCGGCGCCATTGGTAGTTTCCACAGCCTGCAATACCCGTTCGGCCCAGGCCACTTCCTCGGCCGTGGGCGCAAAGGCCGCATGCACATGGGCCAGCTGCTTTGGGTGGATGCAGAGCTTGCCGCCGAAGCCGTTGCGCCGCGCACGGCGGGCGTCGTCGAGGATCTGCGCGCCATCATCCAGCGCGGTGGTGACGCCGTCCACCGGCGGCAGGATGCCTGCCAGCCGCGATGCCAGCACCAGGTGGGAGCGAAAGTACTGCAGCTCTTCCACGCCTTCATGCAGGCCCAGGTCCAGGCTGAAATCGATGCTGCCGAACAGCAGCCGCTCCACGCCCGGCTGCTGCGCCAGCGCCAGCGCCTGATGCAGGCCGAGCGCGGTCTCGATCAGCGGCAGCACCGCAGGCGCGCCCCTTTCCCGCAACAGCGCAATGTCGGCCTCCTGCTCGGCCTTGGGCAGCACGATGCCCGCCACGCCGGGCAGGCTGGCCAGTTCGATATCGTCGGCAAACCAGGCCGTGTCGGCGCTGTTGATGCGCACCAGCAGCGGATGCTGCGGCGCCAGCCAGGCGCGCACCGCATCACGGGCGGCAGGCTTCTCGGCGGGCGCCACCGCATCCTCCAGGTCGATGATCACGGCGTCAGCCCCCGCCGCCAGCGCCTTCGCGAAACGCTCGGGCCGGTTGCCAGGCACGAACAGATAGGAACGGTTCATGGCAGCAGTCTGCCCACCCGCTCGGCGCGGGCAATATTCCACAGCCGCTCGAAGGCGGCGCGCATTTCGCCTTCGCTGGCGGACTGGCTGAACTCGGCCAGGCGCAGCGCTTTCTGCTCCAGCTCCTCGCGCGACAGCGTGTTGCCGGGGTCGCCCTTCGGTTCGTCGACCCGGCCTTCATAGCGCTGGCCATCCACGGTTTCCACCGTCACCTTGCCGATCCAGCGTGCCGGGTAGGCCTGGTCGACTTCCTGGTCCAGCACCATCTTCACCTTGTCGCGGAAGGCGCGGATGCCGATGTCGTTGAAGGACTGGTCGAACTCCTTCATGCCGGCGCTGTGGAACTGGCCTATCAGGCCCAGCACCGTGCCCATCGAGAACTTGGCCTGATGCACGGTCTGCGGATCGACCACAGGCCCCAGCACATCGATCGCGCCCTGATGCACATGGGCAGTGACGCGGCCGATCTGTTCCGGGCGCAGGTGATGCTCGCTGATCACCTGCAGCAGCGCATCGGCGGCCGGATGGGTATGCCGGCAGGACGCATGGAACTTGAACGAGGTCTCGGCCAGGGCCCAGCGCTGGCCGAGGCGATCGGTCAGGCGGCTCGGGTCGGCATCGGTCGACATGCCGGCCGCCATGCCCTGCGCGCCTTCCAGGATGCGCTGCGCGCCGGTGAAGCCTTCCTGCGCCAGGTAGGCCGACATCAGGCCATCGGCGGCCGCCTTGGCGGTATGCAGCTGCTTGGAGTCGGCGGCGTCACGCAGGAATTCCCACAGCCCGGCGGCCTGGGTGCCGGCCGAACCGAAGGCATGCAGCATCTGCTGCGGCGACAGCTTCAGCAGCCGGCCGACCGCTGCCGCGGCGGCGATGGTGCCAGCGGTGCCGGTGGTGTGGAAGATGCGGTAATGCGATCGGCCCAAAAATTCGCCGACGCGAATGCCAACCTCGTAGCCTGCGACCGACGCCGTCAGCAGTTCGCGGCCGGAGGCGCCAATGGCCTGGGCCACTGCCAGCGCGGCCGGGAACACCACGGCGGCCGGATGGAAGACCGAGCCGTTGTGTACGTCGTCCTGCTCGGCGAAATGCGAAGACGCGGCATTGACCATGGCGGCGAACAAGGGCGTGCTGCTGGTGCGGGAAATCAGGATTTCACAGGGGCCGTCGGCCGGCCCCATCCGGCGGGCAAAGCTGGCGATGGTCTGCACGGGGCGGCCGATCTTGCCGGCCAGTGCGGAGCCGAACCAGTCCAGCAGCAGGTCTTCGGCGCGCCGCACCACGTCTTGCGGAATGCTGTCGAATTGCAGCTGGGCGGCGAAGGTGGCCAGGGTCTTGCTGGGGTGGATGGTTGTCTCTTCCATGTTGCGTTTCCTTTGCAATCACTTGTTTTACCGCTGATGGTGCAATGCCCTTTGGGGTATTGCACCTTGCAAGCTTGTTTTACGGCCGTGGTGCAATGCCCTTCGGGTATTGCACCCTACGACGCTCGCAGAATCCGACATTTAAAGGGGCATTGCGCGAGCACACCCAACACCGTCACGCCCAAAACCCACAGAGCGCCGTAGGGCGCAATACCCCGAAGGGGCATTGCGCGAGCACACCTGGCGCCGTAATCCCCAATACATTGCCCGAGCACCGAAAGCGGCGGACGAGTCCTACACCGCCTTTTCCACATGCAGCCTCGCAATCCGTTGCGCATCGAATCCCAACTCCGCCAGGATCGCATCGGTATGCTGCCCCAGCGCCGGCACCGGGTCCATCCTCGGCGCATAGCCGTTGGGCATGCCGGGCGGCAGCAGCGCCGGCACCGGGCCGGCCGGGGTGGCCACTTCGGTCCAGCGATGGCGAGCCTTCAGCTGCGCATGCTCCCACAGGTCGTGCATGGTGTTCATGTGGGCATTGGCGATCTGCGCCTCTTCCAGCCGCTCGATCACCTGCTCGGCAGTCAGGCCGGCAAACACGCCGACGATCAGCGCATACAGTTCCT
Organism: Noviherbaspirillum soli; assembly: GCF_015352955.1. Lineage (GTDB taxonomy): Bacteria > Pseudomonadota > Gammaproteobacteria > Burkholderiales > Burkholderiaceae_D > Noviherbaspirillum_A > Noviherbaspirillum_A soli. Next base: position 57,921 of record NZ_JACYOX010000009.1, read on the forward strand.
TGCGGGATGCGCTGCGCAATGCATTGGTCCTGAAGCGCGCATCGGTGGCGAGCCCGGGCTGCTGCAGCACTTTGCTGCAGAACACCGTCCATTCGCGCTCGTTCTGCAGGCCCAGCATCACCACCTTGCCGTCGCCCGCCGGGAACGGGCCGTACGGATAGATGGTCGCATGCGAGGCGGCGGCGCGCGGCGGCGGCTCGGCGCCATCCATCGCGTAGTACAGCGGATAGCTCATCCATTCGGCCATGCTCTCCAGCATCGACACGTCGATGTTGCAGCCCTGCCCGGTCTTGCCGCGCTGGATCAGCGCGGCAAGGATATTGGTATAGGCATACATGCCGGCGGCGATGTCGGCCACCGAGCAGCCGGCCTTGGCCGGCTCGTCCGGCGAACCGGTGATGGACAAAAAGCCCGATTCGCTCTGGATCAGCAGGTCATAGGCCTTCTTGTCGCGATACGGGCCATCGGCGCCATAGCCGGAGATGTCGCAGACGATCAGGCCCGGATACTCTGCCTTCAGCGCCTCGTACGACAGGCCCAGCCGCGCGGCGGCGCCGGGCGCCAGGTTCTGCACCAGCACATCGGCCTTCTCCAGCAGCTGGCGCAGGATGGGCACAGCCTCCTCGTGCTTCACATCCAGCGTCAGGCTTTCCTTGGAGCGGTTGGTCCAGACGAAATGCGAGGCCAGGCCGCGCACCCGCTCGTCGTAGGCGCGCGCGAAGTCGCCCACGCCGGGGCGCTCGATCTTGATCACGCGAGCGCCGAGGTCGGCCAGCTGGCGGGTGCAGAACGGCGCGGCGATCGCGTGTTCCAGGGTAATGACGGTGATGCCATCAAGGGGTCGCATGGCGCTTCCTCAGAACGAGCGTGGCAGTCCGAGCATGTGCTCGGCCACGTAGGACAGGATCAGGTTGGTCGAGATCGGCGCGACCTGGTACAGCCGGGTCTCGCGGAACTTGCGCTCGACATCGTATTCGGCGGCGAAGCCGAAGCCGCCATGGAACTGCAGGCAGGCATTGGCCGCTTCCCACGAGGCATCGGCCGCCAGCATCTTGGCCATGTTGGCTTCGGCGCCGCAGGGCTGGTGCGCATCGAACAGCTCGCAGGCCTTGTAGCGCATCAGGTTGGCCGCCTCGATGTTGACGAAGGCCTTGGCGATCGGGAACTGCACGCCCTGGTTCTGGCCGATCGGGCGGCCGAACACCTCGCGCTCGGAAACATATTTGGTGACCTTGTCGATGAACCAGTAGCCGTCGCCTATGCATTCGGCGGCGATCAGGGTGCGCTCGGCATTGAGGCCATCGAGGATGTACTTGAAGCCCTTGCCCTCCTCGCCGATCAGGTTTTCCGCCGGAATCTCCAGGTTCTCGAAGAACAGCTCATTGGTCTCGTGGTTGACCATGTTGGGAATCGGCCGCACGGTCAGCCCCTTTCCCACCGCCTCGCGCAGGTCCACCACGAAGATCGACATGCCTTCGGACTTCTTCTTCACCTCGGCCAGCGGCGTGGTGCGCGCCAGCAGGATCATCAGGTCGGAATGCTGCACCCGCGAGATCCAGACCTTCTGGCCGTTGACCACGTATTTGTCGCCCTTCCTGACCGCGGTGGTCTTGAGCTTGGTGGTGTCGGTGCCGGTGGAGGGCTCGGTCACGGCCATCGACTGCAGCCGCAGCTCGCCGCTGGCGATCTTTGGAAGGTAGAACTGTTTCTGCTCCGCCGAGCCATGGCGCAGCAGCGTGCCCATGTTGTACATCTGGCCGTGGCAGGCGCCGGAATTGCCGCCGGAGCGGTTGATCTCTTCCATGATCACCGAGGCTTCGGTCAAGCCCAGGCCGGAGCCGCCGTATTCCTGCGGTATCAGCGCGGCCAGCCAGCCGGCCTTGGTCAGCGCATTGACGAAGGCTTCCGGATAGCCGCGCTCCTCGTCGATCTTGCGGAAATACTCGGCAGGGAATTCCGCGCACAGCGCGCGCACCGCGTCTCGGATGTCCTGGTAGGGGTCGTTATGTTTGTGCATGGTGAATTCCTGTTGTCGTTATCGGTGCCGATGGCGATGGGCAATGGGGCTGCGGCGGAGGCGGTGCATTGCGCTGCGCGTAATGCACCCTACGGTCCTACGATGCTTGCTGGGCTTATGCGCTGATTACCGCTTCGGCCTGCATGGCCAGTTCGCCGCGCTGGTTCTTTGCCCATAGCTTTACCCTGCCGTCCGCGCCGGGCTGGCCGCATACCGTGAAAGGCTCGATGTCAAACAGCGGGCCCACTGCCCTGAAACTGAACTCCTTTACCACCGCTTCCGGCATATTGCGGCGCAGCAGGTCCAGCAGCAGCGTGGCAATCAGCGGGCCATGCACGATCAGGCCCGGGTAGCCTTCGACGCCGGTCACATAGCTGCGGTCGTAGTGGATGCGGTGGCCGTTGAAGGTCAGCGCGGAATAGCGGAACAGCAGCACCGGGTCGGGTACGATCTCGCGCGTCCAGGCGGCCTCCTGCGGCGCGGGCTTGCCGGCCGGCGCGGCGGCGCCGGGCTGCGGCAGGTCGCGGTAGACGATGTCATGCTCCTCCGTGACCGCAATGCGCCCGTCCTGCGCGATCTCATGGCGCACCGTGACGAAGGCCAGCTGTCCGCTGGCGCCGGCCTTGGCCTGCACGTCGAGGATGCGCGAGGTGCGGGTCGCCGCCTCGCCGATGGCCAGCGGCGCGGTAAAGGTCAGGCGGCCGCCGGCCCACATGCGGCGCGGCAGCGGCACCGGCGGCAGGAAGCCGCCGCGCCGAGGATGGCCGTCGGCGCCGACTTCGGAGGCCGGCGCCACGGTCCAGAAATAGATCCAGTGCCACAGCGGCGGCAGCTCGGCGGCCGGCGCGGCCTGGTCCAGCGTGGCGGCCAGCGCCGCGGCCATGGCCGGCTGGATCAGGTCTTCCTTCACCTCGGTCCTGCCCACCCATTGCTGCAGCAGGGGCAGGTCGAATGCATGGTCTGTCATCGCGTTTCCTGTCATGTCGGAATGGCGGCCAGTGTGCTGTCTGATGCCGTCTTGCGCAATCTGCAATTTTCTAAGGGGGGCTATCATTTTCGTGAAGCATCGCCGCGCGCCGTACAATACCGGCCTGCCTCACCTGGAAGCCATCATGCTGTTCGACCTGACCGACCTGCGTTTGTTCATCCACATTGCCGAACACAAGAGCCTGACCCGCGCGGCCGAACGCAGCCACATGTCGCTGGCCGCGGCCAGCAACCGCATCAAGGAACTGGAATCGCGCTTCGGCATGCGCCTGCTCTACCGCGAGAACAAGGGCGTGCAGCTGTCGCCGGCCGGCGAGACGCTGCTGGCCCATGCGCAGCAGTTCATGCAGCAGGTGGAGCGGTTGAAGAGCGACATGCAGCAGTACAACAATGGCATCAAGGGCCACATCCGCATCTTCGCCAACACCACCGCCGTCACCGAGTTCATGCCGGAAGTGCTGGGCGCCTTCCTCGCCCGCCATCCGCAGGTCAACGTGGCGCTTGAGGAAAGGCTGAACCAGGACATCGTGCGCGGCATACAGGAGGGCACGGCAGACATCGGCATCGCCGCCGGACCGGTGCAGGGCCAGGGCCTGGAGATCATCAATTTCTCCACCGACAGGCTGGTGCTGGCAACCGCGCCCGACCATCCGCTTGCCGATGCCGGCAGCGTGGCTTTTGCCGACACCCTGGCCTATCCCCACATCGGCCTGCATGAAGGCAGCACGCTATGGCATTTCCTGAACCGCATCGTGTCCGAGGCTGGCCAGCGGCTGGAACTGCGCATCCAGGTGCGCGGCTTCGAGGCGATGTGCCGCATGGTCGAAGCCCGGGTCGGCATCGGCATCCTGCCGCAGTCGGCGGCGCTGAGGCACAGCCGCACCATGAAGCTGTCGCTGCTGGAGTTGACAGAGCCGTGGGCGCTGCGCGAGCGCAGCGTGGTGGTGCAGACGCTGGAACGCCTGCCGCACTATGCCCGTGAACTGGTGGACGTGATCCGCGGCATCGGCCCGGACGGGAAGGAGTGACCATGCTGCATGCGCCGCCGATACCGGAAGGCGAAGTCGAGATCACCGCGGTGCGGGCACAGGGCGCCGGCGGACAGAACGTCAACAAGGTGTCGAGCGCAATCCACCTGCGCTTCGACATCCGCGCCTCGTCGCTGCCGGAAGCCATCAAGGAAAGGCTGCTGGCATCGAACGACCAGCGCATCACCCGCGACGGCGTGCTGGTGCTCAAGGCGCAGGCCTATCGCAGCCAGGAACAGAACCGCGAGGATGCGCTGCGGCGGCTGCAGGAGATCGTCGAGGCGGTGGCGGTGCCGCAGCGGGTGCGGCGGCCAACCCGGCCGACCCGCAGCTCGCAAAGGAAACGGCTGGAAACCAAGTCCAGCCGCAGCCAGGTCAAGGCGCTGCGCAGCAAGGTGCTGGACTAGCCGCCGTAGCCTGGATTGAGCGCAGTGAAACCCGGGATCCGCCACCACTCCCCCGGCGCAATCGCAACACGCCGGCACGCCAGTCAGACGGATAAACCGCTTCAGGATTTGCAAGGTGCAATACCCGAAGGGCATTGCACCGTGGGAGGTTGAATGATGGACGAAGATCGCGCCTTGCCGTGGCCGATGGTCCGGCGGAATGCCCCTTCGGGGTATTCCGCCCTGCGCTAGCTGCCGGGGTGAAAGGCGGCCCGGGTTTCGCTGTGCTCAACCCAGGCTACGGTTGCTGATGATGACGCATGCAGCCTGGGACGCCAGGCCGCACGCCCTGCCCGCCGGTCAGAAGCTCAGCTTCTCGCCGGGGCTGATCGGAAACACCTTGGCCTGGCCCTGCCCCAGCGCGCTGATGTACTCGGCCGTGGTGCCCTTCAATTGCGGCGTGGTGCCGTAATGGATCGGAATGGCGAAGCGCGGCTTGATCATTTCCTTCGTCGCATATGCAGCGTCCTTGGGCGACATCACGAAGTGCCCGCCGATCGGGATCATCACCACGTCCGGCTTGTAATAGGAGCCGATGAGCGCCATGTCGCCGAACAGGCCGGTGTCGCCCACGTGGTAGATCTTGAAGCCGTTTTCCAGCTCGATGATGAAGCCGGCCGGCTCGCCGCCGACATGCACCTCGTCCTTGCCGGTTGCGGCGTTCTTGTGGGCCAGTTCCGAACTGTGCTCGGCGTGGACCTGGGTGATCTTGATGTCGGCCCCGATCGGCGTCACCGTGCCGCTCTTGCCGAACCGTACCGCCTGGCTTGCGGGCAAAATGCCCAGCGCCGCCACCGACTGCATCAGCCCGGCCGGGCCATAGACCGGCGCATTGGTCAGCTTGGCCAGCGCCGGCGCATCGGCGAAATGGTCGAAGTGGCCATGGGTGACCAGGATCAGGTCGACCTTGCCCATCGCCTCCAGCGACTTGAACTGCTCCGGCGTCTTCGGATTGCTGGTGACCCAGGGATCGATCACGATCACCTTGCCGCCCGGCGTGGTGATGCGGGTCGTGGCCTGGCCCAGCCACTGGATCTCGGTCTTGCCCTCGGCCTTGCCCTCCGCCTTGTCCTGCGCATGCAGATGGGGAGCGGCTGCCAGCAGAGTGGCAAGCGCGGCGGCGACGTGGAATGCGGTCTGTCTCATGGATTTTCCTTGTATGGCAAGTCACAGAAAAACGGCGCCTTCAATGAAGGCGCCGCATGGCGATGCCGGCCCTCAGGCCAGCGCTTCCTTTGCCGCTTCCTCCGGCGTGAGGCCGTCGTAGAACTGGTCGGTGAACCACTCGATCTGTTCCTCGATATGCTCCTGCGCCTCTTCCACCGTGGCGCCGCCCTTCACCAGAAACCCTTCCACTTCGATGCACCAGTGGATCAGCGCCAGGGTTTCCTCGTCGAGTTCCTCTTTCTTGGCCATAGCGTCACCTTTCATCAAGTCGGCACGCCTGTCTTATAGCACGCCCTGCGTCTTGCAGCAGGGGAACCTGCTTCCGGCGCGGCTCTGCGCAAAAGCGTGGCGATGGTGCAGCGCACTCGCCGCTGCCGGCGCCGTTGCCGCTCAGCCTGCGTAAGCGCGCAGGCCCTGCGCCGCAGCCGCCGGCGGCTGCATCGCCGCGGCACGGTTGCGCGCCGCGGCTTCCGGATCGATCGCCAGCCATGCGCCGCGCAGGTCGCCCAGCAGGCGCTGCGCCTCCTCGATGTCTTCCGTGCGGTTTTCCAGGTTGGCGCGCAGCAGGCGGCCGGATATGTATTCGTACAGCGAATCCAGGCTGCCCGCGATGGCGCCGCCAGCCGACTTGTCCAGGCTGGCGCGCAGGCCCTCCTCGATGATGCGGATCGCCTTGGAAATGGCACGGCCCTTGGCCGCGATGTTGTTGGCGCGCATTTCCACCAGCGCGATATTGAGCGAAGCGAGCGCGCCGTCGAACAGCATCACGATCAGCTTGTGCGGGCTGGCCGCGGCCACGCCGGTTTCCAGGCCGACACTTGCATAGGCGTTGGCGCCCTTGTTCATCGAACCAAACATTGCTTTCTCCTTGAAGTCCCTGTCCCTGCGCCACAACCGTATGGCCAGCCTGGCAGGACGCCCGGCTGTTTGCAATTTCACTTTCCTTAACGGCGGTCTTGCCTGAATCATTAGAGTTTGCAGGCGGCGAAACGACAAAATTTTTGCTGGGAACAGCATAGGGGACCGGAGCATCGGCATTTGAGGCCAGGCCTGCCCAGCTTGAAACGACGGCAGGTAGTTATTAATAGATACGGGCGCCGGTGCCGTCAGGATTACCTTTTCAGGCTTCCAGCCATATAGAAGTTTCATGAAGCCGCCTGACGCAATGCCTTCGGCCAGTAGAGGCATAGCAGTTCAAACAACAAAAAATAAAAAATTTCCTAAAGCTTTTAAAAAGGTGTCCGTAAAGCATTCATACCTCCCGGCAACCGCCACTTCAAAGGACCGAGGGGCGGGGCTGAAAGGCCGATTGCTTAACCACACGAGTCATTTAGGAGAATTAACATGGCTGTCATTAACACCAACACCGCTTCCCTTAACGCCCAGCGCAACCTGAATTCGTCGGCTTCCGGCCTTGCCACCTCCCTGCAACGCCTGTCGTCCGGCCTGCGCATCAACAGCGCGAAAGACGATGCCGCCGGTTTGGCAATTTCCGAGCGCATGACGTCGCAGATTCGCGGCTCCAACCAGGCTGCACGCAATGCCAACGACGGCATCTCGATGGCACAGACCGCTGAAGGCGATCTGGGCCAGATCGGCAACAACCTGCAGCGTATGCGTGAACTGGCCGTGCAATCTTCCAATGCCACCAACAGCGCCTCCGACCGCGCTGCCCTGCAGACTGAAGTCAAGCAACTCAAGGACGAAATCGACCGTGTCTCGCAAAGCTCATCGTTCAACGGCGTGAAGCTGCTCGACGGTTCGTTCAAGTCGGCATCCTTCCAGGTCGGCGCCAACAATACGTCCAACGACCGCATCACCGTCGACAAGATCGGGAGCGCCGGCACTACCGCACTGGGCACCTCCAGCGCCAAGAGCACTGCCGTGACGGCCCCCCTGGCGGATGGTGATCTCACCCTGAACGGCAAGAACGTTGGCGCCACTGTGGCAGGCACTGAAAAAGGCCAGTCAGACACCAGCGCATTCGCTCTCGCCGCTGCGATCAACTCCGTATCGGCTGACTCTGGCGTTACCGCCACTGCCGATGTGAACGAAGTGACCGAAGCAGCCGGCCCTACTGCCACCGGCGACATTACTGCTGCCGAGAGCTTTAAGATCAACGGCGTTGATATTGGTGCCATCAAGGGCGGCACCGATGCACGCAGCCAGGGCAAGGCCGTAGCAGACGCGATCAACAAGGTCAGCTCTCAAACTGGCGTGACTGCCTCTGCAGGTGCTGACGGCGCGCTGAAACTCACGGCGCAGGATGGCCGCGATATCAATGTGGAAGACGGTACCGGCGGGCCGATGGATGCCACCAAAACCGGCCTGACCATTAACAACACCCACGGCACGGTGAGCCTGTCCGCCTCGCAGGAAGCTGGCATCTCGATCGGCGGCGCCAATCCGGGCAACGCAGGCTTCACCGCCGGCCAGCTGGTACAGGACAACAGCGTGGCAACGGTAGACATCTCCACCGCTGACGGCGCCAAAAAGGCACTGGAAGCCCTGGACGGCGCATTACAGCAAGTGAATACCTCGCGTTCGAATCTGGGCGCGCTGCAGAACCGCTTCAGCTCGGTCGTATCGAGCCTGCAGACCACGACGGAAAACCTGTCCGCCTCCCGCAGCCGCATCCAGGACACCGACTTCGCCGCAGAAACCGCAAACCTGACCCGCGGCCAGATCCTGCAGCAGGCAGGCACCGCGATGCTGGCGCAGGCGAACTCGCTGCCGAACGGCGTGCTGTCGCTGCTGAGAGGCTGATTCCCGGTTCGCAGCCGTAAGGGACGCAAGCTTTCCTTCAAACAGAGCGGAAAACAGGCGACTGTTTTCCGCTTTGTCTTTACCAGAAAGGATGCATCATGAATATCAACGCCTTGGGCCAGGCCGCCTTGCCGGCATCGCCGCCTTCGCGGGACGCGGTGCTCGCCCGGCAGGTAGACGCCTTTGAGAGGACCGCCGCTGCGGCACGCCAGGCAGATGCCGCCGATTCCGTGTCCGCGCTATCCGCCAAGGAAGACGCCGCAGCGCAAGGCAAGCAATTGCAGGGCGCGGTCGATGCCATCAATGATTTCCTGAAGCCGATCTCCAGCAGCATCGAGTTCAGCATCGATGAAGATTCAGGCAAGACCATCGTCAAGCTGATGGACAAGGAAACCAACACGGTACTGCGGCAGTATCCGACCAAGGAAGCGCTGGCCATTGCCAGGGACATCGACAAGCTGCAGGGCTTGCTGATGAAGACGGAAGCGTAAGACAGCGGAGGACACATGGGACTTTCATCACCGGGCATCGGCTCCAACCTCGACATCAACAGCATCGTCTCGCAGCTGATGGCGACGGAGAGCCGGCCGCTGACGATGCTGCAAAAGCAGGAGGCCAAGCTGCAGTCCACGCTGTCGGCCTTCGGCCAGGTGCAGAGCGCGCTCGCCACCTTCCAGGGCGCCGTTACCAGCCTGTCCGATGTGAAGCAGTTCCAGGCAGTGAAAGCCACGCCTTCGGATGCAGCAGTGATGACCGCCAGTGCCACCGCTTCCGCCACCCCCGGCACCTATTCGATCGAGGTCAGCAAGCTCGCCCAGGCGCAGAAGCTTGCCACCGCGGGGCAGGCTTCCACCACGGCAGCAATAGGAAGCGGCACGCTGACATTCGAATTCGGCACCAGCATCGCAAGCAGCACCGATGCGAACGGTATTGTCTTGCCCGGCAAGTTCGTCCCGAATGGCAACGGCGGCAAGACGATCACGATAGACCCGACCAGCAATTCCCTGGCCGGCATCCGCGATGCGATCAACAAGGCCGACATCGGCGTATCGGCCACCATCGTGAATGATGGCGGCACGGCGCCCAACCGGCTGGTCCTGACGTCCAGCAGCACCGGCGAAGCCAGCAGCATGAAGATCTCGGTCAGCGGCGACAGCAATCTGCAGGCGCTGCTGACGCATGACCCAGCCAACGCATCAACCGACCGGATGACGCAGACCGTCAAGGCCCAGAATGCCGAGTTCGCGGTCGACGGCCTGGCCGTGTCCAAGGCCTCCAACCACATAACGGACCTGATCGAAGGCGTTACGCTGGACCTGACCAAGACCAATGCCGGTTCACCGGCCAAACTTGCCATTGCGCAGGACACCGGCGCCGTTGTCGCCTCGGTCACAAAATTCGTCACGGCTTTCAACGCCATCAACAAGACGCTGACCGATGCGACCGGCTACAACGCCACGACCAAGACGGCGGGCTTGCTGAATGGCGACTCGACGATCCGCGGCATGCAGTCACAGCTGCGCGGCGTGCTTGCTTCCGCCGTGGCGGGCGGTTACGGCAAGTTTGACAAGCTCTCCGACATCGGCGTGGCCATGCAAAAAGACGGCACACTCGCGCTGGACACCGCCAAGCTCAACAAAGTCCTCGGGACCAATTTCAACGACGTCGCGGGACTCTTCGCAGCGGCTGGCCGAACGACCGATAGCCTTACCGGCTATGCAGGCGCGAGCGCGAAGACGCAGGCAGGATCTTATGCAGTGAAGGTGACGGCGCTGGCAACGCATGGCAGCGCTGCCGCTGCCACCGGTTTCGCCACGCCGCTGGATTTTTCCGCCGCCGGCAGCAATACCTTCGATGTCAGCGTGGACGGCGTGAGCAGCAGCATTACGCTGAACCCGGTCAAATACTCTTCGGCAAAGGACCTGGCCCTTGAGCTGCAGTCCAAAATCAATGGCAGCAGCGCATTTGCCGCAACGCCTGTCACGGTGAGCGCCGATGCAAATGGCGCCCTGTCCATCCTGTCGTCCAGCTACGGCCCTTCGTCCAAAGTCACCTTCAGCGGCGTCAATGCCGATCGATTATTGGGTACTGCTCGAAAGGAAACTGTGGGGCTGGACGTGGCTGGCACCATCGATGGCGCAGCGGCCACCGGCAAGGGAATATCGCTGACGGCGTCCGACAGCGGCGCTGCCAGCGGCATCCGCGTCGATGTGACGGGTGGCGCCATCGGCGACCGTGGCACGGTGAACTATTCCAAGGGCTACGCCAGCCAGTTCAATGACCTCATCAGCACTTTTCTCGGTACTGGCGGCCGGCTGACGGCACGCACCGAGGGCATCAACAAATCGATTGCAAGCGTCAAGAAGGATGAAGACCGCTGGACCGACCGCCTGACGACAAGAGAAGCGGATCTGCGCAAGCAATTCACCGCGCTCGACACCAAGCTCAGCTCCCTGACCAGCACCAGCACTTACCTGACGCAGCAGCTGGCGCAGATTGCCGCGATGTCGCGAAGCAGCTGAGGAATGATGGATCATGCATCGCAATGACGTACTGGCATGCTATGAAGAACTGGCGGGCCTCGCGGCCGAGGCGCTAACCTCGGCTCAGGCGCGCGACTGGGAAGCCTTCGCACGCCAGCAGGAACTTGAAGCGGCCGCCCTAGCCTCGCTGAAGCGGCATCAGGCGCTGCCGCCATATTCGGCAGAAATCGTGAACCGACTGGAAGCCCTGATCCGGCTGATCCTGGACAGGCAGCAGAAAATTGAAGCGCTGCTCCTGCCGTGGCGCGAAGAACTCGCCATGCAGTTGCAAAGTGCCAGCTCCTCCCGGATGCTGGCCCGCACCTATGGCGCACAGGATGGCGGTTAATGCCAGCCACTGCCATACCCGATCCTGATTAAGGGAAGTGCCGATACTGCAAGCGCTGAAGGCAGCCGGTGATAAAGTCAGGCTTTTGAACAAGGAAGATGCACACCATGTGGCGATCATCCTTCAGCTTCAGCCACTCAGGCCTGTCAACATTCCCATGAACTGGATACTCCTCATCATCGCCGGCCTGTTCGAAGTGGCCTGGGCCATCGGCCTCAAATACACCGAAGGCTTCACCCGTCTCTGGCCCAGCGTCGGCACCGCCGCCGCGATGCTGGTCAGCATAGGACTGCTTGGCATCGCGATGCGCGCGCTGCCGGTAGGCACCGCTTACGCCGTCTGGGTGGGCGTGGGCGCGGTCGGCACCGTGATACTCGGGATCGTGCTGTTCGGCGAGTCGGCCAGCCCGGCGCGGCTGGTCAGCGTGGCGCTGATCGTGGCCGGCATCATCGGCCTGAAGCTGGCTGGAGAATAAGGCCGTTGCCATTCAAGCGCCATTGAGCGCGCCGTGCGGCGCTACGCAAGCACAAAAACTGCGAAGTCCGTAGGGTGCAATACCCCGAAGGGGCATTGCACCGATGGTTGACCAAGCAAGTCGGCTGCGAGACCATCCCGGTTCGCGACCCATGGCGCAATGCCCTTCGGGTATTGCGCCCACGCGAGCGGCAGTCTCTTCACGTCAAAAGCCACTGTCATGGCTGGCCATTCCGCCACACAAATAAAACAACGAGCAAAAAAAAACCGCTGCCATCGACAGCGGTTTCTGGTCAGCGCCAAAAGCAATCAGCGCTGATACACCGCATCCACCACGCACAGCGCCGTCATGTTGACGATGCGTCGCACGGTCGCCGACGGCGTCAGGATGTGTACCGGCTTTGCGCAACCCAGCAGAACCGGCCCGATCGCGATGCCGTTGCCGGCCGTGGTCTTGAGCAGGTTGTAGGCAATGTTGGCGGCGTCGATATTGGGCATCACCAGCAGGTTGGCTTCGCCGCTCAGGCTGCTGTCGGGCATGGTGCGCTTCAACAGCGCCGGATTCAGCGCGGTGTCGCCATGCATCTCGCCATCGACTTCCAGTTGCGGGTCGAGTTCGCGCAGCAGCGCCAGCGCCTGGCGCATCTTCCTTGCCGACTCGCTGTTGCTGGTGCCGAAGTTGGAATGCGACAGCAGCGCCACCCGCGGCATCAGGCCAAAGCGGCGCATTTCCTCGGCGGCCAGCAGCGTGATCTCGGCAATCTGCTCGGCGCTCGGGTTCTCGTTGACATGGGTGTCGACGATCATGATCTGGCGGTCCTGCAGCAGCAGCGCATTCATCGCCGCATAGACATTGACGCCTTCACGCTTGCCCAGCACATGATCGATGTAGCGCAGATGCACGTCGGTGGTGCCGTAGGTGCCGCAGATCATGCCGTCGGCATCGCCCTTGTGGACCATCATGGCGCCGATCAGGGTATGACGGCGGCGCATTTCCAGCTTGGCGTACTGCTGGCTGATGCCCTTCCTGATCGTCATCTGCAGATAGGTCTCCCAGTAGCTGCGGAAACGCTCGTCATATTCCGGATTGATGACTTCGAAGTCCACGCCGGGACGCAGGCGCAGGCCGAACTTCTCGATGCGCTGCGCCAGCACGGCCGGACGGCCAACCAGGATAGGCTTGGCCAGGGTCTCGTCGACCACCACCTGCACCGCGCGCAGGACTTTCTCTTCCTCGCCCTCGGCATAGACGATGCGCTTCAACTCCGCAGGCGCCTTCTTGGCCACCGCGAAGATCGGCTTCATGAAAGTGCCGCTGCGGTAGACGAATTGCTGCAGGCGCTCGGTATAGGCCTGCACGTCCTGGATGGGACGCGCGGCAACGCCGCCCGCCTCGGCCGCCTTGGCCACCGCCAGCGCGATGCGCTCCATCAGGCGCGGATCGAAAGGCTTGGGAATGATGTATTCCGGGCCGAAGGACAGGTTGGTGATGCCGTAGGTGGTGGCGACGATGTCGGACTGCTCTTCCTGGGCCAGGCCGGCAATCGCATGCACCGAGGCGATTTCCATGTCGCGGGTGATGGTGGTGGCGCCGCAATCGAGCGCGCCGCGGAAGATGTAGGGGAAGCACAGCACGTTGTTGACCTGGTTCGGATAGTCCGAACGGCCGGTGGCGATCACGGCGTCGCTGCGCACGGCCTTCACGTCTTCCGGCGTGATTTCCGGATTCGGGTTGGCCAGCGCCAGGATCAGCGGACGCGGCGCCATCTTCATGACCATGTCCTGCTTCAGCACGCCGCCGGCCGACAGGCCGAGGAAGATGTCGGCATCGGCGATCACGTCGTTCAGGCTGCGGGCATCGGTTGGCTGCGCAAAGCGTGCCTTGTCCGGGTCCATCAGTTCGACACGGCCGGAATACACCACGCCGGCCAGGTCGGTAACCCAGATGTTCTCAAGCGGGAAGCCGAGGTCGACCAGCAGGTCCAGGCAGGCCAGCGCGGCCGCACCGGCGCCGCTGACCACCATCTTGCATTCCTTCATATTCTTGCCGACCACCTTCAGGCCGTTCAGGATGGCGGCGCCGACGATGATGGCGGTGCCATGCTGGTCGTCGTGGAAGACCGGGATCTTCATCTTTTCGCGCAGCTTGCGCTCGATGTAGAAGCACTCCGGCGCCTTGATGTCTTCCAGGTTGACGCCGCCGAAGGTCGGCTCCAGCGCGGCAATGATGTCGCACAGCTTGTCGGGGTCGGTTTCGTTGACTTCGATGTCGAAGACATCGATGCCGGCGAATTTCTTGAACAGCACGCCCTTGCCTTCCATTACCGGCTTGGATGCCAGCGCGCCGATATTGCCCAGGCCGAGGACGGCGGTACCGTTGGAAATGACGGCAACCAGGTTGCCCCGCGCGGTGTAGCGGAAAGCGTTGGCCGGGTCGACCACGATTTCCTCGCAGGCGGCCGCAACGCCAGGTGAATAGGCCAGCGACAGGTCGCGCTGGTTGGTCAGTTGCTTGGTGGGAGTAACGCTGATTTTTCCGGGCGTCGGAAATTCATGGTATTCAAGCGCCGCCTGGCGCAATTGCTGGCGAATTTCTTCTTTCTGGTCATTCGGCGTATCCATTGCAACCTTCCTATGAATTCTTACGGAAAGTTGACGATTTTAGCAGACGCTTGATATTGAACTAATAGGTATTTTCACGAATCAAGACTTGGTTAACAGCGTTCAATATATTTCCACAAAGAATATTATTGAAAGCTATCCCTTCGATAACTACAATCAATTTCGCGGATCGATTTATTTTGGCTATGATTCTCTCCATTCTGATTTGCCAAATTAATTTTCTAAGGGAGTACATCATGGCCGATAACAATTCCGTTACCGTGCAAAACCTCGAAGCCGCTTTCGCCGGCGAGTCGATGGCGCATATCAAGTATCGTTATTTCGCCAAGCTGGCGCGTGCCGCCGGCGCCGAAGATGTCGCGAAAGCCTTCGAGGCCACCGCCGAGCAGGAAGTCATGCATGCCTTCGGCCATCTCGACCTGCTCTACCCGAAGGCGAAGATGACCCCGGCGAAGGCGCTGGAAATCGCGATCGAGGGCGAGACCTACGAATACACCGAGATGTATCCGAAGTTCCGCCACCTGGCCGTGGAAGAAGGCAACCAGGCCGCCGTGGCGGAATTCGACGAGCAGATTGCCGAATCCAGGGAACATGCCGAGAACTTCCGTCGCACCCTGGAAATGGCGGCCAAGCGCTTCGCCGCGCTGGCCAAGGTCGAGGAGCGCCACGCGAACCACTATCGCGATGTGCTGAACGCGCTCGACAAGGCCGCCTGACCGCACACCACATTAATCTTGAGAAAGGGAATCCAATGAAAACTTATCAATGCGTCGTTTGCGGCTTTGTCTACGATGAAAGCATCGGCATGCCGGAAGAAGGCATCCCCGCCGGCACCCGCTGGAACGACATTCCCGATAACTGGGAATGCCCGGACTGCGGCGTTTCCAAGGCCGACTTCGAAATGGTGGAAATCTGAGGACAGCCGGTCGTGGGTAGGCGGCTGCCTTCGATGCAACCGCCACTTTGACGCAGCCGCTATACTGGCGCTCCGGAATAGGCAGGGTGGCAGTTGCCGAACCCGCGTTCTCGCTGCGAAACAATAAGATACTGAAGCGCGCCATCCCGGTTAACGGCATGGCGCGCATTTTTTGCAAGGATGCTTCATGAAACCCATCATCATCATTGGCGCCGGCATGGCTGGCTACACCGCCGCCCGCGAATTGCGCAAGCTCGACAAGGAAGTGCCGATCACCATCATCACCGCGGACGATGGCGGCTTCTATTCCAAGCCCATGCTGTCCAATGCCTATGCCCAGAAAAAGCTGCCGGCCCAGCTGGTGACGCAGAGCGCGACCCAGCTCGCAACGCAGATAGGCGCCACCATCCTCACCTCCACCACGGTGAGCGGCATCGACACCGCCGCGAAGACCCTCGCCACCAGCAACGGCGTTCTCGACTATGACAAGCTGATCTTTGCCATCGGCGCCCAACCGATTCGTCTGCCGCTGCAGGGCGATGCCGCCGAGCAGGTTATGTCGGTCAATCATGTGGAAGACTACGCCCGCTTCCGCGAACTGCTGGATGCGACCGAAGCCGGACGCCAGGCGCGGGTGATGATCCTGGGCGCCGGCCTGATCGGCTGCGAATTCGCGGATGACCTGGCCGGCGGCGGCCATGCCGTCACCCTGATCGACCCCAATCCGCTGCCCCTGGCGGCGCTGGCAGCGCCAGCATTGTCCGAAGGCTTGCAGGCAGCGCTGCTCGACCGCGGCGTGAGGCTGTGCCTGGGCACCACGGCGACCCGGATCGATCGCGGCGAAAAAGGCGTCACAGCCACCTTGGCCAATGGGGAGACGGTGGAAGCCGACATCGTGCTGTCCGCAGTCGGCCTGCGGCCCAGCACCGCGCTGGCCCAGGCTGCCGGCCTGAAGGTCAATCGCGGCATCGTGGTCGATGCCTATGGGCAGGCCAGCGCGCCGGATGTCTATGCCCTGGGCGATTGCGCCGAGTACACGGAAGCCGACGGCGCCACTCGCATCCTGCCGTATATCGCGCCCCTGCTCAACGCCGGCCGCGCCATTGCCAAAACGCTGACCGGCACCCCGAGCGCGATCGATCTCAAGCCGGCGGCTGTCATCGTCAAGACGCCCTGCTACCCGCTGGCACTGGTGCCGCCGCCGCAGAAGGCGCTGCAGGACGGCAGATGGCATACCACCGAGGAAAGCGGCCGCACCGTATGCCGCTTCATCGATGCGCAAGGACTGGTTGCGGGATTCGGACTGTCGCATCATGAGGCCGCGAGCCGCCAGGTATTGATGGCAGAACTCGGCAAGACGCCGGCGATTGATAACGCTGGCTGACAGTCGGCGTCAACGCCATCAGCCCACCAAGGTCGACAGGACCACAGTCGCATGCAAGAACGTGGCCCTGACCTCATGCTGCAGAGCCTACAGCATCTACAGCATGGCCTTGCCTGCTATGCCCTGAACGCTTTTCGATGATTTGCACAGTGCCGCAATGCCGTCCCCTCGGGACTTCGGAGCGGCCTCCGCCTGACGTGTCAGTCGATTCCGGGCCTTTTGCCGCCGGCAATGCAATGCTCCTGCCTGTGATGGCACCGCCGCTTCGCGTTATACCAATTCCAATCCATAGCGTCCCAGATGAACCCGATGGATTTTTCGTCTGGCAAGACGGGTGAGGAGTCAATCGGCCAGCTGTTGACGACGGACGATCCCAACGCAGCCAGGCGGAAAAAGACGCGGTTTCATGGGACGTCATGGATTGGATTGGGTTGGGTATCAGCCTTACTTTGCCAAAGCTCATCCCGCCATGCCCCGCCTGGACTACTTGGCCGGCACGTTTCGGCCTTGCTTCATAGCCTGGCCGGAACCGGCTCAAGTACAATCCGGCATGCTTTCCGAATTCAGCCTCATTTCCCGTTACTTCACCCGCGCGCCGTCTGCAGACAGCGGCGTCGATCTCGGCGTGGGCGACGACTGCGCGCTGCTGGCGCCCGCGCCAGGCATGCAGTTGGCCATTTCTTCCGACATGCTGGTGGAAGGCCGCCATTTTTTCCCGGACGCCGATGCGAGACTGCTTGGACACAAGAGCCTGGCGGTCAACTTGTCGGATCTGGCCGCCATGGGCGCAAAGCCAGTCGGCTTCACCCTGGCACTGGCCCTGCCCGCCCTGGATGAATCCTGGCTGGCCGAGTACTCGGCCGGCCTGCTTGCACTAGCCGACGAACATGGCTGCCAGCTGATCGGCGGCGACACCACCAAGGGCCCGCTTACCCTTTGCATCACCGTATTCGGCCATGTTCCTCCCGGCCTCGCGCTGCGCCGTGACCAGGCCCGGGAAGGCGACGACATCTGGATATCGGGCACCCTGGGGGAAGCACGCCTGGCCCTTGCCGGCTACCGCAAGGAGTGCAGCCTGTCGGACGCCGACCTTGCAGCAGCCGGCCTGCGCATGCATGCGCCCACGCCGCGCATTGCGCTTGGTCTCGCGCTGCGGGGCATCGCCCATGCCGCCATCGATATTTCCGATGGTCTTGTCGGCGACCTCGGCCATATCCTGCAACGTTCGGGCGTTGGCGCGACCGTGAACGTGGATGCGGTTCCCGCCGGCCCTGTGCTACGCACGCAGGCGAGCGCCATTCGCCGCAATTACACCATGGCGGGCGGGGACGACTATGAACTGTGCTTTACCGCGCCGCCGGCTGCGCGCTCTGCAGTCAATGCCGCCGCTCGGCGCGCTGAGTGCGAAGTCACACGAGTAGGCGCCATTGAGGCCATGCCAGGGCTGCGGCTTACTGATCACTCAGGCAAGCCGCTGTCCCTGCAGGTCCGGTCCTTCGACCATTTTTCCACGCCATGAATATAACGGTGCGCCCGACACTCAAAGTAAAGTCCACTGCCGCGCTGGCGCAATTCATGCTCGCCCATCCCGCGCATTGGCTGGCGCAGGGATTCGGCAGCGGCTTGTCGCCGGTGATGCCTGGCACAGCCGGCACTCTGATGGGCTGGGCTTTGTTCGCCGTGCCGACCGGTCTCTGGCCTGCCATCTTTACACCGCTATTCTGGGGAGTTGCCATACTCGCGGGTTTCATGATCGGCATCTGGGCTTGCGACCGGACTGGGCGCGACATGGGTGTGGCCGATCACGGCAGCATGGTGTGGGATGAAATCATTGCATTCTGGCTGGTTCTGCTTTTCCTGATGCCAGCTGATTTTGCTACCCAGTGCGCCGCTTTCCTGTGGTTCCGTCTCTTCGACATGGTCAAGCCGCCGCCTATCCGTTTCTTCGACAGGCATGTCAAGGGCGGCTTTGGCGTAATGTGGGATGACATCGTGGCAGCGTTTTACACATTGCTGCTGTTTGCTTTTTGGCGTGCTGCTTGAATTAGGGCTGCCTGTATCTATTGCTCCAGTGCTTGCAGAAACAGTCATTGCAATGCAGATAGATGACGTCTCGATCCCGGGCGCGCATATGCCCGATGACCGGAAGGTCTGGTGGTCGGAGCACGTTCCATGCCGCGTAACCCGTACGACGGACACACGCTGCACGAAGCGCTGGAGCAGGAAGCGATTCTGCCGGACGTCGAGCCGGAAATGGTGTTTGTGGATCGCGCCTAGAAGGGTGTCGAGGTTGACCAGGTGCAGATCTGGCGTTCCGGGCAAACGCGTGCGGTGACACGCGGGCTCAAAGCCATGATTCGGCGCCGCAGTGTCATAGAGCCGACGATCTGGTATATGAAAAGCGATGGCAAGCTAGGCCGTAACTGGTTAAAAGGCTCGCTTGGCGATGCCTTCACTTCAATGCCGTGCCATGCGCGGTGCTGTGCGGTGCATAAACCTGCGCCTGATCATCAGTATCAAACGTGCTTGCCAGTCCCGCCCCGCCACATTTATTGAACTTCAAAATTCCTCAAGGCCGATTAAACGAACTCTTCATTTTTCAAATCAGTTACCAGCATCTTCCCCGGGGAGTGGGTGATACAGAAAGGCAGCTTGCTTAACTCAGCAATATACTGCGGCGTGACACCGCATGCCCAAAACACAGGCAACTCATCATCCATCAAGGGCACCGGGTCGCCAAAATCGGGTTTGGACAAATCGGCAATCCCCAGCCCCTGTGGAAAACCAATATGGACAGGCGCACCATGGACGCGAGGATAGCGGGCAGTGATCTGGACCGCACGCGACACATCCACAGCTCTTATCGGACGCATGCTTACGACCATATTTCCCTGCATGCATCCCGCTGAATGACATGCCAGATTGGTTTTATACATCGCAACATTTTTCTTCTGCTCGACGTGGCGCAGTGCTATGCCTTCACGCATCAGCGCATTTTCAAATGAAAAGCTGCATCCCAGCATAAAGCCGACCAGATCATCTCGCCAGTAGCATTGGATATCTTCCGGTTTTTCAGTAAGCACGCCATTCCTGTACACACAATAGCCAGGTACATCCGTTCGCAAGTCAGCACCTTTTGCGCAGGCAGGCGCAAAACAGCCTGGCTCCAACACTTCAACCAGTGGGCACGGCTTGGGATTGCGCTGGCAAAACAGAAGAAAATCAAACGCATACTCGGCAGGCAAAATCATCAGATTTGTTTGAACGTAACCATCTGCCAGACCTGCGGTTTGCCCCGCAAACGCGCCTGCGCGACATAATGCACGTATTTCCGCAGGCGCGGCACTCTGAATAGAAATGTTCATAATCCGAGATACGCCTTCTTGATATCGGGGTCGTTCAGCAATTCGGTCCCGGTGCCTTCCATGACAATCCGACCAGTCTGGATAACATAACCATAATGCGCAATTGCGAGCGCCTTATGCAAACTCTGCTCCACCAGTAATATGGAAACGCCTTGGGAATTAATCAGCTGGATGGTGTCGAGCACCTTGGTGACAAACTTGGGCGCAATACCCCATGACGGCTCATCCAGCAGCAGCATCTCCGGTTTCGCCATGAGCCCACGACTGATTGCAAGCATTTGTTGTTCGCCTCCGCTCATTGTGCCGGCCAGTTGCTTGCGTCGCTGCTTAAGAATCGGAAACAGGTTATACATCGTATCGATGGATTCTACGATTTCCTCTTTATTGCTACGGCTGTAAGCGCCCAATTCCAGATTGCGCTCAACGGTCAATCTCGCAAAAATGCGCCGACCTTCTGGAACGAGCGACAACCCGAGTCCTACACGCTTGTGCGCAGGAACTTTTGCGATATCTGCGCCCTTGAAAAAAATCGAGCCCTGATCAACCGCATTCAAGCCAGCCACTGCTCTCAGCGTTGTTGATTTTCCGTTTCCATTGCCGCCTACAAGCGCAACGATACTGCCCGCGCGTACATCAAGATCCACCTTGGAAACAGCAAGAACCCCGTCGTAACTCACCTTCAAATTCCGAAGCTGGAGCATTATTCATCTCCCAGATAAGCCGCGATTACCACGGGATCGTTCGAAACAACTTCCGGCGGACCTTCGGCGATTTTTCGTCCATAATCAAGAACAACGATTTTGTCAGCAATCGGCATGATCCCCTCAAGAACGTGCTCGACAATCAGACAAGATATCCCCTTGTCGCGGATCTTCTTTACTGTATCAACCATCTCCTTTACTTCGGATGGATTAAGGCCGGCCATGACTTCGTCCATTAGCAAAAGCCGTGGCTTAATTGCCAAGGAACGGGCTACGGCTAGTCGGCGCTGTTCGCTGATAGTCATGCTAGCGGCAGGCTTATCGGCAAATTTTGCAAGGCTAACCAATTCGAGCAATTTCCAGCCATATTCACGGGCCGCTGGGATACTCCTGTTTACCAATACCGCACCGACCATCACATTCTCCAGTGCGCTCATGCTGTGGAAGGTACGTGCTACCTGGAAGGTACGGCCTATTCCGATGCGAGCACATTGGTCCGGCCGCAACCCACTAACCTCCTTGCCGTCGAGCCAGATTTTCCCGAAAGTAGGATGAGCATAGCCGGCAATGCAATTGAACATTGTCGTTTTTCCAGCACCGTTTGGGCCTATTAATCCAACAATTTGTCCAGCATCCAAATCGAAGGAAATGTCCTCATTGGCGCAGATCCCACCGAAACGCTTGGATACTTTTTCTACCCTAAGAAGAGTCATGCCCTTCTCCCTTCCAACCGCATCTGGCGAATCGCAGTGCGCCTGGACAAGTACCCTCGAATCCAGCCGATAACCCCGGCTGGATAATAGACGGCAATAACTACGATCAGGGCAGCATAAATAACCAGATCAGTGCCTTTTCCCGATCCGCCAAATAGCATGCGCGTACCTTCTTCAATAAGGGTAAGAACTGCCGCGCCAATAACAGGCCCCAGTAACGTACCAACACCGCCGAGAATGGATACCAGTGCCATTTTTATGGAGAGGCCTGTATGCAGAACTGAGCCAGGATCAATATAAAGCTCTTTATGTGCATATAGGCTGCCACCCAATGCCGTAAAAAAACTACTGATGGCAAAGGCAATTTGTTTATAAAGACTTAGATTGACACCCAAACTTTGGGCCGCATCAGGCTCATCTTTTATTGCCCTAAGATAATATCCGAGATAACTTTTCTCGATTGCGTAATTAACTGCCAGTGTGATCAATAATAAGCCAAGAGCGAGATAGTAATATGGCTCTTTATCTGCAAAAATAAGAAATTTCCAGCCTCCTTCCATAGGAAGATTAAGACCGACCGCGGCCCCTGCGAAATCCCAGTTAGTGAAAACAATCTGAATAATTTCAGCAACGGCTATAGTAGCCATCGCAAAATAGTGTCCTTTCAGACGAAAACATGACCAGCCAACAGTCAAGCTAATACAGGCAGCAAGAAGTCCACCGGCGGGAATGGAAAACCAAGGATTAATACCGAATTTTGTGAACAAAAGAGTCGAAGTATAGGCACCCAGACCGTAGAATGCCACTTGCCCCAATGAAATTTGCCCAGCGTATCCACCAATAATATTCCATGCCACACCGAGCTGCGCAGCCATGAGTACGAGGATTACAAAGTTTTGATGCGATGGGGATTTTTCAAAAAAAGGAAAAAAAATGACAGCACTAAGCAAAAATACGAGTAGAAGGCGTGTAGGCCATTTATAGCCTGCTGATCCATAAGCAGCACTGACGGCTGGTTGTTGATTCAAATGATTCATAATCCTCCCTAAGGCCTTTATTAACGGTCTAAGCTTTTCCCATCAGACCTTGTGGTCGGAACATCAACACTGCAAGGAACAGACATAGCACTATCCCCATTTTGTACTGAGGACCAAGAAAAAACCCGCCCATTACCTCGATTACTCCAACCAAAATACCAGCGAACAAGGCACCTACGACGCTCCCAAATCCACCAAGATTCACCACCACAAAGGCAGTCAAAATGAAATTAGCGCCGATTTCAGGAAAGATTGGAAAAAAAGTGGATAGTAATCCGCCAGCGACTCCGGCACAGGCCGCACCCACTCCCCACGCCAGGGTAAACATGCGCTGTGAATCTATTCCCATTAAACGTGCGGCTTCTTTGTCTGCTGCAGTAGCCTCCAAAGCTGCGCCGGTTCTTGTCTTTGTTAAAAACAAGTAGATTCCAAGGGTTACCAAAATAGCACCCACCCCTGCGGTAAGCTGGGGCAGCCCGATCTGAATTCCTGACAGGGAAACAGTCCCACTGACGACAGAATTTCCAACGGTCCTGAAATCAGGTTTCCATAAGAACTGAGCCAAACCTCTAAACAGGATCATCAAGCCAAATGTAGTAAAGATTTGAGCGAGCATGGGAGCATCTATAATTTTTTTGATGACTACCCGATAGACCATTGCTCCGACGCCAAAAAGAAGTACAGCCGTAAGAGGAAGGGTATAAATTGGATCCAGGTGATAAATCGCGTAGAGCCAGAAACTGGAGTACATACCCAGCATCAAGAACTCGCCATGTGAAAAATTCACGATATCCATAACACCGAAAATCAGCGTCAATCCTATTGCAATCAATGCATAAATCAGGCCAATCAACAATCCCGAGGCGAAAGTCTGGATGATAATTTCTGACGTCATTTACACTCCTGGCAAAAAGCAATAACCGCTTTTAGTATAAGCTGTGCCTTGGAATTCATTAATTGAACGCCAAGGCATTACTATTGATATAAAAATTCAAAAAGTGGTCACTGCACCCACTTTGGCATGGGCCAGATCACTTCGCGCGTTGCCAGATTAAAAGGCCAGATCGTGTGGTATTTTCCATTGACAATTTGCACGAGGATTCCTGAACCCAATGTGTTCTGGCCTTGCTGGTCAAACTTTATGCCATTCCAAGGCATGATGGTATTTTTACCATCAATATTGGTTTCTGAAAGTGCTTTCCTGATTGCTTCTGGCTCCGTAGAACCTGCGCGATTTATAGCATCGGCAAGTGTTAGCAATCCGGTGAATGTGCGGGAAGAATTACCAGTGAAATTGACTTTGTAACGATTGCGAAACAGGTCATTAACTTGGCCGATAATTGGTTTGTTCTTCGCCAGGTCTAATGACCACACTTCCCGAGTGATAATATGATCGGCATCTTGCCCCAAAGTCCGAATGAATTCCGTATCGGTGAAGCCGGCATTATTAGCCAAAATCATATCAGGCGAAAAATTAAGTTCTTTGTAGGTTTTCATTGCCAGAATTGCGTCCCCCAAATAGGAAGATTGCATGACCACTTGCGGCTTGCCGGATTTCAAGGATTGAATTTCCGATGTAAGCTGGGTGCTTTTTGCAGGATAGGATATTGACTTTACGACAGTCACTCCACGCTCTTCTGCAAGTTTATTTTCGAGCTTCGAAGTTTCATTGCCCCATAATGTATTTTCGTTAAACAGCGCGACCTGCCCTACCTTTATTCCTTTTTTAGTCTCAATATCCTTGAAGAACTCAAAAAAGTTATGAACAAACAAATCATCGTGTGGAGTGATACGGTAGAACCATTTAAAGTTTCTTGTGGTCAGGGATGTTGATGATGAGTCTGGGTTCAGGTAAGGAACCTTATATCGCTCCGCGACCTGGCTTGATGTTGCGGTCACATTGCTGAAATATGCGCCAACCACTGCAGCAACTTTTTCTTGTGTTATCAGTCGCTCTGTTTCTGTAGCGCCTATTTGAGGATTGCCCTGATGATCCGCAAATACCAACTTGATTTTTGCGCCCTTAAGGTTAGGCAACCCCCCGCCGCTAGAGAAAGGCAGGTCAGGGATATCTTTGGCTCCGTTGTTGACGATGTCAGCAGCTAATTCGAGTGCACCTTTAAGTTCCGCGCCAGTCGATGCCGCTGCACCGGTAAGAGGATAAAGAACACCGATCTTGATTTCTTGCTGCGCCATGACCGTGCCACTGAGAGTAAATGCGGCCAGAAAAAAGGCTGTTATTTTCAACGTTTTCAATGGAAACTGCATTGGGCATCTCCTTTAAATATATGGAATGCGCTTCATGCAAGATGCATAAAGAGCAATATTTCAAACAAGGTTGCTTACATAACGACTGCCTAACCAATCCAGGCTGAATAACTGTGTTTGCGCCGCACCTATCTCGTGCGATCCTCAATCTGGTCTTTTTTGAGTAGATTCTTGCCCAAATCCATTTATTGTCTTGCCTGAGGTTTTGGCTTGGGATTCCAAAAATTACCAGTCAAAATGACGGACTTGGCATTCACTGGCAAAGTCGACTATTTAAAATGGCTACTGCGCGGCCAGAACGGCGACTGCCACCGCCATTGAAAGTTTTTAAGCTGTTACGCTGGCTTATTTAATCGATCTATCTGTCGTGTATTTCAGAAGAACCTGCAGCTCCGTAACACCGGCCTTCTTTAGCCATTCGCGTGCAACGATTTCACCTATGCGGTCAAGATAGCTTCGGATCATGAAATCCATGCCAAATACCTTTACGTGATTGGCGGCCAACTGCTTTTCGTAAATTTGATCGCTTTCCTGGCTTAACTGCCATCCCCTGGCCTCTGCCACACGCGCTGCATCCATCAATACTTTGCGGTCGGCATCGGCTATACGCGAAAGTATGTCTGCTCTAATAAAGACCATGTTTTTGGGAAGCCAGGCATTTACCTTGTAGTAATAGCTCATCATCCTCCAGGATTTGGTATCTACCCCTGTCCAGCTGGAGGTCAGCATTAGTTCCACCCGCTTTGCAGAAATGGCTTTGGCAAGATCCAGCACCTGCACCGTTACAGGCCTTGCACCGATCAGCTCTGCAATACGCTGTGTAGTAGGGTTGTAAACCCGCATTGCGCGTCCGCTGAAATCACGGATCGTATTGACCTCATCGGTCGAATAAAGATTTTGCGGAGGCCATGGAACCGCATACAAAACAGCTAACCCACGTTTTTCCAGCGCCTTCTCAACTGCCGGACGCGAGGCTTGCCACATACGCTTGGCATCCTCGTAGCCTGAAACAATGAAAGGAAGTGAATCCAACCCAAATAGCAGCTCTTCCTTTTCCAGGCTGGACATGATGACTTCACCTGCTTCTGCCCTGCCTTCACGAACCCCCGCAAAGATTTCTGCCGGCTTCAAAAGACGTCCACCCGAATGCACACGAATGTTGACACGTCCATCCGTTGCTACCTTCACATCCTCCGCAAACTGCTGGATGTTGCGCGTTTGGAAGTTGTCCGCGGCGTAAGCAGTCGCCAGGTCTATATCAATCGCCGGTACAGCCGCATGAATGGAACTGGCTTGCCCTGCGAGGAGGATGCAGACCAAGCTCGTCGCAACCCACACGATCACGCGGCGAAGATGCGGCAACAGGAATGCTGTCAGCTTGGGCATTGGTTAGAAAAGGTTAAATTTTATATTAACCATAAGTTACAGAAGCCTCGAATTATAGAAGTTTTTATCGATATTACAACCATGTTTTTAAAACAATTTAGTAACAATTCAGCGAAGCGACGGGCTCGACGAATGTGATGGCATCTCCGCACGCTGAGACTGCTGCTTGTGGCTCCTTACTCCTCAGGGTGGTAAAGTAAGCCGGGCTACAAGCCCGAGACGGAACCACCGTCCAAACGAATTTAACGAGAGGAGACGCCGTGAGAGATATCAATGAGTTGGCGACGCAGGTAGGCAGTGTGCTCAAGTCGCAAGGCCTCATCCTGGCTACGGCCGAGTCTTGTACCGGAGGTGGCGTTGCCCAAGCCATTACTGAAGTTGCTGGCTCGTCGGAATGGTTCGAATGCGGATTCATCACCTACTCGAATGCATCCAAGGCAGACATGCTGGACGTTCCGGAAGCGCTGATTGTCCGTTATGGCGCGGTAAGCGACGAAGTCGCTCAGGCAATGGCGGAAGGTGCCCTGGCTAACAGCGCTGCGACAATTACCTTGTCTACCACTGGCATTGCTGGTCCAGGGGGTGCAGTCCCTGGGAAACCGGTGGGGACCATCTGTTTTGCATGGGCAATGGCACACCGCACTTTCAGCGAAAGGCTGGTATTTCAGGGAGACCGGCATGCGGTGCGTCAACAGACCGTTGCGCATTCACTGGCAGGCCTCCTTCGTTTTCTTGAACAGTAAGACTAGGACGGTATGGTGCTCAACCTGCAATGCCGCGATGGCTGTTGATGGCGTCGCGCGTTTCGCAGGCCACCCTGCGTGCCGCTTCGATATGCGTTTCGGTGGCGCCTTGTGGTTGTGCGTACAGGATGGCACGTGACGAATTGATCATCATGCCGGTGCCGTCGACGCTGCGCCCGGCCGCGACAGTGGCGGCAATATCGCCGCCCTGCGCGCCTATGCCCGGCACCAGCAATGGCATATCGCCGACAATGGCTCTTACCTGCGCCAGCTCTTCCGGGAAGGTCGCGCCAACCACTAATCCGCACTGTCCGTTGCGATTCCATTTTTCGGCAACCAGTCGGGCCACATGCTGGTACAGCGGCACGCCGTCGACCTGCATGAATTGCAGGTCGGAGCCTCCCGGATTGGAAGTTCGGCACAGCACGATCACGCCCTTGTCCTTCCACTCCGTATAAGGCGCGATGGAGTCCGATCCCATATAGGGATTGACCGTTACTGCATCGGCGCCATAACGCTCATAGGCTTCCCGCGCATATTGCTCGGCGGTGGCGCCGATATCGCCACGCTTGGCGTCCAGCACGATGGGCAACTCGGGATAGGTGTTGCGGATATAGGCGCACAAGGCTTCCAGCTGGTCTTCGGCACGGAGCGCGGCGAAATAGGCGATTTGCGGCTTGAAGCAACAGGCAGCCGCGGCAGTGGCGTCGACAATGGCTTTGCAAAACGAAAAGATGCCATCCGGCTGGGACTGGAGATGCGGTGGAAACCGCGATACGTCGGGGTCCAGGCCTACACATAACAGGGATTGTTGGGTGCGCCATGCGGACGCCAGCTTTGCTGTGAAACTCACGGGGAAACCTTGTGGAAAGAGAGAAAATGTGTGTGATCAAGCTTTAATGCATCAGGCGAACATATTGTAACTTGCCATGTTATGTTTCAGGCATCGCTGCCTGCGTCTGCACCGGCCAGATTGCACCTTGCCGGCGCTGGCCGCAACTTCAGGGAAGACGCTGCGTATCAATCGCGAGCCAGCAGGCCGAACGGCGGATCAAACTCATACGGAAGGGAAAGATAATGAAAAAATGGTTATCGTGGATGACGCTTGGCTTGCTGAGCATACTGCTGTCGGGCTGCGGATATAACCAGTTCCAGGCCAGGGACGAAGCGGTCAAGGCCGCCTGGGGCGAAGTGGTCAACCAGTACCAGCGACGCGCGGACCTGGTGCCCAACCTGGTCAATACGGTCAAGGGCTATGCATCGCATGAAAGGGAAACGCTGGAAGCCGTCACCAAGGCGCGTGCCGCTGCCACCAGCATCCAGGTAACGCCGGAGGTGCTGAACGATCCGCAGGCATTCCAGCGTTTCCAGCAGGCCCAGGGCCAGTTGACGCAGGCCCTTTCACGTTTGCTGGCAGTGTCGGAAAACTATCCGCAGCTCAAGGCTGACGGCCTGTTCCGCGACCTGCAATCGCAGCTGGAAGGCACGGAAAACCGCATCACCGTGGCGCGTCAGCGTTACATCAAATCGGTGGAAGAGTACAACGTGCTGGCGCGGAGCTTTCCGACCAACCTGACCGCCATGATGTTCGGCTATCCGGTCCGGCCCTCCTTTACCGTGGACAATGAAAAGGCCATTTC
Organism: Noviherbaspirillum soli; assembly: GCF_015352955.1. GTDB lineage: Bacteria > Pseudomonadota > Gammaproteobacteria > Burkholderiales > Burkholderiaceae_D > Noviherbaspirillum_A > Noviherbaspirillum_A soli. The sequence continues at coordinate 86,452 of NZ_JACYOX010000009.1, forward strand.
CAATGCGCCTGCCGTCAATTTTGGCAAATAGCATCGTCTCGGCGCTGCGCTGCCTGCTCGCACTGCTGCTCCTGGCGGGCGCTCTGCATGCGGGCGCACAGGATTTCACGCCGGTTCCGCCACTGAAAAGCCGCGTCACCGACACCATCGGCATGTTGACGCCGGATCAGCGCAATGCACTGGAAAATGTGCTGAAGGACCACGAGGACCGTACCGGCAACCAGATCGCGGTCCTGCTGGTGGCATCGACCGCTCCTGAAGCAATCGAGCAGTACAGCATCCGTGTGGCCGACGCCTGGAAGCTCGGGCGCAAGGGTATCGATGACGGCGTGATACTGCTGGTCGCACGCGACAATCCGAGTTCCCTGCGCCGCCTGCGCATCGAGGCCGGCCGCGGTGTCCAGGGCTCGCTGACGGATGCGCAGTCCAAGCGCATCCTCCAGGACGTGATTGCGCCGCATTTCCGCCAAAACGACTTCTACGGCGGTCTTGCTGCCGGCGTGTCCGCCATTGCCGCCCTGATCGACAAGGAGAATTTGCCGGCGCCAACGGCTCGCCAGTCAGGCCAGCAAGAGGACAACCTGGGCTCTTGGCTGCCCTTCCTGTTTTTCGCGCTGTTCATCCTGCTGCCCATGTTCACGCGCCGCGGCCGTCGTCGCAGCCGGCTCGGCGGCAATGACTGGGGCCGCAATGCCGGCATCATCCTTGGCAGCGGCATTGGCAGCCGGGGCGGTTTCGGCGGCGGGGGATTCGGTGGCGGCGGATTTGGCGGAGGCGGTGGCGGCGGATTTTCGGGTGGCGGTGGCGGCTTTGACGGCGGCGGCGCCTCGGGGAACTGGTAATGAACAAGCTCAAACGATTCTGGCGGCACCTGACCACCACCCGCGCATCCGGCCAGCGCGCCTTCCCCAGGAAGGTTCTCGACGAGATCCAGAAAACCATCGCCCAGGGTGAAACCCTGCATCGCGCGGAAGTGCGCATGATCATTGAACCGGCACTTCCGCTTGGCGACATTCTCGATGGCATGCATCCCCGCGCCCGCGCCCGCGAGCTGTTCTCCGACTATCGCCTGTGGGACACCGAGGAGAACTCGGGCGTGCTGATCTATCTCGATCTGGCCGACCATCAGGTCGAAATCATCGCGGACCGCGGCGTCGGGCGACTGGTGCAGGCCGGCGAATGGCAGGCTATCTGCGAGACCATGATTCGACAGCTGCAGCGCGGCGCCTACCGCGATGGCGCCATCGCGGCATTGGAACAACTGAATGCGCTGCTCCACATGAAGCTGCCCGCAAACGGCCAGCGCCCGAACCAGCTTTCGGACAAGCCCATCATCCTGTAGCCGGGCTCAGCCGTTTTCGTAAATCCACTGCACCAGCTGGTCCAGCGCGGGGCCGGCCGCCGCTGCCTTGGCATGGTTCACCATGCAGACCACCGCATACCACTTGCCCGAGGCTGCCATCACATAGCCTGCGGACGCCCGCACGCCTTCCAGGCTGCCGGTCTTGATATGCGCCCGCCCGGCGACAGACTTTTCACGCAGGCGGTGGCGCATGGTGCCGTCATAGGCGGCCAGGGGCAAGGAGGCAATGAATTCCGGCATCACCGGCGAGTTGTACGCCGCCAGCAGCACACGCGCCATCGTCAGCGCCGCAATGCGCGTGCTGCGCGAGAGGCCGGAGCCATTGTCGAGCACCATCTCCTGCGCATCGATTCCGCGTTCCCGCATCCATGAACGCACTACCGCTTCGCCGTCTTCAGGCGTGGCCGGCACGCCCGGACTCTGGCTGGCCAGCGTCAGCAGCAATTGCCTGGCCATCACGTTATTGCTGAATTTATTGATGTCCTGGATCACCTGCGTCAGCGGCGCGGACTGCCACTGTGCCAGCAGGCGCGCCTGCTCGGGCAGCGCGCCGTCACGCACCTGCCCTTTCAACGAGCCGCCCAGCTCGCCCCACAGGCGACGGAACACGGCGCCGAAGTATGCGGAGCGGCTCATCTGGTAAGGATGCACATACAGGGTGTTCTCACCGCATGCATACGGATAACTGCCGGCGACAACGATGCCGTTATCGGAGATGTCCGGGGCCAGTCCGGCTCTCCAGTCGCCGCACTCGCCTTCCACCAGCGCGGGCCCCTGCACGGCAAGGCCCGCCACCGGCGGCTCGACGCTGACGCGGGCAGTTCCGCTCGACTGGTCGGGCGCCAGCCGCAAGGCGAAGGCATGATAGTTCAGCAGCAGCGCATCGGGCCCTGCGTTGTAGGGTTTTTGCGGCGCGCCGTCGAATAGCGCCGCATCGAATGCGCGTGCGGCAAACAGGCTGCGGTCCAGCACCAGGTCGCCATTGATCTGCCTGATTCCCTTCTCCCTGATCTGCCGCAGGAACAGCCACAGGCTTTCCATGGTCAGCCGCGGATCGCCGCCGCCGCGCAGGATCAGGTCGCCGTTGAGCACATCGCCGGACTGGCTGCCGCTTGCATAGGCGGCCGTTTTCCAGGTGTAGGTAGGCCCCAGCACCTGCAGCGCCGCCTGGGTGGTGACGAGCTTGATGGTCGAAGCGGGGCTGAAAGCCACCAGGGCATTGGTCGATACCAGCGTGCGCCCGGCGATGACTTCCTGTGCATAGGCCCCTACCGCGCTGGCGGGTATGCCGGCCTGCCGCAAGGCGCGGCTTACGCTGGCCGGCAATTCCTGCGCCCAGCAGATGGCGCTCGCGGCAAGGAGAAGGATACTGACTTGGAGTCTGAGGATAATTCGCATACGATCGATAGCTAATGAATATGACAATGCTGACATCACAGGCTGTGGCTGGCGCCCGCCTCATGTCTGGCATTCAACCCAAGGAATCAAGATGTCTAGATCTTCCACCAGCTCGGACAAGATGCTGGCCCTGGATAACCAGTTCTGCTTCGCACTTTACTCGGCCTCGCTGGCCATGACAAAGGCTTACAAGCCGCTTCTCGACAATCTTGGCCTGACCTATCCGCAATATCTGGCCATGCTGGTGCTGTGGCAGGAAGACGACCTGCTGGTCAAGGACATCGGTAAAAGGCTGTTTCTCGACTCCGGCACGCTGACCCCGCTGCTCAAGCGTCTTGAAGCAGCAGGACTGGTGGTCCGTACCCGCGATGATAAGGATGAACGCCAGGTCCGCATTACCCTGACCCCCGAAGGCCGGGCCCTCAAGCGCCGTGCGCGTGACATTCCTCGGCAGGTCATGTGTGCGAGCGGCCAGTCGGCGCAGGCGCTGAGCACGCTGCGCAATCAGCTTGCGCTGCTGAGGGGCAGCCTGGCAAATGCAAACGAAGCAAACGAGGCGAACGAATAGGCAGGCGTGGCCCCCATCCGATCCCGCCATCACACGAAAATCAATCGTGATTGTAGAAAAATTAAATTGCACACAACTTAATTCTGACTTATCGTGATGGCCATGGAGTCGCGCCGCGATCCGCCAACTTCCTTATAAGGACGAACATCATGCAGATACTCTACACAGCCCATGCCACAGCAACCGGCGGCCGCGACGGCCGCGCCGCCAGCGATGACAATCGCCTGGACGTGCCGTTGAACACCCCAAAGGAACTGGGCGGCGCCGGCGGCGCGGGCACCAACCCGGAACAGCTGTTCGCAGCAGGCTATGCAGCATGCTTCCTGTCGGCATTGAAGTTCGTGGCAGCCCATACCAAGGCCCAGCTTCCGGCCGATACAAACGTCAGCGCGGAAGTCGGCATCGGCCCGAATGACCGCGGCGGTTTCGGGCTGGCAGTCAGCCTGCAAGTCGCCCTGCCCGGCATGGAAGCTGGCGCAGCGCAGGCTCTGGTGAACAAGGCGCATGAAGTCTGCCCTTACTCCAACGCCACCCGCAACAACATCGACGTCGGCCTGCGCATCGCCTGACGACCGAAATCCTGTGCTGAATTGACGGCAGGCAGCCTCTTGCTTACCCTGTTGCCTCTTTCAAGCAGGAGGCAGCATGGTTCCGTTTTTGAATGCCGGGCAGATCAGTGCTGCCCTTCCCTACCCGACGCTCGTCGAATCACTGCGCCTTTCATTCCGCAAGGGCGCGGAAGCCCCGCGGCGTCATGTTCACCCGATCTCGCCTGACAGCGAAGCGGTACTGCTGCTGATGCCGGTATGGCAGCCCGAACGCCATACCGGCGTCAAGGTGGTCACGGTGGCGCCGCGCAATCCCCAGCGCGGCCTGCCGTCGGTGCATTCCATCTTCATGCTGCTCGACAGCGCCACCGGCGCCCCGATCTGCCTGATGGATGGCGAGGAACTCACCTTGCGCCGCACAGCGGCAGCCTCGGCGCTGGCGTCGGAATATCTCTCTCGTGCAGACAGCAGCCGCCTGCTGGCAGTAGGAACAGGCTCGCTGGCGCCTTACATGGCAACCGCGCACTGCGCGGTGCGTCCGATCAGCACAGTCACCGTATGGGGACGCTCGCCGGACAAGGCAACGCACGCCGCCGCCCTGCTGCGGCAACAGCTGGAAGCAAGCGGTATCCAGGCAGAGGTAGAGACCACGACCGACCTGGAAGCCGGCGTGAGAAGCGCCGACATCATCACCTGCGCCACCACCAGCACCACGCCCATCGTGCATGGCGATTGGGTCAGGCCCGGCACGCACGTCGACCTGGTCGGCGGCTTCCGTCCCAACATGCGCGAAGCCGATGACGCATTGATGTGCGGCGCGGCCGTGTTCGTCGATACCTGGAATGGCGCGCTCGCGGAGGCTGGCGACCTGGTGCAGCCGATGGAAGCCGGCAGGCTGGAACGTGCCTCCCTGCAGGCCGAGCTGGCTGACCTGTGCGCAGGACGACACCCCGGACGCAGCGACACGCGGCAGGTAACCCTGTTCAAGTCGGTGGGCGCTGCGCTGGAAGACCTGTGCGCCGCCGACCTGGCCTGGGACCACCACTGTCGCCAGGCCACTTCGCGGCCGCATGGCGGCGCGGCGTTTTAAATCACCTTGTCCAGCGTGATCGGCAGCTCGCGCACCCGCTTGCCGGTGGCATGAAACACGGCGTTGCCGATCGCCGCGGCAACGCCGACGATGCCGATCTCGCCCATGCCCTTGGCGCCCAGCGGGTTGACGATGTCGTCATGTTCCTCGACGAAGATCACGTCGATGTCATGGATGTCGGCGTTGACCGGAATGTGGTATTCGGCCAGGCTGTGGTTCATGAACCGGCCCAGCGCATGGTCGGCCATCGTTTCCTCATGCAGCGCCATGCCGATGCCCCAGACCACGCCGCCGATGATCTGGCTGCGCGCGGCTTTCGGATTGATCACGCGCCCGCCGGCGATGGCGCTGACCACCCTCGTTACCGCTACAGTGCCAAAGTCCTCGTCCACCTCGACCTCGGCGAACACCGCGGAATGGGTATGCATGGTGTATTTCTTTTGCTTGCTTTCCGGCTTCTGATCCACTGAATGCTCGATGCTGTGCAATCCCTTGCTGCGCATGATGTCGGCGATTGCCAGCGACGCCGCCGGCTGCCCGATGCGCTGCACCCGGCCCTCGGTCCATTCGACGTCTTCCGCGCTGGCGCCTGCAAGAGGCGAATCCGGCATCGCGCGAGCGATTGAAAACAATTCGTCCCTGATGGCTTCGCATGCCGTCTTGACCGCCGAACCGACGGAAGAAACGGTCCATGAACCGCCTTCCAGCGGCGCTTGCGGCAATGAGGAGTCGCCCAGCGTGAAGTTCACGTCCTCGATCGCCAGACCCAGCACATCGGCTGCGATGATGGTCATCGCGGTGTAAGTGCCGGTGCCTATGTCGGCGGTGGCGGACGACACCAGCAGCTTGCCTTCGACCGACAGCACCGCCTTGGCGCTGGCCGGCTGCTGCATCGCATCCCAGAAGCCGGTCGCCATGCCCCAGCCCACCAGCGTCTTGCCGCGCCGCGTCGAGCGTGGCGCCGGATTGCGCTTGTCCCAGCCGAACTTTGCCGCGCCCTGCTCATAACAGGCCTTCAATTCCTTGCTGGAGAAAGGCTTGCCGGTATTCTGGTCGTTCTCGGCATAGTTCAGGAGGCGCAGCGCCAGCGGATCGACGCCGGCGGCATGAGCCAGTTCATCCATCGCCGACTCCAGCACATAGACGCCAAGCGTGGCGCCGGGCGCGCGCATGTCGAGGGGCGTATAGACATCCAGCGCCGCGACCTTGTAATCGAGAGTGACGTTGTCGCACTGGTAGGCCGAACCGGACCAGTTCACCACCACCTCGATATAGTCCTCAAAGCGCGATGTTTCCGATACGGTCTGATGCTTGATAGCCAGCAGCTTGCCGCTCTTGTCGGCGCCCAGCGCGATCTGGTGCCGCGTGGCCGGACGATGACCGAAGCTGAACATCTGCTGGCGCGTCAATACCACGCGCACCGAGCGCTTCAGTTCCTGTGCCGCCATCACCGCCAGGAACAGCTGATACTGCGGCCGCAAGCCGGAGCCGAAGGCGCCGCCAACAAACGGCGAACGCACCCGCACCTGTTCCTGCTTCAGGCCGAAGACACCGGTCACATACTGCTGCGTGTTGAGCACGCCCTGCGTCTTGTCGTAGATCGTCAGGTTGCCGTCCACATCGCGCAGCACCGTGGTGGCGTGCATTTCCATCGGATTATGGTGTTCAACCGGCGTGGCATAGTCGGCCAGCACATTGATCTCGGCCTTCTTCAGGGCCGCATCGGCATCGCCGCGCGGCTTGGGCGGCGGCTCGAAGCCACCCTTGCCCTGCTTGGGCGCATAGGCTGCGTCACGCTCGGCGTCCAGGTCGGTCTGGTGCTGGTCAGCCTTGTAGCGGATGTCGATCAGCGCCGATGCGTGGCGCGCCGCCTCGAAGCTGCTTGCCACAACCAGCGCGACCGGCTGCCCGCTGAAGATGATGCTGGCATCGTAGAGCGGCCGGAACGGCGAACCGGAAGGCGAGTCGTCGTCCTGGTAGCTGCGGTCGAACCACGGCAGGCTGGGCCGGTTTTCATGGGTCAGCACATGGATCACGCCTGGCACCGCCAGCGCGCGCGCGGTATCGATGCTGCTGATGCTGCCGCGCGCGATGCCGCTGGAGACCACGACGCCATACAGCAAGTCCTCGGCCGGAAATTCGGCGGCATAGCGCGCCTGGCCGGTGACTTTCAATCTGCCGTCGACACGGCTGGTCGCCGTGCCGATGCGGCCCTGTTGTCTGCTCTGCACTGTACTCATGATTGTTCTTCCATGGCGACGGCACGGCTCAATGCACGGACGATGGTGCGCTTGGCCAGACCGATTTTGAAGGCATTGTGGGCAAGCGGCTGCGCCGGCTGCAGCAGCGCGTCGGCGAAAGCGGTAAAGGACGCTTCGTTCGCCGGCTTCCCGATCAGCAGTTGCTCGGCCTGGCGGTCGCGCCACGGCTTGTGGGCAACGCCGCCCAGCGCCACAGCCGCGCTGCTGATCGTCCCGCCATCCAGCGCCAGGCCGGCTGCCACCGATACCAGCGCGAAGGCATACGAGGCGCGGTCGCGGATCTTGATGTAGCTGTAATGGCCGCTGTAACCCTCTGCCGGCAATTCGACCGCGGTAATGATTTCATCCGGCGCCAGGCTGGTATCGATATCGGGCGTATCCCCTGGCAGTTGGTGAAAGTGGTCGAATTGAATTGCGCGGTCGCCCGCCGGCCCGCTGACATGCACGGTGGCGTCGAGCGCGGCCAGGGCCACGCACATGTCGGAGGGGTGCACCGCAACGCATTGCTCGCTTGCGCCGAGGATGGCGTGGATCCGGTTGACGCCTTCGCGCGCCGGACAGCCCGATCCCGGTTCGCGCTTGTTGCACGGCGTCGCGGCGTCGTAGAAGTAGTAGCAGCGGGTGCGCTGCAGCAGATTGCCGCCGGTAGAGGCCATGTTGCGCAGCTGCGGCGAGGCGCCCGCGAGTATCGCCTGGGACAGCAAGGGGTAGCGGCTGCTGACTTCGCTGTGATAGGCCAGGTCCGCATTCGACACCAGTGCACCGATGCGCAATCCGCCCCCCTTGCCAGCCTCCACAGCTGCCAGCGGCAGATGGGTGATGTCGATCAGGCGTGTCGGACGGGCGACGTCTTCCTTCATCAGGTCCAGCAGGTTGGTGCCGCCGGCGATGAAGCGGGCCTGGCTGTCTCCGGCAAGCAGGGCAAGGGCATCGGCCACGCTGGAAGCGCGCGACAATTCGAATTGGTTCATGGCCGGTCGCCTTTCCCGTCCGTTGGCAGCGCCTGGCGCACGGCGGCGACGATGTTGGGATAGCAGCCGCAGCGACACAGGTTGCCGCTCATCAGTTCGCGGATGTCATCATCGCTTTGTGCCCGGCCCTCCCTGATCAGCCCGACCGCCGAGCAGATCTGCCCCGGGGTGCAATAGCCGCACTGGAAGGCGTCCTGGTCGATGAATGCCTGCTGCACCGGATGCAGCGCCTCGCCCTGCGCCAGCCCTTCCACGGTGGTGATCTCGCAGCCATCCTTCATCGCCGCCAGCGTCAGGCAGGCGTTGACTCGCTTTCCATCGACCAGCACCGTGCAGGCGCCGCATTGGCCGTGATCGCAGCCTTTCTTGGTGCCGGTAAGCTGCAGTTCCTCACGCAGCAGGTCCAGCAACGTGGTCCAGGGTGCCGTCCGGATTTCATGCGGGACGCCATTGAGGGTCAGGCTGATTGTGCAGGATTGCGCACAGGGCGCCTTCTGCGCCGACCTGGCGCGGTCATCGGGACTATTCATGGTGCTGGGCTCCGGAAAGGAAAGGGTGCGCTGTCCGCCATTGCCGGGAGACAGGGCAATAAAGCATTTCATGCTAGTCGCTGCCCCGGCTGGGTACAGGTCGGAAAACAGCTTGAAAGGCTGTAGGAATCCCGGCAGTTATGCGTTGGAATTGATGAAATCGGGCTGTATCCAGTTGGCACGCCCGCCGCTTCGCCCCCCCAATCTTCCAATTTCGACAATTGCCGGTCTTGAAAAGGGGTGTATCCGCCCCTATACTTAGCACTCGCCGACGGAGAGTGCTAATAATTTCCTCGGACCGTCGAATCCCCGCGGTTGAAGGCAGCGGAAAAACGCTGAAATCAGCCGTTTTATATTAATTATTGACAACATTTTAGGAGTTTGTATGGCACTTCGTCCTTTGCACGATCGCGTCATCGTCAAGCGCCTCGACCAGGAAACCAAAACTGCGTCCGGCATCGTTCTCCCTGAAACCGCGGCCGAGAAGCCGGATCAGGGCGAGGTTCTGGCTGTGGGTAACGGCAAGATCCTCGAAGGCGGCCAAGTGCGTCCCCTGGACGTCAAGATTGGCGACCGTGTGCTGTTTGGCAAGTATTCCGGCCAGACCGTGAAAATCAACGGCGAAGAACTGCTGGTCATGCGCGAGGAAGACATCCTCGCCATCGTTCAGCAGTAATGCGGACCGCCATGCGCCGCGCAAGCCGCAGGCCATGGCGACAGCGGCAGCCGGCACCGGCCGGCGCCCCCCCTGCAATCCTATCCAAGAATACTCAAGGAGTAATGAACATGGCTGCTAAAGAAGTCGTATTTGGCGACAGCGCTCGCCACAAGATGGTCGAAGGCGTCAACATCCTGGCCAACGCGGTCAAGGTGACCCTGGGCCCGAAAGGCCGCAACGTGGTTCTGGAGCGTTCCTTCGGCTCCCCGACCGTGACCAAGGACGGCGTGTCGGTCGCGAAAGAGATCGAACTGAAAGACAAGCTCATGAACATGGGCGCCCAGATGGTCAAGGAAGTGGCTTCCCGCACCAGCGACAACGCTGGCGACGGCACCACCACCGCAACCGTTCTGGCCCAGGCCATCGTGCGCGAAGGCATGAAGTATGTTGCCGCCGGCATGAACCCGATGGACCTGAAGCGCGGCATCGACAAGGCTGTCACCGCCCTGGTCGAAGAAGTGCGCCAACTGGCACGTCCCTGCACCACTACCCGTGAAATCGCCCAGGTTGGCTCGATCTCCGCCAACAGCGACAGCTCCATCGGCGACCGCATCGCTGAAGCCATGGAAAAAGTCGGCAAGGAAGGCGTGATCACCGTGGAAGACGGCAAATCGCTGAACGACGAGCTGGACATCGTGGAAGGCATGCAGTTCGACCGCGGCTACCTGTCCCCGTACTTCATCAACAACCCGGACAAGCAAAGCGTCATCCTGGAAAACCCGTTCATCCTGCTGTTCGACAAGAAAATCTCGAACATCCGCGACCTGCTGCCGGTGCTGGAGCAAGTCGCCAAGGCTGGCCGTCCGCTGCTGATCATCGCCGAAGACATCGAAGGCGAAGCGCTGGCAACCCTGGTGGTGAACAACATCCGCGGCATCCTGAAGACCTGCGCAGTCAAGGCCCCTGGCTTCGGCGACCGTCGCAAGGCCATGCTGGAAGACATCGCCATCCTGACCGGCGGCCAGGTCATCGCTGAAGAAGTCGGCCTGACCCTGGAAAAGGTCACGCTGAACGACCTCGGCCAGGCCAAGCGCATCGAAGTGGGCAAGGAAAACACCACCGTCATCGACGGCGCAGGCCAGAGCGCTGCGATCGAAGCCCGCGTCAAGCAGGTTCGCGTGCAGATCGAGGAAGCGACTTCCGACTACGACCGTGAAAAGCTGCAGGAGCGCGTTGCCAAGCTGGCAGGCGGTGTTGCAGTGATCAAGGTTGGCGCCGCCACCGAAGTCGAGATGAAGGAGAAGAAGGCACGCGTGGAAGATGCGCTGCACGCCACCCGCGCCGCTGTGGAAGAAGGCATCGTTCCTGGCGGCGGCGTGGCCCTGCTGCGCGCTCGCGCCAACCTGAACATCAAGGGCGACAACAGCGACCAGGACGCAGGCATCAAGATCGTTCTGCGCGCCATCGAAGAGCCGCTGCGCATGATCGTCCAGAACGCCGGCGAGGAAGCATCGGTGGTGGTTGCCAAGGTGCTGGAAGGCACGGGCAACTTCGGCTACAACGCCGCCAACGACACCTACGGTGACCTGGTCGAGCAAGGCGTGCTGGATCCGGCCAAGGTGACCCGCACCGCACTGCAAAACGCGGCATCGATCGCCAGCCTGATGCTGACCACCGACTGCACCGTGACCGAACTGGCTGAAGACAAGCCGGCCGGCGGCCCGGGCATGGGCGGTATGGGTGGCATGGGCGGCATGGGTGGCATGGACGGCATGATGTAATTGCTGTCTAACAGCAGCACCGTGAAATGAGAAAGGGCAGCCAGTTATCTGGCTGCCCTTTTAATTTGCCTGGGCAATCTGCTTGAGCTAGCAGTTACTTCAAGCAGTTTGCAATGCTTGCGTGATTTGAACTCGGTGAGCAGAAACGTTTGCTTTTATAACATTAGTCCTGTATCTGCGAATGTAATATTGCTTGCTTCAAGACCCAAGTTTGAAGTTCTTAACCCACGCACCTTACACATATTCTGTTATTGCTTCGTTCCACTGAAATTGATCACCGGAAGCACCGACGTTCCGATGCCCTCTCCTTACATCACGCGTTTCCAAGTCATCGATTTCCTGCTTTAAAAAGGAGGCATGGAAATCCTGACCTCCACTATCTTCATCTTCCGATTCTGTTTCTTTTGTTGTATCGGTATCAATCTCATCCGCATTTTCCTTTGCGGGAGCTGCGCCGCCAGCATTGTTCATTTTCCTTACCACCAAGCCAGCAACACTAAGAACCAGCACGCTGGCCAGCGATATGGTAGCAAGAATGGCAGAAGCAAGAATGAAGCCGGGCTGGGCTAACAATGAAGCTGTTACAAGAGCGGCTAAAACAATACTGATAACGGATACAACGACGTTCAGCACCCCTTTAGCAATCCTTATAGCACTTACCTTCAGCTGGTTTTCCAACTTGCTTAGCTGTTCTGCCATCTCCTTTTTTTTAGATTGATCTGTTTCTTGATTCAGTTCTTTCCTTAACGACTCCAGTTTCGCTTTCTGACTTCTGTACTCCACTATCCCCTGCCCCACCTCAAACAGGTTTGCGACGAGGCTGATTGAACTAGTAATGATAGAGAAAACGGGGATGGGTAAGGGGATGGCCAGGCTCGGAACGAATTTTGATATTGCTGAAACTGCAGACAGTACCGCCCCGCTGAATAATAAAAATTCTTTTCCGAAAGACATCCAATTAGCCGAAATTTGTGATTTCCATTCCTGCAAAATTTTTTTTATTTCTTGCAAACTTTCACTGAAAACCTGAGAAGCATTTTTACTGCGTACTTTTTTTGTTGCTTCGCCAATTCCAGTTTTCAGCTCCTCGATTTCAGCCTTCACCTCCTCAATTTCCGTCTTCAGCTTCTGGGCTATTTCCCCGGTTTTTGGAGAATCAAGAATCGCATTATGACCTGCGAGCAACATCGCAATAAAGCTTGTTGCAAGGTATACCGATGCCATTACTACCGTAATGATTGCAAAAATGGAAAGTTCGAAAAAATTATTTGAAAACTTTGCCCCTTCCACTGCGATCGGAATCGCCGCACGTATTCCAGTTGAGACGATGCAAAGCCCTGAGAAAATCGTTCGAGCCACTTCATCCGTGGAGGAATTGAAAACCGAGGCAAATTTGCTGCAAACCGTATTCAGGGTAGGCACCAGCATTGTGAATAAACTCGCACCAGCCAATGCAGTAGCCATACCTGCGACAATGCTAGTCGACTCAGGGTTTTTGTCATCACTGCCCAGCGCGGACAGGTCATTGAAGAAATTCTGGTAGCAGGTTTTGACGCGGTCAAAAAATCCCTTTTGTTTTTCTTCGTCCATATCTCCGATGCCGGCACTTTTATATAGATTTTCGGCTTCCGCTGCATATTCTTCGAAGTCTAATTCACTGGGATTTTTATCAAGAAGGGGATTTATATCTGAGTCGTCATCCGAATGCCTACCACTAGCGGCCGGAGTTTCCTGGCAATGAGACAGGACGTCCTGTTTTTCATATCCATCATCGTCCGAAAATTTATAAGTTACGCGTTGGGCCATTCAGCAACCTCCTTCAAGCAAACCCACCACCAAGCATTGGGCCTGCATTCTGGCCAATGTTACTTATTGCATGATTTCCGTTACGCCAGGATTCCACCAGTGGCGCCAGCATCTCGTCGAGATAACGGGAAAAATCTGGTTTTCTTGCATAGCATTCAAATTTCCCCAAAGAAAGGTGAATCACAAGAATGGCATTGCCATTTTCAGGATGCAGCGCCATGAAAGGGAGAAGATTCGATTTATTTCCGCAATTCGATTCAAGCATCAAGCGCCATATATTGCCACGCGCCTTTTCCTCTATTGCGCCGAGATCAATCACCATGCGACATAAATCGGCTGGCTCAAAAAACTGGAACCAGACCCTGGCATTGTTTGAAACAATTGGTTTGCCAAAAAAAATGCTGTCAGCATCCCAATCAGGCGACGATGCACAGGCAGTTTCAAGAATGCGGCGGTAATCCTGCAGTCCCATCACGATCCCCCAAGCTATCGACACATGACTCTCAAGTGCTTTCGCTGCCTTGGTCATGGTCCAAATTGAGTATCAGGAGCTGATTTCTTCGTTCCTAGAAGAATGTTACAAATCGAAATGAGCGAAATTGCAATTGGCGCGAGCACTACAAATGGAAACGCCCGCATTACACGGGCGAATGAAATGATGGTTTGCGGGGAGAACTGCTATTCGGCTAGCTGGCGTGAGGGCGTAGTGAACTATCTTCGTCGTCATCCTGCTGAACTTCTCCCAGCGAAGGCGGCGGCTGATAAGAAGCCAGCAATTCCACCCGGCTCTGCGGCGTCTCCAGGCTCACCCTACCCAGCGCGCCGCTGCGGTAATCCTGCAGCAAGGTATGCGCCGCCTTTTCCAAATCCGGCTCACCGCCTTTCAGGCGATAAGCCCGGCGCCTGGCAATTCCTTCGATCACGCTAACGCCATCGATGCCCTCGGTCGGAAAGCCATACCGCGCGCTCACCAGCGCCGGGTAACGCGCCAGCAGCATCTCGGCGAGAAACGTGGCCACCTCCTCCTCGATCAGCGCATTGCTGCCGATCGCATGGCTGGCAGCCAGCATCAGGCCGTCGCTTGGGTGCTCGATTTTCGGCCACATCATGCCAGGCGTGTCAATCAGCACGATGTTGTTGCCCAGATAAAGCCGCTGCTGGGTCTTGGTGACAGCCGGCTCGTCGCCCACCTTGGCGACGCGTTTCTTCAGCAGCGCATTCATCAGCGTCGATTTGCCGACATTGGGTATGCCCATGATCATGATGCGCAGCGGTTTCAGCGCGGTGCCGCGGTTGGGCACCAGCTTGATGCACAGTTGCGGGATTTTCGCGACGTCGGACGGCTTCTTGCAGCTCAGGGCCACCGCATTGACGTCCTTCTGCTGGTTGTAATGCTTGATCCAGGCGCTGGTGGCGGCCGGGTCGGCCAGGTCGGCCTTGTTCAGGATCTTCAGGCAGGGCCGCTGCCGGAACAGGCGCAGCCTTTCGATCATGGGATTGCTGCTGGCCTGGGGAATGCGCCCGTCCAGCACTTCGATCACCATGTCAACCTTCTCCATGGATTCTTCCGCCTTCTTGCGGGCGGCGTTCATGTGACCGGGGAACCATTGAATAGACATAGGGCGCTTCTCTGAAAATGAAGGCCGTATTCTACCCGCAGCGACTCCGCCGGCCGCGCCTACTCGAGTTCGGCGAGCGCCTTCAGGTGCGCCACCACGCTGCGCCCCAGCGCCGACAGGTTGTAGCCGCCTTCCAGGCAGCTAACGATGCGGCCTTCTGCATGCTCCTTCGCCACCGCCATGATCTGGCGGGTAATCCAAGCGTAATCGGCCTCCACCAAGCCCATCTGCCCCATGTCGTCTTCCCGATGGGCGTCGAAGCCGGCGGAAATGAAGATCATCTGCGGCCGGAAGGCGCGCAGCGCCGGCAGCCACAGTTCGGTAACCAGCTGCCTGACCTTTTCGCCGCCGGTGTAGGCCGCGACCGGCACATTGACCATGTTGGGATTGAATTGCGACTCGCCGCCGACACCGCTGTACGGATAGAAGGGATGCTGGAAAAAGCTCGCCATCATCACCCGCGGCTCGTAGACGAAGGCTTCCTCGGTGCCGTTGCCGTGATGGACGTCGAAGTCGACGATCGCCACCCGTTCCAGCCGATGCACTTCCAGCGCATGTCGGACGGCAATGGCGACATTGTTGAACAGGCAGAAGCCCATGGGCTCGGACGGCCTGGCATGGTGGCCGGGCGGACGCACCGCGCAGAAGGCATTGTCCAGGTCGCCCGCGATCACCGCGTCGGTGGCCGCGATCGCGGCGCCGGCGGCGCGCAGGGCCGCTTTCCAGCTGTGCGCATTGAGCAGGGTGTCGCCGTCGATCGGGTAATAGGCGTCGGCGGGACTGCCGGGCGGCGGCACGTTGTCCCTTACCCTGGCGATGGCGTCCTGGTCATGCACCCGCGCGATTGCCCCGACGTCCGCCAGCGGCGCTTCGCGATGGTCGATGAAGCTGTCGATACGGCTGGCGATGAGCTGGTCTTCGATCGCCTGCAACCTGGCTGGAGACTCGGGATGCCAGCCGCCCATTTCATGGGCCAGGCAGTCGGTGTGGCAGTAGATGGCAGTGGTCATGTTGAGGAACGCTGCACGCGCGTTCTCGCATAGAATGCCCGTAGTTTAACGAAAAACCGGTTTTTTGCATGCCATTTTATTCACTGCTGCTGGAACAAGTGGTTTATTCAAAGCAATAACACAGGGCGTTGCCATACTACAATAAGGTCCTGCATCCCGTTTCCATTTCGCCCCACCTCCCAACAGGAACACTATGTATTCCAGAATTCATGCCGTTGCCGCGCAGGTCGGAGAAGTCATCGTTGGCAAGGAGATGCAGATACGGCAGGCGCTGGTGTGCCTGCTGGCGGGTGGGCACCTGCTGATCGAGGATGTGCCAGGCGTGGGCAAGACCACGCTGGCGCATGCGCTGGCGACGTCGCTGGGGCTGAAGTTCAACCGGGTGCAATTCACCAGCGATCTGCTGCCGGCCGACGTGGTGGGCATCTCCGTGTTCGACCGCGAGAAAAACGGTTTTTCCTTTCACCCCGGCCCGGTATTCACCCAGGTGCTGCTGGCCGATGAAATCAACCGCGCCACGCCCAAGACCCAGTCGGCCCTGCTGGAGGCGATGGAAGAACGCCAGGTCTCGGCCGACGGCGTGACGCGCGAGCTGCCCGACCCGTTCTTTGTCATCGCCACCCAGAATCCCACCCACCAGATCGGCACCTTCCAGTTGCCCGAGTCGCAACTGGATCGCTTCCTGATGTGCCTGTCGCTCGGCTATCCGGATGCGACGGCGGAGCGGGCGCTGCTGATGGGCGAGGACCGGCGCGCGATGGTCAAGGCCATGCGTCCCGCGATGACGCCGGGCGAACTGGCCGATGCCCGTGCCGGGCTGCGCGATGTGCATGCTTCCGCGGCGCTGGTGAATTATGTGCAATCGCTGGTGCAGGCGTCGCGCCAGGGCGGCCTGTTCGCCGAGGGGCTCAGTCCACGCGCCGCCATCGCACTGCTGCAGGCGGCGCGCGCCTGGGCGGCGCTGGAAGGCCGCAACCATGTGCTGCCCGAGGACGTGCAGGCAGTGCTGCTGCCGGTTGCCGCGCACCGGCTGCGGCCGCTGCGCTCGGCCGGCGGCAGCGCGGCGTCCAGCCGCGACCTCGTGCTGCAGCTGATGAAAACCGTTCCCGTCTGACCGTTCGCATGCGCATGACGATGACGCAAACCTTGCGCGGCGCCACCGAGCGCTGGCTGTTCAGGCTGCACGGCGCCGAACGCGGCGAAGTCGTGCTGAACCAGCGCCGGGTCTTCATCCTGCCGACCAGGGCCGGCCTGTCGTTTGCCGTGCTGCTGATGCTGCTGTTCATCGGATCGCTGAACTACAACCTGGCCATGGGCTATGGCCTGACTTTTCTGCTGCTCAGTTGTGCGTTGATCGCGATGCATCTGAGCTTTCGCAACCTGGCCTATCTGCATCTGAACCCCGGCCGCGCCAGCCCGGTATTCGCCGGCGAAGAAGCCCAGTTCGAATTGCACCTGTCCAACCGTCGCCCCTACTGGCGTCATGCGATCTGGATCGGCTTTACCGGCGACGGCCTGCCGGCCCGCGAACAGCCCTGCGACATTCCGGCCAAAGGCGACTGCGTGGTTGCGCTGCAGGCGCCTGCCACGCATCGCGGCTGGCTGGCCGCGCCGCGCATCCGGCTGCACACCAGCTTTCCGCTCGGGCTGCTGCGCGCCTGGAGCTACTGGCAGCCGGAACAGAAGGTGCTGGTCTATCCGCGCCCGGAAGACCATGCGCCGCCGCTGCCAATTGCCGAAGCGCTGTTGAACGAGGGTCACGGCACTGGCGGCGAGGATGATTTCGCCGGCGTGCGCGCCTACCAGACCGGCGATTCGATGAAGCGGCTGGCCTGGCGCCAGATTGCCCGCCTGGGCAATGACGGCACGCTGGTCAGCAAGCATTTCGAGGGAGGCGCCGCCAGCGAGATGCGCATTGATTTTGCCGCCCTGCCCGTTGCCATGGATACCGAAGCCAGGCTTTCCCGCATGGCGCGCTGGGTGCTGGAAGCCGAGGCGCGCGGCCTGCCCTATGCATTTCGCCTGGGAGCGGCAAGCCATCCGTGCGCGCTGGGCGGCGCGCACCGGGAAAGCTGCCTGCGCGCGCTCGCGCTGTACGGGCAGGAATCATGAACCGCGGCGCTGTGCGTACCGCCACATGGCACGAACGCCTGAGGCGCGGCCTGCCGCGCGAGAAGTCCGATACCCTGCTGCTGCTCGGCGCCTGCGCGCTGGTGATGATGCCGCATGCCTGGCACCTGCCGGCCTGGGCCAGCCTGGCGGCGGCTGCGCTGCTGCTCTGGCGCGGCTGGATCACCTTTCACGGCAACCGCATGCCGCCGCGCCTCCTGCTGCTGCCGGTGGTGGCGCTGCTGATGCTGGGCGTGTATGGCAGTTACGGCACCTATCTCGGGCGCGAGGCCGGCGTGTGCATGCTGGTGCTGCTGCTGGCGCTGAAGCTGCTTGAAATGCGGGCGCGGCGCGACCTGTTCGTGGTCACCTTCCTCAGCTTTTTCGTGCTGCTGACCACCTTCTTCTATTCGCAGACCATTGCCAGCGCACTGCTGGCCAGCGCCGGCGTGATTGCGATCCTGATGGCGCTGATGTCCTTCCAGTACACGGGCGTTCATCCGCCTCTGCGCAAACGCCTGGTGGCCGCATCACAGCTGTTTCTGCTGGCCGCGCCGCTGGCCGTGGTGCTGTTCGTGTTTTTCCCGCGCATACAGGGGCCGCTCTGGGGCATGCCGCAGGATGCGGTGCGCAACGGCACCGGCCTGTCCGACAGCATGGAGCCGGGCAGCATTTCCGAACTGACGCTGTCGCCGGAAATCGCCTTTCGCGTGCGCTTCGACGATGCCGCACCGCCACCGTCCGCGCTGTACTGGCGCGGTCCGGTGCTGGGCCGGTACGACGGACGCCGCTGGACGCCGCTGGCGAGCGCATCGCCTTCTTCGCGCCAGGTGCTTGGCCGCGGCAAGCCGGTGCGTTACCAGGTCACCCTGGAGGCCAGTGGCCGGCGTTCGCTGTTCGCGCTCGATCTGCCGACCGGCCCGCCGCAACTGGAGAACAATCCGGTGCAGATCCAGCCGGACTTCCAGCTGCTGGCCAGCCAGCCGATCAGCCAGCGCCTGCGCTACGACGCCGTCTCGTCGCTGAACTACCGGCTGCAGGCCAATGAATCGGCGGTGACGCTGCGCGACTGGATGGATCTGCCGCCAGGCTACAACCCGCAAACCCATGAATTCGCCACCCGGCTGCGGGCACGGTCGGCCAACGACATGGAACTGGTCAACGCGGTGCTGCAGATGTTTCGGGAGGAGAATTTCCGCTATACCCTGCGCCCGCCCATGCTGGGCCGGCATGCGGTGGATGAATTCCTGTTTGCCACCCGGGCCGGATTCTGCGAGCACTATGCCGGCGCCTTCGTGGTGCTGATGCGTATCCTCGACATCCCGGCGCGGGTCGTCACGGGTTACCAGGGCGGGGAACTGAACAAGGTCGATGGCTATCTGACTGTTCGTCAATCGGATGCGCATGCCTGGGCCGAAGTCTGGCTGGCCGGCCGCGGCTGGGTCCGCGTGGATCCCACCGCCGCCGTGGCGCCGGACCGGGTCGAACGCAATCTGTCGGCGGCGCTGGCGCCAGGTGAATTCGGCAACTTCTGGTCCCTGCAAGGGCCGCAGGGTCCCTGGGGGACGGTTCTGCGCAAGCTGCGCGACAACCGGGACGCGATCGACAATGCCTGGAACCAGTGGGTGCTGAACTACACACCTGCGAAGCAGCGCGGTTTCCTGCAATCGCTGGGCATTGACAACCCCGACTGGAGCACCCTGGCGATCCTGGTGCTGACCCTGGGCGCCGCGGTGACCGCGCTGGTTGCACTGCCCCTTATCCGTCACCGTGAAAAGACCGACCCGGCCGACATGCTGTACCGCAGGCTGTGCGAGGAACTGGCGCGCCAGGGCTTGCCGCGCGCAGCGCACGAAGGCCCGCTGGCATACCGCAAACGCCTGCAGCAGAGCGGATTGTCACCGGAGCGTCGGCTTGCCGTGCTGGGTTTTCTTGAACTTTACGAGACAATACGTTACGGCTCTCCAGCCACGGTCGACGCGCTGCGTCGCACCGGCTATGGCACACCGATCCAACAACTCAAGAACTTACTGATCCAATCCCGATGACTTGCACCCGGCTTTTTCTTTCCCTGTTTCTTGCTTCCACTTTTCTCAGCGGCTGCCACACCATGGCTGCCGAACCCGCGCAGCGCGCAGCCAAGGCGCGCAAGCCGACCGTCGAAGCGGACGACGCCGGCGAGTTCGCCAGCTTTGCCCAGTGGCGCGAAGTCAGCGCCTTCATTGACGACATGGTCGCCCGGCATGGCTACTCCCGCGCCGAACTGGAAGGCACGCTGTCCAGGGTGCGCTTCGTCGACAGCGCGATCCAGCTGATGAAGCCGGCCCCTGCCAGCAAGCCGAAGAACTGGACGGCCTACCGCGCCCGCTTCGTCGAGCCGGTGCGCATCAATGCCGGGGTCAGTTTCTGGAACGAGCATGCCGACGCGCTGCAGCGTGCGGAAGAACAGTTCGGCGTGCCGGCCGAGATCATCGTCGGCATCCTCGGCGTCGAAACCGTCTATGGCCGCAACACCGGCAATTTTCGCGTGATGGACGCCATCACCACCCTGGCCTTTGCCTATCCGGACACGCCGACCCGGCAAGCCCGCATGGACTATTTCCGCGGCGAGCTTGCCAACACCCTGCTGTTTGCGCGTGACAGCGGCATCGATCCGTTTTCTCTGCGCGGCTCCTATGCCGGCGCCGTAGGCTGGCCGCAGTTCATGCCCGGCAGCATCCGGAGGTACGCGGTCGACTTCGATGGCGACGGCAAGATAGACCTGCGCAATTCGCCCGTCGACGCCATCGGCAGCATTGCCAACTTCCTGGTCCAGCATGGCTGGAAACGCGGCGAACCGACCGTGTTCCCTGCGATGCTCGACCAGTCGTCGGGAAGCGGCTGGGAAATGTTCCTCAATCAGGGACTGCAGGCCAAGTTCCGCCTCGATGAGATTCGCGCGGCGGGCGTCCAGACGCCGGCGGAGCCGCCCAGCGACATGCTGTTTGGCCTGGTCGACCTGCAAAACGGCGCCGCGCCTACCGAATACTGGCTGGGCGCCAACAATTTCTTTGCCATTACCCAGTACAACCGCAGCTTCTTTTACGCAATGTCAGTTATCGAACTGGGTCGGGCGGTCCGTACCGCGCGCGGTATCTGAACAGCATCGGCAATTGCGACACAAAACAAGTTGCCTCAAGAGAAATTCCTGGATATACGTGCGAATTTTTTATTTCTGAAGCGACAAGCAGCACTGCAATGAGCGTCAATATGGCAAACGCAAGGGCTTTCGCAAGCTTCCTTGCGCTTTGGTGCAATGCGCCGCGCTCCAGCAATTACAATACCGGCGTTGCCCGATCCTGGATCGACCGCAACATGTTCATGTCGTCATTTCAAGGTGGAGAGTGTTATGCAGGGTGATACAGCAATCATCGATGTCCTGAACAGTTTGCTGACCGGCGAACTCACCGCGGTCGACCAGTACCTGATCCATGGCGAGATCTACCGGCATCTCGGCCTGAACCGTCTGGCCGACATGAGCCTGCACGAGTCCGACCATGAACGCCAGCATGCGCGCGCGCTGATCCAGCGCATCCTGTTCCTCAACGGCACGCCCGACCTCAGCAAGCGCGACCCGCTCAATGTCGGCCGCACCGTGCCCGACATGCTGCAGGCCGATCTCGACCTGGAATACCATGTCGCCGACGCACTGAGAAAGGCCATCGGCGCCTGCGAGAGCGTGAGGGACTACGTGACCCGCGACATGCTTCTGGTGCAGCTCGAAGACACCGAGATGGATCATGCCTACTGGCTGGAACAGCATATGGAACTGATCAGGCTGGTCGGCCTGCAGAATTACCAGCAGAGCCAGATGGATGCGTCCTCCCCCACTTAAACAGGAGAAAAGAATATGAAAGGCAATCCCCAGGTCCTGAGCACGCTCAACCAGGTCCTCAAGAACGAACTCACCGCCATCAACCAGTACTTCCTGCATGCGCGCATGTTCCGCAACTGGGGGCTGGAGCGGCTGGACAAGTATGAATACAAGCAGTCGATCCGGGTGATGAAGGAAGCCGACAAGCTCATCGAGCGCATCCTGTTCCTCGATGGCCTGCCCAACCTGCAGGACCTGGGCAAGCTGCTGATCGGCGAGGACCCGGCCGAATGCCTGAATTGCGACCTGCAATACGAGCGCAGCTTCCATCCGGTGCTGACCCAGGCGATCGCCCTGTGCGAGTCCACCCAGGACTACGTTACCCGCGACCTGCTGGAGGAACTGCTCGAGCACAATGAATATTCGATCGACTGGCTGGAAACCCAGGAACGCCTGATGCAGGACATCGGGCTGCAGAACTACCTGCAATCGCAGATGGGCGAAAAGGAAGACTGATACCGATACCGGTGCTGCCTTCGGCGACATATGGTTGTTGTCGGCAAGCGAAATGCCTGGAGTGCAGCAAGCCCGCCCCGCCATGGATTCCCATGGCGGGGCGGATTCACAAGAGCGATCAGAAATCGATCGTGGCCGACACCGTCAGGATGCGCGGCGCGCCCAGCACCAGGTGACCCGGGCCCGCAGGGTGCTGCCCGCCACCGCACCGCGCGTCAGGGCTTCCACGCGGTTTGCGCACAGCGACAGATTCTGCATCGGCCTGGCCACCAGGCCGGCGACCGGCGTTACCGCGCTCTTGTCATAGCTGCCGTCCTGCGAGCCGGTGGCGTAGCCGAGCTGCGGTGCTTGATGATCTGGTGGCGGGAGCCAACGGTGACCAGCACTCTGGTATGCGACGCCGGCGAATACATCTACCTCGGACAAGGGCCTGAAGCAGGTCGCGGGCGATTGCTGCCTCGACGCTTGCAGGCCTGCTCGGCGATGGCGCCTGGGATCTGCTGGCTGTCATCGCGCTCGCTGTTCCGGCGCTGGCCTGCATCTGGCTCGGCACCGGTCGGCGCAGTTAGCCGGGCGCCTTGAGCAGCGTGAAGTCGACCTGCAGCGGCTCGCTGCCGTTGCTGATCCAGATCTGGCCATCCTGCACCGTGCATTGCAACTGCATGCTGCGGCTGGCCATGGCCTCCAGAGCCAGGCTGGTTTCGCTGGCAAGGTTGTAGACCGACAGATTGCGCGCCCGCTCCACGCGGTTACCCATCTGGCTCCACCAGATCGCGCTGGTGCTGCTGTAGCTATAGACCACGACCTGGGTGGCGCGGCCGCAGGCCTTGAGCATGCGACGTTCATCGGGCTGGCCAACGTCGATCCAGAGATCGATCGCGCCGGTCAGATCCTTCTGCCACAGATCCGGCTCATCCACATCGGACAATCCCTTTGCAAAAACCAGCGATTCACTGGCGTGCCGCACAAAGGCAAGCAGCCTGACCATCAGGCGTTCATCGGTTTCAGACGGATGTCGTGCCAATGTCAGGCTGTGATCCTGGTAGTAATGCCGATCCATATCTGCAATCTGCAGGTCGGCTTTATAAATCGTTGACTTCAAGGCCATAATTCGGGTCCAAACATTTTCCAAGGAGCGCAAGGATAGCCGATCAGCGCAATGCGAAAGCATGCATGGCTCTTCTTGCATGAAAAAAACATGACGACCACTCATTCCAGCTCGCATCAAGAGGTGATCAGTGCGGTTTCAACCTGGCTGGAACGCGCCGTGATCGGACTCAACCTGTGTCCCTTTGCCAAGGCAGTCCATCACCGCGGCCAGGTCCGCTACGTCGTCAGCGAAGCAACTGAACCGGAGCAACTGGTTCGGGACTTGACGGAGGCACTGCAGCACCTGCATGACTGCGACCCGGCCGTCACCGACACCACCTTGCTGATCCATCCATGGATATTGCAGGATTTTATTGAATACAATGAATTTCTTGGCATTGCCGAACTGATTCTGTCCAGCATGGGGCTGGAGGGAGAAATCCAGATCGCCAGCTTCCACCCCGACTACCAGTTTGCCGACACCCACAGGGACGACATCACGAACTTCACCAACCGCTCGCCCTATCCCATCCTGCACTTGCTGCGTGAAGACAGTATTGCGAGCGCTGTCGCGGCCTATCCAGATACGGATGACATTTATAGGAGAAACATCGCTACGCTGGAAAAGCTCGGCCTGAGTGGTTGGGAAGCCTTATTCAATGAAGCCGAACAAGAGCGGAAAGAATGACTGTATTTGTGCGCTGATAGGCTAGATATTTCTCATATTTATCAATAGCTTGCAATTGCCCTTGCAATTGCAAAATACTTAGCCACTTTTCGTGACAAGGATGAAAGCCTTGGATAAAATCCCGGCCAGAGCCCATCCTGACTCATCAGTAAGCCAAGCATATGGTTTCTTTATGGAAAATTATTTCTTTTTTTCTATTTTTTTGAGAAACTTGGCGTTTGCACGAAATTATCCGTTGGCATATTGCACTAACGAATTGTCATTTTATTAAATAATGTCGCTTTGTGGACCAGAAAGACATCCGGCGTCACTAACGCCTTTCCCGTCCTTGACCTAGTACCATGGAAGTCATCCCGACCATGAATAATCCCCATGAACAACCAGCCAACCTGCTCAGTGAGCCAGCCGGTTACGATCCAAACAACCTGCTGGACTCGCTGATTGAAAGGCTGAACCTGAAAAATGACGCTGCGCTTTCCCGGGCTCTCGAAGTTGCGCCGCCCGTCATCAGCAAGATCCGGCATCGCCGCCTGCCGGTGGGCGCATCACTCCTGATCCGCATGCATGAAGTCAGCGATCTTACCATTCGTGAACTGCGCATCCTGATGGGCGATCGCCGTGAGAAATTCCGCATCAGCGACAAACAATTCAAACCCAAGAGCGCGGCTTCCGATGCCGCTTCGGAAGACTGACGCTACGTTCAAAGACGAGAGCCTGTCATGGATCTTGGGATAAGGCTGGGAGTTGCCAGAGCCGGCCAGATGCAGGAGGGCCACAGGGAATTCGGATCGCATGCGATCCGCCCGTGGACCGGAATTGGCTTACCAGCCAATGCACGATGCAAGCGCGACGGCCTCTTGCCGTAACAGGGCCACGGCAAGGAGCCGCAGCGCCCCAGTTGGCTGGTTATGGCGGCTTTCCGCCCCCCCTCCAGAAGTCCATAACAGGCTCAAGGCTCCAGCCTCAGGCAGGAAACACCCCGGTAGAGAGGTACCTATCGCCACGGTCGCAGACGATGAACACGATCGTGGCGTTTTCCACTGTTTGAGAAATGCGCAAGGCCACCTCGCAAGCGCCGGCAGCTGAAATTCCGCAGAAAATCCCTTCTTCAATCGCCATGCGACGCGCCATGTGCTCCGCTGCAGCCTGGCTGACATTTTCTACCTGGTCGACCCTTGAACGGTCGAAGATTTTCGGCAGGTAGGCTTCCGGCCACTTCCGGATTCCGGGAATCTGCGAACCTTCCTCGGGCTGGGCACCGATGATCCGGACTTCCGGGTTCATTTCCTTCAGATAGTGCGATACACCCATGATGGTGCCGGTAGTGCCCATGGCACTGACAAAATGGGTGATCTCCCCCTTGGTATCACGCCAGATTTCCGGGCCAGTGGTTTCATAATGCGAACGCGGATTATCCGGATTCGCGAATTGATCGAGAATGATTCCCTGTCCTTCCTTTTGCATCTGCTCTGCAAGGTCGCGAGCGTATTCCATACCGCCGGTCTTGGGCGTCAGGATGATCTGCGCGCCATACGCCGCCATGCTCTGACGCCGCTCGAGGCTGAGATTCTCGGGCATCAGAAGCACCATCTTGTAACCGCGCATCGAGGCCGCCATGGCCAGCGCGATGCCGGTATTGCCGCTGGTCGCTTCAATCAGCGTGTCGCCAGGCTTGATCTCGCCGCGCGCCTCGGCGCCCTTGATCATCGCGAGTGCTGGCCTGTCCTTCACGGAACCTGCGGGGTTATTGCCCTCCAGCTTGCCCAGAATGACATTGTTGCGCCGGGCAGCCTCTTCTCCTGGTATGCGCTTCAACTGGACCAGGGGGGTATTGCCTACGGTGTCTTCGATGGTGGGATAGTGCATGGTGGTGTGCATCCACGTTAAATAAAAACAGCATTTTAATCGGAGACGCCAGCGACCGCAGGAAGCCTGTGTGAAACGGAAAGAATACTTGCCCATGAAAAAGCCCCGCATTCGCGGGGCTTGCACACCAAACCATTCATTGCTTCGGTCAGGATTTCTTTGCCTCTTCCTTCTTGACCGCCTTGCCGGCCGGCGCTGCCGCACTCTTTCCAACAGCCTGACCGTTGACGCGCAGCCCGGCTTCCGAAAGTTTTTGCGCCTTTTTCTCCTTCACGCCCTTGACCCGTTTCTCAACATCGGACCAGTCTTTGAAATCACCCTTCTTGCGCTCTTCCACAATGGCCTTGGAGAGCGACGGGCCGATACCCTTGACACCATCGAGCGCTGCTTGATCGGCCTTGTTGATTTCCACATCGGCCGCGAATGCGGCGCTCATGGAGGACAGGCAGAAGACGAGAGACAACAGGATTTTCTTGAACATAACGATTCCCCGAAAGCACTTCATACGACCAATGTGATTCGGACATGATCCATGTCTGCCCGCCTTAACGGCTAAAGCTGTTTGCGGTTGACAGCGCCGCAGTCAGAATCCGAACAATTCTTCCCGGGTGACGGTTGCCGTACCCAACTTGCCCACCACGATACCGCCTGCCCGGTTAGCGATCTCCACAGCATCCTCCAGCGGCACCTGAGCACCCAGCATGCTGGCCAGGGTGGCAATGACGGTATCGCCCGCGCCGGACACGTCATACACCTCGCGCGCCATGGCGGGGAAATGCCTGACGCTGGCGGCCGTGTAGAGCGTCATGCCCTCTTCCGATCGGGTTACCAGCAGGGCCTCCAGGGCAAGTTCTTCCCGCAGGTTCTGCGCCTTGACGGTCAGTTGTTCCTCGCTCTTCCAGCTGCCCACGATGTGCTGCAATTCGGCCCGGTTGGGCGTAAGCAGCGAAGCGCCGGCATATGGCGAGAAATCATCCCCCTTGGGGTCGACCAGCACCTTTTTTCCCTGGCTGCGCGCCGCCTTGATCATGGCCGCCACATTGACCAGGGCGCCCTTGGCATAGTCGGACAGCACCACGATGTCGTACTCGGGCAAGAGTGCGTTGAACTTGCTGAGCTTGTCGCGCAGAACGATGTCGCTCGGCGCCTCTTCGAAGTCGATGCGCAGCAACTGCTGCTGGCGACCGATGACACGCAGCTTGATGATGGTGGAGATTGCCGGGTCGTGATTCAGATAGCTTGCCGTGCCTGTCTCTTTCAGCATTCGCTCCACAATCGCACTGGCCTCGTCGTCGCCAACCACGCCCATCAGGCCAGTCTGCGCGCCGAGCGCACTGGCATTGCGCGCCACATTGGCTGCACCACCCAGACGCTCCTCCCGCCGCTGCACACGCACTACCGGCACCGGCGCCTCGGGCGAGATGCGGCTGACTTCACCAAACCAGTAACGGTCCAGCATGATGTCGCCGGCAATGAGCAGGCGGGCGGAATGGAGGGCGGCCGGGGCAGGTACGTGTTCCGGCGGAGTGATCGATGAAGGGTTCATGGAATTGTCGGTTTCAGTTCATTACATTCAATTCTTCGGTGCGGCGCGGCGGGTAGGTTTCCCATTGGCTGCAACCCGGGCACTGCCAGTAGAACTGGCGCGCCTTGAAACCGCAATGGCTGCACTGGTATCGCGCCAGTTTCTGGGCATAGCCATGAACGAGATTGCGCACCAGCGCCAAGTCCGACTGGTATTCGGCCGGGGCGCTCATCATCCGCGCCTCCAGCATCTTGTCCAGTCCCAGCAAGGTCGGGGTACGCTTCAGTTCGTCGCGCACCAGCTGATTGGCCGCATCCACGCCGTTCAGTTCCAGAACCGCCTTGTAGACCACTTCAAGCAAATCGATCGACGATGCTTCGGTCAGATAAAATTTCAAGAGGCTGACCCCTTCCTGCGGCCGCCCCAACGAGCGATAACCGTCCATTAAGCGTTGCGCAACCAGGGCCACATGGGGCACGCTTTGCTGCTCCACCCGCCGCCACGCCAGCAACGCCGCCTCGGTGTCGCCGCGCGCCAGGTGAACATCCCCTATCAGCATGGTGGCGCGCACATTCTTGCGATCGGCGGCAACGGCATTTTCCAGCATCAGCAGTGCCGCATCGGGATGGGTATGCACCAGTTCATCCTGCGCCAGTTCGCAATAGAATTGCGCAATTTCCTTTTGACGGCTGCCGGCGCCGGATTCCTGCAGGCCGCGGGCCGCCTCGATGGCGCGGGTCCACTCCTTTTCACGCTGATAGATTTCCAGCAGCGCGCGGCGGGCCTGCACCGAATAATTGGTGGCCACAAGCTTGTTGAATGTCTCTTCCGCGCGGTCCAGCAGGCCCGCCTTCAGGTAATCCTGCCCTAGCTCATACTGGGCTTGCGCCTGGTGTTCCAGCGGCAGATCCGGCCGGGCAAGCAGGTTCTGGTGGACCCGGATGGCGCGTTCGGTTTCACCCCGGCGACGGAACAGGTTGCCCAGTGCGTAATGCAGTTCGATGCTTTCGGGATCGAGCTTCATGATCTCGATAAAGGCGTCGATGGCCTTGTCGGGCTGATCATTGAGAAGAAAGTTCAGGCCCCTGAAATATCCCGTCGGCAATGTGCGTGACTCGGACACCAACTCGCGGATGTCGACGCGGGCAGCGATCCAGCCCAAGGCAAAGAAGATCGGGATGCCAAGCAGCCACCAGGTTTCAAATTCCATGCGGATTCATCTGTTGTTATTCGGAGGCGGCTCGGCGGCCGGCTCTCGTTGAAAGTCGCTCAATAGCCGTCGGGACGCGTCGGTTGAGCAGCGGCTTGAGGTTCGTGGACTGCCGGTGCGCCGGAGGCGACACTCTTGTGGCGGGGCTGGCTACGCCGGTAACGCAGCAGCGTCGGCACCATTGCCAGCACACCCAGCACCGCGCCGCCGCCAAAGAAGGCCAGCAGCATCAGCACCAGAGGCGCATGGACCTCGTAGCCAAGGAAAAAACGCAGCGCGACTTCCTGGGTGTTTTTCAGTGCGAAGCCGAAAAACAGAATGAACAGGACAATGCCAACGATGCGGGATAAAAACTTCATGTCCGGTATTCCTTGTCTTCCGGGCTAAAAACAGCCGAAATTGTACGCGAAAAAAAACGGCATCCGAGAATGCCGTTTTCTTGTGCCGCAAATGACTCAGTCTTCCTTGATCGGCTGCCCAACCATGGCGTCAACCCGCTCCCGCAGTTCCTTGCCTGGCTTGAAGTGCGGCACCCGCTTCTCGGGCACCATCACCTTGTCGCCTGACTTCGGATTGCGGCCGGTGCGCGGCGGCCGGATATTCAGCGCAAAGCTGCCGAATCCCCGGATTTCAATGCGCTGCCCGGTGGCAAGCGCATCGGCCATCGCATCCAGCAGCGTCTTGACCACGTAGTCCGCATCCTTGGCAACCAGCTGCGGATAACGTTCGGCCAGACGGGCAATCAGTTCCGACTTAGTCATCGATTACGACCTTATTGCTTGTTGTCGAGCTTCGCTTTCAGCAGCGCGCCCAGGCTGGTGGTGCCCGAAGCCGCGTTGGAATCGACAGCCATCTTCTGCATGGCTTCCTGGGTCTCGGCATTGTCTTTCGCCTTGATCGACAGCTGGATGCTGCGAGCCTTGCGATCGATGTTGATGACCAGGGCTTCGACCTTGTCGCCGACTTTCAGATGGGTGCCGGCATCTTCCACGCGGTCGCGGGAGATTTCGGATGCACGCAGATAGCCTTCAACTTCTTCGGACAGCTGGATCACGGCGCCTTTCGGCTCCACCGATTTCACGGTGCCGGTAACCAGCGAGCCCTTGTCGTTCATGGCAGCGAAGTTGTTGAACGGGTCGCCTTCCAGCTGCTTCACGCCCAGCGAAACACGCTCGCGCTCGACGTCGATGGCCAGAACCACGGCTTCCAGTTCGTCGCCCTTCTTGAAGCGACGCACGGCTTCCTCGCCGCTTTCGGTCCAGGACAGGTCGGACAGGTGCACCAGGCCGTCGATGTTGCCAGGCAGGCCGATGAACACGCCGAAGTCGGTGATCGACTTGATCGCGCCGGAGACGCGGTCGCCCTTCTTGTGGGTCATGGCGAAGTCGTCCCATGGGTTCGGCTTGCACTGCTTCATGCCCAGGCTGATACGACGACGCTCTTCGTCGATTTCCAGAACCATGACTTCGACTTCGTCGCCCAGCTGGACAACCTTGTTCGGTGCCACGTTCTTGTTGGTCCAGTCCATTTCGGAGACGTGCACCAGGCCTTCGATGCCCTGCTCGACTTCCACGAACGCGCCGTAGTCGGTCAGGTTGGTAACCTTGCCGAACAGACGGGTGCCCTGCGGGTAGCGACGGGACAGACCGGTCCAGGGATCGTCGCCCAGCTGCTTCACGCCCAGCGAAACGCGGTTCTTTTCCTGATCGTACTTGAGGACCTTGGCGGTGATTTCCTGGCCAACCGACAGCACTTCCGACGGATGGCGCACACGACGCCATGCCAGGTCGGTGATGTGCAGCAGGCCGTCGATGCCACCCAGGTCAACGAACGCGCCGTAGTCGGTGATGTTCTTGACGATACCGGTGACGACAGTGCCTTCCTTCAGGGTTTCCATCAGCTTCTGGCGCTCTTCGCCCATCGATGCCTCGATGACGGCGCGGCGCGACAGCACGACGTTGTTGCGCTTGCGGTCCAGCTTGATGACCTTGAATTCCAGGGTCTTGCCTTCGAAAGGCGTGGTGTCCTTGACCGGACGGGTGTCGACCAGCGAACCCGGCAGGAAGGCGCGGATGCCGTTGGTCAGAACGGTCAGGCCGCCCTTGACCTTGCCGTTGACGGTGCCGGTGACGATCTCGCCGGATTCCATCGCCTTTTCCAGCGACAGCCAGGATGCCAGGCGCTTGGCCTTGTCACGCGACAGGATGGTGTCGCCGAAACCGTTTTCCAGGGACTCGATGGCAACGGAGATGAAGTCACCAACATTGACTTCCAGCTCGCCGTTGTCATTCTTGAATTCTTCGATGGGGATGAACGCTTCGGATTTCAGGCCGGCGTTGACGATCACGAAATTGTGGTCGAGGCGCACGACTTCAGCAGAAATCACTTCACCCGAGCGCATGTCTTGACGCGACAGCGATTCCTCGAACAGAGCTGCGAAGCTGTCTGCTCCAGGAGTTCCGGACGCAGGGGACATTAATACTGTAGACATAGGTTAGATTGGGGTTAGCCAGTGCAACGCGACATGCGAGACATCTGGGTTAGGGTTTTTCAACACCGCGCAGGGCTTGGATCATGCGCGGCACCAGGTACTGCCAGAACTTCCTAAATGCCGCCGGAACGTGCGATTTTCAACCGGCGTCATGCCTTTTCTTTACCGTCGCGTACCAGTCGAGAACCTGACTGACGGCCTCATCGGCGCTCATGTCGGAAGTATCCAGCAGGTATGCCCCTTCGGCAGGTTTGAGGGGTGCTATCGAACGATTGGCGTCGCGCGCGTCACGCTCAGTCAAATCTTGAAGAAGGTCGGCCATGTTAGCAGCAAAACCTTTTTCAATCAATTGCTTATAACGCCTCTGCGCACGGGCCTCCGCACTTGCAGTGAGGAAAACCTTGAGTTGTGCATTCGGAAAGATCACCGTGCCCATGTCGCGTCCATCGGCAACCAGTCCGGGCGGCTTGCGAAAGCCCAGCTGCAGGCCGGCCAGCGCATGCCGGACGGTGGGCAGCACGGCGATGCGGGAGGCGGTGTTGCCGACTTCTTCCTTGCGGATCGCATGGCTGACGTCTTCCTTGCCCAGATAAATATGTTCGCCCACAAAGGAGCACGGCAGGTGTTCGGCCAGCTTGGCCAGCGCATGCTCGTCTTTCAGCGAGGTATCCTGGCGCAGCGCGCACAGCGCTGTCAGCCGGTACAGCGCGCCGGAGTCCAGATAGTGAAAGCCCAGCCGGTCGGCGACGCGGTGCGCCACGGTGCCCTTGCCGGAGGCGGTCGGGCCATCGATGGCGATAACGGGAATGGGATGGCCAGGCATTAGAACAGTTCGTCCTTGGTGATCGATGCGAAGGCGTCGAAATAATCGGGGAAGGTCTTGGCCACGCACTTCGGATCATTGATGCGGATGCGGCTGCCGCGCCGCGCTTCGCCGGTCAGCGATGCCAGCGAAAAGCACATGGCCATGCGGTGGTCGTCGTAGGTGTCGATCGCCGCCGGCAGAATGGTGGCCGGCGGCGTCACGCGCAGGTAATCGGCGCCCTCTTCCACCTCGGCGCCCAGCTTGCGCAGTTCGGTGGCCATGGCCGTCAGGCGGTCGGTTTCCTTGACCCGCCAGCTGCCGATATTGCGCAGCGTCGATGGGCCGTCGGCGTACAGCGCAGCCACCGCAATGGTCATCGCCGCATCCGGTATGTGGTTGAAGTCGGCGTCGATCGCCTTGAGCGCGCCATTGGAACGCGCCTCCACCCAGTTCTCGCCCATGCTGATCGACGCGCCCATCCGCTCCAGCGCCTCGACGAAGCGCAGGTCGCCCTGGATGCTGTCGCGCCCCACGCCCTCCACCCTGACCGGGCCGCCCGCGATCGCGCCGGCGGCAAGGAAATAGGAGGCAGAGGAGGCGTCGCCCTCGACATGGATGCTGCCCGGGCTGGCATAGCGCGCGCCGGCCGGCACCGTGAAGGATTGCCAGCCTTCGCGCTCGACTTCGACGCCGAAGCGGCGCATCAGGTTCAGCGTGATTTCGATATAGGGCTTGGAGATCAGTTCTCCGACCACGTTGATCGTGACCGGCTGCTCGCGCGCCATCAGCGGCGCGGCCATCAGCAAGGCCGTCAGGAACTGGCTTGATACATTGCCGCGCACCGCCATCCGGTAGGTATGGATCATGCCGCGCTGGATATGCAGCGGTGGATAGCCGACCTCGCCGGTATAGGCAATCCGCGCACCGACCGCATTGAGCGCGTCGACCAGGTCGCCGATCGGCCGCTCATGCATGCGTGCCACGCCATGCAGCGTGTAGTCGCCGCCGGTGACGGCCAGCGCCGCCGTCAGCGGCCGGATCGCGGTGCCGGCATTGCCCATGAACAGGTCGGCCTGGTGGGTCGGAAATGCGCCGGCCACGCCATGCACCGTGTAGTCCTGGCTCTCGCCTGCCTGCTCCCAGCGCACGCCCAGCTTCTGCAAGGCCATCAGCATCACATGGGTGTCGTCGGAGGCCAGCAGTTCACGAATGTCCGTCGTGCCCTCGGCCAGCGCTGCCAGCAGCAGCGTGCGGTTGGAAATGCTTTTCGAGCCGGGCAGCCTGACCGTGCCAGCAGCATGGATTGCCGGCTGCAGGTCGAGTGTATGGGGATAGCGCTTCATCAGTCACCGCCTTGTCTTGTTTGCTTTTCCGTGGCTTCGATGGTGCTGATCCAGTCGTGCCGCGCTTTCTGTGCATTCGCATACACTGCCTCCAGCGCAGCGCCGTCGGCGTCAGCCAGCATGGTACGCAGCCGCTTGAGCTGTGCCAGGTAAGCATCGAGCTCGACCAGCATCGCATCCTGGTTGGCCAGCGTAATGTCGCGCCACATTTCCGGCGAGGAGCCGGCAATGCGGGTGAAGTCACGGAAACCGCTAGCGGCATACTGGAACAGCAGGCCGGCATGCGGCTTGCGGGCTATGTCATCCACCAGCGCATAGGCCAGCAGATGCGGCAGATGGCTGACGGCAGCAAAGACGCGGTCATGTTCTTCGGGAGTCAAGGCATGGATCACCGCGCCGCATTGCCGCCAGGCCTGGGCTACCCGCTCGACATCTTCGCTGGCGTTTTCGGGCAAGGCGGCCAGCACCACTTTCTTGCCCACGTACAGGTCGACAAGCGCCGCATCCGGGCCGTTCTGCTCGCGTCCCGCGATCGGATGGCCGGGCACGAAACAGGCAATCCTGCTGCCCAGCGCAGCACGCGCCGCCGCCACCACGTCGGTCTTGGTGCTGCCGGCGTCGGTGACCACGGTACCGGGCCCCAGATGCGGCTGGATGGACGCCAGGATCGCTCCGGTCTGCGCCACAGGCGCTGCAATCAGCACCAGGTCGGCGCCATCGACCGCCTCGGCCGGCGATGTGGTGCAGGCATCGATGATGCCCAGTGCGCGCGCCCGCTCCAGAGACTGCCGGGTACGTCCGGCGCCGACGATCTGCCCGGCGGCGCCGGCCTTCTTCAGCGCCAGCGCGAAGGAGCCGCCAATCAGGCCAACGCCAAAAATGGCGATCTTGCGAAACAGTGGTGGCGTCATGCCTTGCTCCCGCTGCGAACCGGTCACTCGGCCAACGCCTTCTTCAGCGCATTCAGGAACGCCGCGTTTTCCTGCGGCAGTCCGATGGAAATCCGCAGCCACTGCGGCAGGCCGTAGTTGTTGACCGGCCGCACGATCACGCCCTGCTTCAGCAAGGCCAGATTGACGCGACTGCCGGCGGCGTCGTCATTGCCCGCCTTCATCAGCACGAAGTTGCCGTAGGACGGCACGTACTCGATGCCCATTTCATCAAATGCCTCGGTCAGCTGGACATAGCCAGCCGCATTCATCTGCGCGCTCTTGTGCAGGAATTCCTTGTCGTTCAGGGCCGCGATTGCCGCCGCCTGCGCCAGGCTGTTGACGTTGAACGGCTGGCGTATCCGGTTCAGCAGATCGGTCAACTGCGGCTGGGCGATCGCGAAGCCGACACGCAGGCCGGCCAGGCCGTAAGCCTTGGACATGGTGCGCGACACCAGCAGGTTGGGGAAACGCCTCACCCATTCAACCGACTCGTACTGCAGCTGCGGCGCCAGGTATTCGTTGTAGGCCTCATCCAGCACCACCACCACTTCAGGCGGCACCGCGACCAGGAATTTCTCGATGTCGGCAGCAGGCACGAAGGTGCCGGTCGGATTGTTGGGATTGGCTATGAAGACCAGCCGCGTGTCAGCCGTGATGGCACGCGCCATGGCGCCCAGGTCATGGCCATAGTTCACCGACGGCACCACGATGGCCCGCGCGCCCACGCCCTGGGTTGCCAGTGCATAGACGGCGAACGAATACTCGGAATAGACGATGGACTGCTGCGGCTGCACGAAGGCATGCGCGGCTAGCTCAAGGATGTCGTTGCTGCCATTGCCCAGCGTGATCCAGTCTTCAGGCACCTGGTATTTCTCGCTGATGGCCTTCTTCAGCTCGAAGCCGTTGGCGTCGGGATAGCGGCCGATGTCGGACACCGCCGCCAGCATGGCCTGGCGCGCCGATTCCGGCATGCCCAGCGGATTTTCATTGGAGGCCAGCTTGACGATGCCCGCCTCGTCCAGGCCGAATTCACGGGCCACTTCGGAAATCGGCTTGCCGGCCTGGTAAGGCGCCAGTCGGCGTACATATTCGGGTCCAAATTCTGTAGGCATGATGATCTGTAATTCAGTGGTTGACTTGACAGCAGCAGGATGCAGGCGTCACGCGGCGAACAAGCGCCGCCGGCGCGCTAGGACAGGCTGCAGGGATAGGAACCCAGCACCTTGAAGAAGGCCGCGTTTTCCTTCAGTTCGGCCAGGGCTTTTGCCATGCGCTCATCGTCGCAATGGCCTTCGACATCGACGTAGAAATAGTATTCCCAGGTACCCATGCGGGCAGGCCGCGACTCAAAGCGCGTCATGGACACGCCATGCTTGGCCAGCGGCGCCAGCAGGTTGTAGACCGCGCCCGCCTTGTTGGCCACCGACAGCACCAGCGAGGTATGGTCATGCCCGCTTGGCGCCGTGCGCAGCCGGCCGATCACGGCAAAACGGGTACGGTTGTGCGGATCGTCCTGGATATGCGCATTGACCACCTGGAGGCCATGCTTTTCGCCGGCGATCTCGCCAGCGATCGCCGCCACCCCCGGGTTCCCGGCGGCCAGGCGCGCCGCTTCGCCATTGGACGATACCGGATTGCGCTGGATGGATGGATAGTGCTGGTTCAGCCAGGCCTGGCACTGCGCCAGCGCCTGGGGATGCGCGCAGATCTGGTTGACGCCTTCCATCGAACCGCTTTTCGTCATCAGGCTGTGGTGCACCGGCAGCGAAACCTCGCCGCTGATGGCCAGCGGCGTCTGCAGCAGCAGGTCGAGCGTGCGATTGATCGCGCCCTCGGTGGAATTCTCCACCGGCACCACGCCGAATTCGGCAGTGCCGGCCTCGGCCGCGCGAAACACTTCATCGATCGATGCGCACGGCATGCCTTCCACCGCATGGCCGAATTGCTGGTACACGGCCTGCTCGCTGAAGGTGCCAACCGGACCGAGATAAGCCACGGTGACCCGCTTCTCCAGGGCCCGGCAGGCCGACATGATCTCGCGGAAGATGGT
The DNA here is from genome assembly GCF_015352955.1 of Noviherbaspirillum soli. Lineage (GTDB taxonomy): Bacteria > Pseudomonadota > Gammaproteobacteria > Burkholderiales > Burkholderiaceae_D > Noviherbaspirillum_A > Noviherbaspirillum_A soli. Next base: position 122,532 of record NZ_JACYOX010000009.1, read on the forward strand.
CTGCACATCGCCATCCGCCAGCGGACCGGGATTGCGCTGCGCCGCATTGCGCAGCACCTGCAGTTCCCGTTCCGGCCGGAACACCGGCGCATTCGTTTCCGCCTTCACATGCCCGACCTCCTGGGCCACGCCGGCGCGCTGATTCAACAGGTCGAGAATCTGTCTGTCGATTGCGTCGATGCGTTCCCGCAGCGGGATCAGCTTGTCATCACTCATGTCCTGGTTCCTCGCGCCCGCCTGGTTTATTCCTGTTCCGCCACCGGAGTGTCGGGAGCCTCGGGATTGTCTTCATCCGCCTCGGCCACATCCGATTCCACGATCCGCTGCAAGCCCGACAGATGGGTACCGTCTTCCACTGCAATCAGGGTTACGCCCTGGGTGGCGCGGCCCATTTCACGGATTTCGGCAACCCGCGTGCGGATCAGCACGCCGCCGGTCGTGATGAGCAGGATCTCGTCGTTGGCATCGACCAGCGTCGCCGCCACCACCTTGCCATTGCGCTCGCTGGTCTGGATAGCGATCATGCCCTTGGTGCCGCGGCCATGACGGGTGTATTCCGTGATCGGCGTACGCTTGCCGTAGCCGTTCTCGGTCGCCGTCAGGACCGACTGCTGCTCGTTTTCCGCCACCAGCAGGGCAATGACCTGCTGCCCTTCTTCCAGGCTCATGCCGCGCACGCCGCGTGCGGTACGGCCCATCGGACGCACATCATTCTCGTCGAAGCGCACCGCCTTGCCGGAGTCGGAGAACAGCATCACGTCATGCTCGCCATCGGTCAGCGCCGCACCGATCAGGAAATCTCCTTCGTCGAGATCGACGGCAATGATGCCGGCCTTGCGGGGATTGCTGAAATCCGACAGCGGCGTCTTCTTGACCGTGCCCAGGCTGGTCGCCATGAAGATGTAATGATCTTCGGGGAAAGTACGGTTCTCGCCCGACAGCGGCAGCACGACGGTAATCTTCTCGCCGTCCTGCAGCGGGAACATATTGACGATGGGCCGGCCGCGCGAATTGCGCGAACCCTGCGGCACTTCCCACACCTTGAGCCAGTACAGCCGGCCGCGGTTGGAGAAGCACAATATATAGTCGTGGGTATTGGCGATGAAGATCTGGTCGATCCAGTCGTCATCCTTGGTCGCCATCGCCTGCTTGCCGCGGCCGCCGCGCTTCTGGGCGCGGTATTCCGAGACCGGCTGCGACTTCATGTAACCGGTGTGCGACAACGTGACCACCATGTCCTGCGGCGTGATCAGGTCTTCGGTGCCGAGGTCAGTGGCATTGTTCTCGATGGTCGAGCGACGCGGATCCTTGCCGCCGCCATATTCGTTGCGGGCCGCGGTCATCTCGTCGGTGATGATCGAAGTCACCCGCTCCGGCCGCGCCAGGATATCCAGCAGGTCGGCAATGGTTTCCATCACTTCGCGGTACTCGTTGACGATCTTGTCCTGCTCCAGGCCGGTCAGGCGCTGCAAGCGCATCTGCAGGATTTCCTGTGCCTGGTCATCCGACAGCTTGTACATGCCATCGGGCTGGATGCCGTAGTGGCGCGGCAGATTGGCCGGACGGAAGGCATCGATTCCGCCAACATTGTTCTCGCCGGTGCGGGCCAGCATTTCACGGACCATGGACGAGTCCCAGGCGCGCGCCATCAGCTCGCCCTTGGCCACCGGCGGCGTCGGCGCCGCCTTGATGATGGCGATGAAGTCGTCGATATTGGCCAGCGCCACTGCCAGGCCTTCCAGCAGATGGCCACGCTCGCGTGCCTTGCGCAATTCGAACACGGTGCGCCGCGTCACCACCTCGCGGCGGTGCGACAGGAAGGACTCGAGCAACTGCTTCAGGTTCAGCAGCTTGGGCTGACCGTCCACCAGCGCGACCATGTTCATGCCAAAGGTATCCTGCAACTGGGTCTGCTTGTACAGATTGTTGAGCACCACCTCGGCGACTTCGCCGCGCTTGAGCTCGATCACCACGCGCATGCCGGACTTGTCGGACTCGTCGCGGATATCGGAAATACCTTCCAGCTTCTTGTCGCGCACCAGCTCGGCGATCCGCTCCAGCAGCGACTTCTTGTTTACCTGATAAGGCAGTTCATCGACGATGATCGCGGTGCGATGCTCCTTGCCGAACTCCTCGAAATGCGTCTTGGCGCGCATCACCACCCGGCCACGGCCAGTGCGATAGCCGTCACGCACGCCGGAGATACCATAAATGATGCCGCCCGTCGGGAAATCGGGCGCCGGAATCCGCTCGATCAGCTCATCCACCGTGGCGTCGGGGTTGTGCAGCACATGCAGCGCACCATCGATGACTTCCGTGATGTTGTGCGGCGGGATATTGGTAGCCATACCCACTGCGATACCGGACGAGCCGTTGATCAGCAGATTGGGAATCCGGGTTGGCAGTACCGATGGCTCCTTTTCCTTGCCGTCGTAGTTGGGCACGAAGTCGACGGTTTCCTTGTCGATGTCTGCCAGCATCTCCCCGGCGATCTTGTCCAGCCGGCACTCGGTGTAGCGCATCGCCGCAGCGCCGTCGCCATCGACCGAGCCAAAGTTGCCCTGCCCGTCCACCAGCATATAGCGCAGGGAGAATGGCTGAGCCATCCGCACCAGCGTGTCGTAAATCGAAGCGTCGCCATGCGGGTGGTATTTACCCATGGTTTCGCCAACGACGCGCGCGCATTTCACGTAGGGCCGGTTCCACACATTGTTCATTTCATGCATGGAAAAGAGCACCCGCCTGTGCACCGGCTTCAAACCGTCCCGTACATCCGGAAGCGCGCGCCCCACGATTACGCTCATCGCGTATTCGATGTAGCTCTTGCGCATCTCTTCTTCCAAAGAAATGGGAATAGTTTCTTTTGCGAATAAATCCATGGGATGTTCAGCTCAACTGATTCAGGTTGGGATCGAGGCAAGCATCAGGGATCAACCCAGCCTCAAAACCCATCATTTTATCATGGTGCTGCGCATGGCAGTCGTTGCAGCGCGGGAAAGAGCTTGCCGGAGGAAAAAGTTTTCAACAAAGAAAGCATTGAATATGAATAACTAAACTGCCTTGCATATTGGTGATCAATAAGTCTACAAATGACAACAGTTTGCTATTTTGCAATACAAGAAAAGCCAGGAAGGGCAAAATAACAGGAAGTTGGACGTCAGAAGAAAGCAGTCATTCCCTGGCCTGCCCGAAGACGTTGCATAAAAACCACAAAGTATCAAAATCGTGGTTTAGGCTATTTGACAAGCCCCGTCTGGGACATCAGCCTGTGGCAAAATGTAGGTTAGTTAAGATCATTGCATATGGTCAATTCTCTATATGTAATGGCCTAAACCGCATGGTATTATCCGTTCACCAACTATTTTGATGTGTCGATTTGTTGCGCAGTTCATCTGCGGATATCTCACCCGAGAGGAGAAACATGAATAAATTAGGAAAACTCGTCTTCGCTGCGTCCGCAGTCGTGGCTTTTTCTGCATCCGCGCAAGTGGTTACCGATATCAAGGCCAAGACCCCGAACAGCGCATATGTGCAGGACTCCCGTGGCGTGATCGTACGCGATCCGTTCGGTCTGTGCTGGCGCACTGGCCAATGGACTCCGGCTGACGCAGTTCCAGGTTGCGATGGTCCTCTGGTTCAAGCTCAGGCACCTGCCCCGGCACCTGTTGCTCCGGCACCTGCCCCGGCACCAGCCCCCGCGCCTGCTCCTACCTCCGAGAAAGTCACTTTCGCTGCCGACACCTTCTTCGACTTTGACAAGTCCGTTCTGAAGCCGGACGGCAAGGCCAAGCTGGACGACCTGACCTCCAAGCTGAAAGGCATGAACCTGGAAGTCATCATCGCCGTCGGTCATACCGACTCCATCGGCACCGATGCTTACAACCAGCGTCTGTCGGTCCGTCGCGCTGAAGCTGTCAAGGCCTACCTGGTTTCCAAGGGCATTGAAGCAAACCGCGTCTACACCGAAGGCAAGGGCGAGAAGCAACCAGTTGCAGACAACAAGACTGCTGCTGGCCGCGCCAAGAACCGTCGTGTTGAAATCGAAGTGGTTGGTACCCGCAACAAGTAATCGCATCTGTTCTGACAACCCCGCTTCGGCGGGGTTTTTTTATGTCTGGCCAGTTTGCGCCTCTTCCTTGCCGCAGTCGGACTGCAAGGTCTCTGCTTTCCCGCTATCATTCCTGCCATGAATGCCGATCCTTTAGAACTCCAGAAATTCAGTGACCTCGCCCATCGCTGGTGGGATCCGACCTCCGAATTCCGTCCGCTCCACGAAATCAATCCATTACGACTTGAATGGATCAACAACATTGTCCCATTGGCTAGCAAGAACGTGCTCGACATCGGATGCGGTGGCGGCATCCTTGCCGAGTCCATGGCGCGCAAGGGAGCTAATGTCACCGGGATCGACCTGTCGGAAAAGGCATTGAAGGTTGCCGACCTGCATAGCCTGGAAAGCGGCGTGCAGGTCCGGTATGAACTGATTTCAGCCGAAGCCATGGCCGCCCGCGAACCAGGCGCCTACGATGTGGTTACCTGCATGGAAATGCTGGAACACGTGCCCGATCCGGCGGCGGTTGTCCACGCCTGCGCTACCCTGGTCAAACCCGGCGGTCATGTGTTCTTCTCGACCATCAACCGTAATCCGAAGTCTTACCTGTTCGCGGTGCTGGGTGCGGAATATATCCTGCGACTTTTGCCGAAAGGGACGCATGACTATGCCAAGTTCATCAAGCCGGCCGAACTGGCGCAGTACATACGCAACGCGATGCTGGACCTGAAAGGCCTGAAAGGCATGACTTACAACCCGCTGACCAAGGTGTATTCGCTTAACCAGGATACCAGCGTCAATTACCTGGTTGCGGCAACGCGCCCGGCCAAACCATAAGTCAGGAAATGCTTACTTCCAATCTGGCGCGTCAGCCTCAAGCCATTCTTTTCGATCTGGACGGCACGCTTGCCGACACCGCTCCCGACCTGGCGCAGGCGCTGAACAGGCTGCGGCTTGAGCGCGGCATGGAGCCTGCGCCCTATGAGAGCCTGCGTCCCTACGCATCGGCCGGTGCGCGCGGCCTGATAGGGGCAGGACTGGGCCTGACGCCCGAAGCTGCCGAATATGAGGCCTTGCGGATCGCGTTCCTGAACAATTACGAAGCGGCGATCGCAGTGCACAGCCGCTTGTTTGATGGCGTACCGGAGTTGCTCGCCCAGCTGGACAGTTCGGGGATTGCCTGGGGCATCGTCACCAACAAGGCCATGCGCTTCACCGATCCGCTGGTTCCGCTGATCGGATTGGGACATGCGGCCTGCGTGGTATCGGGCGACACTACGCCGCATGCCAAGCCGCATCCGGCGCCGCTGCTGGAAGCGGCGCAGCGCTTGGGCAAGGCACCTGAACATTGCTGGTATGTGGGCGACGACATGCGCGACATCCAGGCCGGACGCGCGGCCGGCATGCTCACCATCGCCGCCGCCTGGGGTTATTGCGGCAGCGACGGGCCGACCCAATGGAACGCCCATGCCATCGCACAGGAGCCGCTGGAACTGCTTCGATTGATTTCACACATTCCCTCTTGAAAGACCAGGAGGCAGCCACATCTTCTGCGGTACAATCTCGTTCTGCTTATGGGGGCGACCTGGTTTCGACAGGGGTTGCAAAGCAGCGCAGGGCATACCGAGGGCTGGTCACCTCGTAAATCCAACCGGAATTGCTTAACTGCAAACGACGAAGTTTACGCACCAGCAATGGCAGCGTAATACCCCTAGCGGCTTAAAAACCCGCTAGCTCTGCACCATCTCGTCCCTGGGGTGGGTTGGCAACAACGGCAGAGTCATATACAGGGAATCGCGACATGTCGGGTTACTTGGCATGAAGTTAAATTAAGGTGACTCGTCCAGCCGTAGCGTGCCCGTCCGCGGCGTCTGGGTTAAATCAAATGGCAAGGCTAAGTATGTAGAACTGTCTGTAGAGTGCCTTTGGACGCGGGTTCGATTCCCGCCGCCTCCACCACTGATTTACTAAACCGCTGATTCGTCAGCGGTTTTTTCATTTCTGACCGCCGGGTCTGGCTCATCACCTCAAATGAGCGTCCCCCGGAATTTTGTCTTCCAGCGCTGATTTTAAAATCACCTGTAAATTGGACGAAGGCACATGAAGGAGATACCGCACCAGTCATTCACGGCAGATTTCAGGCAACTGGCTGTTCAAAGGGTAAGCGAAGGTGGGACGCGGCGGTTGGGCGGGAACTGGGATCAGTCACCAGACGGGGCGCAACTGGGTCAAGGCAGCCACTGCGGGCAAGCTGGGAGCCGAGTAATCACGCCACAAGGAATGGAATTGAGCAAACTGCGCGCTGGGGCGGTGCGGCTGCAACGGGAGAATCAAATCATAAAAAACCGCCCCACGCGCCTTGCCGCGGCCCTTATGAGTAGAAACACCAGGCTAGCACCCTGGACGTGCGAGTGCACAGTGGCCGAATGCTTCCTGGAGGTATGAACCCCGTCAAAAAGTCCGGCCCAGGGGAATCTGCGGACTCATCTGTGGTGGCGCCTTCGGACGAACCCGTCCAGGAAATTGATTTAAGCTGCGTCCCGTCCTGCGCTTGATGATTCAGGACGTGGATCATGTCCAGAGAGAGCACCGATCCAAGCCTGGCACGCGACGCCCTGACCATGGCCTGTTCAGGCGCCGGCCGGGGCCAGGAGTGCTGCTGCATTCCGATCGGGGCAGCCAGGGCGGAGTGCCACCCGCCAACTGCTAACGTCGGCCACATGGAAAAATGCCGTGGGCGCCCTGAATTATCTGTCAATGCCTGACCCAACCATGCCACCTCGAGTGCAAGCCGTGGCAGATGCGCAGGGCCAGGCGAGAAGTCACCAACCGGGGCGCGGGTGATCATTGCCATGGCCCAAAGGTATGACGAAGTCACCTCGGTAAGCGAGGCGTTCGCCAGCCGGCTGCACGCAGTGCCTCGTTCCGCGAAGGTCATGGTTCATCAATGGGCCGCAAGCAAGCGCTCGAACTCTTCCGCAGCGACCGGCCGCGAGAACAGGAAACCCTGGCATTCGTCACACCCAAGCTCGCGCAGTAGAGCAAGCTGCGTTTCCGTTTCCACGCCTTCGGCAACGATCGACAGGCCCAGGCTGTGGCCGAGCACAATGATCGCCGTGATCAATGCCTTGCCCTCCGTGCCATCATCATCGAGTTCGGCAAGAAAGGAACGATCGATCTTCAGTTCATCCAGCGGAAAGCGCCGGAGATAGCTGAGCGAAGAATAACCAGTGCCAAAATCATCCATCGATAGCTTCAGCCCCATTGCCTTGAAGCGCTTCAGGAGGGCAATACTTTCGTCAGCATTTTCCATCAGGATGCTCTCGGTGACTTCGAAGGTAAGGCAGCGCGCGTCCACTCCGCTGACTTCAAGCGTAGCGCGTACCGAATCGTAAAAGCCTGGCGCCCCGAACTGCCGTCCCGACACGTTCACCGAGATGCGCGGCAGCGATAGGCCCTGCTTATGCCAGGCGCGCAAGCGGCGACAGGCTTCGGCGATGACCCAGGCGCCAATGGGCACGATCAGGCCATTTTCCTCGGCCAGCGGAATGAAGTCGTCCGGACGGATAAAACCGCGCTCGGGATGCTGCCAACGGATCAACGCTTCCGCGCCGACGATGCCTCCCGTCGCAGTGCACACTTTCGGCTGGAAATACAGGCGCAACTCGCCGCGCTCGATCGCCTTGTGCAGGTCGCTCTGCAGGCCCAGGCTCTGCAGCGAGCGCTGATTCAGGTCGCTCGAATAGAAGCGCCATGCGTTGCCGCCTTGCTGCCTGGCGCTGTGCATGGCCACGCCGGCGTTCTGCAGCAGAGCATTGCGCTCCATGCCATCCCCCGGGAATACCGCCACACCGATGCTGCAGCTCACGAACAGTTCGTGCCCTGCAACCTGGAACGGCGCGCGCACCGACTCCAGCAGCCGCCGCGCAACGCCTATTGCATCGTCAACCCTGGCCATCTCGCTGAGCAGCACGGCAAATTCGTCACCACCCACGCGCGACAGTTGCAGGCTATTGCGGCCGATGCGGCCCACGCTGTCGCAGTCGCGCACGCCGTATTCGAGCCGCTGTCCGATCTGCTGCAGCAGCGCATCGGCGACCGCCGGGCCAAGCGCCTCGTTGACCTTCTTGAAGTGGTCGACATTGATGTGCATCAGCGCGCCGACGCGCTCATGGCGCTGCGCCTGCGACAACGCCCAGTCGAGATGGTCCTGGAACATGCGCCTGTTCGGCAGGCCGGTCAGGCTGTCGATATAAGCCAGCCTGTCGAGATGCACCTTCGCCGCCAGGGTGTTGCGGATGCGCAGCGCGAGTTCGCTCGCGTCCACGGGCTTGGCCAGGAAATCGGTCGCCCCCAGCTCTAGCGCCTTAAGCTTGGTCGCCGCATTGGTCGACGAAGTCAGCACGATGACCGGGATATGGCGGTGGCGTTCATCGGCGCGCATCCAGGACAGGATGTCGAAGCCGTTCACCACCGGCATCATCAGGTCCAGGAGCACCAGGTCGGGCGCCTCGGCGGCGATCAGCGGCATTGCCTGCTCGGGTTCGCTGGTGTCGTACAGATTCGCATAGCCAGCTTCCTCGAGAAAATCACGCATCACCTCCAGGGTGATCGGCTCGTCGTCGACCATCAGGATGCGCGCCTTGCGCAGCGTGTCGGTGCTGTCGCCGCCATCGAAGACGAGCCCGCGCGGAACAGCGAGCGTACGCTCCTCCGCCTGCGCATTCGTCCCTGTCGCGACGCCGACCGTATTGTTGTTCATTTCACTCCTCCGGAATGCTTCAATGACTGTTTTCCTTCAGCGCGTCGGGCTCCACGATCCGCGCCTGAAGGCCACGCAACGTCGCCAGGCTTGCGGCGATGCCCTGCGCATCGCCGCGCTCGATGCGCTCTTCAAGCTCGGCTGACGGCTCGGTGAAGGCGTCGTAGCCAACGGTGCCTGCGGCGCCCTTCAGCCAGTGCGCGAGGGCGGCGAGCTGCTCATGGTCCCGAGCCTGCCACGCCGCGTCCATCGCATCGAGCTGCTCGGCGAGGCGCGTGGTGAATTTGCGGATCGATGAGTGCAGCCGCGGCCGGTTCGCCAGGCGCGACACTAGCGGTTCGGCAATCTCCGGCTGCAGCCGGGTCGCGGCATCCGCCAGCAGCGCTCCGGCCGAGCGGACATCTTGCGGCGCGATGGAGGTGTCGGGCCGCGCGCCCTCTTCGCGCATGCCGCCGAGTACCTGCGCGATCGCGGCGAGCATGCCGTCGATGTGGATGGGTTTGGTCAGGTAAGCGTTGCAGCCGGCATCGAGAATTTCGCGTTCGAATCCCTTCATTGCATGCGCCGTCAGCGCAAACACCGGCCCCGCATAGCCGCGCTCGCGCAGCAGCCGCGTGGCCTGGTAGCCATCCATCACTGGCATCTGCATGTCCATCAGCACGATGCCATAGACATTTGCCAGCGCCATCTCCATGCCGTCGCGCCCGTTGCCGGCCTCATCCACTGCCAGACCGCACTCCTCCAGCACCAGGCGCACCAGTTCGCGATTCTCCGGGCCATCGTCCACCACCAGCACCCGCCCGCCCTGCGGAAACACCCAGTGACTTTCCGGCGCGACGGCGGGCGCGCCGTCGTCCGCTTCGATGTCGGCAGGCGCAAGCATCGCTGTGCCCTCCGGCAGCATCGCCGCGATGCGAATGGAGAAGCGGCTTCCCTGCCCAGGCACGCTGGAAGCCACGATGTCGCCGCCCAGCGCCCGTGCGAAGCGCCGCGAGATCGGCAGGCCCAGGCCAGTGCCGCCGAAGCGCCGCGTGACGCTGGCGTCGGCTTGCACGAAAGCCTCGAAGACCGCTTCCAGCTTGTCTTCGTCGATGCCGATGCCGGTGTCGATCACGTCGATGCCGTACAAGCCTTCGTCCATGCGCAGCACCATGCGCACGCCGCCGCGGTCGGTGAACTTGAGCGCATTGCCGGCGAGATTGGTCAGGATCTGTCGCAGCCGGCCGGGATCGGAGACGATGCGCTCCGGCACCGGTCCCTGCGCCTCGATGCGGAGGAACAAGCCCTTTTCCGCGGCACGCGCCGCGAGCACCTCGGCCACTTCGCGCACGATGCGGTGCGGCGCGCACTCGATCGCTTCCATCTCCATCTGTCCGGCTTCTATCTTCGACAGGTCGAGGATGTCATTGATCAGGTTGAGCAGATGGCGGCCGCTGGTGTCGATTGTGGCCAGGAACTTCCGCGCATCGCGCTCGTTTCGGCCATAACCGCGCTTGAGCAGCTCGGTAAAGCCGAGGATGGCGTTCATTGGCGTGCGGATCTCGTGGCTCATGTTGGCCAAGAACTCGCTCTTGGCGCTGTTCGCGGCTTCGGCTTCGTCGCGCGCCTCGCGCAGCGCGATCTTGTTGCGTTCGATCTGGGTCACGTCGTTGAGACTGATGAATACGCCATTGGGCTTGTCGCGCTCGCCCAGAACCGGCGAGCTGTTGACCACGAACATGCGCTGCTCATCCTGGCGATCGACGATGCGCAACATGCTGTCGGCCGCCGGCGCGCCATGCCTGAGCTGGGCCAGCCACGGCAGCGCATCCTTGCGCAGCGCGTCGCCTTCGCCGTCGAGCCAAGGCAGATCCGCCGCGCTCTTGCCGATCAATGACCGATTCTCGCGGCCGATCAGTTCGCAAAAGGAAGCGTTCGCCAGCACGATCTGCTGCTTGCGGTCGATGACGAGCAGGCCCTCGGCCAGCGTGTCTAGCGCATTGCGCACCCGGTCCGGGACCGCTTCGGTGGGATCGAGGTGGCGCAGCACCTTGCCGAGGTACAGGTAAAAGCTGAGGCTGCAGGCCAGCGCGATGAAAGCCACCAGCTGCGTCAGCGGCGATGCCAGCCATGACAGCCAGCCGGGAAATGGCTGCGAATAGCCCAGCTCGAGCTGGCCCCAGGGCCGGTTGCCCGCGATGATGGGCACCTGCATCTGCGTCTCGGTGGAATGCGCGTCCGGCAGCGGCCGCCACAGGGCCGCATGATCGCCGATGGCAACCACGAGGCTGCCATCGGCGCGGCGCACGCCGGCGGACCGCAGTTCCGGGCTGCGCCCGGCGGCCAGGCGCAGGATGCTTTCGAAGGCCGGCAGCTCGCCGCGTCCCGCGAGCACCGAGCCTGTGATGGCCAGCGATTCGGCCAGCGCGGCACGGCCTTCGCGCACCGCGCCGGCGCGGTCGGGCATCAGCCCGAGGAACGAAGCCGCCAGCAAGGCGCTGGCCACCAGGAGCGCCAGACCGAGCGCGATATGCACGCGCGCACTTTGTATTCTCATGACTTCATCCTGTCTGCGTCGCCCGCGTCGTCATCCGCGCGCACCATGTCCTCGAGCGAATCGTCGTCATCGTCTTCGCTGTCGTGTTTCACGTTTTTCAATACCGGCAGCGGATCGACGAAGCGCCAAATTGGCAGCGACGACATCAGGCTGGTCGCCAGCACGCCGCCGCGCACCAGCCAGATCACATAGCCGACCGAGAAACCGGTGCTAACGGCCATCGAGGCAGCGACCACGCGGTGGTTGACTGCATCGCCTTGTTTCAGGCTTTCGCGCAGCGGCTCAAGCGCGCGCACGATCTCTTCGACGCCCCTGGACGAACCGCTTCTTGCGCTGGCAAGGGCATCGGCGCCGGCTTGCTGCTGGCCGGTTTCGGCAGATGCGGCGCCGTCCGCGCGAGCCCCGGCAGCGCCGGTCAGCGCCGGTACGGCCAGCGCATGCGATGCCGCGCGCGTCTCGGCACGCGCTGCCGTGGGCGATGCCGTCATCACGGTCGCGGCCGGCTGCTGCAGCGACACCTCCGCCGGCGCGGCCATCTCGCCGAAGCCCGAAACAGCGGCCGGCGCGGAAGCCTCCCTAGCCGACATCAGCTTCGCGGCCAAGCTGCCCCTGGCCGACGTCGCAGCCGACCCGCCATCGCCCGCGGCCGACGGCGCTGCTGTGCCATTCGGCTCCTCGCTTGCCAGCGCTGCGGAAGCGGCGGGCACCGATGCCTGCGTGCCGGCAAGCCCGGCCGCCACGTTCACGCTGACCGTGGCGGCTGCGCTGGTCATGCCGTGGGGATCGCTGGCGGTGTAGGAAAAGCGCGTGCTGCCCACCCACAGCGTGTCGGGCCGGTAATACACCGTTACGCTGTCGCCCTGCCCGACCAGCACCATGCCGGCCGCGATCGGACGCGTGCCCGCGGCATCGGCATACAGGCTGCCATGGGCCGGCAGGCTGGTGATGGTGAAGCGCACGCTGTCGCGGTCGGCATCGGTAGCGGCAAGCTGCAGCGGCAGCAGCGCGCCGGCATCCACGGTCGTCGCCGCGGCAACAGTCACGGCCACCGGCGCATGGTCGATCGCAGTCGAGACCACGCTGGCCGCGGCGTTCGCCGCGGACATGCCGTCGCTGACGCTGATGGCGAATGTCGTTGTCTCGGCAAAGCCGGGCGCGACCCTGCCCTCGGCCGGCGTGAATACCACGCCGCGCAACGCGGCGGTGACCGCGGTTGCGCTGCCGCTGATGCGATAGACGCCGGCGGCCGCGTCATAGCTGCCGCCGCCAAGCTGGCTCAATCGGCCCCTGGCCGCGTCATCCAGTGTGACGGTCACGGTGAGCATCTGCGCCGGCACATCGGAATCGGCAAGCGTGATGGCCGCGAACGGCGACAGGCTGGCATTGTCATTGACCGCCTGGCTGGCCTGCGCGCCGGTGATGCCCGGCACATCGTTGAGCGAATCTGACGCCACGCCCGTCACTGCATCGGTCGTTGTCGCGAAGCCATCAAATACCGAAATCTCGAAATGCGTCGTTTCGCTACTACCCGGCGCGACGCGATTGGCCGTCGGCGTAAAGATCAGGGCACCGACAGATGCGCTGACCTGGGCGGCCGAACCTGTGACGGTGTATTTGCCATTGGCGGCGGTGTAGCTGCCGCCGCCGAGGTTGGACAGGCTGCCCTTGGCAGGATCGTCCAGCGAGATCGTGACCGTCAGCGTCTGCGACGGGCTGTCGGCATCGCCCAGGCTGACGCCGGCAAACGGCGACAGCCTACCATCGTCATTCACCGACAATCCGGCCTGCGTACCGGCGATGGTCGGCGCGTCGTTGATGGCAGCCAGCGTAATGCTCTGCACGGCACCCGCAATGCCGCCATTGCCGTCCACGACGTCGTAGCGCAGCGACAGCGTACCGTTGTAGTCAGCGGCTGGAGTGATGGTGTAGGTGCCGTCCTGATTGTCCGTCACCGTGCCATGGTCAGCGGTCAGATTCGCCACCGACAGCGTATCGCCATCGACATCGCCGAAGCCCTGCAACAGGCTTGCCGCAGCCACGGTGTACGCCGTGTCTTCGGCGCCCGCAGCCAGCGTAGCCGTGGCCGAACCGGTCGGCGCGTCGTTGATGGCAGCCAGCGTGATGCTCTGCATGGCGCCCGCAATGCCGCCGTTGCCGTCCACCACGTCGTAGCGCAGGGAAAGCGTACCGTTGTAGTCGGCGGTTGGAGCAATGGTGTAGGTGCCGTCCTGATTGTCCGTCACCGTGCCATGGTCGGCAGTGAGATTGGACACTGACAGCGTATCGCCATCGACATCGCTGAAGCCCTGCACCAGGCTCGCCGCAGCCACGGTGTACGCCGTGTCTTCGGCGCCCGCAGCCAGCGCAGCTGTGGCCGAACCAGTCGGCGCGTCATTGACCGCAGCCAGCGTGATGCTCTGCATGGCGCCCGCAATGCCGCCGTTGCCGTCCACCACGTCGTAGCGCAGCGAGAGCGTACCGTTGTAGTCAGCGGCTGGAGCAATGGTGTAGGTGCCGTCCTGATTGTCCGTCACCGTGCCATGGTCGGCGGTCAGATTCGCCACTGACAGCATATCGCCATCGACATCGCCGAAACCCTGCAACAGGCTTGCCGCAGCCACGGTGTACGCCGTGTCTTCGGCGCCCGCAGCCAGCGCAGCCGTGGCCGAGCCGGTCGGCGCGTCATTGACCGCAGCCAGCGTGATGCTCTGCACGGCGCCCGCAATGCCGCCATTGCCGTCCACGACGTCGTAGCGCAGCGAGAGCGTACCGTTGTAGTCGGCAGATGGAGTGATGGTGTAGGTGCCGTCCTGATTGTCCGTCACCGTGCCATGGTCGGCGGTCAGATTGGACACTGACAGCATATCGCCATCGACATCGCCGAAACCCTGCAACAGGCTTGCCGCAGCCACGATGTATGCGGTGTCTTCGGCGCCCGCAGCCAGCGCAGCGGTAGCCGAGCCGGTCGGCGCGTCGTTGATGGCAGCCAGCGTGATGTTCTGCATGGCGCCCGCAATGCCGCCGTTGCCGTCCACCACGTCGTAGCGCAGCGAGAGCGTACCGTTGTAGTCGGCAGCCGGAGCAATGGTGTAGGTACCATCCTGATTGTCCGTCACCGTGCCATGGTCGGCGGTCAGATTGGACACTGACAGCGTATCACCATCGACATCGCCGAAGCCCTGCAACAGGCTTGCTGCAGCCACGGTGTACGCCGTGTCTTCAACACCCGCAGCCAGCGCAGCCACGGCCGAACCAGTCGGCGCGTCATTGACCGCAGCCAGCGTAATGCTCTGCACGGCACCCGCAATGCCGCCATTGCCGTCCACCACGTCGTAGCGAAGCGAGAGCGTACCGTTGTAGTCAGCGGCTGGAGTGATGGTGTAGGTGCCGTCCTGATTGTCCGTCACCGTGCCATGGTCGGCGGTCAGATTGGACACTGACAGCGTATCACCATCGACATCGCCGAAGCCCTGCAACAGGCTTGCCGCAGCCACGGTGTATGCCGTGTCTTCAACACCCGCAGCCAGCGCAGCCGTGGCCGAACCGGTCGGCGCGTCGTTGACCGCAGCCAGCGTGATGCTCTGCATGGCGCCCGCAATGCCGCCGTTGCCGTCCACCACGTCGTAGCGCAGGGAAAGCGCACCGTTGTAATCGGCAGCCGGAGCAATGGTGTAGGTGCCGTCCTGATTGT